>NZ_JBIAWO010000001.1:28914-1159986 GCF_042895685.1 Streptomyces sp. NPDC001381 | reverse complement strand
TTCCCCCCCCCGTTGTGTTTGGGGGGGCCCGCCGGGCCCCGCGGGGGGGGGGGGGGGGGCCCCCCCCCCCCCCGGGGGCCCCCCCGGGGGGGCCACGGGGGGTATTTGGCGCCCACGACCCAGGGCCCGTTGCGACTCTCCGGTTACCCCGTCGGATGAACACGGAGTGACCGGTTCCCGGCCGTGCGAGGAGCGGCCGAGGTCGGCCGGGGGTGCCCGTGATCCACGTACGGCGATCGGCGTTCCGCGTTGCCGAGGCGTTCACGCGCAGGCCATACCCGGTGTCGAGCATCCGGTACGAGCGGGACGTTCGCGGCTGCGGCCGGCCCGCGTCCACTGCCGACGCGTTCGCACTCGGGGAGATCGCGCCATGTCGCGCACACGCTCTGTCACGTCCTCCGTGCTGGGGGTCGACCGTCGTACCGTCCTCGCCGCCACCGCGGCCGTCTCCGCCTCCGCGGGCGTCGGTTACGCCCTGCGGCCCACCGACAGCCAGGCCGCGTCCGGCCGGCCCCCGGCCCCGGCCCGGGAGGCCGCGGTGGCCGGGCCCTCCGCCGCACCGCTCGCCCCCTACACCCGGGGCACCACCCTCGCCTCCGTCGCCGCCCCGCGCGCCGGCTCCGGCTACCGCCGTCTCGGCAGCGCCGCCGGCTGGCAGCGCGTCGTCCGCGGCGACCTCGCCGCCCCCAAGTCCGGGCGTGCGGGCCGCCGTACGACACTCGCCGCCTTCGTGCAGCTCACGGACCTGCATCTGATCGACAGTCAGCATCCGCTGCGCCTGGAGTACCTGCGGGCGGCGAGCGAGATCTCCTGGCGGCCGCACGAGGCGCTGACCGTGCAGGGCGCGGTCTCGCTGATCGAACGGGTCAACGCGCTGCGGGCCGCCCCCGTCACCGGCGCCCCGCTGGACTTCGTCGTCACCACCGGCGACAACACCGACAACAACGCCCACACCGAGCTGGACTGGTACCTGACGGTGATGAGTGGCGGCCGCGTCACCCCCAACTCCGGCGACCCGCGCCACTACGAGGGCGTCCAGAACAGCGGCATCCCCCTGTACTGGCAGCCCGACTCCGCCTCCCGCGACTCCTACAAGCAGCGCGGCTTCCCCCACCTGGACGGCTTCCTGGCCGCCGCGATCCGCGAGGTCAACAGCCCCGGCCTGACCCTCCCCTGGTACTCCACCGTCGGCAACCACGACGCGATGCCGCTCGGCTGCTACGCGCACGGCGACTCCTGGCTCGCCGAGTTCGCGGTGGGCGGCCGCAAGCTCATGGAACTGACCGCCGCCGAGGCCACGAGACTCCAGCGGAGCATCAGCCAGGACCGGGACCCCCGGGGCACGGTCGTCCGCGACCTGCTGAAGTCCAAGACCCGCGCCCTGCGCACGGTCACCCCGGACGAGCGCCGCGCCCCCTACACCCCCGCCGACCACCTCAGGGCCCACCTGGACCCGGCCCACCGGGGTGCGGGCCCGGTCGGCCACGGCTACACGGCCGCCAACCTGGCCGAGGGCACCCAGTACTACACCTTCCCGGTGGCCGAGAACGTCCTCGGCATCAGCCTCGACACCACCGACCCCGGCGGCCACTACAACGGCTCGATCGGCACCGCCCAGCTGGAGTGGCTGGACGCGACCCTGCGCGCCCACCGGGACGCGTACGCGATCGTCTTCAGCCACCACACCGGCGAGAGCATGTCCAACACCCGCCCCGACCCGGCCCGCCCCGGGGAGCGGCGGCACACCGGTGCCGAACTCACGGCCCTCCTCGGCCGCCACCGCAACGTCGTCGCCTGGGTGAACGGCCACATCCACCGCAACGACATCACCCCGCACCGGGGCTCGGCGGGCGGCGGCCCCTTCTGGGAGGTCTCCACGGCCTCCCACGTGGAGTTCCCGCAGCTGGCACGGGTGATCGAGCTGGTCGACAACAAGGACGGCACCCTCTCCCTGCACACCACCCTCGTCGAGTCGGCCGCCCCGCACCGCACCGACTTCACCGACCTCTCCCAGACCGGCCTGGCCGCCCTCTACCGGGAGCTGTCGGCGAACGCCCGCTCCGACGGCGCGCGGCTCGGCGGCGAGCCGGAGGACCGCAACACCGAGCTGGTGCTGCCGAAGCCCCGAAAGGGGCGGTGAACCGCACGTCCTCACCCCGGTCCGTGACTATCGGGGCAGGACCACGACATACGCGGCCGGGTCGCGGTCCCCCGAGGCCGTCAGGGCCGTGCGGACCACGGCCGCCTGCTGTTCCGCCGCGTCCCTCAGCTTCTTCGGTGTGATGTACACGACGGTGATGCCCAGCCGCTCCAGGTGCTCACGCTTGCGGGCGTACTCCGACCACGTCGCGTCGTCGTCCTGCCGGTGACCCCGGCGGGGTGCGCGGGTGTCCAGCTCGATCGCCACGGCCTGCTCCGGCCAGTAGGCGTCCAGGCCGCCGAGGTGCGGTCCGCCCGGCAGCCTGAGGTCCACGTTCCAGACCGGGTCGGGGAGGCCGTGCTCGCTCACCATGCGGTAGAGACGGGCCTCCGCGATCGAGCGGCCCTCGGCCAGCAGCGAGTCCACCGCGTCCACCACGTGCGGGCGGCTCAGCAGCTTCGCGTCGTTCAGCTCCCGCACCACGGCCGCCGGTTCGCAGTGCCCCGCGCGTACCGCCTCGGACAGCAGACGCCGTACCGCTCCCGCGTCCGTCATCCCCGCCACCGCGTCGGCCAGGGCGCGCGGGACGGGCGCCACCGGAACTCCGGTGGCCTGCACGGGGGCCGGCAGGCTCGCCGTGCGGATGACGTGGGCGCAGCCGGTCGAGCGCAGCCGGCGCAGCCGCGGGACCAGGACGTCGATCCGCTCCAGGGACGGGAGCGGGGGAGCGGCCGTGAACCCGTGCAGGGTGAGCGCGGCCAGACCGGTGATCATCGCCGCCTGGTACGCCGGTCCCTGCGGGCGGTCGCCGGCGGCGGGGTCCGGCTGGAGGGGCACCCCGGTCGGCGGCGGCACCTCGCGGGCCGCGTACAGCAGCACCGCGTGCAGCCGCTCCTCGCTGGTCGGCGGTCCCGGGTGGAGCAGGAACACGCCCGGCAGGATCTGCTGCCAGGGGCCGCCGGGGCGGCACTGCTCGGTGGTCTCGGCCGGGGAGACGCCGTGCGAGCGGAGCTGGGCCGCCGTCAGGACACGGTGCCCGCCGGTGCGGGAGAGGTGGCGCAGCGGGCGGGGGGAGGCCGGGGGGAGCGGCGCGTTGTGGTTCATGCAACGGGCATTCCGCGCTCGATCCTTCCCTTAACCGCTGTTACACGCCTGTCGACAAACCTGGACAAGATCGCCCTAAAGGACGGATGTTCGGATGCCGAGTAGGCATCGAAAACCCCTGGTCCCGACGGGCGGGGCCAGGGGTTACGGGGTCGATTGCCCGGATTCCGTAACGATCACCGTCGGCGGAATTCATGGCCAGAGCTAGTGGTGTTCTTCGGCCCTCGCGTCACACGCCTGTCCGCGCAGGCCCCGCGCCAGGTCGTCCCACGCCTCCAGGACCAGCCGGCGCAGCGCCGGCGGCGCCGAGTCGTGGGCGGCCAGCCAGACGTCCGTCTCCACCAGCGTCTGAGGGGAGTCCTGGAGGGAGGGGAACAGGCCCTTCACGATGGTCATCGCGATCTGGATGGACCGCTCGGACCACACGCGCCCGATCGAGGCGAAGTACTTCTGCGCGTACGGCGCCAGCAGCTCCCGCTGCGAGGGCTGGTTGAAGCCGGCGATGGTCGCCTCCACCAGGGCGTTGGAGAGGTCCTCGGACTCCACCAGCTGCGCCCACGCCTGCGCCTTGACCGCCGCCGAGGGGCGGGCGGCCAGACAGCGCACCTGATGACGCCTGCCGGAGGCGGTGTCGTCCCGGGCCAGCTCGGCCTCCAGCGCCTTCTCGTCGGCGTACCCGTGCGCGACCAGCGGCTCCAGGAACGTCCACCGCAGCTCCTGGTCCACCTCCAGCCCCTCGACGACCGACGTGCCGTCCAGCAGACCCTGCAGCAGTTCGAAGCCCGCCTGGTCCTCGGCCGTCTGCGCGAAGAACCGCGCCCACGCCAGCTGGTGCTCACTGCCCGGCTCGGCGGCGTACAGCTCGCGCTCGGCGCCCTCCGCCAGCAGCCGCGCGCCGGTCGCGCGCAGCGGCGGCGCCACGTAGTGCACCAGCGCCGACTCCGCCCACGCGTGCAGCATCTGCAGCACGCCGATGTCCGACTCCCGTCCCGCGAACCGCAGCACCAGGGCGATGAAGTCCCGCGCCGGCAGCATCGCGTCCCGGGTGAGGTTCCACAGCGCAGACCAGCACAGGGCGCGGGCCAGCGGGTCGGCGATGTCGCCCAGGTGCGAGCGCAGCGTGTCCAGCGAGGTCTCGTCGAAGCGGATCTTGCAGTACGTCAGGTCCTCGTCGTTGACCAGGACCAGCTCCGGTGCCTCCCGGCCCGCCAGGTCCGTCACGACCGTGCGCGGCCCGTCGACGTCCGCCTCGGTGCGCGCGTACCGCACCAGACGGCCCGCCTCGCGGCGGTACAGGCCGATCGCCACCCGGTGCGGCCGCAGCTCCGGGTGGGACTCCGGCGCCTCCTGGACCACCGCCAGCTCGGCGATCCGGCCCTGCGCGTCCAGCAGCACCTGCGGCGTCAGCGCGTTCACGCCCGCCGTCTGCAGCCAGGACCGCGCCCACGCCCCCATGTCCCGGCCGCTGGTCTCCGCGAGGACCGACAGCAGGTCACCGAGCCGGGTGTTGCCGTACGCGTGCCGCTTGAAGTAGCGGCGGGCGCCCTCCAGGAACGCGTCCCGGCCGACGTACGCCACCAGCTGCTTGAGCACGCTGGCGCCCTTGGCGTAGGTGATGCCGTCGAAGTTGAGCTTGGCGTCCTGCAGGTCGCGGATGTCGGCGGTGATCGGGTGGGTGGAGGGGAGCTGGTCGGCGCGGTACGCCCAGGCCTTGCGGCGGTTGGCGAAGGTGATCCAGCCCTCGGTGAAGCGGGTGGCGCCGACCAGGGAGAAGGACCCCATGAAGTCCGCGAAGGACTCCTTCAGCCACAGGTCGTCCCACCACTCCATGGTGACCAGGTCGCCGAACCACATGTGCGCCATCTCGTGCAGGATGACGTTCGCCCGGCTCTCGTACGACAGCCGCGTCACCTTCCCCCGGAAGATGTACTCCTCCCGGAAGGTCACCAGCCCCGGGTTCTCCATCGCCCCCAGGTTGTACTCGGGCACGAACGCCTGGTCGTACTTCCCGAAGGGGTACGGGTAGTCGAAGTGGTCGTGGAAGAAGTCCAGGCCCTGCTTGGTGATCAGGAAGACGTCCTCGGCGTCGAAGTGGGGCGCCAGACCCTTGCGGCACAGGGCGCCCAGGGGGATCTCCAGGGTCGTGCCGTCCCCGAGGTCACGGGTGTAGGAGTCCGTGACGTAGTGGTAGGGGCCGGCCACCACACAGGTGATGTACGTCGAGATCGGCTTCGTCTCCGCGAACCGCCAGACCCCGTCCGCGCGTTCGCCCTCGCCGTTGCTCCACACCGTCCACTCCTCGGGCGCCCGCACCTCGAAGCGGAACGGCGCCTTGAGGTCGGGCTGCTCGAAGTTCGCGAAGACCCGGCGCGAGTCGGCCGGCTCGTACTGGGTGTAGAGGTAGACCTCGCCGTCCTCCGGGTCGACGAACCGGTGCAGGCCCTCACCGGTGCGGGAGTAGGCGCACCGGGCGTCGACGACCAGCTCGTTCTCCGCGGCCAGGTCCTCCAGCAGGATCCGGGTGCCGTCGAAGACCTCCCCCGGGTCCAGGTCGCGGCCGTTGAGGGAGACGGAGGTCACGCTGGGCGCGACCAGGTCCGCGAAGCTCGACGCGCCCGGCTCGTTGCAGCGGAAGCGGATCGTGGTGACCGAGCGGAAGGTGCGCGGACCCGACCCGTCCTCGTCGTCCCGGTCGCCCACCGCCGACCGCACGTCGAGGGACACGTCGTACCCGTCGACGGACAGCAGGGCGGCCCGCTCCCGGGCCTCGTCGCGGGACAGGTTCTCACCGGGCACGGGCGGTACTCCCTCGTCAGTGGCCAGACGTTCTTGGACAGGAGCGATCCTGCCACGCGCCCCTGACCCCGGGCAGCAGGGAATGTGCCGCACGGACGACGGTGTTGACGGGGGAAAGGCCTTTTCTCTTGAAGATCTCCTGAGGAGACACATGTCCGAGAAGACCCCCGTCGACTTCTGGTTCGACCCGCTGTGCCCCTGGGCCTGGATGACCTCCCGGTGGGTCCTGGAAGTCGAGAAGGTCCGTGACATCGAGGTGCGCTGGCACGTCATGAGCCTCGCCGTCCTCAACGAGAACAAGCTGGACGAGCTGCCCGAGGAGTACCGCGAGATGCTCGCGGTGAAGGCCTGGCAGCCGGTGCGCGTGGTCACCGCCGCCTGGCAGCTGCACGGCGCCGACGTCCTCGGCCCGCTCTACACCGCCCTCGGCACCCGCTTCCACAACAAGGGCGAGGGCGCGACGGTCGAGGCCATCGCGGGCGCGCTCAAGGACGTCGGTCTGCCCGCCTCGCTGATCGAGTACGCCGAGCAGACGGACTTCGAGTTCGACGCCCAGCTGCGCGCCTCCCACAAGGAGGGCATCGAGAAGGTCGGCCAGGACGTCGGCACCCCCGTCATCGCCGTCCCCGGCCCCGACGGCGAGCAGATCGCCTTCTTCGGCCCGGTCGTCACCCCCGCTCCCCAGGGTGAGGAGGCCGCCCGGCTGTGGGACGGCACCCTCGCGGTCGCCTCGGTCCCCGGCTTCTACGAGATCAAGCGCACCCGCACCAAGGGCCCGGACTTCAGCAACCTGTGACGACTCCCGCGCAGGAACACCCCCGCGAGCCGCCCTCGCGGGGGCACCATTGCCTGCATGACGGAGATCGACACCTCGGTACCCCACTCGGCCCGCATCTGGAACTACTGGCTGGGCGGCAAGGACAACTACCCGGTGGACGAGGCGGCCGGCGACGCCTACACCGCCGTCTTCCCCGGCATCGTCACCATCGCCCGCAGCAGCCGCGCCTTCCTCGGCCGCAGCATCCGGTACCTGGTCCAGGAGGCGGGCGTCCGCCAGTTCCTCGACGTCGGCACCGGACTTCCCACGGTCGACAACACCCACGAGGTCGCCCAGCGTCTCGCCCCCGAGTCGAGGATCGTCTACGTCGACAACGACCCCCTGGTCCTCGCCCACGCCCGCGCCCTGCTCAGCTCCACCCCTGAGGGCGCGACCGCCTACGAGGACCTCAGCCTCTACGACCCGGAGCGCATCCTGGAGGCCGCGGCCAGGACCCTCGACCTCACCCGCCCCACCGCCCTGATCCTCAGCGGCATCCTCGGGCACGTCGACGGCTACGAGCGCGCCCGCGACCTCGTCCGCGCCCTCCTGGCCGGCCTCCCCTCCGGCAGCCACCTCTCCCTCAACGAGGGCTCCCGCGGCACCGACCCCGCCTACGAACACGCTCAGGACGCCTACAACGAGACCGGCGCGGTCCCGTACTTCCTGCGTCCTGTCGACGAGATCGAGGGCTATTTCGAGGGCCTGGAGCTGGTCGGGCCGGGCGTCGTCTCCGTCCCGCTGTGGCGACCGGAGCCGGGCACCCACCCGACGCCGGTCGGCCAGCACGGCGGCGTGGGCCGCAAGCCCTGAACAGGCGGGGAACGCGGCCGGCGGGCCCGCACCGAGACCCGTGGGGCCTCGTCAGCCCGCGGACCGCCGCCGCTGCCAGGCGTACCCGGCCGCGGCCAGGAACGCCGTCATGCCGCCCGACGAGTACAGCTGCACCCGGGTGCCCGGCTCCCGGGCCATCAGGACGAACACCGCCGCCATGCCCGCCAGCGCGCACCAGGTCAGCACGGGGAACGCCCACATCCGCACGGCGAGCCGCTGCGGCTCCTCCCGCTCCAGCCGGCGGCGCAGCCGCAGCTGGGAGACGGCCACGAAGATCCACACGACCAGGATCACCGCGCCGATCATGTTCAGCAGCCAGGGGAACACGTCGTCCGGCCGCCAGTGGCTCAGCACCACGCAGACCAGCCCGAAGACACTGGAGGCGAGGACCGCGGGGCGCGGGACACCGCCGGGCGCCCGGCCCAGCGCCTTCGGGCCGTGGCCGCGCTCCACCAGCGAGTGGGCGATGCGCGAGGCGCCGTAGATGTTGGCGTTCATCGCGCTCAGCAGCGCGGCCAGCACCACCACGTTCATCACCTGACCGGCGCCGGGGATGCCGAGATGGTCGAGGGCGGCGACGTACGGGCCCTTCTCGACGACCGCCTCGGAGTCCCAGGGAACGAGCGTGACGACGACCGCCATCGAGCCGACGTAGAACAGCGCGATCCGCCACATCGCCGTACGGACCGCGCCCGCCACGCCCCGGACCGGGTCCTGCGACTCGGCCGCGGCGATGGTCACCGTCTCCAGGCCGCCGTACGCGAAGACGGAGGCGAGCAGGCCGACCACCAGGCCCTCGCCACCGTTCGGGAGGAGGTCGCCGAGGTGCGACGTCCCCGGGGAGTCCGTCCCGGGCAGCAGCCCGGCGATCGCCAGCACGCCCAGGACCAGGAACAGGGTGATCGCGCCGACCTTCAGCGCCGCGAACCAGAACTCGAACTCGCCGAAGTTCTTCACGGCGGCCAGGTTCGTCCCGCAGAACACCAGCAGGAACAGCGCGACCCAGGCCCACTCGGGCGTGCCCGGCAGCCAGCCCGCGACGATCTTCGCGGCGCCGATGCCCTCCAGCCCGACGGCCGTGCACAGCAGCACCCAGAAGGCCCAGCCGACGGTGAAGCCCGCCCAGGGGCCGAACGCCCGCTCGGCGTGCGCCGAGAACGAGCCCGACGACGGATACGCGGCCGACATCTCGCCGAGCATCCGCATCACCAGCATCACGAGGAGACCGGAGAGGGCGTAGGCGAGGACGATCGACGGACCGGCCGCGGCGATCCCCGCACCCGAACCGACGAAGAGACCCGCGCCGATGACGCCGCCGAGGGCGATCATCGACAGATGGCGCTGCTGGAGACCGTGCGAGAGAGGGGCGTCCGACTCTTGTGGAGTGCTGACGGTGGTGCTGGGCATGGGCGTGGTGCGTCCAATGCGTGAGACGGGCAAAAACGCCCACAGTCTGGGCAGCCCCTCCGCTCCCACGGAGGGGCTGCCCACGATCCGGACGGACCCGGTACCGACCGTGCCTGCGCCGCTACGGAGGTGTAGTGCGCGGCGTCGCCCCCGATCGAGCAGCTCTCCTTGCCCTGGGCAGGCCGAGCGGCAGGGCCGCGAGGCCCTCGCCGAGGCCGGCCTGAAGGGCTGTGAACCGAACCCTCGACAGGCCCTGCACCTCGGCGAGTTCGACGAACCGGTGGTCGATGCCGGACAGCGCGGCGTGCGCGTTCAGGTAGATCGGGATCTAGACGACGATGGCGATGATCGCGATCTTGAAGGTCTCGCCGATGCCCAGCCACAGGATGAACAGCGGAATCAGACCGAGGACCGGGATCGCCCGGTTGAGCTGCACGGTTCCGTCGATCAGCGCCTCCCCGGCCCGGCTGAGCCCGGACGCGAGGGCGAGCAGCACGCCCGCGGTCAGACCGATCACGAAGCCGTACCCGGCGCGTTCGAGGGAGGTGAGGACGTCGGTGGGCAGGGTCCCGTCGGACCACAGGCGGACGCCGGTGTTCAGCACCGTCCACGGCGCCGGGACCGCGCCGGGGTCGAGCCGGCCGGCGGCGGAGGCCGCCGCCCACAGGGAGAACAGGACGAGGGGGCCGGCCAGACGGGCGGCGGGGAGGCGTTTGCCGGGCGCGAGGCTGCGACGGCGCCTGCGCGGCTGCTCGGCGGCCACCGCCACGGGGGCGGCCGTGACCGGCACGGTGGTGGTCATGACGGGATCAACTCCGGTACTCGGCGGGCACGGACCGCGCGGCGATGGCCTCGAAGCGGTGGTCGAAGAGGGAGGAGACGTCGAACTTCTTCACGAAGCCGCCCTCCGCGAGCAGGTCCGCGGTCTCCTGCTCCCAGGCGACGGCCTCGTCCCAGCTCGGCGGGTACAGCGGCTTGTTGGCGAGCTCGGAGACCGCCCGGGCCTGGGCGAGGGTCAGGTTCTGCGCCTTGACGTAGAACTCCTCGTTCCAGATGTCGGGGTTCTCGTACTGCCACACCTGGCCCCTGGCCCACTGCGGGACGTACGCGGCGACGGCGGCCGCCTTCGCCCCGTCGTTCAGCACGGTCGCCGGCGCCCACAGCAGGTTCAGCAGGTCGACGACGTCGGTGGTGATGGTGCGCGCGCCCTTGGACCCGTACTGCCGCAGATAGGCGGGCGCCTGGCTGTTGGCGAGCGGTGCGATGTCGACTTGGCCGGACTGCAGGGCGGTGAGGAACTGGTTGCTGGTCAGCGGGACGAGCTTCACGTCGTCGTAGCGTCCTCGGGAACGGGGCCGACACGTCTCGGAAGCCGAGGCGCGCCACAGCCGCGCCTCAGACCGGGCGGCGACAGGTGGCCGTGCCCTGGCGTCGCAGGTCGACATAGCGACGCGACGTGAAGTTCCGGGCTTGGGCAACCATGGCTGGAAGAGTAGGGCAGGGAAGGTGAATCCGACCAGAGCGCTAGGATTCCTTTGGCGAGAGTTCACAATCCGCCGAGACGGTGCCAGGTGAGTGAAACCTCTTCACCTCAGTGATCGTTGTCACGCCGCGGCCGGTGTAACCGACATCCTTTGTGTGGAGCCCACCAACCTTCCGTCACCCTCTTTGTCGATCGCTGACGGTGGGGGGCTCACCGGCGCTGGGATAGCGTCGCGGTGTCCCGAACCGCCCTTCTCACCGCGGAGTCCCCATGAGCACCGCCGCCGCCAGCGCCCGCCCCGGAGAGGTCCTCGCCGACCTCCTGCCCGCGTCCCGCGTCCGTGATGTCGCGCTGGTGCTCGGCGGCGCCGCGCTCACCGGTCTCGCCGCCCAGATCGCGGTGCCGGTTCCCGGCTCCCCGGTCCCGGTGACCGGCCAGACCTTCGCCGCGCTCCTGGTCGGCACCTCCCTCGGTGTCCGGCGCGGCGTGTCCGCGCTCGTCGTGTACGCCCTGGCCGGCCTCGCCGGTGTGCCGTGGTTCGCCGGCGGCTCCTCCGGCATCTCCGTCTCCTTCGGCTACATCCTCGGCATGATCCTCGCGTCCGCCGCCGTGGGCGCCCTCGCCCGCCGGGGCGCGGACCGCAGCGTGTGGCGCACCGCGGGCGCGATGCTCGTCGGCGAGGCGATCATCTACGCCGTCGGCGTCCCGTACCTGGCCTACGCGGCCGGCCTCCCCCTCTCCACCGCGATCGCGGTCGGTCTCACCCCCTTCCTGATCGGCGACGCGATCAAGGCGGCCCTGGCGATGGGCCTGCTGCCCACCGCCTGGAAGCTCGCCGACCGCTAGGGGGTGTTTCGAAAGTCCCGCACAGCACCCGCGGCGCCCGGCACGCACCCTCGCCGCACCGGCCAAAGGCCCAAGCAGCTCCGCTACGAGGGCCTTCGTCCGGCACGCCGAGGGCACGCACCGAACACCACGGGCACCGCACAGGACTTTCGAAACACCCCCTAGGCCCGCTCCTGGCCGTACCGGAGGAGGTTCGCCGGGTCGTACCGCGACCTGACCTCGGCGAGCCTCTTCCGCGTTTCCGGGCCGAAGAGCCCGTCGGCCCGGTCACCGGCCCGAAGGCGTTCGGCGCGGCCCTCCCCGGCGCCCCGCCCAGGTGATCGCCCCGCACGACACCCGGACGCGAAGGCGGTGGTTCCCGATCCCCGGGGGCCGCCGCCTTCGCCCTTTCTCCCTCTCGGCGTGGTCCACCTGCCCCGGCGTCCGGCCCGGTGAGCCCGAGCAGCCGGCCGCCCCGCTCGGCACGGCGGCCTCCCCGTAGCAGGCGTGGTCAGCTCTCCGGCCGCCGCCGGGCCCACCACAGCCCGGCCGTCCCCGCCACGAGCAGGGACACCCCGGTCGCGCCGAGCGGCAGCAGGTCCCGCCCGACGCCCGTCCGGGGCAGTTCGTCGCCGCTGGGCGCGGCGGGCGTGTTGTCGGTGCCCAGGAGCAGCGGGGTGGCCGGGGCGTTCGGCGACGGGTTCGCCGTACCGAACGGCACCGGGCCCTGCTGCCAGAACGTCTTCTTCCCGTCCCCGGTCTGGACGGGCAGACAGATCTTCCCGGTCCTGCTCAGATCGAATGTCGCGTCGACGGCGTAGGACTTCGACGCCCCCGCCGCGAGATTGCCGACGGGGCAGGAGAAACCGCTGTTCGAACCTTCCGGAAGGTCCTTCTCCGCGATGGCGGTGCACCCCTCGACGTTTTTCACCGTCAGGCCGTCGAATCCGACGACCAAGGTCCTGATCTTTCCGCTGTCCTTCGTCCCCTCGTTCTTCACCGTCGCGGTGATCGCCGTTTTCCGTGAGGCGTTGTCGACCGAGATCCGCTCCGGCAGCAGCGTGGTCAGCTTCACCCCGGCCGGCGCCTGGTCCACCGCCTTTCCCCCCTCGGCGCTCCCCGGCCCGGTGTCGTCCGCACCGGCCGGAAGGGAAAGGAGCAGCACCGCCGAGAAAGATGCCGCGACCAGTGATCCGGCGATGGCCGCCGCATGACGAGAACTCATGTTCACCCCCCTTGGCTGCGCCTGAATTCGCAGTACTTGAAGAGGTACCACAAGATTTCTCCGCACTATGCTGGTACGGCATGAATTGGTAGGGCCGGGAATTGGAGGGGGTGCAGTGAATTGCCGGGGAATTCAGTGAGCGGCGGTGTTCCGGGTCTGCTCGTGACGGGGCGCTACCGACTGGTCGAGAGTATCGGCCAGGGAGGAATGGGGCGGGTGTGGCGGGCCACCGACGACATACTCGACCGGCAGGTCGCGGTGAAGGAGATGCGCATCGACGGCCTCGACCCCGAGGACGGCCGCACCCGCCGTGAACGCACCCTGCGCGAGGCCAGGGCCACCGCCCGCATCGACCACCCCAACGTGGTGCGCGTCTACGACGTCGTCGACGAGGGCGAACGCCTGTGGATCGTCATGGAGCTGGTGCCCGGCCGCTCCCTGGAGCAGGTCATGGCCGAGGAGGGTCCGCTGGGGCCGGGCGAGACGGCCAGGGTCGGCCTCGCGCTGGTGGAGGCGCTGCGGCAGGTGCACGCGGGCGGCGTCCTGCACCGGGACATCAAGCCCGGGAACGTGCTGGTGGAGCGCGGCGGACGGGTCGTCCTCACGGACTTCGGGATCGCCGCGATCCAGGACGCCAAGGCGCTGACCATGGTCGGCATGCTGGTCGGTTCGCCCGACTACATGGCCCCCGAGCGCATCTCCGGCCGCCCGCAGGGGCCGCCCTCCGACGTCTGGTCCCTCGGCGCCACCCTCTGCGCGGCCCTCGCCGGCCACTCCCCGTTCTCCCGCGACACCACTCTGGCCACCCTGCACGCCGTCCTCTACGAGGAACCCCGACTCCCCGCCGGAGCGGGCCCGTTGACCGGGATCCTGCAGAGCCTCCTGGCGAAGGAACCTGCGGTCCGGGCCTCCCTGTCCGACCTGGAGTCCGCCCTCCACCCCGTGGCCTTCCCCCCGACCCGCCCCTTGCACACCCCCACCCACCCCGGCATCCCCCTCACCCGCCCGACCCCGCCACCCGGGCAACCGGACGTCTCCGCCGACGGGGCGGCCATCTCCTCCGGCGGGGCGGGAGCTTGTGACGGCGGCGGGTCGGGGGTCGCGGACGGCCGGCCGGATGCGTCGGGCGGCGGACTTGATGTCGCCGGCGGCGGGCGGGGGTTGGCTGCCGGGTCGGGTGTTTCGGGCGGTCGTCCGCCTGTTTCCGCCGATGGGCCGGGGGCCGCTGGCGGCTGGCCAGGTGCCTCTTCCGGTGGCCCGGACGCTTTCGGCGGCGGGACGGGTGTCGGCCCCGACGGGGCGGGTGCCTCGGGCGGCGAGGCTGGTGGCGCTGGAAGCGGGCCGGGGTTCGGCGCCGGGGCGGGTGTCTCCGGCGGTCGGCCGGGTGTCTCCGGGGCGGGTGCCTCGGGTGGCGGGGCGGGATCTTCCGGTGGTGGCTCCCGGGGCCGGGGCGGGGCCGGTTCCTTCGGGCCGGCGCAGGTGCCTACCGAGCGGGGGCCGGCTCCGGTTCCCCTCTTGCAGTCCCGTGCCGCGGCCGTCCCCCCGGGTGGTGAACTTCCCGGCCCCGCGGTCCCCGCCCGCCGCCGGTTGGGCCGGAGGGGCCGGATCGCGGCCGGTGTCGGTGCCGCCGCCGTCGGGATCGTCGTCACGGTCGTGCTGGCGGTGGCCCCCGGCTCGGGCGAGGACGGTGGCCGGGCGGCCGGCGGCTCCTCACCGACACCGACGCCGTCCCCGTCCCGGTCCCCGGTCCCCTCCGCCAGCGGCAGCCCCTCGCCCACCGTCGAGGGGACGTCCAGGCCGCCCAGCCTGCCGCCGGGCGCGCACCAGGAGGCCGGGGGGTTCGCCTGGGCGACGCCCACCGGCTGGCGCCGGGACGTGAAGACGGGCGCGGAGGTGCACTACACCGCCCCGGACGGCACCCAGGAACTCGTCGCCAAGTCCTCCCTGGCCCACGGCGACCTGATGGACACCTGGCGGACCTCCGAGCAGAACGCCCGCCAGGGCCGCGACTACCGCAAGATCCGCCTGGAGAGGACGACGTTCCGGGGCCGCCCGGCGGTCGTCTGGGAGTACGTCTTCAGCCTGCAGGGCACCCGCTGGCACGCCCGGCTGCTCGGCTTCGACCAAGCGGGGAAGTCGTACCAGATCAACACCTGGTACCGGCCGGAAGTGGAGGCGGATGCCCTGAGGACGTACGACGAGGTGAAGGAGAGCTTTACCGTGCTGTGAGCGCCTCGGACTCGTCCTCCGAGCCGTCCTGCGCGCCGTCCTGCGCGCCGTCCCTCGCCCTGTCCTTCGCCACCTTCTCCTTCACGAAGGCGATGGCGACGACCGCCGCGGCCACCAGCACCGACAGCAGCACGGTCGTACGACCGCTGCTCTCGCCCTCGGTGTCGGTCAGCATGTAGCCGAGCACGAACACGATCAGCGCGGCCGTCGCCCAGGTCAGGTACGGGTACAGCCACATCCGCACGACCAGCTTCTCCGGCGCCTCGCGCTGGATGATCCGGCGCATGCGCAGCTGCGAGAAGCAGATGACCAGCCACACGAACAGGGCCACCGCGCCGCTGGAGTTGACGAGGAAGAGGAAGATCGTGTCCGGGGACAGGTAGTTGAAGAAGACGGCGACGAAGCCGAACACCACCGAGGCGAGGATCGCCGTGCGCGGCACGCCCCGGCCGTTGACCCGCGCGAACGACTTCGGCGCGTCGCCCCGCTCACCGAGCGAGTACGCCATGCGGGAGGCCGTGTAGAGGCCGGAGTTGAGACAGGACAGCACCGAGGTCAGCACGATGAAGTTCATGATCTGACCGGCGTGCGCGATGCCGAGGGAGTCGAGGGCGGCGACGTAGGAGCCCTTGTCGGCGATGGCCTTGTCGTCCCAGGGCAGCAGCGTGACGACGACGAAGATCGAGCCGAGGTAGAAGACGCCGATCCGCCAGATGATGCTGTTGGTGGACTTGGTCACGGCCCGCTGCGGGTCCTCGGACTCACCGGCCGCGAGGGTCGCGATCTCGCTGCCCATGAAGGAGAACACGACGAGCAGCACGCCGGTGAGGATGGCGCCGGGGCCGTGGGGCAGGAAGCCGCCGTGCCCGGTGAGGTTGTCCAGTCCCGCCTTGTCGCTGTCGACGCCCGGCAGCACGCCGAACACGGCGAGACCGCCGACGACGATGAACGCGCCGATCGCCACGACCTTGATCCCGGCGAACCAGAACTCGAACTCGCCGTAGGAGCCGACGGAGACCAGGTTGGTGGCGGTCAGCACCACCATCACGATGAGCGCCCATCCCCACTGCGGTACGGCGGGGATCCACCCTTCGAGGATCTTGGCGCCGGCGGTGGCCTCCACGGCCAGCACCACGACCCAGAAGAACCAGTACAGCCAGCCGATGGAGAAGCCGGCCCAGCGGCCGAGCGCCCGGTCGGCGTGGGCCGAGAACGAGCCGGAGGTCGGATTGGCCGCGGACATCTCCCCGAGCATCCGCATCACCAGCACCACGAGCGTGCCGACGAGGGCGTACGAGAGGAGGATGCCGGGCCCGGCGGTGGCGATGCCGGAGCTGGATCCGACGAACAGTCCGGCACCGATGACGCCGCCGATGGCGATCATCGACAGATGACGGTTCTTGAGCCCTGCCTGAAGGCCGGAACCGGGATCTCCGGGGCCTCCGGGGCCGCGGTCGGCCTTCGGAAGGGTCGGCTGCGAAGTCATGGGGATGGATTTCCTTTGCGCCGCTGGGGTGCCATGTAACAGGCCGGACCAGTGAAACGGAGGCGAACGGATTCGTGAACCTCTGATTCCGGATCGTTACTTGAGGTTTCCCTGAGCTTCCATGGTGTCGCTGGGTGTTTCCGGCGCTCGCACCCGGCGCTGCCACCCCGCAACCCACATGTCACACTCATCCCATGCGCGTGTATCTCGGCTCGGACCATGCCGGCTTCGAACTCAAGAACCACCTCGTCGAATGGCTCAAGGCGGCGGGCCACGACCCGGTCGACTGCGGCCCCCACATCTACGACGCCCAGGACGACTACCCGCCCTTCTGCCTCCGCGCCGCCGAGCGGACGGCCGCCGACAAGGACGCCCTCGGCGTCGTCATCGGCGGCTCCGGCAACGGTGAGCAGATCGCCGCGAACAAGGTGAAGGGCGTCCGTGCCGCCCTGGCCTGGAGCGAGGAGACCGCCTCCCTCGGCCGCCAGCACAACGACGCCAACGTCGTCGCCGTCGGCGCCCGCATGCACTCCACGGACGAGGCGACGAAGTTCGTCGAGACCTTCCTGAACACCCCGTTCTCGGGTGACGAGCGCCACATCCGGCGGATCGACATGCTGGCCGACTACGAGACGACCGGCGACCTCCCCGCGATCCCGGCGCACCACCCGCAGCAGGACTGAGGCACTGTTCCCGCCGCGGCAGGGGGCCGACGGCGGGGGCTGGAAAGGAACAGGAGCCGTGCCAGAGGGGCACACGATCCACCGGCTGGCGCTGGACTACGCCGACCGCTTCGCCGGCACGGCGCCCCGTGTCACCAGCCCCCAGGGCAAGTTCTCCGACGCCGCCGCACTCCTGGACGGCGCCGGACTCACCCGCACCGAGGCCCACGGAAAGCACCTCTTCCTGGGCTTCCGCGACGGCGAGTGGGTCCACATCCACCTCGGCCTCTTCGGCAAGGTCGCCTTCGGAGACGCCCCCGCGCCCCCGCCCACGGACACCGTCCGCCTCCGCCTGGCCAACAGCACCGCCTACGTCGACCTGCGCGGACCGACGACCTGCGCCCTCGTCACGGACGGCGAGAAGCAGGCGATACACGCCCGGCTCGGCCCCGACCCCCTGCGCGCCGACGCCGACCCCCGGGCCGCCTACGCCCGCGTCTCCCGCAGCCGTACGACGATCGCCGCCCTCCTCATGGACCAGAAGGTCATCGCCGGCGTCGGCAACGTCTACCGCGCCGAGGTCCTCTTCCGGCACCACATCGACCCGTACCGCCCGGGCCGGGACATCACCCCCGCCGAGTGGGACGCGATCTGGGCCGACCTCGTCGCCCTCATGCGCGAGGGCGTCCGCAACAACCGCATCGACACCGTCCGCCCCGAACACACCCCCGAGGCGATGGGCCGCCCGCCGCGCGTCGACGACCACGGCGGCGAGGTGTACGTCTACCGCCGCACCCGGCAGCCCTGCCACCTGTGCGGCGGCGAGATCCGCACCGCCGACCTCGCCGCCCGCAACCTCTTCTGGTGCCCCACCTGCCAGAAGAACTGACCCTTGCCCACGATCTAGAAGCCGTGCGGCAGCCAGGGCGCCACCGGTGACCCGAAGCCCACGGCCGCCTCCGCCAGCGCACCCTGCCGCAGCTCGTCCACCCGGCCGGCCGCACCGAGCGCCGCCAGGCTCACCCCGCCCAGGTACGCTGCCCCCAACTCCCTCACCGACAGGGCCAGGTCGGCCGCGTCCGCCGTACGCTCGCACACCGCGCCCTTCGGACCGCCGGACAGCCGCCAACGCCCCGCGTTCCACGGGCAGAAGGCGTCCTCCACCTCCAGCACCACATCCACCGGCGCCTGGTACGTCCGCGCCTCCAGCGCCGCACCCACGTCCACCAGCCGCACGTACAGCGAGTCCCGCACCTTCAGCCCGCACCGCCGGATGTCGGACACCTGGTGCTGCCACGCCTCGTCCAGCGGCCGCCCCCGCACCTTCAGCGAGGTCGTCAGATCGATCCCGAACAGGAACCGCCACAGCGCGGCCTCCGACACCGGGTCGAGCCCCGCCAGGTCCTGCAGCAGCACCCGCCCGTTGTGCCCGGCGTCCGTGTACTCGGGCCGCACCCGGTAGCGGGCGTACCCGGTCACCTCCCCGTCCCGCTCGGCGAGCACGCACTGCACGGGCGACGCCCCGTCCTGCGCGGCCTCCGCCTCCAGCACCCCCAGCCGCTCCCAGCCCGGCCGCCGGGCCAGTGTCCCCGGCCGCCGGTCCACCGTCCGCGCGTACACCGCCTCGCACGCGTCCAGCCCGGCGCGCGGATCGACGTACCGCAGCCGTACGCCGTCCGTACCGGCCGGGACGGACAGCCGTACCCGGCTGGTGTCGATCTCGGCGTGCAGACCGAAGGCCGCCGCCGCGTAGCCGAACCGGCCGTAGATCACCGGCTCCGACGCGGTCAGGACGGCCAGCGGCTCGCCCCACGTCCGTACGTCGTCCAACTGCCGCCGCATCATGGACGTCAGCACCCCGCGCCGCCGGTGCGTGGCGCTCACCCCCACCATCGTCACGCCCGCCGCCGGCACCGAGGCCCCGCCCGGCACGGTCAGCCGGAAGTCGAACGCCCCCGCCGTCCCCACCAGCTCCGCCCCGTCCCACGCCCCCACCGAGCGCTCGTACGGAAGGAGCCGCGACCACATCCCCCGTTCCTCGGCCGACTCCGGGACCCCGCCGAAGGCGCGCAGCAGGCTGTCGTACCACGTGTCCCAGTCGTCCTGCCGCAGCACCCGCAGCTCGGCCGTGGTGGCCGCGGCCGCCACGGAAGAGGTCGCGTGGCCCGTCGGCCCGGTCGTCGTCGCCCCAGTCGTCATGGATGCATGCCTAGCAGGCCAATGCGGGACGAGCCAGGGAATTTCTCCCTCCGGGCCACGTGAGCGCTTTCCGTGAAGTTCACTGTGAAGTTGAACCTCGGACGGGGGACAAGTGGGACCTCCCGTGCCAAGCGGCGGGTTGGATGGATAGGGTCCCGAACTAATGGCAGAAGGACGACAGCGGCGCGCGGAAGCCGAGACGTTGACGGCCCGGTTGAAGCATCTCCTGCACCGGGTCCGCACCGGCCTGCGCCGAAGCGCCGTCGACTACTTCCGCGGCGACGGCTCCGACTGGATCGCGCTGGCCTTTCTGCTGCTCACCGTCCCGCTGATCGCCGCCACCACCCTCGCCAACTCGGTGTGGTGCTCCCCGGCCGCCCTGGTCCTGCCGATCGTCGCCGGCGGCCTGCTGCTGCGCCCGTCCAGCCTGCTGGGCCTGTACGCGGCGGCGGCCACCGCCCTGATCGTGGAGTCCGTCCAGCTCGGCCCCTACACACAGGGTCCCTCCCGGGTCACGCCGGGCGTGGTCCTGGTCGTCGCCGCATGCGGTTTCTTCGGACTGCTCATCGCCCAGTTCCGCAGCCGGGTCGGCGTGCCCTGGAGACGCGGCGGCACCATGCTGTTCGACCTGCGCGAGCGCATCCGCGTGCAGAGCAAGCTGCCGAAGCTGCCACCGGGCTGGCACCGCGAGATGGCCCTGCGCCCGGCGGGCGGCCAGTCCTTCTCCGGTGACTTCGTCGTCGCGGCCCGCACCAACGGCGGCCGCACCATGGAGGTCGTCCTCACGGACGTCTCCGGCAAGGGCATGGACGCGGGCTCGCGCGCGCTCCTGCTCTCCGGCGCCTTCGGCGGCCTCCTAGGGTCCCTGCCCCCGCACGCGTTCCTCCCGGCGGCGAACGGCTACCTCCTCCGCCAGGACTGGGACGAGGGGTTCGCGACCTCCATCCACCTCGTCCTCGACCTCGACTCCGGCGACTACGAGCTCTACTCCGCGGGCCATCCGCCGGGCCTCCAGCTCAGCGCGGGCAGCGGCCGCTGGGAGGAGAAGGCCGCCGAGGGCCCGCTGCTCGGTGTGTACGAGGGCGCCCAGTTCGACCCCGTGAAGGGGTCCCTGCGCCCCGGTGACGTCCTGATGCTGTTCACCGACGGCCTGGTGGAGACCTCCGACCGCGACATCGTCGAGGGCATCGACCGCCTCACCGGCGAGGCCGACCGCTATGTCGCCGGCGGCTTCCAGGGCGCCGCCTGGCACCTGATCGAGGCGGTGGCCAAGGACGTCAACGACGACCGGGCCCTCCTGCTGATCTGCCGCGAAGGCCCGACCGCGACCGCGGTGGCCCTCGCCCACTGAGCTTTCATCCCCAATATGCCGGTATGCACGGTGACTTGGCCGTCCGTTTGTGCCACCCCTGTAACTACAGCCGCTTCGCGATTGCATCGGCAATCGGAGACTTGCTACAGATGGAGATGCGTACAGTCGTGACACGCACAGACGCGACAGTACGGACGTGACCGTGCGGACATGACCGTGCGGACATGACAGACAGACCTCACCGGGGGAGGCGGGTTCGACATGAAGTTCGACATGGGTGCGCAGACGTTGTCGACGTTGCAGCGTGATTCGCGTGGGTCGAGTGATGATCTGGGTTCGTTGATCAAGCAGTTGGTGCAGGCGGCGACGCCGTTGGAGGGGAAGTTCAACGGTACGGGTCGGGCGATGTTCGATCAGTTCAAGGGGCGTGCGGATGAGATCGCGGCTGATCTGAACGCGTCGTTGTCGGCGATCCTGGGTGGTCAGTCGGGGATGGACTCGGCGTTCAGTTCGGGTGATCAGGAGCAGGGTGACAACGCGCGGCAGCAGATGTCGGCGGCGAACTTCGATGCGGCGCGGTTCGGTGCGCGCTGAGTCTGTGGTCCTGGGTCGGTTCGGTCAGGTTTCGTTTCTTTTCACGGGGAGTGTGTGATGGCGGGTGCGGGTTCGGATCGTCGGTCGTATGACACGGGTGCGTCGGCGGATGCGCAGGGGAACATCCAGGCGGTGGTGGCGCGGCTGGAGGAGGTGATCGGTCAGCGTGATCGTCAGGTGAAGGCGGCGATGGCTGATTTCACGGCGGATGGGGTGGCGGAGGAGTACCACGGTAAGGAGCAGCGGTGGAACCGTGCTTCGAACGAGGTGCGGAACATCATCGGGTTGTTGAAGTCGACGTTGGAGCAGAACGACGGTACGGCGCAGTCGACGATCCAGCGGGCGAAGGCCGCGGTGGACAACATCGGCTGAGGTCGGAGGACTTGGCGCGTGTTGCGAGGAACGGGGGTTGACGGGTGCCGGGCTGGGATCTGAAGCCGCAGGGTATTTCGGGTGTGCTGAAGACGACGGGGGAGACGGCGTCGGACTTGCAGAAGCATGCGACGGCGTTCGGTGAGCATCTGACGTCGGCTGCGTCGAGTGCGGGGACGATTTCCGCGGATGCTCCGGCGGCGGGTGGTGAGCAGGCGCAGGGTGGTCTGGTGGCGTTGGCGTTGTCGCAGTATGCGGAGCGGGCGTCGAAGGATCTGTCGTATGTCGCGGCGCGTGCCGGGAAGTCGTTGCAGGGTGTGGTGGACGCGACGACGGCGTATTTGAACGGTGACGAGCAGATGGCGATGGAGGCGCAGCGCAACACGCTGAAGGCGCCGAAGCTCGACATGCCGGGGACGGGTAAGGCGTGATCAAGCCGGAAGCGATTCCTCAGTTCACCGGCAATCTGTTCCAACTGGAGCTGGATCATGCCGCGTTGAAGAAGGACGCGGGCAATGTCCGGTCCACGGGCAGTGATGTGCACTCGCAGTTCCAGGGGCTGTCCGCCTTCTACCACGCGCCGGAGGCGGAGCAGCTCTTCGCGACGACGAAGCCGGTGAAGGACCGTGCGGACGATTTCGCGACGGATCTGGAGACGGTGTCGACGGCGTTGTCGTCGTATGCGACGGAGATCCGTCCGCTGGTGTCGAAGCTGCTGGAGCTGAAGACGAAGGCGTCGACGTTCGTGGCGTCGGTCAAGGACGACGACGAGTGGGAGTACGACGAGGACAAGGTCGACGAGCACAACCAGCTGCGGGACGACATCACCGCGACGGTGGCGGCGTTCTGGGCGGCGGAGCGGACCTGTCACAACAAGATCACCGCGATCTGGGGCGGGACCCAGATGGTCGCGGGCGACGGCTCGGAGCGTACGGACCAGTACGGGTTCAACGCCGAGGACATGAAGAACGCGAAGCTTCCCTGGGGCGACCCGGTGGAGGAGCGGCACCACTGGTACGAGGTCGGCCACTGGGTGAAGTCGTTCGTGTGGGACGGCCTGATCGTGGACGGGGTCTGGGGCACGATCAAGGGTCTGGGCACGCTGGTGGGCTTCGGCGGCTGGGACGCGATGGGCCAGGCGTGGAAGGGCCTGGCGCAGCTGGCGACGGGTCTGGTGATCACGTCGATGCCGGGTATCGGTACGGCGTTCTGGCTGCTGCCCGACGACAAGCTTCCCTCCTGGCTGCGTGATTCGCGCACGGCGATGAAGGAGACGGGCAAGGCGCTGGTGGCGTGGGACGAGTGGGGCAAGAACCCCGGCCGCGCGGCAGGAGCGGTCACCTTCAACGTCCTGACCACGGTCTTCACGGGCGGTGCGGGCGGTGCGGCGGCGGGTGCGGGCAAGGCGGGCGCGGTCGCCAAGGTCCTGTCGGTGGCGGGCAAGGCGGGCAAGGTCATCGACCCGATGACGTACATCGCCAAGGGTGCCGGCGCGGGCCTGTCGAAGATCGGTGACATCACGAAGGCGCTGAAGGGCGTGGGGAACATCGACATCCCCAAGCTCCCGGAGACGGTGATCGAACTCCCGGAGGGCTCGGTCAAGCTCCCCGACGGCACGGTGCACCTGCCGGAGGGTGCGGCGATCCCCGAGGGCGCGACGAAACTCCCCGACGGCAGCATCAAGCTGCCCGACAACACCCCGGCGATCCCGGAGGGCTCGGTCAAGCTGCCCACGGACGAGGGCGCACCGGCGCGTTACTACGACCCGCAGGGCAATCTCCTGGACGAGAACGGAACCGTCCTCAAGCAGGCCGAGGACGGCCCCGGCGACATCGTCGACCAGCCCGGCACCCGTCCCCCCGGCTCCGGCTCGGACGTCCCCCGGGTGGACTCCCCGGTGAGGGAGCCGGCGCTGGCCGGCGCGGGCGCCCACACCGCGGGCAACGCGGGACAGCACATCAACCTGGGCAACAGCCTCGACGACGGCCTCGGCGACGTCGGCCGCGCGGGCGACGACGCGACCACCACACCGGTCGTCCACGCGGGCGGCGACCTGCCCACGGTCCACGCCGGCGACCACCTGCCGGGCACCCACCTGGGCGACAACCTCCCCGGCGGCACCGCGGACCACCTCCCCGGCGGCCACGCCGGCGACAACCTGCCCGGTGGTTCGGCGCACGAGCACGGTCCCGGCCCTTCGGCGAGCCACGAGCCACCGAGCGGACACGGCGACGGCCCCGGAACCCACCACAACGACGGTCCAGGCTCTCACCAGACCGACGGCCCGGGATCCCACCACGACGGCCCGACGACCGGCACACATGACCAGCCCGGCACGGCGGGGCACGGCCATGAAGGCGGCACCACTCCAGGCGGCCACGAGGGCGGCACGGGCGGACAGGGAGACGGTCCCCGAGCGTCTGATCACGGCCACGAGCCGGAAAAGGTGGACTTCAGCGAGGGAGACGAGAGGGCTTTGCAGCCGACCGGCCGTATGCAGCCGGATCAGGAAGCGGCCGTCGCCGAACAACTCGCACGCTCAAAGATGGCACCTCATGACATCGAGAAGTCGCTCATCGGACTTCGAAAGAGTGAGTACGGCGCAGGAATCGCCAAGTACATCAGCGACGGAAATCTCGCCCATCTGCCCGGATACAACGAGTTGCTGTCCCAGTGCAAGCAGGTCAGCAAGGCTAGTGACATGTCACCCGCCGTATATATGGCGATGGAACACGCGACGGAACTACAGGCTCGTGGTGTCGAGGGTCTGGCCCTGGAACTGAAGAAGCCCGATGTCGGACTGGACTTGGATGTGCTGGTCAAGTCCGGTGATCGAATCGAGTACGGAGTCCAACTCAAGGACGTCAAGCAGGCGTCAGGTCTCAAGAGTGCGACAAAGGGTATAATTGAGAAGCAGTTGAAGGGCGTTATCGATGGCCAGAAGGTGGCCATCCTGGATGTGCATGACACCAAGTTGGCGCTCACGGACAAACTCCTGGGGCTGGTCGCTTACCGTGCCAAGTTGGTGGACGCCACCTTCGTGCTGCGATTCAAGGATGGCTCGATCACCGTTCCGGCCAACGGTCCTACCTACCCTTAGGGAACAAGTAATGTCCATGCTCATGCGCGCTCCGCGTGAATGCGCGTCGTGGTTCTGGGATCTGGAGGACTATGCGCCCCCTGGGCTGCGTTCTGCACTGAACACCGCAGCCCAGATGGCCGCTGTTCTGCGCAAGCACGACCTCTTGGATCCCAGCAATCTGGAGTGGTCTTGGTTTGTCTCTGAGTTGGGCGGCGCGCCCGCGACGACGCGGTTGCAGATCATGAGGCCGCTCGATGACGAGCAGATGGTCGGTGATATCGAGAAGATGCGCCCCATCGGCTATCCGGAGGCTGTGGGAGGCGATCTCCTCGTTGCGGGGACCGGGGTGTGGCTCGATGGGAGCGGTGCCTCCCGTCGCGAGTACCGCCTCGTGGAGCTCACTGTCTCCCCGGAACCTTTCGGGCTGTCGGCCGAGGTTTCCGTATTCCATGACGTCTGGGGTCCGTTCGACTTTCGGGGTACACCGCATCCGGAAGTGCACCGGAACAACGCTCCGCGGCTCGCTGCCGCCTTGAAGGAACTGGAGGCCCTGTTGGGCGTCGCGGCTGAGCCCGGCGAAGCGACGTACTTCGGGACGGCGGAGGGTTACGGCGTCATGGAGCCGGACGTGGTGGACGGGCGGGGCCCGGATCTCACCGATCTGCTCTGACGTGATCTGCGTGCCGCGAAGAAGCCGGACTGGTCCCGGGCGCTGATCGGCTCCTCCCACGTCCGGGCGGCCCAACGCGGTGTTCGACCGCATCAGCGTGGACCTCGTGACCCGCGTTGACGCCTGGTTGCCGTACGACCTCAAGGGACGACTGCAGCCCGCCGTGTTCGCGGCCAGCGCCCTGCGGGACCCGTGCGGCTGGCCGATGAATCATGGTGGTCGAAGCGGGGCCTGTGATGAGTGAGGTGAACTGGATCAACATCGACAACTCCGACATCGATATGGATATGTGGCAGCGGTTGCTGTATCGCGGTGATTTTTACGCCCAGAAGACCGGGGCGGTATTCCAGATTCGATTCCGCGACAGCTCGGTCACGATTCCGAACGGCGGCCAGATCTATCCGTAAGGAATCCGCATGTCTACGTTGATGCGCGCACCTGCTGAGTGCGCCTCGTGGGAGTGGGAGCTGGACGGGTTCGCGCCGCCAGGTCTGAACTCGGCTTTGATGACCGTCGCGCGCATGTCCTCCCTTCTGCGTGACCACGGCCTCCTGGAGCCTGACGCGCTGAAGTGGCAATGGCTCGTCGCCGGGCGTGGCGGCGTCGGTGTCACCACCAGTCTCGCTCTGCGGGGGAAACTGGATGAAGCTGAACTCGCTCAGCGTATTGAGCAGTGTCGCCCTGTGGGGTTTCCGGATGCTGAAATCGGCGCGCTGACAGTCTCCGGGGTGGGAACCTGGATCGATGCGGGAGGTGTCCAGCACAGGGAGCCCGATCTGGTCGGACTTACCGTCTACGCCGATGAGCGCCATCTTGCGGCGGAAGTTGCGGTGTTTCATGACATCTGGGCCTACTGTGACTTCAGTGGAGTTCCTCACCCGGATGTGCAGAGGCGAAACGCTCCTCGTTTGGCGGCTGCTCTGCAGGAACTCGAATTGCTTCTCGGTGCGGCTGCTGAGCCCGGTGATCCGACGTATTTCGGGCACGCGGAAGGTTACGGGATGGAAATGCCCGACCTGATCGATGGTCTGGGCCCCGACCTCACCGACATGCTGTGAGCCGGTGACAACCTGCCCGGTGGTTCGGCGCACGAGCACGGCGCCGGTCCTTCGGCGAGCCACGAGCCGCCGAACGGCCACGGGGAGGGGCACGGATCCCACCAGGGCGGTCCATCGCCGGATAGCCATGCCGGCCACGGAAGGGACAGCACGGCAGAGGGGCCTGCACACAGCGGAGGCAGTGACGCTGCACACCACGGTGGTGAATCAGGCCACGAGGCAGGGGAGATCGCTGATCGAAGCGGCGTTCCTGGCATTCCGGGTGTCGACGGACTTCCACCGCACGAGATTCCGCACTTCCGCGACCAAGTTCCGGATTTCCTGGACGGGGTTCCGGACGACTATCATCCGACGGATGCCTTTGCGGGCGGGCACTCGATGCCTCAAGCCGGTCCGGGAGGCAAGTTCCTGGGCAAGCTGGATGAAACTCGCGTGCAGGTCGAGAACGGGTTGATCACCAGGGTCGACGGGCACTCGGTCGAGAGTTTCATGCAGGCTCTGTCTCAAGAGAGAACCCACGTCGACACCGAGGCAAAGAATAGTGGGGACTTCCCGAAGACGGAAACAGGTCAGGCCCTCGGCGGCGTGGTGCTGGACCGGCGCACAGGGCTCGTGTACGAAGGAATCAACGGTCGGCCGGGTACGGCTCTGATCTCCATGGAAGATCTCCATCCTACGTTTGCCGACCGATATCATCAGGTCTCAAACAACAAGCCGCATCCGGCTGAACTGCTTGAACATGCCGAGGTCAAGGCGGTGAATCAACTCCTCCATGACCGTGCCAAGCTGGGGTTGGCCGCAGATACGCGGGCCATGGCCGCAATGCACGCATCGGTCTACTTCCCCTTCATGAAGGAGCCCACATGCAGCGCATCGATCTCGATGATCCCGAAGTCGACCTTGACTACGCTCAGCGCCTCCTGTATTGCGGTGAGCTGTTCACGGGGAAAGTGGAAGAGTATCTCGCAGGTCATCGCGTGAGCCTTGTCACGTACAGGGAAGGGCTGCAGGACGGCCCCTTTCGTGAGTGGTACAAGAGCGGCGCCCTTCGAGCAGAGGGAACCATGAAGATGGGCTCTTTGGTGGGGGAGTACAAAAACTGGCACGAGAACGGCGTCCTCGCTGAAAAGAAAATCCACGGTACGGATGACGGATTTCCACTTTCCCACTATGAATGGGACGACGAGGGTCGGCCCACGCGGGCGTGGGGTCCATCATGTGGCTCTGCCGGATGAGTTCCTGGAGCGGATCAGTGGTCTTGGCTGCCCGTCTCCGTGCACGAGGCCGGAAGGAAGAAGAGCTGTCTCTTCCCTCGGCGACGCTCGCGTCAGCCTCGAGACCTACGTGGACGGCCGGCCGGACGGTCCCAGTCGGGAGTGGTGTCGGGACGACAGGGGGTGAGGACCGGCTGCCTACGGCAACGTGGCGTAAAGATGGCGGTGGTTGAGGGCCTGGGCCGTCGTGGGATCGGGTGGTTTGAGGTGAACGGCCCTGTGTGTCCCCAAGAGTTGGTCACGGGTTTGTGGTGCCCCTGTAAGGATGGCCACCCCCGATTGCATCGGCAACGGGTCAGTTGATAGGGATGAGTCTGCGTGTAGTGCGCATGATGTGAGCCAAGTGAGCTGAACGGGGGCCTTGATGAAGTTCGACATGGGTGCGCAGACGTTGTCGACGTTGCAGCGTGATTCGCGTGGGTCGAGTGATGATCTGGGTTCGTTGATCAAGCAGTTGGTGCAGGCGGCGACGCCGTTGGAGGGGAAGTTCAACGGTACGGGTCGGGCGATGTTCGATCAGTTCAAGGGGCGTGCGGATGAGATCGCGGCTGATCTGAACGCGTCGTTGTCGGCGATCCTGGGTGGTCAGTCGGGGATGGACTCGGCGTTCAGTTCGGGTGATCAGGAGCAGGGTGACAACGCGCGGCAGCAGATGTCGGCGGCGAACTTCGATGCGGCGCGGTTCGGTGCGCGCTGAGTTCGGGTTGTAGCTCGGTCGGTTCTTTCTTCTTTCTCACGGGGAGTGTGTGATGGCGGGTGCGGGTTCGGATCGTCGGTCGTATGACACGGGTGCGTCGGCGGATGCGCAGGGGAACATCCAGGCGGTGGTGGCGCGGCTGGAGGAGGTGATCGGTCAGCGTGATCGTCAGGTGAAGGCGGCGATGGCTGATTTCACGGCGGATGGGGTGGCGGAGGAGTACCACGGTAAGGAGCAGCGGTGGAACCGTGCTTCGAACGAGGTGCGGAACATCATCGGGTTGTTGAAGTCGACGTTGGAGCAGAACGACGGTACGGCGCAGTCGACGATCCAGCGGGCGAAGGCCGCGGTGGACAACATCGGCTGACGGAGGACTTGGCGCGTGTTGCGAGGAACGGGGGTTGACGGGTGCCGGGCTGGGATCTGAAGCCGCAGGGTATTTCGGGTGTGCTGAAGACGACGGGGGAGACGGCGTCGGACTTGCAGAAGCATGCGACGGCGTTCGGTGAGCATCTGACGTCGGCTGCGTCGAGTGCGGGGACGATTTCCGCGGATGCTCCGGCGGCGGGTGGTGAGCAGGCGCAGGGTGGTCTGGTGGCGTTGGCGTTGTCGCAGTATGCGGAGCGGGCGTCGAAGGATCTGTCGTATGTCGCCGCACGCGCTGGGAAGTCGTTGCAGGGTGTGGTGGACGCGACGACGGCGTATTTGAACGGTGACGAGCAGATGGCGATGGAGGCGCAGCGCAACACGCTGAAGGCGCCGAAGCTCGACATGCCGGGGACGGGCAAGGCGTGATCAAGCCGGAGGAAATACCCCAGTTCACCGGTGACTTGGCTCAGCTCGAGCTGGATCACGCGGCCCTGACGAAGGACGCCGGGCACGTCCGGGACACGGGCAAGGACGTCCATACCCAGTTCCAGGGGCTCTCGGCGTTCTACCAGGCGCCGGAGGCGGAGCAACTGTTCGGCACCACCAAGCCGGTGCAGGACCGGGCCGACGACTTCGCCACCGATCTCGAGACGGTCTCGTCCGCCCTCTCCTCGTACGCCACCGAGATCCGGCCCCTGGTCTCCAAGCTCAAGGAGCTCAAGACCAAGGCGCAGACCTTCGTCGACTCCGTCAAGGACGACGACGAGTGGGAGTACGACGGCGACAAGGTCGACGAGCACAACGAGATCCGGGACGACATCACCACCACCGTCGCCGCGTTCTGGGCGGCGGAGCGGACCTGCCACAACAAGATCACCGCGATCTGGGGCGGGACCCAGATGGTCGCGGGCGACGGGTCCGAGCGCAAGGACCAGTACGGCTTCAACGCCGAGGACCTCAAGAACGCGAAGCTTCCCTGGGGCGACCCGGTGGAGGAGAAGCACCACTGGTACGAGGTCGGCCACTGGGTGAAGTCCTTCGTGTGGGACGGCCTGATCGTCGACGGGATCTGGGGCACGATCAAGGGTCTCGGCACACTGGTCGGCTTCGGCGGCTGGGACGCGATGGGCCAGGCATGGAAGGGCCTCGCCCAGCTCGCCACCGGTCTCGCCCTCGCCTCCATCCCCGGCGTCGGCACGGCGTTCTGGCTGCTGCCCGACGACAAGCTTCCCTCCTGGCTGCGTGATTCGCGCACGGCGATGAAGGAGACGGGCAAGGCGCTGGTGGCGTGGGACGAGTGGGGCAAGAACCCCGGCCGCGCGGCAGGAGCGGTCACCTTCAACGTCCTGACGACCGTCTTCACGGGCGGCGCGGGTGGCGCGGCCGCCGGTGCGGGCAAGGCGGGCGCGGTCGCCAAGGTCCTGTCGGTGGCGGGCAAGGCGGGCAAGGTCATCGACCCGATGACGTACATCGCCAAGGGCGCCGGCGCGGGCCTGTCGAAGATCGGCGACATCGCCAAGGGCCTCAAGGGCCTCGGCAAGGTCGAGATGCCCACGCTCCCCGACGGTTCGGTCCACCTTCCCGACGGCCGCGTCCTGGAGCCGAACGGCAACCTGGTCTCGCCCGACGGCACGATCGACACCACGCCGGTTCCGCACGAGACCGCGCCGGCGTCGTACCAGACGTCCTCCGGGCTCCCGTCCCACTGGACGATCCAGGCGCCCGACGCGACACCGTCGTACGCGGGCGCGGCCCACACGGCCGACACCGGGGCGTACGCCGGGGCGCACGCGACGAGCGACGGGATCTACGGCGGGACGCCGCACTCCACGGGCACCGGCACGGGCGGCGGTACCTACACCGGCGGCGCGCACGCCACGTCGGACGGCATCTACGGCGGTGTCCCGCACAGCACCGGCGACGCGGTCTCCGCGGGCGCGCACTCCGGTACGACCCCGTCGGCCTGGTACCACGACACCCCGGCGACCGCTGCGACGCACGACGTCCCGGCCACGATCCCGCACGACGCACCGGCGGCCACCCCTCACACCGGCGGCCACGGCACCGACGTACCGCACGGCACGGGCCACGACACCCCGGCCGGGCACCCGCACGACGGCGCGCACGGCGGCTCGCACGGCGCGGGCCACGCCGACGACGCCTCGCACGGCGCCGGGCACACGGACGACGCGGCGCACACGGGGGACCACGCGGGCGCGTGGGACCACGTGGACGTCGGCGACGGTGCCCTGGACACCGGCGCCCACCACGGCACCGACGTCCCGGTCACCTCGGGCCACCCGGACGTGGACCTCCCGGGGCACCCCGGGGCCGGCGAGCCGTTCGAGTACAAGCCGCTCGTGTCCGGGGACGACTTCGACGGGCTGACGGATGCCGAGAAGCACGCCGTCGCCCAGGCCGAGCTGGCGCACGGCACGAACCCCACACCCAGCGTCAGCAACAAGGCGGGGTGGGACTACGGCAACGCCTACTGGAACGACTTCCTGGACGGCCTCTCCACCGAGTCGAGGGACTCGCTGGTCACCTACACCGGCCACGCCTACGACGACATCAACGGCCATCTGCGCTTCGGCAACGACGTGCCCGACTCGATCCTGCACACCATCGACGAGATGGACAAGGTCATGGGGACCCGTCCCGTGCCCGAGAACATCATGGTCGTCCGCGGCACGGGAATCGATCACCTCAACCTGGATTCGCCACTGGACATGGAAGGCCGGGTCTTCGACGACAAGGCGTACACGTCCACGGCCCTGGGCGAGGGGCCGCCGCCCCCCTTCGACCAGAAGCCCGTGTACATGCACCTGCGGGTGCCGGAGGGCACGCCCGCGCTCTGGCTGGACCATCTGTCCAAGTACCCCGGTGAACGGGAACTGCTCCTCGCCCGCGGCAGCAAGTACCGGGTGACGCGCGTCTTCCTGGACGAGGCGGACGGGAAGTGGCACGTCTACGGGGAGGTTCTGCCGAGGTCGTAGCCTCGTAGCGGAACAGGGAGAGTCAAAGGAATGTGGACGTCATGAGCAGTGAACGACCGATCAACCCGCGCTTCGCCGAGGACCTGCCGTTCACGGAGGTGGACGCCCCCCCGAGGTACAGCCGGCAGACCGGTGGTCCGGTCGCGCACCTGAGCGTCGCCGACGAGACGGGCACCGTGATCGGGTACGTCTGGGCCAACGACAGCGACGACGCGGCCGGATGGGTGGTGCCGCCGGGGCTTCCGGCGCGCGCGGTGAACGCCGGAGCGTCCTGGCTGCGGGCGCTGCGCGGCGGCAAGGCCCGGGGTCTCGCGCCCACGGCTCTGCTCGCCGAGCTGGCACAGGGCGCGAACGACAACAAGCTGAGCCACGCCGTGCCCGGCTCCCTCACCGAGGCCCCGTCCCTGGCTGCCCTCAAGGAGCGAGTCGCCGACGGCGACTAGACCGCAGCCCGCCCGCCCGGCACACCGTCGGCAACACGATCAACTACGGAGAACACCCACCCCATGACCACCCCGCCCCAGGGCAACCCCTACGCCGCCCCCGTCCCGCAGGCCGGCCCCAACCCCTACGCCCAGCAGGGTGGTTACCCGCAGACCGCGCCGGTGCCGCAGCAGGGGTACCCGCAGACGGCGCCCGTGCCGCCCCAGCAGGGGGCCCCGTACGGGTACCCGGCCCAACAGGGGCAGCCGGGGTACGGCGCCCACCCCGGTCACCCCCAACCGCCCGCCCCCGCGTGCATGTTCTGTGGAGGTTCTCCCGCCGTCCACGTCACCTTCCGGGCCCACCGGGGGATCCTGATCCTCATGACCTTCGGGAAGCAGAGCGGCATGATGTGCGCGACCTGCGGGCTCGGGGTGTACCGGGAGCTGACCACGCGGACGCTGTGGCAGGGCTGGTGGAGTCCGTTCTCGCTGTTCCTGTTCACGCCGTTCACGGTCATCCACAACCTGGTCGTCGCCCGCAAGGTGAAGAAGCTGCAGGCGCCGGCACCGGGGCAGCACGGGCAGCAGGTCGACCCCGGCGTGCCCGTGCACCGGCGCCCGCTCGCGTACATCGCGCTCGTTCCGGTGCTGTGGATCCTGTTCATGATCGTCACCGGGCTCACGCAGGGCTCGTGACGGAGGCGGCCCGGGGGAACGACCCGCACCCCGGGTGTACGCCCCCGCCTCCCGTGCCTTATGTTGCACGGGCAAAGTAAGGGGGAGTTTGCATGCCGCAGCACGGGCACCGGGGGAGGCGCGCGCCGTGAGGATGAGCCTCGCCGAGGTCGAGGCCGTCGCGTGCGCCGCGCACGCGGAGCAGACGGACAAGGCCGGACGGCCGTACACCGAGCATCTGCGGGCCGTCGCCGAGGGCGTGCGTGCCCGGGGCGGGGGCGAGGAACTCGTCGCCGCGGCCTGGCTGCACGACGCCGTGGAGGACGGGGTGCTGAGCGAGGAGTGGCTGGAGACGGCCGACCTCGACCAGCGGACCAAGGACGTCGTGCGCGCCGTGACCAAGCGGTCCGGTGAGTCGCCCGAGGCGTACGCGGGGAGGATCCTGGGGACGCCGGGCGCCCGGCTGGTCAAGGCGGCCGACCTCGCGCACAACGCCGACCCGGACCGGCTCGCCGTGCTCGACGAGGTCACCGCACGGCGACTCGAGCGGAAGTACAGCGCCATGAGGCAGTACCTCGGCCTCACCCCGCACGACTGACGGCCCATCAAAAGCTACGCACAGGACGACGACTAATGGCACGGGACTACGACAGCCAGCTGCTGGAGTCGGTGGCGGTGCGGCGGCGCCGGATGCGCGACGCGCTGCTGTTCGGCACCCAGCGCGGCCGGCGCACCCTGGACGAGCGGCTCGGCAAGGTGTTCGCGGGCATCGCGATCGCGGCCGTGCTCTGCGCCGGCTGCGTCGGCTGGTCCTTCCTGCAGGCCACGCTGGCGAAACAGAAGGCCGAGCAGGAGAAGCAGCGGCAGCAGCAGGAGCAGCTGTACGACCCCGCGAGCAGCAGCAGCCCGTCCACCGGCGCCAAGGGGGAGAAGCAGTGAAGAGGACGAGCAAGGGTGACGGGTGCATGGCATATCAGGCCTGTGGCCGAAATGACGCGATGATAGGTTCCGGTGAGTGGTGAGCACTGCAACGACGTCTCGGACCCAGCTCAGCCGTATCACCCTGATCGGTGAACGGCGACGCGCCGACCTCGTCCTGCCGTCGGACACGCCGATCGGTCAACTGCTCCCCGACATACTGCGGTTGCTCGACGACCGGGTCGCCACCCGGCCGACCACGCGGCAACTGGTCACCTCCGACGGCTCGGTGCTGCCGAACGACGCCACGCTGTCCTCGGCTGAGGTGGCCGACGGCGCCGTGCTGCAGCTGGTGCGGGCGCACGCCGCGCCCCCCGCGCCGGTGGTGCACGATGTGACCGACCAGGTCGCCGACGACCTCGACCTGCGCTCCTGGCGCTGGCGCCCGGCCGCGCGCCGGGTCAGCGCCGGGGTCGCCACCGTCGTCTTCGCCGTGGCCGCCGCCGTACTGGCCCGGCGCGAGTTCGCGCTGGAGTCCGTCACCACCGCGCTCGCGGTCGCCACCGTGGCGTTCCTGCTGGCCGGTGCGGTCGTCGCGAAGATCGGCGAGGGCAACCTCGGGCTCGCCACCGCGCTGCTGTTCGCCTCCGGCGGCCTCGGACTGCTCACCGCGTGGACCGCGGCGGACGCCTACGACTGGTCGGGCGAGGCAAGGCTGGCCGGTGTGGTCGCCGCGTCGGTGCTCACCCTGGTGCTGCTCGCCTACTTCTCGCCCCTCGGCCGGGGCGGACTCATCGGCGCCGGCGCGGCCGTCGCCATGGCCGCCGTCTGGGAGGCCGTCGCCGCCGTGCAGGACCGGCCGGACCGGCTCGGCGCCGTGATGACCGTGTTCTCCGTGGTGCTGCTCGGCCTGCTGCCGCGGCTCGCGCTGATGGCCTCCGGGCTCACCGGCCTGGACGACCGCCGGTCCTCGGGCGTGTCGGTGAGCCGTCACCAGGTCTCCAACGCGCTCGCCGCCACGCACCGCGGGCTCGCCCTGGCCACCGTGGTCACCGCCGCCTCGGCCGCCGCCGGCGGCTGGCTGCTGACCACCGCCGACACGCCGACCGCGTGGACGGTGACCCTGGCCTCGCTCACCGCCGTGGTGCTGCTGTCCCGGGCCCGGGCCTTCCCGCTGGTCGCGGAGGTCGTGGCGCTGTTCGCGGCGGCGGCCGTGCTCGTCGTACGCCTCGCGGTGCTGTGGCTGGACCACGCGGGGGGCGCCGGCGCGCTGGCCCTGCTGGGGGCCGCCGCGGTGCTGCCGCTGCTGGTCCTCGCGATCGAACCGCCCGAGCACGTGCGGATCCGGCTGCGCCGGCTGGCCGATCTCATCGAGTCCTTCGGCGTGATCGGGCTGTTCCCGCTGGCCGTCGGCGTGTTCGGCATCTACGGGCAACTGCTCGACAAGTTCTGAGGTCTGAGGGACTACGCGTCGGTACTCCGGGCGGGAGTCCGACGCAAGGGAGAAGGGCGACATGCCGAGCGGTGAGAACTGGCAGAACGACGTGCTGCGCGACCTGAGGGGCGGCGCGGCACCTCAGCGGCCCGCGCCCGCGACGGGACAGGGCGACGACCCCGCACCGGGGCAGGCACCGCAGCCGGGCGTACCCGCGCAGAACGCCCAGGCGGAGACGCCGGGATACGGCTACCCGCACCAGCAGCCGGCACCCGCGTACGGGTACCCCCAGCAGCAGCCCGCACAGACGGGAACACCGGGATACGGCTATCCCCAGCAGCCGTACGCCGACCCCGAGGCGCAGCAGGCCCGGCAGCCGTACGCCGACCCCTCGGCCCGGCAACCGCAGCAGCCGTACCAGGACCCCGCGGCCCAGCAGCCGTACCCCGCCCAGGCCGCCCCGTACGCGCAGCAGCCGTACGCCGAGCAGCACGCGCAGCCGTACGCCGAGCAGCACGCGCAGCCGTACGCCGAGCAGCACGCGCAGGCACCCGCGCAGCCGGCCCCCCAGGGCGCCGCGGCGCGGCGCGCCGCCCCCGACACCCGTCCCGTCCTGGACAAGCGGCTCGCCGCCGCCGGTCTCAAGCCCCGCCGCGGCGAACCGTTCGCCGCCCGTGCACTGCGCGCCGTACGCCGTACCGTCTCCTCCTCCGCCGCGCGCGAGGTCGCCGAGACCACCGCGACCGCCGAAATGCTCCAGCGGCCGGTGACCACCGGCCGGCAGATCGCCGTGACCTCCATCCGCGGCGGCTCCGGCAAGACCACGATCGCCGCCCTGCTCGGCGCCACCTACGCCCACTACCGCCAGGACCCGGTGCTGCTCGTCGAGGCCGACCCGGCGCTCGGCTCGCTGCCGCTCCGGCTCGGCGCGGAGAGCCTGCGCTGGACCACCGGCGACCTCGCCGCCCTCGTCGAACCGCAGATGTCACTGCTGGACATCACCGGATACCTGGTCCAGCTCCCGGAGAACGCCTGGCTGCTGCCCGGCAGTCAGGGACAGGTCGGCGCGATGCTCGACACCAAGGGCTACGAGCGGGTCATGGTCTCGCTGCGCCGCTACTTCGGGGTGACCGTCGTCGACTGCGAGACCCTGCCCGCCGAGGTGGCCCGCACCGCGCTGTCCGCCGCCCAGGCCCGCGTGCTCAGCGCGCCCGCGACCCTGGAGGGCATCGCCAGCACCCGCTCGGTCCTGGAGTGGATGCGCGGCCTGCCCCGGGACATCACCACCACGACCGTGGTCGTGCTCACCGAGACCGCCCCGCACTCCGGCCTCGACCTGGACAAGGCGGCCGAACAGCTGAAGTCGACCGGCGCGAGCGTCCGCGTCCTGCCGTACGACCGTCATCTCGCCGCGGGCGGCGCCATCCGCACCGATCTGCTCGCCCGCCCGACCCGGCTGGCCGCCACCCGGCTGGCCGCCGAGGTCTTCGAACTGTCCCAGAAGCGCCGTTGAACCACCTCGAAGGGACCCCACGAAGGACAGGACGATGAGTACCCGACTGATCCACCGCCCGGCGCGCACCACCCGTCCGCCGGCCGCCCCCGAGCCGCGCACCATAGAGGCCCCGCCCAACCTGCCCGAGGGCAAGGCGGGTTCCATCGCCACCTCGCTGCTGCCCGTGGCCGGCGTGATGTCCTCCGTCGTGATGATGACGGTCGTGCGCAACAGCCAGTTCGCCGGGCTCGGCGCGATCATCCTCGTCGTCACCCTCGTCGGCTCCCTCGCCCTGGTCTTCTCCCAGCGCGGCAAGGCCCAGCGCACCCGCCGCACCCAGCGCGAGGCCTACCTGGCCTACCTGGAGGACCTGCGCGAGGAACTGTCCAAGGAGGAGCGCGAGCGCGCGGAGACCGCCCAGGTGCTCAACCCGGCGCCGGACGCGCTGTACGACATCGTCCGCGACCCGGCCCGGCTGTGGGAGCGCAGGCGCCTCGACGGCGACTTCCTGCGGGTCCGCGTCGGCACCGGCGAGATGCCCGTGCGGGACCTGAAGGTCGGTCAGCAGGGCTCGTCCGTGCTCACCCCGCCGGACCAGTTCATGCTGAACGAGGCGTCCGCGCTGATGGTCCGCTTCCGCACCGGCACCGACCTCCCGCTCACCGTGCCGCTGGACCGCGTCGGCAACATCAGCGTCATCGGTGACCGCGAGGACACCCTCCGGGTCGCCCGCGCGCTGCTCGTCCAGGCCGCCGCGACGCACGCCCCGGACGACGTGGCGTTCGCGCTCGCCGCGCCCGGCGACCGGATCGCCGACTGGGAGTGGGCCAAGTGGCTGCCCCACCTGCTCGACCCCGAGCAGTTCGACGGCCCCGTGGCCGCCCGCCGCATCGCGCCCTCCGTGCCCCAGCTGGCCCGGCAGATCGGCCCCGAGCTGCGCCGCCGCGCCTCCTACGCGGCCGAGGTGCGCCGCGGCCTGTCCGGCAAGGACGCCCTCGCCATGACCTCCCGGCTGCTGGTCGTCGCCGACGCGCACGGCGACGACGCCGTCGACCTGCCCCGCCCCGACGACGCCGTGGGACTGCGGGAGATGGGCGTCACCATCCTGCACCTGCTCGACGAACGGGTGCAGGAGCCCGGCAGCGTGGGGGTGCGCATCACCGTCGACGGCGAGCGGATCGCCATCGAGGACCTGCGCGAGGCCGAGCCCATCGGCGCGCACGGAACCGTCGACGAGATCGGCGTCCCCTTCGCCGAGGGCTTCGCCAGGATGCTGGCGCCGCTCAGGCTGTCCGCCGACTCGATGGCCGCCGACGCCCCGCTCAGCGGCCCCGTCGACTTCGCCGAACTGCTCGGCATCGACGACGTCGCCGACCTCGACCTGTCCCGGCTGTGGGCGCCGCGCGGCGAGCGGGCGTTCCTGCGCGTGCCCATCGGCGTCAGCGACTCCCACGACCCCGTGCTCCTCGACCTCAAGGAGTCCTCCGAACTGGGCATGGGCCCGCACGGCCTGTGCGTCGGCGCCACCGGTTCCGGCAAGTCCGAACTGCTGCGCACCCTGGTCCTCGCCCTGGTCGCCACCCATCCGCCGGAGGACCTCGCCATGGTCCTCGTCGACTACAAGGGCGGCGCCACCTTCGCCCCCTTCGCGGACCTCCCGCACGTGGCCGGCGTGATCACCAACCTGGAGAACCAGGCCGGGCTCGTCGAGCGCGTGCACGCCTCGCTGGCCGGCGAGGTCAAGCGCCGCCAGCAGGTCCTCAAGGACGCCGGGAACGTCGCCGACATCGGCCACTACGCCGCCCTGCGCGCCGAGAAGCGCCCCGACCTCGATCCCCTCCCGCACCTCTTCGTGGTGATCGACGAGTTCGGTGAACTCCTCACCGCCAAGCCGGACTTCATCGACCTGTTCCTGTCCATCGGCCGGATCGGCCGCTCCATCGGCGTGCACCTGCTGCTGTCCAGCCAGCGCATCGAGGGCGGCAAGCTGAAGGGCCTGGACACCTATCTGTCGTACCGGCTCGGCCTGCGCACCTTCTCCCCCGACGAGTCCCGCACGGTCCTCGACACCACCGACGCCTTCCACCTGCCGCCGCTGCCCGGCTTCGGCTACCTCAAGGTCGACACCAGCCACTACGAGCGGTTCAAGGCCGGCTACGTCTCCGGCGCCTACAGCGGCCCGGTGCGCCGCGAGGAGGAGGACACCGGACCGCTCGCCCTGGAGTACGACGCCTACAACACCCTCGGCCAGGAGGAGAGCGCCGCGCCGCAGGAGCCGCAGATGCGGCGCCGGGAGACCGGGCCCACCGAGATGGGCGTCATGGTCGAACAGATCGAGAACGCCGGCGCCCGCCCCGTACGCCAGATCTGGCTGCCCCCGCTGCCCGAGGCAGTCTCCCTCGACAAGGTGGCCGGCCCCCTGGAGGTCGGCGCCCGCGGCACCCAGCTCGCCAAGCGGCGCGGGCCGCTCCAGGTGCCGCTGGGCATCCTCGACGACCCCACCAAGCAGTGGCAGGGCCAGTGGTACCTGGACCTGACGATGGCGGGCGGCCACGCGGCGGTCATCGGCGGACCGCAGTCCGGCAAGACCACGCTGCTGCGCACCCTCGCCCTGTCCCTGGCGCTGACGCACACCCCGCAGGAGGTCGGCGTCTACGGCCTCGACCTGGTCGGCGGCGGCCTCCAGGCACTGTCCGGCCTGCCCCACGTCGGCGGGGTCGCCGGCCGGGCCGACCGCGAGCGCGCCGCCCGCACCATCGACTCCGTGCGCGTCATGCTCGACCAGCGCGAGGAACTCTTCCGCGTCCACAACATCGACTCGCTGGAGCAGCTGCGCACGCTGCGCGCCGCGGGCCGGCTGCCCGAGCTGGCCTCCACCGAGATCGTGCTGCTCATCGACGGCTTCGGCGCCCTGCGCGACGACTTCGAGGAACTGGACGACGCGGTCGTCGACATCCTCAAGCGCGGCGGCGGCTACGGCATCCACGTCGTCGCGGGCATGCTGCGCTGGAACGACGTGCGCATCGCCACCCAGTCCCAGTTCGGCACCCGGGTCGAGCTGCGGCTGAACGACCCGAGCGAGTCCAGCATCGAGCGCAAGCTCGCCCAGACCCTCGCGCCCGAGGAGAAGGGCCGCGTCCTCACCGACGGCAAGCTCTTCGCCCAGGTCGCCCTGCCCCGCACGGACGGCCTGGCCGACACCGCCGACCTCGGCGCGGTCCTGGAGCGCACCGCCAGGACCGTGCGCGCCACCTGGACCGGCGAGGTCGCCCAGCCCGTCCGGGTGCTCCCGCACGTCCTGGAACCGCACATGCTGCCCGGCCCGGCCGCCGAGCCGCGCCGCGTCGCGATCGCCCTGGACCAGACGCGGCTGGCGCCGGTCATGCTCGACCTGTTCCACCACGACCAGCACCTGCTGATCATGGGCGACAGCGAGTGCGGCAAGACCAACCTGCTGAAGGTGATCGCCCAGGGCCTCATGGAGCGCTACGGCGACGACGAGCTGGTGTTCGGCGTCATGGACCCCCGGCGCGGTCTGCGCGGCGCCATCCCGGAGGAGTACCGGGGCGGTTACGCCTACAACGCCAAGCTGGCCGGCGGCCTCGCGGCGGGCATCGCCACGGAGCTGGACAAGCGGCTGCCCGACGAGAGCACGGACGGCTCCGACCTGGAGCCGGGCAGCTTCTCCGGCCCGCGGATCGTGATCCTGGTCGACGACTACGACGTCCTCACCACGGCCGGCCAGCAGCCGCTCGCGCCCTTCGTGCCGTACATCCCCTCGGCCCAGGACATCGGCCTGCACTTCGTCCTCACCCGGCGCGTCGCGGGCGCCTCCCGCGGTCTGTACGAGCCGCTGATGATGGGCCTGCGCGAGTCGGGCGCCGCGGCGCTGGTGATGTCCGGCGACCGCAGCGAGGGCCAGCTCTTCACCGGGGTGTACGCCTCCCAGCAGCCGCCCGGCCGCGGTGTGCTGGTCCGCAGGGGCGAGCCGAACCGACTGATCCAGACCGTCTACGCGGGGACGAGGTAGAGGGACCATGACGAAGGACGTCGTCGCGCTCACGAAGAAGATGCCCGACCCGCTGAGCGTGATCGCGGGCCTGCTCTCCGGCGGCCCGGACAAACTGGTCGGCGCGGAGGCGGACGGCGCGCTGGTCCGGCTGCACGACGAGCAGGGCCGCCCCCTGCTCTCCGTCGAGGCCCCCCTGCTGGTGCAGGTACGGGGAGAGGCGCAGCGGCTGCTCGGCGCCGACGAGCCGGAGGTCCCGTACTGGTGGACCGAGGCCCGCGCCACCACCGGGGTGAAGGAGGCCGAGGCGCTCGCGGGGACCTTCGCGGCCCGGATCGCCACGCTGGTCGGCGGCACGGCCTGGCCGCGCGCGGCCGCCGGCTCGCTCGCCGTGGTCGACACCGAGGGGATGACCGCCGTACCGGTGCCGGCCGCCGCGCAGCCCGCCGTCGACGTGCTCACCGACAAGGTCGCCGTGGTGATCCAGGACCGTCCGGTGGTCGCGATGACCGCCTGGCTCGCGGACACCTTCCGGGCGGCCGCGAACGCGCAGCTCGGTTTGCAGATCGTGACCCCGGCCGGCACCCGGCTCTCGCCCGCGGTCCGCGGCGCGCTGCCGGGCTGGCCCTCGCGCTGGGTGGTGCAGGACGAGAAGTGCGGGTACTACGACGGTCTGTCCGGTGCCGTCCTGCACTGGGCGAACGGGCTGTTCGTGACGGTCGAGTCACCGGAGGCGACGCCCGAGGACCCGCGCACTCCCGTCGCCGAGACCTTCACCCGGCAGATCGCCGACTCCGGCGAGCGCCAGCTGGCCATCTCCTTCCGCTGCGTCCACCCGGCCGACGAGCGGCTGGTCCTCGGCGGCGCCCTGGAAACGGTCTGGCGGGAGATCACCGGTGAGCCGCCGGCCGGCTGGGGCACCGAGGAACCCGCCAACCTGCCCTGGTCGCTGCGGCAGGTCACGGACGTGGCGTACGAGCGGTCCCCGGAGCCGACGTGGCTGGTCGTCGTCGGCGCACCGGAGCGGCCGGGCCTGGCGACGGTGCGGATCTCCCGGACGAAGGGGGGCGTGGAGGAGGACGTCACGCTGGCCTTCGGCTACGGGCCGGGGGAGGAGGTCCCCTCGGACGCGACCGTCATGGCGGCGGCGGAGGCCCTGGCCACCCGCCACGACCTGCAGTCGATGCTCATCCAGGTCCGCAGGGCCCGCCGCGACCTCTCGGTCCCGCCGCGCTTCGAGGGCCCGGGGGTGCCGTACGCCTTCGTCCTGGGCGCCGAGGAGGTCCGCACCATGCCGGGCGACCGGGCGAGGCGGACCCCCCTCCGCGAGAAGCCCCGCGAACTGGGCCCGAAGACCCGCCCGGCCCTCTACTACCCGCTCCCGGGCAACCCGTCCGACCTGTCGGCCTGGAAGGACTTCGAGGAACTGATGACCCACCTGAAGGGCGACTGATCCGAGGCCCGGCCGGCCACGGCCGGCACCACGGGGGCGCGGCGGGCCACGGACAACCCGCACCCGCCGACGCGCAGCCCCCCCACCGGCGGCCCCGACCGGCGGCCCCCACCGCTTGTCCAGGCGGGCCGGCTCGTGCCCGGCTAGGCGGAGACCCGCTCGCGCGCCTGCGCCACCCGCACGGGGTCCTTCCGGAACGCCCACTCCATCCTCGGCTCCATCACACCCCGGAACACCCGCCGCACCGGCGAGGTGCACAGCAGCGTGACCGCCACGGCGACCGCGACACTCACGGCGATCTCCCCGGCCGGGCCGTGCAGCGGAGCGTGGTCGAACAGACCACGATAGTCCGCGCCCTTGATGAGGAAGCCGTGCAGCAGATAGCCGTACAGGGTGCCCGCGCCGAGCGCGGTGAACCACATCGTGCGGCCCGGCACCCAGGAGAAGAAGCAGGCGGTCAGCAGCAGCGAGCAGCTGAACAGGGCGAGCTGCATGACGGGTCCCACCCACCAGGGTGAGACCAGCTCCTGCGCGGAGTCACGGTGGTAGAACCACGCGCCGTTCATCCGGGGCACCGCCCACCAGGCGAAGGCCAGGGCGAAGGCGAACACCGGCACCGCCGCGATCCGCACCGAGCGGCGGCGCACCAGCCGGAAGTGCTCCGGCTTCAGGCTCAGGCCGAGGACGAAGAACGGCAGGAACTGCAGGACGCGCTGGAGGTCCAGGTCGTCACCGATCTCGGGGCTGACGGAGGCCAGCATGGCGATGCCGAGCGCGACGGGCAGCGGATGCCGCAGGGACGTCCAGAGCGGGGTGGTGAGCCGCCAGACGCACAGCGCGATCAGGAACCACGTCAGGTAGTAGGGGTCGAGGAGGCTGATCTCCTGGTCGGGGCTGTGGTCGGCGTAGCGCTTGAAGAGCGAGTAGGCGGTCTCGAAGACGACGTACGGTACGACGACCCCGGTGACCAGCCTCTTCATCCGGGCGGGGCTGCCGTCGAAACTGCGGGAGAAGAACCCGGAGATGATGATGAACGCCGGCATGTGGAACGCGTACACGATCATGTACGCCGCCTGCAGCACCCGGCTGTCACCCTTGAGCGGCTCCCAGGAATGGGCCACCGCCACCAGCACGATCGCCAGGTATTTGGCGTTGTCGAAGAACGCGTCACGCCGTGCGGCCGGCCGTGCGGACGGCTGGTCGGCGGATCTGTCCCGGGACTGGTCGTGCGGATCGTTCTGGTTCTGGGGTGAGCGGGGGCTCGGAACGAGAGACGAGGCGGCGTGGAACATTTGAGGCACCTTAGCGTCGCGTGTGCGCATGCGTAAAACAGGCGAGGTCATTCCTGCTTTATTGCTCGCGGCTACCCCGAGATTCGGCGAACTTGACGTCGTCGGCGGTGTCTTGTGTCTCACAGGTGCCCCGGATGTCACGATTCATCCCGACTAAAAGGTACATACCGCCGGTTGTGGGTGTCTCGTTGCCCGGCTGTGTCCGCAATTCGAATTACCTGCGCAGGCGTTGTGTGGAGAGGGAAACGAACCTCCTCAATTCCCGGTGCGCGTAGGGCCTCGAATTGTTGTGCGGCGCGCCCCTCCCCGGTCGTGGGCCGCGATGATGCGTCACCGGTCGCATGACGAGGGCTTGTTGGTGGCACGATGGTCTCGGGAGAGCGGACCTAACCGAGGGTGTGTGATCAGTCGTGGCGATTTCACTGTCAGTGGTGCTGCTGTTGGCGATCATCCTGGTGGTGCTCATCCGGGGAGGGAGCATCAAGGCGGGTCCCGCCATAGTCGCCATCCTCTTCGGCTTCTTCCTCGCCTCCACCGGTATGGCGCCGTCGATCAATCGTTTCCTCAACTCCCTTGCGGACACGATCAATTCGATCAGTTTCTGAGGTGACTTCCCGTGCGCGCGGGCACGGCGGGCCGACGGGGCGGGAGCGTCCGGAGGCCGGCCGGGGACCGGCGCGGCGGCGACGGGTGCGCCGGGCGCCGTACGACCGGGACGGCCATCCGACCAGAACAAATGTGCGACCGGCGGAGCGGGGCGCGCTCGACGGCGTCCGGGAACGCGGAAGGCCCGGGGAGGGGATCTCGCCTCTCACCCGGGCCTTCGCCGTACAGAGCGGGCGACGGGAATCGAACCCGCGTAGCCAGTTTGGAAGACTGGGGCTCTACCATTGAGCTACGCCCGCACAGGACGCGCCGCAGGTCAGCCGACCGCGGCACTGCACGCATCGTAGCGGGTCGGCACCCCCGCCCGCACACCCCTTCCCGGCGCGCGCCCCCCGTCCACTCCTCCGGCTCCACAAAAGCGGCGGTCAGGCGGCCTGCGGGCATGTACCCTACGTGTCGCACCAGACGGGGTGTGGCGCAGCTTGGTAGCGCGTCCGCTTTGGGAGCGGAAGGCCGTGGGTTCAAATCCCGCCACCCCGACCACCTGCGCGATCTTGCCGGGCACCTGGCCGGTGATCGTCTTTTGGGCGGCTCAGCTGCTGCGGTTACTATGCAAGCTGCGCGCCCGTGTGTCCCGGCCCACTCGGCCTCGAACTCTCCCGGGCGGCGAATCGCCGGACCTGTCAGGTTCCGGCGAACCCCAAGAAGTCAGCCACAAGGAGACCGAACCGTGAAGAGCGCCGTGGAGACCCTGAACCCGACTCGGGTTCGGCTCACTGTCGAGGTGCCCTTCGAGGAGCTCAAGGACAGCCTCGACGCGGCGTACAAGAAGATCAACCAGCAGGTCACGGTGAAGGGCTTCCGCAAGGGCAAGATCCCCGCCCGGGTCATCGACCAGCGGTTCGGCCGCGGTGCGGTCCTGGAGGAGGCGGTCAACGACGCGCTTCCGAAGTTCTACACCGAGGCGGTCAACGAGGCCGAGATCGACGTCCTCGGCCAGCCCGAGGTCGACATCACGGAGCTGAAGGACGGCGAGACGCTGAACTTCACCGCCGAGGTCGACGTGCGCCCCGCCCTGGAGCTCCCGGAGGACTTCTCCTCCATCGAGGTCGAGGTCGACGCCGTCGAGGTCACCGACGAGGACGTCGAGAAGTCGGTCGAGCAGCTCCGTGAGCGCTTCGCCTCCACCTCCCCGGTGGAGCGCGCCGCCGAGGACGGCGACGTCGTGACCGTGGACCTCGAGGCCAAGGTCGACGGCGAGGTCCTGGAGGACGGCGTCGCGAGCGGCGTCTCCTACACGATCGGCTCGGGCGAGCTGCTCGACGGCATCGACGACGCCGTGAAGGGCCTGGAGGCCGGTGGCGAGGCCACCTTCACCTCCGAGCTCAAGGGCGGCTCCGCGGCCGGCAAGGAGGCCGAGGTCACCGTCAAGGTCACCCAGGTCGCCGCCCGTGAACTGCCCGAGCTGGACGACGAGTTCGCGCAGCTCGCCTCGGAGTTCGACACCCTGGAGGAGCTGAAGGCGGACAGCCGCAAGCGCCTCGAGAACATGAAGCAGTACGACCAGGCCACGCAGGCCCAGGAGCGCGTCCTGGAGAAGCTGCTCGAGCTGGTCGAGGTGCCCGTCCCCGAGAAGCTGCTCGAGGACGAGATCAACACCCGCAAGCACAACCTCGAGCACCACCAGCTCGGCCAGATGGGCCTGACCCTCGACAAGTACCTGGAGATCCAGGGCAAGACCGCCGAGGAGTTCGAGACCGAGACCCGTGAGGCCGCGGTCAAGGGCATCAAGACCCAGTTCGTCCTGGACGAGCTCGTCAAGCGCGAGAAGCTGAACGTGAACCAGGAGGAGCTCACCGAGCACCTCATGCGCCGCGCCGCCTCCTCCGGCATGTCCCCCGACCAGTTCGCCCAGGCCGTCGTCGAGGGCGGCCAGGTTCCGCTGCTCGTCGGCGAGGTCGCCCGCGGCAAGGCCCTGGCCACGGTCGTCGAGTCCGCCACGGTCAAGGACACCAACGGCGAGGTCATCGACCTGGACGACGAGGACGAGGAGTCCGCGGAGGGCGCCGAGGCCGCCGCCGAGGGTGCCGAGTCCGAGGGCGAGGGCGACGAGAAGGCCGACGCCTGATCCTCGTACCGCTCGCACGGAGCGTTCGACGGGCCCCGGAACCCTGTGTTCCGGGGCCCGTCCCGTTGTCCGCGCGACTACGCGCCGCTACGCCCCCGGCGAACACTCACCTCTCCGGGATTCCCCGGCGGGACCCGCGCGTTAGGGTCCATGAATACGAGGGCAGGGGAGTCCCCGTTGCCCCCGGCAGTACACGTGAGACGGCCCGGACGCCGTCGTAAGACGAGCAGGTGGATACGTGACGAATCTGATGCCCTCCGCCGCCGGCGAGCCTTCCATCGGTGGTGGCCTCGGCGACCAGGTCTACAACCGGCTGCTCAACGAGCGGATCATCTTCCTCGGCCAGCCGGTCGACGACGACATCGCGAACAAGATCACCGCACAGCTGCTGCTCCTTGCCGCCGACCCGGACAAGGACATCTACCTGTACATCAACAGCCCCGGCGGTTCGATCACGGCCGGCATGGCGATCTACGACACCATGCAGTTCATCAAGAACGACGTGGTGACCATCGCCATGGGCCTCGCGGCCTCGATGGGCCAGTTCCTGCTCAGCGCGGGCACCCCCGGCAAGCGCTTCGCGCTGCCGAACGCCGAGATCCTGATCCACCAGCCCTCCGCCGGCCTCGCCGGCTCGGCCTCGGACATCAAGATCCACGCCGAGCGGCTGCTGCACACCAAGAAGCGCATGGCCGAGCTGACCTCGCAGCACACCGGCCAGTCGGTCGAGCAGATCACCCGCGACTCGGACCGCGACCGCTGGTTCGACGCCTTCGAGGCCAAGGAGTACGGCCTCATCGACGACGTCATCCCCACGGCTGCGGGCATGCCGGGCGGCGGCGGGACCGGGGCGGCGTAGGACCACGACCGACGGCACCGGTCCCACCCGGGTCCACGGCCGGCCGGGGTCCCGGCGGCCACCCGGTCGCCCGGCCCGCCGGCCTCCGCGGGACCCGTCGCAGGGTCCTCCGGCCGCCGGGGCTCGCGTGATCCCACCGGGATCTCGGAGACTTGAGACAGCCCCCGCCGCGCGGTCCCGCCGACGGGTGGCGGCCCCGGCAGGGGCCCCGCGAAGGCCGTCACGGGCCCCGCAGGGGCCTCACGGGCCCCGTGGGGTCCAGGTGGTCGCCACAGAGCCCCGAGGCCCTGTGGAGCCCCCCAGGCCCCCACGGAGCGCCCGAGGCTCTCGCGGAGCCCCAGGCCTTCGAGTCCCTCGTGGAGCCCGCAGCCCCGCCGGAACCGGTGGTGAGGTCCCGCCGGGACCCCGCCGCAGGGACCGAGAGGACGCCACCGTCGAAGACCCGCAGGGACCCTGCCGTCAGAGTCCCGCCCGCCCCTCCCAGCCCACCGCCCCACCCTCTTTCCAGGAGACACCGTGAACGACTTCCCCGGCAGCGGCCTCTACGCCCGCACGGAGGCCGAGTACACCGGCCCCCGCGCCGAGTCCCGCTACGTCATCCCCCGCTTCGTCGAGCGCACCTCCCAGGGCATCCGCGAGTACGACCCGTACGCGAAGCTCTTCGAGGAGCGTGTGATCTTCCTCGGCGTGCAGATCGACGACGCCTCCGCCAACGACGTCATGGCGCAGCTGCTGTGCCTGGAGTCGATGGACCCCGACCGGGACATCTCGGTCTACATCAACAGCCCCGGCGGCTCCTTCACCGCGCTGACGGCGATCTACGACACGATGCAGTTCGTCAAGCCCGACATCCAGACGGTCTGCATGGGCCAGGCGGCCTCCGCCGCCGCGATCCTGCTGGCGGCCGGCACGCCGGGCAAGCGCATGGCGCTGCCGAACGCGCGCGTGCTGATCCACCAGCCGTACAGTGAGACCGGCCGCGGTCAGGTCTCCGACCTGGAGATCGCCGCCAACGAGATCCTCCGGATGCGTGCGCAGCTGGAGGAGATGCTGGCCAAGCACTCGACCACGCCGATCGAGAAGATCCGCGAGGACATCGAGCGCGACAAGATCCTCACGGCCGAGGACGCGCTGGAGTACGGCCTGATCGACCAGATCATCTCCACCCGGAAGATGAACAACAGCTCTCTGCGTTGACGCACCGGGCCCTCTCGTCCGTACCCCTTGGCACGGTGTGACACGGTCCACGCGGAAGTGAACCGTGCCAAGGGGGGCCCGAACGGGGGTCCCGGCAAGGTACCGTCGGAATAAGGCAGCACCAGGAGCCGCTGGATTCGAAAGTGTCCAGGCGTCTCCCAGGCGAAGGGGAAGCACACCGTGGCACGCATCGGTGACGGCGGCGATCTGCTCAAGTGCTCGTTCTGCGGCAAGAGCCAGAAGCAGGTCAAGAAGCTCATCGCAGGGCCCGGTGTGTACATCTGCGACGAGTGCATCGATCTCTGCAACGAGATCATCGAGGAAGAGCTCGCCGAGACGAGCGAGGTCCGCTGGGAGGAACTCCCGAAGCCGCGCGAGATCTACGAGTTCCTCGAGGGCTACGTGGTCGGCCAGGAGGCCGCCAAGAAGGCACTGTCCGTCGCGGTGTACAACCACTACAAGCGGGTCCAGGCCGGCGAGAACGGCGGCGCGCAGGGCCGCGACGACGCCATCGAGTTGGCGAAGTCCAACATCCTGCTGCTCGGTCCCACGGGCTCGGGCAAGACCCTCCTCGCACAGACCCTCGCGCGCATGCTGAACGTCCCGTTCGCCATCGCCGACGCCACGGCCCTCACCGAGGCGGGGTACGTGGGCGAGGACGTCGAGAACATCCTGCTCAAGCTGATCCAGGCCGCCGACTACGACGTCAAGAAGGCCGAGACCGGGATCATCTACATCGACGAGATCGACAAGGTCGCCCGCAAGAGCGAGAACCCCTCCATCACGCGTGACGTGAGCGGTGAGGGTGTCCAGCAGGCGCTGCTGAAGATCCTCGAGGGCACCACGGCCTCCGTCCCGCCGCAGGGCGGCCGCAAGCACCCGCACCAGGAGTTCATCCAGATCGACACGACGAACGTCCTGTTCATCGTGGGCGGTGCCTTCGCGGGTCTGGAGAAGATCATCGAGTCCCGGGCGGGAGCCAAGGGCATCGGCTTCGGTGCGACGATCCGCTCCAAGCGGGAGCTGGAGGCCAAGGACCAGTTCGAGGACGTCATGCCCGAGGACCTGGTCAAGTTCGGCATGATCCCCGAGTTCATCGGCCGGCTGCCCGTCATCACCTCGGTCCACAACCTGGACCGCGAGGCCCTGCTCCAGATCCTCGTCGAGCCGCGCAACGCCCTGGTGAAGCAGTACCAGCGCCTGTTCGAACTCGACGGCGTCGAGCTGGACTTCGAGCGCGAGGCCCTGGAGGCCATCGCCGACCAGGCCATCCTCCGCCAGACCGGCGCCCGCGGCCTGCGCGCCATCATGGAGGAGGTCCTGATGTCGGTGATGTACGAGGTCCCGTCCCGCAAGGACGTGGCCCGCGTCGTCATCACGGCGGACGTCGTCCACTCCAACGTCAACCCGACCCTGATCCCCCGCGAGGCCCGCGGCGGCCGCGGGCCGGGCGAGCAGAAGACGGCGTAGCCACCCACGAGACGCGGAAGGGGCCCCGGTCGACCGGGGCCCCTTCGCCGTTGCCGCCGGGCCCTACGCCTTGACGCGCGCTTCCTTGCGCACGTCGGCGGCGATCTGCGCCGACTCGTCCAGCGTGTAGGTCTTGGCGCCCGCGGTGGGCTCGACCACGCCCATGGTGCTGTAGTCCGCCCAGATGCACAGGTAGGTCTTCCGCGGCTTCTGGGTGACCGCGTCCTCGGTCTCCGCCTGCTGGCACTTCATCACCGCGCCGTCGAGGCCGTCGGGCTCGACGCTCTCCGCGTCGCCGATCAGCTTGACGTCGTCGTCGGACTCCGACTTCATCTGGGCGAAGGTGGTGTCGAGCGCCTTCTGCGGGTCCGCCACCTTGCCGTAGATGCCGAAGAACGTGACGTTCTCGGCGGTCTGCGTCTTCTCCAGCGCGTCCGGGTCGCTCGTGTCCAGGGACGTCAGATCCATCGTCGAGTAGAGGGCACCGACCGAGGTGGCGTCGGTGACGCCGGCCTTCGCCAGGTCCTTCTCGTCGCTGGAGCTCGCCTTCTCCTCCGCCGAGTCGCCCATGCGCTTGTACTTGGCGGACAGCAGGGAGGCCGGCGTGGTCAGCTTGTGCGGCCCGTCGTCCTCGAGGCCCCCCGCGCCCCCGCTGCCGCCGATGGCGAAGAACGCGCCCACGCCGATCGCCGCGACGAGCGCGACCGCGCCGATGACGAGGCCGGTCTTCTTCTTGCCGCCGCCCGGGGCCGGCGGCTGCGGGACGCCGTAGGGGGGCTGGCCGTAGGGGGGTTGCTGGCCGTAGGGCATGGTCGGCGGCTGCTGGCCGTACGGTCCGGCCTGCGGGGGGACACCCTGGGGGGCCTGCCCCGGGTAGCCGTAGCCGGGCTGCGGGGCCGGGGGCTGCTGGGGGTAGCCGTAGCCGGGCTGGGGTGCCTGCGGCGGCTGGCCGTACGGGCCGGGCTGGCCGCCGTACGGTCCGGGCTGCTGGGGCTGCCCGCCGTACGGGCCCGGCTGCTGGTGACTCATTCTGGGTTCCCCTCCAGATGCTTATGTGATTTTCACATCCTGGCTCAAACCCAGTACCTGCTGGACGGCGGGGCCCCGACCGTTACACAGCAAACACGTTTCGGGACGGTGCCGTGACACCCCTAAACTGGGCCCGTGACCGAGAACGCTCAGCAGCAGCCACCAGCGCCCCACACCGAACTGCCGACCCAGTACGCGCCGGCCGACGTAGAGGGGCCGCTGTACGAGCGCTGGGTAGAGCGGGGTTACTTCGAGGCCGACGCCAAGAGCGACAAGCCCCCGTACACCATCGTCATCCCGCCGCCGAACGTCACGGGCAGCCTGCACCTCGGGCACGCCTTCGAGCACACGCTCATCGACGCCCTCACCCGCCGCAAGCGCATGCAGGGCTACGAGACGCTGTGGCAGCCCGGCATGGACCACGCCGGCATCGCCACGCAGAACGTCGTCGAGCGCGAACTGGGCAAGGAGGGCAAGTCCCGTCACGACCTCGGCCGTGAGGCGTTCGTCGAGCGCGTCTGGCAGTGGAAGGGCGAGTCCGGCGGGCAGATCAGCGGGCAGATGCGCCGGCTGGGCGACGGCGTCGCGTGGTCGCGTGAGCGCTTCACCATGGACGAGGGCCTGTCCCAGGCCGTCCAGACCATCTTCAAGCGGCTCTACGACGACGAGCTGATCTACCGCGCCGAGCGCATCATCAACTGGTGCCCGCGCTGTCTGACCGCCATCTCGGACATCGAGGTGGAGTACCAGGACGACGACGGCGAGCTCGTCTCCATGAAGTACGGCGAGGGGGACGACACCATCGTCGTCGCCACGACCCGCGCCGAGACGATGCTCGGTGACACCGCCGTCGCCGTCCACCCCGACGACGAGCGCTACCAGCACCTGGTCGGCAAGGAGATCCGCCTGCCGCTGACCGACCGCTCCATCCCGGTCGTCGCCGACACCCACGTCGACCCGGAGTTCGGCACCGGCGCCGTCAAGGTGACCCCGGCGCACGACCCGAACGACTTCGAGATCGGCCAGCGCCACAACCTGCCGTCGCTCACCGTCATGGACGAGCACGCGGTCATCACCGCCCACGGCCCCTTCCAGGGTCTGGACCGCCTGGAGGCCCGCTCCGCCATCGTCGCCGCCCTGCGCGCCGAGGGCCGGATCGTCGCCGAGAAGCGGCCCTACGTCCACTCCGTCGGCCACTGCTCGCGCTGCAAGACCACCATCGAGCCGCGCCTGTCCATGCAGTGGTGGGTCAAGGTCGGCCCGCTGGCGAAGGCCGCCGGTGACGCCGTCCGCGACGGCCGCGTCAAGATCCACCCGCAGGAGATGGAGAAGCGGTACTTCGACTGGGTCGACAACCTCCACGACTGGTGCATCTCGCGGCAGTTGTGGTGGGGCCACCGCATCCCGGTCTGGTACGGCCCGAACGGCGAGGTCGTCTGCGTCGGACCCGACGACGAGGCACCGGCCGGCGAGGGCTGGCACCAGGACACCGACGTCCTCGACACCTGGTTCTCCTCCGGCCTGTGGCCGTTCTCCACGCTCGGCTGGCCCGAACGGACCGAGTCGCTCGCGAAGTTCTACCCGAACTCCGTCCTGGTCACCGGCTACGACATCCTCTTCTTCTGGGTCGCCCGGATGATGATGTTCGGCCTGTACGCGATGGACGGCACCCCGCCGTTCCACACCATCGCCCTGCACGGCATGGTCCGCGACCAGTTCGGCAAGAAGATGTCGAAGTCCTTCGGCAACGCGGTCAACCCGCTGGACTGGATGGACAAGTACGGCAGCGACGCCCTGCGCTTCACCCTCGCCCGGGGCGCCAACCCCGGCGTCGACGTCCCGATCGGCGAGGACTGGGTCCAGGGCTCCCGCAACTTCGCCAACAAGATCTGGAACGCGACCCGCTTCGCGCTGATGAACGGCGCGACGGTCGAGGGCCCGCTGCCGGACCCGTCGGCGATGTCGGCGACCGACCGCTGGATCCTCTCCCGCCTGAACTCCGTCGTCGCCGAAGTCGACGCGTTCTACGAGGACTTCCAGTTCGCGAAGCTCTCCGACGCGCTGTTCCACTTCGCCTGGGACGAGGTCTTCGACTGGTACGTCGAGCTGTCCAAGACGACGTTCCAGGCCGGCGGCGAGGCGGCCGAGGTCAGCAAGCGGGTCCTCGGCGAGGTCCTCGACGTCACCCTCAGGCTGCTGCACCCGGTGGTCCCGTTCGTCACCGAGACCCTGTGGACCACGCTGACCGGCGGCGAGTCGGTCGTCGTCGCCGAGTGGCCGGTCGACTCGGGCTTCCGGGACGCGGCCGCCGAGCGGGAGATCGAGAACCTCCAGTCGGTCGTCACCGAGGTCCGCCGCTTCCGCGCCGACCAGGGTCTGCAGCCCGGCCAGCGCGTCCCGGCCCGGCTGGAGCTGGACGGCACTCCGTTCGCGGCGCACGAGGCGGCCATCCGCCAGCTGCTGCGCCTGCAGCCGGAGGGCGAGGCCTTCTCGGCGACGGCCACCCTGCCGGTCGCCGGTGCCACGGTCGCGCTGGACCTGTCCGGCACGATCGACGTGGCGGCGGAGCGCAAGCGCCTCGCCAAGGACCTCGCGGCGGCCGAGAAGGAGAAGGCCCAGGCGAGCGCCAAGCTCGGCAACGAGGCCTTCCTCGCCAAGGCCCCGGACAACGTCGTGGACAAGATCCGCACCCGTCTCGCCAAGGCGGACGAGGACATCGCCCGCATCCAGTCCCAGCTGGAGCGCCTGCCCCAGGCGTGAGGGTTCGTACGCGAGAGTGAAGGCCCCCGGGACCGCGAGCACGGTCACGGGGGCCTTCGCCCACGTCTGTCGGTGCGCCTCCGTAGACTGGCCCCGTGACCGAGCTCCCCCCCAACGGCGACCACGACCCCTTCGACGAGATCATCGAGGCCGAGACCGACCGCGACCCCGATCTCGCGGTGATCGAGGCCGGCAGCCGCACCCTGCGCACCCAGGGCGGCCCGCCGAGCTCCGACGTACCGACGCGCCCCGAGGACCCCGAGGTCGACAAGGCCCTGCGCGAGGTCGAGGCGGAGCTGGCCACCCGCTGGGGCGAGACCAAGCTGGAGCCGTCCGTCGGCCGGATCGCCGCCCTGATGGACGTCCTGGGCGAGCCGCAGCGCTCGTACCCCTCGATCCACATCACGGGGACGAACGGCAAGACCTCCACCGCCCGCATGATCGAGTCCCTGCTCGGCGCCTTCGAACTGCGCACCGGCCGCTACACCTCCCCCCACGTGCAGTCCGTCACCGAGCGGATCAGCCTCGACGGGGCGCCGGTCTCGGCCGAGCGGTTCATCGAGACGTACCAGGACATCAAGCCGTACATCGAGATGGTCGACGCGCAGCAGGAGTTCCGGCTGTCCTTCTTCGAGGTGCTGACCGGCATGGCGTACGCCGCCTTCGCGGACGCCCCGGTGGACGTCGCCGTCGTCGAGGTCGGCATGGGCGGCTCCTGGGACGCCACCAACGTCATCGACGGCGACGTCGCCGTGGTCACGCCCATCGACCTCGACCACACCGACCGGCTGGGCGAGACGCCGGCCGAGATCGCGGGGGAGAAGGGCGGGATCATCAAGCCGGACGCGACGGTCATCCTGGCCCAGCAGCCGGTCGACGCGGCCCAGGTGCTGCTGAAGAAGGCCGTCGAGGTCGACGCGACGGTGGCCCGGGAGGGCCTGGAGTTCGGCGTCGTCTCGCGGCAGGTCGCCGTCGGCGGGCAGCTGGTCACCCTGCGCGGGCTGGGCGGCGAGTACCCCGAGGTGTACCTTCCGCTGCACGGCGCGCACCAGGCGCACAACGCGGCCGTCGCGCTCGCCGCCGTCGAGGCGTTCTTCGGCGTCGGCTCCCAGCGTCCCGAGCCGCTCGACCTCGACACGGTCCGCAAGGCGTTCGCGGCCGTGTCCTCTCCCGGCCGCCTCGAAGTCGTGCGGCGCTCACCGACCGTCGTGCTGGACGCCGCCCACAACCCGGCCGGCGCGCGGGTGACCGCCGAGGCGATCGGGGAGGCCTTCGACTTCAGCCGGCTGATCGGCGTGGTCGGGGCCAGCGGCGACAAGAACGTGCGGGGTGTCCTGGAGGCCTTCGAACCGATCTTCGCGGAGATCGTCGTCACCCAGAACTCCAGCCACCGCGCCATGGACGCCGACGAACTGGCCGCGATCGCCGTCGAGGTGTTCGGCGACGAGCGCGTCCAGGTCGAGCCGCGGCTGCCCGACGCCCTGGAGGCGGCGATCACCCTCGCCGAGGAGGAGGGCGAGTTCGCCGGCGGCGGCGTGCTGGTCACCGGATCCGTCATCACGGTCGGCGAGGCCCGACTGCTCCTGGGGAAGGGCTGAGAACCAAGCCATGCGTACGCTCTGTTCCTCGACCCTGATCGGCGAGTTCTTCATCATCGGCTTCGCCGGTCTGGTCGCCATGAAGGACCCCGATCTGACCACCTCCACGGTGTGGACGGTCTGCGGGATCGCGATGTTCCTCAGCGTCCTGCTGTGCGGCGCGGTCACCCGGCCCGCGGGCGTCGCCCTCGGCTGGGCGCTCCAGATCGCGCTGGTCGCGTCCGGGTTCTTCGTCCCGATGATGTTCATCATCGGGGTGCTCTTCGCGGGCCTGTGGTGGGCGTCGGTGCACTACGGACGCAAGGTCGACGAGGCGAAGGCCCGCTTCGCCGCGCAGGCCGGCGCCTCCTGAGCGGATCGGGAGCGGATCCTGCTGACGCTGTGTGACAGGTTCACGGACACGCCCTGTAATCTCGTCCCACCGCACCCCGGCAGTAGTGCACACCAGCAGTCGTAAGGAGCCCCCGTGAGCCAGCGCACCCTCGTCCTCCTCAAGCCCGACGCCGTCCGTCGTGGCCTGACCGGCGAGATCATCAGCCGTATCGAGCGCAAGGCCGGCTGGCAGATCACCGCGCTGGAGCTGCGCACGCTGGACCAGGACACGCTGGAGCAGCACTACGGGGAGCACAAGGGCAAGCCGTTCTACGAGCCGCTGGTGGAGTTCATGGCGTCCGGCCCGGTCGTCGCGCTGATCGTCGAGGGCGAGCGGGTCATCGAGGGCCTGCGCGCGCTGGCCGGACCCACCGACCCGATCGCCGCCGCGCCCGGCTCCATCCGCGGCGACTACGGTGTGATCGTCCGCGAGAACCTGATCCACGCGTCCGACTCCGAGGAGTCCGCGGAGCGCGAGGTCAAGATCTTCTTCCCGGGCCGCGCATAACGCCCACGGACGACTGAGACGGGCGATCGAGGGAACGAGACTCCCCGAACGCCCGTCTCCGGAAGCGAACCCACACAGCATCTGCTGACAATGGCCAGGACCCTTCCGCAGTGTCCGTGAAGGCGCGTCTACGATGGAAGCCTTCACGTCACAGCACCCACTTCGCCGACCTGAAAAGCCCTCAAAAGCTCATGGGAAGGCCAGTCGAATCCTGATGGGGAACTCAATGTCGTTCATCGGCCGTGACATGGCTGTCGACCTCGGGACCGCCAACACGCTGGTGTACGTCAGGGGTCGCGGGATCGTACTCAACGAGCCGTCCGTCGTCGCGATCAACACCAACACCGGTGGCATCCTCGCGGTCGGCGCCGAAGCGAAGAAGATGATCGGGCGCACGCCCGGCAACATCGTTGCCGTGCGGCCGCTGAAGGACGGTGTGATCGCCGACTTCGAGATCACCGAGCGGATGCTCCGCTACTTCATCCTGAAGATCCACAAGCGGCGGTATCTGGCTCGTCCGCGGGTCGTCGTCTGTGTGCCGTCGGGCATCACGGGCGTCGAGCGCCGTGCCGTCATCGAGGCGTCGACCCAGGCCGGCGCCCGGCAGGTGCACATCATCGAGGAGCCCATGGCCGCGGCCATCGGCTCCGGCCTGCCGGTCCACGAGGCCACGGGCAACATGGTGGTGGACATCGGCGGCGGCACCACGGAGGTCGCGGTCATCTCGCTCGGCGGCATCGTCACCGCCCAGTCCATCCGCGTCGCGGGCGACGAGCTGGACAACGCGATCATCCAGCACATCAAGAAGGAGTACAGCCTCCTTCTGGGTGAGCGGACGGCCGAGCAGATCAAGATCACCATCGGCTCGGCGTACGACCTCGACTCCGACGAGCACACCGAAATCCGTGGCCGGGACCTCGTCTCCGGTCTGCCCAAGACCGTCGTCGTCTCGGCCGCCGAGGTGCGCAAGGCGATCGAGGAGCCGGTCAACGCGATCGTCGACGCCGTGAAGACCACCCTCGACAAATGTCCGCCCGAGCTGTCCGGCGACATCATGGACCGCGGCATCGTTCTGACCGGCGGCGGCGCGCTGCTGCGCGGTCTGGACGAGCGGCTGCGGCGGGAGACCGGCATGCCGATCCACATCGCCGAGGACCCGCTGGACAGCGTCGCGCTCGGTTCCGGCAAGTGCGTCGAGGAGTTCGAGGCGCTCCAGCAGGTCCTGGACGCCGCGCCCCGCAGATGACGTAACGCTTCGGTTCCGCCGTACGAGACGATCTCCTCTCGTGCGGCGGATCGTTGATATTGAGGCATAAGCTCCCACAAAGCGCCCTTGGTCATCCTGGCCCGGGGCTACCCGAATTCCTGAGTAGTGATTTCTCTATCGAGGAAGGGCACGGCCGCCGCACGTGAGGGACACACGAGAGAGCCGGCTGCTCCTGGTGCTGCTGATCGCCGTCGCGTTCGCGCTGATCACGGTGGACATCCGTGGCGGCGAGGACTCCCCGGTCGACGGTGCCCGGCAGGCCGCGGCCGCGGTCTTCGGCCCGATCGAGGACGGAGTGTCGTCGGCGGTGAACCCCGTCGGCAACGCCGTCTCGGCGGTACGCGACTCCGGTGAGCGCCACGACCGGCTCGCGGAGCTGGAGAAGGAGAACGCGGCCCTCAAGGCGAAGCTGGGCAGCGACGACCGCAACCGCAGCCGGCTCGACCAGCTCGACAAGATGCTGAAGGTCGCGGGCGAGGGCCAGTACGGCATCAAGGGCGCGGAGGTCATCGCGATCGGAGCGGCCCAGGGCTTCTCCTGGACCATCACCATCGACGTGGGCGCGAGCGACGGCATCAAGCGCGACATGACCGTCCTGAACGGCGACGGGCTCGTCGGGCGCGTCACCACCGTCGGCCCGAACACCGCGACCGTGCTGCTCGCCAACGACCCCGACTTCACCGTCGGCACCCGGATGGAGGGCAACGACGAGCTGGGCTTCGCCTCCGGGCAGGGCGACAGCCCGCTGCGCGTCGAACTCCTCAACGGCAAGGCGGACGTGAAGAAGGGCGACCGGCTCGTCACCTTCGGCTCACAGGCCGACAAGCCCTTCGTGCCCGGCGTCCCGGTCGGTGTGGTCTCCCGCGTCGACCCCTCCGGCGGCGACCTCACCCGCACCCTCTACGTCACCCCGTACGTCGGCTTCACCAAGCTCGACATCGTCGGAGTGGTCGTCGAGGCCCCGAAGAAGGACCCCCGCGACACCGTGCTCCCGGCCAAGCCCAAGCCGGTGCCCACCCCCACGGTCACCGTCACGGTGACCCCGAACGCCGACGGCCAGCAAGAGCAGCAGTAGGAGCTGACACCCCCATGCGCGTCAACCGGATCCTGCTCTCCGTCCCGCTGGTCGTCGTCGCCCTGGTGATCCAGGTGAGCGTCCTCGCCCGCCTCCATCTCCCGGGCGCCGTCCCCGACCTCCTGCTCCTCACCGTCCTCGGCCTCGCCCTGGTCTACGGCCATGTCGGCGGCGCCCTCATCGGCTTCGGCGCCGGACTCCTCGCCGACCTCGCGCCGCCCGCCGACCACGCCGCCGGGCGCTACGCCCTCGTGCTGTGTGTGATCGGCTACCTCGCCGGGCTCGTCAAGCCCGAGAACGGCCAGGTCAAGTCGGCCACCGGCCCGATGGTCGTGGTGGTCGCCGCGGCCGTCGGCTCCACCCTGCTGTACGCGGGTGTGGGCGCCCTCGTCGGCGACACCGCCGCCCGACACGTCGGCCTCACCGGACTGCTCTTCTCCGCCGCCCTGTACGACCTGCTGCTCGCCCCGTTCGTCGTCCCCGGGATCATGTTCCTGGCCCGGCGCGCCGAGAACGACCCGCTCGCCGAGACCGGTTCCGCGTCCACGACGCCGGACCTGTCCTCCGGCTGGCTGTCCTCCGGGACGGGCCTGCGGATCGGCGGCCAGCGCGGCGGCCTGAAGCTGCGGGCGGCCAGGTCACGGGCGACCCGGGCGGGCCGCATCAAGGGGGTCAAGCGGCTGTGAGGGCAGCGCCGTCGGGCCTCACAGGTCCTTCGTATATGACTCGTGCACAGATCCGAGAGGGGGAGGCAGCACAGTGACCAACATTCCCGAGACCGGCCGGACGCCACGGGTCCAGATCCGGCTCGTCGTGATCCAGATCCTGGTGCTCTCCCTCCTCGGCACCCTCGGCGGGCGCCTGTGGTACCTCCAGATCCGCGAGGGCGCGGAGTACGCCAAGGAGGCCTCCGGCAACCACGTCCAGCAGGTCGTCGAGCCCGCCGTGCGCGGCTCCATCCTGGACGCGCGCGGAGTGCCCCTCGCCGACAACGAGACACGGCTGGTGGTCTCCGCCTCCCGTACCGACCTGCTGAAGCAGGCGGACGACGGCAAGGCCGTCCTGACCAAGCTCGCCGGCGTCCTCGGCATGGACCCCACGGAGGTCCAGCAGAAGGTCCGCCTGTGCGACGCCAAGACGCCCCAGCCCTGCTGGAACGGCTCGCCGTACCAGCCGATCCCCATCACCGACGAGGCCACCGCCAAGCAGGCCCTGCAGATCCGTGAGCGCGCCGAGGACTTCCCCGGCATCACCGCGGAACCGGAGGCCGTGCGCCGCTACCCGAGCCCCGGCAAGGCCAACACCGCCCAGGTCCTCGGCTACCTCTCCCCGGTCACCGACGAGGAGATCACCCAGGCCCAGGACACCGACTCGCCCTATCTGCGCTCCGACATGGTCGGCCGCTCCGGCCTGGAGCGGCAGTACGACAAGGTGCTGCGCGGCAAGGCCGGCGTCACCCGCTACGAGGTCGACAACCTCGGCCGGGTCATCGGCCAGGCCGAGGCGGACGCGGCCGAGCCCGGCTCCAACCTCGTCACCAGCATCGACTCCCGCGTCCAGCGCGTCGCCGAGTACGAGCTGAACAACGCGATGAAGGTCGCCCGCCAGCAGTTCGACAAGATCACCGGCACCAACTACAAGGCCGACTCCGGCGCCGTCGTCGTGATGGAGGCCAAGACCGGCCGGATCGTCGCCATGGCCTCCGCCCCGACCTACGACCCGAACGTCTGGGTGGGCGGCATCTCCGCCAAGGACTACAAGAAGCTCACCGGGAAGAACTCCGACTACCCGCTGCTGAACAGGGCCATACAGGGTCAGGCCGCGCCCGGCTCGACGTTCAAGGTGGTCTCCACGGCCGCCGCGGTCGAGGCCGGCTACGACTTCGACGGCCGCTACCCGTGCACGAGTTCGTACTCGGTCGGCGGTCAGGTCTTCAACAACTTCGAGGGGGAGAGCTTCGGCCCCATCCCGCTCGGCCGCGCCCTCGAGGTCTCCTGCGACACCGTCTTCTACAGCCTCGCGCACAGCGAGTGGAAGAAGGACGGCGGCATCAACCCGAAGAAGGGCCAGCCCAAGGACTACTTCTTCAAGGCGGCCCACCAGTTCGGCCTCGGCAAGGAGACCGGCGTCGACCTGCCCAACGAGGTCACCGGCCGCGTCCCGGACCGCCAGTGGAAGGAGTCCTACTGGAAGGCCAACAAGGACGCCTGGTGCAAGTCCGGCAAGAAGAACGGCAGTTACGTCGAGAAGATCGCGTACGAGAACTGCCTCGAGGGCAACAAGATGCGCGCCGGTGACGAGATCAACTACTCCATCGGCCAGGGCGACACCCTCGTCACGCCGATCCAGGAGGCCGTGATCTACGGCGCCCTCGCCAACGGCGGCACCATGTACCAGCCGACCATCGGCAAGGCGATCGTCAGCGCCGACGGCAAGAGCGTCGAGGAGATCAAGCCCACCAAGGTCGGCAAGCTGCCGATCGGCAAGGCGACCCTGGCGGGCATGGACGACGCCCTCGCGGGCGTGGTCACCCGGGGTACGGCCGCGTGGAAGTTCGGCGGCTGGCCGCAGGACCAGATCGAGCTGCACGCCAAGACCGGTACCGCCGAGGTCTACGGCAAGCAGACCACCTCCTGGCTGGCCACCTACAGCAAGGACTACACGGTCATCATGACGATCGCTCAGGCCGGTACCGGTTCGGGCGCCTCCGGTGAGGCCGTGCGCCACATCTACAACGCGCTGTACGGCGTCGCCGCGGACGGCTCGATCGACAAGAAGAACGCGCTGCTGCCCACCCCGCAGAAGGGCCTGCCGACGATCCGGACGGACGGCACGATCAAGTCCCCGAAGGTCGCCAAGGACCCGGCCGACGACCAGCGCGTGAGCCAGCAGGGCACGCCGGAGCCGGACGCGTCGCAGCCGGCCGGGACCACGCAGCAGAACACCACCAACCAGAACACCCGCAGACGACGACGGCGGACGGGCTGCGCAGGGACCGGCAGCCGCAGGCCCGGCGGCCGCAGGGCGAGCAGCCGGAGGTCGCTCACATGACCGGCGCCAACAGCTTCTCCGTCTCCGGATACGGGCCCCGGCGGGCCGGCTGGACGCGGGTCTTCGCCCGTGACTCGCTGGCCCGGCGGCTGGACTGGCCGATACTGCTGGCGGCCGTCGCCCTCTCGCTGATCGGCTCGGTGCTGGTCTTCTCCGCGACCCGCAACCGCACCGAGATCAACCAGGGCGACCCGTACTACTTCCTGATCCGGCATCTGATGAACACCGGCATCGGACTCGCCCTGATGATCGGCACCGTCTGGCTCGGCCACCGCACCCTGCGCAACGCGGTGCCGGTCCTCTACGGCCTCTCGCTCCTCGGCATCCTGCTGGTGCTGACGCCACTGGGCTCCACGGTCAACGGCGCCCACTCCTGGATCGTGCTCGGCGGCGGCTTCTCGCTCCAGCCCTCCGAGTTCGTGAAGATCACGATCATCCTGGGCATGGCCATGCTGCTCGCGGCACGGGTCGACGCGGGCGACAAGCCGTACCCGGACCACCGCACGGTCGTGCAGGCCCTCGGCCTCGCCGCCGTCCCGATGCTGATCGTGATGCTCATGCCCGACCTCGGGTCGGTCATGGTGATGGTGATGATCGTGCTGGGCGTGCTGCTGGCCTCCGGCGCCTCCAACCGCTGGGTCTTCGGACTGCTCGGCGCGGGCGCGGCGGGCGCGCTCGCCGTCTGGCAGCTGCACATCCTGGACGACTACCAGATCGCCCGCTTCGCCGCCTTCGCCAACCCCAGCCTCGACCCGGCCGGCGTCGGCTACAACACCAACCAGGCCCGCATCGCGATCGGTTCGGGCGGCCTGACGGGCGCGGGCCTGTTCCAGGGCTCGCAGACCACCGGCCAGTTCGTCCCCGAGCAGCAGACGGACTTCGTCTTCACGGTCGCCGGCGAGGAGCTGGGCTTCGTCGGCGCGGGCCTGATCATCGTGCTGCTGGGCGTGGTCCTGTGGCGCGCCTGCCGCATCGCCCGCGAGACGACCGAGCTGTACGGCACGATCGTCGCCGCCGGGATCGTGGCGTGGTTCGCGTTCCAGTCGTTCGAGAACATCGGGATGACCCTCGGCATCATGCCGGTGACCGGTCTGCCGCTGCCGTTCGTGTCGTACGGCGGCACGTCGATGTTCGCGGTGTGGGTGGCGGTGGGGCTGCTGCAGTCCATTCGGGTGCAGCGGCCGATGTCCGCGTAGACGCGCGCGCCTCCTCCGGTTTCCGCACTTTCGGTCCCTTCTCGGGCCCGGTGGGCACTGCCCTCCGGGCCCGAGTGCGACTAGATTCATTTCATGGCGGAGACGAAACGCGAGATCGAGCGCAAGTACGAATCCGACGACAGCGGGCTGCCCGACCTCACCGGCGTCGCCGGGGTCGCGACCGTCCTCGACAAGGGCACAGCCGAACTGGACGCGGTCTACTGGGACACGTCCGACCTGCGCCTGGCCTCGGCCTCCATCACCCTGCGCCGCCGCACGGGCGGCTCCGACGCCGGATGGCACCTGAAACTCCCCGTCGGCCCGGGCGTCCGCGACGAGATCCGGGCCCCGCTCTCCGACACCGTCCCCGACGAACTCGCCGGGCTCGTCCGCTCCCGAGTGCGTGAAGGGCAGCTGGTGCCCGTGGTCCGGCTGCGTTCCGCCCGGGACGTCCGGGACCTGGTGGACGCCGGAGGCCGGCTGCTCGCCGAGGCGAGCGTCGACACCGTACGCGCGGAGCGGCTGTTCGGCGGGGAAGGGAGCGCGCAGTGGAGCGAGATCGAGGTGGAGCTGGCCGACGGCGGTGACCCGGCCCTCCTCGACAAGGTGGAGAAACGGCTGCGCAAGGCGGGCGTACGACCGTCGAGGTCCGCGTCGAAGCTGGCGCGCGCACTCGCGGAGACGAAGGGCGGGCAGCCGCGGCCCGGCGACGGGGGACCCGCCGAGCCGGTCACCGCCGGGGACCACATCCAGGCGTATCTGCGCGCCCAGCGGGACGCGATCGTCGAACAGGACCCGGCGGTGCGCCAGGACGCCGAGGAGTCGGTGCACGACATGCGGGTCGCCACCCGCCGGCTGCGCAGCACGCTCCGCTCCTTCCGCACGGTCCTCGACCGGGAGGCCACCGACCCGATCGGCGTCGAGCTGAAGTGGCTGGCCGGGGAACTGGGCGTGGGCCGCGACCACGAGGTGCTGGCCGAGCGGCTCGGCGCGGCCCTCGACGACCTGCCCGCCCCACTGGTCTCCGGCCCGGTCCACGAGCGGCTGCGGACCTGGGCGAAGGCCGGCGAGCGCGGCTCCCGGCGCCGGCTGCTCGGCGTCCTGGACTCCCCGCGCTATCTGGCGCTCCTCGACACCCTGGACGCGCTGGTCGCCGACCCGCCGCTGCGGAAGGCCGCCGCGGGGAAACCGCGGAAGGTGCTCGCCAAGGCCGTACGCAAGGACTTCGGGAAGGTGGCCGCGCTCGTCGAGGAGGCCATGGCGCAGCCGCCCGGCACCGACCGCGATCTCGCGCTGCACGAGGCCCGCAAGAAGGCCAAGCGGACACGGTACGCGGCGGAGGCGGCCGGGCCCGCCCTCGGCAGCCCGGCGAAGGACCTGGTCAAGTCCATGAAGTCGCTCCAGAGCCTGCTCGGCGACCACCAGGACAGCGTCATGGCCCGTACGACCCTGCGCGAGCTGTCCGCCGTGGCGCACGCGGCGGGGGAGAGCGCCTTCACGTACGGGGTGCTGTACGGCCGCGAGGAGCGGCGCGCCGAACGGGTCGAGGAGGCGGTGCCGGCCGAGTGGAAGAAGACGTACGGGTCGATGAACGTCTAGGCCGGGGTCCGTGAAGGTCCGGGCCGGGTTCGGCCGGGCCGGGTTCGGGCGGGGCGGGTTCGGGCGGGGCGGGGGAGCCGTCGGGGCGCGTTAGGCTTGATGGTCACCCCTGTCCTGTCAGCTCAGCTCACGAAGGTAACCCCGCGATGTCTGTCGAGTCGGTCTTCCCACAGCTCGAAGCCTTGCTCCCGCACGTGCAGAAGCCGATCCAGTACGTCGGAGGCGAGCTCAACTCCACGGTCAAGCCCTGGGAGTCCTGCGACGTCCGCTGGGCGCTCATGTACCCGGACGCGTACGAGGTCGGCCTGCCCAACCAGGGCGTCATGATCCTGTACGAGGTGCTGAACGAGCAGGAGGGCGTCCTCGCCGAGCGCACGTACAGCGTGTGGCCCGACCTGGAGGCGCTGATGCGGGAGCACGCCGTCCCGCAGTTCACGGTCGACAGCCACCGCCCGGTGAAGGCCTTCGACGTGTTCGGCCTGTCCTTCTCCACGGAGCTCGGGTACACCAACATGCTCGCGGCGCTGGACCTGGCCGGCATCCCGCTGGAGTCCAAGGACCGCACGCTCGACGACCCGATCGTCCTCGCGGGCGGCCACGCGGCCTTCAACCCCGAGCCGATCGCCGACTTCGTCGACGCGGCGATCATCGGTGACGGCGAGCAGGCCGTGCTCGACATGACGAAGATCATCCGTGAGTGGAAGGCGGAGGGCCGGCCCGGCGGCCGCGAGGAGGTCCTCCTCCGTCTCGCGAAGACCGGCGGGGTGTACATCCCGGCGTTCTACGACGTGGAGTACCTGCCGGACGGCCGTATCTCCCGCGTGGTCCCGAACCGCTCGGGCGTCCCGTGGCGCGTGTCCAAGCACACGGTCATGGACCTCGACGAGTGGCCCTACCCCAAGCAGCCCCTCGTCCCGCTGGCCGAGACGGTCCACGAGCGCATGTCGGTGGAGATCTTCCGCGGCTGCACCCGCGGCTGCCGCTTCTGCCAGGCCGGCATGATCACCCGCCCGGTGCGCGAGCGCTCCATCACGGGCATCGGCGACATGGTCGAGAAGGGCCTGAAGGCGACGGGCTTCGAGGAGGTGGGCCTGCTCTCGCTGTCGAGCGCCGACCACAGCGAGATCGGCGACATCGCCAAGGGACTCGCGGACCGCTACGAGGAGGACAAGATCGGCCTGTCCCTCCCCTCCACCCGCGTGGACGCGTTCAACGTCGACCTGGCGAACGAGCTGACCAGGAACGGCCGTCGCTCCGGCCTCACCTTCGCCCCCGAGGGCGGCTCCGAGCGCATGCGCAAGGTCATCAACAAGATGGTCTCGGAAGAGGACCTGATCCGCACCGTCGCGACGGCCTACGGCAACGGCTGGCGCCAGGTGAAGCTGTACTTCATGTGCGGCCTGCCGACCGAGACCGACGAGGACGTCCTGCAGATCGCCGACATGGCGATGAACGTCATCCAGAAGGGCCGCGAGGTCTCCCGCTCCAACGACATCCGCTGCACGGTGTCGATCGGCGGCTTCGTGCCCAAGCCGCACACCCCCTTCCAGTGGGCGCCGCAGCTCTCCGCCGAGGAGACGGACGCCCGCCTGGAGAAGCTCCGCGACAAGATCCGCGGCGACAAGAAGTACGGCCGCTCGATCGGCTTCCGCTACCACGACGGCAAGCCCGGCATCGTCGAGGGCCTGCTCTCCCGCGGCGACCGCCGCATCGGCGCCGTGATCCGCGCGGTCTACGAGGACGGCGGCCGCTTCGACGGCTGGCGCGAGCACTTCTCGTACGACCGCTGGATGCAGTCCGCCGACAAGGCCCTCGCCCCCTTCGGCGTCGACGTCGACTGGTACACGACCCGTGAGCGCACCTACGAGGAGGTCCTGCCCTGGGACCACCTGGACTCCGGTCTCGACAAGGACTGGCTCTGGGAGGACTGGCAGGACGCCCTCGACGAGACGGAGGTCGAGGACTGCCGCTGGACCCCGTGCTTCGACTGCGGCGTGTGCCCCGCGATGGACACGACCATCCAGATCGGCCCGACGGGCAAGAAGCTGCTCCCCCTGACGGTGAAGAACCCGGCCCCGACCGGCTGAGCCCGGGGCGTGACGCGGTGAGCGGCCACTCAGGCACCTGTCGCCTGAGTGGCCGCACCCGGTTCGCGAGGCCTCTCCCGGCTTCCTAGCGTGGTGATACGCGCCAAGGAGGAGGTGGGCACGCCCATGAGCGAACCGGCCGCAGGTGGTCCTCGGTGGGGAAACCCGGGCAGCGGCCCTCCTCCTGGCCCGCCGGGCAGGAAGCGGCGGGGCCGCGGCTGTCTCTGGGGCTGCGCCGGCGCCCTGGCCGCGGTGCTGGTCATCGTCGTGGCCGTGCTGGTGATCGCCGGGGAAGACGGCGACGAGGCCACCACCCCGGCACCCAGCGGGACCACCTCCCCGCGGACGCCGCAGGCAAAGACCCAGGAACCCCGGAGCGAGCGAGCGGACCTGATCAGCTTCCAGCTGGACGACCGTTCAGCGGCCGGTCTCACCAACATCTGGGTCGTTTGGACGATCAGGAACAGCAGCAGCGAGAAGTCCGACTACGCATGGGACTGGGAGGCGGTCGATGCCAGTGGCACCCGACTGACGAACGGATCCCAGCTGGAGACCGACGTACAACCCGGCCAGACGGCTCGGGGAGAGTACCCCACGACGCTTAAGAGCGTGAAGGGCGTCAAACTCAACATCACCGGCTTCAACCGCACGGTCAGCTACTGAGCTTGTCACCACGGCATCCCTCAGCAGCCGGGGTGTCCGACCCTCCCCCCGGCTGCGCGTCTCCGAAGGCCCCCTGTGATCGAAGCGTCCGTCTCCGCCGTGCCCGGCCTGATCGTCTCCTTCTTGGTCCTCGCTGTCTCGGTCGCGGTCCCCACGGCCTTTGTGGCCAGGGCCAGGAACAAACCGTGGCCCTTGCGGACGGCTCTCGCCGCCTACGTGGCCGGGATCGGTGCCGTGACTCTGCTGCCGGGCAGCGCCGGATTGGAGCCCTCGCAGTGCGACACCGGGATGCCCGCTCATGTGTTCACGTCGGCGGGTTCGCTGCTGAACATCGCACTCTTCGCACCTGGTGCGTTTCTGGCCGTTCTCCTCTTCAGGAGACCGGTGACGGTCGCGGCCGCGTTCGGAGCCCTCAGCGGGGCGGTGGAACTCGCCCAGTCGGTGGGGCATCTGGGCCGTTCGTGCAGCGTGACGGACCTCGCGGCGAACACGGCGGGGTCGGTGCTGGGCTCGCTGGTGGGGGCGCTGTGGCTGTACCGGCGGCGGCAATCGCCGGGTAGGCCCGTGCGGGACCTCGCATGGGGGTTGTCGCTCGCCGTGGTCGCCGTGTCGGTCGTCGGAGGCGTCTTCCAGTACCGGATCGACGCGGTCGACGTCGTCGCGATGGACGACCGGAGGCGAGGTCTCGCCGACTCCGCCGTCCAAGCCGACGAGTGGATCGCGGGCGTGGCCCGGGGCGTCTTCGGGCGGGACACCCAGGTGCGCGAGACGGCGACCAGGAAGGACGGCGATCGCCTGACGATCACCGCTCGGACGAACCGCGGCAGTATCTCGGGCACATGGCCGCAGAAGACCCTGGAGAGCGCCAGGTCCTCGGACGCCCGCGGAGACGAGGGCGGCCTCAGCGAGGAACAAGTCACCGCGGCCGCCGAACAGTTCGCTCGCAGGTGGTTCCCGAAGAACGTCGTCGGCAGCGAACGGCGGATCCGTTCCATCGGTGAGGGTCCGACGAAGACCTACGTGGTGGTGTACCGGCGCTACACGGACGAGGTCATGATGCCCATGCGTCTGGACCTCACCATGGCCGCCACGGGACGAGTCGTCGGGTTTTCGGCGAGAACCGTCGACGATCCGGCACTCGCACCCGCCACCCTCGATGAGGCCGAGGCCAGGACCCTGGCGGAGAAGGTGACAGGCCTGCCGGCCGAGTCCGCCTCGCTCCTCGCCCAGAAGGTCGGGGGCGAGTGGCGGCCGGTCTGGCTCGTCGGCAGTGGTACGCGTGACATCGCGATCGATGCCGCCACCGGCGAACGCGTCGCCGGCGACGGGTGATCACCGCTGCCCGGATGGTGCCGGCGGGTGGTCGGTTCCGTGCATCCAGGGGACCCGGTTCGGCGTCTGTAGGTGTATGGACCTGCAGAAATCGGCCGCCGGAACTGCGCAGCCGGAAGGGTGTCTCGTCGTCGCGATCCGGTTGCCCGTGCGGATCGTGGTGCTGGTGGTCGTCGTGCCCGTGCGGATGGTCTGGGACGTGCTGGTCGTCGCCGGGCGGTTCCTGACGGACACGTTGCTGCGGCCGGTCGGGCGGGCGGTGCTGTGGCTGGGGCGGGTCGTGTTGGTCCTGCCGCTGGTGGGGCTGTGGCGGTACGTCCTCGTGCCGGCCGGCGGGGCGCTGGTCCGGCTCGGGCGGGTGCTGCTGGTGGTCCCCGTCGTCTCCCTCCACCGGTACGTCCTCACTCCGGTGGGGCACGCCGTCCTGTGGCTGGCGCGGGGGGCGGGCGCCGGGCTCGCCCGGCTGTACGCGCGCGTGCTGACGCCCGCCGGGCACGCGGTCCTGTGGCTGGTGCGGTATCTGGCCGTCGTGCCCGCCCTCTGGGTGTACGAGTGGATCCTCGCGCCCGTCGGACGGGCGTTCGCCTGGGGTGGGCGAGGGGTGCTGCGGCTGCTCGGGCTCCTGGCCACGGGGCTCGGGGTGGCCGTGTACTGGACCGTCCGCGTGCTGCTGGTGCTGCCCGCGCTGGCGCTCTGGCGCTGGGTGCTCGCCCCTGTCGGCCGGTTCCTCGGTGTCGTCGCGCGGGAGGTCGGGGACGCGCTCGGGCACGCCTGGCGGATCGCCGGGCACCTCTCGCTCGCCGTCGGCCGCTTCCTCGCCGCGCTCTTCCGGTGGGTCTTCGTGGAGCCGGCGCGCTGGGTGTACCGGACCGTCCTCACACCGGTCGGGCACGTCGTGCGCGAGGTCGTCCTGCGGCCCGCCGCCGAGGCCGCGCGCGCCGTGGGCCGGGCGACCCGGCAGGCCCTCGCCTCCGCGCGCGAGACGGTCCGGCAGACGCGCGCCGACGTGCGGCGGATGCTGTTCGGAGAGCCCCGGGACCCGGCACGGGTTCCGCCCCGGGAGAGGGAAGCGGTGCTCCGGGGGGAACCGGTACCGCTCGGCACACGTACTCTTGATAGCAGTACGACCCCTGTCACAAGACTCACGAAGGACTGAACGACACTGGGCAAGCGACAGCCCGAAGGCCCGCCGCCCGCACCCGCGGTGCAGCGCATCCGACTGCGCTACACCAAGCGCGGCCGCCTCCGGTTCACCAGCCACCGTGACTTCCAGCGCGCCTTCGAGCGTGCGTTGCGCCGTGCCGAGGTGCCGATGGCGTACTCGGCCGGGTTCACGCCGCACCCGAAGGTGTCGTACGCCAATGCCGCACCCACCGGCACGGGTAGTGAGGCGGAGTACCTGGAGATCGCGCTCACCGCGGCGCGGGAACCGGAGACGCTGCGAGTCCTGCTCGACGAGTCGCTGCCCACCGGGCTCGACATCGTCGACGCGGTGGAGGCCCGCACCTCGGGCCTCGCCGACCGGCTCACGGCCTCCGTGTGGGAACTGCGGCTCGACGGAGTCGACCCGGCCGACGCCGAACGCGCCGTCCGGGCCTTCGACGCCGCCGAGTCCGTCGAGGTCCAGCGCATGACCAAGAACGGCGTGCGCACCTTCGACGCCCGCCCGGCGGTCGTACACCTCGAAACACTGAGTGAAACGGCTGATAGGCCGACCGACCAGCCCTGTGCGATACTGCGGCTGGTTGTTCGGCACGTGACGCCTGCCGTACGACCCGACGACGTCCTGTCCGGTCTCCGCGCCGTGGCCGACCTGGCGCCGCCGGTCCCCGCAGCGGTGACCAGGCTGGCGCAGGGGCTGCTCGATGAAGAGACCGGCGCGGTGACCGACCCGCTCGCGCCCGACCGCGAGGCAGCCGAGGCCTTCACAACGGCCGATGCGACTGCCGCCGCGAAGGCGCCGGCGTAAGGAAGGTTCCGCACAGGGACGGACGTCGTAGCGCCGCCCTCGTACTCGGGAGCCACCTGGGTCGGGCAGCGCACCGACACAGAAGACTTTCGCCAGGCCGTCGCAACAGGGCTACGGAACCGGCGAGACAGGACACAGAGAGCTCCCGTGCGGCGGCCGCGCCCCGGACGGCGGCACCGCGCAACGCGCGAGCCGCGGACGTCAGCGGTGACCGATCCCTTGTGATCGGCGCCGGACCAGCGCGGCGCCCGGGAGCCTGACGGGAGACCCACCCGCATGCTCGAGCCGACCGAACCCACCCAGGGTTCCGAAGAACAGAACAACACCCCCAGCGACACCCTGCCGCCGCGACGCCGGCGCCGTGCCGCTTCCCGCCCGGCCGGTCCGCCGTCCGGCGCCGCCGAGGCCCCGGCCGAGATCACCGCGCCGGCCATACCGGCCGTGGAGACCGCCGAACAGCTGGCGGAGGAGACCGTCGAGGGCGTCCGGACCGACGAGGACGTGAAGGCCGACGAGGCCGCCGCGGCGGCCCTGGCCGAGGCCGAGGAGGCCCGGGTGACCGAGGAGACCGCGCAGGAGGGTGAGGAGACGGAGAAGGCCGAGGAGGCCGCCGTCGCCGAGGCCCCCGCCCCGCGTACGCGCCGCCGTGCGACCCGCCGGGCGTCCGCGCCCGCCGGGGCTCCGGCACCGGCCGAGGCCGCCGAGACCGTCGTCCCCGCGACCGCCCCCGCCGAGACCGCGGAGGCCGTGGTGGCCGTGGCCGCCGAGGAGGCGGCCGTCGAGGAGAGCGCGCCCGCCGAGGACGCCGCGCCGCGCCGTACCCGCCGCCGTGCCACCCGCCGGGTGTCCGCGCCCGCCGGGGCTCCGGCGCCGGCCGAGGCCGCCGAGACCGTCGTTGCCGAGACCCCCGCCGCCGAGGCCGCCGCCCAGGCGCCCGCCGCGGAGTCCGGCACGCAGCCGGCCGAGGAGGCCGCCGTCACCGAAGCCGCTCCCGCGCCGCGCACGCGTCGCCGTGCCACCCGCCGGGTGTCCGCGCCCGCCGGTGAGCCGGCCGCGCAGACCGAGACCGCGGTGAACACCGAGGCCGCGGTGAGCGCGGAGGCCCCGACGGCCGACGAGGCCGAGCCGCCCGCCGCTGCCGCCGAGTCCGCCGAGGCGCCCGCCGAGGCCGCCCCCGCGTCGCGTACGCGACGCCGTGCCACCCGCCGGGTGTCCGCGCCCGTCGAGGCCGGTGCCGAGAGCGAGCCGCAGGTTCCCGCCGAGCCCGCCGGCGAGGCGAAGGCCCCCGAGGCCCCCGAGGCCGCCGAGACCGCCGCTCAGGCCCCCGCTGCCCAGCCCGCCGTCGCCCAGGCCCCCTCGGACGAGGAGACCGGTTCCCGGCGGGCCCGCCGCCGTGTCGTCCGGCGTGCCGCCGTCGGTTTCTCCGAGCCCGAGCCCGTGAAGAACGGCGAGGAGGAGGCGCCGCGCAGGCCCGCGCGTCCCGCGGTCGCCGTGTTCCAGGCGCCGGTCTTCACCGAGCCGCAGTTCCAGACGCCGCAGCGCGCCGCCGCCGAGGCTGCCGCCGCCGTGGCCGAGGAGCCCGCCGAGCCGGTCGAGGCCGACGAGACCGAGGAGCTCGCGGTGGAGGAGCCGGCCGGTCCGCGCCGTCGCCGTCGCCGCCGGGGCGCCGCCTTCGCCGAGGAGACCGAGGCCGCCGAACGGCCCGAGCGGCCGAGCGCCGCGCCCGTCGCCGAGGACGAGACCGAGCCGGAGGAGGCCGACGAGGCCGCCGAGGACGCCGTCGACGGCGACGAGGAGAGCGAGGACACCGGGTCGCGCCGCCGCCGTCGCCGTGGCGGGCGCCGTCGCCGCCGTGGCGACTCCGCCGACGGCGAGGCCGAGGGCGGGGACTCCGACTCCGACGACCTCGCCGCCGAGCAGGCCGAACAGGCCGCGCAGGACGCCGAGGACACCGCCGAGCAGGAGGAAGAGGACGCCGAGGAGGAGGCCGGGGGTTCCACCGCCGGCAGCCGTCGCCGCCGTCGCCGTCGCCGTCGCGCCGGGGACACCTCCACCGAGGCCGAGCCGGGCGAGGGTGACCCGGAGCGCACGGTCGTCAAGGTCCGCGAGCCCCGCAAGCCCGCCGAGCCGTCCGACGAGGTGCAGTCCATCAAGGGCTCCACGCGTCTGGAGGCCAAGAAGCAGCGCCGCCGCGAAGGCCGTGAGCAGGGCCGCCGGCGCGTCCCGATCATCACCGAGGCCGAGTTCCTGGCCCGCCGCGAGGCCGTCGAGCGGGTGATGGTCGTCCGCCAGAGCGGCGAGCGCACGCAGATCGGCGTCCTGGAGGACGGCGTGCTCGTCGAGCACTACGTCAACAAGGAGCAGTCGACCTCGTACGTCGGCAACGTGTACCTGGGCAAGGTGCAGAACGTGCTGCCCTCGATGGAGGCCGCCTTCATCGACATCGGCAAGGGGCGCAACGCCGTCCTGTACGCCGGTGAGGTCAACTTCGAGGCGCTCGGCATGGCCAACGGGCCGCGTCGCATCGAGTCCGCCCTGAAGTCCGGCCAGTCGGTCCTCGTCCAGGTGACCAAGGACCCGATCGGTCACAAGGGCGCCCGTCTGACCAGTCAGGTCTCCCTCCCGGGCCGCTACCTCGTGTACGTGCCCGAGGGCTCGATGACCGGCATCAGCCGCAAGCTGCCCGACACCGAGCGGGCGCGGCTGAAGACGATCCTCAAGAAGATCGTCCCCGAGGACGCGGGCGTCATCGTGCGCACCGCGGCCGAGGGCGCGAGCGAGGACGAGCTGCGCCGTGACGTCGAGCGGCTGCAGGCGCAGTGGGAGGACATCCAGAAGAAGGCCAAGAACGGCAACGCGCCGACGCTGCTGTACGGCGAGCCGGACATGACCGTCCGGGTCGTGCGCGACATCTTCAACGAGGACTTCTCCAAGGTCGTCGTCAGCGGCGACGAGGCCTGGTCGACCATCCACGGGTACGTCTCGCACGTCGCGCCCGACCTGGCCGAGCGGCTGTCGAAGTGGACCTCCGAGGTCGACGTGTTCGCCACGTACCGGATCGACGAGCAGCTCGCCAAGGCGCTGGACCGCAAGGTCTGGCTGCCCAGCGGCGGTTCGCTGGTGATCGACCGGACCGAGGCGATGGTCGTCGTCGACGTCAACACCGGCAAGTTCACCGGTCAGGGCGGCAACCTCGAGGAGACGGTCACCAGGAACAACCTGGAGGCGGCCGAGGAGATCGTGCGTCAGCTGCGGCTGCGCGACCTCGGCGGCATCATCGTGATCGACTTCATCGACATGGTGCTGGAGTCCAACCGGGACCTGGTGCTGCGCCGCCTGCTGGAGTGCCTGGGCCGCGACCGTACGAAGCACCAGGTGGCGGAGGTGACCTCGCTGGGCCTGGTGCAGATGACCCGCAAGCGGGTCGGGCAGGGCCTGCTGGAGTCGTTCTCCGAGACCTGCGTGCACTGCAACGGGCGCGGTGTCATCGTCCACATGGAGCAGCCGACGTCCGTCGGAGGCGGCGGCAAGCGCAAGAAGCGCGGCCGTGGCGGCGACGCCCACGAGCACGAGGCCGTGGCCGTCGAGGCCGCCGAGCCGCTGGTGGGCATCGAGGAGGAGGCCGAGAGCGAGGCCGAGATCGCCGCCGAGGCGGCCGAGCCGGTCGCGCTCACGGCGCCCGACTTCGCGCCGGACGAGGAGCTGTACAGCAGCATCGCCGAGGCGGAGGCCGCGGCCGGCCGTGGGCGCGGCCGTCGCCGGGCGAGCCGCCGGGCGTCCGCTCCGGCCGGTGCGCCGAGGGGTGCCGCGCGCAGGGCGGGCGGTTCCGAGGCGCTCGTCACGGCGGAGCCCGCCGGGGCGTCCGTGGAGGCGCTCGCCGAGGTGCCCACCGCGCAGGAGGTGACCGCCGAGACGGAGGCCGGGCGTCCGGTGCAGCCGGCCGAGGCCGTCACCGCGCACACCGAGCCGGTCGCGGTGGAGGACCCGGTCGTCGAGGCCCCGGCCCCCGCCGAGGACGAGGCCGCGCCCAAGGGCCGTACCCGTCGTCGCGCCACCCGCAAGGTGTCCGCGCCGGCCGGTTCGCCCGCCGGTGCGGAGGCCGCCGCGGTGACGGTCGTCGAGCCGCCCGCCGCCGAGGCGCCGGTCGCTCCGGTGGAGCCGGCCGAGTCCGCTGTCGAGCCGGTCGTCGAGCCCGCCGCCGAGAGCGCGGCCCCGGCCCGCCCGCGGCGCCGTGCCGTGCGCAAGGCCACCGCGCCGACCGCGCCCGAGGAGACGGCCGTCGTGGTCGTCCCGTCGGCACCGGCGGAGGGCACGGAGGCGGAGGCCGCCGAGGCCGCCACCACGGAGGCGGCTGCCGCCGAGGTGTCCGCCGAGGAGCCGGAGGCCGCTCCGGCCAAGAAGACGGCCGCCCGCAAGACGGCCAAGAAGGCCACGGCGAAGAAGGCCGCCACCAAGAAGACGGCGGCGGCCAAGAAGACGGCCGCGAAGAAGACCGCCGCCAAGAAGACGACGGCCAAGAAGGCCGCCGCGAAGTCGACCGCGGCGAAGAAGACGGCGGCCGCGCAGCAGAGCGCGCCGGCCGTCTCGGCCTCCGCGGAGGACTGATCCCCGCTTCGGCGGAGAGCGAGGCGCGGGCGTCCGGAGTGATCCGGGCGCCCGCGCCTTCGGCACTGTCCCGCGTGGCGTCCTTCACCTCGCGTCGCACTGTGATTACCGGAGAGTTACGCTGTGTCTTGCTTGTGATGGAGGGCACCCAGGGCGGTGGTTTCTCTGTGGTAACGCTGAAGAAAATTGCCGTCCGCGTACTGGTAACGTGCAGTCTGGTCCCGGTGGCCAAAGACATGCACACCGTGACCACAGCCGATGAGCACATCCGGTCCCATACCGGGTACGGCTGACTTCCCGCAAGGATCCCTCAGGGGGCGGGCTCCTGTGTACAAGCCGTCCACTCGCCTACAGGCGCCGGTGGACAACCAGGGATGCGGCCGTGCTGGGCATCGACACGGCCCCTTCCCGACCTTGCATGACGTGGTGCGCCTTCGAGGTCGCCGTAGAGGAGGGGATGTCGATGACCGACGCCCATGAGTTCATACCGGCCGCCAGACCCGTGATCGACGAGGAGGAGATCGAGGCCGCGGTACGCGTGCTGCGCAGTGGCCGGGTCGTCCAGGGCCCCGAGGTGGCCGCCTTCGAGGAGGAGTTCTCGGAGCTGGTCGACGGGCGCCACTGTGTCGCGGTCAACTCCGGCACCTCCGCGCTCCACCTGTCGCTGATGGCCCTCGGCCTCGGCCCGGGTGACGAGGTCATCGTGCCCTCGTTCTCCTTCGCCGCCTCCGCCAACGCGGTGCGGCTGGTCGGCGCCGACGTGGTCTTCGCGGACATCGACCCCGACACCTTCTGTCTGGACCCCGCCGCGGTCGAGGCGGCCCTCACGCCGCGCACCGCGGCGATCATGCCGGTCCACCTCTACGGCCACCCCGCCGCGATGGACAGGATCATGGCGATCGCGGAGCAGCACGGGCTCGCCGTCGTCGAGGACGCCTGCCAGGCGCACGCGGCCGCCCTGAACGGCACCCCGGTCGGCGCCTTCGGTGCCGCGGGCACGTTCAGCTTCTACCCGACGAAGAACATGCACAGCCTCGAGGGCGGCATGATCTCCACCGGTGACGCCGAGGTCGCCCGCACCCTGCGCCTGCTGCGCAACCAGGGCATGGAGCAGCGCTACGCCAACGAGATCGTCGGCGCCAACGTGCGCATGACGGACGTCTCCGCCGCGATCGGCCGCGTGCAGCGCGGCAAGCTCGCCGGCTGGACCGAGCGGCGCATCGCCAACGCCGCGTACCTCACCGAGCACATCACCGCGCCGAACGTGGTCACGCCGAAGGTCGCCGAGGGCGCCCGGCACATCTACCACCAGTACACCGTGCGCATCCTGGGCGACCGCGACGCCGCCATGGCGAAGCTCACCGAGGCCGGTGTCGGCAACGCCGTGTACTACCCGACCCCCATCCACCGGCTGAAGCCGTACTGGGAGCCGGACCAGAAGGCGGGCCGCACCTGGGACCTGCCCGAGACGGAGCGCGCCGCCGCCGAGGTCGTGTCGCTGCCGGTCCACCCGGCGCTGTCCGCCCAGGATCTGGAGCGCATCGCCGCCGCCGTCAACGCGCTGGGGGAGCAGCTGTGAGCACCGGGAAGCCGCTGCGGGCGGGACTCGTCGGTCTCGGTTCCATGGGGCGTCACCACGCCCGGGTCCTGTCCGGTCTGGAGGGCGTCGACCTCGTCGGCGTCGTCGACCCGATGGGCGACAAGTTCGGCGCGGCCCAGGGCGCGCCGATCCTGAACACCGTCGAGGAGCTCATCGCCCTCGGCGTCGACTACGCGGTCGTGGCCTGCCCCACCCACCTCCACGAGGAGGTCGGCCTGGCGCTCGCCGGGGCCGGGGTGTGCGCGCTCATCGAGAAGCCGGTCGCGGAGTCCGTGGACGGCGCCCGCCGGCTCGTCGAGGCGTTCGAGTCGCGCGGCCTGGTGGCCGGTGTCGGTCACATCGAGCGGTGCAACCCGGCGCTGCGCTCGCTGCGGGCCCGGCTGGAGGCCGGCGAGCTCGGTGACGTCTACCAGGTCGTCACCCGCCGCCAGGGTCCCTTCCCGCACCGCATAGCGGACGTCGGCGTGGTCAAGGACCTCGCCACCCACGACATCGACCTCACCGGCTGGGTGACCGGGCGTGAGTACGTGTCCATCGCCGCGCACACCGTCTCCAAGAGCGGCCGGGTGCACGAGGACATGGTCTCCGCGGTGGGCCGCCTGGACGACGGCACCATGGTCAACCACCTGGTGAACTGGCTGAGCCCGCTCAAGGAGCGCTTCACCTCGGTCACCGGCGAGCGCGGCTGCTTCATCGCCGACACGCTCACCGCCGACCTGACGTTCCACTCCAACGCCGCCGTGACCACCGAGTGGGAGGCGCTGCAGGCGTTCCGCGGGGTGTCCGAGGGCGACATGATCCGGTACGCCATCCCCAAGCGTGAGCCGCTGCTGGTCGAGCACGAGCTCTTCCGGGACGCCGTGCTCGGCAAGGACGCCGACATCTGCACCCTGCGCCAGGGAATGCGCACTGTTCAGGTGGCGGCCGCGGTGCTGCAATCGGCGACGGAGAACCGTAGCGTTTCCCTTCAGGCGGAGGACCTGGCAACTCATGGCAGCTGAGAACACGTCGGCGCAGAAGTCGGTGCGTGGCCGCATCGTCATGCTCGTCGACAACGGGGTGAACGGCGACTCGCGCGTGCAGAAGGAAGCACGCTCGGCCGCCGAGGCCGGGTGGGACGTGATCCTGCTCGGCAAGGGCAAGGGGAAGCAGGAGACGACCTGGGAGATCGGCAAGGCGCAGGTGCGTCTGCTGCCGGTGCCCGGGCCGATGCACCGCCGCCGTCACGAGTACCGCCGGGCCGTGCTGCGCTCGCCGCTGGCCTACAAGCCCGGGCCGCTGGCCGCGTACCGCCGGCAGAAGATCAAGGCCTGGCGCGCCGACCTCAACATCCGGCTGATCCTCGCCCAGCAGGAGGGCTCGTTCCTCACCAAGCTGCGCCTGGTACTGCCCCGGCTGGCGTCCCGGTTCGTGCAGAACTGGGTGAACCTGCGGGCGCGCAAGACCGCCAAGCTGGAGAAGCGCCGCAAGGAGATGGAAGGCCCGCTGGACCGGTTCACCACCGCGTTCTGGCACCGGACGATGGGCACCCGCAGCTGGCGCAGGCTCGACCCGCACCTGTGGGACCTGGAGCTGGCGTACGGCAAGGTCATCGACGAGCTCGACCCGGACCTGATCCACGCCAACGACTTCCGCATGCTGGGCGTCGGCGCCCGCGCCGTCCTGCGCGCCCGGGCCCGCGGCCGCGACGTCAAGCTGGTGTGGGACGCGCACGAGTTCCTGCCCGGCATCAAGCCGTGGAACTCCCACCCGCGCTGGCACAAGGCGCAGTGCGCGCACGAGCTGGAGTACTCGCGGTTCGCCGACGCCGTCACCACGGTGTCGGACACGCTCGCCGGGATGCTCCAGGAGCGGCACTCGCTCAAGGAGCGTCCGTCCGTCGTGCTCAACGCGCCCGACGCGGAGATCTCGCCGGAGCAGGCCGCCGAGCCGGTCCCGGACCTGCGGGAGCTGTGCGGCATCGGCCACGACGTGCCGCTGACCGTGTACAGCGGTGCCGCCGCCCCGCAGCGCGGCCTCGACATCATGGTCGAGTCGCTGCCGCAGCTGTCGGAGGTGCACACCGCCTTCGTGGTGCTCAACACCGAGTCCGAGTACATGCGCGGCCTGCGTGAGCGCGCCGAGGAACTGGGCGTCTCCGACCGGCTGCACATCCTGCCGTACGTGCCGCACTACCAGGTGGTGCGCTTCCTCGCGGCGGCGGACCTCGGGGTCATCCCGATCCACCACTGGCCGAACCACGAGATCGCCCTCATCACCAAGTTCTTCGAGTACTCGCACGCCCGGCTGCCGCTGGTCGTCAGCGATGTGAAGACGATGGGCGAGATGGTCCAGCGCACCGGCCAGGGCGAGGTCTTCAAGGCCGAGGACGTCGAGGACTACGTGCGCGCCGTCAAGTCGGTGCTCGGCGACGCGGCCCGCTACCGGGGCGTGTACGACACCTCGGGCCTGCTCGAGGAGTGGACCTGGGAGGCCCAGGCCGAACTGCTCGACAAGGTCTACACCCGGCTGGTTCCCGGCGGCGCGGTCCGCCCGGCGGCCGAGCGCAGACCGGTGGAGGCGGGAGCATGAGCGGCACACCGGACGTCAGCGTCGTCGTCGCGGTGTACAACACGATGCCCTACCTGACGGAGTGTCTGAACTCCCTGATCGGGCAGAGCATCGGCCGAGAGCGCCTGGAGATCGTCGCCGTCGACGACGGCTCCACCGACGACAGCGGCCGCGAACTGGACCGGTTCGCGGCGCTGTACCCGGACACCGTCAAGGTGATCCACCAGCCGAACTCCGGCGGCCCGGCCGCGCCCAGCAACCGTGCGCTGGACGTGGCCACCGGCCGTTTCGTCTACTTCATCGGCTCCGACGACCACCTCGGCGAGGAGGCGCTGGAGCGCATGGTGAAGTGCGCCGACGAGAACGACGCGGACGTCGTCGTCGGCAAGATGGTCGGCACCAACGGCCGCTACGTGCACCAGGCGCTGTACAAGGAGAACGTCGCGGACGTCAGCCTGTACGACTCGGCGCTGCCGTTCACCCTCGCCAACACCAAGCTGTTCCGGCGGGACATGGTGGAGAAGTACCACCTGCGCTTCCCCGAGCACCTGCCCGTGGGCAGCGACCAGCCGTTCACCATCGAGGCGTGCGTGCGCGCCCGGAAGATCTCGGTGGTGGCCGACTACACCTGCTACTACGCGGTCAAGCGCGGCGACGCCAGCAACATCACCTACCGCGCCGACCATCTGGCGCGGCTGCGGGCGGCGGCCGAGATCATGGACTTCACCGCCGGTCTGGTCGAGGAGGGCCCGAAGCGCGACGCCGTGCTGCGCCGGCACTTCACCTGGGAGCTGGCCAAGCTGGTCCAGGACGACTTCCCTTCGCTGGACCGGGAGTTGCAGCGGCAGCTGTGCTCGGGCATCGGCCGGCTCGCCGACGCCTACTTCACCGACGGCATCCGGGACGCCATGGACGTCAAGCGCCGGGTGCGGATCGCGCTGGCGCACGCCGGGGCGGTCGACGAGCTGGCCGAGGCGATCTCCTCGGAGCAGGAGCACGGCGCGCCCCCGTTCGTCGTCGAGGGCGAACGCGCCTACGCCCGCTACCCCGGTTTCCGCGACCACCGTATCGGTGTCCCGGACCGGGTCTACGAGCTGGTCGGGGAGGCCGTCCCGGGCCGCCTCGCCAAGGGCACCGAGCTGCTGGCCTCCGGCTGGGAGCAGCAGGGCGAGGCGCTCGCCTACACGGCGTCCGTACGGGTGCCGGTCCTCGGTGACGTCCAGGGCGCCGGCGCGGCCCTGCGGCTGGTCAAGGGCGCGATGCCCAAGTCGGCGGACAAGCCGGGCGCGCGCCGGCTGCAGCCCGGGCACGAACTCGCCCCCGTGGTGGGGGAGATGCGGGTGGAGCCGGCCGCGGACGGCGCCGCCAGCGTGCTGCACGCCCGGGTTCCGCTGGAGCTCGTCACCGGTAAGCGGGGCGTGCGCGTGTACCTGGACGTGGCCGGTTCGACGTACGAGATCCCCGTGCGCGGCAAGGGGCTGCCCATGCCGCTGGCCCGCAGGTGGGGCCGGGACGACGACCCGTACCGGGCGTCGGCCCTGGTCAACCCCAAGGGACGCGTGGTGGTCGACACGGCCCAGATGTACCCCCCGAAGAGGACTGTCGTCCGGCGGGCGCTGGGGGGCCTTGTCCGGAAACTGAAGTCCCGTTCCAAAAGGAAGAAGTAGCGACCCTCCATGAACATCTGTGTAGTAGCGCTCGGCAAGATCGGGCTCCCGCTGGCGGTGCAGTTCGCCTCCAAGGGCCACCGGGTCATCGGCGCGGACGTCAACGAGAAGGTCGTCGAGCTGGTCAACGCCGGTGTCGAGCCGTTCCCCGGTGAGCACGACCTGGACGTCAAGCTGAAGCAGGCCGTCGACGCCGGTCTGCTGAGCGCGACCACGGACACCGCGTCCGCGGTCGCCGAGTCCGAGGCCGTCGTCGTGGTCGTCCCGCTGTTCGTGGACGCCGAGGGCGTCCCGGACTTCGGCTGGATGGACGCGGCGACCAGGGCGATCGCGCAGGGCCTCAAGCCCGGCACGCTGGTCTCGTACGAGACGACCCTCCCGGTCGGCACCACCCGCACCCGCTGGGCGCCGATGCTCGCCGAGGGCTCGGGCCTGACCGCGGGCGAGGACTTCCACCTCGTGTTCTCCCCGGAGCGCGTCCTCACCGGCCGGGTCTTCGCCGACCTGCGCCGCTACCCCAAGCTGGTCGGCGGCATCGACGAGGCGTCGACGGCCCGCGGCGTGGAGTTCTACGAGCAGGTCCTCGACTTCGACGAGCGCGCCGACCTGCCGCAGCCGAACGGCGTCTGGGACCTGGGCACCGCCGAGGCCTCCGAGCTCGCCAAGCTGGCCGAGACGACCTACCGGGACGTCAACATCGGTCTGGCGAACCAGTTCGCGCGGTTCGCCGACAGCAACGGCATCGACGTCAAGAAGGTCATCGAGGCCTGCAACTCGCAGCCGTACAGCCACATCCACCAGCCGGGCATCGCCGTCGGCGGCCACTGCATCCCGATCTACCCGCGGATGTACCTGTGGAACGACCCGGCCGCGACCGTGGTGCGCTCCGCCCGTGAGGCGAACGCCGCGATGCCCGAGTACGCGGTGGACCTGCTGGCGGCCGCCTACGGCGACCTGACCGGCGTCCACGTCCTCGTGCTGGGCGCCGCCTACCGCGGCGGCGTGAAGGAGACGGCGTTCTCCGGCGTCTTCCCGACCGTCGAGGCCCTCAAGGCGCGCGGCGCGGTGCCGTTCGTCTCGGACCCGATGTACACGGCCGAGGAACTGTCCGCGCACGGCCTCACCCCGCACCAGGGCGAGAAGGTCACCGCGGCGATCCTCCAGGCCGACCACGCCGAGTACCGCACCCTGACCCCGGCCGACCTGCCGGACGTCACGGTCCTCGTCGACGGCCGTCGTACGACGGACCCGCAGGCGTGGAAGGGCGTGCGGCGGGTGGTCATCGGCGGCTGACACAGCCGACCGTCGTAGGATGCGGCTCTGGCCAGTCGGCCGGGGCCGTTTTCCTATGCCCGGGGGACCCGTTCGTGTCGGACGTCCACACCGCGCCGACCACTGCGCGCACCGCCGGCCGCCCACGCCGTCTGCGGGCCGCCCTTCCCCTGCTGGTCTGTGTCGTGTACGCCGTCCTGCAGCTCGCCGCGGGCCCCCAGTGGACGCTGTTCCCCGACTCCTACCGGTACGCCCGCGCGGCCGAGCAGTACCTGGGCGCCTCCCGGGAAGAGGCGCACCGCACGGCGCTGGCGGCGTACTGCACCAGCCGGGCCCGCCGTGAGGCGCACGTGGCGCGGCTGGCGCCGACGAACCGCACGAGCGCGCACGCCCTGGAGAGCGCCGCCGAGCGCACGTGCTGGGAGCACTGGGCCGACGCGCGGGACATCACCACGGCGGACCCGCGCTACCAGGCCATCTTCGCGAATCGCCCCGGATACCCGCTGCTCGCCGCGCCCTTCGTGGGTGCCTTCGGCGTGCTCGACGGCATGCGGCTGCTCGGCCTGCTCACGGCCGTGGGCGGCTCCCTGCTGGTCTTCGGGCTGCTGCGGCGGGGGGCGGGGCTGAGCCGGACGGCGGCGCTCACCGGGCAGGTGGTCTTCCTCGTCTGCCCGCTCGGCTGGTGGAGCGACCAGGCCCTGAGCGAGGGGCTGTTCACGGTGTGCACGCTCGGCGCGCTGTGGGGCGGTCTGGTGCTGCTGCGCCGCCGCTCCCTGCCGACGGCCGCGGCCGTCACGGCGCTGGCGTACGGGGCGGGCGCGGTCACCCGCTACTCGTCGGTCCTGGTCCTGGCGGCGTTCGTGGCGGCGGCCGCGACGGGCGCCCTGTGCCTCTCGCCCCGGCTGCGGCACCGGGGCACGGCCGTCCTGGCGGGAGTGTCGGCGGCGGCCGCGGCTTCGGTGGCCGTGGCGATGAAGGCGCTGGCACTGCCGTCCTCGCAGGTGACCCTCCAGGACACCTTCACCCACCACTTCCGGCTGCCCGAGGTCTCCGACCCCTGGGGCGATCTGCTCGGCCTCGCCGGCCGGTTCTGGCGGGACTGGGCGGCCCAGCAGGCCGGGCTGCCGTACTTCCTGGCCCTCACGGCTCTCGCCGTCTGGGCGCTGTCCCGCTACGGCGGGGGACTGGGCTGGCTGGCCGGGGCGGCCGCGCTCAGCGGGGCGTTCGTGGTCACCGACCACCCCCTCGTCCAGGAGGCGGACCGCCTCGGCGTCCTGATGTGGACACCGGTCATCCTGGGCCTGCCCCTGGCCGTGGACCGCCACTGGGCATGGCACCCGGCCCGGAAGCCGGAGCCACGCCCAGCCGGGTGAGGACCGCCGGGGGCAGTGGCGGCGCGCTCGTCGGGCGGGTGCCGCCGGGCACGGGGAGCGCTGCGGCAGCCAGGCCATGCCCGGTGGGGTGAAGGCCGACGGGTGCGGTGGCCGGAGGGCGCGGTGGCGCGCTCGGCGGCACGGGTACCGCCGGGCACGGCCGTCGGCACACCGGCCGACGGCACACCCGGTGGGCCGAGGACCGCCCGGGCAGGGGTGTCCGCTGCCCGGGCCTGCGTCCGCTCGTCAAGGCAGGCGCCGCCGGGCGTGGCGGCCGGTGCGCCGACGGCGCCGCGCCCGGTGAGGTGAGGGTGGGGCGGCGTGTTGCCGGATCTGCGCCCGGCGGCGGGAGGCGTGCCGCTTCTCAGGCGGTGCGCTCGGTGAGGGCGCCGTCCTTCTCGTCGTACAGCTCGCCGGTCTTCGGGCACTCCCAGACGCCGCTCTCGCCCTCGCGCTCGGTCAGCCGGACGCCGGCGCGGCCGACCCAGCCGATCCGCCGGGCCGGGACGCCCACCACGAGGGCGAAGTCGGGGACGTCCTTGGTGACGACGGCGCCCGCGGCGACCATCGCCCAGCGGCCGATGGTGATCGGCGCCACGCAGACCGAGCGGGCGCCGATCGAGGCGCCGTCGAGGATCTTCACGCCGACGGCCTCCCAGTCGCCGCCGCGCTTCTGCTTGCCGTCGGGGTCCACGGACCGCGGGTTGTGGTCGTTGGTGAGGACCACGGCCGGGCCGATGAAGACGCCGTTGCCGAGCTCGGCGGGCTCGTAGACGAGCGCGTAGTTCTGCAGCTTGCAGTTGTCGCCCATGTGCACGCCCGAGCCGACGTACGCGCCCCGGCCGATCACACAGCCCTCGCCGAGGCGGGCGCCCTCACGGATCTGCGCGAGGTCCCAGACACTGCTGCCGGCGCCGATCTCGGCACTCTCGTCGACCTGCGCGCTGGGCTGGACCCTGTAGTTCACTTGTTCGCCTTCCGGTCTCTGCGTTCGCGCTGTGAGCATACGGGCGACGGGGCTCGGTTTGACCCTCGCTGGGGTGCCCCGTAACCTTGAGCGTCGGTGTGTCCCCTAGGCGCGCCACATCCCCGTAAACCTCTTCCTCCCGGATACCGGTACCTCGGTGGCCGGGAGAGGCTGTCCGTGACTGTTCCCGGGCGGCTGGACTGCGGGGGTGCCGTTCCCGAGCGAGAGAGTGAGATCCGCGTGTACGCCATCGTGCGCAGCGGTGGTCGCCAGCACAAGGTTGCTGTCGGCGACATCGTTGAGGTTGACAAGATTTCCACCGCCAAGGTTGGCGACACGGTCGAGCTCTCGACCCTGCTCGTTGTCGACGGCGACGCTGTGACCAGCGACCCGTGGGTGCTGGCCGGCATCAAGGTCCAGGCCGAGGTCGTGGACCACCACAAGGGCCAGAAGATCGACATTCTGCGCTACAAGAACAAGACCGGCTACCGCCGTCGTCAGGGCCACCGCCAGCAGTACACGGCGATCAAGGTCACTGAGATCCCCGCGGCTGCGAAGTAAGGGACTGAGGAGACATGGCACACAAGAAGGGCGCATCGTCCACCCGGAACGGTCGCGACTCGAATGCCCAGCGGCTCGGCGTGAAGCGCTTCGGCGGTCAGGTCGTCAACGCGGGTGAGATCCTGGTCCGCCAGCGTGGCACCCACTTCCACCCGGGCGCCGGTGTCGGCCGCGGCGGCGACGACACGCTGTTCGCCCTGCAGGCCGGTTCGGTGCAGTTCGGCACCCACCGTGGCCGCAAGGTCGTGAACATCGTTCCGGTCGCCTGAGTCAGTTCCTGATTCACGGCTGAGCCCGAACGCTTCGCGAGGCGGACCTCACTTCCCTCACGGGAAGGCGGGTCCGCCTTTCGCGTGTTACGCAAGAAACAGATCCGTACGTCTCTGGAGGCACTGAACCATGACCACCTTCGTGGACCGCGTCGAACTGCATGTCGCCGCGGGTAACGGAGGCCACGGCTGTGCCTCCGTCCACCGTGAGAAGTTCAAGCCGCTCGGCGGGCCCGACGGCGGCAACGGCGGGCGCGGCGGCGACGTCATCCTCACCGTCGACCAGTCGGTCACCACGCTCCTCGAGTACCACCACTCCCCGCACCGCAAGGCCACCAACGGCAAGCCGGGCGAGGGCGGCAACCGCTCCGGCAAGGACGGCCAGGACCTCGTCCTGCCCGTGCCGGACGGCACCGTCGTGCTCGACAAGGCGGGCAACGTGCTCGCCGACCTCGTCGGACACGGCACCTCCTTCGTCGCCGCCCAGGGCGGCCGCGGCGGCCTCGGCAACGCGGCCCTGGCCTCCGCCCGCCGCAAGGCGCCCGGGTTCGCGCTGCTCGGCGAGCCGGGCGACCTGCGGGACGTCGTGCTGGAGCTGAAGACGGTCGCGGACGTCGCCCTGGTGGGCTACCCCAGCGCCGGCAAGTCCTCGCTCATCTCGGTGCTCTCCGCCGCCAAGCCGAAGATCGCCGACTACCCGTTCACCACCCTGGTGCCGAACCTGGGCGTCGTGACCGCAGGGTCGACCGTCTACACCATCGCCGACGTCCCGGGCCTGATCCCCGGTGCCAGCCAGGGCAAGGGCCTCGGGCTCGAGTTCCTGCGGCACGTCGAGCGGTGCAGTGTGCTGGTGCACGTCCTGGACACGGCGACCCTGGAGTCCGACCGCGACCCGGTCTCCGACCTCGACATCATCGAGGAGGAGCTGCGGCAGTACGGCGGGCTCGGCGACCGCCCCCGCATCGTCGTCCTGAACAAGATCGACGTCCCGGACGGCAAGGACCTGGCGGAGATGGTGCGGCCGGACCTGGAGGCGCGCGGGTACCGCGTCTTCGAGGTGTCCGCCGTCGCGCACATGGGGCTCAAGGAGCTGTCCTTCGCGCTGGCCGACCTGGTCGGGAAGGCGCGGGCCGCCCGGCCCAAGGAGGAGGCCACGCGGATCGTCATCCGGCCCAAGGCCGTGGACGACGCCGGCTTCACCGTCACGCTGGAGGAGGACGGTCTCTACCGCGTCCGGGGCGAGAAGCCCGAACGCTGGGTGCGGCAGACCGACTTCAACAACGACGAGGCCGTGGGCTACCTCGCCGACCGCCTCAACCGCCTCGGTGTGGAAGAGGAGTTGATGAAGGCGGGCGCCCGGTCCGGCGACGGCGTCGCGATCGGCCCCGAGGACAACGCGGTCGTCTTCGACTGGGAGCCGTCCGTCATGGCCGGCGCGGAGATGCTGGGCCGGCGCGGTGAGGACCACCGCTTCGACGCCCCGCGCCCGGCCAGCCAGCGCCGCAGGGACCGGCAGGCCGAACGCGACGAGGCGGCCCAGGAGTTCGAGGGCTTCGAGCCCTTCTGAGCCACGCCCGAGGACCCGTCGCGGAGCGCTCCCGCGACGGGTCCTTCGTTGTCCGCGCGCTCGTCATGTATGTGCGGTCCTCCGTTCAGCCTGCCGACCGGCCGGCCGTGCCACCTTCTTTGCGTCAAGACGCCAGTGACGCAAGGGAGTTCCCCCCATGGCCGCCGGAACCGACCGAGTCGCGTCCCCCGACCGCCGCCGTCTTCTCACCGCCGGCGCCGCCGTCCTCGGCGCCGCCGCCTCCGCCCAGCTGTGGGTGCCCGCCATCGCGCACGCCGCCGCGAGCACCCTGCCGGAGAACGTGTTCAGCCTCGGCGTGGCCTCCGGCGACCCTCCCCCACTGCCTTAAGGGCGTGGGGGGACCCCCACCCGACGGGATCGTCCTGTGGACGCGCCTCGCCCCCGACCCGCTGAACGGCGGCGGGATGCCGCAACAGAACGTGGCCGTGCAGTGGGAGATCTCGCCCGACCCGCGGTTCGCCTCCTCCGTGCGCCGGGGCACCGCCACCGCCCGGCCCGAGTACGGGCACAGCGTTCATGTGGACGTACGAGGACTGAAGCCGGGCCGCGACTACTGGTACCGCTTCCGCGCCGGCGGCCGGATCTCCCCGGCCGGCCGCACCCGTACCGCGCCCCAGCCCCTCGCCTCGGGCGGCTCGCTGCGCCTCGCGCTCGCCTCCTGCCAGAACTGGCAGCACGGCTACTTCACGCCGTACGCCGACATGCTGGCGCAGGACCCGGACGTCGTCCTCTTCGTCGGCGACTACATCTACGAGTCGGGGCCCTCCGCGACGGGCGTACGGCGCCACGAGGGGAGCGGTGAGCCGTACACGCTCACGCAGTACCGCAACCGGTACGCCCAGTACCGCGGCGACCCCGATCTGCAGCGGATGCACGCCCGGGCGCCCTGGGTGGTCACCTTCGACGACCACGAGGTGGACAACGACTTCGCCGGGGAGGTCCCGCAGGACCCCGACAAGCAGACGCACGACGCGTTCACGGCCCGGCTGACCGCGGCCTACCGGGCGTACTACGAACACATGCCGGTCCGTGCCACGGCGATCCCCGACGGCCCGCACATCCGGATGTACCGCGCCCTGCGGTTCGGCCGCCTCGCCCGGCTCAACGTGCTGGACACCCGCCAGTACCGCAGCGACCAGGCCGTCAGCCAGGAGGGCGCCCAGGATCCGGCGCTCACCATGCTGGGGGCCGCGCAGAAGCGGTGGCTGACCGACGGGCTGAGGAACTCGGGCACCCGCTGGAACCTCGTCGCCTCGCAGATCATGATGGCGGAGACCGACCTGCTGGCCGGGCCGGGCAAGCTCTGGTACTACGACGCGTGGGACGGCTACCAGGCCGAACGCAACGCGCTGCTCGGGGAGCTGGCGTCGGTGCGCAACCCGGTGGTGCTCAGCGGCGACCGGCACCTCACCATGATCAGCGACCTGAGACGGGACTTCGCCGACCCGTCCTCGGCGGTCGTCGGCGCCGAGTTCGTCGGTACGTCGATCTCCAGCAACGGCGACCAGGACCAGGCCGCCTTCCACGCCCAGTGGGACCCGCTGAAGGCCGGGAACCCGCACTGGAAGCCGATCGACGCCCATCGCGGCTACCACCTCTTCGACATCCGCGAGGACGCCGTCGACGCGCAGGTCCGGGTCGTCAGCACCGTCCTGAAGACGAAGACGAAGGCGACGGCCCGCACCCTGGCGAGATTCAGGGTCACGGACGGCAGGCCGGGCGTCCACCAGGTGTGAATTCGGTGTGACCGGAGCCTGGGACTCATCTGTGCCCCAGGCTCCTCTCAGCGAACCCCAAGGAACGTCTCTTACCGTCCCTTGACCATGGAGACGGACTGTACGAGAGACGACGCCCCGGTGAACGCGCCCGCGGAGCGGACTCCGCCGTGCGCGGAGCCGGCCCCGCTGCCCGCCGGCACCCGGCTGCTGCACATCGGCCCGCACAAGACCGGGACCACCTCGATCCAGGGCGCCCTCTTCGGCGCCAAGGACAGGATGCCGGCCTACGGCGTCGAGTTCCCGGCCACGAGCAGGCACCCCATGCAGGCCGTGCTCGCGGCCTGCTCCCGGGGCGGGATGATCGGTGACACCACGCCCACCGAACGGCACTGGGAGCAGCTGCTGGAGCAGGTGCGCGCCACCGGCGCGAGGACCTCCGTGATCAGCAGCGAGTTCTTCGCGGACGCGCCGGACGACGCCACCGTCGAGCGGGTCGTGGGGCAGCTCGGCGGCGACCGCGTGCACGTCCTGGTCACGCTGCGGCCGCTGGCGAGAATCATGCCCTCGCAGTGGCAGCAGTACGTGCAGAACGGGCTGCGCATGGGCTACGAGGACTGGCTGGAGCACATGCTCCGCAAGGCCCCCTACGAGAAGCCCAATCCGAGTTTCTGGCGGCGCCACCGGCACGACCGGCTGATCGAGCGCTGGGTGCGGGTGGTCGGCGCCGACCGGGTCACCGTCGTCGTGGTCGACGACCGGGACCGCGAGGGGCTGATGCGCACCTTCGAGACCCTGCTCGGTCTCCCGGCCCATCTCCTGCGGCCGGTTCCGGACACCGCGAATCGTTCGCTCACCCTCGCCGAGACCGAAATGCTGCGGAATCTTAATAAGGAATTCCGGGGCAATGGCCTGCCGGACGAGCTTTATTCGAAACTTATTCGCAACGGCGCGGTCATGCATATGAAGAACGCGTGCAGCCCCGCGTCGCACGACGTGAAGATCTCCACCCCCGCCTGGGCGGTGGCGGCGGCCGCGGAGATCGGCGCCGAGATGGCCGGTCGCATCACCGCGATGGGCGTACGCGTCATAGGCGATCCGGAGCTGCTGTCCGCCGCGCCGGAACCGGCCGCCCGCGCCACGGCGGCGGAGGTCCGGATCGCACCCGAGGTGGCCGCTCAGGCCCTGTACGGGGCGCTCGCGGCGGTGGCCGCGGCTCCTCCGGCCCGGGCCGGAGCGCGCGGGGTGCACCAGACTTCGTCCAAGGAACTCGTGAAAGTCCTCGGCCGTCGCTGCCTCGAGAGGCTGCGCCGCCACTGAACGCACCTCGTCGTTACTCTCAGGTATCACTTACTCCCTGTGGAGTTACTCACAGGATTTCCGGGGGGCATCCTCACGGGTCCCCCAGGCGTCTTACCAATCACCAGCGGTTCAAGGTGAATGGCGGGTGGCGCGCACATATGCAGCGAAGGGCGCTCACCTTGCATCGCGGTAACCGCAAGTGGGACCATTTCCCCGTTCCCTGTCGCCCCAAGGTAGGTCTTCTGGTGTCCCAGCACATAGCCAAGCCCCGTACGACCGCAGTGATCCTGGCCGGCGGTACCGGTCAGCGCGTGGGTCTGTCGATCCCCAAGCAGCTGCTGAAGATCGCAGGCAAGGCCGTCATAGAGCACACCCTGACCACCTTCGAGAAGGCGGACTCCGTCGACGACGTCATCGTGCTGATGGCGCCGGGCTATGTGCCCGACATCGAGAAGATCGTCGCCAAGGCCGGGTTCAAGAAGGTCTCCCGGATCATCGAGGGCGGCTCCACCCGGAACGAGACCACCGAGCGCGCCATCGCCGCCCTGGGTGAGGGCCTGGCCGAGGGCGAGGACGTCAACGTCCTCTTCCACGACGCCGTGCGCCCGCTGCTCTCGCAGCGCGTCATCGACGACTGCGTGGCGGCGCTGGAGCGTTACCAGGCCGTCGACGTCGCCATCCCGTCCGCCGACACCATCATCGTCACCCGGACGCACGGCGAGGACGGCGAGTTCATCACCGAGATCCCGGACCGCTCCCGGCTGCGCCGCGGCCAGACCCCGCAGGCCTTCAAGCTGTCCACGATCCGCCGCGCGTACGAGGTGGCGGCCGGCGACCCCAACTTCCAGGCCACGGACGACTGCACCGTCGTGCTCAAGTACCTGCCGGACGTGCCGATCCACGTCGTCGCCGGCGACGAGTACAACATGAAGGTCACTCAGCCGGTCGACGTCTTCATCGCCGACAAGCTCTTCCAGCTGGCCTCCACCGCCGCGCCCGAGCAGAACGGCGAGGAGGTCTACCGCGAGCTGCTGACCGGCAAGACCGTCGTCGTCTTCGGCGGCTCCTACGGCATCGGCAAGGACATCGCCGAGCTCGCCGAGTCCTACGGCGCCAAGGTCTACGCCCTGGGCCGCTCCACCACCGGCACGCACGTGGAGAACCCGGAGGAGGTCGACGACGCGCTGTCGAAGGCCTACAGCGAGTCCGGGCGCATCGACTACGTCGTCAACACCGCGGGCGTCCTGCGCATCGGCAAGCTGGCCGAGACCGACAACGCGACCATCGAGGAAGCGCTGAAGGTGAACTACCTCGCGCCCGTGCAGATCGCCCGTTCGGCCTACAAGTACCTCGCGGAGACGAAGGGGCAGTTGCTGCTGTACACCTCCAGCAGCTACACCCGTGGCCGCGCCGAGTACAGCCTCTACTCCTCGACCAAGGCCGCCATGGTGAACCTCACCCAGGCCCTGTCCGACGAATGGGCCGGCGACGGCATCCGGGTGAACTGCGTGAACCCGGAGCGCACGGCCACCCCCATGCGTACCAAGGCCTTCGGCCAGGAGCCCGCGGGCACCCTGCTCTCCTCCGAGGCCGTCGCCCGCACCTCGCTGGACGTGCTGCTCTCCGAGCTGACCGGGCACGTCATCGACGTCCGCCAGCAGGACCCCACGGCGGCGGCCGGCAAGGCCACCGGGTTCGAGCAGGCCCTGGCCTCGGTGCTCGACCGGCAGGACGGCGTGGCATAATCTCCCGCAAATAGCCATTGAATTTCAGGCCTCTGTGGCTCCCTGTTTACGGAGAATTCACAGAGGCCTGAATCCGTAAAACTCCCGAAACCTTCACAAAGGATTTTCCGGACTTTTAGGCTTCTATGACCGGCACCCCTCCCAGAGCAGGTTTCTCCGTGATATCCACTGCCATTCGCGTGGCCCGAGTGGGCAGCGCGGCCGAACTGGCCGCGGCGGTCCTCATGATGCTGGGCTACCCCTGCCTCATGCTGGCCGCGCTCGTCCCGAGCACCCCCGCCTTCGCCGCCGCGGCCGCCGTGACGTACCTGGCGGACCTCTATCTCCATCGCAAGGGCACCTACCTCATCAACCTGCTGAACAAGGTGAGGGCCGGCCTGTCCACGCGGTTCCTGGTCCGCGAGCTGCTGCTCATCCTGCTGCTGGCCCGGCTCGGCCTCTCGGAGGAGCCGGTCTTCTACGCGGCGATCGCCTGCTTCACGATCTTCTTCGGCCTCCAGGCCCCGCACGGCGCCCTGGTCACCCTGATCGGCAAGCGCCGCCAGATGCCGGTCGTGACCCGCAACGTCGACCTGGCCTCCCGGCTGACCATCCCGGACGCCCCGCCGCGCCGCCTGCTCACCAGGGCCGGGCAGAAGATGCTCCACCTGGACCTCGCGGCCACCGTCGGCCTGCTCGTCTGCGCGCTCACCGGCACCGACCTCGCCGGTTACGTGGGCGTCGGCGTCACCCTGGTCCTCGGCGCGCTGTACGTGGCCCTGCTGGTGCCGCACCTGCGCGCCCGCCGGCTGCCGCCGAAGCCCGACAAGGTCCTGGCCACGGTCAGCGCCTGGCTGCGCGAGTACCGCCCGGAGACGGTCCTGTACTTCTCCGGCTCCAAGGACTCCGCCTACCAGGTCAACATGTGGCTGGAGACCATGGAGCAGCTGGACTCCCGGCCCCTGATCATCCTGCGTGAGCGTGCCGTCCTGGAGCGGATGGCGCCCACCACGGTCCCCGTCATCTGCGTGCCCGGGGGGGTGCACCTGATGAACATGGACCTCTCCATGGTGCGGGTCACGCTGTACGCCGCGAACGTCGGCAAGAACATCCACATGCTGCGCGTGCCCACCATGAAGCACGTCTTCATCGGTCACGGCGACAGCGACAAGCTCGCCAGCGTCAACCCGTTCAGCAAGGTGTACGACGAGGTGTGGACCGCCGGCCGGGCCGGCCGCGACCGCTACGCCATCGCCGACGTCGGCATCCGCGACGAGGACATCGTGGAGGTCGGCCGCCCGCAGCTCGCGCCGATCGAGACGTGGAAGGGCGCTCCGCAGGACCGCATCCCGACGATCCTGTACGCCCCCACCTGGGAGGGCTGGGACGACAACCCGGGCAACACCTCGATCCTGCTGGCCGGCGAGAACATCGTGAAGAAGCTGGTCGCCGCCGAGCCCCCGGTCCGCGTCCTGTACAAGCCGCACCCGTTCACCGGCACCCGCAGCGCCCAGGCCGGGGCCGCGCACCGCCGGATCACGGCCCTGATCAAGAAGGCCGCGGAGCAGCGCGCCGCCGACTCCCGCTTCACGGCCGACGCGGCCGCGCAGACCAGGGCCAAGGCCGACCTGACCCGCCTCAAGGCCCGTCTGGACGACCTCTCGCTCTCCTTCGACGAGAAGGCCGACGAAGCGGTGACCAGCCGCGACGGCATCGTCGACATGCGCAAGCACGAGGAGGCCGCCCGGCTGCGCGCCGAGTGGAACGCCGCCTACTGGCGGACCTTCCCCGACTTCGAGCACCGGGTGATCACCGGCGCCGAACCGCGCCTGTACGACTGCTTCAACGCCTCCGAGGCGATGGTCTCCGACATCTCCAGCGTGGTCTCCGACTTCATCGCGAGCGGCAAGCCGTACGCGGTCACGGACTCCGCCGAGCTGGGGGCGGAGGAGTTCAGGCGGCAGAACACGGCGGTGCGCGCGGCCGTCATCCTCAGCAACAGCGCCGCCGAGCTGGACCAGCTGCTCGACGCGGTGCGCGACCCGGCAGCCGACGCGCTGGCCGAGGACCGCAAGGAGCTCAAGGAGTACCTGCTCGGCCCCGACGAGCCGACCTCCCTCGACCAGTTCAACACCGCGATCGCCAACCTGGCCCTCAAGGCCGAGGCGCGCAACGTCGGCCAGGAGTCCCGGGCCGCCGCGGCGGAGGGCGCGACCGACGGCGGGACCGGCGGGGGCGCGGAACTGACCCATGGTGTTACGGCCGGCTGACGCCCGTATGTCGAAAGGCCCGGCCCCCGGAGACGCTCTCCGGGGACCGGGCCTTTCGGGCATTCTGTGAGCTGGAACACGTGTCCGGGAGGGAGCAACCTGTTCAACGGGTCAACCGTCTACCGAGTATCTGAAGAGTTGACTAGGGGGAACCGTTGCGTGATGAGAGGGAAAAGTGACGCTTGCGCAGCCTGACGTCACGGTGGTCATCGGGGCGTACGAAGCGATGCCGTACCTGATCGAGTGCCTGGCATCGGTCGAGGCACAGACGCTGGACCCGGCGCGGATCGAGGTCGTCGCCGTCGACGACGGCTCCCAGGACGGCACGGGGGACTACCTGGAGGAGTTCGCCGCCCGGGCCCCCATGGCGGTGACCGTGATCCGCCAGGAGAACTCGGGCGGCCCCAGCGGCCCGCGCAACGTGGGCCTGACCAAGGCCACCGGCCGGTACGTGTTCTTCCTCGACGCCGACGACCGGCTCGGCGCCGAGGCGCTGGAGCGGATGGTCGCGATGGCCGACCGCAACGGCACGGACGTCGTGCTCGGCAAGGTCGAGGGCGTCAACCGCAACGCGCCCAAGTCGATGTGGGGGAAGAACCGCGACCGTACGGACGTGTTCTCCTCCAACATCAAGTTCACGCTGAGCGCGCAGAAGCTGTTCCGCCGGGCCTTCCTGGAGCGCCACGGCATGCGTTTCGACGAGTCCCTGTGGACCGGCGAGGACGCGCTGTTCACCATGGAGGCCTATCTGCGGGCCGACGGCGTCTCCATAGTCGCCGACTACACCTGCTATTACCTGGTGGGCCGCGACGACGGCAAGCACGTGACCAAGAGCGGCAGTTACAAGCTGCGCTTCGACTCCGCGCGCGCCCTGATGGGCCTGCTGGAGCGGATGCTCCCGCCCGGTCCCAAGCGGGACGTGCTCATGGTCCGCCCCTTCCTCGTCACGCTGCTCCCGCAGTTCGGACCGGTCTTCCTCCGGCAGGACGAGGAGATCAGGCGCACCAAGTTCGAGCTGGCCAAGCCGCTGATGGACGCGTACTGGAACGAGGGCGTCGCGCAGCGCCTCAAGGTCCACGAGCGGGTACGGCTGCACCTGGTGGCCATGGAGCGTCCGGACCTTCTGGTGGAGGTCCTGGAGTTCATGAAGGCCAAGAGCGAGCCCAGACCCGTCCTGAAGAAGGGCGGCACCCAGCTCTACCTCGCCTACCCGGGCTACCGTTCACGCAAGGCCCGCGTGCCCGACCGCGTCTACCTCGCCGAACCGCGTGAGGCCAAGGCCTACCCGGGCTGGCGCCAGACCCCGGCCGAGACCTTCCTGCGCGGTGCCACCCGCAAGGTGCGGCGCAAGCTGCGGGGGCTGAAGAAGCGCGTGACCCGACCGCGCGGCAGGACGGACTGAGCGGACGCGTGCGACCCGGCGGGTGTGAGACCCCGGGTGTCCGCACGGGTCCGTAAGAGCCGGAAGGCCCGGCCCCGGAGAGGGGACCGGGCCGTTCGTATACGCGCCGGTGTTACTTCGACGGCTTCAGCGCCCGGCGCAGCGGGGCGCCCACCACGCGTCGCGCACGGCGGTAGATCGAGGGCGCCGGCACGGCCGCGACGGCCTTGGCGGCCGCCTTCGCCCCCGCCACCCGGGACTTCGCCAGCTCCCGCTTCAACTGCGCGTTGGTGGTGTCCAGTTCGGTGATGCGCTGCTGCAGCCAGCCGAACCGGCTCGTCAGCGAGGCGAGGTCCGCGTCGTTCCAGGGGCGCACGCCCGCCGGGAAGTCGAGCTTTCGCAGCTTCTCCTCGAAGGCCGCGCCGCCGTCGCCGTGGGTGAAGGTGTTCTCCAGCCCGTTCTTGTCCAGGAACGAGGTGAACCGGTCGAACCGCTCGCGGTGGTTGCCGGTCAGGGCGCCGAAGTCGGCCTCCTCGTACAGCTCGGCCGGGTCGAGGTCGTCGGGCACCTCGCTGAGCAGGCGGTGCGGGATCTCGAAGTACCGGCACAGCTCCAGTGTGCGCGAGTCGAAGGCCAGCACGGTGGCCGGCGTGCCCGCCAGCAGCGCCGCGATGTTGCCGTGGATGCGCGAGCCGAACGAGTAGTCGTACTCCTTGAGGTCCTCGATCCAGGTGACCGGGTCGATGTACACCCGGACCTTGTCCTCCCGGTACATCGGGTGGTCGGGGTGGGTCGGCATCTCCCGGATCCGGCCCGCCGGGGAGTCGACGTCGCGCCAGTACAGCTGGCGGGCGTCGGTGAGGTTCTGTCCTATGTACCGCAGGTTCGGGTAGTGCTGGTGGGCACGAGCGATGATCTTGTTCAGGCCTCCGCGCACCGCGGTGTGCGAGCCGTTGGTCGAGATCTTCGAATCGCGGGTGAGCGACGCCGCCCGCTTCTCCACCGTGAGCGTGTCGCCGTGCATGAACAGCGACGGGCAGCCGATGATCTCGACGTCCGAGAAGCCCATGTCGGTGAGGTACTTCGCGGTGAACTCGCCGCGGACGCCGATGGAGGCGCTGCGGTCCAGGACCGCGGAGACGAACGCCCGCACGGTGGGCTCCATGGCCTTCAGCCGCGCCGGGTCGTTGTCCAGGCCTGCCTGCGCGCCGACGCCGAGCACCACCACGGGGATCTTCAGCTTCGAGATGAGCTGCGTCAGCCGCTTGAGCGGGCCCTCGAACGTCGGCCGGAAGGCGTTGGCCAGCGGCACGACGAACGCGTCGTACTCCTCGTTGATCCGGGCGGCGGCGTTGGTCTGCGTCGCGATGCCGTTGGACACGACCTCCGTGCTGCCGGGCACGGTGAGGATCTTGTGGGCCGCGTCGCTGAAGATCAGATTGCCGGCGTTGGTGGCGAAAACATCGCGGTGGAGGGCTTCCTCGACGGGGACCACGTCGAAGGGGCTCTTCCCCGACCTGAGGAGTATGCGCTTCACAGGGCGAACTGTAGGTGACACAAACTTCAAAATAAATTTGTAATCCCTTCAGATTCCATATGGAACCGGCGCAACCTTTTTGCCGTACGCAAAGCGTGAGCAAACGGTTACGGGAGGTGCCCGTCCGGGGAGTGGAACTCGCGCGCGGTCCGAGGGGCGTTCGCGTAGATTGCCAGAGGAGTCGGCTAGCTGCGCGAGGGGACGAAGAACAAGGTGGCAGGGGCAAGGCAGGCGGTGGGCGAGGCCCGCCGGATCGTCGTCAAGGTGGGCTCCTCGTCGCTGACCACCGCCTCCGGCGGCCTGGACGCCGACCGCGTCGACGCGCTCGTCGACGTCCTCGCCAAGAGCCGCAGCGGCGGAGAACGTGAGATTGTTCTCGTCTCCTCCGGCGCCATCGCCGCCGGTCTCGCACCGCTGGGTCTGCGCCGCCGCCCCAAGGACCTGGCCCGTCAGCAGGCCGCCGCCAGCGTCGGCCAGGGCCTGCTCGTCGCCCGCTACACCGCCTCCTTCGCCCGCTACGGCGTCCGCGTCGGCCAGGTGCTGCTCACCAGTGACGACATGAGCCGCCGGGCCCACCACCGCAACGCCTCGCGCACCCTCGACAAGCTGCTCGCCATGGGCGCCTTCCCCGTCGTCAACGAGAACGACACCGTCGCCACCGACGAGATCCGCTTCGGCGACAACGACCGGCTCGCCGCCCTCGTCGCCCACCTCGTCCACGCCGACCTGCTCGTCCTGCTCTCCGACGTGGACGGCGTCTACGACGGCGACCCCGGCAAGCCGGGCACCTCACGGATCGCGCAGGTGCGCGGCCCCGGGGACCTCGCGCACGTCGAGATCGGCAGCGCCGGCAAGGCCGGCGTGGGCACCGGCGGCATGGTCACCAAGGTCGAGGCCGCCCGGATCGCGGCCGCGGCCGGCATCCCGGTGGTGCTCACCAGCGCCGTCCACGCCGCCGACGCGCTCGCCGGCGGCGACACGGGCACCTACTTCCACCCCACCGGCAAGCGCTCCGCCGACCGGCTGCTGTGGTTGCAGCACGCCTCGACCCCGCAGGGCTCGCTGACCCTGGACGACGGCGCGGTGCGCGCGGTCGTCGAGCGGCGCACCTCGCTGCTGCCGGCCGGGATCGCCGGCGTCGAGGGAGACTTCAGCGCGGGCGACCCCGTCGAGCTGCGCGACACCTCCGGGCACGCGGTGGCCCGCGGCCTCGTCAACTTCGACGCCAAGGAGATCCCCCGGCTGATCGGGCGGTCCACCCGCGAACTGGCGCGCGAACTGGGCGCGGAGTACGAGCGGGAGGTCGTCCACCGCGACGACCTGGTGATCCTGCACCCCTGAGGCCGTCGAACGGCTGTCTCCCGAGGGTCTCGAACGGTCCGTACCGGTGGGGGACGTTCCGTGAAACCGCCCCAAGGAGCCGTGCGGCCTGCTCAACTTTGTCTCAGTGACACGAACCCGCGGGACACGTTCCGCACGAGCGCTGCGTAAAGGAGGCCGTCGTGAGACGAGTGCGCCCTGGGGTGGCGGCGGCCCGTGGGAGTACGAGCGCCGGCCTGGACGGCGGGGCCGGCGCGGCGCCCTCGAGGGCGCCCGGTGAGGAGCGGGCCCTGACGAGCGTGGCGGCGGGGGAGCGGTACCGCGCCGAGGAGCGCGAAGGGGGGAGCGTACGCCCCGCGGACGCGCCCCGGCTGTGGCACGTCACCCTGAGCGTCTCCGGCGAGGAGGCTCCGCTCAAGGAGGTCCGGCGCGCCCTGGAACAGCTCGCCCACGACCACCCCTTCCTCCTGACCAGCAGATACGCCCCCGACCACGCGGAGATCCGGTACTGGGAGGAGGCCCGCGACCTGCATGACGCGGCCGCCGTCGCCCTGCGGCTGTGGGGCGAGCACCGCCAGACGGCCGGGCTGCCGCCCTGGGAGATCGTCGGCCTCGAGGTCATCGACCGCCAGACCTACCACCAGCGCATCGCCGAGGGGTACGGCCCGGCGCCGGCGACACCGGTGGGCGTGCATCCTTTTTGACCCGTTGAGCGCGTCTCGCCGGGTGTCTCGGGGTGTGGGATGAAGCGTGGACGGCCCCGCCCGGCGCACTACCCTTCCCGTATGACCACGCTCTCGCCGTACGACTCCATGTCCCCGGTCACCCAGGCCGCCTACCGCGCCAAGGCGGCCGCCGCCGACCTCGCGCCGCTGCCCCGGGCCGCCAAGGACGACGCGCTCCTCGCCATCGCGGACGCGCTGGAGGTCCGCACGAGCGAGATCGTCGAGGCCAACGCCCGGGACATCGCCAAGGCCCGGGAGGCCGGCACCAGCGAGGCGATCGTCGACCGGCTCACCCTCACCCCGGAGCGGGTGCGCGCCATCGCCTCCGACGTGCGGGACGTCGTCGCGCTCCCCGACCCGGTCGGCGAGGTCGTCCGCGGGTCCACCCTGCCCAACGGCATCGACCTGCGCCAGGTCCGCGTCCCGCTCGGCGTCGTCGGCATCATCTACGAGGCCCGCCCGAACGTGACGGTGGACGCCGCGGCCCTGTGCCTGAAGTCCGGCAACGCGGTCCTGCTGCGTGGCTCCGGCTCCGCCTACGAGTCGAACAGCGCCCTGGTCCGGGTGATCCGGGACGCGGTCGGCGGCGCCGGGCTGCCCGCCGACGCCGTGCAGCTGGTGCCGGGCGAGAGCCGGGAGAGCGTGCGCGAGCTGATGCGCGCCCGCGGCCTGGTCGACGTGCTGATCCCGCGCGGCGGCGCCTCGCTGATCCAGACGGTCGTCTCCGAGTCCACCGTTCCGGTGATCGAGACCGGCACCGGCAACTGCCATGTCTACGTCGACGCCCACGCCGACCTCGACATGGCGATCGACATCCTGATCAACTCCAAGGCCCAGCGGGTCAGCGTCTGCAACGCCGCCGAGACCCTCCTGGTCCACCAGGACATCGCCCCCGAGTTCCTGCCCCGGGCCCTGGACGCCCTCGCCGAGGCCGGCGTCACCGTCCACGCCGACGAGCGGGTCATGGCGTACGCCAAGGACTCCAAGGCGACCGTCGTGGAGGCCACGGCCGAGGACTGGGAGACCGAGTACCTCTCCTACGACATCGCGGCGGCGGTCGTCGACTCGCTCGACAAGGCCGTGGAGCACATCCGGCTGTGGACCTCCGGCCACACCGAGGCGATCGTCACCACCTCCCAGCAGGCCGCCCGCCGCTTCACCCAGCTGGTGGACTCCACCACGGTCGCCGTGAACGCCTCCACCCGCTTCACCGACGGCGGCCAGTTCGGCTTCGGCGCGGAGATCGGCATCTCCACCCAGAAGCTGCACGCCCGCGGCCCCATGGGCCTGCCGGAGCTGACCAGCACCAAGTACATCGTCACCGGTGACGGGCACGTACGGCGCTGATCGACCCCTTCACGGAGGGCGCGCATATGCGCCTGGCAAGCGCGTCCGGTCTGGGCGCGCGCCACGTGAGGGGCGTCTCATCTGGTGGATGAATTTCCGTACCGTCTGCCCAAATTGACCCCCCAGGTCTACTCTGGATCCGTGCCGGAGGACGTGGGGGGCACGCCGTTCCCTGACGGCTGGGAGCCCGACGACGACCACGACCGCGGGGTGTCGGACGAAGAGTTCGCCTCCGTGGTCTTCGACGAGGCCTTCGTACGGGCGGCCGTGGTGCACGAGCCGACCGCCGTCGAACGCCTCCTGGCCGCCGCCGAGGCGAGAGCCGAGGCCGAGGCCCGCCGGTCCCGCGCCCGCGGCGACCGCTACGACGACGTGTTCGGCCCCGGAGATTTCGGCCACGATCCCGAGGCCGACGAGCTGGACGACTCCGACGACCCGGACGGGCGCTACGCCACCGGGCCCTACGGCAGACAGGTCCGCTGGCACCGCCCCGTCGCCTGGATGCTCGCCGTCGTCATGGGCGTCGGCATGGTCGCGCTGGCCTTCGCCGCGGTCTACCGGGGCGCCTCCTCGAGCAGCCGGGACCAGGTGCCGCCGCCCGCCACCAGCGGACTGGAGCAGGGGAGCGCCGCACCGCCCTCCGCGACCGCCGAGCACTCCCCGTCACCCGTCCCGGCGGTTCCCCGCACCCCCTGAGGACAGGGGCCGGGCAGGGGCCGCACGGGGTCCGCACGGGGTCCGCACGGGGTCCGTCCGGTGCGTCGAACCTGGTGAGAACCTGTCAGAAGTTGTCGCGCAGCGGGGCGTTTACCCGGGCTCCGCGCGACCTACTCTGAAAGTATGGCCGGGCCTGGAGACCCACCGGAGGGGACACCCGAGGGCGCTTCCGGAGGTGGAGAGGACGAGTACCGATCCGTCGTCTTCGACGAATCGTTCGTCCGTGCTGCCCGCCTTCAGGAGTACTCGGCCCAGGAGCGCATGGCCGACCATGCGCCCGCCGTGCGCCGCCGTCCGCCCCTGCGCCGGGGCCTGTCCCGGCAGGCGCTGATCCTGGTCCTGCTGATCGCCCTGGCCTTCGGCACCGCCATCTTCATGGGCGTCCGCAACCCCTACCAGAACTCCGTGACGCGCCGGCCCGTCGAGCCCCTGCGGATGACCGTCATCCCGCTCGCCCCCCAGGGCGCCGTGCCCGGTACCGCCGACGTCGAGGCGCTGTTCGAGCACAGCCCCGCCGCGCAGTTCCGCATCGGCGCCGAGGGGATCCCGCTGCCGGCCTCCCGGAGCACCGCGCACTTCTCCGACAGCCAGGTCGTCACCGCCCTGACCACCGCCAAGGAGTACCTCGTGCGCTCCTCCCTCTACCCGGAGGTGCTCACCGGGCAGAAGGTGCAGCCGGTGCGCGGGCTGATCGACGCCGCGCAGCTCGACCAGTTCGACGAGAGCTTCAGCCACCCGGCCGCCGACGGCCGGCACGCGCCCACCGGCTGGCTGGTGCGCTTCGACCCCTCCCAGGCCGAGCTGGCCGACCGCAGCGTCCGGGTCCAGGGCACCCTGACGGCCGCCGAGACCGACTCCTCCACCCTGGAGGTCACCGCGGACCACACCTTCGTGTACGCCCTGCGGCCGGCCGGCGCCGAGGCGAAGTCGCCGGCCTCCCTGTTCACCGTCCGCCGCGAACTGCACTTCCGCTTCGACCGCGCCGACCTGCGCACCCACCAGACGCAGCTGATCGTGGCCTACGTCCAGGCGGGCCCGCTCTCCTGCGCCGAGGACTCCACCAACCATCTGCGGCCGCTCCTGGCCGGCCAGACCGCCAAGGCGGGCGCCCCGGCCGGCACCGACCCCTACGCCACGGGGAGCGCGACGGCCCTGTGCGGCTCACTGGCGACCAGCGCCCAGCCGAAGGTGTGAGGCGGGCGAGGGACGCGCGCGGGAGCCGCCAGGTGCCGGACCGCGGGGGAGGCCGCCAGGTGCCGGACCGCGGGGGAGGCCGTCAGGTCTCGGGCCGCGGGGGCCGTCAGTCCTCGGACCGCGGCGGGGTCTCGTCCGAGCCGTTCCCCGGGGAGCCGTCCGTGGGCGTGTCCGAGGAAGGCGAGCTGGTGAAGCCGTCGAAGCCGCGCCGGACCCGGCCGCCCAGGCCGCCGGCCCCGCCGGCTATGTCGGTGACCAGCTTCATCAGCGGGTCCTTGGAGCTCTTGACGCTCGTCGCGTAGTGGGCGGCGGACTCGCGGAAGGAGTCCGAGACCGAGGTGTCCTTGTCCTCGTCGCGCCGCGGGTAGTGACCGTCCATGATCCGCTGGTAGTCGCGGGACTCGGCCCACTTCTTCAGCTCCGCCGCCCGGACCGTGGCGAAGGGGTGGGTGCGGGGCAGGACGTTCAGGATCTTCAGCACGGAGTCGCGCAGGTCGCCCCCCGCCTCGTACTCGTCCGCCTGCTGGAGGAACGCGTCCACGTTCATCTCGTGCAGGTGGTTGCCGCCCGCGAGCTTCATCAGACCGCGCATCGAGGCCCGCAGGTCCTGCCCGGCGAGCAGGCCGGCGCGGTCGGCGGACAGCTCCGACTTGCGGAACCACTCGCGCAGCGCCGTCACGATCGCCATGATCGCGATGCTGCCCAGCGGGATCCAGGCGACCCGGACGGCGAGGTTGGTCAGGAACAGCAGGATCGTGCGGTACAGGGCGTGCCCGGACAGGGCGTGGCCCACCTCGTGGCCGATGACGGCCCGCATCTCCTCCTCGTCGAGCAGCTCGACGAGCCCGGTGGTGACCACGATGATCGGCTCGTCCAGGCCGATGCACATCGCGTTCGGCTGCGGGTCCTGGTTGACGTACATCGGCGGGACCTTCTCCAGGTCCAGGATGTAGCAGGCGTCCCGCAACATGTCGTTGAGGTGCGTGAACTGCTGGTCGGAGACCCGCACCGAGTCGGACAGGAACAGCAGCCTGAGGCTCCGCTCGGGCAGCAGCCCGCTGAGCGCCTTGAACACCGTGTCGAAACCGCTCAGCTTGCGCAGCGCCACCAGGGCGGAGCGGTCGGCGGGGTGCTCGTACGCACGCGAGGAGATCCCGGGGAACCGCCTGCGCTGCCTGCTCGGCACGTTCTCGGAGCCGTTGTTCTGGCGGCCGTCGTCGGACATGTACTCCCCCATGTGCGTCTGTGTGGCTCTCGGTGGTGCGGCCCGCCCTTTGCGGACCCTTGTGCGGCCCTTTGCGCCCCCGAAGCAGAGCCCAGCCTAGGCGGAGTTACCGTGGACGGGCACCACACCGAAGGAGTCCCGCGCCATGGAGCACCACCCCGCAGCCGCCGCCTGGCTGACCGAGGCCGCCCGACAGCAGGGGGCGGGGAATCTGCTCCGTGTCGTACTGATCGTGATGGTCCTGGGCTGTGTGCTCACCGCGTGGTTCCTGCTGCGGGGCTACAAGCGGAAGGACGACTGAGCCGGCGGGAAGGTTCCCGATGGCGGAGTCGGCGTGATCGCCGCCGAGCCGCCCGCTTACCATGGGCCGACATCTTTATCCCGCCCTCCCCCACTCTCGACTCCGCTCGAGCGGGGGGACCTCCATCGGATAGGTCCTGCCGAAGATGAGCCTTCACAGCGCCGCTGCCCAGCTGGTCACCCTCGCCGCCGAGGGCGAGGAGCACGGTGGCAACCACGAGAGCCTGAACCCGCTGATCACCGGCGGCAGCGCGTTCCTCATCCTGCTGCTCCTGCTGTGGGTCACCACCCGCTTCAACCGCGACCGCTGAGGCACTCCGTGTTCATACCGGGGCGCTTCGGGCATCGGCCGGACGGGTTCCTCAGGACGGGCCGGTAGGGTCTGCACGCATGGGAGAGCAGGACATGCCTACCGGCCGGTCGAACCCGGGCAAGCGCCGCCTGGGTGTCATGGGCGGGACGTTCGATCCGATCCACCACGGACACCTCGTGGCGGCCAGCGAGGTCGCCGCGCAGTTCCGCCTGGACGAGGTCGTTTTCGTCCCGACCGGTGAGCCCTGGCAGAAGAGCCACCGAAGGGTCTCCCCGGCCGAGGACCGCTACCTGATGACGGTCATCGCGACCGCCGAGAACCCCCAGTTCTCGGTCAGCCGCATCGACATCGACCGCGGCGGGCCCACCTACACCGTGGACACCCTGCGGGACCTGCGGGCCCTCAACCCGGACACCGACCTGTTCTTCATCACCGGTGCCGACGCCCTCGGCCAGATCCTGACCTGGCGGGACAGCGAGGAGTTGTTCTCCCTGGCGCACTTCATCGGGGTCACCCGGCCAGGCCACCACCTCACGGACCCCGGTCTCCCGGAGGGCGGCGTCTCCCTGGTGGAGGTTCCCGCGCTCGCCATCTCCTCGACGGACTGCCGCGCGAGAGTCGCCAAGGGCGACCCCATCTGGTACATGGTGCCGGACGGAGTCGTGCGTTACATCGACAAGCGCGAGCTGTACCGCGGCGAGTGAGCCGAGAGGGGTACCGGTGAACGACCGATACGACGCGGGGTACGGGGCCGACCAGTACGGGGCCGACCAGTACGAGCTCGTCGGCTACGACGAGTACGGGCAGCCCATCTACCGGCAGGTCCAGTCCCCCCAGCTGCCCCAGCAGCAGGCCTACGACCCGTACGGGCAGCAGGAACAGCACGGCGGGCAGGGCTACGGCTACGACCCGTACGCCACCGGCGGGCAGCAGACGCCCGCCTACGACCCGTACGACACCGGGCGGCAGCAGGCCACCCCCGGGTACGACACCGGCCACCAGGCGCACACCGGCTACGACCCGTACGCCGGCGGCACCCATGCGGCCCAGGGCGGCCCCGCGGCCGCCGCCCCCTACGACCCCTACGGGCAGACCGCCACCAGCGGGCAGCAGCCCCGCGTCGAACAGCCCCGCACCGCCGAGCAGACCGCCTACATCCCGCAGCAGGCCGGCCCCGGCGAGGACGAGACCGGCGGCCGGGGCGGTCCCGAGGCCCCCGAGCGGACCCAACGGGATTACCACACCGAGCAGTTCGCGTTCGTGGAGGAGCCCGACGGCGACTCCGAGGACGTCATCGACTGGCTGAACTTCACCGAGAACCGCACCGAGCGCCGCGAGGAGGCCAAGCGCCGCGCCCGCAGCCGGCTCGTCGCGCTCGTCGTGGTCCTCGCCCTGGTCGCGGTCGGCGGCGTCGGCTACCTCTGGTACGCCGGGAAGCTGCCCGGCCTGTCGTCGTCCTCCTCCGGCTCCAGGACGGGCGCCACCACGGCGAGCGCCGCCCAGAAGCGCGACGTGGTCGTCGTCCACCTCCACAACACCTCCGGCGGCGGCACCGCCACGGCCTTGCTCGTCGACAACACCACCACCGAGCAGGGCACCACCGTCCTGCTGCCCAACTCCCTCGTCCTCACCGACGAGGACGGCACCACGACGACCCTCGCCAAGTCCGTCGACGACGACGGTTCCGCCGGCACCCGGGACGCCCTGGACACCGTCCTCGGCACCGACATCGAGGGCACCTGGCGCCTGGACACCCCGTATCTGCAGAACCTCGTCGACCTCGTCGGCAACATCGAGATCGACACCGACGCCGACGTCCCCGACCCGTCCGCCAAGAAGAAGGGCGAGGCCCCCCTCGTCCACAAGGGCGAGGGCCAGACCCTGAGCGGCAAGATGGCCGTCGCCTACGCCACCTACCGCGCCTCCGGCGAGGCCCAGAACGCCCAGCTGGAGCGGTTCGGCCAGGTCATGCAGGGCGTGCTGCGCAAGATCTCCTCCGACCCGACGGCGGCGACGACCACCGTGCAGACGCTGGCGCAGATCCTGGACCCCTCCCTCACCGACAAGGACCTCGGCACCTTCCTCGCCAAGCTCTCCGACCTCGCCAAGGGCGGCGACTACAAGACCGCCCTGCTGCCGGTCCAGGCCGACGGCACGCTCAGCGCCGAGGACAGCGCCAGTGTCGTCAAGGACGTCCTCGGCGGCACCGCCAAGAGCCCCGACAAGGACGCGGCCGTCAGCGTCTCCGTCCGCAACGCAGGCGGCACCAAGTCGGACACCGAGGACGCGCGCGTGGTCCTCCTCAACGGCGGTTTCACCTTCCTCGACGGCGGCACGGCCACGGCCACGCAGGCCACCTCGCAGGTGCTGTACGCGGACGCCGCCGACAAGGAGAACGCCACCGAGGTCGCCAAGACGCTGGGCCTGCCCACCAGCACCGTGAAGAAGGGCAAGGTCTCCGCGAGCGCGGACGTGGCGGTGGTGCTGGGCCAGGACTACGCGCCCTCGTCGTCGTAGCCGGAGCACGCTCCGGCCCGGCGATCGCTTTATCACGTGGGGTGCTGTCGGCGGTCCGTGAGACCCTTGAGGGCAAACGACCGCCGACGGAAAGCCACGCAGTGACCGCCACCGACCGCTCCATCGAGCTCATCAACACCGCCGCCCAGGCGGCCGCCGACAAGCTCGCGCACGACATCATCGCCTACGACGTCAGCGACGTGCTGTCGATCACGGACGCCTTCCTGCTGGCCTCCGCTCCCAACGACCGCCAGGTCAAGTCGATCGTCGACGAGATCGAGGAGCGGCTCCTCAAGGAGCTCGGCGCCAAGCCGGTCCGCCGCGAGGGCGACCGCGAGGCCCGCTGGGTCCTGCTCGACTACGTCGACATCGTCGTCCACGTCCAGCACAGCGAGGAGCGTGTCTTCTACGCCCTGGAGCGGCTGTGGAAGGACTGCCCCGAGCTGGAGCTGCCCGAGGACGCCAGGGCCACCCGGGGCAAGGCCGCCGAGTACGCCAAGCTGCGGGCCGAGGAGGACGACACCGCCGGGTTCGGGGAGCTGCGTTGAGTGCCCCCGCGCAGCCCGCGGAGCGCCGGCCGGGCCGGGGCCGCCGGGTCATCCTGTGGCGGCACGGCCAGACCGCGTGGAACGTGGAGCGCCGCTTCCAGGGCACCACGGACGTCGAGCTGACCGAGACCGGTGTGGCCCAGGCCCGCCGGGCCGCCCGGCTGCTCGCCTCCCTCCGGCCCGACGCGATCGTCGCCTCCGACCTCTCCCGCGCCGCGAACACGGCCGCCGAGCTGGCCGCGCTCACCGGCCTGGAGATCACCCACGACGAGGCGCTGCGCGAGACCTACGCGGGCGTGTGGCAGGGGCTGACCCACGAGGAGATCCTCGCCCGGTACGGCGCGGAGTACACGGCGTGGAAGCGCGGCGAGCCGGTCCGCCGCGGTGGCGGCGAACTGGAGACCGAGGTCGCCGACCGTGCCGCGCCCGTCGTGCTGCGGCACGCCGAGAAGCTCCCGGAGGACGGCACGCTCGTCGTCGTCAGTCACGGCGGCACGATCCGCACCACGATCGGCCGTCTCCTCGGCCTGGAGGCGCACAACTGGGAGAGCCTCGGCGGGCTCTCCAACTGCTGCTGGTCCGTCCTGGGCGAGGGCGCCCGCGGCTGGCGGCTGCTCGAGCACAACGCCGGCACCCTGCCGGAGCCGGTGCTCGGCGACGACGACTGAGCGGTCCGCGGCGGGCCGGGGACCCGGATTTCACTTTCTGGCAGGTCGCAGGCTAAAGTTCTTCTTGTTCGCCCCGCCGAGCGGGACGGAACACCACACGGCTCCGGCCGCGTGGAGCCAGGGGCTATAGCTCAGTTGGTAGAGCGCCTGCATGGCATGCAGGAGGTCAGGAGTTCAATTCTCCTTAGCTCCACAGTGACGGGATCCCGTCCGATCGGTTCGATCGGGCGGGATCCTTCTCGTTCAGCGGGCCATCTCCTCGTGGTACACGCTGCGCAGCCGGCTGCGGGCCCGGGTGAAGGCGCTCTCCGCCGACTTGTACGTGATCTGCAGGGCGTTCGCCGTCTCGGCGGTGCTCAGACCGCGCGCCCGGGCGAGCAGCACATCGCGCTCCCGGCGGCCCAGGGCGGGCAGCTGGGTCAGCAGCCAGGCGCCCGCGGCCCGTTCGCAGGTGCGGTACTCCACCTCCGAACCGGTGTCCGGATCGGTGCGGTGCAGCAGGTGGGCCCGGCCGGCCAGCCGGCGGTCCCGCTGGGTGCCGCGCTGGTGGTCCACGCACAGACGCAGCGTGATGGTGGTGAGGAGGGCGGCGACCCGGGACTCGTCCAGCGCCTCGAAGGTGGCCGCGCGGATCATGGCCTCCTGGACGCAGTCCTCGGCATCCGCCGTACGGCCCAGCCGGCCGGTGGCCAGGCGCAGCAGACGCTCGCGCTCGGCGAGCACCAGGGCCCAGCGGTGGTGGTGCCCGTACTTCTCCGTGCAAGTGTCGGACGACGTGCGCGTCACAGCAGCTCCCGCAGGCGAGGTCGTGGTGGTGGCAACAGCCTCGACGGGCCCTGTGACGAAAACCTTGATGCCTTCATGGGCGCGTTTGACGGGCACTGTGGACGGCGTTCAGTGAAAATCAAGAAATGCCCCATACTGACGATGTTCGTTCGTCAGTACGAAGTCGACCGCTTCGGGGCGCAACGATCAGAGACAGCGCACACCCGGGGGAGTGGCAGCGTGGTTCTTGTTCAGTTGTTGGGACCTGTGGAGTACCGGGCCAAGGGGGAAAGCCCGGTGGAACTCGGGCAGGCAAGACAGCGTTGCATCTTTGCGATGCTCGCGGTAAGTGCAAATGAAGTCGTCATGCCCGACGAACTCATCGACTGGGCGTGGGGCGCGGACCCGCCCCAGTCGGCGCGGAACATGATTCATTCCTACATATCCCGGCTGCGCGGCGCGCTGGACAACAGCGCGGGCGCACCGGGGGCGACACTGCGCCGCCGCAACGGCGGTTACACCCTGGAGGTGGAGCCCGACTGCGTCGACCTGCGCCGATTCCGCCGGATGGTGGCGGACGCCCGGGGCACGGCGGACACCCGCACGGCCGTGCGGCTGTTCCGGGAGGCGCTCGGCGCCTGGCAGGGCAGGGCGCTCGGCGGGCTCAGGGGCGAGTGGGCCGAGCGGACCCGGCGGCTGCTCGAACGGGAGCGGGTTTCGGCCCTCGTGGAGTGCCATGAGGCCGAACTGCGCCTGGGCGACCATCTCGGGCTGCTCGACGAGCTGCACTCGCTCGCCGACCAGCACGCGGACAACGAGCTGGTCATCCGCAACCTGATGACGGCGCTCCACCGCTCGGGACGCCGCGCCGAGGCCGTCGAGGCCTACGACGCCCTGCGCCGCCGGCTCGCCGACCGGCTGGGTGTGGACCCGGCTCCCCAGACACGGGAGCTGCACGCCCGCATCCTGCGCGGCGACCCGGAGGTCGCTCCCGCGAAGCCGGCCGCCGACGCGGCACCGACCGTGCCGCGCCAGCTGCCGCGGGGCATCCGCTGCGTGGGCCGGGAGCAGGAGCTGGCGGTGCTGGACGGGTTCGTCACGGCGGACGACGGCCGGCCGCTCACCCGTGTGATCGAGGGGCCGCCCGGTATCGGCAAGACGGCTCTCGCGGTCCAGTGGGCCCACCGGGTGGCCCACCGCTTCCCGGACGGCCAGATCTTCGTGGCCCTGCACGGCAGCACCGCCGACGGCGGACCGGGCGGCGGGTACGCCCCGGGCCGGCCCGGGGCCGGCCGGGACCAGGCCGAACGGCTCCTGGGCGGCCGGGCGTCGCGCCGGGATCCGGCTCCGTCCGCGGACGACGTGCTGCGGTTCGTGCTGCGCAGCCTCGGGGTGACCGTGCCGCGCGGGGAGAGCGACCTGGCGGGGTTCGGGCGGAACGTCCTGAAGGAGCTGAGGGTGCTCGTGGTGCTCGACGACCTCGCCACGGCCGGTCAGCTGGCGGCGCTGCTGCCGGGCCCGTCGGCCGGGGCGCTGCTGGTCACCACGCGCGACGCCGGCCGCCTCCACGGACTCGGCGCGTTGCGCGCCGTACGGCTGCGGGAGCTGAGCGCCCAGCAGGCCCAGCGCATGCTGGCCGGGATCCTCGGCGAGCGGCGGGTGGCTGCCGAGCCGGCGGCCGTGTCCCGGATCATCGAGCTGTGCCGTCGCACTCCGCGGGCGCTGAGCCAGGCGGCGGAACAGGCGCTGGTCCGGCCCTGTCTGCCGCTGGCCGACCTGGCGGAGGCGATGGCGGCCGGGCCCTGTGACGGACAGGCCCTAGCGGGGTGACACCGCCAGGGCGTCGAAGAGGAGGCGCAGCTCGGTGAGGCTCGCGTCGAGGGCCTTCTGCTGGTCCTCGGCGCGGGCCACCGCCATGGCCGTCTCGCACAGGGCGCCGTAGAGCAGATGGGTCAGGGAGGTGACGGAGTGCGGCGCGATGTCGCCGGTCTCCGCGGCCCGCCGGACGCCTTCCTCCATCATCTTCAGGCAGCCCGTGTTGATCTCCCGCATCTCCTCCGTGCCGAGCGCGCCCGGCGCGTCGAGCAGGTTGATGCGCTGGACGTCGGCGGCGAGAACCTCCACCAGGAAGGCCCTCGCCCCCACGTACACCGCCTCCCAGGAGTCCGGCTCGGCGTCGAGGTAGGCGCGGGCGACGATGTGCGCCAGCCGGGTCTGCTCGCGCTCGTACACGGCCCGGAAGAGATGCTGTTTGCCGGAGAAGTGGTGGTAGAGGGCGCCCTTGGTGAGATGGGCGGCCTCCACGACGGCATCCAGCGACGTCGCGTTGTAACCCCGCTCGGCGAACAGCGTGCGAGCGGCGCGCAGCAGCTCCTCGATGGTGCCGTCGGACCGCTCACGCTGCGTCAGACGTGTTCTCGTACGAGTCGTGGGCATGTTCACACTTCCCGGGTCGGACCGCCTTGAGCTGGCCTTCTAGGTTACACGCACTTTCATTCCATCCATACGTATGTGTTCCGGTCGGTCCCGTCCCGGCAGGTCGGGCGGGTCGGGCGGGTCAGGCGGCGCCGACCCGGGCCGTGAAGCGCAGCACCCGGTTCCAGGCGTCCGCGGAGGCGTCGGCGTACGCGTCGCGCTGGGCGTCGAAGAAGCTGTGCGGGGTGCCCGGGTAGGTGACGACCTCGTGGTCGACGCCGGCCGCGGCCAGGGCCTCCTCGAACGCCGTCACATGGGCGGCCGGGATGCCCGGGTCGTCCCCGGCCATCAGGGCCAGCACCGGGGCGGCCAGGTCCGAGGCCCGGCTGGTCGGTCCGGGGGAGCCGTCCGGACCGTCCGCGGGCCAGCAGTAGAAACCGATCACGCCGGCCAGGTCGAGGCCCCCGGCCGCCGCCATCACCGCGAGCCGTCCGCCGATGCAGAAGCCGGCGGTGAGGACGGCGCGCGCGGCGCCGCCCTCGTCCGAGCGCAGATGGGCGACGCCCGCGGCCAGGTCGGCGTAGAGCTCGCGGGGGCTCAATTTGGCCATGTGCTGGGCGTAGGGGAAGTCCTTCTCCCGCTTTCCGACGCCTGCCGTCCGTCCGTAGTAGTCGATGACGAGCGCCCCTACGCCGTTCTCCGCGAAGCGTTTGGCCAGCTCCGTGTAGAACCCGTAAAGGCCCCGGACGTCGGGAAGGATCACGACGGCCGTTCCGGAGCCGCCGGCGGGGGCCGCGGAGAAAGCGGCGAAAACGTTGCCGTCCTTCGCGGTCAATTCCAGATAACCGCTCTCGATCGCGGCATCCGGAATCTGCGGTACCGGTGGAACGGCGTCTTCGTCGAAGCACATGGGCCGGGGGCCTCCATCGCTTTTGTTTCTTTGCGTCGTGTCTGGGTGTTCGGTTTTACGGTGAGCGTGTTTTCTACGGTTCGACTTCGTCGATGCTGAACGGAACCCGGAACGGGGGCACGCTCGTCCCCTCGATCCGGTACCGGTTCCACAGGTCGGGCTCGGTGATCCGGCCCGCCGCGTGGCCCTCGGCCGTGCGCAGCTCCACGCCGGCGCTGCGGTCGCCCACCAGCCGGGTCAGCTCCTCGTGCGCCTCCAAGCGTCCGTACCAGCGGTACCGGCCGTCGAGCGGCTGGAAGCCGCCGGTCAGCGTGGCCCGGAGGGTGAACTCCGCCCGGCCCTCCACGACCAGTACGGCCGGTCCCTCGTAACCGTCATCCTCCACAATCAACTCCCTTGTATCTAGGCGTCCTTGAGCCAACCGGCCTCACGCCACACCTTCTCCGAGCGACCGCCGATCAGACCGAGCGACTGGTAGTAGGGGGCGATCCGCTCGGCCCCGTAGCCGCCGTTGGCCTTGCTGATCGGGTTGTTGCGGCCCGCCTCCACGGCCGCCTTCGGGTCCAGGCCGGCCCGCTCGTACATCAGCGGGTTGTAGCGGTCCCGGCGGATGGACTTGACCACCGCGGCGAGGAAGTTGCGCAGCAGCTCCAGGCGCCGCGGGGACAGCGTCGGAACGAACCGCTCCAGCTCGGTGCGGGCGAAGCTGATGTGCCGGGCCTCCTCCACGACGTGGATCCGGGCCACCGTGCGCACCAGCGGCTGCACCGTCTCGTCGGCGGCCTGTTCGCGCTGGAAGCGGTCGAAGAACTCCTCGGTCAGCAGCAGCATCGCCCACAGCGCGGGCACCGGCGCGAACGTCTTCAGCAGCAGCCCGCTGCGCTGGGTCTTGGGGTTCAGCGGGTAGAACTCCGTGCCGGTCTTCTCCACCAGCCGGGCGAACATGATCATGTGGCGCACCTCGTCCGCCACCTCGGTCAGCGCGAACTGCACCTGCGGGCTGGTGATGTCCCGCTTGTAGGCGTAGCGCGACACCAGGTGCAGCAGGATGTGCTCGGTCCACACGCCCGCGGCCAGCGACGAGGCCAGCTCCTCACGGCTGAGCAGCAGCTTCTGCTCCAGGCTCAGCGAGTCGTACAGCTCCGTCCCGTACAGCGAGATCCGCTTCTCCGGGAGGAACCACTTGCCCTCCTCCAGCGGCTCGTCCCAGTTGACGTCCACGCGCGGGTCGTAGGAGTGCCGGGCCGACGCGATGAGCAGTTGCGCGGCCTTCTTGGTCTGGCGGGCGAGCGGGTCCTCCGAGCGGCGGCCCGGACGGTCGGTTGCGGTGGTCATCGAGGCTCCTTAGTCCTGTGTTCGCTGGGTGCTGTGCGACGGGGCGTCCGCCGGACCGGCGTCCGCCGAGACGAGCCGGTGCACATCCACCGTGATCTCCTCCCGGACCGGACGGCCGGCCAGGATCTCCACCACGTAGCGGGCCGCGAGCACACCGAACTGGTGCGACGCGTAGACGAGCTGGGGGACGCTGTAGTCCGGTTCCGACCGGTGCGCGGTGACGTCGGCGATCAGGTCGGCCGGGACGATCTCGCGCGGGATCACCCGCAGCAGCAGCGTCCACAGGGCGCCCTCGGTGATGTCCTGCTCGGCGATCGCCCCCGCGAGCGGGTCGGGGTCGGCGCGGTAGTCGTAGTAGCGGACGTGCTGGGTGCCCGACAGGTCGTAGCCGGAGACCACCGGCAGCCGGCGGCGCGCCGCCGCGACGTGCAGGGCGTACTTGGCCCGCCAGCCGCCCAGCGTGGTGACGTCCACCCCGTCGACGACCACGTCCACGCCGTCCAGGAGCAGCTCCGGGTGGTCCGGGCGGATGCCCGCGGTGTCGACCCGGATCCGGGCGAACGGGTTGACCGACCGGATGCGCTCGGCCGCCACCTCCGCCTTGTTGCGGCCGATGTCGGCGTACGTGGCGCTCTGCCGGTTGAGGTTGTTCAGCTCGTACTCCCCGGGCTCGGCGAGCACGAAGTGGCCCGTGCCCAGGCGGGCCAGCGGTTCGACGACCGCGCCGCCCGTCGAGCCGCACCCGGCCACCAGGACCGTGGCGGTGCGCAGCCGCTCCTGCACGGCGTCCGGGATCAGGCCCCGGTTGCGCTCGGTGAGGGCCCGGTAGTACGTCTCCGGATCCTCCGGGACGCCTGCCGGGACCGTCTCTTCCGCGGGTGCCGCGGCGGTGGTGCTCATATCCTCACCCTCCGGATCTCTCCTCCGACCCGGCCGACCAGCTGCTGGAAGCCGGCCAGCGGGTTCGTCGCGTCCAGCGCCCGGCCCAGCCAGCGCACGAGCTCGGCCAGCTCCTCGCCCCGCGGGACGCGGGCCACGAACGGCTTCACGACCGCGCGCTCCACGTAGGCGGGGAAGAGCAGGTCGTCCTCCGGCAGACAGGGCCGGGTGCCCTCGATGACGGTGACGTCCTTCAGACTGCGCGTCAGACGCCGTACCGCCAGGCCCTCCTCGCCGTCGCCGACCAGGAGCTTGGGCTGCGGCGACAGTCCGGCGAGGACCGTGTAGAAGCCGAGCATCAGCTCCAGGGACAGCCGCAGCCGCCGGGCGGGGGAGGTGTCGCGCTCCGAGGGGCGCTGCATCAGGCGTTTGATCTCCCACACCTCGGTCCCCGTGACCGGCTCGTCCAGGGGCACGTGGTCGAAGAGGTTGATGCCGTGGGCGACCTCGCACGGGAAGAGGGCGCGGTCCGGGTGGGTCACGGGCAGCGGAGCGGTGTCCGTGGTGCCGATGACCGACACGTAGCGCAGGATCGCGCCGGTCTCCTCCTCCATGCCGATGACATGGATCTCCTCGCCGTGTCCCACCCCGAGCGGCTCCGCGAACAGGCCGCGCGCGAAGGCGACGCGGTCACTGGCGAAACGGGACCTCAGGTACTGGGCGAGCCGGAACCCGTAGATCGCCAGCCGGTAGCGCTCGGGCAGCCGGGACTGCGGCACCGCGACCACGGTGAGACCGTCGGGCCGGCGGGCGAGATACAGCGGTTCGGTCTCCTCGGGCAGGCCCGCGAGGCTCATCCGGTCGTGCAGCGCCAGCACATGGGCCACGTACCGTGCCCGGCGGGCGTCCTCGCCGCTCCCCGCGGCCTCGGCCGTCCGCTCCCCGGACCCCGGCCTCCCGCCGGTGACGGTCCGCGCGGTCATGCCGGCCTCCGACGCCCGGCGGCGCGCGAGGACGCCTCCGGCTCCGACGCGGGAGCCGGGCCGGACGGGCGGTCGGATCCGGCCGGACGGGCGGAACCCAAGGGGAGAGCGGCACCGGAAGGACGGGGGGAGCCGGCCGGGGCGGCCGGACCGGCCGCGTCCGGCAGGTCCAGCGCCAGGCCGGTGAACCGGGCCGTCGAGGCCAGGGTGGCCTCGATGTACCGCGTGGCCGAGAGCGTGGCCGCGGCCCGCGCCCCAGGGGCGGACAGCGCCGCGGCGGGCCGCGCCCGCCGACCCGGTGCACGGGCCGGGGACGCCGCCGCGGCGCGGGCCGGGGACGTGGCCGTCTCCGTCGTCGCGGGGAGCGGGGTCACAGCCGCCGCCCGTACAGCGCGCCCGTGATGGCCAGGGCCAGGACCTCCGGGGTGCCCTCGTAGATGCGGGCGCCGAAGGACTCCCGGACCAGCTTCTCCACCGCGTGGTCACGGCAGTAGCCGCGGGCCCCGACGATGGACATGGCCTCCTCGGCCACCTCGATCGCCGCGCGGTCGGCGAACAGCTTGGCGACGGCGGGCCCGTAGACGGGAGCGGGGAGCATGTTGTCCGCCTGGTAGGCGGCCTGGAGGTACAGCAGCCGCGAGGCCTCGATCTTCGCGGACATCTCGGCCAGCTTGCGCGCCGTGAACTGGTGCTCGTACAGCGGCTTGCCGGCCTGGACCCGCTCGCCCGCCCACTCCTTGGCGATCTCGAAGGCGCCCCGGGCGACCCCGGTCGAGATCGCGGCGACGATCGAACGGGCCTGGTTGGACTGGAGGGTGAGGTAGTTCCAGGCGCCGCCCTCCCCGAAGGCGATGTTCTCCTCCGGCACCCGGACGTCGTCGAAGTGCAGCGTGGTGCCCAGGCAGGCCCGGTACCCCATCTTGTCGGCGACCGCGCCCCGGGTGACGCCCTCGCTGTCCAGCGGCACGATGAACACGGTCAGCCCGGTGGCGCCGGGGTGGCCCTCGATGTTGGCGAACACGGCCGCCCACTCGCCGACCTTGCCGTTGGTGATGAAGCGCTTGACGCCGTTCAGGACGAAGTGGTCCCCGTCCCGGCGGGCCGTCATCACGTCCTCGGCGAGCTCGGCGTTCTCCGGTATCAGCAGGTCGCAGCCGGCGGTCTCCTCGGTGATGGCGTTGCAGGCCAGCACCGGCTTGTCACCGAGGAACGGCGGCAGGAACCGGGCCTGGAGCTGCTGGTCGCCGGAGAACAGCACGGAGGTCTGGCCGAGCAGCGAGGCGCCGAAGATGAGCGCCGTGCTGGCGCAGACCGACGCGAGCTCCTCCATGGCGACGGCCACGCCCAGCACGCCCATGCCGCGGCCGCCGAGCTCCTTGGGAATGGTCAGCCGCAGCAGCCCCAGCCGGTGGCCGGCCTCGACCATCTCCCAGTCGAAGTCGTCGGCCGGCGCGAGGTCGTTCTCCAGGACCCGTGGCTTCACCACGGTCTGCGCGAACTCGCGCACCTCGTCGCGGAGTTCCTCGACCTCGGGCGGGAGCCGGAACATCGACGGCATGGCCGCCGCGTCGAGGGCGCGCAGGTCGGACAGGGTCGGGGCGTTCGGAACGGCGGTCGTGGTGGTGGCGATCACAGTGGTCCGCTTTCTGTGGTGGCGGGCGATGTGGTGGCGGGCGCCGGGGCGAGGGCGCGGCGGGGCGGGGGAGCGGCGGGACACGCGCGCGGGTCGGGCCCGCGGGGGCCGCGGCCCCCTCCTCAGGAGGCGGCGGGCGCCAGGGCGAGCCGGGCGTACTCGCGCCCGAGCACCGGCAGGTAGTCCGCCAGCGCGCGCACCCGGGCCACCGGGCCCTTCACGGCGAGGCGGCGGCCGACGATGGCGTGGGTCACGCCGAGCTGCCCGAGAAGGACGAGGTGCAGGGCCTCAGGCTGCACCTCCAGGCGCAGGCTCGCGGGGCGGGGCGCGCCCTCGTGCACGCCGTCGGAGTCCAGCAGGAAGGCCGTGCCGGCGTCCCCCGTCAGAACGAACTGGAGGGAGAAGTCACGCTCCTTGAGCAGCGCGGCGAACTCGGCGTCGGTGAGGGCCGCGCGGAAGGCGTCGATGAACAGCTGCGGGTCCTTGAGGGTCACAGTCGTGCTGCCTTTCGTGTGGTGGGGCTCGTCTGGAACTCGTCGATGGGTGTGCCCGCGCCGGAGCCGGCCAGGATCAGCTCGGCCGCGCGTTCCGCGAGCATCACGGTGGGTGCGTGGGTGTGGCCGCGGGGCAGGGACGGCAGTGCGGAGGCGTCGACGACCCGCAGCCCGGCCACGCCCCGCACCCGCAGCGCCGGGTCGAGCACGGCCTCGGGGTCCGCCCCCATGCCGCAGGTGCCGGCCGGGTGGTAGAGGGTCTCCGCGTGCGCCCGGGTCACCGCGTGCACGGTCTCCGGGTCGGGGTCCAGCGCGCCCGGCGTCAGCGGCTTCCCGAGCCGTCCCGCCAGCGCGGGCCGGGTCAGGACGTGCTGGGCCCGGCGCACCCCCTCGGCGAGCACGCGCAGGTCGTCGCCGTCCGGGTCGGACAGATAGCGGGGGTCGATCACCGGGTGCGCCGCCGGGTCGGCCGAGGCGAGCCGGACGCTGCCGTGGCTGCGCGGCCGCAGCAGCACCACGCCCAGGGTGACGCCATGGGTGCGCGGTGCCTTCCCCTGGTCGAGGAACGGCACCAGCATCCACACGAACTCCAGGTCGGGCGCCGCCAGCCCGGGGTCGCTGCGCAGGAACGCCACGGCCTCCGCGAGGTTGGACGTCAGCCGCCCGCGCCGGCCGCGCAGGAACTCGTTGATCTCGCCCTGCTGATCGGTGACGCCGGGGGTGACGCGTCCGCTCGCCTCGAACGCCAGGGGTACGTACAGATGGTCGGCGAGACGCCGGCCCACCCGTGGCGAGTGGGCGTGCACCGCGATGCCGTGCCGGCGCAGCTCGTCCGCGTCGCCCACCCCGGACAGCATGAGCAGCTGGGGGGAGCCGATCGCGCCGGCCGCGAGCACGACCTCGCCCTCGGCGCGGACGACGGCCGGGCCGTCCGGTGTCGTGACGGCGACGCCGACCGCGCGGCCGTTCTCGATCAGGATCCGCTCGACACGGGCGTCCGTGACGACGGTCAGGTTCTCCCGGCGCAGCGCCGGCCGCAGGTATCCGTCGGCCGCGCTCCACCGCCGTCCGCCGCGCTGGGTGGCCCGTACCGGCCCGGCGCCCTCCGGCTCCAGCGGCCGGCCGTCGTCCAGGGCGGGGAGCCCCGCCTCGGCGCAGGCGGCCAGGAACTCGGTGGTGGCCGGGCTGGGATCGCGCAGGTCCTCGATGCGGATCGGCCCGCCCGCGCCGTAGCCGCCGGCGCCGGAGCGGTCCTCGGCGCGGGTGAAGTACGGCGCCACCTCGGCGGCGGACCAGCCCGCGCACCCGTCGTCCGCGGCCCAGCCGTCGAAGTCCGCCCGGTGTCCGCGGGTCCAGATCTGGGCGTTGAGCGAGGACGAGCCGCCCAGCGTGCGGCCGCGCGGCCAGTTCAGCGCGCGCCCGCCGAGGCCCGGCTGGGCGACCGTACGGTAGCCCCAGTCCGCGGAGGTGCCGAACAACGCGGGAAACGCGGCCGGGATGCTGATCTCGGCGCGCCGGTCGGGGCCGCCCGCCTCGATCAGCAGCACTTCCCCGTCGTCGCCGGCGCTGAGCCGGTCGGCCAGCACACAGCCGGCCGAGCCCGCGCCCACGACGATGTGGCGTACCGTGCGGTCGCCGTCCATCAGCTCTCCGTCCGGTCCGTGATCCGGGTGCCGAGGGCCTTCACGATCTCCGCGGTGAGGGCGGCGTGCCCCTCCATCGCGAAGTGGATGCCGTCGGCGCTCATCAGGTTGGGGCGCAGCCGCACGGGGTGGTGCCACATCTCGATCAGGACGGCGTCATGACGCCGTGCCACCGCCCGGATGCGGTCGTTCAGGGCCGCCGTACGGTCGCTGAAGACCGCCAGCTCCGGTACCGACTCGAAGACGTTGGTCACCGTGAACGTGAAGATGTCCGCGCCCTGGGCGCGCACGGCCGTGTACATGGCGTCCAGGTCGGCCTCGACACCGTCGAGGTCCGGCTCGGCGTCGAACAGGTCGTTGCCGCCCGCCGCCACGTTCACGAGGTCCGGTTCGAAGGCCAGGACCTGCTCCAGCTGTTCGGCTCGCACCGCGCCGGTCCGCTTGCCCTTGACTCCGGTGTTCAGATAGGCGAAGTCGGGCTTGCCGGCGCCGAGCGCGGCCGAGATCCGCTCCGGCCACGGCACCGTGGCGTAGCCGGGGCTGGGATCGCCGAGGCCGGCGGCGAAACTGTCGCCCATCACGGCCAGCCGCTTCCAGGGCGCCCCGCGCAGCAGCTGGACGGACTCGTCGTGGGAGATCGTCAGCGGGTCGTCCGCTTCACTGCGCAGATCGTGGGTCGTCATCTTCTCGTGGCACCTCTCTGGGCGGGTGGGTGGAATCAGGCGGCGTCGCTCGGCACCGCCTGCTGCTGGTCGACGAAGTCCTCGATGTCCTTGACCGTCGTGATGTCGGGCGTGGCGCCCGTACCGAGGTCGACCAGGGCGAACTCCTGCTCTATGCGGAGCGAGAGCTCGATGACGGCGAGCGAGTCGTAGCCGAGCTCCTCGACCAGACGGTCCTCGGAACGTGCCTCCCGGGCGCCGAGCGGGCTCATCTCCCCGACGATCTGCCGGACCTGCGCGCGCAGCGTGCTGCTGTCCATGTCCTCTTCGTCCCCTTCTGCTGGTGCTGTCGTGGCTCTGTTTGTCCGGTGGGCCGTCAGGCCGCCGCGGCGCGGATCGGGTGCGGTGCGTTCCAGCGCTCCGCGTACGCGTCGAGCGCCGTGTCGATCGCGAGGTCCCAGGCGGCGCCGGCCTTCTCCACCAGGTGCGGCAGGCCCACCAGCCGCAGCTGCTTGACCAGGCGCTCCCGGGCGATGTCGACACTGCCGCGCAACTGGGCGGCGCGGCTGAGCAGGGCGGCGCGGATCGCCGGGGACGGGTTGTGCCGGGAGGGGCCGATGAGCACCCAGGCGGCCGCGCCCAGCGACTCGAAGTGGGCGTCCTCCACCACCTGGGCGAAGCCGCCGGCGACCCCGTCCTGCGCGGCGCGCAGACCGAAGGAGACGTGCCGCGACTCGTCCCGCGTCACGTTGGTCAGCCCCTCCTCCAGCGCCTGGAGCTTCAGCCGCTTGGCGAGGAAACGGGTGGTGCGCAGCGCCGTCGCCGCCAGGACGCCCTCGGTGATCAGGTGGTAGTAGATGAGCGCCCGGTACCAGGACTCGCGGTCCTCGTGGTCGGCGCGCACCGCGTCGGTCGCCCGGGTGAGCACCGGCGCGAACACCTCCGCGTAGTCGGCGCCCTCCTCGGCGTCGTCGAGGGAGGCGCCGCAGGCGTCCTCCAGGTACGTCTGGAAGAACCGCACGTGCCGGGCCTCGTCGGCGAGCTGCGTGCACAGGAAGATCCGGTCGTCCTCGGTGGGCGGCGCGTCGATCAGGGCGCCCAGGGTGTGGGTCACCGTGACCTCGCCGACCTCCAGTTCGGCCAGCGAGCCGAGCATCTGGGCGCGCGAGAAGGGGCTGAGCGCCTGCCAGGTCTGCGCGTCCCCCGCGGGCGCGACCTGGGCGACGGCCCACTGCTGGCGTTCCCAACGGCGGTACAGGTCGGCGGAGTTCGCGAGCCGGCCGCGCTGCTCTGCGGTGGTTTCGGGGGCCGTCTCGGTGACGTCGAGTACGAGCCCGGCGGTCGTGACGCTCATGTTGCTGCCCCATCCAGTTGCGGTGCGGTCGGTTGCGGTGCGGTCGGTGGTGCCGGGCGGTGCGGGCGGGTGGTGTGCAGGACGTCGCCGGCGAGGGTGTCCTCGGCGGCCTGACGCCACAGCAGCCGGCGGCGCGGTTTGCCGCTGGAGGTGCGCGGGATGGTGCCGCGCCGGGCCCGTACGACGGTGACGTCGACCGTGGTGTCCAGGGCGGAGCGCAGCACGCCGGTCACGGCGTCCAGCCAGCCGTCGCCGGGCGCCTCCACGACGACCACGGCGCCGGAGCGGGCGTCGAGGGTGCCGAGCGCCACCGCGCAGCGGCCGGGCGGTACCCCGGGCACGGAGACGAGGGCCGCCTCCAGGTCCTCGGCGTGCACCTTGCGGCCGCGGACCTTGAGGCTGTCGCCGATCCGCCCGACCACGTACAGCTCGCCGTCGTACAGGAAGCCGGCGTCGCCGGTGCGCAGTCCGTCGTCGCCGAAGGGCTCGTTCGCCGCCGGGTCGGCCGACTGGTAGCCGCCGGCCACGGACGTCCCGCGGACCCGGATCTCGCCGAACGTGCCGTCGGGCAGCGGCGCGCCGTCCTCGTCGACGACGTCCACGGCCGTCTCGGGCACCGGGGTGCCGCAGGAGGCGATCCAGCGTGCGGGGTCCTCCGGGCGGTCGGTGCCGAGGACGCCCGAGTCGACGATCGTCACCGGTGCCCCGGTGGCGAGCGGACCCGCCGGCCGGACGATGCGCGCGCCCGTTCCGGGGCGGACCCCGGTGACGGCGAGCGTCGTCTCCGCCATGCCGTAGCACGGCGCGAGGGCGCGGGAGTCGAAGCCGTACGGGGCGAGCTTGTTGACGAAGTCGGCGACCACCCGTGCGTCGACGCGTTCGGCGCCGCTCATGGCGACCCGCCACGACGAGAAGTCCGTGCCCGCCAGCTCCTCCTCGCGTACCCGTGAAGTGGCGTACCCGTAGCCGAAGTTGGGGGCGGTGGTGATGGTCACCCCGTGCCGGCCGTGGCAGTCGAGCCAGCGGGCCGGGGAGCGGATGAAGTCGACCGGGCTCATCAGCCACAGGTCGATCTGGGCCACGACGGAACCCAGGAACGTCCCGATGAGCCCCATGTCGTGGTACAGCGGCAGCCAGGACGAGCACGAGTCCTCGCCGGTGACGCCGAGCCAGCCGTGGATGGCACGGACGTTGGCGGTGAGGTTCTCGCCGGTGACCCGGACCCCCTTGGGGGTACCGCTGGAGCCGGACGTGAACTGCAGGAGCGCGAGCTCCGCGGTGCGGCGTGCCAGGCCGTCGGCCGCGGGCAGCGTGGCCGGGTCCGGAAGGACGAGGGGTGTGCCCACGCCGGCCTTCGCGCACGCCGTGGCGGCGAGCGGGGCGAGGGCCTCGTCGGTGAGGACGGCGGCCGGTTCGGCGGCGCCGAGGACGGCGGCCGCGTGCTCGGTGAAGGCCTCGTGGCCGCCGAAGGTGACGGGCGAGGCGATCGGTGACGGGGTGGCCCCCGCGTACATGATGCCGAGGAACGCCGGGACGAAGGTCTCGGGCTCCTCGATCAGCAGTGACACGACGCCCTTCGTGACGCCGTTCGCGTGCAGGTGGGCGGCCGTGCTGCGGGCGGCCGCGGCGATGCCGGCGTAGTCGCGCAGGTGCCAGTCGCCGTTTCGGTAGTAGTGGATTCCACGCTCGGGTGCGGGGGAGTCCAGCCAGTCGAGGACTGTGTTCATCAATTCCCCTCATGAACCGATGGGCTCTCGTCCTGTGTTACGGGCCGGCGGGACTCCCCCCCTCGTGGCAATCCCGGATTTCTGCGGGCGGCCGCGCGGGGATGTGCTGTGCGGGGTGTGGCGTGCGGGGATGGGCTGTGCGGGGATGTGCGGGGTGTGGCGTGCGGGATGTGCTGTGCGGCGTGTGGTGTGCCGGGACGCGCCGTGCGGAGGACGCGCTGTGCGGGGACGCGCCGAGCGGGGCCGCGGGTCCGAGAACCGCGGCCCCGCCGGGGGCCGGCCGCGGCCGCGGGGGGTTTGAGCCGCGGCCGGCGTCGGGGGGTGAGCCGGAGTCAGGCCCGGTCCACCGCAGGCGCGTTGTCGGCGCTCTGGGCCGCGGCGGCCTTGGCCGCGGCCTCCGCCTGGGCCTTCATGTAGGCCTGGATCTGCCGCTGGGTCTCGGCGATCTGGGCCATCGACTTCTTGGTGAACAGCCAGAACGCCGGCACCGCGGAGGCGGCGATGAAGATGCCGGCCAGCAGGAACGCGTTCAGGTATGGCTGCGGCGTGCTCAGGTCACCGGCCGCGAACACCGCCGCCATCGAGGCGACGCCGACCGATCCGCCGAACTGGCGCGCGGTGGTGTTCATGCCGGTGCCGGTGGCGAACTTCAGCGGGTGCACGGAGATGGAGGCGGCGGTCGTCACGCTGGTGAGCGCGGCGCCGATCACCGCTCCGCCGAGGGCGCCGTACGGCAGCCACAGGGCCATGAACTTCTCCTCGCTGCCCAGGCCGTAGTACGCCCAGAAGCTCAGCCCGAGGAAGATCAGGCCGGAGACGATGACCACCGGCCGCTGCTTCTCCGGCGGCACCCGGCGGCCCACCGCGATGGCGGCGACCGCGGAGAGCACCGCACCCGGGGTGACGGCGAGACCGGCCTTGAGCACGGAGTAGTGCCAGATCGTGGTGAGGTACAGCGGCCCGGACAGGAACCAGACGAACAGCCCGGCGCCCAGCAGGAACGACGTCAGGTTGGCCGCCGCGAACATCGGGGTGCGCCACAGCTCGGTCTCCACGGCCGGGGCCTGGTGCGAGCGGGAGCGCAGGAGCGAGAAGGCCACGAAGGCGATGCCCGCGCCGATCCACACCCAGGTCTTCACCGCGTCCCAGCCCCAGTCGCCGCCCTTGGTGAGGCCGATGACGATGCCGGCGATGCCGAGCGTGACGGTGGCGGTGCCGAAGAGGTCGGGCAGCTTGGAGTTCTCCGCGGCCCGCTTGGGCAGCTTCAGCCCGCCGGCGATCACGGCGAGGCCGATCGGGATGTTCAGGATGAACACCGCGCGCCAGTCGATCTCGCTGACCAGGAGCCCGCCCAGCGAGGGACCGGCGGCCGCGGCCATGGAGCCGGCCGCTCCCCAGATGCCGATGGCCTCGGCCCGTTTCTCCGCGGGGGTCTCGGACAGGACCAGGCCGAGTGCGGCGGGGATCATTCCGGCGGCGCCGATGCCCTGGACGGCGCGGGCCGCGACGAGCATCTCGACGTTCGGCGCGATGGCGCACGCCAGCGACGCTGCGCTGAAGACACCGACCGACCAGAGGAACAGATTGCGTCGGCCGAGGACGTCGGCGAAACGGCCGGCCGGCGTCAGCAGAGCCGCGAAGAGGATGCCGTAACTGGTCACCACCCAGGTCAGGTCGGTCACGGACTCCTTCGGGAAGTCCTCGTGCAGGGCCGGGAAGGCCACATTGACGATCGTCGTGTCGAGGAAGGCCATGAACGTCGCTGCCGATGTCAGCAGCAGTGTCTTCCCCGCGCTCGACGGCTCGGCGCGAGACGCAAGCGTGCCTGAGGTCACTGTCGATCCCTCCAACTAACATTCCTTGGGTATGTGAGTACATACCGTAGGTATGTGATTGTCAAGCGGAATCCGTGCGCATTGTCGTCGCTGTGTCACAGGGGGTCGCGGGGCTCGCGTGCGTAATGCCTACGAAGGGAGCACGCAGGAGCAGAACCAGCAGCCGTGAGCGACGACAGGAGTCCCGTGTGAACACCACGCACGCCGTACCCGCCCCCGGGCCGGCCCGCCACCCCGCGGCCCTGCTCGGCATCGGTGCCTACCGGCCCCGACGGATCGTCACCAACGAGGAGATCTGCCGCACCCTGGACTCGTCACCCGAATGGATCCTGCGCCGCAGCGGCATCGGCACCCGCTGCTTCGCCGGGCCCGACGAGACCCTGGCCGAGATGGGTGCGACGGCCGCGGGCAAGGCGCTCGCCGACGCCGGCGTCGCCCCCGACGAGGTCGACCAGATCCTGGTCGCCACCATGTCGGACACCGGTACGGCGGGCTCCGGCGCCCCACCCGGTGAGCTGGCCGCGGAGATCGGCCGCCAGCTGGGGGTGCCGGCCGCCGCCTGGCAGGTCGGCGCCGCCTGCGCCGGCTTCACCGTGGGACTCGCCCTGGCCGCCGCGTCCGTCGCCACGGGACAGGCGCGCACCTGCCTGGTCGTCGGCGTCGAACGCATGTCGGACATCCTCGACCCACGGGACCGCTCGACCGCGTTCCTCTTCTCCGACGGGGCGGGCGCGGCCCTGGTCGGGCGGGCCACGGACCCCGGCATCGGCACCGTGGTGTGGGGAACGGACCCCGGGATGCGGGACGCGATCACCGTACGGGAGGAGCCGGAACACGGCGGGCCGGTCATCCGTATGCAGGGTTCCTCGGTCTTCCGCTGGGCGGTGACCAACCTGCCGGACGTCGTCCGGGACGTGCTGGCCCGCTCCGGTGTCGGCCCGGGGGAGGTCCAGGCGTTCGTCCCGCACCAGGCGAACCTGCGCATCATCGAGGCGGTAGCGCAGAGCGTGGGGTTCCCCGCCGAGGTCGCCGTGGCCCGCGACATCGTCGACCAGGGCAACACCTCGGCGGCCTCGATCCCGCTGGCCCTCGACCGCATGCGGACCTCGGGAGTCCTCGCCGAGGGAGACCTCGCGGTCCTGATCGGCTTCGGCGCGGGCCTGACCTACGCGGGCATGGTGGTCCGCATGCCCTGAGCCCCTCACCCCTCGGCCCGCCGCGGACCGGGGCCCGGAGAACGCCGGCGGACGGCGGACGGCCCGCCTGCCGACGGCGACGGCCCGCCTGCTGACGGCGACGGCCGGCCTGCCGACGGCGGACGGCCCGCCTGCTGACGGCGACGGCCCGCCTGCTGACGGCGACGGCCGGCCATCCGTCGGCCGACAGTTGTGGGTCGTCGGTCGGCGGTCCGGGGCGTGGGTCGGCGGCCCGGGGCGTGGGTCGGCAGCCCCGGGCCTGGGCCGGCAGCCGTCAGCTGTCAGTCGGCGGGAGTGGACCGTCGGTTTCCGGCCGGCCTGGTGGGCCGGGGGCCGACGGCTGTGGGCAGGCAGCCGTCGGCCGGCGACGGTGGGTCCGTCAGGCGTCCGCCGTCGGCCCTGCGCCGTGCGCCGACGGCGTGGGGCGGGCGCACGGCCGCCAGCCGTGCGGCGGCGGCCGTGCGCGGTGCGCGGGCAGCCGTGGGCCCTCAGCGTCGGCCGGCGGCCGTGGGCCCCGGTTGTGGGCCGGCGGAGGCGGGACCGGAGTCGTGGGTCCTGTCGTCGGCTGTGAGCTGTGGCCCCCGGCCGTGGGCCCCGGTTGTGGGCCGGCGGAAGCGGGACCGGAGTCGTGGGTCCTGTCGTCGGCTGTGAGCCGTGGCCCCCAGTCGAGGGTCGGGAGCCCGCGGACCCTAGCCGAAGAGCGGGCCCGGGTGGGGGTGGCCTTGGTCGGGGTGGCCGCTCAGCAGGGTGCGCAGGGTGTCCGCCTCCGGCAGGCCCAGGGGGTCGGCGAGGCGGAGGGCGCGCCTCCAGAGGTGGTCCGGACGGCCGTGCCGCGGGGCCGTGCCGGCGGCGCGGCCCCAGGAGAGGAGGGCCCGTGTCTCTCCCAGCCGGTGGCCCGCCGCCCGGTACAGCGCGGCGGCCCGCCGGTAGTCCGCGATCGCGGCCGCGCACCGGCCGGACGCCAGGGCGCAGTCCGCCTCCGAGACGAGCGTCCGCGCCCTGGCGAGCCGCATGTCACAGCCCTGCAGGACGCGCCGGGTGCGCCGGCAGGCCGCCAGCGCCTCCTCGTAGAGGCCCAGGCGCACGTACGCCGCCGCGCTCTCCGCCTGGGCGCGCGCCGCCGCCTGCGGGTAGGTGATCTGCTCCGCCAGCAGCAGCGCCTTGCCGAAGCTGCGCATGGCCAGATCGGTGTGGTCGGCCGCGGCCTCCACACTGCCCAGCCGGATCAGGCAGTCCGCCTCGATGCGCGGGTCGGACAGGTGCGGGATCGCCACATGCGCCTCGCGCGCGGAGGTCACCGCCTCGGCATGCGCGCCCAGGTCGCTGAAGAGCGCCGCCCGGCAGGTCAGCGCGATGGCCACGCCCTCGTGGAAGTCCATCTCACGGCTGGTCAGGATCGCCAGCTCGCACCACTGCTGCGCCTCCGCGTGCTCCCCGAGCAGCCGCAGCGACAGCGCGATGTAGGCGGGCAGCCGGATCAGCCCGAACCGGGACCCCGACTGCTCCGCGAGCCTCAGCGCCTCGCGGAAGCCGCTCAGCGCGGCGACCGCGTCCCCGGCGTCGTAGGCGTTGCGGGCCAGCCGGGCGACCGCGTTGGCCTGCCCCGCGAGGTCACCGAGTTCCTCGTGGATGCGCAGCGCCGCGCGCATGTACCGGTCCGCCAGCCCCAGCACACCCACCGACCAGTACGACCTGCCGATCACGGCCAGCGAGAGTGCCTCGCCGGCCCGCCACGACGCACCCCGGCTCACCGCGAGCGCCTCCCGGGCCCGCTGCCGCTCGGAGGGAGGGCGGCCCTCCCGGTAGCGCGAGTCGGCGACGTTGAGCAGCATCGCCGTGTTCGCCCGCTCGTGGCCCGACCGGGCGGCCGCCCGCTGGGCCGCCTCCACCGCCGCGGACCAGTCGTCGCCGCCCGGATGCAGCCGGATGTAGCCCAGCATCGCGTCGGCCAGCCGCCAGCTCGCCGGACCCAGCCCCAGGTCCGAGGCGAGCTTGATGGCCGCGCAGAGGTTGGTCTTCTCCCGGTCGAGCCAGGCGACATCGATGTCAGGCCCTCGCTGCCCCGCCGCGCCCGCGGTGTCCCCGGCACCCGTGCCGGCCGGATCGCCGCCGTCCGCGGGGTCCTCGCCCGGTCCGGGAACCGCCTGCGGCCGGCCGCCCCAGGGCCTGAGCACCGCCACGGCCGCCCCCCGGTGCACCCCCGACATCTGGATGCCGTCGGCGAGGCTCGCCCGCTCCACCGCCTGCCGGTACCACTCCAGCAGCCGCAGCAGGACGTCCCGGCGCACCTCCCAGGGGTCCTCCGTGGTGGCCCGCCCCACCGCGTACTCCTTCACCATGTCGTGCATCCGGTAGCGGCGCGGCGCGTACTCGGCCAGCAGGTTGGCGCGTACGAGGGCCCCGAGCCGTTGTTCGAGCCGGGCGAACGAGCAGTCCGCGAGCGCCCCCACCGTCTCGCGGCCGAACTCGGTGCCGGGTATCACGCCCAGCTGTCGGAACAGCTGCCGCTGGGCCGTCGTCAGCTTGCCGTACGACAGGTCCAGCGCCCGGCTCATCGCCCCGCGCGCGTCCGCCCCGTCCGTCATCGGGACCTGCGCGAGGACCTGGCCCAGCGGTTCCTCCGGGTGGCTCGCCGCGTAGGCCCCGCTGAGCCGCACGGTCAGCGGCAGCCGCCCGGAGGCCTGGACGATCCCGGTCGCGGCCTCCGGTTCCCTCGCCACACGCGCGCTGCCGACCAGCGAGGCCAGCAGCAGGAGCGCCGACGCGTCGTCCAGGGCGTCCAGCAGCACCTCGCCGGCGAAGTAGGTCGCGGTCAGCCCCGGCAGCCGGTCCCGGCTGGTCACCAGGACCGCGCTGCCGTCGACGCTCGGCGGCAGCAGGTGGCGCACCTGTTCGGAGCTCGCCGCGTCGTCCAGGACGAGCAGGACCCGCCTGCCGACGAGCAGCGTCCGGTACAGCGCGGCACGCTCGTCGAGCCCGAAGGGGATGTCGGCGGCCGGCAGCCCCAGCGCGAGCAGCACCGAGGCGAGCGTCTCGGCGGGTTCGAGCGGTGGCAGGTGCCGCTCGTGCCCCCGCAGCGACACGAACAGCTGCCCGTCGGGGAACGCCGTGCCGGCCCGCTCCGCCCACCGCAGCGCCAGCGTCGTCTTGCCCGCCCCCGCCATGCCGCTGATCACGGCCAGATTGGTCCCCTGCGGCCCGGCCGCCCGCCCCGGCCCGCGCGGGGGCGTCAGCAGCTCGTCCAGTTGGTCCAGTTCACGCTCCCGGCCGGCGAAGTACCCGGTGCTGACGGGCATCCGCAGCCGCTCGCGCGCCCGGCCGGCGGCGGGGACCGTCGTGCTCGTCACCGACGGACGCGCCGGACGGAGCAGTTGTTCCCCGGCCCGGCGCAGTGCCTCGCCGGGCCGCGTCGACAGGTCGCGGGCGAGCCGTACCCGGACGGCCTCGTAGGTGCGCAGGGCCGCCGCGGGGTTCCCGCTGTCGCGGTGGGCCCGGATCAGCCGGAGCGCCAACTCCTCGTCGTACGGCCTCTTCTCGGCCATCTGCTGGAGCAGCGGGAGTATCTCCTGAGGCCGGCCCTGCCGTAATCGGGTGTCGTAGAAGCCCAGCAGGGCGGCCTGGCGTTCGCCTTCCAGCGTCGTGCGCAGCGAGTCGACGTGGGTGCCCCCCAGGTCGCCGAGCGCGGACCCCGACCACTGCGCGAGCGCGGCCTCCAGCAGCCCGGAGCGCTTCTCGTCGTCCTTGGCCTCGGCGGCCCGGGCCGCCAGGTCCCGGAAGCGGTACAGGTCCACGGCCGCGGGATGGACCCGCAGCACGTACCCGTTGCCCTGGGACGCCAGGACCGGCTGCCCCGGTGCCCCGGCCATGACCTTGCGCAGCCGGGCGGCGTACCCCGCGAGCGCGTTGCGGGCGTGCCGCGGCGGGTGGTCGTCCCACATGAGTTCGGTGAGCCGCTCGGTGGGCACCACGTTGTTCACGTCCACCAGGAGCATCGCCAGCAGGCTGCGCTGCCGTGCGTGCCCGATGTCCAGGTCGTGCCGGCCGACCAGGGCTCGTACTGGTCCCAGCACCCGCAAGTCGATCACTGTTGACTCCGCTCGAGAGTGGATCGGCCGCGGGGCCGGCTGGTGCTCCTCCGCGGTGGCGCACTCAAGGTTTCCCGAGTGAGCCCGTGGTGGCAAAGCCCTCCGGGATATTCCCGGAGGCCGTGTCGGGGCTCCGCCCGGTCGGGAGCCCGCTTGAGTCGGATCGGCCCCGCCAGGCGTATACCTCTGCGGAGGCGCCTGCCGTGTCCGGACTGGTACTGAGGCGTCGCTGACCGTATTGGCCCGGCCGTGGCAGAATCAAACGGCCGGAAGGGGGCGCGGCCCGACGGGAGGGAGTAGTGATGCCTGCGAGCATCCTCGGAGAGGTCGGCCACCTCTCCGAAGCGGCGTTGACACGGGACAAGGCCACCCGGCTCAGCTGCCCCTCCTGCGGTTCCGCGTTCGTGGCGCAAGTCCTCGGGGACAACGGCGGAATCTCCTACGTGTGCACGGCCTGCGGCCACAGCTGGAGCTGATCGATGGGTGCACACAGGCGGAAGTGCGACTGGTGCGGCAGCGGCACCCCGATCGTCCGCGACATGGAGCCGGTGAACCCCGACTATCAGTACTGGTGCGAGGAATGTGCCCGGGCGCTGATCATAAAAGGCGACCCGATCGAGACGTACCGCGAGCTGGAGGGCGAGCCGATCTACGGCCGGCTCCTCGAGGAGCACTGCACGCTCAAGCGGTTCTATTCGTTCGTCACCGCTTGAAATTTCGGGCAAAGCGGACAGAACGGAAACGATTTGGTTCTCTCGCGGGAGGACCGGTAATGTTGGCGTCGCCGCCGGGGAAACCCGGAAGGAGCACCGCAAGGGGCTATAGCTCAGTTGGTAGAGCGCCTGCATGGCATGCAGGAGGTCAGGAGTTCAATTCTCCTTAGCTCCACAAGCAAGGTCCCGCCGGATCGGATTCGATCCGGCGGGACCTTTTTTTGCCGCCTTGCCGCCTTGCCGCCTTGCCGCCTTGCCGCCTCGCCGTTTTGCCGCGAGCGCGCCGGAATGCCGAAGGGGCCGCCTGGAGAAAACAGGCGGCCCCTTCCGGATGCGGGGCTGGTCAGCGGCCGAGGGCGCGGCGGCCGCGGCCCTGGGAGAGGACCGGCAGGTTGCGGGAGGGCGCCTGCGCGCGCGTGTCCTCCTCCAGGCGCAGGGCGAGCGCCGGGCAGCGACGCACCGCGCGTAGAGCCTTGGCCTCGGCGTAGCGCGGCACCTTCGCCTGGGCCACGGTGGGGAATCCGTCGGCCCCCAGCTGGAACACCTCCGGCAGGATGTCCGCGCACAGACCGTGACCGCGGCACAGGGTCCAGTCGACGAAGATCTTCTGGCGGCTGTCGCCGGTCTCCTGGGGCTCTGCGCCGCCGGGGATGCCGGTGGGGAGCTTGCCGTCCTCGAAGAGCGGGAGAACGCCCTCCACGGGTCTTCCGCAGCCGTTCCCGAGGACGTGCGCCGCGAGGTCGTCGGTGAACGCCTTGATGGTCGACTCCAGGAACATCGCGGAGCCGTCGGGGTGCGAGCACGCCCCGCGCCGCTTGACGTTCTTGGCGACCTGCTTGAGCGCCTCCAGGGCGGCCGGGCCGCCGCCGTTGATGATGTCCTCCATGCCGCGCGCCGCGGCCGGCAGGCCGAGGTAGCAGGGACCGCACTGTCCCGCGCTCTCCTCCGCCAGCCACTGCGCCACCCGCAGCGACTCGCCCAGCGGGCAGGTCTCCTGACTGATCGGCAGGATCGCGCCGGCGCCCAGGGCCCCGCCCACCGCGTCCAGGGAGTTGCGGGAGACGATGGCCTCGTTGACCGTCGCCGCGTCGATCCACTTGCCGTGGTAGCCGCCGGTCAGCACGCCCTGGGGGACCGGCGGGGCGCCCGCCAGCTGCAGGACGTAGCGCAGCGGGACGCCGGTGGGCACCTCGATCACCATGGGGCGGGCGACCGCGCCGGAGACGGTCAGCATGACGGTGCCCGGCTCGTCGTAGAGGCCGGTGTTGCCGTAGCGTTCCGGCCCGATGCGGGCGGCGATGGCCAGCTGGGCGAAGGTCTCGGCGTTGGACAGCAGGGTGGGCGCGCCGCCGACGCCGCTCTGGGAGGCGCTGGTCTTGCGGCCGGGCGGGATCGCCGGGCCGCCGTCGATGGAGCGGATCAGCGACGCGGCCGCGCCGGTGACCATGCGGATCGGGTTGCGCTGGACGAACGCCTTCAGCGCCGAGCGGCGGCCGTTGCTCAGGCCGCGCTCGGCCAGCGCGGCCTCCATGGAACGCTCCGTCGACTCCCGGGTGACCCCCACCACGAGCGTGCGGGCACCCAGCGCCTCGGCGACCAGCAGCGCGCCGTCCAGGATGAGGTGCGGGGCACGGTTGATGAGCACCGTGTCCTTGCGGCAGGCCGGCTCGTCCTCGCTGCCGTTGACGACCACGACCGGCCGAACGCCCCGCTTGATCGCGGCGTCGGCGACCGAGCGGAGCTTCTTGTGGAACGGGAAGCCCGCGCCGCCGCGGCCCTTGAGGTTGATGCGCTCGGAGAGCTGCGCCAGCTTCTCTCCGCCCATGGGTTCAAGCGGCCCATGCACCTTCAGGTGCATGGGCAGATCGAGTCTCTCGACAAGGTCGAAGCCCGACGTGAGCTGCGGAAGCCCGACCACGCGGACTTCTGGGACGTCGGGCAGGGCCTCGTTCACCTATAGCCTCCGGAAGGCGTGTTCCAAGGTTCGCCCGAACCCGGATTGTCGAAGGACGCTCCGGGCGATGGTGCGTTGGCGGGACCGCTGTTGTACGTGTCATTCGAGTTGTACGTGCCGAACTGGGTGTTCGTCTCACCCGTGTCGTACACATCACGTCCGCCGGGACCGCCGGTGCCCGGATTGCCATAGACCGGGATGTTGAATCCCGTGTCCTGCAGCGGGTCGTAGGCCGACGGGGGCGCCTCGCCGACGGGCGGCGGGGACGGGATCGGCCAGCTGCCCGAGGTGCTGCCGCCGCTGTCCATGCGCGGCATGGCCTCCGTGGCCTGCATGTCGAACGGCATGTTCATCCGCGCGGTCTGGTCGGCCGCGGCGTACTGCTGCTGCGGCCCCGGGGTGTTGACGGCGCGGTAGGCGGCCGCGAAGCCGGCCCCGGACTCCGCCGCGGGCGTGTCGTACAGCGGCGAGGCGGACTGCGGGGCCCTCCGGGAGCCCAGGGTGTCGGCCGCGGACTGGCGGGGCGGACGGCTCTCGTAGCCGGGCAGCGACGAGGCCTCCGCCATACGCGCGCGTGACGCCTCCAGGCCGTCCATGGCGGACCGCTCGCCCGCGCCCAGGATGCCGGTGATCTGGTCGGCGATCTTGCGCTTGAAGGAACGCGGGGCGGCGCGCAGCACGAGGGCGGCCATGACGCCGACCAGGCACAGCTCGTACGCGTAGAAGAAGAACGGCTTGGCCAGTCGTCCCGCGTAGAGGCCGTGGATCAGGGCGAAGCACAGCGCCGGGTAGGCGAGCATGTGCATGGCGCGCCAGCGCGCGGCGACCTCGGCCGGGGCGGCGAACTGGTTGCGCAGGGCGCCGGTGATGCCCACGAAGATCATGAGCAGCCCCGCCGCGGAGCCGAGGCCGATCAGACCGCCGATGCCGGTGACGCCGAGGGAGAACGGGATGAGCGCGCCGATCAGGACGGTGTGCTGCAGCGCGATCTTGACGGTGATGTGGACCAGCAGGAAGGCGATCGAGCCGACGGCGGTCACCCGGTGGACGCCCTGCGCGATGATCCGCTGGCGTGTGTTGAGGAGCAGCCGGTCCTGGGCGACCAGGCCCCAGATGACCGAGCAGGTGAGGCACACCAGGGACAGAACGCCCGCACCGAAGTTGAGGAAGGCCTGTACCTGGTCGCCGCCGGCCAGCACGACCACGGGTATGAGGACCAGGACGACAGCCGACGCCACCCCGTAGGCCGACCGGCCGGGCTTGGGGATCGAGCTGTTACTGAGAAGAGTGTTCATGGGGGCAACTCCGAGCAGTTTCGGGAAAGCGGTCCCGCTGCCGAACTCTAAGTGGCTCCATACCGATGGGTACGAGGTTTGAGTTATTGCGTTGTTATCAAGTGATCATCTGGGCGGGACGATGTCCCTTTAGTTACTGTTACGCGAAGTAATCCTTGACCTTTGTTCAACTTCGGCCGGGTGTGCCCGGTGTCCGTAGGTCATACGTAAGTCCGTCGCAGCTTGCTCAAGGCCTGCGGTACCCTAGCGCCATGCGTGCCGTACGCCTTCTGCTTAGCGAGCCGCGCTGATCAGTCCCGAACGCCGGTGGACCGGACGGTTCGGAATCGGCGCGGCGTCCCCTCCTGTGCGAGGGGATTTTTCGTTTCCAGGGAAGTCACAGCCGCTGGCAGAGACGATCGATGGAGCTTTGAGGATCATGAGCGAGACGAACCCCGCTGCCGCCGAGGTGGCCGCGCCGCACCGCTACACGGCGGCCATGGCCGCCGAGATCGAGGCACGCTGGCAGGACTTCTGGGACGCCGAGGGCACCTACGCCGCTCCCAACCCCGAGGGCGACCTGGCGGGTGATCCGGCCGTCGTCGCCCGTCCCAAGAAGTTCATCATGGACATGTTCCCGTACCCCTCCGGTGCGGGCCTGCACGTCGGCCACCCCCTGGGCTACATCGCGACCGACGTCTTCGCGCGCTTCCAGCGCATGACCGGCCACAACGTCCTGCACACCCTGGGCTTCGACGCCTTCGGCCTGCCCGCCGAGCAGTACGCCGTGCAGACCGGCACGCACCCGCGTGTCTCCACCGAGGCCAACATCGAGAACATGAAGGCCCAGCTGCGCCGGCTGGGCCTGGGCCACGACAAGCGCCGGTCCTTCGCCACGATCGACCCGGACTACTACAAGTGGACCCAGTGGATCTTCCTGCAGATCTTCGACTCCTGGTACGACGACGAGGCGAAGAAGGCCCGCCCGATCTCCGAGCTGATCGCACAGTTCGCGTCCGGTGAGCGTGCCGTACCCGGCCACACGCGCGCGTGGAGCGAACTGACCGCCGGCGAGCGCGCCGACGTCCTGGGCGAGTTCCGGCTGGCCTACGCCTCCGACGCGCCGGTCAACTGGTGCCCGGGCCTGGGCACCGTGCTGGCCAACGAGGAGGTCACCGCCGACGGCCGCTCCGAGCGCGGCAACTACCCGGTCTTCAAGGCCAAGCTGCGCCAGTGGAACATGCGCATCACGGCCTACGCCGACCGTCTGCTGGACGACCTGGAGGCGCTGGACTGGCCCGAGGCCATCAAGCTGCAGCAGCGCAACTGGATCGGCCGCTCCGAGGGCGCCCGCGTCGACTTCCCCGTCGACGGCGAGCACATCACGGTCTTCACCACCCGTCCGGACACCCTGTTCGGCGCGACCTACATGGTCCTGGCCCCCGAGCACCCGCTGGTCGACACGTTCGTCCCGGCGGCCTGGCCCGAGGGCACCCACAAGGTGTGGACCGGCGGGCACGCGAGCCCGGCCGAGGCCGTCGCCGCCTACCGCGCGCAGGCCGCCTCCAAGTCCGACGTCGAGCGGCAGGCCGAGGCCAAGGACAAGACCGGTGTCTTCACCGGCGTGTACGCCACCAACCCGGTCAACGGCGAGCGGATCCCGGTCTTCATCGCCGACTACGTCCTGATGGGCTACGGCACCGGCGCGATCATGGCCGTCCCGGCCGGCGACCAGCGCGACTTCGAGTTCGCTCGCGCCTTCGAGCTGCCGATCCACTGCGTCGTGGAGCCGACCGACGGCCGCGGCACCGACACCGCCACGTGGGAGAACGCCTTCGGGTCCTACGACGCGAAGATCATCAACTCCGCCAACGACGAGATCTCCCTGGACGGCCTGGGCGTCGCCGAAGCCAAGGCGCGCATCACCGAATGGCTGGAGAGCAGGGGCATCGGCGAGGGCACCGTCAACTTCCGGCTGCGCGACTGGCTGTTCAGCCGCCAGCGCTACTGGGGCGAGCCCTTCCCGATCGTCTACGACGAGGACGGCATCGCCCACCCGCTGCCCGAGTCGATGCTGCCGCTGGAGCTGCCCGAGGTCGAGGACTACTCGCCGCGCACCTTCGACCCGGACGACGCGAACACGTCCCCGGAGACGCCGCTGTCCCGCAACGAGGACTGGGTCGACGTCACCCTGGACCTGGGCGACGGCCCCAAGCGCTACCGCCGCGAGACCAACACCATGCCCAACTGGGCCGGTTCCTGCTGGTACGAACTGCGCTACCTGGACCCGCACAACAGCGAGCAGCTGGTCGACCCCGAGATCGAGCAGTACTGGATGGGCCCGCGCGAGGGCCGGCCGCACGGCGGCGTCGACCTGTACGTCGGCGGCGCCGAGCACGCCGTGCTGCACCTGCTGTACGCGCGCTTCTGGTCCAAGGTCCTGTACGACCTGGGCCACGTCTCCTCGGCGGAGCCGTTCCACAAGCTGTTCAACCAGGGCATGATCCAGGCCTACGTCTACCGCGACAGCCGTGGCATCGCGGTGCCGGCCGCCGAGGTGGAGGAGCGCGACGGCGCCTACTACTACCAGGGCGAGAAGGTCAGCCGCCTGCTGGGCAAGATGGGCAAGTCCCTGAAGAACGCGGTGACTCCGGACGAGATCTGCGCCGAGTACGGCGCCGACACCCTGCGCCTGTACGAGATGGCGATGGGCCCGCTGGACGTCTCCCGCCCCTGGGACACCCGGGCCGTGGTGGGCCAGTACCGTCTGCTGCAGCGGCTGTGGCGCAACATCGTCGACGAGACCACCGGTGAGGTGACCGTCGTCGATGCCGAGCCCGACGAGGACACCCTGCGGGCGCTGCACAAGGCGATCGACGGTGTGCGCCAGGACCTGGAGGGCCTGCGCTTCAACACCGCCATCGCCAAGATCACCGAGCTGAACAACCACCTGACCAAGGCGGGCGGGGCGCTGCCGCGCACGGTCGCCGAGGACCTGGTGCTGCTGGTCGCCCCGCTGGCCCCGCACATCGCCGAGGAGCTGTGGCACCGGCTGGGCCACACCGACTCGGTCGTCCACCAGGACCTGCCGGTCGCCGACCCGGCGTACGTCGTGGACGAGAGCGTGACCTGCGTCGTACAGATCAAGGGCAAGGTCAGGGCCCGCCTGGAGGTGTCCCCGGCCATCTCCGACGAGGAGCTGGAGAAGGTGGCCCTGGCCGACGAGAACGTCGTCAAGGCGCTGGACGGCGCGGGCATCCGCAAGGTGATCGTGCGGGCGCCGAAGCTGGTGAACATCGTTCCTGCGTGAGGTCGGGCAGGGCGTGAGACGGGTCGAGGCCGTCCCCTAGGGGGCGGGTGCGGGCAGGTTCGGGGTTCTTCTGGAACTCCGGACCTGCCCGTGTCGTTTACGGTTTGTAGAGGAACGCGGACCGTAGGAGGAGCTCGTGGAAGCAGTGATCGCAGTCGTTGCCCTGCTGTTCGTGCTCCTCGTCGCGCTGGGCGCCTTCGCGACGGTGAAGGCCGTCGGCGCCGCCAAGCGCGGCGTGGACCGCACCATCGGCCAGGCCCGGCGCACGGTCGAGGACCACACCCTGCGGGCCAAGTCCTTCGCCCAGCCCGGACCGGCCGGCGAGATCGCCCAGCTGCGGCTCAGGCTGCGCACCACGATGCGGGCCACCCAGGACGCCCTGCAGGCGGGCGTGGCGGAGGACGAGTCCCTCAGAGAGTCCCTCGGCCTCTTCCAGCGGCTCAGCGCGCACGGCCATGAACTGGACGGCGAGCTCAAGCGCCTGGAGTCCGAGCCCGACCGGGCGAAACTCGCCGAGCGGCTGCCGTCGCTGCGCGAGCGCACCGAGCGCGTCACGGACTCGGCCGACTCGCTGCGCTGGGCGGCCCGGGACCGCGCCCGCCGCTTCGCCGAGGACGACCTGGACACCCTCAGCGCCCAGATCGACCTCGAGGCCGGCGCCCTGCGGCACTGGACCACCCCGGACTCGGAGCCGACGGCGCAGCCGCCCGGTCCGAGCGCCGCGCAGGAGCCGGCCCGGCCCGCCATCACCCCGCCCGGTCCGCGCCCCACCTACTCCTGGCAGAAGAAGCCCCGCCCCGAAACGACCGGCACGTGACCGCCGCGTGCTGCGCCCCCTGATTCGGTCATGGGCCGCCCAGGCGAGAGGGCCCGGGCTGCCGTCCACGCGCTACGCCAGGTAACCTCCAGCTCATGTCCCGCCATGTCGCGATCGTCACGGATTCAACGGCCTACCTGCCGCAGCGGACGATGGAGCGCCACGGCATCACCGCGGTGCCTCTGACCGTCGTCCTCGGCGGCGAGGCCCTGGAAGAGGGCACCGAGATCTCGACCCGCTCCCTCGCCCAGGCACTGCAGAAGCGACGCCCCGTCACCACCTCGCGCCCCAGCCCGCGACTCTTCGCCGAGACCTACCGCAAGATCGCCGAGTCCGGCGCCACCGAGATCGTCTCGCTGCACCTGTCCGCCGAGTTGTCCGGCACCTATGACGCGGCGGTCCTCGCGGCGCGGGAGGCGCCGGTGCCGGTGCGGGTGGTGGACACCGGCATGATCGCCATGGCGCTCGGCTTCTGCGCGCTCTCCGCCGCCGAGGCCGCGGAGACGGGCGGCACGGTGGACGACGCGGTCTCGGCCGCGGAGAAACGCGCCGACGCCACCTCCGCCTTCTTCTACGTCGACACCCTCGAGTATCTGCGCCGCGGGGGCCGGATCGGCGCCGCCCAGGCCCTGTTGGGCTCCGCGCTGGCGGTGAAGCCGCTGCTCCAGCTGGACGGAGGCCGCATCGACCTCCTGGAGAAGGTACGGACGGCGTCCAGGGCCATCGCCCGGCTGGAGGAGCTGGTGGCCGACCGTGCGGGCAGCGCGCCGGTCGACATCGCCGTCCACCATCTCGCCGCTCACGAGCGGGCGTCCGCGCTGGCGGACCGGCTGCGGGCGCGGGTGCCCGGGATGGCGGATCTGCATGTGAGCGAGGTCGGCGCGGTGATCGGGGCACATACGGGGCCCGGGCTGCTGGGAGTTGTGGTCTCACCGAGGTGAGGACCGCTGCCTTCACTCGTGCGGGTGGCGGAGTTGTCCACAACTGGGGCGTGATCCACGGAAATTGAGCAAGATCATCGCGCTGCCGTGACCTGTCCCATCCTCGGGGCATGGCACTTCGATCACGCTCACGCACCACGAACGCGACCAGCGGCCCCGGGCGGGCCCCCGGTTCCGACGACCGCGTCCGCCACCGCCGCCCACCCGGCCGCGACCGCGCCGGCCACCAGCACGCCTCGGCGGAGCAGCTGCGCCGGCGCGCGGAGACGCTGTTCGCCGCGCGTGGCGGGGACCGGGGCGGAGAGGGCGCCCAGGACGCGGACACGGTCCGTGCCGATGCGCGGGAGGCGCCGGTGGCGCTGAGCCCGCCGGATGCCGCGCACGCCCGTCGAGTGACGAGTTTCTTCGACGCGCTCGATGCGGTCGACGCGCTCGATGCGGTCGACGCGGTCGACGCGGCCGACCCAGGCGATGCGGAGGCGGGTTCGGTCGCCTCCGGCGGGAGCCCCGCGGGCGGCGGCCGGGGCGCGGGTGGCCGGCGGTGGGAGCGGGTCGGACCGGCTCTGTGGGAGCGGATGCCGGTGTGGGTGCAGACCCGCTGCGGAATGGAACGCAGGAGCGTGCTCGCGCTGACGGTGGTGCTGGTCGTCGCCGCGGGCCTGGCCGTACAGCACTTCTGGACCGGCCGGACCCAGCCCGTGCGGGCACCGGAGGTGGTGCGGGCGGCGGCTCCCTTCGCGGCGGGAGCCGAGAAGGGGACGGCGGAGCCCGCCGGGCCGACCGGTGCGCCGGGAGCCGTGGGCAGGGCCGGGGCAGAGATCGTGGTGGACGTCAGCGGCAAGGTCCGCAAGCCGGGCATCCATCGTCTTCCGGCCGGTTCCCGGGTCGTCGACGCCCTGAGCGCGGCCGGCGGGGTCCGGCCGGGGACGAACACGGACGGTCTCAACCGCGCGCGGTTCCTCGTGGACGGCGAACAGGTCGTCGTCGGCGGACCGGCGCCACCGCCGGCCGCGGGAGCGGCGGGGCCTGCGGGGGCCGGGCCCTCGGCTCCCGTCTCCCTCAACACGGCCACTGTGGACCAGCTCGACACCCTGCCGGGCGTCGGGCCCGTGCTGGCGCAGCACATCGTCGACTACCGCACACGGCACGGCGGTTTCCGCTCGGTGGACGAACTGCGCAACGTCAACGGCATCGGCGAGCGACGCTACGCCGACCTGCGGAATCTCGTACGGCCATGAGGGCCGACGGCAACACGCCGACCACTCGGCCCGGGGGGCCGCCCGCTCCGTCCGGGGACCTGACCACGCCGCCCGGGGACGCGACCACGCCGCCTGGGGACCCGACGACGCCGCCCGGGGATCTGACCACTCCGCCCAGGACCCCGCGACCCGGCCCCGGCTCCGGCCCGCGTCCCGGCTCTGCCATGCGTCCCCGCACGGGCCCTGCCTCTGGCCCCGGTTCCGGGCCCGGGCCTGCCGCCCGTACCGGTCCTGCCACGCGTCCCGTCCCTGCCGCTGACCCTGGCCCCGCTCCCGACCCTGAGGGTCCCGCCCTTGCCGCATGTTCTGCCCCTGCCGCACGTCCCGGTCCTGCCACGCGTCCCGTCCCTGCCGCCGGCCCGGGTTCCGGGCCCGGGCCCGGAACCGGCTCAAGGCACCGGTCTGCGGTGCATGTCGCTTCCGGGAAGCGGCTGGGTGATGCGCACCCGCGGCAGGAAGGGCCGGTGGACCTGCGGCTGGTTCCGCCCGCGCTCGGGGCGTGGGGTGCGGCCGCGCTGGCGCTGGATGCGGCGCCGGGGCCGGTGGTGGTGCTCGTGCTGCTCTGTCTGGTCGCGGCGGTCGTTCTGCCGGCCGTGTGGCGCGGGCGGCCGGCGCGGGGCCCGGGCAGCCGGCCGCCGGTCACCGTGGCCGCCTCGCTGCTCTGTGTCGCCGCGGCCGCGGCGTCGGCCGGGCTGCACGGGGCCGATCTGCGGCGCGGGCCGGTACCGGTGCTGGCGCGGCAGTACGCGACCGTGACCGCGGAGGTCGAGCTCACCTCCGATCCACGGCTCACCCGGCCCCGGGTCAGAGGGGACCATGTGACGCCGGACGCCGTGCTGATCGACGCGGAGGTGCACAGGGTCGAGGGGCCGGGAGGACGGGCGGTCGCGACGCGGACGCCGGTGCTGATGCTCGTGGACGTCCGTAGGGGTGCCGCCGTGCGGCGGGCGGCCGGACGGGAGGCGGCCGAGCCGTCGCCCTGGCTGGGGCTGCTGCCGTCCACCCGGGTGCGGGTGACCGGGCGGCTGGCTCCGGCGCTGACGGGCGGGGACCGGATCGCGGCGGTGCTGCGGGTGCGGGGCGGTGGGCACGCGGTGCCGGCCGTCGTAAAGGAGCCGTCGGCGGCCCAGCGGCAGGCCGGCCGGCTCCGGGCGGGCCTGCGGGAGGCCACCGACGGCCTTCCGGCGGACGCCCGGGCGCTGCTGCCGGGGCTGGTCGTCGGGGACACCGCGCGGATCACCCCCGAACTGGACGAGGCCTTCAAGGAGACGGACCTCGCCCATACGCTCGCCGTCTCCGGCAGCAACCTCACGATCGTCCTCGCCCTGCTCCTCGGACCGCCCGGGCTGGCCCAGCGGGCCGAGCGCCGTGGCCTGGCGCCCCGCCTGGGCATCCCCCTGCGGGCGACCGCCCTGCTCGGCGGCGCGCTCACGCTCGCCTTCGTCGTGGTGTGCCGGCCCGACCCGAGCGTGCTGCGGGCCGCGGCCTGCGGAGCGGTGGTGCTGCTCGCCCTCGCGACCGGCCGCCGCAGATCGCTCGTCCCCGCGCTGGCGGCGGCGGTGCTGCTGCTGGTGCTGTACGACCCGTGGCTGTCCCGGAGTTACGGATTTCTGCTGTCGGTGCTGGCCACCGGCGCCCTGCTGACGCTGGCGCCGCGCTGGAGCGCCGCGTTGCGCGGCCGCCGGGTGCCGCCTCGGCTGGCGGAGGCGCTGGCGGCGGCGGGAGCGGCGCAGGCCGTGTGCGCGCCGGTCGTGGCGGTGCTGTCGTCGCGGGTGAGTCTGGTGGCCGTGCCGTGCAACCTCCTGGTGGAGTTCGCGGTGGCACCCGCGACCGTCCTGGGCTTCGCGGCACTGGCGACCGCGCCCCTGGCGATGCCGGTGGCCAAGGCGCTGGCCTGGTGCGCGGGTTGGCCGGCCGGATGGATCGCGCAGGTCGCGCGGGCCGGGGCGGCGCTGCCCGGCGGGGGAGTGGACTGGCCGGGCAGCTGGGCCGGGGCGCTGCTGCTCGCCCTGGTGACGGCGGCGGTGCTGCTGCTCGGACGAGGACTGCCGGGGCGGCCGTGGCTGTGCGCGCTCTGCGGGGTGCTGTTCCTGCTCGCCGTGGTGCAGCCCCGCCCGCTCACCCGGGTGCTCACGGGCTGGCCGCCACCGGGCTGGCGGCTGGCGATGTGTGACGTCGGGCAGGGCGACGCGACGGTTCTCGCGGCGGGCGAGGGCACCGGCGTGGTGGTGGACGCGGGACCGGACCCGGAACCGGTCGACCGGTGTCTGCGCACGCTCGGCATCACCAGGGTGCCGCTCGTGGTGCTCACCCACTTCCACGCCGATCATGTCGCCGGACTGCCGGGCGTGCTGCGGGGGCGGGAGGTGGGCGCGATCGAGACGACGGGGTTCGAGGAGCCCCTGGACCAGGTGGAGTTCGTACGCGGGCAGGCGCGGGCGCACCGTGTTCCGGTGCTGCGGGCCGCGGCGGGGGAGCGGCGGCGGGTCGGGACGCTCGACTGGGAGGTGCTGTGGCCGCCCCCGGGCCCGGCGCCGGAGCCGGACGGCCCGAACGACGCGAGCGTGACGCTGCTCGTGCGGTCGGCCGGGCTGCGGATGCTGCTGCTCGGGGACCTCGAACCCCCGGCCCAGCAGGCGCTGCTGCGCTCACCGGCGGCCGCGTCGGTGAGCCGGGTGGACGTCCTCAAGGTGGCCCATCACGGCTCGGCCTACCAGGATCCGGACCTCCTGCGCGTGGTGGCGCCCCGGCTGGCGTTGATCTCCTGCGGGGCGGACAACCCGTACGGACATCCCGCCCCCGGCACGGTCGCGGCGCTCCGGGCGGGCGGCGCGGTGGTCCTGCGAACCGACCGTGACGGGGCACTCGCGGTCACCGGTACGGGCGGGGCCCTGCGGGTGACGCGAGACTGAGGGCATGAATGCCACACGGAATGCTGACTCCCGGTCCGTCGTCCGTCCGTTCGGTGGGGGCGGGATCGACGGCAGGCGGCTCGCCGCCTATCTCGGTCACCTCGGGATCGAGCCCGCGGACCGGCCCACCGCCGCCACGGCGGGCGTCCTGCGCGAGCTGCACCTGAGACATCTGCGGACCGTGCCCTTCGAGAACCTCTCGGTCCATCTCGGCGAGGAGATCGTGCTGGAGGAGGAGCGGCTGGTCGACAAGCTGGTCGAGGGACGGCGGGGAGGGTTCTGTTACGAACTGAACGGCGCGTTCGGGGCGCTGCTCGCCGCCCTCGGGTTCGAGGTGACGCTGCTGGCGGCGCGGGTGTTCGGAGAGGAGGGGCGGCTCGGGATCCCGTACGACCACATGGCGTTGCGGGTGGGCACGGTGGACGACGGGGTGTGGCTGGCCGATGTGGGGTTCGGGGCGCACAGCCACTGGCCGCTCCGGTGGGAGGACCGGGGCGAGCAGCGGGATCCGGGCGGCGTCTTCCGGATCGTCGACGCCGGTACGGACACGGGCGACCTGGACGTCGTGCGCGACGGCGTGCCGGAGTACCGGCTGGAGGCGCGGCCGAGGGAGTTGAGGGACTTCGTGGCCGGCGCCTGGTGGCACAGCACCTCGCCGACGTCGCACTTCACACGGTCGCTGGTCTGCTCGCGGGTGACGGAGGACGGCGGGAGGATCACGCTCAGCGGGCGCCGGCTGAAGGTGACGGCGTCTGAAGGGGGCAGCGAGGAGAGGGAGTTGGCGACGGACGAGGAGGTGCTGGAGGTGTACCGGGAGCGGTTCGGGATCGAGGTGGCGCGGGTGCCGGAGGTGAGAGCGGGGGACGCCGGGCGGAGGGAGTGATCCCGGTCGGCGGTCGGTGAGGTGCGGGTGGTCGACGCCGCCTCCGCCGGTGTCGGTCTCCGAGGGGGTGATCCGGGGGCCGCCGGGGTGCCGGAAAATGGTCCCGTGAGTGATGTGAGACATGTGCTGGTGCTGCCCGACCGTGATGCCGCGGAGGAGGTGGCGCAGGCGCTCGCGGAGCGGTTCGGGGTCGCCGAGGAGCCGCGGATCGTCCGGGACGCGCTGGCCGGGGAGGACGACGCGGAGGACGCCCAGTGGCTGGTGGTGCTGCGGGACGAGGAGGCGCGGCTCGACGCGGGGGCGCTGGACGAGTTCGTGGCGGCGTGGGAGGGCTGGCGTGAGGAACCGTAGACCGTAGCCGAGCCGGTACGGGGTCCCGGCGGAGCGGGGCAGCCCTCCGCCGACCCACGCCCCACGCCGGCCACACCCTCCGGGCCGGCCACACCCTCCGGGCCCGGCCACGCGCCCACGCTGGCCACGCGCGCTTCGGGGGGCCACCCCGCCCGGCCCGATCACGCGCCCCCGGGCCGGCCATGTCCCGGGCCCACCACGCCCGCCGGGGCCGACCACGCGCGCCCCATGCCGGCCACGAAGGCCTGGGGCGGCCACGCGACCCGGGCCGGCCACGCGCGCCTCGGGAGGCCACGCCTGCCCGGGCCGATCACGCGCCCCCGGGCCGACCACGCCCCCAAGGGCCCCCACGCCCCCGGGGGCCGATCACACGTGGCCCATGCCGGCCACGCACGCCTGCGGTGGCCACGCCCGCCCGGGCCGATCACGCGCCCCCGGGCCGATCAAGTCCGCCCAGGCCGCTCCCCGCGCCCCCAGGCCGCCCCCGTACCCCGGCCCGGGCATGGTTGTCGGTGGGGCGTGCCATGCTTGGCGCGATGGCCAGGAAGACTGCGAATGACGACCCTCTCGCCCCGGTGACCCTTGCCGTGGGCCAGGAGGACCTCCTGCTCGACCGTGCCGTGCAGGAGGTGGTGGCCGCCGCCCGGGCCGCCGACGCCGACACGGACGTACGTGACCTGACTCCGGACCAGTTGCAGCCCGGCACGCTCGCCGAGCTGACCAGCCCGTCGCTCTTCGCGGAGCGCAAGGTCGTGGTCGTACGCAACGCGCAGGACCTGTCGGCCGACACCGTGAAGGACGTGAAGGCCTACCTCACGGCGCCCGCCGAGGAGATCACCCTCGTGCTGCTGCACGCGGGGCAGGCCAAGGGCAAGGGGCTGCTGGACGCCGCGCGCAAGGCGGGGGCGCGCGAGGTGGCCTGTCCGAAGATGACCAAGCCGGCGGACCGGCTGGCCTTCGTGCGGCAGGAGTTCCGGGCCACCGGGCGCTCCGCGACGCCCGAGGCGTGCCAGGCGCTCGTCGACTCCATCGGCAGCGATCTGCGGGAGCTGGCGTCCGCCGTGAGCCAGTTGGTCGCGGACGTCGAGGGCACCATCGACGAGGCCGTCGTGGGGCGGTACTACACCGGGCGGGCCGAGGCCTCGAGCTTCACCGTCGCCGACCGGGCCGTGGAGGGGCGGGCCGCCGAGGCCCTGGAGGCGCTGCGGTGGTCGCTGGCCACCGGCGTCGCGCCCGTGATGATCACCAGTGCGCTCGCGCAGGGCGTCCGGGCGATCGGCAAGCTGTCCTCCGCGCGCGGCGGCCGCCCCGCCGATCTCGCGCGGGAGCTGGGCATGCCCCCGTGGAAGATCGACCGGGTGCGGCAGCAGATGCGGGGATGGACCCCGGACGGGGTGGCCGTGGCGCTGCGGGCCGTGGCCGAGGCGGACGCCGGTGTGAAGGGCGGCGGGGACGATCCCGAGTACGCCCTGGAGAAGGCCGTGGTCGCCATCGCGCGGGCCGCCCGCTCCAGAGGACGGTAGGCACTCCCCGGAGGACAATCGTGCGTATCAGCCGTCCATCGCCGGACCAGGACCGGACCAGGAAGGTGGCGATCGCCGTGGCTGAACACCCGCACGCCAGCATCGTCCGCGAGGGCTACGAGGCCTTCCAGCGCGGAGACATGGACACCCTGCGCGGCATGATGACCGGTGACTGCACGCACCACGTACCCGGCTCCCACCCGCTCGCGGGGGACTACAAGGGGATCGACAACATCATCGACGGGTACTACAGCCGGCTCTACTCCGAGACGGGCGGTTCGTTCCGCGTCGAGCTGCGCAACATCTTCGTCGATGGCCGTGGACACGCCATGACCGTGCACCACGTCACCGCCGACCGGGGCAGCAAGCACATCGACGAGATGGGAGGCATCGTCTTCCGGATCGTCGGGGACAAGATCACCGACCTTGACGAGTGCGTCGCGGACCTCGACACCGCCGCCGACTTCTGGACGTGAGCCCCCGCGGCCCCACCGGCGTGCCGGGCACGGCACGGCCCCGGCACGGCCCCGGCACGCCGAAGGCCCCGGCTCCCGCCCTGGGGAAGGGCGAGGTGCCGGGGCCTTCGACTCACGCTGCTGGAGCCGCGCCCGCGTGGCGAACGCAGGCCGCGCGCGGCTCCGGGGTGCCGGCCGGGAGCGGATGAGAGAGGGCCCGCTCTGGGTCCTGCCGGCGATCAGACCAGAAGGGTTCAGCCCTTGAGGGACGCGACCTTGGAAGCAAGCGCCGACTTCTTGTTGGCGGCCTGGTTCTTGTGGATGACGCCCTTCGAGACGGCCTTGTCGAGCTGACGCGCGGCAGCGCGCTGGAGCTCGGTGGCCTTCTCGACGTCACCCGCGGCAGCGGCCTCACGGGCCTTGCGGATCGCGGTCTTCAGGGAGGACTTGACGGCCTTGTTGCGCAGCCGGGCCTTCTCGTTGGTCTTGATCCGCTTGATCTGGGACTTGATGTTCGCCACGAATGAGCCTTTTCAGGTTCAGGCACGGGGCCGCACGGGACCCGCACCAGGTGATTTTCTGAGGTGCGCCTCGCGCTGAGAGGGCATGAGGCACAGCCACCCAGGTTACCAGCGGGCCGGAGAATGGCCCAAACCGGTCCCCGGTCCCCGCGCGTGGGACCATGGAGCCTACGTATCGATCCGACCCGAGGCATAAGGCGCCTCAAGAGACAGGACCCTGCGTGCCCGCGACCCCTAACCATGTGCCCGAGCCGAGCCGTACCGACCCGGCTCTGATCCGCAATTTCTGCATCATCGCGCACATCGACCACGGCAAGTCCACACTCGCCGACCGGATGCTCCAGCTGACCGGTGTGGTCGAGCAGCGGCAGATGCGTGCTCAGTACCTCGACCGGATGGACATCGAGCGCGAGCGCGGCATCACGATCAAGTCCCAGGCGGTGCGTCTGCCGTGGGCTCCCACTCAGGACCCCGGCAACACGCACATCCTCAACATGATCGACACCCCGGGGCACGTCGACTTCACCTACGAGGTCTCGCGGTCGCTCGCGGCCTGTGAGGGGACCATCCTCCTCGTCGACGCCGCCCAGGGCATCGAGGCCCAGACCCTCGCCAACCTCTACCTGGCGATGGAGAACGACCTCACGATCATCCCCGTACTGAACAAGATCGACCTGCCGGCCGCGCAGCCCGAGAAGTTCGCGGAGGAGCTCGCCAACCTCGTCGGCTGCGACCCCGACGACGTGCTGCGGGTGTCCGCGAAGACCGGTGTCGGCGTCGACGCGCTGCTCGACAAGGTCGTGCGGGAGATCCCGGCGCCGGTCGGCGTCAAGGACGCGCCCGCCCGCGCGATGATCTTCGACTCGGTGTACGACTCCTACCGGGGCGTGGTCACCTACGTCCGGGTCATCGACGGTCAGCTCAACAAGCGTGAGCGGATCAGGATGATGTCCACCGGCGCCACCCACGAGCTGCTGGAGATCGGCACCAACTCGCCCGAGATGCTGTCCGCCGACGGCCTCGGCGTCGGCGAGGTGGGCTATCTGATCACCGGTGTGAAGGACGTCCGCCAGTCCAAGGTCGGTGACACCGTCACCAGCCAGGCGAAGGGCGCCACGGAGGCCCTCGGCGGCTACAAGGACCCGAAGCCGATGGTCTTCTCCGGTCTGTATCCGCTGGACGGCTCCGACTACCCCGAGCTGCGTGAGGCCCTGGACAAGCTCCAGCTCAACGACGCCGCGCTGGTCTACGAGCCGGAGACCTCCGCCGCCCTCGGCTTCGGCTTCCGCGTCGGCTTCCTCGGCCTGCTGCACCTGGACGTGATCCGCGAGCGGCTGGAGCGCGAGTTCGGGCTCGACCTGATCGCCACCGCGCCGAACGTGGTCTACCGCGTGGTCATGGAGGACCGGACCGAGCACGTCGTCACCAACCCGAGCGAGTTCCCCGAGGGGAAGATCAGCGAGGTGTACGAGCCGGTCGTGCGGGCCACGATCCTGGCGCCGACCGAGTTCATCGGCTCGATCATGGAGCTGTGCCAGACCCGGCGCGGCACCCTGCTCGGCATGGACTACCTCTCCGAGGACCGGGTGGAGATCCGCTACACCCTGCCGCTCGCGGAGATCGTCTTCGACTTCTTCGACCAGCTGAAGTCGAAGACGCGCGGTTACGCGTCGCTGGACTACGAGCCCACCGGCGAGCAGACCTCCAGCCTGGTCAAGGTCGACATCCTGCTGCACGGCGACAAGGTGGACGCCTTCTCGGCGATCACCCACAAGGACGCCGCCTATGCGTATGGTGTGCGGCTCGTCGCCAAGCTGCGCGAGCTGATCCCGCGGCAGGCCTTCGAGGTGCCGATCCAGGCCGCCATCGGCTCCCGGGTCATCGCCCGCGAGACCATCCGCGCCATCCGCAAGGACGTCCTCGCCAAGTGCTACGGCGGTGACATCTCCCGTAAGCGGAAGCTGCTGGAGAAGCAGAAGGAAGGCAAGAAGAGGATGAAGATGGTGGGTTCCGTGGAGGTTCCGCAGGAGGCCTTCATCGCCGTCCTCAGCAGCGACGAAGGCGGAGGCTCCGCCAAGGGCAAGAAGTAGCCACGGTGGAGGCCGGTTTCCGGGGCCCGTCACGCGACCGCGTGGCGGGCCCCGTGCCGCTTCTCGGGTGAATCTGGCCTCTCCTCTGCGGAAATCCACGGTCCGGAGCCCCTTACGCACCGACCGGTCGCCCTTTACTCTGTCCCTGCCCGATAGTTACTCGCGAGTTAAACAAGAGTCGCGTTCACCCAACAGCTGCGTCAGACAACAGCCGCATTTGAGCCAGCCGCGCCGTCGCGGGCCCCGGAGGATGTCGTGAGCGACACACAGACCCTGATCGAGAACCGTCCGCCGTCCGTCGCGGGCCTCTTCCTGGAGCGCGTGGCGGCCACGCCCGACGCCGAGGCGTACCGCTACCCGGTGCCTGCCGCGTCCGGCGAGGGCCCCGACGACTGGAAGTCACTGAGCTGGGCCCAGGCCGCCGAGCGGGTGTACACGATCGCGGCCGGCCTCATCGAGCTGGGTGTGCAGCCGGAGCAGCGCGTGGCGCTCGCCTCCTCCACCCGGATCGAGTGGATCCTCGCCGACCTGGCCATCATGTGCGCCGGCGCCGCGACGACCACCATCTACCCGCAGACCAACGCGGAGGAGTCGGCGTTCATCCTCTCCGACTCCGACAGCCGGGTGCTGATCGCCGAGAACGCGGCCCAGCTCGCCAAGGCGGTCGAGAAGCGGGCCGAGCTGCCCGACCTCACCCATGTGGTCGTGATCGACCCGGCCGGCGTGGAGAGCGGCGAGGACTGGATCCTCACCCTCGACGAGCTGGAGAAGCGCGGCGCGGCCCGGCTGGAGAAGGAACCCCAGCTGATCAAGGAGCGGGTCGGCGCGATCACCAAGGAGCAGCTCGCCACCCTCATCTACACCTCCGGCACCACCGGCCGCCCCAAGGGTGTGCGCCTCCCGCACGACAACTGGTCGTACATGGCGAAGGCGATCGCCGCGACCGGCCTGATCAGCGGCGAGGACGTGCAGTACCTCTGGCTGCCCCTCGCGCACGTCTTCGGCAAGGTGCTCACCTCCGGCCAGATCGAGGTCGGACACGTCACCGCCGTCGACGGCCGCGTGGACAAGATCATCGAGAACCTGCCGGTCGTCCGGCCGACGTACATGGCGGCCGTGCCGCGCATCTTCGAGAAGGTCTACAACGGCATCGCCAACAAGGCCCGGGCGGGCGGCCCGGCCAAGTACAAGATCTTCCGGTGGGCCGCCGAGGTCGCCCGCGAGTACGCCAAGGTCAGCCAGGACAACTTCCGCCGCACCGGCACGCCATCCGTCCCCTTCGGCCTCGGCGCCAAGCACAAGGCCGCCGACGCGCTCGTCTACGCCAAGATCCGTGAGGCGTTCGGCGGGCGGCTGCGCGCCTGTATCTCCGGCTCCGTCGCCCTCGCCCCGGAGATCGGCTTCTTCTTCTCCGGCGCCGGCATCCACATCCTGGAGGGCTACGGCCTCACGGAGTCCTCCGCGGCCTCCTTCGTGAACCCCGGCGAGGCCTACCGCACCGGCACGGTCGGCAAGCCGCTGCCCGGCACCGAGGTGCGCATCGCCGAGGACGGCGAGATCCTGCTGCGCGGCCCCGGCATCATGGAGGGCTACCACGGGCTGCCGGACAAGACCGCCGAGGTCCTCGAGGCCGACGGCTGGTTCCACACCGGCGACATCGGCGAGCTCTCGCCCGACGGCTATCTGCGCATCACCGACCGCAAGAAGGACCTCTTCAAGACCTCCGGCGGCAAGTACATCGCGCCCACCGAGGTCGAGGGACAGTTCAAGTCCGTGTGCCCGTACGTCTCCAACATCCTCGTGCACGGCGCCGACCGGAACTTCTGCACCGCGCTGATCGCGCTGGACGAGGTGTCCATCCTGGACTGGGCCAAGGAGAACGGCCTGGAGGGCAAGTCGTACGCCGAGGTCGTCGCCGCGCCCGCGACGGTCGCCCTCGTCGAGGAGTACGTCCAGCAGGTCAACCAGGGGCTGCAGAAGTGGCAGACCATCAAGAAGTTCCGGCTGCTGCCCCGTGACCTCGACGTCGAGCACGGCGAGATCACGCCGAGCCTGAAGCTCAAGCGGCCGGTGGTGGAGCGGGAGTACAAGCACCTCATCGAGGAGATGTACGCCGGCACCCGCGAGGCGTGACCCAACACGAAGGCCCCGGAAGGCAGTCGGACCTTCCGGGGCCGCCGTATGTCCGCATCTCCCCGGTGAAATGGGCCTATGGGCCGCGATGTCAGACGTGCCGCATAGGATGCGCACACCGTCTGCACATTTCCTTCTCCACTGGTTCAGCGAGGTGCTCGTGCCCCTGTCCGCCGCGACGCCCGACGAAGTCGTCCGCCATGTCTTCCGCTACCTGGCGGAGGTCGGCGAGAGCCGCACCAGGCCGGTACGGACGCACGACGACGCCAGGCATCAGGTGTGGTTCGCCGACCTCCCCGAGCAGTTCGCGTCCTTCCTCACCGAAGTCGTGCCCGCGGACGCCCCGCTGTGGCTGCGGGCGCCCCGCCCCCTCCGGCAGGACCCGCCCGCCCCGCCCCTGCCCCTGGCCCACTGGCTCGACGGCCGGGAGGTCCACGACTCCGACCGGGACACCGCCCCCGCACCGCGGACGCACGCGGAGATCCCCGCCGACGAGGTCTCGGCGGGCGGCACCCTGAGCAGCGGTCGGACGACCGTCGCCCTCGAGGACTTCCCCCAGCGGGACGTGGTGCGCGACCAGCACCGCGCCTGGGCGCCCGCCTGGGAGGGCTGGGCCCGGCGCGACCGCGCCGCCAAGCCGGTCGTGCGCGCCTACGACCGCCTCTACCGGCTCTGCGTGGACGCCTCCGAACTGGGCGAGAGCTTCGAACTGGTCGTGGGCTTCGGCTACCTGACCTGGTCGGCACAGGGCGAGCCGATCCGCCGCCATCTCGTCACCTGCCGGGCCGTCATCTCGATCGATCCGGACACGGGCGCCATCACCGTGGGCCCCGACCCGGAACAGGGCAGCCCGGTCCTCGAGGAGTCCATGCTCGACGCCGGGCAGAAGGCCCGCGCCGACATCCGTGCCCTCGTACGCCAGGAACTGGACGCCGCCGGCGACACCACGGACCCGATGCTCTTCGACCAGCTCCACCGTGCGCTGACCACCTGGACCATCGCGGCCCACGAGGCCGGGCGCTACGACCCCTCGCCCGCCCGGCACCGCGCGTCCGGCGACCCCGCCGTCCCGCTCGTCGGCTTCGCACCGGTGCTGCTCCTGCGGGAGCGCACCCGGCGCAGCATGCTGGAGGCGCTGCGCGGCGTCGCCGTCAGCATCGAACAGGGCGCCGAGCCCACCGCCCTGCTGCGGGCCATCGCCGGAGCCGGCGGCGACCGCCCCCTGGGCGAGCCCGCCACCGCCGGGGGCCGCGGGGAGCCGCCGGAGCTGTACTTCGCGCTGCCCTCCAACGACGAGCAGCGCACCATCGCCGAGCGGCTGCGCGACCGGGACCTCGTCGTGGTCCAGGGACCCCCGGGCACCGGCAAGACCCACACCATCGCCAACCTGGTCACCGACCTGCTGGCGCACGGCAACCGGGTGCTGATCACCAGTCACACGGCCCGCGCCCTGAAAGTGCTCAGGGACAAACTCCCCGCCAGTGTGCGGGAGCTGTGCGTCAGCCGCACCGACGACGGGGCCGGCCAGCAGGAGCTGGAGCAGTCGGTCAAGGCGCTCCTCGACCGGCAGGGGGACTTCGACCCGCGCGTCTACCGTCGCCGTATCGAGGAGCACGAGGAGCGGCTGCGCTCCGCCCGGTCCGCGCAGGCCCGCGCGCTCAAGACCCTGCGCGCCCTGCGGGAGCAGGAGACCTTCCGCCACCCCGTCGAGATCGGGGACTACGAGGGGACCCTGGCCCGTATCGCCGAGCGCCTGGCGGAGGAACGCCCGCGGTTCGCCTGGATCGGGCCGGTGCCCGGCGCCGCGCCCACCCTCGACGCGGCAGCCCTGACCGGCCTGCGGCGCGCCGCCCTCGCCTTCACCGACCGGCACCGCGCTCTCGCGGCCGCCGTCACCGCCGCGCTCCCCGAGCCGGGGCAGCTGCCCTCGGGCCCCGACTTCGCCGACGCGGTCCGCACCATCCGGGCCGCCGAGGCCGACCTCGCGGCGCTCAGGCAGGACGGCTCCGTCTCCCGCCTCGACGACGCGGTGTCCGCGCTCACCGCCGCCGGGCAGGAGCGGCTGGCCGCCGTACTCGACCGCTTCACGGCCGGCGACGCGGCCGCCGCCGCGCTCCCCGCCGACTGGGCCGCCGAGCTGCGCCGGGACGTCCTCGCCGGACAGGACGTGGGCGCACGCAGCCGGCACGAGCGCACCACGGCCGCCCTGACCGCCATCGACGAGGCGGCCCGCGCCCTGGGCTCCACGCTGGTCAGCGGCCTGGAGGCGTACGACGTACCGACCGCGCTCGGGCTCGCCACCACCCTGCGCGACGGCCTCGCGGCCGGCGAGAAGCTGCGCGGCACCTTCGGGATGAAGACCAGGCTGCGCAAGGCGGTCGGCGAGTTCCCGGAGACGGTACGGGTCGACGGCCGCGCCGTGGAGACCGAGGCCGCCGCTGCCGTCGTCCTGCACCGGATCACCCTGGAGCGGCACCTCCAGGACATCGAGCGGGAGTGGGGCGACGGCGCCGACGCCTGGCAGCCCGGCACCCGCCGTGTCGCCCGGCTCCACCAGGACGCCGCCTCCCTGGCCACGCTGACGGCCCTCGCGGGGCTGCGCGCGGAGGTGGTGCGGGCGGCGGCCGACGCGCCCGGCCTCGCCGGCGTCGACTGGGGCGACACCACGGCCGTCGGCACGCTCCGCAGTGTGCTGCGGGCCAGGGCGGCGCGCCGGGCCGCCGATCCCGCCCGGGCCCTGATCGACGCGGCGCTGGTCGTGCTGCGGGCCGCGGCGCACCGGCGGGGTGCGCCGGCCGCCGTCGACCGGGCCCGAGCCGCGGCCGAGACCCACGACCCGGCCGCGTACTCCGCCGCCGTGGGCGACCTCGACGACCTGCGGGAGGCGCTCGCCCGCAAGGCGGAGTGCGACGACGCCTACCGCCGGGTGGCGGCCGAACTCCCCGAGGTCGCCGACACACTGGAGTCGGCCCCGGAGGACCCCGCGTGGGACACCCGCCTGGCGGACTTCGAGGCCGCGTGGGCCTGGTCGGCATGGCACGCGCGGATGACGGAACTGACGGACCCGGAGGCCGAGAACCGGCAGCTGCGTCTGCTCACCGAGGCCGATGCCGAGATCCGCATCAGCCTGGAACGGCTGGCGGCCGACCGGGCCTGGTACAACTGCCTGTCCCGCCTCACCGACGACCAGGCCGTCGCCCTCACCTCCTACCAGCAGAACGTCCGCAGGCTCGGCAAGGGCACCGGAAAGTACGCGGCCACCTACCGCCGGCAGGCCCGTGAGAGCCTGCAGGCCAGCCAGGAGGCGGTGCCGGCCTGGATCATGCCCTTGCACCAGGTCACCGAGACCGTGCCGATGGACCGGGCCGGACGCTTCGACGTCGTGATCATCGACGAGGCGAGCCAGTCCGGCCCCGAGGCGCTGCTGCTCGCCTGGCTCGGCGCGAAGGTGATCGTCGTCGGCGACGACCAGCAGGTCAGCCCCGCCCAGGTGGGCGTCGACCACGACGAGCAGTTCGCCCTGCAGCGGCGGCTCCTCGGCGAACTGCCCGCCGCCCGGCGCAACCTCTTCACGCCGACCGCGAGCCTCTTCGACATCGCGTCCGGTCTCGCCGGCGGCCGCGGCAGGCTGATGCTCCAGGAGCACTTCCGCTGCATGCCGGAGATCATCGGCTTCTCCAACGAACTCTGCTACGGCGGCCGGCTCCAGCCCCTGCGGCAGTACGGCGCCGACCGGCTGCCCCCGCTGCGGTCGGTGCACGTGGCCGACGGCCATGTCGAGGGCAGCGGCCAGAAGCAGATCAACCGGCCCGAGGCGGAGCGGCTGGTGGAGCAGGTCGCCCGGTGCATCGCGGACCCCGCCTACGCGGGGCGCACCATGGGCGTGATCACCCTGCTCGGTGCCGGACAGAAGTTCCTCATCGAGGACCTGCTGGCCGACCGCGTCCCGCTCGACGAGCGGCAGCGGCGGCGGCTGCGGGTGGGGAACGCTGAGGAGTTCCAGGGCGACGAGCGGGACATCGTGTTCATCGGCCTCGTCACCTCCCTCACCGGGCCGGACGGGCCGCGCCGCATCGGCTCCTACAACAGCGCGCTGTACCGCCAGCACATCAACGTGGCCGCGTCCCGGGCCCGTGACCAGGTGTGGCTGTTCCACAGCGTGGCGCTGACGGAGCTCGGCGAGACCGATCTGCGGCGCGCCTACCTGGACTGGTTCTCGCGTCCCGCCGAGGAGCAGGACGGCATCGGGCTGGGCGACGTCCGGCCGGACGTTCCGCACGAGGCCTTCGACAGCCTCTTCGAACAGCGGGTCTATCTGGCGCTGCGGGCCCGCGGCTACCGGGTGCGGCCGCAGTACCGGGCGGGCCGCTACCGCATCGACCTCGTCGTCGAGGGCGGGACGCGGCGCCTGGCCGTCGAGTGCGACGGCGACGCGTTCCACACCGAGGAGAACGCGGACGCGGACGCCGCCCGCCAGCGCGAGCTGGAGCGGGTGGGCTGGACGTTCGTCCGGATCCGGGGCAGCCGGTTCTTCCTCGACCCCGAGCGGGCGCTGGAGCCCCTGTGGGCGCAGCTGGAGCGGCTCGGCATCGAAACGGCGGCCCAGCTGTCACGGGACCGCGCCGCGAGCGAGACCGAAGCCCCCGGCGACCGGCCCCGCCCCGCCCTCCCGACGGCCCCGGACCCCGCTCCGTACGACGGCCCCCACGGCCCCGTGGACCCATGGCGGGGCGCCGCCGCGGATCCCGCTCCGTACGACGGCCACCGCGCCCACGCGGGCGGGCGTCACGAGGCTGCTCCGGAGCCCGCCGGCCCGTCCACCGACCCGCGCAGGCCTGCGAGTCGGCCGGGCGCGGCGGCTGCGGAGGCGGGTCGGTACGGGGGCTCGCGTGGTGCTGTGGACGCGCGGCGTGGGGTGGTGCCCGGGGCTGCTTCGTCTGCCGACCCGCGCGGCTCTGCGGGTGGGCCGGGCGGGGCCGCTGCGGAGGCGGGTCGGTACGGGGGCTCGCGTGGTGCTGTGGATGCGCGGCGTGGGGTGGTGTCGGGGGCTGGTTCGTCTGCCGACCCGCGCGGCTCTGCGGGTGGGCCGGGCGCGGCGGCTGCGGAGGCGGGTCGGTACGGGGGCTCGCGTGGTGCTGTGGATCCGCGGCGTGGGGTGGTGTCCGGGGCTGCTTCGTCTGCCGACCCGCGCGGCTCTGCGGGTGGGCCGGGCGGGGCTGCCGCCGAGGCCGGTTCGTACGACGGTCCGGACCGGCCGCGCGGGGCGGAGGCTGCTCCGGGCGACGGCGTCCGCGCTCGTGCGGGGCAGCCGCCGGCGGGCGGGACCGACGTCCGTCCCGGCGCTCGCCGCGCGGGGAGTCCGGCGGGGCACCCCACGGGGTCCGGCAGGGCCCGTGGATCCGGCGCTGAGGGCGCCGTCGGCACTACCGGCGCCGGCACCACCGGCGTCCCCGCCGGCCCCGGCCCGGTTTCCTCCGGGGGCCAGGGCACGCCTGCTGCGGCGGCGGCCGGTGACGGGAAGCCGGAGCTGGAGTCCGTGGCGCGGCTGCACCGTGACGAGGTCAATGCGGCGCAGCACGCGTTCAGCATGGGCCGGAGCGTGAAGAGCACCGCGCGGTTCCTCGCCGGAGTGGGGGTGCCCGGCTTCCCGGGCGCCGACGCCGTGGAGGTGCTGCGCGCCGGACGGGCGGTCGTACGGGTCGCCCACGCCGAGATACAGGCCCTGATCCGGGCCGTGATCGCCCATGCCGACGTGCCCGTGCTGGGCCCCGCCGGACAGACGGGTCTGGCCCGCTACCACGCGCCCGGTTCCGCGGGCGGGACCGACGGGCGTACGACCGAGCTGCTGCGGGTCCGCCCGGCGGCACCCCGTCCGGCGGCCGGGACCCTGCCCGCCGTACCGCGGCAGCCGGCGCGTGCCGCCGAGCCGGCTCCCGTGCCACCTCCTCGGGCGGCCGCCGAGCCCGTTCCCGTGCCACCGCCCCGGGCGGCCGCCGGGCCCTCCGGCCCGGACCGGGTGGACCGGCTCAGCCCCGCCGCGCACCGCCGGGTGCACCGGGAACTGCAGCGCGTCCAGGACGCCCTGGACCAGCCCGCGCCCGAGATCGTGGCCGTCGACTCGTCCTCGCGGCAGGCACAGCTGGCGGACCACGACCGGCGGCGGGCGGCCCTGCGCCAGCGGCGGAGTTTCCTGCGGGACCTGCTGGACCGGGTCACGCCCGACTCCGCGTTCGCGGGCGGCTCGACGGTCGTGCCCGGCTGCCTGGTCGGCGTGGAGTACCCGGACGAGCCCGGCGTCACCACGTACGAGATCGCGATGCTCGCGGGCGACGAGGCGGAACGGCTGAGCCCGGACTCCGCGCTGGGCCGGGCGCTGATGGGGCGGGAGGTCGGCGACGAGGTGAGCTGGCTGACCGAGCGCGGTGCCGTCATGCGGGTCGTCGTGCGGTACGTGGAGGACTGAGCGGCGGGGCCGGGGCCCTGCGGGTGTTCCGTGCGTCCGGCATAGTCCGGACGCTCGGAATCCGTTCCCAAACCGCACCGCTTCGAGCGCGGGCGTAGCAGGGTTCTCACTCATCCGGCTCCACTTCGGTAACTCCTTGCTTATGACCGGGTCCGTCCTGTCACCCTGAGGGCATCCGACCGTCCCGGGAGCTGCGCATGGGGGCCATTCCGACCCAGCGGGAGACCTTCTCCCTCGCCACCGACGCGCTCCCGTACGCGCCCGTCGGCGCGCTCCCGCACCTGCGGACCACCCTGGACGCCGGATCCCTCGCGCCCGGCGCCGCCCGCGACCTGGTGCGCGCCGCGCTCACCGAGTGGGGCGGTGTCGCCGAGCACCTCGTCGGCGACGCGATACTCGTCGTCAGCGAGCTCGTCACCAACGCCGTGGTCCACGCCGGCACCGACGTGGAGCTGCTGTGCCGGCTGGAGGAGCATCCGGAGTGCGGCCGCGCGGTCGTCGTCGAGGTCTCCGACCACCATCCCTCCCGCGCCCCGCGCGACGCCCCGCCCGAACCGCCGTACGAGACCCCGGAGTACGGCCGGGGCCTGCGCCTGGTCGCCACGCTCGCGGACGCCTGGGGAGTGACGTACCGCAGGGGCGCCAAGACGGTCTGGGCGCGGCTGCTGCCGACGCCGTCCGGGCAGCCGTACGACACCGAGGAGGCGGCCGCCCCCGCACCGGGCGCCGCCGTCGGCCTGCTCGAAGCCCTCGCCCCCGAACCGCAGGCCGCGGACCGGGGCCCGGACTGGCTGAACCGGGGCGCCCTGTCCTTCCTGGCCGAGGCCTCCGACCTGCTCGCCGGTCAGCTCGACGAGGACCTGGTCGCCGCGCTCACCAGCCAGCTGCTGGTGCCGCGGCTCGCCGACTGGTGCGCGGTGTGGCTGGAGGACGAGGTCAGCGGACGCGGCGGCTGGGGCGAGTGGGCCGGGGGGCCCGGACCACGGCTGGCCCGGGTGTGGCACGGCAACGAGGGACACATCGAGGAGCTGCGCCGGGCCCTGGAGAAGGACCCGCCGCGGCCGTCCGGTCCGCCGCTCTCGGGCCCCGAGCCCTACCCCTGGCCCGGCACGGCCCTCGGCCCGTGCGGCACGGCCCTCGCCTACCGGCTGATCGCCGGCGGCCGCCCGCTGGGCACCCTGGCGATCGGACAGGCCGGACCCCGGGCCTTCCCCGACGAGGTGACGGGGCTCGTCGAGGACCTCGGCCGCCGGGTCGCGCTGGCGATCGGCGCGGCCCGCCAGTACGCCCGCCAGGTCACCATCAGCGCCGTCCTGCAGCGCGGTCTGCTGCCCGGCGCGATGGCCGAGATCCCCGGGGTGCGCAGCGCCCTGGTCTACGAGCCGCGCGAGCAGGGCGGCCCGAGCGGCGACTTCTACGACCTGTTCCCGGCGGGCGACGGCCGCTGGTGCTTCGCCATCGGCGACGTCCAGGGCAAGGGCCCGGAGGCGGCCGTGGTCATCGGTCTGGCGCGCCCCTGGCTGCGGCTGCTGGCCCGCGAGGGCTACGGCGTCCCCGATGTCCTGGACCGCCTCAACCAGCTCCTCCTCGACGACGCGACCGAGGCCGCCGACGCCGCCGCCCGCGCCTTCGTCGGCCCCGCCGGACCCGCCGAAGGCCCCCAGACCCGCTTCCTGTCCCTCCTCTACGGCGAGCTCGCCCCCTTCGAGGGAGGCGTCCGCTGCACCCTCGCCTCCGCCGGTCACCCGCTGCCGCTGCTGCTGGGCCCGGACGGCTCCGTCGCCACGGCCGCGCGCCCGCAGACCCTGCTCGGGGTGATCGAGGACGCCACGTACACCAGTGACGTGCTGGAACTGCGGCACGGCGACAGCCTGCTGTGCGTCACCGACGGGGTGACGGAGCGGCGCTCGGGTTCCCGCCAGTTCGACGACGGCGACGGCCTGGCCGCCGCGCTCGCCGGATGCGTCGGCCTGGACGCGGAGCTGATCGCGGGGCGCATCCGCCGGCTGGTGCACGAGTTCGGCGAGCGGCCGCCCGAGGACGACCTGGCGCTGCTGGTGCTGCAGGCGGAGTAGGTGTGCGCCGGGGTGCTGGACAATGGAGGGCATGCCTTCCGCACTCCCCGACGGCGAGCCGGTCCCCGACGACGGCGCGCTCCCGGCGCACGCGCTCAACGGCGCCGCCGACCGCCCCCTCGGGTTCTACCTGCACGTCCCCTACTGCGCGACCCGCTGCGGGTACTGCGACTTCAACACCTACACCGCGACCGAGCTGCGCGGCACCGGCGGTGTCCTCGCCTCCCGCGACAACTACGCCGACACCCTGATCGACGAGATCCGGCTGGCCCGCAAGGTGCTCGGCGACGACCCGCGCGAGGTCCGCACGGTCTTCGTCGGCGGCGGCACACCGACCCTGCTGGCCGCGTCCGACCTGGTCCGGATGCTGGGCGCGATCCGCGACGAGTTCGGTCTCGCGGCGGACGCGGAGGTCACCACGGAGGCGAACCCCGAGTCGGTGGACCCGGCGTATCTGGCGACCCTGCGCGCGGGCGGCTTCAACCGTGTCTCCTTCGGCATGCAGAGCGCGCGGCAGCACGTCCTGAAGGTCCTCGACCGCACGCACACCCCGGGACGGCCGCAGGCGTGTGTGGCGGAGGCCCGGGCGGCGGGCTTCGAGCACGTCAACCTGGACCTGATCTACGGCACCCCGGGCGAGTCGGACGACGACTGGCGGGCGTCCCTGGACGCGGCGCTGGGCGCCGGCCCGGACCACGTCAGCGCGTACGCGCTGATCGTCGAGGAGGGCACCCAGCTCGCCCGCCGCATCCGCCGCGGCGAGGTCCCGATGACCGACGACGACGTCCACGCCGACCGCTATCTGATCGCGGACGAGGTGATGTCGGCCGCGGGCTACGACTGGTACGAGGTGTCGAACTGGGCCACCTCAGCGGCGGCCCGGTGCCTGCACAACGAGCTGTACTGGCGGGGCGCCGACTGGTGGGGCGCGGGGCCGGGCGCCCACTCGCACGTCGGCGGGGTGCGGTGGTGGAACGTGAAGCATCCGGGGGCGTACGCGGCGGCCCTGGCGGCGGGGCGCTCGCCGGGGGCGGGACGCGAACTCCTCTCGGACGAGGACCGGCGGGTGGAGCGGATCCTGCTGGAGCTGCGGCTGCGGGAGGGCGTGCCGCTGTCGCTGCTGCGGCGGGACGGGCTCGCGGCGGCCCGCCGGGCGCTGTCGGAGGGGCTGCTGGACAGCGGGCCCTACGGCGAGGGGCGCGCCGTGCTGACGCTGCGCGGGCGGCTGCTGGCGGACGCGGTGGTGCGGGACCTGGTGGACTGATCACTCCGGCGAGCGACCCGGTCGCCTCAGGCCGCACCGCTGTCCGTGACGAAGTCGATCAGTTCCTCCACCCGTCCCAGCAGCTCCGGCTCCAGGTCCTTGTAGGAGCCGACCTTCGCCAGGATCGCCTGCCACACCGCGCCGGTGTTGTCCGACGGCCAGCCCAGGGCCCGGCACACCCCCGTCTTCCAGTCCTGGCCGTGCGGGACCCGCGGCCAGGCCGCGATCCCCAGGGACGACGGCTTCACCGCCTCCCAGATGTCGATGTACGGGTGGCCTACCACCAGCGCGTGCGCGCTGGTCACCGACTGCGCGATGCGCCACTCCTTCGTCCCCGGCACCAGGTGGTCCACCAGGACGCCCAGGCGCGCGTCCGGGCCCGGGGCGAAGTCCGCGACGATCGACGGCAGGTCGTCGACGCCCTCCAGGTACTCCACCACCACGCCCTCGATGCGCAGGTCGTCGCCCCACACCTTCTCGACCAGCTCGGCGTCGTGCCGGCCCTCGACGTAGATGCGGCCGGCGCGGGCCACCCGTGCGCGGGCGCCGGGGACGGCGACCGAACCGGAGGCGGTACGGGCCGGGCGCACCGGACCACCCGACGACGGCCGTACGAGGGTCACCACGCGGCCCTCCAGCAGGAAGCCGCGCGGCTCCAGCGGGAACACCCGGTGCTTGCCGAAGCGGTCCTCCAGGGTCACCGTGCCCGCCTCGCAGCGGATCACCGCGCCACAGAAGCCGGTGCCGGGCTCCTCCACCACCAGGCCGGGCTCCGCCGGGACCTCGGGGACGGGCGTCGGCTTCTTCCAGGGAGGAGTCAGGTCGGCGGAGTACTGGCGCATTCGGATGACGATAGGAGAAGCCCCGGCCCCGGGGGGTGAAGGCTCAGCGCGACACGCCGAAGCGCTCCGCCAGCGCGTCCCGCTGCGCCCGCACGTACGCCGCGTCCACCACGGCCCCGTGACCGGGCACGTACAGCGCGTCCTCGCCGCCGAGGTCGAGGAGGCGGTCCAGGGCGGCGGGCCAGTGGGAGGGCACGGCGTCGGGGCCGGCCTGCGGCTCGCCGGACTCCTCGACCAGGTCGCCGCAGAACACGACCTCCGGGGAGCCGGGGCCGCCGGGGACGAGGACCACCAGGTCGTGGGCGGTGTGGGCGGGGCCGACGTTCGCCAGCAGGACCTGCCGGCCGCCGCCGAGGCCGAGGGTCCACTCGCCGGAGACGAGGTGGCGGGGGCGGACCAGGGTGTCCGCGGCCTCCGTCGCGGTCGTCTCGTCGAGACCGTTGCGCACCGCGTCCGCCCGCAGCTCCTCCGCCCGTACCGTGTCGACGCCCACCGCCCCGAAGACCTCCGCGCCCGCGAACGCCGCGGCACCGAACACATGGTCGAAGTGCGGATGGGTGAGCGCGAGATGGGTCACACGCGCGCCGGTCAGCTCCTCGGCCTGCGCCCGCAGCCGCGCGCCCTCCGCGAGGCTCGACCCCGCGTCCACCACCAGCACCGCGCCCGCCCCGACGACCAGCCCGGCCGTGCAGTCCCAGCCCGGCAGCCGCACCCGCCCGACCCCGGCCGCGACCTGCTCCCACCCCAGCTCTTCCCAAGTCACCGTCATACCGGGACGCTAACGGTAGGACGCCCTGCCACCGGCCGACCTTGCCCGGGGTGTACCCCACAGCCGTACACTGGGCCGGGGAACGCTGGCACTCGGAAGTGAAGAGTGCCAGGGCAGGCGGCCCAGGGGACTGGGGACTACTTCTGGAGGTGTGCGCGGATGCTGAGTGAACGCAGGCTGCAAGTACTGCGCGCCATCGTCCAGGACTATGTCGGCACCGAGGAGCCCGTGGGCTCGAAGGCGCTCACCGAGCGGCACAACCTCGGCGTGTCCCCGGCGACGGTCCGCAACGACATGGCCGCCCTGGAGGACGAGGGGTACATCGCCCAGCCGCACACCAGCGCCGGGCGCATCCCCACCGACAAGGGCTACCGGCTGTTCGTCGACAAGCTGGCCGGCGTCAAGCCGATGACCGCGCCCGAGCGGCGCGCCATCCAGAACTTCCTCGACGGCGCCGTCGACCTCGACGACGTGGTCGCGCGGACGGTGCGGCTGCTGGCCCAGCTCACCCGGCAGGTCGCCGTCGTGCAGTACCCGTCGCTGACCCGGTCCACCGTGCGGCACGTGGAACTGCTGTCGCTCGCCCCGGCCCGGCTGATGCTCGTGCTGATCACGGACACCGGCCGCGTCGAGCAGCGGATGGTGGACTGCCCGGCGCCCTTCGGGGAGACCTCGCTGGCGGATCTACGCGCGCGGCTCAACAGCCGGGTCGCGGGCCGCCGGTTCACGGACGTGCCGCGTCTGGTCGAGGACCTGCCCGACGCCTTCGAGGCCGAGGACCGCGGCACGGTCTCGACGGTGCTCTCCACGCTGCTGGAGACGCTCGTCGAGGAGAACGAGGAGCGGCTGATGATCGGCGGCACCGCCAATCTCACCCGCTTCGGACATGACTTTCCCCTCACCATCCGGCCCGTCCTGGAGGCCCTGGAGGAGCACGTGGTGCTCCTCAAGCTCCTGGGCGAGGCGGGGGATTCGGGCATGACCGTACGCATCGGTCACGAGAACGCCTACGAGGGACTCAACTCCACTTCCGTGGTGTCGGTCGGCTACGGTTCGGGCGGCGAGGCAGTCGCCAAGCTCGGCGTGGTCGGACCGACCCGCATGGATTACCCGGGAACGATGGGAGCGGTACGCGCAGTGGCACGGTACGTCGGACAGATCCTGGCGGAGTCGTAAGTGGCCACGGACTACTACGCCGTTCTCGGCGTGCGCCGCGACGCGTCGCAGGAAGAGATCAAGAAGGCCTTCCGCCGGCTCGCCCGCGAGCTGCACCCGGACGTCAACCCGGATCCGAAGACCCAGGAGCGGTTCAAGGAGATCAACGCCGCCTACGAGGTGCTGTCGGACCCGCAGAAGAAGCAGGTCTACGACCTCGGCGGCGACCCCCTCTCGCAGGCGGGCGGCGGCGCGGGCGGCTTCGGGGCGGGTGGCTTCGGCAACTTCTCCGACATCATGGACGCGTTCTTCGGCACGGCGTCCCAGCGCGGCCCGCGCTCGCGCACCCGGCGCGGCCAGGACGCGATGATCCGGCTGGAGGTGGACCTCGAGGAGGCCGCCTTCGGCACGACCAAGGACATCCAGGTCGACACGGCGGTCGTCTGCGGCACCTGCAGCGGTGAGGGCGCCGCCCCCGGCACCACGGCCCAGACCTGTGACATGTGCCGCGGCCGCGGCGAGGTCTCCCAGGTGACCCGGTCCTTCCTCGGCCAGGTCATGACCTCGCGGCCCTGCCCGCAGTGCCAGGGCTTCGGCACCGTCGTCCCCACCCCGTGCCCGGAGTGCGCGGGCGACGGCCGCATCCGCTCCCGGCGGACGCTCACGGTCAAGATCCCGGCCGGTGTCGACAACGGCACCCGCATCCAGCTCGCGGGCGAGGGCGAGGTAGGCCCCGGCGGCGGCCCCGCCGGTGACCTGTACGTCGAGATCCACGAGCTGCCGCACGCGATGTTCCAGCGGCGCGGCGACGACCTGCACTGCACGGTGACGCTCCCGATGACCGCGGCGGCCCTCGGCACCAAGGTGCCGCTGGAGACGCTGGACGGCCTGGAGGAGGTCGACATCCGGCCCGGCACCCAGTCCGGCCAGTCGATCCCGCTGCACGGCCGGGGCGTGACCCATCTGCGGGGCGGCGGCCGCGGCGACCTCATCGTCCATGTCGAGGTCCAGACGCCGACCAAGCTCGACCCCGAGCAGGAACGGCTGCTGCGCGAGCTGGCCAAGCTCCGCGGCGAGGAGCGGCCGCAGGGCCAGTTCCAGCCGGGCCAGCAGGGTCTGTTCTCGCGGCTGAAGGACGCGTTCAACGGCCGCTGACGGGCAGCCGGGGGCTGCCGGCGCCGCCGCCCCCGGACCCCCGCCGCGGCCCTGCACGGGCCTCGGCCCCGACTGCCACACCGGCTGGTCCCGTCACACCCTCGCCGGAGGGACGGCCGGATTCGGACTTGTTCGGAGGACGTGACAACATGCCGTCATGTCCTCCGCGCTGACCGATCTCTTCCCCCATCCGATCGTGCAGGCCCCCATGGCGGGCGGCGTCTCCGTGCCCCAGCTCGCCGCCGCCGTGTCCGAGGCCGGCGGGCTCGGGTTCCTCGCCGCCGGGTACAAGACGGCCGACGGCATGTACCAGGAGATCAAGCAGCTCCGGGGGCTCACCGGCCGCCCCTTCGGCGTGAACCTCTTCATGCCGCAGCCCGAACAGCCCGGCGCCGGCGACGGGTCCACCGCGACGGCCGGCGCCGCGCCCCTCGACGCCGGCGCGGTGCAGGTCTACGCCGAGCAGCTCGCCGGCGAGTCCAGCTGGTACGACACCGAGCTGGGCGACCCGGACAGCGGCCGCGACGACGGCTACGACGCCAAGATCGCCGTGCTGCTGGACAACCCGGTGCCGGTGGCGTCCTTCCACTTCGGCGTCCCCGGCGCCGACACGCTGGAGTCGCTGCGCCGCGCGGGCACGTTCACCCTGGTCACCGTGACCTCCGTCGAGGAGGCCGGGGCCGTCGAGCAGGCCGGGGCGGACGCCGTGATCGTGCAGGGCATGGAGGCGGGCGGCCACCAGGGCACCCACAAGGACGTCCCCGAGAACGACGGCTCCGGCATCGGGCTGCTCTCCCTGATCGCCCAGGTCCGCGAGGCCGTGAGCCTGCCGATCGTCGCCGCCGGCGGCATCATGCGCGGCAGCCAGATCGCCGCCGTCCTCGCGGCCGGCGCGAGCGCGGCCCAGCTGGGCACCGCGTTCCTCGCCACACCCGAGTCGGGCGCGCACGCCGTGCACAAGGAGGCGCTGACCAACCCCCTCTTCGTGCGCACCGAACTGACCCGCGCCTTCTCCGGCCGCCCCGCCCGCGGCCTGGTCAACCGCTTCCTGCGCGAGCACGGCCCCTACGCCCCCGCCGCCTACCCCGAGGTCCACCACCTCACCTCGCCGCTGCGCAAGGCCGCCGCCAAGGCGGGCGACGCGCAGGGCATGGCGCTGTGGGCGGGCCAGGGACACCGGATGGCCCGGGAGCTTCCCGCCGGGCGGCTGGTGGAGGTCCTGGTGTCCGAACTCGAGGCGGCACGGGCGGCGTTGGCCCGGCGTCCGGCCGGTGAGCAGGGCGTCTCGTGACCGCGCCGGTGTTCGTCGTCGACGAGCTGACCCGCGGCGGCGCGTTCGTGCTGGAGGGGCCCGAGGGACGGCACGCCGTCTCGGTGAAGCGGCTGCGGGCCGGTGAGGCGGTCGTCCTCACCGACGGGGCAGGGCACTGGGCGGAGGGCGAGGTGCTCGCCGCCGAGGGCCGGGACCGGCTGGTCGTGAGCCTGAAGGACGTCGTCGAGGAGCCCGTCGAGTCGCCCCGCGTCACCGTCGTCCAGGCGCTGCCGAAGGGGGACCGGGGCGAGCTGGCCGTCGAGACGATGACCGAGACCGGTGTCGACGCGATCGTCCCGTGGGCCGCCTCCCGCTGCATCACGCAGTGGAAGGGCGAGCGGGGGCTGAAGGCGCTCGCGAAGTGGCGGGCCACCGCCCGTGAGGCCGGCAAGCAGTCCCGCCGGGTCCGCTTCCCCCTGGTCGCCGACGCGGCGACCACCAAGCAGGTGGCGGACATCCTGGCGCGGGCCGACTTCGCCGCCGTGCTGCACGAGGACCGCGACTACGGCAGCGAGCCGCTGGCCACCGCCCAACTCCCCGCCGAGGGCGAGATCGTGCTCGTCGTCGGACCCGAAGGGGGCGTCTCCCCGGACGAGTTGGCGCTCTTCGAACAGGCGGGTGCCAGGGCGTACCGGCTGGGCCGCAGCGTGCTCCGCACCTCGACCGCCGGAACGGCCGCCACGGCCCTGATCCTCGGCCGGACGGGCCGCTGGTCCTGATCCCGGCCGGACGGGCCGTCGGTCCTCGTCGGTGTCGGGGTGTTCAGTCGGGGGTCACCGCGGGGAACAGTTCCCAGCCGTCCAAGTCCTCCGTCGAGGGCAGCAGTCCGCGTCGGACCGCCTCGTCGACCAGGGCGCGTACGACGCCCGGGCGGTGGAGGTTGAGGTGGTGGTGGCGGTCGCCCACACCGCCGGTGTGGGTGTACGCGCCGTCGCCGGCGTAGTGGCCGTCCCCGGTCCGGAAGACGATCCGGGTGCGGACCCCGTCCCGCAACAGGGTGAGGATCTCCCGGCAGGGCTCGTGCCGGTGACGGACCCTCCACAGATAAGTGGTGGTGTCGTCCACGACGAGACTTCTCAGGCGGCGTCGGTCGCGCATGAGTTCAGCGTAGAGCGTGGCCGCATACGGGCTGTCGCGCCGTCTCCGTGAGTGGCAGGCTGCCCTCCATGGGAGCCTTGAGGCGGATGCGCCTTCTCCTGGTCGTGCCGGTGGCCGTGGGCGGCGCCGTGGCCTGCGAGCCGGGCGGCGGGGTGGGCAGCGCCTCCGTGGCGTACACGACCGACCAGGCCGCCACGGCGGAGATCGAGCGGCGGGACGTCGACGTGCGCTGGCTGACCTGCACCGGCGGCACCGAGGACCGTCTCGTCTCCGTCGAGTGCCAGGGGGAGACCGGCGACGGACGGGACGTCAGCGTGGACGGCAAGGTCGTGCGCGCGGTCGACGGCAAGTGTGTGCGGGGTGACCTGCGGGCGGTCGTCGGCAAGAAGGAGGTGTTCCGGGTCAGCGGGCTCGGGGACTGCGGATCCGCGACGCCCTCGCCGGTCGGGCCGTCCGGCTCGGCGCGGCCCGGCGGGCAGCCGACCGTCACGGTCACCGTGACCGTCACCCGGACCGTGCAGGGCAGTGGCGGACAGAAGTGATCGAAACCCCTGACCTGCGGTGCCGTCCTTGCATAGAGTGACCTGGTGACACAGTCCGCGACGCCTGCCGCATACTTCCGACACCCGCACCTGCACGGCGAGTTGGTGGCCTTCGCCGCCGAGGACGACGTGTGGCTCGCGCCCCTCGACGGAGGGCGCGCCTGGCGGGTCAGCGCCGACAACGTACCGGTCTCCTCACCCCGTATCTCGCCCGACGGCACCACCGTCGCCTGGGCCTCCACCCGCGACGGCGCCCCCGAGGTGCACATCGCCCCGGTCGACGGCGGACCGGCCACCCGCCTGACGTACTGGGGGAGTTGGCAGACCCGGGTGCGCGGCTGGACCCCGCAGGGCCAGGTCCTCGCCGTCAGCACCCACGACCAGGCCACCCTGCGCCGCAGCTGGGCGCGGGCCGTCCCGGTCGACGGCGGACCGGCCACCACACTGCCGTACGGCCCGGTCGGCGCCGTGGCCCACGGCCCGCACACCGTGCTGCTGTCCGCGCCGATGGGCCGCGAGGCCGCCTACTGGAAGCGCTACCGGGGCGGCACGGCGGGCAAGCTGTGGATCGACCGGGACGGCACCGGCGACTTCGTCCGGCTGCACACCGAGCTCGACGGGAACATCGAGTACCCGGTGTGGGCCGGGGACAGGATCGCGTTCCTCTCCGACCACGAGGGCACCGGCGCGCTGTACTCGTCCCTCGCCGACGGGTCCGACCTGCGGCGCCACACCCTGCTGGACGGTTTCTACGCCCGGCACGCCACCGGCGACGGCACCCGGATCGTGTACATGTCGGCGGGGGAGCTGTGGCTGCTCGACGACCTCGACGGTGCCGAACCGCGCCGTCTCGACGTCCGCCTCGGCGGGCAGCGCACCGACCGCCGCCCGTACCCGGTGACCCCCTCGCGGTGGCTGGGCGGGGCCGCGCCGGACCACACCGCGCGCGGCAGCGCCGTCGAGGTGCGCGGGGCCGTGCACTGGGTGACCCACCGCTCCGGGCCCGCGCGGGCGCTCGCCGCCGAGCCGGGGGTGCGGGCCCGGCTGCCGCGCACCTTCCGCACGGAGGGCGAGGAGTGGGTGGTGTGGGTGACGGACGCCGAGGGCGAGGACGCCCTGGAGTTCGCCCCGGCCACCGGGCCCGTCGCGGGCGCCGCCCCGCGCCGGCTCGCGGCCGGACGGCTCGGCCGGGTCCTGGAACTCGCCATGGCGCCCGACGGCAGCCGGGCCGCCGTCGCCTCGCACGACGGGCGGCTGCTGCTCGTCGAACGGGAGAGCGGCGAGGTCCGCGAGGTCGACCGCAGCGCCGACGGCGACGTCGGCGACCTGGTCTTCTCGCCCGACTCGGCGTGGCTCGCCTGGTCGCACCCCGGCCCGCGCCCGCTCGCCCAGCTCAAGCTCGCCAACGTCACCGACCTGTCGGTCACCGAGGCGACCCCGCTGCGCTTCCGCGACTACGCGCCCGCCTTCACCCTCGACGGCAAGCACCTCGCGTTCCTGTCCACGCGCGCCTTCGACCCGGTCTACGACGAGCACGTCTTCGACCTCTCCTTCCCGGCCGGCGCCCGCCCGCACCTGATCACCCTGGCCGCGACGACGCCGTCGCCGTTCGGCCCGCAGCGGCACGGCCGCCCCTTCGACGCGCCCGACAAGGACGAGACGCCCGACAGCGAGGGCACCCCGGCCACCCGGATCGACCTCGAGGGCCTCGCCGACCGGATAGTGCCCTTCCCGGTCGAGGCCGGCCGCTACTCCGGCCTCGCGGCGGCCAAGGACGGCGTGCTGTGGCTGCGGCACCCCGTGCGCGGCGTCCTCGGCGCCTCCCGCGCCACCCCCGACGACCCCGATCCGAACACCGAGCTGGAGCGCTACGACCTCGTCCAGCAGCGCATCGAGCACCTCGCCGCCGACGCCGACGGCTACGAGGTCAGCGGCGACGGCAAGCGGCTGCTGCTGTGGACCGACGGCAAGCTCAAGGTCGTACCCAGCGACCGGCGCGCCTCCGGCGACGAGGACAGCGACAGCAACATCACCGTCGACCTCGGCCGGATCCGGCAGCTGGTCGACCCGGCCGCCGAGTGGCGGCAGATGTACGACGAGACCGGCCGCATCATGCGGGACAACTTCTGGCGGGCGGACCTGGGAGGGGTGGACTGGGACGGCGTCCTGGACCGCTACCGGCCGCTGCTGGAGAAGGTCGCCACCCACGACGACCTGGTCGACGTGCTCTGGGAGGTGCACGGCGAGCTGGGCACCTCGCACGCCTACGTCTCGCCCCGCGGCGGCTTCGGCCGGGGCGCCCGCCAGGGGCTGCTCGGCGCCGACATCTCCCGGCACGAGGACGGCAGCTGGCGCATCGACCGGGTGCTGCCCTCGGAGACCTCCGACCCCGACGCCCGCTCGCCGCTCGCCGCGCCCGGCGTCGCGGTGCGGGCCGGGGACGCGATCGTCGCCGTGTCGGGGCATCCGGTGGACCCGGTGACGGGCCCCGGCCCGCTGCTCGTCGGCACGGCGGGCAAGGTGGTGGAACTGACCGTCTCGCCCTCCGGCGGGGGCGAGCCGCGGCACGCGGTCGTGGTCCCCGTCGCCGACGAGGAGGCGCTGCGCTACCACGCGTGGGTCGCGGACCGGCGGGCGTATGTGCACGAGATCTCGGGAGGCCGGCTCGGCTATCTCCACGTGCCGGACATGCAGGCGCCCGGCTGGGCCCAGATCCACCGCGACCTGCGGGTGGAGGTGGCCCGTGAGGGGCTGGTCGTGGACGTCCGGGAGAACCGGGGCGGACACACCTCGCAGCTGGTCGTGGAGAAGCTGGCGCGGCGGATCGTCGGCTGGGACGTGCCGCGCGGCATGCGGCCGTTCAGCTATCCGGAGGACGCGCCCCGGGGGCCCGTGGTCGCCGTCGCCAACGAGTTCTCCGGGTCCGACGGGGACATCGTCAACGCGGCGATCAAGGCGCTCGGGATCGGACCGGTGGTCGGCACCCGCACCTGGGGCGGCACGATCGGTATCGACAGCCGCTACCACCTGGTCGACGGCACCCTCGTCACCCAGCCCAAGTACGCGATCTGGCTGGAGGGTTACGGGTGGGGCGTGGAGAACCACGGCGTCGACCCGGACGTCGAGGTGGTCTGTGCTCCGCAGGACCACGCGGCGGGGAGGGACGTCCAGCTGGACGAGGCGGTACGGCTGGCGTTGGCCGCGCTGGAGTCGACGCCGGCCAGGACGCCCCCCGCGCTGCCGTGACCGTCCAGGGGGCTCCGCCCCCTGGTACCCCCGGCCTGTGCCCGCCGACCACCCGACTCGGTGGGCGAAGAGGTGGCCGTCGTCCAGCCACCGCTCGCTACGATGCCCCGTAAGAGATCACCCGCCGCAAAGGAGACCCCATGGCCGGGGAACCGCAGGACGACTGCCTGTTCTGCAAGATCGTCGAAGGGCACATCCCGGCGACGATCGTCCGGGAGACGGAGACGACCGTGGCGTTCCGGGACATCAACCCGCAGGCCCCGACGCACGTCCTGGTGATCCCGAAGGCGCACTACAAGGACGCCGCCGTACTGGCCGCCGAGGCGCCGCAGCTCGCCGCCGACGTACTGCGCGAGACGCAGGCCGTAGCCGACGAGGACAAGCTGGAGAGCTACCGCATCGTCTTCAACACCGGCACCGGCGCCGGCCAGACCGTCTGGCACGCCCACGCGCACGTCATCGGCGGCCGCGGCCTGCAGTGGCCCCCCGGGTGACCTGCCATGTCCGTACGTGAACTGGTCGTCCTCGGCACCGCGAGCCAGGTCCCGACCCGGCACCGCAACCACAACGGCTACCTGCTCCGCTGGGACGGCGAGGGCATCCTCTTCGACCCCGGCGAGGGCACCCAGCGCCAGATGCTGCGGGCCGGTGTCGCGGCCCACGACATCGACCGGATCTGCGTCACGCACTTCCACGGCGACCACTCGCTCGGTCTCGCCGGGGTCGTGCAGCGCATCAATCTCGACCAGGTCCCGCACGAGGTCACCGTCCACTACCCGGAGTCGGGGCAGCGCTTCTTCGACCGCCTGCGCTACGCGACGGCCTACCGGGAGACGGTCGAGCTGACCGAGGCACCGGTGAGCGCCGACGGGGCCGTCGGCAGCCTGGGCTCCTGCACGCTGGAGGCCCGCAGACTCTCCCACCCCGTCGAGTCCTACGGCTACCGGCTGATCGAACCCGACGGCCGCCGCATGCTCCCCGAACGCCTCGCCGCGCACGGCATCAAGGGTCCGGACGTGGGCCTTCTCCAGCGCGAGGGTTCCGTGCGCGGTGTCTCGCTCGACGACGTGAGCGAGATCCGGCGCGGCCAGCGGTTCGCGTTCGTCATGGACACCCGGATGTGCGAGGGCGTGCACGCGCTCGCGGAGGGCGCCGACATGCTCGTCATCGAGTCGACCTTCCTCGACGAGGACGAGCGACTCGCCGTCGAGCACGGTCATCTGACCGCCGGTCAGGCCGCCCGCGCCGCCCGGGACGCCGGCGTACGGCATCTCGTGCTCACCCACTTCAGCCAGCGCTACTCGGAGCCGGACGACTTCGAGCGGCAGGCGAGGGCGGCGGGCTTCGACGGCGAGCTGACCGTGGCTCACGACCTGCTGCGGGTGCCGCTGCCGAAACGGCGGTAAAGCGGACGTACGATGCTTTGATGTCCCTCCCGAAAGCCGAACTGCACCTGCACATCGAAGGCACCCTGGAGCCGGAGCTGGCCTTCGAGCTGGCCGCCCGCAACGGGGTCGCGCTGCCGTACGCCGACACCGACGAACTCCGCGAGGCGTACCAGTTCGAGGATCTGCAGTCCTTCCTGAACCTGTACTACGAACTCATGGCCGTCCTGCGCACCGAGCGGGACTTCGAGGATCTGGCGCGCGCCTACCTCGCCCGCGCCGCCGCACAGGGCGTGCGGCACGCGGAGATCTTCTTCGACCCGCAGGCCCATCTGGCCCGCGGCGTCGGCATGGGCACGGTCGTGGAGGGGCTGTGGCGGGCGCTGGGGACCAGTGAGGCCGACCACGGGATCTCGACCCGGCTGATCCTCTGCTTCCTGCGCGACGAATCCGCCGAGTCGGCCCTCGAGACGCTGGAGGCGGCCAAGCCCCACCTCGACCGGATCATCGGCATCGGGCTGGACTCCGCCGAGGTGGGGCACCCGCCGGTGAAGTTCCGCGAGGTGTACGAGGCCGCCGCCGCGCTGGGGCTGCGCCGCGTGGCGCACGCGGGGGAGGAGGGGCCGCCGGAGTACATCACCGAGGCCCTCGACGTCCTCGGCGTCGAGCGCGTCGACCACGGGCTGCGCTGCATGGAGGACCCGGCGCTCGTCGAGCGGCTGGTGCGGGAGCGGATCCCGCTCACCCTGTGCCCGCTGTCCAACGTGCGGCTGCGCACGGTCGACACCCTCGCCGACCACCCGCTGCCCGCGATGCTCGACGCCGGGCTCCTCTGCACGGTCAACTCCGACGACCCGGCCTACTTCGGCGGCTACGCGGGCGACAACTTCGACGCCGTACGGCAGACCCTGGGCCTGAGCGAGGAACGGCTGCGCGAACTGGCCCGCAACTCCTTCACCGCCTCCTTCCTGGAGGACGACGAGGAGCGGCGGGCGCGGTGTCTCGCCGAGGTGGACGCCTACACGTTTCCCTCGTAGGGCCCGGTCCTCGCCCAGCGCCTGGTCTTCACCGTGGCGGTGTAGCCGCAGCAGGTGAACTTGCGGATCCGGGGTCCCGAGGTCTTGGTGATCTTCACGTGGTTCAGCCGGGCGGTGGTGTCGACGGACGACGCGATGACCGCGACACCGCCGACCCCGCCCCGGACGACGTCCTTGGCCGCGGTGAACGACCCGTCCTGGAGGGCCATCCCGAAGTACGCGTTGCCGGTCATGCGGTTGCGGCTGATCCTCGCGGTGTCCACCGCGTAGATGCCCAGCTGGTTGCCGGTGAGGCGGTTGCCGGTGATGACCGTCCCGGGGGCGCCCGCCAGGATGCCGGCGTGCTGGACGTCCTCGAAGAAGTCGGTGCCGCATCCCGGGTCCGGTTCGCGGCAGGCGTTGTCACGGACGACGTTGTGTTCGATCCGGCCGGTCGCCTCGATGAACTCGATCCCGTCCGTCGAGAGCTTCTTCTGTCCGACGACGACGTTGCGGACCAGGGTGGCGCGGGAGCGCGCGTTGAGGACGACGATGCCGGCGCCCTGGTAGTCCGTGATGCGGGAGTCGGTGATGGTCGCCGATCCGGTGCCCTCGGGAAGGCCGCCGACGAGGACCGCGGTGGCGCTGCGGAAGCACGGTGCGAGGGGGGTGTCCTTGATGTGGGTCACCTTCGCCCGGCCGAGGTCGAGGTGGGCCCCGCCCATGACCCGGATGCCCGCTCCCAGCGCGCCCTTGTCGCAGGTGCCGGAACCCGGCCCGCTCACCGTGAGACGGGAGATCCGCACCGATGCCGCGTCGTCGAGGGTGACGATGGCGGTGCGGCCGTCGGGTCCCTTCACCAGCTTCCTCGGGGCGCGGATCGTGGTCTTCCCGGCTCCCGCCCCGGTGAGGGTGAGCTTCTTGCCGATCGTCACCTGCTCCCGGTAGACGCCGGGGCGGACGGTGACGCGGTCTCCCGGTCGCGCGGCGTCGACCGCGGACTGGATGGTCGGGAAGGCCCGGGTGGGGACGACCAGGGCGCGCGGTTTCGGCTTCGGCGTGGCGGACGCCGGTGCCAGGGCGCCGATCGCCACCAGGGGCACGGCCCCCAGCAGCAGGCCCACGATGCGTGCAGACCGCATGTTGCTCCTTCGGGCAGCCGGATCCGGGGTGGTGGGATCCGGACGGTCGGATTCGACCGACATCATCGGCAGCGCGCCGAGGGCACGGACCCCGGAAAACCCGGCGGGGGCACTCATTGCAGTAGCGGACTCACCTCAACGGCCCACCGGCGCGGGGCGTGCGGCGGGGCCGGGACACCGCTCGGCCGGGTCGGTCAGGTCCCGGAGCCCGGGGAGGCGCCCGCCTGCCGGGGGCCGGCCGTGTCGTAGGCGTCCGGTGCGGGTCTGGCCGGGGTGTCCAGCTCGATGAGCTCGACGACCGGCTGCTCCGAAGCGCCGCCCCGGCGCCGCACGGCGCCCGCGGACAGCGGCCGTCCGCCCGTGTGCAGGGCCACGGCGGTCATCGGTACGGCGACGACGAGCAGCCCCGCCCCGAGCACCAGCCCCATCACGGGGAACCCGGCCTGTGCCGACAGCACGCTCCCGGTCAGCGGCCCGGCGGCGGTGCCCAGTGAGCCCGCGGAGCCGACGAGCACCGCCCAGCGGCCGCGCGGGTCGAGCGAGGCGGCCAGCCCGATGAGGTACGACAGGACGACGGGGTAGAGCACGTTCCAGGCGATCTCACCGGTCGCGAAGCTCACCGGACCGGTCGCGGAGGCGCTCACGACGACGCAGCCCGCGATGAGGACGGTCCCGCCGCCGATGGGCACCGCCCGTCCGAGGCGCGGTCCCAGCAGTCCCGCGCCGAGCACACCCATGAGCCCGGCGCCCAGCGCCACCGCGAAGACGGCGCCGACCGCCGCCTCGCCGAGGTGGGCCTGTGTCAGCCCGATCCGGCCGCTGACTCCCCACAGGGAGTTCTGCACCAGCGACCAGCAGGGCATGGCGGCGGCCAGGACGAGACCGGAGCGCAGATGGGGCAGACGGGCGCGTTCCGCGCGGCGGGCCGTCGGCGCGGGGGCCGTGCGTCCGGGCAGCCGGCCGGTCAGCGGCCACACGGCGGCCGCGGTGAGCGCGATGGCGGCGAGCGGCTGGCCGTGCCCGGCCCCGAGCCGCGGCACCGTCAGATAGACGGCGGCGGCCAGCCCGGAGACCGCGAGCAGGCCCAGCGTGGAGGCGCGGTGCGGATCGGGCTGGGCGGCGATCCGGGTGGCGGCGACCGTCGTGGCCGTACCGGAGCCGAAGCCGCCGAGGACGGCGCCCGCGACCACGGCCGGGACGTCACCGGCGAGGGCGGCCCCGCCGTAGCCGAGCACGGCCAGCGCGAGTCCGGCGCGGGCCAGGGTCCGGGCGCCGATCCGTTCCACCCGCGAGGCCAGCAGGAATCCCGCCGACGCCGAACTCAGCAGCAGCGCGCTGCCGACGGCACCCGCCTCGGTGGCGGTCAGGGGAAGTCCCGAGTCCAGCCGGCCGACGACGGTCGGCAGCAGGTAGGGGGCGAGGTATCCGGCCGTGAAAAGGGCGAGCAGGGGCCAGGGCGTGGGGGTGCGGCGGGCGAACACGGGCGTTCCAGGGCATGCGAAAAGAAGCGGCTCGAAAGGGGGTGGGGCGCAGGCCGTCGACGGACGGGAACGCGCGGGCAATTTGTATCAAGCGCGGGGAGGGAGAAGAAGCGCGGGGTGGGTGATGTGGATCACTTTGGGTTTGGGATGGGAGTGGGCGGGTAAAAGGGCGCGTTTCAGCGCCAGTTCACGGTTCCCGTCGAGCCGTTCCCCGTCCCCGGCGCGGTCGCCGCCGCCTCGATCTTCGCCCGGATCTCCCGCATCACCGCGACGATCCGCTCCTCGTGCTCCGCCGTCAGCCGGGCCACCGGCACCGAGCAGCTGATCGCGTCCTGCGCGGGACGGTCGTAGCGCAGGGCGAAGCCGAAACCGACGATGCCGGTGACGCCCTCCTCCCGGTCCACCGAGTAGTCGCGCGCCCGGACCCCGGCCAGGTCGGCGAGCAGCGACTCCCGGCTCGTGTGCGACCTCGGCGTCAGTGCCTCGTACGGCCCCTCGGGCAGCTCGGCGTCCGGGCGTTCGGCCAGCAGGGCCTTGCCGAGCGCGCCCACGTGCGCGGGCAGCCGGCGGCCGACCCGGCTGATCGTGCGCAGGTACGCGTGCGACTCCCGCGTCGCCAGATAGGCCACGTCCCGCCCGTCCAGCCGCCCCAGGTGGATGGTCTCGCCCAGCGCCTCCGACGCCTCGTCGAGATACGGGCGGACCAGGCGGACGCGCGGGTCGGAGTCCAGGTAGCCGGTTCCGGTCAGCAGGGCGTGGATGCCGATGCCGTAGAGGGAGCCGGTGACGTCCGTGCGCACCCAGCCCCGGCCGATCAGGGTCTGCAGCAGCGCGTACATCGAGCTGCGCGGCACGCCCAGCGCGTCCGCCAGCTCCTGCAGCCGCGCCGGACGGTCCCCGCGGGCGGCGAGGAGTTCCAGCAGCTCGACCGTGCGGGCGGCCGACTTCACCTCGCGGACGCCGCCTGTCTCCTCTGGCATGGCCCGATCGTAAGGCGCGGGCGGCGCCGGGCCCCATTGACGGGGGGCGTTCGCATATCTAACCTCCATCTTCATACATGGATGACGTCTACATGGGGAGATGGCGAGGGTGAGCCTCGAAACGGACACGGCGCGTCGCCTGCGCGACGGCATGGCGCGGGGCGTGCTGTCGTTCCCGCTGACGAGCTTCCGCGCGGACGGCTCGCTCGACCCCGACGGCTTCCGCGCCCACGTCGCCGCCCAGCTCGCCACCGCGCCCGGCGCCGTCTTCCCCGCGTGCGGCACCGGCGAGTTCTTCTCCCTGGACGAGGACGAGTACCGGCAGGTCGTCACCCTCGCCGTCGAGGAGGCGGCCGGCCGGGTCCCCGTCGTCGCCGGCACCGGCTACGGCTGGGCGCAGGCCGTGCGCTTCGCCCGGATCGCCGAGGAGGCGGGCGCCGACGCCCTCCTCGTCCTGCCGCACTACCTCGTCGCCGCCCCGCAGGACGGCCTCGTCGCCCAGCTGGAGCAGATCGCCGCCCGCACCCGGCTCCCGCTCATCGCCTACCAGCGCGGCCAGGTCGCCTTCAGCGCGGCCTCGTTGAAGCGCATCGCCGCCATCCCGACCGTCATCGGCCTCAAGGACGGCCACAGCGACCTCGACCGCCTCCAGCGCCTCACCCTCGCCGCCCCCGAGGGCTTCCTCTTCTTCAACGGCGCCGCCACCGCCGAGATCCAGGCCCGCGCCTACGCCACCGTCGGCGTGCCCGCCTACTCCTCCGCCGTCCACGCCTTCGCCCCCGAGATCGCGAACGCCTTCTTCGCGGCGCTGCGGGACGGCGACGGAGGCACGGCCGACGAACTGCTGCGCGCGTTCTACGTCCCGCTCGTAGAACTGCGGGACCGGGTGCCGGGGTACGCCGTGTCCCTGGTGAAGGCGGCGGCCCGGCTGCGCGGCCGGCCGGTCGGCCCCGTGCGCGCCCCGCTCACCGACCCCTCGGCCGCCGACCTCGCCGCCCTCAGGACCCTGCTGACCACCGGACTCGACCTCGTAGGAGCCGCGCTGTGAACCTCACCATCACCGACGTACGGCTGACGCCGATCCTGGTCGCCGACCCGCCGCTGCTCAACACCCAGGGCGTGCACCAGCCGTACACCCCCCGGCTGATCGTGGAGGTCGAGACCGCGGACGGGGTCACCGGCGTCGGTGAGACGTACGGCGACACCAAGTACCTGGAACTGGCCCGCCCGTTCGCCGAGAAGCTGCCCGGCCGTCAGGTCGCCGGTCTGAACGGGCTGTCCGCCGTCGCCGACGAGGTGGCCGTCGACGGCTCCCGGATCTCCGGCCAGGTCGACGTGGGCGGGCTGCGCGGGGTCCAGACCGCCGACAAACTGCGGCTGTCCGTCGTCTCCGCCTTCGAGGTCGCCTGCCTCGACGCCCTCGGCAAGGCGCTCGGCCTGCCCGTGCACGCGCTGCTCGGCGGCAAGGTGCGGGACACGGTCGAGTACAGCGCCTACCTCTTCTACAAGTGGGCCGACCACCCCGAGGGCATGGCCTGCGAGAAGGACGACTGGGGCGCCGCCCTCGACCCCGCCGGGATCGTCGAGCAGGCCCGCCGGTTCAAGGAGCGGTACGGCTTCACCTCCTTCAAGCTCAAGGGCGGCGTCTTCCCGCCCGACGAGGAGATCGCCGCCGTACGGGCGCTGGCGGAGGCCTTCCCCGGACACCCGCTGCGGCTGGACCCCAACGGGGCCTGGAGCGTGGAGACCTCGCTGCGGGTGGCGCGGGAGCTCGGGGACGTCCTCGAGTACCTGGAGGACCCGGTGCTCGGCACCCCGGCCATGGCCGAGGTCGCGGCGGGGACCGACGTGCCGCTCGCCACCAACATGTGCGTCACGACGTTCGCCGAGATCAAGGAGGCGTTCACCCGGAACGCCGTACAGGTCGTCCTCTCCGACCACCACTACTGGGGCGGGCTGCGCAACACCCAGCAGCTCGCCGCCATCTGCCGGACGTTCGGCGTCGGGGTGTCCATGCACTCCAACACCCATCTCGGCATCTCGCTGGCCGCCATGACCCAGGTCGCGTCGACCGTCCCCGGCCTCCACCACGCCTGCGACTCCCACTACCCCTGGCAGTCGGAGGACGTCCTCACCGAGCGCCCGGCCTTCCACGACGGCAGGGTCACCGTCTCCGACGCGCCGGGCCTCGGCGTCGCACTCGACCGCGAGAAGCTGCGGCTCCTGCACCGGCGGTGGCTCGACGACGACGGTGCGCTGCGCGAGCGGGACGACGCGGCGGCGATGCGCGTCGCCGACCCCGCCTGGGTCACCCCGGCCGTCCCCCGCTGGTAGCGCTCCCGCCGCGGCGTCCTCCGGGGGCCCGTACCGGTGCCGGCCGGCGCGGGCCCGCGGCGCGTGCCTCCGTTTCCGGCGTGACGGGCGGCACGGGGTCGGCCGCGTGGTGCAGACTGGCCAGATCCGCACCACGTCAGGGAGCGCACCGTGACCGCGTCCGCCGCGTCCACCGGAGAGGGACACCACCGTCAGAACGGCCAGGCCGCCCTGGTCGACCCCTTGGCCGCCCGGCGGACCCCCGGCGATCCGCCCTGGGACGTCTACCTCACCGGCACCGTCTTCCTGGACATCATCTTCACCGGGCTCGACTCCGCCCCGGTGCGCGGGACCGAGTCCTGGGCGCGCGGGATGGGATCGAGCCCCGGCGGCGTCGCCAACATGGCCACCGCCCTCGCCCGCCTGGGCCTGCGGACCTCCCTCGCCGCCGCCTTCGGCGACGACCACTACGGCGAGTACTGCTGGGACGCCCTCGCCCAGGGCGAGGGCATCGACCTCGGCCCCTCGCGGACCGTCCCCGGCTGGCACTCGCCGGTCACCGTCTCCATGGCCTACGAGGGCGAACGGACCATGGTGTCCCACGGCCACGAACCGCCCCCGGGGGAGCCCGCCCCCGAGTGCCCGCCGCGCGCCCGCGCCGCCGTCGCCTCCCTCACCCCCGGCAAGCGCGCCCCCTGGATCGCCCAGGCCGCGAGCCGCGGCACCCGCGTCTTCGGCGACGTCGGCTGGGACGACACCGGCGCCTGGGACCTGGCCGGCCTCGCCGACCTGGAGCACTGCGAGGCGTTCCTGCCGAACGCCGAGGAGGCCATGCGCTACACCGGCGCCGACTGCCCCCGCGCCGCCGCCCACGCCCTCACCGCGCACGTGCCGCTCGCCGTCGTGACCCTCGGAGCGGAGGGCGCGTACGCGGTGGACCGGGAGACCGGCGAGACGGCGGAGGTCCCCGCGATCGCGGTCGAGGCCCTCGATCCGACCGGCGCGGGAGACGTCTTCGTGGCCGGCTTCGTCACCGGCACCCTCGCCGGCTGGCCGCTCGCCGACCGGCTCGCCTTCGCCGGCCTCACCGCGGCGCTGTCGGTCCAGGAGTTCGGCGGCTCCCTCTCCGCCCCCGGCTGGTCCGAGATCGCGGCCTGGTGGCGCCGGGTGCAGTCGGTCGAGGGCCAGGACCGGGAGGCACTGAGCCGGTACGCGTTCCTGGAGGACCTGCTCCCGAGGGAGGAGCCCACCCCGCCCTGGCCGCTGCGCCGCGCGGTCCCGACGATCGGTTTCCGCCGCTCGGCGTGACCCCCGCCGGTATGAGGAAAAGCCCTACGGAGTTGTCAGTGCCCTGGCGTACCCTGGAAAACGCCAGGCCGCCCTTGTGGCAGGCGAGACGCATCCGGGAGGACGTAGAGGCCCTCGTGGCCGGCCTATGACTGAGACACCCACAGCTCAGAGCCCCGCGCAGGGGAAGGCGAGAGCACAGTTCACTGTCCCCGCCCAGCACCCCATGGTGACCGTCCTGGGATCCGGCGACTCCCTCCTGCGCGTGATCGAGACGGCCTTCCCGGCGGCCGACATCCACGTCCGGGGCAACGAGATCAGCGCGGTCGGCGACGCCCGGGAAGTCGCTCTCATCCAGCGCCTGTTCGACGAGATGATGCTGGTGCTCCGCACCGGGCAGCCGATGACGGAGGACGCAGTGGAACGCTCGATCGCCATGCTGCGGGCGAGTGAGAACGGGACGAGTGACGGCCAGGAGACCCCGGCCGAGGTTCTGACGCAGAACATCCTGTCCTCGCGCGGCCGCACCATCAGACCGAAGACCCTCAACCAGAAGCGGTACGTCGACGCGATCGACAAGCACACGATCGTCTTCGGCATCGGCCCCGCCGGTACCGGCAAGACGTACCTGGCCATGGCGAAGGCGGTCCAGGCCCTGCAGTCCAAGCAGGTCAACCGGATCATCCTGACCCGCCCCGCGGTCGAGGCCGGCGAGCGTCTCGGATTCCTCCCGGGCACCCTGTACGAGAAGATCGACCCGTACCTGCGCCCGCTGTACGATGCGCTGCACGACATGCTCGACCCCGACTCCATCCCGAGGCTCATGGCCGCGGGCACGATCGAGGTCGCGCCGCTGGCGTACATGCGCGGCCGGGCCCAGCCCGTCTTCACCAACGTGCTCACGCCGGACGGTTGGCGTCCCATCGGTGATCTCCAGGTCGGCGACCTGGTCATCGGCTCCAACGGCGAGCCGACTCCGGTCCTCGGCGTCTACCCCCAGGGCGAGAAGGACATCTATCGCGTCACCGCCCAGGACGGCTCCTGGACCCTGTGCTGCGGCGAGCACCTGTGGACGGTGCGAACGCGCGACGACAAGCGCCGTGACAAGCCGTGGCGCGTCCTGGAGACCCAGGAGATGATCGGCAACCTGCGGGCGGCCCACGCCCGGCGGTACGAACTTCCGATGCTGACCGCACCGGTGTGCCACCCGGAGCGAGAGGTCCCCATGGACCCGTACGCCCTGGGTCTTCTCCTGGGGGACGGGTGCCTCACCGGCTCCACCACACCGTCCTTCGCGACGGAGGACCCGGAGCTGGCCGAGGCGCTCGCGAGCGCGCTTCCCGGCGTCGCAGTGCGGCACAGGGAGGGACCCGACTACACCCTCAACCGGATCAAGTCGCCGGGTGACGTGGTCACTCTGGAGAACCCTGTCACGCGTGTTCTGCGCGAGCTGGACCTGCTGCGCACACGTTCACACACCAAGTTCGTCCCGCACGACTACCTGCAGAACTCGGCCGACGTACGCCTCGCCGTCCTTCAGGGCCTGCTCGACTCCGACGGCGGTCCCGTCATACAGAAGGACCGCACCTGCCGGATCCACTACACGACGACGTCGATCCTGCTCCGTGACGACGTGATCTCGCTGGTGCAGTCGCTCGGCGGTGTCGCGTACACCCGTCGCAGGGCTGCCGAGGGCCGCAAGCCGGGTCTTGCGAACGGGCGGGAGGTGGGACACCGCCACGATGCCCACATCGTCGACATCCGACTCCCCGAAGGCATCGAACCCTTCCGCCTGGCCCGCAAGCGGGACACGTACCTCGCGGCCGGAGGCGGCGGACGCCCCATGCGCTTCATCGACAGTATCGAGCCGGCGGGCCGGGAGGAGGCCGTCTGTATCCAGGTGGCCGCCGAGGACTCCCTCTACGTCACCCAGGACTACCTGCTGACGCACAACACGCTCAACGACGCCTTCATCATCCTGGACGAGGCCCAGAACACGAGCCCCGAGCAGATGAAGATGTTCCTCACCCGTCTCGGCTTCGACTCGAAGATCGTGATCACGGGTGACGTGACGCAGGTCGACCTGCCGAACGGCACCAAGTCCGGTCTGCGTCAGGTCCAGGACATCCTGGAGGGCCTCGACGACGTCCACTTCTCCCGTCTGTCGTCCCAGGACGTCGTACGGCACAAGCTGGTCGGCCGTATCGTCGACGCGTACGAGCAGTACGACAGCAAGCACGGCACCGAGAACGGCACCCACAAGGGCGGCCGGGCCCGGCAGTCTGGGCACAAGGGGAAGTAGACACAGCAGCACCATGTCGATCGACGTCAACAACGAGTCCGGAACCGAGGTCGACGAGCAGGCGATCCTCGACATCGCCCGCTACGCGCTCGCACGGATGCGCATCCACCCGCTCTCCGAGCTGTCGGTGATCGTCGTGGACGCCGACGCCATGGAGCAGCTGCACATCCAGTGGATGGACCTGCCGGGGCCGACGGACGTCATGTCCTTCCCGATGGACGAGCTGCGTCCGCCGTCGAAGGACGACGACGAGCCCCCGCAGGGCCTCCTCGGCGACATCGTGCTGTGCCCCGAGGTCGCCGCCAAGCAGGGCGCCGACGCGCCCACGCAGCACTCCATGGACGAGGAGCTCCAGCTCCTCACCGTCCACGGCGTGCTGCACCTGCTGGGCTACGACCACGAGGAGCCCGACGAGAAGGCCGAGATGTTCGGCCTCCAGGCGGCCATCGTGGACGGCTGGCGTGCGGAGAGGGGCCTGACCGGCCCGTCCCCGGCCCCGACCGTCTCATGAGCCCCACCCTCGTCTCCGGCGCGATCGCCCTGGTCGTCGTCGCGTGGCTCGCCGCCTGCGCGGAGGCGGGCCTCGCGCGCGTCTCCAGCTTCCGCGCCGAGGAAGCCGTACGGTCCGGACGACGCGGCAGCGCCAAGCTCGCCCAGATCGCCGCCGACCCCACCCGCTATCTGAACGTGGCGCTGCTGGTCCGCGTCGCCTGCGAGATGGCGGCCGCGGCGCTGGTGACCTACGCCTGCCTTCAGGAGATCGACGGCACCGCCACCGCCCTGCTCGCCGCGATCGGTGTGATGGTCCTCGTGTCGTACGTCGCCGTCGGGGTCTCCCCGCGCACCATCGGCCGCCAGCACCCGCTGAACACGGCGACGGCCGCGGCGTACGTCCTGCTCCCGCTGGCCCGGATCATGGGCCCGGTCCCGTCCCTGCTCATCCTCATCGGCAACGCGCTCACCCCCGGCAAGGGCTTCCGCCGCGGCCCCTTCGCCTCCGAGGCGGAGCTGCGCGCGCTGGTCGACCTCGCCGAGAAGGAGTCGCTGATCGAGGACGAGGAGCGGCGCATGGTGCACTCCGTCTTCGAGCTCGGCGACACCCTCGTCCGGGAGGTCATGGTCCCCAGGACCGACCTGGTCGTCATCGAGCGCTACAAGACGATCCGCCAGGCCCTGACCCTCGCCCTGCGCTCGGGCTTCTCGCGCATCCCCGTGACCGGGGAGAGCGAGGACGACATCGTCGGGATCGTGTACCTGAAGGACCTGGTGCGCAAGACGCACATCAGCCGCGACGCCGAGTCCGACCTGGTGTCCACGGCCATGCGGCCCGCCGCCTTCGTCCCCGACACCAAGAACGCCGGCGACCTGCTGCGCGAGATGCAGCAGGAGCGCAACCACGTGGCCGTCGTCATCGACGAGTACGGCGGCACGGCCGGGATCGTCACCATCGAGGACATCCTGGAGGAGATCGTCGGCGAGATCACCGACGAGTACGACCGTGAACTCCCGCCGGTGGAGGAGCTGGGCGACGACCGGTACCGGGTCACCGCCCGCCTCGACATCACCGACCTCGGCGAGCTGTACGGCCTGGAGGAGTACGACGACGAGGACGTGGAGACCGTCGGCGGCCTGCTCGCGAAGGCCCTGGGCCGGGTCCCCATCGCCGGGGCGTCCGGCGTGGTCGACCTCCCGGACGGCCGCGCCCTGCGCCTGACCGCCGAGGCGGCCGCCGGCCGCCGGAACAAGATCGTGACGGTGCTGGTGGAGCCGGTGGATCCGGCCGGTCCACCGCGGGAGGAGACGAAACCGGAGTGACCCCGCAGGAGCTGCGCGCCTTCTGTCTGTCCTTCAACGCGGTGGTGGAGGACTTCCCGTTCCGCCCGGAGATCTCGGTCTTCAAGGTCGGCGGCAAGATGTTCGCACTGAGCTGGACGGACGAGCGGCCCCTGAAGGTCAACCTCAAGTGCGACCCGGAGGACGCGGTCCGGCTGCGCACCGAGCACCCCGGTCTGATCGCCCCCGGCTACCACATGAACAAGCGCCACTGGAACACGGTGACCGCCGACGGCGGCCTCCCGGACCGCCTGGTCCGGGAGCTGATCGAGGACTCCTACGACCTGGTGGTGGCCGGACTGCCGCGCGCGGAGCGGCTGCGGCTGGACCGCCCCTGAGGCGCGGGCGGCCGTCACCGCCCGGTCGGCGGGACCGGCGGGGCGCGACGTACCCCCGTGGCGGGGTGCGGGGCCGGGTACTTCGTATGCTCGGGGCATGACCGAGAGCAGCGCGCTTGACCCCGAGGACCGCAAGATCGTCACCCTGGCCCGTTCCGCGCGGGCCCGCAACGGCGTGCCGGAGGGGGCCGCCGTCCGGGACGAGACGGGACGTACGTATGTCGCCGGGACGGTCGACCTGCCGTCGCTGAAGCTGAGCGCGCTGCGGACGGCGGTGGCGATGGCGGTGGCGTCGGGAGCGGCGTCCCTGGAGGCGGCGGCCGTGGTGACCGACGCGGAAGGTGCCGCCGAGGACGATCTCGACGCCGTGCGTGATCTCGGCGGGCCGGGGACCCCGGTGCTGGTGGCCTCGCCGGACGGGACGGTCCGGCTGACCGTTTCCGCGGGCTGAGGTGCCGGGGCTCGGTCCCCGGGACCCCGGTTCCAGTTCGGCCGGAATTCAACCTTGCCCTTCCCGCACCCCTCCCGCGTCAATGGGACCCGTAACTTCCGACGGACCGTCAGATACACCCCCCACCGGGCCCGGTGACCGCACCCACCGTCCCGTTCCGGCCGTCCGTCTCCCCACATCCGGGAAGGAGCCGGAATCCCATGAGCAAGCGAATCGGATCAGGTGCGGCACTGCTGGCCGGGGCCCTCGCGGTCACCGGGCTGGTGTTCGCGCCCTCGGCCGCCGCGGTGACCCCGACGACCGCCACCATCACCGCGAGCTGCGGCATCTTCGGCGGTGGTGCGGCCACGCTCACCGCCACCCAGTCCGGTACCTCGGCCACCATCACCCTCACCTCCTCCGCGATCACCACCCCCATCGCGCTCGGCGCCAACAGCATCAGTTCGACGCTCACGATGGCGAACTCGACGGGTTCCGCACGCGTCTTCAGCGGTTCCGTCAACCCGGCCATGGCGGCCGGCGCCTCGATCACGGTCGGCCCGCTGCCCGGCACCGTGGCCTCGGGTGACAAGCTCGACTTCAACGGCGGATCGCTGAAGATGGTGGTCCTCGGCATCACCCTCACCTGTACGACCAGCACGGCGCAGGCACCGGGTCCGTTCGTGTTCGACTGATAGCGGCCGGAAACTGAATTGACGGACCGTCAGTTTCCGAGCAGCATCAGGAAGCTGACGGTTCATCAGTTTCTCTCGCCGAGTCCATTGACTTCTCTCGCGATCCGCCCGTCAATGCCCCCTGTCGGCGCAGAAGAGCCGCTGCGCCCGCACCCCGGAGGAGGGGGCAAACATGGGTTCACCCCGCAATGGCCGCAGTTCCCGAAGACGGCGCTGGGCGTCGCTGCTCGGGGCGACCGCGCTCGCGGTGACCGCGGGCGGGGCGCTGGCGTGCCCGGCCGGCGCCGCGACCGACGTGGACTTCGCGACGCACTGCATCCCGCCCGCGATCGCGGGCCTCCCGCCGATCGACGGCACCACCACCGCGAAGATCACGGTGGACGACACCAGCCCCGAGGTCGGGGACACCGTCACCGTGACGTACACGGTGGTCACGGCCGCCGCGGCCAACCCCACCGCGATCGACCTGCCGGCCGACATCATGACGCCGACGGGCAAGGTCACCCTGGGCGGCGCCCAGACCGGGGACGTCACCGTCGCGGGCCCGAGGAAGAACGACCCGGTGCCGGGCAAGGCCGCCTTCCCGTCGTTCTCGATGACCGGCACGTTCACGGTCACCTCGCCCGACGCGATCACCCTCGCACCCGGCGACTACAACATCCACACCAGCTACATCCTGGAGCTGGACACCGTCTGCACGGTGACCAACCCGCCCGCCCCGGTGTCGGAGACAATCACCGCGGCCGACAACCCCCCGGCCAACACCCGCAACCTCGGCCTCGGTTCGGCCTCCGGTGCCCCGGGTGACCCCGTCACCTTCACCGGCGGCGGCTTCACCCCGGGCGCGACGGTCACCGTCGCCGGGCGGTCGGGATCCGGCCCGACCGCGGACCGGACCACCGTCACCGCGGGCTCCTCGGGCGGCATCTCCGGATCGCTCGTCGTCAACGACCTCACCACGACCGGTGTGGTGGCGTACGAGGGCAGCGCCTGGACCGCCGAGCTGGGGACCCCGCCCGCCGCGTACGTCGTCATCGACGACACGCCCGTACCCGAGGGCAGTCAGCGGCTGACGGCGACCGTGAAGGCGGGCGACCTGTCGATGGCGCAGACCGGGGACAGCGTCACGATGTCCACGGTCGACTTCGGCTCCGGCGACCGCTCGACCGGCGACCTCAACACGGTGACGGTCAAGGACTACCGCGGCGGGCCCGCCGGCTGGTCCCTGACCGGCAAGGTCACCGACTTCAGCGGACCCGGCGCCAAGATCGACGCCGGCAAGCTGAGCTGGACGCCCGCGTGCACCACCAAGGCGGGCAGCCCGAGCACCTGTCAGGCCGGGTCGCCCGGCGTCGTGGGAGGCGCGGGGGCGACCCTGGCGTCCACGCCGGACGGCACGCTCACCGGCGGTGAGTTCACCGCGAGTGCCGGACTCTCCCTCGACGTACCGGCGTTCACACCCCCGGGCGCGTACGCCGGCGTCCTGACGCTCACGCTCACCTGACCCACCCGTCCCCGCGGTGGCCGGGCGGCCGCCCCACAGGCCCGCACCCGCCCGTCCACCGAGCCCGTTCCATCACCCGTGGTACGTCTGTGGGGGTCCGCACCCATGCTGCTGCGCAAGCCGTACGTCCTCCTCCTGCCGCTCCTCCTGGGCCTGCTGTCCGCCGCGCCCGCCCGGGCCGCCGACAACGGGAGCTGGTCCGTCCATCCCCTCTCCTCGGCCGTCGCCGCACGGCCGTACTTCTACGTCTCCGCCGACCCCGGCCAGACGGTCGAGGACAAGGTCGTCGTCGCCAACAAGACCGGCAAGCCCCTCACCTTCCGGCTGTACGCCGCCGACGCCTACAACACCGCGCGCGACGGCGGCTTCGCCGTGAAGTCACCGGGAGAGCGCATGCGGGGGGTGGGCGCGTGGGCCGAGCTGCCGAAGGAACGGGTCACCGTGCCCGGCCACAGGACGGTCACCGTGCCGTTCACCATCAAGGTGCCCCGGGGCGCCGAGCCCGGCGACCACCCCGGCGCGATCGTCGCCCTCGACGAGCGGATCGACCGGGGCGACGGCTCGGTCGCCCTCGGCGTACAGCGGGCCGTCGGCGCCCGCGTCTACCTCACGGTCGGCGGCCCCACGCTCCCCGCGCTCGCCGTCGAGAACGTCCACGTCAGCCACCACCAGCCCCTCGTCCCCGGCCTCGGCGCCAGCACGGCGACGATCTCCTACACCCTGCACAACACCGGGAACGTCACCCTGGAACCGAAGGTGGAGCTGAGGGCGAGCGGCCTCTTCGGCCGCACACTCCTGACCCGCGACCTGAAGAAGATCCCCTCCCAGCTCCTCCCGGGCCAGCGCGTCCACCTGACGGAACGCTGGAAGGGAGCCCCGCAGCTCGACTGGACGGACGTCGAACTCACGGCGACCGCCAGGAACACGAAGGAGTCAGCGACGGCGTCCTTCGTGGCGGTGCCGTGGCTGGTGGCGGGGGTGTTGGCGTCGGGGATCGCCATCGCCGGGTGGCTCTTGATCAGACGGCGGCGAAGGCGCCCCAAAGGGGCGCGGGGAACCGCGCGACCAGCCCCCACGCACCCGCACCCGAAAGTCGGCCGGCCCGCCGGAGGCTAAAGCGCGTCGGGTCCCCGCTCACCGGTCCGCACCCGCACCACCGTCTCCACCGGCAGCGCCCACACCTTCCCGTCCCCGATCTTCCCGGTCTGCGCGGCGCGCACGATCGCGTCGATCACGGCCTCCGACTCCGCGTCCCGCACGACGACCTCGATACGGACCTTCGGCACGAGGTCGACCTGGTACTCGGCCCCCCGGTAGACCTCGGTGTGGCCGCGCTGGCGGCCGTACCCGCTGGCCTCGGTCACGGTCATACCGTGGACGCCGAGCTCCTGCAGGGCCGTCTTGACCTCGTCGAGGCGGTAGGGCTTGACGATCGCGGTGATGAGCTTCATGCCTGCGGCTTGACCTTCTGGGCGGAGGGGAGGACGGAGTGGGCGACCGGGGCACCGTGGCCCAGGACGCCGTGATCGTATGCGGTCTCGGCGTGGACCGTAAGGTCCAGGCCGGTGTGCTCCTGGTCCTCGTCCGCCCGGAAGCCGATCGTGCGGTCGAGCAGCGTGCCGATGCCGTAGGTGACGCCGAAGGCGTAGGCCGCCACGACGGCCACGGCCACCAGCTGCTTCCCGAGCTGGGTGAGGCCGCCGCCGTAGAGAAGGCCCTCCGTGCCGCCGGTCATGGTGTCGACCGCGAAGACGCCGATGAGGAGGGTGCCGATGACGCCGCCGACCAGGTGGACGCCGACGACGTCGAGCGAGTCGTCGTAGTTCAGCTTGAACTTCCAGCTCACGGCGTAGGAGCAGACGACACCGGCGGCCAGGCCGACCACCAGGGCGCCGAGCAGCGAGACCGAGCCGCAGGAGGGCGTGATCGCGACCAGACCCGCCACGGCACCGGAGGCGGCGCCCAGCGTCGTCGGGTGGCCGTCGCGCTTCTGCTCGACGAAGAGCCAGCCCAGCAGGCCGGTGCAGCCGGCGGCGAGGGTGTTGAGGAAGGCCGCGGCGGCGAGGCCGTTGGCGCCGAGGGCCGAGCCCGCGTTGAAGCCGAACCAGCCGAACCAGAGCAGGCCCGCGCCCAGCACCACCATGGGCAGGTTGTGCGGACGCATCGCGTCCTTCTTGAAGCCGAGGCGGGGACCGAGGACCAGGCAGAGCGCCAGCCCCGAGGCACCGGAGGTGATCTCGACCGGCAGACCGCCGGCGAAGTCCAGGGCGCCGAGCCGGTCCAGGATCCAGCCGCCGGGCCCCCAGACCCAGTGGGTGACGGGAACGTATACGAGCAGCGCCCAGACGGGCACGAACACCAGCCAGGCGGCGAACTTCGCGCGGTCCGCGATCGCGCCGCTGATGAGCGCGGCCGTGATGATCGCGAAGGTGAGCTGGAAGGTGGCGAAGAGAACGGTGGGGACGGTGCCCTGCACGCTGTCCGGGCCGAGGCCGGACATGCCGGCGTGTTCGAGCCCGCCGATGAGGCCGCCCCCGGCGTCCTCCCCGAAGGCGAGGGAGTAGCCGGCCGCCAGCCACACCACCGTGACCAGCGCGATCGACACGAAGCTCATCATGAGCATGTTGAGCACGCTCTTCGTGCGGACCATGCCGCCGTAGAAGAGGGCCAGGCCCGGGGTCATCAGCAGGACGAGCGCGGTGGCGGCGAGCAGCCAGGCGGTGTCGCCGGTGTCGACGTGTGCGGCGGCGGAAGTCGTCACGGGGTCTCCATCGGTGCGGGGGCTCGTCAGAGGTTCACCGGTCCTGGTTTCCGCTCGCGTACGGGTGTGTTTCCGTGACGTTTCGTTGCGCACAGGTTTCCGGGAGCTCACCGGGAGGGGCGCTGCCGCTCGTATGTGCGGCGGGGCTTGATGGATCAGGGAGAATGGGCGGCATGAGCGTTCGTAACCAGTCATCCGAGCAGCCGGCCGGGACCCTTCACCGCGCCGGCTTCGCCTGCTTCGTGGGCCGCCCCAACGCGGGCAAGTCCACCCTCACGAACGCTCTGGTCGGGCAGAAGGTGGCGATCACCTCCAACCGCCCCCAGACCACCCGGCACACGGTGCGGGGCATCGTGCACCGTCCGGACGCCCAGCTGATCCTGGTCGACACCCCGGGCCTGCACAAGCCGCGCACCCTGCTCGGCGAGCGCCTCAACGACGTGGTCCGCACCACCTGGGCGGAGGTCGACGTGATCGGCTTCTGCCTGCCCGCCGACCAGAAGCTCGGCCCCGGCGACCGCTTCATCGCCAAGGAGCTGGCCGGGATCAAGAAGACCCCGAAGGTCGCCGTCGTCACGAAGACCGACCTCGTGGACTCCAAGGCGCTCGCCGAGCAGCTCATCGCCATCGACCAGCTGGGCAAGGAGCTGGGCATCGAGTGGGCGGAGATCATCCCGGTCTCGGCGGTCGGCGACCGGCAGGTGGACCTGCTGGCCGACCTCCTGGTCCCGATGCTCCCGGAGGGCCCCGCCCTCTACCCCGAGGGCGACCTGACCGACGAGCCCGAGCAGGTGATGGTGGCCGAGCTGATCCGTGAGGCGGCCCTGGAGGGCGTGCGCGACGAGCTGCCGCACTCCATCGCGGTCGTCGTCGAGGAGATGCTCCCCCGCGAGGACCGCCCCGCCGACAAGCCGCTCCTCGACATCCACGCGAACCTCTACATCGAGCGGCCGAGCCAGAAGGGCATCATCATCGGCCCCAAGGGCCGCCGGCTGAAGGACGTCGGCATCAAGTCCCGCAAGCAGATCGAGGCGCTGCTCGGCACCCCGGTGTTCCTGGACCTCCACGTCAAGGTGGCCAAGGACTGGCAGCGCGACCCGAAGCAGCTGCGCAAGCTGGGGTTCTAGCCCATCCGGCCGGGAGCCGCCTCCCGGGGGGACATGTCCTGCAGCCCCACCACCCTCAGCAGCCGCAGCCGCTCATGGGCCTGCGTGCCCGGGCGGGCCGTGTGGATGACCAGGTACTGGTGGCGGTCGTGGCTGAGCATGACCTCGCAGTCCAGGTCGAGAAGGCCGACCAGCGGGTGCCGGAAGCGTTTGGTCGCGCGGTGCCGCAGGGACACCTCGTGCTCGCCCCACAGGCGGGCGAACTCCTCGCTGCCCGCGAGCAGTTCGGCGACCAGCGCGGCCGGTTCCGGGTCGTCGGGGCGGGCCGCGGTCACCGCGCGCAGATTGGCCACGTGGGCGCGGGCGTGCTCGGCGCGGTCCTCCTCCGGGAACAGGGTGCGCGCGTCCGGGTCCAGGAAGTAGAGGCGGGCCAGGTTGCGCTCGCGAGGGGGCCGGGACATCACGTCGAGGGTCAGGGCCCGGGCCATCGCGTTCTGGGCCAGGACCTCCCCGCAGTCGGTCACCACCTGCGCCGGGGTGTCGTGCAGCCGGTCCAGGATCAGCAGCAGCCCCGGAGGGACGTGAGCCGACGCCGTCTCACGGCGCGGCGGTTCCTCGCCGGCCAGGTGGAAGAGGTGGTCGCGTTCGTCGTCGGTGAGGCGCAGGGCGCGGGCCAGCGCCGCCAGCATCTGGCGGGACGGACGCGGGCCCCGGCGCTGTTCCAGGCGCGTGTAGTAGTCCACCGACATGCCCGCCAGCTGGGCCACCTCCTCGCGGCGCAGACCGGGCGTACGGCGCCGTGCACCCGGCGCCAGGCCCACCTCCGAGGGGGCCAGGCGGGCGCGCCCGCGGCGCAGGAAGTCGGCGAGTTCGGTCCGGTTCACCTCTTCAGGCTGCGGCATCCCGCCCGGCTTATCCAGGGACTGCCGGTCCCCTGATCGACGGGTCTCTCCCGCCCGCGGCGGCTCCCTCCAAGAGTGGTGGCATCACACCGAGAGGAGCGGATGACGATGCTGACACTGGTGACGGGGACGACGGGACAGGTGGGCCGGCGGTTCGTGCCGAGGCTGCTGGCGCAGGCCGGGCCGGGGGAGCAGGTGCGGGTGCTGGTGCGCGACGCGGCCCGCGGGGAGCGGTTCGCGGAGCTGGGCGCCGAGGTGGTGCTCGGGGACCTGCGGGACGCCGAGGCACTCGGCAAGGCGGTGGCCGGGGCGGACGCGGTGGTGAACGTCGCCGCGTCCTTCCGCGGGGTGCCGGACGAGGAGGCGTGGGCCGTCAATCGGGACGCGGCGGTGGAACTCGGGCGGGCCGCGCTCGCCTCGGGCGTCCGGCGCTTCGTCCAGGTCAGCACGGGGCTGGTGTACGGGCTCGGGCGGGGCCGCCCGCTGGTCGAGGAGGACGAGATCCGTCCCGGCGGCGAGATGTGGGGGGCGTACACCGAGTCGAAGGCGGCGGCCGAGCGGGAACTGCTCGCGCTGGACGGCATGGAGGTGCGCGTCGGCCGGCTGCCCTTCGTCTACGGCGAGGGCGATCCGCACCTCGCCCAGTCCCTGAGGTGGGCCGCGACCTGGGCGGCGGCCCAGCGGCTGCAGATGGCCCACCACGCGGACGTCGCCCAGGGGCTGCTGCGTCTCCTGCACGCGCCGGGGGTGACCCGCCCGGTCTACAACATCGCCGACGACGCTCCCGTGACGGCGGTCGAGCTGTACCAGCTCAACGGCGTGGAGGTCCCCGCCGAGCTCCGGACCCGGACGGACCCCGACCCCTGGTTCGGGGTCATGTCCACCCGGCGGATCCGCCGGGACCTCGGCTTCCGCCCGATCCACCCGACCGTCTGGTCCGCCCGGGACGCCGGAGCCCTGTGACACCGGAGCCCCGGGACGGCGACCGCTCCCAGGGGGTGTTTCGAAAGTCCCGCACAGCACCCGCGCAGGACTTTCGAAACACCCCCTAGTCGACGCCCCTGATCCTCCCCACCAGCACCGCCCCCGCCAGTCCGACCAGCGCAGCCACCAGGTACAGCACCCGGTAGCCGCCCAGGTACGTGACGATCGGCGCGGCGAGGACCGGGGCCGCGACCTGGGGCAGGGCGTTGGCGACGTTGATGACGCCGAGGTCCTTGCCCCGGTCCAGGGCCTTCGGCAGCACGTCCGTCATCAGCGCGAAGTCCACGGAGGTGAACACGCCGAAGCCGATCCCGAGGACCGCCGCGGCCACGACGGCACCCGGCCAGGTCTGCCAGGCCGCCAGCCCCGCCGTCGCCACCGCCATCAGCACGCCGGACCAGATCACGAACGGCTTGCGCCGGCCCACCCGGTCCGACCAGACGCCTCCCACGACGACGGTGGCGAGCAGCGTCACCCCGTTCACGGCCGTCAGGATCAGCACGCCGTGCTCGGGGTCGGCGTGGTGGAGGCGGTCCCGCAGGTAGTAGAGCAGGTACAGCAGCACCAGCGCGTTGCTCAGGTTCATCAGGAACCGGGTCAGCCAGGCCCAGCCCAGGTCGGGATGGCGGCGCGGGCTGAGCCAGAAGCCCGCCAGGAAGCCGCGCCAGGACCAGGGCGGCCGGTCCTCCGCCGCCAGCGGCAGGTCCTCGAACCGCAGGACGTAGGGCAGCACGCCCACCGCCGTGAACACCGCGCACGCGGCGTACCCGGCGCCCACACCCCCGGCGGCCGTGGCGAGCGCCGTCCCGCCGACCACGCCGAGCACCTGCGCGACACCGAGCCAGCCGCCCACGGAACCTCGTTGGAGCCGGGGGACACGGTCCGGGACGGCGGCGGTCACCGCCGCGAAGGCCGCGTTCAGGGTGAGCTGCACCAGGCACCAGCCCAGCGCCGTCGTCCACACCCCGTCCGCCGCCGCGAGCAGCAGCAGGGAGAGGGCGCCGCCCGCCGCGCCCGCCACGATCCACGGTGTACGGCGGCCGTACCGGGAGGTCGTGCGGTCCGACAGGGCGCCGAAGAGCGGGTTCGCCACCAGCGACACGAGGGCACCCACGCCGGTCACCCAGGCCAGCATGGTCTCCTTCGACATGCCGGAGCCGGGCGCGAAGTCCTCGGCCTGGGAGGCGAGCAGGATCTGCAGCGGGCCGTACCAGCCCACCCAGATCGCCCCGTTGGCGAGGGAGAGGGCGGAGGACCAGCCCCGGCCCACCCGCTCGACGGGCTCGGCCAGCGCGGCGGCCGGGGCCCGGCCGGCGGTCGTCATCTCTGCGCCCGCAGCACGTCCCGCAGCCAGCGGTACGACGCCTTCGGGGTCCGGGTCTGGGTGGCGTAGTCGACGTGGACGAGGCCGAAGCGGCGCGCGTAGCCCTCCGCCCACTCGAAGTTGTCCAGGAGGGACCACACGAAGTAGCCGCGTACGTCCACCCCCGCCTCCAGCGCCCGGTGCAGGGCCCGGATGTGGCCGTCGAGGTACGCGATGCGGGCCTGGTCGTCGACGCCCTCGTAGGAGCACCCGTTCTCCGTGATGACCACGGGCGGCAGGCGGTCGCCGTAGCGTTCCTTGAAGGTGGTCAGCAGCTCGGTCAGGCCCTCGGGGACGACCGGCCAGCCGAAGTCCGTCACCGGGACGCCCTCGATGTCCTGGACGGAGAAGGGCAGGTCGGCCGGCATGCGGATCCCGCCGAACTCGATCTCCGTGCCCTGCGGGGCGCCCACCCGGGTCGGGGCGTAGTAGTTGACGCCGTACCAGTCGAGAGGCTCGCCGATGACCTTGAGGTCGGCCGCCACGTCCCCGGGCATCAGCTCGCCGAGCCCCTCGGGGTACTCGCCCAGCAGCAGCGGTTCGGCGAACAGGCGGTTCAGCAGGACGTCGTAGAAGGCCGCCGCCTCCACGTCGGCCGGTTCCCGGGAGGCGGGCCAGGTGGGGCCGTGGGAGTTGGCGACGCCGATGTCCGTGGCACCGGCCGCGCGCAGGGCCCGTACGGCGAGACCGTGGGCCAGCAACTGGTGGTGGGCCACCGGGAGCGCGTCGAAGAGGAGCTGCCGGCCCGGGGCGTGGGTGCCGAGGGCGTGGCCCAGCAGGGTGTGTTCGGCGGGCTCGTTGAGGGTGATCCACTTCTGCACCCGGTCGCCCAGCCGGTCCACGACCACCGACACGTACTCCGCGAACCGGGACGCCGTGTCCCGTTCCAGCCAGTCCAGGTCCGCCGGCAGGTCCCAGTGGAACAGGGTCGGGACGGGACGGACGCCCGCCGTCAGCAGCTCGTCGACGAGACGGTCGTAGAAGTCCAGGCCGCCGGGGGAGTTCACCCGGGGCCAGGAGACCGAGAAGCGGTACGCGTCCACGCCGAGCCCCGACAGCAGGGCCACGTCCTCGCGGTAGCGGTGGTAGTGGTCGCAGGCCACCGCCGCCGTCGAGCCGTCCTTCACCCGCCCCGGCTCGGCCGTGAAGGTGTCCCACACGGACGGCTCGCGCCGGTCCACCGCGCCCTCGATCTGATGGGCGGAGGTGGACACACCCCACAGGAAGCCGGCCGGGAACTGGGGTATCGGGTGCGCCGCGTCGCGCGGATCGTTCGCCATGGGCGGGATCATCCTTACCGCCGGGTAAGGAAGTCAACGTCCAGGCGTGAACTACCAGTTGCGCCCCTGTCCCGGCCCAGCCCTCACGCCCCTTCCCGCAGCACGCGGGAGATGAGCGTCCGCTGCTCGGGGGTGAGTGCGGGATCGGCCGCGTACACCGTCTTCCCGTCCACCGTGATCTCGTAGCTGAATCCGTCGGGCACGCCCAGGGGCGGCACGCCCTGCCCGGCGGCGACCGCCTGCTCGGCCAGGGTGTGCCACTCCTGGGCATCGGGCCGCCCCGAGGTGTCCACCTCGGCCTGCCGCCCGATGCCCGCGAAACCGCCCGTGCGCCTCACCTGAATACGCATGGGTCCCTGTCTATCGCCCGGTCAGAGAATCCGCACCCCCACCTGCTCCCACGCCTTCCGTACGGCCTGCAGCTCGTCGCTGCCGTCGCCGAAGCGCTCGCGCGCGGCCTTGGCGGTGAGTCCAGCGAAGTCGGTGAAGAACGCCCCCGACGTCAGCTCGCCACCGGTCAGCACGTCGTACCAGAGCTGGCCCGCCTTCTCCCAGGCGTGGCCGCCGAGGGCGGTGGCGACCAGGTAGAACGCGTGGTTGGGGATGCCGGAGTTGATGTGCACGCCGCCGTTGTCGCGGCCGGTGCGCACGTAGTCGTCCATGGTCGCGGGCTGCGGGTCCTTGCCGAGCACGTCGTCGTCGTACGCCGTGCCCGGGGCCTTCATCGAGCGCAGGGCCGAGCCGGTGACGCCCGGGGCGAGGATGTCCGCGCCGATCAGCCAGTCGGCCTCGGCGGCGGTCTGGCCGAGCGAGTACTGCTTGATGAGCGAGCCGAACACGTCGGACACCGACTCGTTGAGGGCGCCGGGCTGGCCGTAGTAGGTCAGGTTCGCCGTGTACTGCGTGACGCCGTGGGTGAGTTCGTGGCCGATGACGTCGATGGAGTTGGTGAAGTCGGTGAAGATCTCGCCGTCACCGTCGCCGAACACCATCTGCTCGCCGTTCCAGAAGGCGTTGTTGTAGCCCTCGTCGTAGTGGACGGTGGCGTCCAGGGGCAGACCGTCGTCGTCGATCGAGTGACGCCGGTAGGCCTTGAGATACAGGTCGAAGGTGGCGCCGAGCCCGGAGTAGGCGCGGTTGACGGTGGCGTCCCGGCCGGGGTCCTGGCCCTCGGAGCGGACCTTGGTGCCGGGCAGGTCGGTGCCGTGCCCGGCGTCGTAGATGGTGCGCAGCGGCTGCTCCGCCGGCGCCTTGGCCGTCGGGCCCGCCCACAGGCGGAACTCGCTGGTCACCCGGCGCCTGGCGCGCAGCTCGCTGTCGCGCACCAGGGTGCGCTGGGCGGGACCGGAGAGTGCGGGGTCGTCGTGCCGGGCCAGCTTGTCGAGGACATGCGGCGGTACGACGGTGCAGAAGACGGGCTCGAAGCCCCCGTTCGTCATCATGAGCGGCACCCTTGCACTGTGTTATGCCGCTGTCACCATGTGCAACCATGATCGGTGAAAAACGGTGACAAACGCGGCCGATCCGCAGCGGGAAGTGGTATAGCGCACGTTTCGCCCGATTGGTCCCCGTGGTCCCGCATACTGATACGGACCCCACGCGACGGAAGCGGCTCGGCTAGGCTGCGGAGCACTATGCGTTTCGGGCTGCTTCTCCTTAGCTGCCGCGGCGAGGGCCTGTAGTCGAGGCCGACCCCCTCCCCGCGGAGCTCGGTGTTGCGTCGTCGGCCGTCCATCCGGACATCCTGAGGAGCCACCGCACCATGGCGAACCGCCAGCAGCCCAGCCAGATGCCGATCCACAAGTACGGACAGTACGAGCAGGTCGACATCCCCGACCGCACCTGGCCGAACAACCGGATCACCGTAGCCCCCCGCTGGCTCTCCACCGACCTGCGCGACGGCAACCAGGCCCTGATCGACCCGATGTCGCCCGAGCGCAAGCGCCGGATGTTCGACCAGCTGGTCAAGATGGGCTACAAGGAGATCGAGGTCGGCTTCCCCGCCTCCGGCCAGACCGACTTCGACTTCGTGCGCTCGATCATCGAGGAAGAGGGCGCGATCCCGGACGACGTCACGATCTCCGTGCTGACCCAGGCCCGCGAGGACCTGATCGAGCGGACCGTGGAGTCCCTGAAGGGCGCCAGGCGCGCCACCGTCCATCTGTACAACGCCACCGCGCCGGTCTTCCGCCGGGTGGTCTTCCGCGGCTCCAAGGACGACATCAAGCAGATCGCCGTCGACGGCACCCGCCTGGTCATGGAGTACGCGGAGAAGCTGCTGGGCCCGGAGACCGAGTTCGGCTACCAGTACAGCCCCGAGATCTTCACCGACACCGAGCTGGACTTCGCGCTGGAGGTCTGCGAGGCGGTGATGGACGTCTACCAGCCCGGCCCGGGCCGCGAGATCATCCTGAACCTGCCGGCCACCGTCGAGCGCTCCACCCCGTCCACCCACGCGGACCGCTTCGAGTGGATGAGCCGGAACATCTCCCGCCGTGAGCACGTCTGCATCTCCGTCCACCCGCACAACGACCGCGGGACCGCCGTCGCCGCCGCCGAACTGGCGCTGATGGCCGGCGCCGACCGTGTCGAGGGCTGTCTGTTCGGGCAGGGCGAGCGCACCGGCAACGTCGACCTGGTCACCCTGGGCATGAACCTGTTCTCCCAGGGCGTCGACCCCCAGATCGACTTCTCCGACATCGACGAGATCCGTCGTACGTGGGAGTACTGCAACCAGATGGAGGTCCACCCGCGCCACCCGTACGTGGGCGACCTGGTCTACACGTCCTTCTCCGGCTCCCACCAGGACGCCATCAAGAAGGGCTTCGACGCCATGGAGGCCGACGCGGCCGCCAAGGGCGTCACGGTGGACGACATCGAGTGGGCGGTCCCGTACCTGCCGATCGACCCGAAGGACGTCGGCCGCTCCTACGAGGCCGTCATCCGCGTCAACTCGCAGTCCGGCAAGGGCGGTATCGCGTACGTCCTGAAGAACGACCACAAGCTGGACCTGCCCCGCCGGATGCAGATCGAGTTCTCGAAGATCATCCAGGCGAAGACGGACGCCGAGGGCGGCGAGGTCACCGGCTCCGACATCTGGTCGGTCTTCCAGGACGAGTACCTGCCGAACCCGGACAACCCGTGGGGCCGCATCCAGGTCCGCACCGGCCAGTCCACGACCGACACCGACGGCGTGGACACCCTCACGGTCGAGGCGACGGTCGACGGCGAGGACACCGTCCTGACCGGCTCCGGCAACGGTCCGATCTCGGCCTTCTTCGACGCCCTGCAGTCCATCGGCATCGACGTACGCCTGCTCGACTACCAGGAGCACACGATGAGCGAGGGCGCCTCCGCGCAGGCCGCCTCCTACATCGAATGCGCGATCGACGACAAGGTCCTGTGGGGCATCGGCATCGACGCGAACACGACGCGTGCGTCGCTGAAGGCGGTCGTCTCCGCCGTCAACCGCGCCGCGCGCTGACCATCCTGACCGGTGGTTCCGGGGCCTTGATCGTCGTATACGGCGGTCGAGGCCCCGTCGGTTATCGGCCACCGCCACGTGGAGGTCACGGAAAGGTCTCGTCCTGGGTGCTGACTACTCCTCCCCGATGTGGCTAACATCACGCAGACGTGGCGATGTTGCCGCGGGGTTACGGAGGTGCGACGTGCTGCCAGGACGGGGACGAGACGGCCAGGTCACCAGGCTTGCCCGCATCCTGGGCACCCGTACCGCGTGGACCCCCGTGGGGGACGGCGAGTTCTTCTGCCCCGGCTGCGGCGGCGACCGCAACTACCAGCGGCTGACCGGGCACCGCAGGTTCACCCTGCTGGGCCTGCCGGTCCTCTCGCGCGGGCGGACCGGCCCGGTCGTCGAGTGCGCGGCCTGCCGGTGCCAGTACGGCACCGACGTCCTCGACCACCCCACCACCACCCGCTTCTCCGCGATGCTCCGCGACGCCGTCCACACCGTCGCGCTCGCGGTCCTGTCCGCAGGCAGCCCCTGCTCGCCCACGTCCCTGGAGACGGCGGCGGGCGCGGTGCGCGCGGCCGGCTTCGCCGACTGCACCCGGGAACAGCTGGCCGCCCTCGTCGACGCCCTCGCCGCCGACACCGGCCGCACCTACGGCGAACCCTGCGGCGCCGGCCTCGCCATAGAGCTCCACGAGGCCCTGGACCCCCTGGCGCCCCATCTCGCCCCGGCCGGCCGCGAATCGATCCTCCTCCAGGGCGCCCGCATCGCCCTCGCGGACGGGCCGTACACGCCGGCCGAGCGGGAGGTGCTGGCGACGGTGGGCGCGGCGCTGACGATCTGCGCGGACGACGTGACGCGCTTGCTGGCGGCGGCCGGCACCCCCTCCTGACCCGCCCCCGCCCGCCCCGGTCGGACGGGGCCTGAGCGACACCGGGAGCCGCGCGCGACTCGTCGTCGTGGCGTACGAGCCGGGGGTGGTGACGCCGGGGACGATGTGGGCAGTCCGCACATGGAGCTGGGATGACCTTCCTGAGCCGTACCCTCCTCGCCACCGCCGTGTTCCTCACTCCCCTCACCGCCGCCCCGGCCGCCGCGGCCCCCGGTCGCTGCACCTCCTCGGTGCCGTACGTCTCCGGGCAGGGCGGCTACGCCTCCTACCGCATCCCGGCCGCCGTCACCACGCTCCGGGGCACCGTGCTGGCCTTCGCCGAGGGGCGCCGGGACGGGCCCGGGGACAGCGGGGACATCGACATCGTGCTGCGCCGTTCCACCGACGGCGGCTGCACCTGGGGCCCGCTGACGGTGGTGGCCGCCGGGAACGGGGACACCCGGGGCAACCCGGCGCCGGTGGTCGATCCGCGCACGGGTGCCGTCGTGCTGGTGAGCTGCGCGAACGAGGGAACGGCGACCGAGGCCGGGATCATGCGGGGCGAGGCGCCCGGCCGCCGGGTGTTCGTCCAGCACAGCCGGGACGACGGGCTCCGCTTCACCCGGCCCCGGGACATCACCGCGGCGGCCGCGCGGCCGGCCTGGCGCTGGTACGCCACCGGCCCCGGTCACGCCCTCGCCCTCACCCGGGGCCCGTACGCGGGCCGCCTCGTCGTCCCCGCCGACCACTCCGCCGCCCCGCCTCCCGGTTCCCCCGACACGGGCCGGGAGTCCCGCCACTACGGCGGCCACGCCCTGCTCAGCGACGACGGCGGCCGCACCTGGCGGCTCGGGTTCGTCGACGCCGCACACGACGGCACGGTGAACGCCAACGAGAGCTCGGCCGCCCAGCTCCCCGACGGACGCGTGTACTTCAGCGCCCGAGACCAGGGCGGCACGGCCCCCGGCAACCGGGTGGACGCCGTCTCGGAGGACGGCGGTGAGACCCTGGCCCGGCCCTACGCCCCGCAGCCCACTCTCGCGGTCCCCGTCGTCCAGGGCAGCACCCTCCAGCTCCCCGGGCCGGGAGCCCCGTTGCTGTTCTCCGCCCCGTCCGGCCCGACCGCCCGCCGGGCCCTCACGGTCTGGCGTGCCACGGATCCGGCCGGGGGTTTCACCCCGGCGGTGACGCTGTCGCCGGACCCCGCCGCCTACTCCGACCTCGTCCGGGTGGACGCGCAGACGACCGGGGTGCTGTACGAGACGGGTACGGCAGGACCGTACGAGAGGATCGGGTTCCGCCGTCTGAAGGGTCTCTAGTACAGCTCGCGCGAGTACCCCTTGTCGGTGTCGGAGTCGTAGACCAGCTTGCCGTCGCTGTCGTAGCCCATGATGTGCGGGGCGAGATCGACCTGCTGGTGGACGACTCCGGCCGCGACGAACCAGCCGTGGTCGAGGACGGCCGGGTCGGTGGTGCTGTCGCCGTAGGTGACGGTGACCTTGGCGACCGACTCGTCGACGTAGCCGATGGCCGCCCAGCGGTACGGCAGTTTCCACTGGCCCCGGTCGATGACCGACTGGCGGTAGAGGTCGCCGGCGTTGGGGTCGGGCACGACCGGACCCGCGTCCGCCGCCGCGGCGTCGCGCGCGCTGACGTTGATGCCGGAGGCCTCGCCGTCCTTGATGTCGCAGATCACCCGGAAGCCGGCCGGCCCGTCCTTCACGCCGACGACGTGGAAGCCGTCACCGGGGTCGTTGGAGTCGCCCGTGCTCTTGGCCGCGAGGAGGATCCGGTAGTCCTCGGCCCTGCCCAGCTCGACGCCGAGCGAGGACGAGGGGCGCTCGGCGGCCAGGCACCTGCGCAGCCCGTCGGAGGCCTGGGCGAAGGTGATGCCGTCGAGCAGCTGCCCGTCGCCCGCGGGCCGCGCGGGCCCGCTCTCCTCCGGCGAGGCGCCCGTGCTCCGCGGGGCACTGGCCGATGTCATCGGCGTCGCCGTGTCCACCACCCGCTCCCCGTTCCCGCCGGCCCAGGCGTACGCGCCCACCGGCACCGCGGTCAGCGCCACCAGCGCCGCTCCCACCGCCGCCGCCCGCCGCCGCCGCTCCGCCATGCCACGCCTCCTGATCGCCGGATACGGGGCCGGTGCGGGACGGACGATGTCGGCGTCCCGCACCAGCAGCTCCCGCAGCCGCTGCTCGAAATCGGTGTCGAAGTGCTGTTCGCCGCTCACCTGCCGCCTCCCTGGGCCTGCCCGGAGACCGTGCGGCTGGGGGCCAGTCCCGGATACGTACGCAACTTCGCCAGCCCCTTGGACGCCTGGCTCTTGACCGTGCCGGGCGAGCAGCCGAGCACCTGGGCCACCTCCGCCTCCGACAGGTCCTCCCAGTACCGGAGCACCACCACCGCCCGCTGTTTCGCGGGCAGTTGGGCCAGCCCGGCCATCAGCGAGCCCCGCTCCTCCACCCGCCCCGTGGCCTCGTCGCGCCCGGCCCGCTCCGGCGGCGCCGCGGTCAGCGCCTCGGAGACCCGCCGCTTGCGGAACCGGTCGCTGTTGCAGCTGACCAGCATCCGCCGGACGTACGCCTCCGGGTTGTCGCTGCGGGAGATCCGCCGCCACGACCGGTACGCCTTCGCCAGCGCGGTCTGCGTCAGATCCTCGGCGTGGTGGACGTCGCCCGTGAGCAGATAGGCGGTCCGCACCAGCCGGGACCACCGCGCTCTGACGAACTCCTGGAACCGATCCTCTAGTTCGGCCTGCATCAAGCACCCTCCTCGCCCTCCAGACCACCGGTCGGGGGGAATCGGTTGCCCCGGCCCGCCGGCCGCGTTCGAATGAGGGTGTGGAGAACACGACGGGGACGGAGCGCGGTGGCGGGGCGTGGCGGGCGGGGGAGCCCGGAGTGCTGGTGCTGCCCTCGGGACGGTCGGTGCGGGGGCGCGGGCTGCGGCGGCCGCTCGACGCGGCGGCGCCCGCGCCGTCGTACGGCCTCTATCTGCTCGGCAAGCCGCCCCCCGAGGTGCCCTGGGAGGCGCGCTGGCTGCGCTGGCCCGACTTCCGGCTCCCGGCGGACCGCGCCGACGCCCGTACGGCCCTCGTCGAGGCGTGGCGCAGGGCGGCGGGCGAGCGGGTGGAGGTGGCCTGCGGCGGCGGGCGGGGACGTACCGGGACCGCGCTGGCGTGCCTGGCGGTACTGGACGGCGTACCGGCCGGGGAGGCGGTGGAGTTCGTGCGCCGGAACTACGACCGGCACGCCGTGGAGACGCCGTGGCAGCGGCGCTACGTCCGGAGCTTCACAGGGCCAGGGTCATGAGGAGGCGGTCTTCGCCGGGACCGAAGTAGTCCAGGCAGGGGCCGTCGGGATCGGGTACGAAGCCCAGGTCCTCGTAGAGCGTGATGGCCGGGGTGTTGCGGGGCTCGACGGAGAGCCGGACGGTGCGCGCGCCCTCGGCCCGCAGCTTCATCAGCGTCTCGACCATCAGCTTCCGGCCCAGCCCGTGTCCGCGCAGGTCGGGGACGATCCCGAGGCTGAGGACCCAGCTCTCCGCGGCGCGCGGCGGGGTCGAGAACACATAGCCGCGCAGGTCCTCGTCGTCCTCCACGAGGAGCAGGAAGTCCGGGAACGCCGTGAGAAGTTGGCGCACCACGAAGAACGGGTAGGGGTCGGTCGGGAAGGCCTGCTCGTCGAGGCGGACGATATGGGGCAGATCCGCATCGGTGGCCGTTCTGATCCGTAAGTTCCTTTCCCCGGGTCCCTGGTCCCCGGGTCCCTGGCTCACTGTCGAACCGGCGGTCGACCGGAAATGATCTCCGGGAAGTGGAGTCATGCCGTCCCCTTGTGAATGTCGATAAATCGAATGGGGGCCTTGTGTGATTTCCGTACCTGATCTCCATCATTGCCAGGTCCATCCACAGCTTCAAGACCCCCGCGCACTGGTAGACTTACGGTAAGGTGAACCATGACTTCTGGAACCACCGCCGCCCGAAAACTGAATGCCGACGTACGCTGGGACGACTTCGACCCGGAGGCGTACATCAGGCGTAACTACATCCGGATGCAGGCGGTGGACAAGGAGATCATTTCCCGGGTCCGGGACCACTTCAGTGATCATTTCCGGGGTCATGACCGCGTCCCTTCCGGTATTGACGTCGGCGCCGGTCCCAACCTCTATCCCGCCCTCACCATGCTTCCCTGGTGCGACCGGATCACGCTCCTCGAGTGGTCCGCCCGCAATCTGGAGTACCTTCGCGGCCAGTGCGCCGACTACGCCAAGAACTGGGACCAGTTCTGGGAGGTCCTGTGCGAGGACAAGGCATATGCCGAGCTGGACGTCACGCCCAGGGTCCGCTTCAAGGAGGCCGTGCAGCAGCCCGAGCGGGGCAGTCTCTTCGACCTCTGCGCGGACAGCCGCCGCTGGGATCTCGGCACGATGTTCTTCGTGGCCGAATCCATCACGACGTCACTCGACGAGTTCCGGCGCGGGGTCGGCTGTTTCATGAGCGTCCTGAATCAGGGCGCGCCCTTCGCCGCCGCCTTCATGAAGCATTCCAGGGGATACCGGGTCGGCGATGTGGATTTCCCCGCCACCCGTGAGATCGACGAGGTGAAGGTCGAGGCGGCCCTCGGTGATTTCGCCGAGGACATGAAGATGTACCGGATGGAAGACCCGGACCATTATGTGCGCGACGGATACGACGGAATGATCCTGGTCTGCGGCCGACGGAAAAGAATGACTCCGTGAATCGTCTTCCGTAGGGACCGGCCTGTGCGAGGGGAATGGGCATGCAGATCAAGCCGAGACAGAATCTGCTCGAAGTGTGGCAGGCCGTCGCCCGCCATTCCTGGGGCGACGGGGAATGGGACTGGGGTGAATGGGGCGGCCGCAGCAGCGTCGCCGACGCCGAGCGGCTGCTCTGCCTTCTCTACCCCGCCACCGAGATCGAGCCGTTCCGGCTGGACGACCCCGACACCACTCAGCTCGACGTGGAAAGGGCCCTGCGGAACGCGGGTGACTCCAGCGAGATTCCCGCGAACCTCGTGGAGATCCTCGGCGACTTCATGGACAAGCACCGCGGCGAGGAGGGCCCCACCTTCGCGGGCGGCTACTACTTCGCGGCGGAGGACCCCGAGCAGGAGCTCTCCAAGGAACAGCGCGAGGTCGGCGTCGTCGACTCGTACTCCATGTCGATCACCCTGTGCCTGGCCACCCTCGGCTTCCTCAAGGTGTACCGGGGCAAGACCCGCCGGGCGTCCACCCTCGCCCGGATCGACCAGCTCAGGGACGAGACCAGCGCCCGGCTGACCGCCGCCATGGTCAGCCTGCTGCGCTCCTTCACCGTCAACGTCGTCGACATCTCCTCCGAACAGGGACAGGCGCTCTCCCGGCTCCTCGGCCGCGGCCGGCTCTCCGACCGGCAGGTCCTGGCCCGCTTCCAGGAGCGCTTCAAGTCGCTGCGCGCCCTCATCACCGAGAGCGTCACCCTCGGCCTCGACACCGACGTCACCGACGAACTGCGCAACGAGAACCGCCTCTTCGAGTGCGGCTGGGCCTGGAGCCTGGTGAAGGGCGCACCCGAGATCGAGGTGGAGCCGAAGACCGCCCAGGACATCGGCAAACAGCCCGAGGGCGTCGCCCGCGCCGTGCCCTACCTGTACTTCACCGTCGTCGCCCTCGACGGCATCCCCGACCTGTCCTCCGAGCGCACCCTCGTCCTCGGCCTGCTCACCGCCGAACAGCAGAAGCTGGCCGACGCGCTGCGGCTGCGCTGGGAGATCACCCAGCAGTACTGGTCCGCCATCGCCCGCTTCGACGACGCCACCTGGCCGCTGGAGGAGATCCCCTGGCGCACCACGCTCCAGCAGCTGGAGTCGGAGTACTTCTCCCTCTCCGTCGCCTCCATCCTCGTCCACGACCTGGTCCGCCGGCGCGCCACCGACGACGACCTCACCCGCACCGTCGCGGTGATGGAACGTCTCGCCGACCGCGGCCGCATCACCAGCCGCCCCACCCGTCAGGACCCGGCGGTCGGCCTGCACAACCCCGGCGTCAGCCTGCCCCTGCTGGGCAGCGAAAAGCTGGGCCCGGCCATGAAGTGGACGATGGGCGACTTCGCCGCGCAGTTGCTCAAACGGACCGTCCAACTGTGCGCGCTGTCGAGGAACATCGCCTCGCAGGACCGGCTGCTGCGGCTCGCCGAGGACATCCTCGACCACCTCTGGTCCCGCCGCATCACCGAGGGCGAGGGCGTCGGCCTGTGGGACAACGTGCACGCCGTCTACCCGGAGTTCCCGGTCCGCGAAGGCCCGTTGTCCTGGAGCATCACCGAGCGCGTCACCGAGTGCATGGTCGCCGCGCACGGCCTCTACTCGCAGAACCCGATCCGCAGCCCCGAGATGTCCACGCTGGCCCAGGCGGCGCTCAGCGAGGCCGCCCACCTCTTCGGCAAGGAGCAGATGAACCAGCCCGCGCCCGCCCCGAGGAGCCCCCAGGGCGAACAGGTCAGGGCCATCGAGGCCGACCTGCGCCGCGCCCGCCAGCTGCTCGACCGGCAGCCGGGCACCGCCCACTCGCTGGCCCTCGGCGTCCTCGCCCGGCTCTACGAACTCGACCGCGCCCGGGGCGACTCCGGCTCCCAGGGGGTATGAGCCGTGCTCGTCTTCGCCGCCTCCGACAAGGGAGGCACCGGCCGCTCCGTGACCAGTGCCAACCTCGCCTACCAGCGCGCCCTCGAGGGGGACGACGTCTGCTACCTGGACTTCGACTTCGGATCCCCCACCGCGGCCGCCGTGTTCGACCTGCCCGACGTGCTGACCGAGGCCGAGGGGCGGGGCCTGCACTCGTATCTGCAGGGCAAGACCGGCAAGCCGCTCCGGGTCGACGTCTGGGCCCGCACCGAACACCCCGACCTGAGCAACCGGCCCGGCGGCTCCGGCCGGCTGGTCCTGCTGCCCGGCGACCGCACCGGCGGGGAATTCGTCACCGACGACGAGAACCTGCACCGCTGCGTCGATCTCGTCCTGAGCCTGAAACGCGAATTCGACGTCATCATCGTCGACCTGAGCGCCGGACGCAGTTATGCGATGGATCTCGCCCTCGTCGCCACCTCACCCCGCGGCGGGCTCGGACGGCTCAAAACGCGGTGGCTCGTCTATCACCGCTGGACCCGCCAGCACGTGATGGCCGCCGCCGAACTCGTGTACGGGAAACAGGGAATTGTGCAGGCCGGTACCGCCATGGGGCACCGGCCCGAAGCGCTGGGCGGCTCGATCCGTTTCGTCCGGGCCGCCGTACCGGATCTGGAGTCGCCCCTGTGGTCGCAGGTGTCGCCCGCGCAGTACGCGTGGATGCGCAAGTGCGACAAGCAACTCGAGGAACTCGCCGCCGGCCGTGGCATCGGCAAGACCCGGGTGCTGACCTCCATTCCGCTGGAACCCGTCCTGCAATGGCAGGAACGCCTCATCACCGACGAGGACGTGCACGACCGGCGGATCGCCAACAACGCGACCTGGCAGGCCATGGGAGACCTCGCCCAGCGGGTCGCCGACGACAAGTTCTGGGGGGAGTTGTGAACCGGCCCGCGGCCGTCTTCCGGGAAACCAGCGCCGAGCCGCGCACGGAATCCGTTCCGTTCTCCCATCTCTCCCTGGAATTAGGCCACTTGTACATGGAGGACTTCGTCGAGGGGCCCTCCCGGCTGCGCCGGCACTTCGCCGCCGTACGCCCCTGGGTGGACGCCGCACGGACCGGTTTCGGCCCGCTGCCCGCCGGCCGGCGCCCCCGGATCAGCACCTGCTTCCTCATCGACGACTACTTCTCCCGGCTCTCCACCCCCGCCGAGCTGATACCGCCGCTCCTGGAGGCGGCCGCCGAGGCCGGACTCACCATCGACTACCTGGCCCGCGAGTCGGGATGCGCCGCGGCCGACCCCGCGCACCGGGACCGCGCCGAACTCGCCGAGTCCGTCCTGCACCGGCTGGTGGAGTCACCGCCGCCCGGCAGCAACGGCTTCCGCCCGCCCGTCAGCCGCACCGGCTGGCTCACCAACGGCCGGCGCGCCCCCGGCGTGCGGACCTCGGCCGCGCTGGACGCCACCGGCAGCGTCTGGCAGCCGCCCAGCGAGACCGGCGCCCGCGGCCACTCCGTGTTCATGGACGTCGAACTGTGGAACGGCCCCGAGGAGGACCGCACCTGGTCCTGCGCCTTCCTCGCCTCCGTCTGGCAGCTGGTCCGCCTCGGGCTGCTGCGCGACAACGGCCGCGCCGTGCTCACCCCCACCCCCTGGGACGACAAGGAGTTCCCGGCCGAGTGGGACGCCCTGCCCCCCGTACTGCGCCTCAACCCGCAGGCCGCGCCCTTCACCGCGTACGTCACCTGCAGCGTGCTCCCCGCCCGCTTCCTGCCCGTCGAGCACGCCGTACGCGTCATCCTCGACCAGGTCCAGGTCGAGGCGGAGGCGCTGGGCCAGGTCGCCGAGCGGTCGGCGGCGGAGGGCTTCGACGTGCCCACGGCGGTGGTGGACCGCACCTCCTACGTGTTCCCGCCGGGGCTGTGACATGAGCGGTCTGGGCACCACCTCGGGTCCCGTCCTCGTCTGCGGCGAGGTGCGCACCTGCCTGCTGCCCACCCGGGACGCGGTGGACGAGCGCACCGCCGTACGACTGCTGCGGCTGCGCGCCGACGAACGCGTACGGGTCTCCCGCCACCCCAACCGGCACGCCGTCTCCCCGGACGTCCTCACCGGCGTCGACTGCCGGCTGCCCACCGCCACGGGCGCCCGCAGCCGCGCGGTGGGCACCGTGACGGCCCGGGCGGCCCTCACCGAGGGACGGGTCCTCCAGTCCACGGCGTACTTCTGCGCCCCCGCATCGGGCCCCGACCGGCGGCAGCCCTGGGGCTACTACCTGGTCCGGCCCGGCTGCCTGGTCCCGCTCGGCCGGCTGCCCGGCAAGTCCGTCACCGAAGGGTTCCTGACCGGCCACCAGCCGGGCGAACTGGACGTCGGATCCATCGCCGAGAGCCTGCTGGCGAAGATCTCCCAGCACCGGATCCTCGACTACGACACCCCGCTCAACACCGCCGACACCAGCCTGCGCTGGACGGCGGCCGCGGCCGGCGACGGCGAGCAGCCGTCCCTGCAGTTCACCAAGGCCGAGGACGGACTGCGGATCGTCGAACTGCGGGTGCCGCGCGGCACCGCGCCCGCCGCCGCGGCCGGGCTGTGCGAGGACCTCGCCCTGCACGACTGGCTGCTGACGACCGTCGCGGACAAGCTCGACGGACTGCGGGTCGGCTCCGAGGACGGCCGGGCCGCGCTGAAGGTGCTGCGCCCGCTCGTCGACCACCTGCTGCACCTGTGGATGCCGCGGGCCCGCGTCGACGGCGCCCTGCACACCGCCTGGGAGGAACTGGAGAGGAGCCCGGGCTACAGCAGACAGTGGAACGCGCTGGCGCAGCGCATCCGCGACCAGCTCGTCCTGTACCACCTCGGCGTCCGGACGGTTCCGCTGCCGGCGCCCTGACGCTCCGGGCCCGCGACGGCTCACCGTTCTGACTGCTCACGATCCCAACGGGGGGAGAAAGAGAGATGAATGCACGGCATGTGACCCTGAAGCTCCTGGTCACCGTAGTGGTGGGTGGCGTCGTCTACCTGCTGACCAATGTCATCGGACCGTCCGAGGAGGACGGCCCCTGGCAGCTCGTCCTGTCCGTCCTGTGCGGCGGCGTGGTGCTGCTCGCGCAGTTCATGGTGTCCTTCGTGAACCAGATGCACGCCATGAACGACTCCGTGGACAAGCGGTTCGCGGACATCGGCCGGGCGACCAAGCTCTTCAACGAGGTGGAGAAGCTGCGCGACGACGGGGTGCCCCGGCTCGCCGAGAACGCCACCAAGGTGGTCTCCACCGGGCCCAGGATCCTGCACGACTTCGCGAACGAGGAGATCAACCGGCTCGCCGGGGTGATGGAGGACCTGACCAGCTTCAGCGCCGAGACGCCCGGCGAGAACCACGACTGGCTCATGACGCTGACCAAGTGCGCCCGCACCAGCATCGACGCCATCAGCACCAGCGTCGTCGACGACGGCTTCTGGTCCACCGAGCCCGCGAACCGCTATCTGACCGCCCAGCACGAGGCGATCGTCGAGCGGGGCGTCACGGTCCGGCGCCTGTTCATCGTCAAGGAACGCGGTGAGCGCGCCGCGCTGGCCCCGATCTGCGAGGAGCAGCGGGACCTGCGCATCCAGGTGCGCGTGGTGGCCCTGGACCAGCTCCCCGCCCACCACCGCCGCGGGAACATGATCGACTTCATCGTCTTCGACGAGGCGCTGTCGTACGAGATCCACCCCGACCAGCTGGGGCTGAACTCGCGCACCGCCGTGAACGCCCGCCGTGAACTGGTCCAGCCCCTGCTGCGCCGGTTCAACCTGCTGTGGGAGGCGGCCGACCCGGACAACCTCCTGAACGGAGTGCCCGGCAGCGTGCGGGTACGGACCCCGGGACCCGACCCGGAGGGCGTCTGACCGCCGGGCCGCGGCCGGCGGGACCGCGGTCCCGCCGGCTCCGGCCCGGGGATCTCGCGGGAGGGCGGGACACGGCCCCCGCCCCGTAGGCGAGAATGGGCCCATGAGCCTGTTCCGCGACGACGGCATCGTGCTGCGCACCCAGAAGCTGGGTGAGGCGGACCGCATCATCACGCTGCTGACCCGCGGGCACGGGCGGGTGCGGGCGGTCGCCCGGGGGGTCCGGCGCACCAAGTCGAAGTTCGGGGCGCGGCTCGAACCCTTCTCCCATGTCGACGTGCAGTTCTTCGCGCGGGGCAGCGAGCTGGTCGGGCGCGGGCTGCCGCTGTGCACGCAGAGCGAGACCATCGCGCCGTACGGCGGCGGGATCGTGACCGACTACGCGCGCTACACCGCCGGGACGGCCATGCTGGAGACCGCCGAGCGGTTCACCGACCACGAGGGCGAACCGGCCGTCCAGCAGTACCTGCTGCTGGTGGGGGCCCTGCGGACGCTGGCCCGGGGCGAACACGCGCCGCACCTCGTCCTCGACGCGTTCCTGCTGCGCTCCCTCGCCGTCAACGGCTACGCGCCCAGCTTCGACGCCTGCGCGAAGTGCGGAATGCCCGGTCCGAACAGGTTCTTCTCGGTCGCGTCCGGCGGCAGCGTCTGCGCCGACTGCCGGGTGCCCGGCAGCGTCGTACCCTCGCCGCAGACCCTGGTCCTGCTGGGCGCGCTGCTCACGGGAGACTGGGAGACCGCGGACGCGTGCGAGCCGCGGCACGTCCGGGAGGGGAGCGGACTGGTCTCCGCCTACCTGCACTGGCACCTGGAGCGCGGCCTGCGCTCCCTGCGGTACGTAGAGAAATAAGCGGCAAGAGGAGAGAAGAGACACATGGTCGTACGCGGGTTCCTGGGGCGGCAGCGTCGGGAGTACAGGGCACCGGAGCCGCACCCGTCCGGCGCCCGCGCGCCGAAGCTCCCCGGTGAGCTGGTCCCCGAGCACGTGGCGATCGTCATGGACGGCAACGGCCGCTGGGCCAAGGAGCGCGGACTGCCCCGCACCGAGGGCCACAAGGTCGGCGCCGAGCGTGTCCTCGACGTCCTCCAGGGCGGGGTCGAGATCGGCGTGCGGAACATCTCGCTGTACGCCTTCTCCACCGAGAACTGGAAGCGCTCGCCCGACGAGGTCCGCTTCCTGATGAACTTCAACCGCGACTTCATCCGCAAGACCCGTGACCAGCTCGACGAGCTCGGCATCCGGGTGCGCTGGGTGGGCCGCATGCCCAAGCTGTGGAAGTCGGTCGCCAAGGAGCTCCAGATCGCCCAGGAGCAGACCAAGGACAACGACCGTCTCACCCTGTACTTCTGCATGAACTACGGCGGCCGCGCCGAGATCGCCGACGCCGCGCAGGCCCTGGCGGAGGACGTGAAGGCGGGTCGCCTCGACCCCTCCAAGGTCACCGAGAAGACCCTGCAGAAGTACATGTACTACCCGGACATGCCGGATGTCGACCTGTTCCTGCGGCCGAGCGGCGAGCAGCGCACGTCCAACTACCTGATCTGGCAGAGCGCGTACGCCGAGATGGTCTTCCAGGACGTCCTGTGGCCGGACTTCGACCGCCGCGACCTGTGGCGCGCCTGCGTCGAGTTCGCCTCCCGCGACCGCCGCTTCGGCGGCGCGATCCCGAACGAGGAACTGCTGGCCATGGAGGGCCGGCCCGCGGACGAGCAGACCGCTCCGTAGGCCGCCGGGCCTCGCCGCGTGACGCCGCGCCGGTCCGCATCCCGCGGGCCGTCCGGCGGGCGAGGGCGGGGCCCGTTCAGGGCCGGCGGCCGGCGGTTCAGCCCGCGGCGCAGTCCGCGCAGGTGCCGAAGATCTCCACCGTGTGGGCCACGTTGACGTAGCCGTGTTCCGCGGCGATCGCCTCCGCCCACTTCTCCACCGCGGGGCCCTCCACCTCGACCGCCTTGCCGCAGGCGCGGCAGACGAGGTGGTGATGGTGGTCGCCGGAGGAGCAGCGGCGGTAGACGGACTCGCCGTCGGAGGTGCGCAGGACGTCGACCTCGCCGGCGTCGGCGAGGGACTGGAGGGTGCGGTAGACGGTGGTCAGGCCGACCGAGTCGCCCTTGTGCTTGAGCATGTCGTGCAGTTCCTGCGCGCTGCGGAACTCGTCGACCTCGTCCAGCGCCGCCGCCACGGCGGCGCGCTGCCGGGTGGCGCGGCCCTTCACGGGCGGTCCAGCGGTCGTCACCGTTGCCTCCTCACGTCTGCGGCTTGCCGGGCCATTGTGCCAGCCCGGCCTGTGGCCGGTCAGACGCCGGCTTCCCGGTCGGCCCCCCGCGTGGCCGGAATCGCGCACTCCGCCGGGTCCGCGGCCGGTTGGGCTGCTGCTGCCGCGCGGGCGCGGCGCCGGGCCAGCGGGGCGGCCAGCACGCTCAGCGCGACGAACGCGGCGATGGTCAGCAGGACGATCGTCGCGCCGGGCGGGACGTCCTGGTAGTACGAGGTGACCGTGCCGCTGATGGTCACCGTCACACCGATCGCCACCGCGATCGCGAAGGTCGCGGCGAAGCTGCGGCTGAGCTGCTGCGCCGCCGCCACGGGGACGACCATCAGCGCGCTCACCAGCAGCAGGCCGACCACCCGCATCGCGACCGTCACCGTCACCGCCGCCGTGACCGCCGTGAGCAGGTTGAGCACGCGGACCGGCAGGCCCGTCACCCTCGCGAACTCCTCGTCCTGGCTGACCGCGAAGAGCTGGCGGCGCAGCCCCAGGGTGACCAGCACCACGAAGGCCGCGAGCAGGCAGATCGCCGTGACGTCCGAATCCGACACCGTCGACAGGGAGCCGAAGAGGTACGAGGTGAGGTTGGCGTTCGAGCCGCCCGGCGCGAGGTTGATGAACATCACGCCGCCGGCCATACCGCCGTAGAAGAGCATCGCGAGGGCGATGTCGCCGCGGGTCCTGCCGTACCAGCGGATCAGTTCCATCAGCACCGCGCCGACGACCGAGACCGCCGTCGCCATCCAGACCGGGGAGGTGGAGAGCAGGAAGCCGAGGCCGACGCCGGTCATCGCGACGTGGCCGATGCCGTCGCCCATGAGGGCCTGGCGGCGCTGGACGAGGTAGATGCCGACGGCGGGGGCGGTGATGCCCACCAGGACGGCGGCGAGCAGCGCCCGCTGCATGAAGGCGTAGTCGAGGAAGTCCATCACAGGTCCATCAGCTCAGCAGGCCGGTACGGATCGGTTCGGCGCCCGCCGAGGCGTGCGGGTGCACATGGTCATGGCCGGGAAGGGCGTGCTGGCCGACGGCCCGCGGGGGCGGTCCGTCGTGCAGGACGCAGCCGTCGCGCAGGACGACCGCCCGGTCGATCAGGGGCTCCAGGGGGCCCAGTTCGTGCAGCACGAGGAGGACCGTCGTACCGGCCGCGACCTGGTCCTTCAGGGTGCGGGCCAGGACCTCCTGGCTGGCCAGGTCGACGCCCGCCATCGGCTCGTCCATGATCAGCAGCTCGGGTTCGGCGGCGAGGGCGCGGGCGATCAGGACGCGCTGGTGCTGGCCGCCGGAGAGGGCGTCGACGTTGTCCTTCGCCCGGTCCGCCATGCCGACCAGCTCCAGGGCGTGCCGTACGGCCTCCCGGTCGGCCTTGCGCAGGACGCCGAAGCGGGCGCGGGAGAGGCGGCCGGAGGTGACGACCTCCGTGACGGTGGCGGGGACGCCGCCGGCGGCCGTCGTGCGCTGGGGGACGTAGCCGATCCGCGCCCAGTCCCGGAACCGCTTCCTCGGGGTGCCGAACAGCTCGATCTCGCCGGCGGCGGTCGCCACCTGGCCGATGACGCTGCGCACGGCGGTGGACTTGCCGGAGCCGTTGGCACCGAGCAGCGCGACGACCTCACCGCGGTGCACGGTGAGGTCGATGCCCCGCAGGACGGGGCGCGAGCCCAGGTCGGCGCGGACCTGGCGCAGGGAAATGACGGGCTCGGTCATGCCGCTCTCCGATCGGCTGGTCACTTGGCTCCCAGGGCCGTCTGCAACGCCTTGAGATTCGCCCTCTGGACCGAGAAGTAGTTGTTGCCCCGGGACTTGTCCGTGATGCCCTCGATCGGGTCGAGCACGTCCGTCTTCAGGCCGGCGTCGGCGGCGATGGTCTTCGCGGTCTTGTCGCTGACGAGCGTCTCGTAGAACACGGTGGTGACGCCGTCCGCCTTCGCCATCTTCTCAAGCTCCTTCACGCGCGCGGCGCTGGGCTCCGACTCGGGGTCGAGGCCGTTGATGGCCTCCTCGGTCAGGCCGTAGCGCTCGGCGACGTAGCCGAAGGCGGCGTGGGTGGTGAGGAACACCTTGGACTTCGTGTGCGCGAGCCCGTCCTCGAACTCGGTGTCGAGCGCGTCGAGCTTCTTCACCAGGGCGGCGGTGTTGGTCCTGTAGTCGGCCGCGTGGTCCGGGTCGGCCTTCTCGAAGGCCTTGCCGACCCCCTCGGCGACCTGGGCGTAGCGCACCGGGTCGAGCCAGATGTGGGGGTCCAGGCCGGACGACTCCTCGTCCTCGTGGTCGTCGTGCTCGGCCGCGTGGCCGCCGACCTCGTTGCCGTGCTTCTCCAGCGTGGTGAGGGAGGCGGCGTCGATCTTCGTCTTCACCTCGGACTGGGCCACCGCGTCGTCGACGGAGGGCTGGAGGTCCTTGAGGTAGAGCACCGCGTCGGACTCCTGGAGCTGCGCGGTCTGCTTCGCGCTGATCTCCAGGTCGTGCGGCTCCTGGCCGGGTTCGGTCAGGCTGGTGACGTTCACGTGGTCCCCGCCTATCTGCAGGGCGAGGAAGGCCATCGGGTAGAACGACGCGACGACGTCGAACTTCTCCGTGTTGCCCGCCGCGCTCGCGCCCGAGCAGGCGGAGAGGGTTCCGAGGCCGAGAGCGGTGACGGCCGCCACGGCTATCCCGGATATGCGCTGTCGTCGTACGTTCATGACAGTCATTTTCAACAAATATGGAAACCGTTGTCAACAAGCTGCGGAAGGGGATCCGATTTGGTCGAGGGGGAGCCCCCGCCGGTACCCTGAATCATTCGCTGGAAGCATCTCGCTTCGTCGCCCGTCGTCGTTATGAAGAGAGCACCGTGGCCGCCGACAAGATCGACACCATCGTCAGCCTGAGCAAGCGCCGTGGCTTTGTATTCCCCTGCAGTGAGATCTACGGCGGTCAGCGTGCCGCCTGGGACTACGGACCGCTGGGTGTCGAGCTCAAGGAGAACCTGAAGCGCCAGTGGTGGCGCTACATGGTGACGTCGCGCGAGGACGTGGTCGGTATCGACTCGTCCGTCATCCTGGCCCCCGAGGTCTGGGTCGCCTCCGGTCACGTCGCCACCTTCACGGACCCGCTGACCGAGTGCACCTCCTGCCACAAGCGGTTCCGCGCGGACCACCTGGAGGAGGCCTACGAGGCCAAGCACAAGCGCCTCCCGGAGAACGGCCTGGCGGACGTGAACTGCCCCAACTGCGGCAACAAGGGCCAGTTCACCGAGCCCAAGCAGTTCTCGGGCCTGCTCTCCACCCACCTCGGCCCGACCCAGGACTCCGGCTCCATCGCCTACCTGCGTCCCGAGACCGCCCAGGGCATCTTCACCAACTTCGCCCAGGTGCAGACCACTTCGCGCCGCAAGCCGCCGTTCGGCATCGCCCAGATGGGCAAGTCCTTCCGCAACGAGATCACGCCCGGCAACTTCATCTTCCGCACCCGCGAGTTCGAGCAGATGGAGATGGAGTTCTTCGTCAAGCCGGGCGAGGACGAGCAGTGGCAGGAGTACTGGATGGAGCAGCGCTGGAACTGGTACACCGGTCTCGGCCTGCGCGAGGAGAACATGCGGTGGTACGAGCACCCGAAGGAGAAGCTCTCCCACTACTCCAAGCGCACCGCTGACATCGAGTACCGCTTCCAGTTCGGCGGCAACGAGTGGGGCGAGCTGGAGGGTGTCGCCAACCGCACCGACTACGACCTCTCGGCCCACGGCAAGGCCTCCGGCCAGGACCTCTCCTACTACGACCAGGAGGCCCAGGAGCGCTGGACGCCGTACGTCATCGAGCCGGCGGCCGGTGTCGGCCGCGCGATGCTGGCGTTCCTGCTCGACGCCTACGTCGAGGACGAGGCCCCCAACGCCAAGGGCAAGCTGGAGAAGCGCACGGTCCTGCGCCTCGACCACCGTCTGGCCCCGGTGAAGGTCGCGGTCCTGCCGCTGTCCCGCAACCCCGAGCTGTCCCCGAAGGCCAAGGGCCTCGCCGCCGCCCTGCGCCAGCACTGGAACATCGAGTTCGACGACGCCGGCGCCATCGGCCGCCGCTACCGCCGCCAGGACGAGATCGGCACGCCGTACTGCGTGACGGTCGACTTCGACACCCTGGACGACAACGCGGTGACCGTGCGTGAGCGCGACTCGATGAAGCAGGAGCGGGTCTCCCTCGACCAGATCGAGGGCTACCTGGCGGGCCGCCTGATCGGCTGCTAGCCACGGCTCACGGTCCACGCACGAGGCCGGCCCCGACGGGACTCCCGTCGGGGCCGGCCTCGTGTCATGCGGTGGGGTGCTGCTGCCGCTGATGGCTGCGCAGCAGGACGTCGGCGTCGGTCTCCGCGCTGCGGTCGTGCGCGGCGCGGGCCCTGTCCCGCGCCGCCGCCAACTCGCCGCACTCGGCGCAGTCCGGCGCCGGCTCGGGCGGACGGCGCAGACCGGTCATGAAGGGCCCGTCGGTCCGGGGACGCGCGTTCACCGCGCGGACGCTCGCGTGCAGCCGCTCCCGCTCCGTGGCCGGCCGCAGCGCGGCGGGGTCGGCCTGCCATTCCCGGCCGCCGCCGAGGGGGCGGAGCATCGCGTAGGGGCCGGAGCGGTCCTGGTACTCGCCGACCTTGTCCGTGGCGGGGTCGTAGAGGAGGGCGCCGGGTTCGTGCTGCATGGGGTCACTCCTTTTACCCAACTTTCCTACCAAATGTGAGGGTTGGGCTACTCTGGGTGGTGGGGGCTGTCGACAGGATGGCCTCGCGGCGGGGATCGGCACGCCGTTGACGAGGGGTTGTTCGTCGCCGGGCGGCGTAGATTCCACAAATTCCACGGAGGGACGCGATGCGATGCCGCCGAGGCGAGTGATCACGGGGCGGAGCCAGGAGCCGAGGCAGCGGTTCGCGGAGGAGTTGCGCTTGCTGCGGGCAGCGAAGGGCGACAGCCTGCGTGAGCTGGGGGAGAAAGTCGGCTGGGACTGGTCATTGTTCGGGAAGTTGGAGACGGGACACACCCTCGGCAGTCCCGAGGTGGTCCAGGCTCTCGACCAGTACTACGGGACGCCGGGACTGCTGCTGGCGCTGTGGGAACTGGCGATGGCGGATCCGACGCAGTTCAAGGAGCGGTACCGGAGGTACATGGTGCTGGAAGCAGAGGCTGTGAGTGTGTGGCAGTACTCGCCGAGCATCCTGCCGGGGCTACTGCAGACCCCCGAGTACGCACGCGAGTTGCTCAGGAAGGGCGGGCTCAAGGGGGACGAGCTGGAAGCGCAGGTCGAGGCTCGGATCGGGCGGCGTGACGTGCTGCTGAGGGAGGATCCGCTTCAGTTCCGCGTGATTCTCTCGGAGGCGGTGCTGCGTACTCCACTGGAGGAGCCTGATGAATGGCGTGCACAGTTGGAGCACCTGGGCATGATGGGCCACCGCCTCAACGTCACCCTCCAGGTGTTGCCGTGGCCCGCCGGACTTCACGGGCTCGCGAACACTGACACCATCTTTCTGCGAGGTCTGGACGGCCAGACCGTGGCCTGGGTGGAGACCGGCTACTCGGGCGAACTCGTCCAGGAATCGGCCTCGGTTGAGCGCCTGCAGCTCCGATACGATCGAGTACGCGACTTGGCTCTGTCCCCGGGCGAATCGCGGCAGTTCATCGAACGGATGCTGGAGGAAGCGCCATGCGAGCCATTGACCTGAGCGACGTGACGTGGCGCAAGAGCAGCTACAGCAACCAGGACGGCGGCGCCTGCCTCGAAGTCGCCGACGACATCCCCGCCCTCGTCCCCGTCCGGGACAGCAAGGCCCCCGCCCGCGGTGTGCTCGTCATCGAGGCGGCTGCCTGGGGGCATTTCGTGGGTGCCGTGAAGCACGCACGCTTCTCCGTCTGACCTGACGCCCTCCTCGGCAGCGCGTCTGCGCTGTTCACCGGTTCGGCGCACATGCGGATGCTGACCGCCGGCGTCCGTGTGAGCCTGAAGTCCGGCAGCTCGACGGGCCTGATCTCCATGGCCATGAACGTGACGGGTCGGAGCCCGGCACGCAGAGCTGAAGAGAGCCGCAGGCAGCAGGCCGCGGCGGTGCCTCCGGATCCGGACGGCACGAAGACCTCAAGGACACCCTTCGCGTACGTCGCCGGGGTGTGCCTGCCGAGGAGGAGGAACAGCAGCGATGGCAACAGCGAAGACCACGCGCTCCGACCAGGATGTCGCCCCGCTCCACGGGTGGGTGACCCAGCCGCCGTCCCGGGCGGCCCTTCTGTTCAACGACGGTTATCCGTCCAACGCGCTGGAGGCGGGCAAGTTCTTCCCTGCGACGCAGGCGGGCCTGACGGATCCCCTGCAGCCCTCTGACGTCGTCAGTGCCACGCCGCCGCCGGACGGGAAGATCGCCAGTGCGGGTTACACCGACGGTGGTGCCCCTCGGCTTGACGAGGTGCGGGACTGGCGGAAGGTCGATCTCGCGTCGGGTGCGCAGCAGAAGGTCGTCTGGAACTTCTCGATGCGGCACAAGACGCGTCGCTACAACTACTTCGTCACGAAGAGCGGCTGGGATCCGTCGCAGCCGCTGTCGCGGGCGCAGTTCGAGGCCGAGCCGTTCGCGCGGCTGGAGCCGAACGGGGACACGCCGTACTGGGAGCTGCCGGATCCCCCGCAGGCTCCGGTGGAGCACACGATCACGCTGCCGCAGCGTGAGGGCTATCACGTCGTTCTCGGCGTATGGGAGGTGGCGGACACCGGCAACGCCTTCTACCAGGTGATCGACGTGAACTTCACGTAGTGCACCAAGAGCGGTGAAGGGTGAGGACTGACGACTGACAGATATTGAAATCTGTCAGTCGTCATGTCAGGGTGGGGGCATGAGCCTTCCCACGCGTACTCTCGGCAGCACCGGCCCCCAGGTCTCCGCCCTCGGCCTGGGCTGCATGGGCATGTCCTCCGCCGTGTACGGCGACGCCGACCGCACCGAGGCGATCGCCACCGTCCACGCCGCCCTGGAAGCGGGTGTGACCCTGCTCGACACCGGCGACTTCTACGCCATGGGGCACAACGAGATGCTGGTCGGCGAAGCCCTGCGCACGGCCCCCGCGGCCCGCCGCGAACAGGCCCTGGTCAGTGTGAAGTTCGGTGCCCTGCGGGACCCCGACGGCGGCTGGGGCGGCCAGGACGGCCGGCCCGCCGCCGTGCGGAACTTCGCCGCGTACTCGCTCCAGCGCCTCGGCCTCGACCACATCGACGTCTACCGCATCGCCCGCGTCGACCCGGACGTTCCGATCGAGGAGACGGTCGGCGCGATCGCCGAACTCGTCGAGAAGGGGTACGTCCGCCACATCGGCCTCAGCGAGGCCAGCGCGGAGAACATCCGGCGGGCCGCCGCCACCGCGCCCATCTCCGACGTCCAGCTGGAATACGCGATCATCACCCGGGACATCGAGCGGAAGATCCTGCCGACCATGCGCGAGCTGGGCATCGGCGTCACCGCGTACGGAGTCCTCTCGCGGGGCCTGATCTCCGGCCATGTGACCCGTGACCAGCGGTTCGGGCCGGACGACTTCCGCGGCGTCTCGCCCCGCTTCCAGGGGGACAACCTCCAGCGCAACCTCGACCTCGTCGAGGCCCTGCGCAAGATCGCCGACGGCAAGGGCGTCACCGTCGCGCAGATCGCGACCGCCTGGGTCCTCTCCCGGGGCGAGGACATCGTGCCGCTGGTCGGGGCCCGCACCCGGGAGCGGCTCACCGAGTCGCTGGGCGCCCTGGACGTCGTACTCGACGAGACGGATCTGGCGGCGATCGAGGAGGCCGTACCGGCCGGCGCGGCGGCCGGCACCCGCTACCCGGCCCCGCAGATGGCACATCTCGGCACGGAGCAGTGATCGTGGTGCCGGGTACCGTCTAGGGCATGGCACCGACCACCGAGACCCTGACCGCCGAGCGCATCCTCGAAGCGACCGAGGAGGTGCTGCGCCGCCACGGCCCGGCCAAGGCCACCGTGGTGGACGTGGCCCGGGCGCTCGGCGTCAGCCATGGCAGCGTCTACCGGCACTTCCGTACGAAGGCGGCGCTGCGCGAGGCGGTCACGAAGCGGTGGCTCGACCGTACGTCGGACGCTCTGGCGGGCATCGCCGCCGACGAGACCCGCGACCCGGGGACCCGGCTGCGCGACTGGCTCGCCGCCCTCTTCGAGGCCAAGCGGCGCAAGGCGGGCGGCGACCCGGAGCTGTTCGCCACGTACATGGTGCTGTCCAGGGAGAGCGGCGCGGTGGTCGGCGAGCACATCGCCGACCTGACCGGCCAGCTCACGCGGATCATCGCGGCCGGGGCCGAGGCCGGCGACTTCACCGTCGCCGACCCGGCGACCGAGGCGCGAGCCGTCTTCCAGGCCACCGGCCGCTTCCACGACCCCGGATACCTCGGGGAGTGGGAGCGGCCGGAGGCCGAGGCCGACTTCGCGGCGGTGGTGGAGCTGCTGCTGAGGGGGCTGAGGGCCTAGAGTCGTGCCCACCGGCCGGAGAGGAACCGGAGCGAACCGGGGAGCGAGGACGAGGACGAGGGGTGCCTGATGCCGCCGACGATCCGCAGGGCCGTGATCCCCGCCGCCGGACTCGGCTCCCGTCTGCTGCCGCTCACCAAGGCCACCCCGAAGGAGATGCTGCCGGTCGGCGACAAGCCGGTCATCGAGCACACCGTGCGGGAACTGGTGGACTCCGGCATCACGGACATCACCATCGTCGTCTCCGGCGGCAAGTCCCTCATCCAGGACCACTTCCGCCCCAACCCGGCCCTCGTCGACCAGCTGCGCGCCGACGGCAAGACCGCCTACGCGGACGCGGTCGAGGAGGTCGCCGAGCTGGCCCGCCGGGGCCACATCACCTACCTCGACCAGCGCGGCCCCTACGGCAACGGCACCCCCGTCCTCAACGCCGCCCGCTCCTTCGGCGACGAGCCCGTCCTGGTCCTGTGGCCCGACGACGTGTTCGTGGCCGAGGTGCCCCGGGCCCAGCAGCTGATCCGCGCCCACGAGCAGACCGGCTGCCCCGTTCTCGCCCTCATGCCGATGGACCCCGCCGACTCCCAGCGCTACGGCGTCCCCCTCGTCAAGGAGGACCTCGGCGGCGGCACCCTCCGCATCACGGGCCTGGTCGAGAAGCCGGCCCCCGCCGACGCGCCGTCCTCCTACGCGGCCATCGGCGGCTATGTCATCACCCCCGGCATCGTCGACGAACTGCGCGAGCAGACCCGCCGCTGGTACGAGCACCGCACCGGCGAGATCTACCTGACCGACGCGATCAACGCCTACGCGTCCACCAGGGCGGTCTACGGCCAGGTCATCCAGGGCCGCTGGTACGACACCGGCAACCCCGCCGACTACCTGGTCGCCCAGATGGCCCACGCCCTGGCCCACCCCGAGTACGGGCCGGTCCTGCGCACCCTGGTCAGCGACCTCGACGCCGGATCCGCAGGGCGCCCAGCAGCTGAGTGAGCACCCGCAGCGCCGCCTCCCGACGGGCGGGCTCCCGCCGCTTCAGGCGCCCGCGGTACCCCCCCGCGTCCCCGGAACTCATCGCCGCTGCGCCCCCGCCGCCGGATCCACCGTCGCCTGATGGGCATCGGCCAGGTGCTCCGTCGCCTTGAGCCACGGCAGGAACTGGGCGCCCTTGCGCCAGCCGCAGGTGTCACATCTGATGGTGCGCTGCACTCCCGTCCGCTGCACCCGCACGACGTGCTCGCGCCCGTGCTGGTCCCAGCGGCTCACCTTGCTCGAGTCGATCGACGGCACGACGCCTCCTGTCACCCGTTAGTCCCTTCCTGCTCCGGCAGGCATGGAGTGTGCCGCAAGAACAACATCAACGGGGGGTTCGGCCGGAGGAGTTGGCCAAGCCGTAGTGCGGGCCGCCGTCGGACTCACCGCACCCCGCGCGGCAGCCGCAGGCTGAGCAGCCCCGTCAGGACCACCCCGCCCACCTGCACGGCCAGCGTCGTCGTCAGCGCGTCGCGCATGCCCATCCCCGGGACCAGGGAGAGGAAGAGGGTGCCGAGGGTGGCCACGCCCAGTGCCAGCGACGCCTGCTGGGTCGTCACCATCATCCCGCTGCCGACGCCCGCCCGGGCCGGCGGCACCTCGGACATCACGATCCGCATGACGACGGGCAGTTGGAGCGCCTGGCCGGCGCCCGCGACCGCCGTGCCCGGCAGCAGGCTCACGAAGCCCACGTCGGGCCAGTCGGCGCGGACCGCGAGCACGATCAGCACGATGCCCACGCCCTGCAGCACCGCCCCCGCCGTCACCACCCGCGACCCGAACCGGGCCACCAGCCGGGGACCGGCCAGCGAGGCGGCGAAGAACGCCAGCGCCATGGGGGCGAGCGCCAGTCCGGCCCGGACCGGCCCCAGGCCCGCCCCGCCCTGCAGCGCCACCGCCACCACGAACATGAACCCGCTGAAGCCCACGGCCAGCGGTGCCATGATCGTCAGCCCGCGCCGCAGCGTCGTCAGCGCGAGCAGGCTCGGCGGTACGAGCGGCGTACGGCCGCGCCGGTCGGCCCTGCGCTCCACCGCGTAGAACGCCGCCGCCACCAGCGGGAACGCGGCCAGGGACAGCCACGTCCACAGCGGCCAGCCCGCCGCCCGGCCCTCGGTGAGCGGCGCGAGAAGGGCCAGCAGGGCCGCGGCGAGCAGGACCGTGCCGGGACCGTCCACCGGCTCCGGACGCGGGGAGCGCGTCCCGGGGACCGTACGGACGGCGAGGACCAGGCCCACGACCACCACGGGGACGTTCACCAGGAACACGGAACGCCACCCCGAGCCGGCGATGTCCGCCGCGACCAGGACGCCTCCCAGGATCTGGCCCGCCACCATGGACAGGCCGGCCGTCGCGCCGTAGAGACTCATCGCCCTGGCGCGCCGCGTCCCCTCGGTGGCGGACTGGATGGTGGCGAGCACCTGCGGGACCATGACGGCCGCCGAGGCGCCCTGCGCGACCCGCGCCGCGACCAGCGACCAGGCCTCGGGCGCGAGTCCGCAGGCCAGCGACGTCAGACCGAAGGCGGCCATGCCGCCGAGGAAGAGCCGGCGCCGGCCGAAGAGGTCACCGAGCCGGCCGCCGAGGACGAGGAGCACGGCGTACGCGACCCCGTACCCGGCGACGACGAGTTCCAGGACGGACTCGCTCGCGGCGAGGTCCCGGCCGATGGTGGGCAGGGCGACGTTGACGATGAAGAAGTCGATGAGGGGCAGGGCCGCGCCGAGCAGCACGGTGAAGAGCCCGAGGGAGCCGAGGGCGGGGGCGGCCGACGAGCCGCGGGCGCCCGGCGGGGCGGCGGTGGTGGTGGTCCGGGTTGTCTCAGTCACGCCCCCGAGCCTGCGCCGCGCCCCAGACGGGTACCAGAGTGTTCTTATCCTGGTAGAAGGAGTACCTGGCAACAGGGTCCGGACGGCGGCACGCTGGAGGCATGACGACGATGGCCCAGGAGTCGCTCCGGCAGACGGCGGCCGCCCCGCGGAACAGCAGCTCGGAGATACGGCGCCACGAACTCGCCGCCTTCCTGCGCAGCCGCCGCGAGCGGATCACCCCGGAACAGGTCGGCCTCCCGCGCGGCGCCCGCCGCCGCACGCCCGGGCTGCGCCGTGAGGAGGTCGCCCATCTCTCGGCGGTCGGCGTCACCTGGTACACCTGGCTCGAACAGGCCCGGGACATCCATGTCTCCGTCCAGGTCCTGGACGCCCTCGCCCGCACCCTGATGCTCGACAGGACCGAACGCGTCCACCTCTTCCAGCTGGCCGGCGCCACCGATCCGACGCCCGCCGCGCACTGCGAGGGCGTCACTGACTCCGTGCGCACGACGCTGGACCAGCTCGACCCGCTGCCCGCCTGCGTCCAGAACAGCCGCTACGACATCCTGGCCTACAACCGCACCTACGCCCGCCTGTTCAGCGACCTCGACGCCATCCCGCCCGAGGACCGCAACTGCATGCTCCTGGTGCACACGAACCCCGACTGGCGGGCCGCCATCGTCCACCTCGACGAGACGATGCGCCTGATGGCGGCCAAGCTGCGCGCCTCCATGGCCGGTCATCTCTCCGAGCCCGCCTGGAAGATGCTGGTCAAGCGGCTCCAGACGGAGTCCCCGGAGTTCCGCGAGAACTGGGAGCGCTACGAGGTCGTGGTCAACCGGACCAAGACCAAGGAGTTCCGCAACCCCTACGTCGGCCTCCTCACCGTGTGCCACACGGACCTGTGGCTCGGCCCGGAGCACGGGCCCCGGATGGTGACGTACACGCCGGTGGACGAGGTGACCCGCGAGCGGCTGGAGAAGCTGCACCTGATGTTCGGCGGACCCGGTCCGCAGTGACCCCGCCGTGGCCGGGAGCGCGGCGCGAGGTCAGGCGCTGACGCCCGCCGCCTCCCGGACGTCCCTGGCCTCCAGGCGTTCCGCCGTGCGCTCGGCCGTCCGCCTGGCCCACGGTCCGGTCGTCAGGGCACCGAGGACGAGCACCGACAGCCCGCAGACGGTGAGGATCCACCAGCCGGGGACCGCGGCCGCGACGAACGTCTCGCGGTACGACGTCGTGCTCACGCCCGCCGCCAGCACCGCGCCGACCACCGCGACGCCCAGGGTCTGGCCCAGCTGACGGCTGGTGGACGCGACCGCGGCCGCCACCCCCGCCTGGCTGCGGGGCATCCCGGACACCGCCGTGTTCGTGATCGGCGCGTTCACGAAGCCGAAGCCCACCCCGAACAGCGCGTACCCGAGGAACAGCGTCACGTTCGACGTCTCCGCGTCGAACGCGGCGAACAGCAGCGCGCTCGTCGTCAGCGCGCTCCCCGCGACGACCAGTGGCAGCCGGGGGCCGCGGGTGCCCACGAGACGGCCGGACAGGGGCGCGCACAGGAACGTCGGGACGGCCATCGGCAGCATCCACAGGCCCGCGTGCAGCGCGTCCAGGCCCCGGACGTTCTGCAGATACAGAGTCGACAGGAACAGGAACCCCCCCAGCGCGGCGAACGCGCTGATCGCCACCACCGTCGCCCCGCTGAACGGCGCCGAGCGGAAGAACCGCAGGTCGATGAGGGGTTCGGCGCGGCGGGGCTCGTAGATCAGCAGGCCGGTCAGCGCGGCCAGGGCCACCGCCGCGAAGGGGCCGCTGACCGCGAGGCCCGCCTCGGGCGCCTCGATGATCGCGTACGTCAGGGAGCCGAAGAGCGCGATGACCAGCAGCTGGCCGACCGGGTCGGGGCGGCGGGCCTTCGGGGCGCGGGACTCGGGGACGTAGCGGAGGGTGAGGAGGAGCGCCGCCAGGCCCACCGGCAGGTTGAGCCAGAAGATCGAGCGCCAGCCGACCGACTCCACCAGCAGACCGCCCAGCAGCGGGCCGGCCGCCATGGAAATGCCCACGACCGCTCCCCACACGCCGATCGCGCGGGCGCGCTCACGCGGGTCGGTGAAGGTGTTGGTGATGATCGACATGGCGACCGGGTTCAGCATCGAGCCGCCGACCGCCTGCACCATCCGGGCCGCGATCAGCAGCTCCAGACCGGGCGCGAGGGAGCAGAGCAGCGAGCCCAGCGAGAACACCACCAGGCCCGCCATGAACACCTTCTTGCGGCCGATGCGGTCGGCCGTGGAGCCCGCGAGCATCAGCAGGGTGGCCAGGACGAGCGTGTAGGCGTCGATCGTCCACTGCAGGCCGGCGGTGGAGGCGTGCAGGTCGCGCTCCATCGAGGGCAGCGCGACATTGAGGACGGTGTTGTCGAGGCTCACGATCAGCAGGCTCATACAGCAGATCGCGAGGACCAGCAGACGTCGGCGAGGGCTGAGCTCGGGCATGCGCCCCATCGTACGCGCGTGTCGATAGTGCGTCTAACTAATGGTTGTTACATGATCACGCCGGGTGGTGCCCCGGCGGCGGCCGGGCACCCCGGCCGATGCGTGACAATGGGGGAATGCCCACGACCGCGCCCACGAAGAACACGACCCTGCGGATCGGCCCGCACGCCGTCCTGCCGCCCGTCGTCCTGGCCCCCATGGCCGGCATCACAAACGCGCCCTTCCGCACCCTGTGCAGGGAGTTCAGCGGTGGCAAGGGCCTCTTCGTGAGCGAGATGATCACCACCCGGGCGCTGGTCGAGCGCAACGAGAAGACCATGCAGCTGATCCACTTCGACGCGACCGAGAAGCCGCGCTCGATCCAGCTGTACGGCGTCGACCCCGCGACCGTCGGCAAGGCCGTCCGCATGATCGCGGAGGAGGACCTCGCCGACCACATCGACCTGAACTTCGGCTGCCCGGTCCCGAAGGTCACCAGGAAGGGCGGCGGTTCCGCCCTCCCCTACAAGCGCAACCTGCTCCGCGCCATCCTGCGCGAGGCGGTGGCCGGCGCCGGCGACCTCCCGGTGACGATGAAGATGCGCAAGGGCATCGACGACGACCACATCACCTACCTCGACGCCGGCCGGATCGCCGTCGAGGAGGGCGTCACCGCCATCGCGCTGCACGGCCGCACCGCCGCCCAGCACTACGGCGGCACCGCCGACTGGGACGCCATCGCCCGCCTCAAGGAGCACGTCCCGGAGATCCCCGTGCTCGGCAACGGCGACATCTGGTCGGCCGAGGACGCGCTGCGGATGGTGCGCGAGACCGGCTGCGACGGCGTGGTGGTCGGGCGGGGGTGCCTGGGCCGCCCGTGGCTGTTCGCGGACCTGGTCGCCGCCTTCGAGGGGCGTACGCAGGACATCGCGCGTCCCTCACTGCGCGAGGTCGCCGAGGTGATGGTCCGGCACGCCACGCTGCTCGGGGAGTGGATCGGCGACGAAACCAAGGGAGTCGTCGACTTCCGCAAGCATGTCGCCTGGTATCTCAAGGGGTTCGCGGTCGGCTCGGAGATGCGCAAGCGGCTCGCCGTCACCTCCTCGCTGGAGGAACTCCGCTCCGGGCTCGACGAGCTGGACCTCGGCCAGGCCTGGCCCGCCGGTGCCGACGGGCCCCGCGGCCGTACGTCCGGCAACAACCGGGTGGTGCTGCCGGACGGCTGGCTGAAGGACCCGTACGACTGCGCGGGCGTGAGCGAGGACGCGGAGCTGGACACCTCCGGCGGCTGAACCGCCTTACGGCGATCAGCCGTTGCGGGGGTGCGGGGTCGAGCCGTACGCCGTCAGGAAGCGGTCGCGGAACGAACTCATCTTCCACACCGGGGCGTCGTGGGCCGGCTTGAGACCGTCGGTCCAGTTCCAGGCGGCGATCCTGTCGAGGACCTTCGGGTCCTTGGCGACGATCGAGACCGGCACGTCCCGGCTGGCGTTCTGGCCGCTGACCCGGGAGATGGGCTGGTGGTCGCCGAGGAAGACCAGGACGGTGTCGTCGGTGCCGTAGCGCTCCAGCCACTCGGTCAGCGCGGTCACCGAGTACTGGACCGACTTGCCGTACTCCTCCTTGGACTTGGTGGAGTCGGCGATGATGTCGGACGCCTTCTTGCCGGCCGCCTCGATGTCCTCGAAGACCGAGCCGTCGCCCAGCTCGTCCCAGCCGACCATCGTCGGGATCGGCGCCCAGGGCTGGTGGCTGGAGGTCAGGATGATCTCCGACATCAGCGGCTTGTCGCGCTTCTTGCCGTGCTCCAGCTTCTGGAACGCCTCCAGCGCGTACTGGTCGGGCATGGTCGACCAGCTGAACTTCGGCCCCTGGTAGCCCATCTGGAAGGCGTTGTAGACCTTGTCCAGACCGTAGAACTCCGCCTCCGGCCAGCCCTTCTGCACCCCCGGCATGACACCGACCGTGTCCCAGGCGCCCGTCTTCTGGAACGCCTTGGTGAGGGACAGATGGTCGCTGGCCATCACCGTCCGGTAGCGCTGCTGGTTGTCGACCCACAGGCCGGACAGCGTGGTGGAGTGGCCGAGCCAGCTGCTCCCGCCGTACGTCGCCGAGGTCAGCCAGCCGCTCTTGGCGTGGAAGCCGGCCTTCGCCAGGGCCTCGGTACGGGCTTCCAGGGTCGCGTCGACGCCGGGCGCGATGACCGGGTCCTCGATGGCGCTGCGGCCGTAGCTCTCGATGAACGTGAAGATCATGTCCTTGCCGCGCAGATCGGGCACGAGCTGGTCGGCCGGCGTGTTGCCGAAGGTGTCGCTGCGGGCCTCCTTGCCGAAGGCCGCCTCGTCCCGGATCGTCGCCCGCACCTGCCTGGCCTCCGACTCCAGCCGGTTCGCGACCCGCTCGGAGGCGACCGGGATCCCGGCGTACTGCAGACCCAGCACCGAGCAGGTGATCCAGGCGGTGCCCGCGATCAGCGTGACCCGGGTGGCCCGCCGGGTGTCGCGCACCAGGAGATCGCTCACCCGGACCGTCGCCAACGCCATCAGCGCCAGCACGAGGACGACGAGCAGGACGACGCCGATCGCGGCGGCGCCGGCGGCGGTCTTCCCCATGGTGTCGGCCAGATACGACTGGGCGTCGTCCAGCAGGCCCCAGTCCAGGACCAGGTTGAAGTCCCGGCCCAGATACTCCAGGAAGCCCATGTCGAGCAGGTTCAGCACGGTCAGCGCGCCGAGGACCGCGCCGCCGAGCGCCGCCAGCGCCACTCTCGGCCTGCGCGGCAGCGCCAGCAGCACCGCCGCCCCGATGATCGCCTCACCCGGCAGCCGGACGAACCGGTTCACCTGGAGTGCGGCCAGCCGGTTCGGCAGCAGCAGTGCGCCGAGCACGAGCACGAGGGAGAGGACGGTCACCGTCCACCACACCACCCGGGCGGCCCGGGGATGCCGCTCCCGCCAGCCCCACGCGCGGGCGAAACGAGCCTTGAGAGAGCCACCCCCGGCGCCTGCCGGCTGTTCCGCCCCGGTCTGCTGTGCCGCCGCGGCCGGTTCTGGCGCCCCGTCGGGTTCTGGCGCCCCGACCGGTTCTGCCGCCCCCGCGGGCTCTTCCGCCCCCGCCGATTCCCCGGCGCCCGCCGCTTCTTGGACAGCGGCGGGTTCCGCGGGTGTGGCGGGTTCTACGGGTGTGGCGGGTTCCGCGGGTGTGGTGGGTTCCGCGGACGCGGCGGGTTCGTCGGGGGCCGCCGATTCTCCGGAGCCCTCGGCTTCTCCGGAGGGGGCCGGGTGCTCGGCGGCTGCCGCTGTTTCTCCGGACGCGGCTGGATGCTCGGCGGGTGCCGGTCCTTCGGTGGTGGCAGGTGCTGTGGACGGGGCCGGGACATCGGCGGCCGCCGGTTCCTCGGTGGCGGCCTGCTCCTCGGACGCGAGCGGGTTCTCGGTGGGCGCCGTCGTCGCCGGTGCTTCGGTGGTGGCCGGGTCCCCGGTGGCTGTCGGCGCAGCCGGGCCCGGCGGTTCCTCGGCCGTCGCCGGTGCTTCGGAGGCGGCCGAGGAACCGGTGGCCGCCGGTTCCCGAGGTGCCGTCGGTTGCTCAGCGGCCGTGGAATTCTCGGCGCCCGCGGACATCACGGCGTCGTCCTCGGGTTCTCTCGAAACCGGCGGCTGGGATGAGCGAGTGGAGACAGGCACCCGAGGGTCCTTCCGTACGAAGCCCGGTGGTTCGGCGGATCCCACGCGGGAAGTCGGATCCGCCTCAGTTTCGTACGGCCTGCCCTCGGCCCGCGTTCAGCCCCCTCGGCCAGTCCTCGGCAAACACCGTGCAAACGTCACGCCAAGCACCCGCCCGCGGTGGGCGCTACGCCCCTCCGACCGCTGTGAGCAGCGCCAACGGCGCCGCCGCCGAACGGGATTCCCGTACGCACGCGTGCGGGTACGGAACCGGTTCCGCGTGGGTGTCGCGGCCGTAGCCGGCGAGCACCTCCGGGAGCCGGTGACCTGTCGCCGTCGCCGCGTCGACCAGGGCGTGGGCGACCGCGCGGGCCTCGTCGTGCAGGCCGTAGCGGGCGAGCCCCAGCGTGATCAGCGCGTTGTCGTGCGGCCAGACCGAGCCGCGGTGGTACGACAGCGGGTGGTACGCCGGCTGCCCGGCCGCCAGCGTGCGCACGCCCCACCCGGAGAAGAAGTCCGGCTCCAGGAGGCGCCGGCCGACGACCTCGCCGTACTCCTTGTCCAGCAGGCCGGACCACAGCAGATGCCCGGCGTCCGACGCCAGCGCGTCGACCTGGCGGCCCTCCCCGTCCAGCGCGAGCGCCGGGAAGGACCGCTCCGGCATCCAGAAGTCCCGCTGGAAGCGGTCGCGGAGGTCGGCGGCCGCCTGTTCGAGGAGGGCCGCGTAGGTCGGGTCCTCCCAGACCGTGCGCGCGAGCCACGCCGTGCGGCGCAGCGCGTCGTACGCGTATCCCTGGGCCCCCGCCGCCATGACCGCTCCGGTGGCGCGGGTGCCGTCCGCGGAGCAGATGGCGCCGGGGGAGTCCTTCCAGTTCTGGTTGGCGAGGCCGCCCTGGTCGGCGCGGTAGACCAGATAGCCCCGGGAGGTCAGCCCGCCGTGGTCCAGCATCCAGCCGATCGCGGCGCGCGCGTGCTGCTCCAGGCGGCGGGCCGTCGCGGTGTCGCCGGTCTGCTCGACGTACGCGCCGAGGACGACCAGGAAGAGCGGCGTCGCGTCGACCGAGCCGTAGTAGCGGCCGAACGGGACCTGCCCGAAGTGGGCCAGCTCGCCGTGCCGCACCTCGTGGACGATCTTGCCGGGCTGGGACACCGACTGCGCGCCGGTCTCGGTGGCCTGGGTGGCGGCGAGGGCCGGGAGCGTGGCGGCGGCGAGCTGCGGGCGGTACGGGAGGGCGAAGAGGGAGGTGAGCAGGGCGTCACGGCCGAGCAGGGTGAGGAACCAGGGGGCTCCGGCGGCCGGGACGCGCAGCTCCTCGCCGTCCGGACCGGTCGCGTGGACCTGGAGCACGGCCAGATCCGCGAGCCCTCGAACACAGGCGGTCGCCAGTTCGGGCCATTCCGTAGGAAAAGCGACACCTTCCATGAAGTCGCCCTCCTGCGCAAGTAGCTTTTCGGCCATCGCGGAAGGGGAGCGGGGCACCCGCAGCGCTCGCTTCTCGCCGTGCGGCCGGGCCATCACCCGCAGGACCAGCTCGGCGGAGCCGTGCGCCTCCAGTTCGAGACTCCACACCAGGCGGCGGGCCCCGGTGCCGGTCTCCTCGACGCCGTCCGGCGCGGGCTCGGCGGTCACCGTCGTACAGGACTTCCACTCGCCGCGCTGGTAGGTGAACTCCACGCCGTCGTCGAGGACCTGGCGGCGGCGGACGGCTCCCGTCTTCGCGTACGTACGGTGGTCGGAGCGCAGCTCGAACTGGTCGGTGAAGTCCGCGTCGACGGTCAGGGCCAGCCGGACCGTCGTCGCCACCGGCCGGTTGCTGACGACCCTGACCGACTCCACGAACGCCCCGTCCCCGACGGCCTGTTCACGGAAGAGCGTGCAGGACGGCGGCTCGTTGCGCCCGCCGCGCGGGACGAGCACACAGCGCACGGTGTCCCCGCCCGCGACCGGCGCGAGCGCCTCCGGGACCGCGCCGTCGATCGTCAGCTGCCACCGGCTGAGGTGCCGGGCGTCCCTGACGAACACCCCCTCCGGAGAGGAGCCGGCGCCCCGTACGCCGCTGATGTCCCCGCGGTCGCCCACGGCGGCGAACGTCCCGCCGTACACGAGCAGATGATGCCGGTCCGTCATCCCTGGTCCCCTCCCTTGATGGCCGTGGTGTGCTGGTGGAGCAGGTCGAGCGTGAGCGCGGCGGTCCAGCTGAAGCCGGTCGCGCCGCAGGCCTCGCCGGTGTACGGGTCGACGTACTCGGCGAAGTCCGTGGTGAGGGCGGTGTCCAGGGCGGCCCGGCGCAGCGCGTCCGCGTCGGTGGTGCGCCCGTGCAGCCGCAGGCCCCGTTCCAGGAGCCAGCCGGTGTTGAACCAGGCCGGGCCGCGCCAGTAGCGGTGCGGGTCGAAGGCCTCGCCCAGCAGGTCGTAGCTGGGGACGAGACGGGTGGTCGTACCGACACCGAAGTGCGGACCCCGCAGGGTGCCCACGACGGCCGTGACCACGTCGCGCGGCAGTCCGGGCAGGAGCAGCGGGACGAGTCCGGAGACGCCCCGCTCGCGCACGAGCACCCCGCCGCGCAGGTCACGGCAGAAGAACATGCCCTCCGCCGGGTCCCACAGCCGCTCGACGAGCGCCGCCGTCAGCCGCTCCGCGCGCGCGTGGCGGGCGGTGGCCGTCGCCCCCAGTTCCCGCGCGATCCGTGCGAGGGCGTGCTCGGAGGCGATGAGCAGCGCGTTGAAGGAGGGGTCCTCGACGGCGAAGTCGCCGTCCCCGTCGGCGTACCGCCCGTCCCGGTAGTCCGCCGCCAGCCGTACGTACCGCCCGTAGTCGAGATCCGTCGGCCGGTCCTCGGCGGCCCCGTGGTCGAGGTCGGCGCGGCGGAAGGAGCGGGCCGGCGCCGGGGTGATCCGGGCGAGCGGGGCGTCCCACGAGGGCGCGTTGTCCATCCCCTGCTCCCACGGGTGGACGACGGACACGAGCCCGCCCCCGCCGAGGTCGCGCCGGTGCAGCAGATAGCGGTGCCAGGCGGCCAGCCGCGGGTAGACCCGGGCGAGGAAGCCCCGTGCCCGGGAGAGCCCCGGGTCGGCGCGGTGCACCAGCCAGGCGGCGAGCGCGTGCACCGGTGGCTGCACGATGCCCGAGGTCTGTACGGTGCGCGGGGCGCCCGCAGCGCGCCCCGCGGTCGAGGAGCGCCAGAAGTCGGGGCTCGGGAAGTACGCGTCGAGCGGCACGGAGGGGTTGAAGACGATGTGCGGGATCCGCCCGTCACCCCACTGGGCGTCCAGCAGCGTCTCCAGCTCGGTCTGCGCCCGGCGCGCCGAGACGTGCCGCAGCCCGATCGCGATGAAGGCCGAGTCCCAGGACCACTGGTGCGGGTACAGCCGGCGCGAGGGCACCGTCGACGTGCCCGTCCAGTTGCCTTCCAGCACCTCCACCGCCCCGCGGCGCAGTGCCCCGAGGTGCGGCGAACCCGGCGGAGCCGCCGGATCGTATGCAACGGCGTACTCCGCCGGAGGGGCGATGAGCTGGGCGGTGCGATCCACTCGGGGCTCCCCGAAGACGACGAGGCCACCTGGTTCGGCAGGGGCTACCGTAGGGTTACGTCTATTTAACACGCAAAACTCAATATGTAATGCAAGCTTGAGAAACACAAGGGGGTGTGCATGACTGGGCGTCCGGGACGGACCGGCAGGGCCGGTGGTCAGGCCAGCGCCGGGGATCTGCTGGAACTGGTGCGCAGCGGGCGGGCGACCACACGCGGCGCCCTCCAGCAGGCGACGGGCCTCTCCCGCGCGACCGTCGGCCAGCGCCTGGACCGCCTGTTCCGCGCGGGCTGGCTGCGCGAGGGCGCCGGCGGCCCGGTCGACTCGCCGCTGGGCGGCCGCCCCTCGATCACCCTGGAGTTCGACGACGCGCACGCGGTGGTGCTCGCCGCCGACCTGGACACCCGGCACGCGCGCGCGGCCGTGCTGTCCCTGACCGGCGAGATGCTCGCGGAGCACTCCGGGACGCTGGCCGTCGAGGACGGCCCGGACGTCGTGCTCGGCGAGCTGGGCGGCTGGTTCGCCGAGCTGCTGGAGAAGGCGGGCCACCGGGCGGAGGAGGTCTGCGGCATAGGACTGGCCGTGCCCGGTCCGGTGGACAGCGAGACGGGCCGGGTGGTGCAGCCGCCGATGATGCCCGGCTGGGACGGCTACGACATACGAGGCCGCCTGGCGAGAGCGTTCGCGGAGCGGACGGGCGGCGCGGCGGGGCACGCCGTGCCGGGACGGCCGGGGTCCGGGGCGGCGGCTCCGGGGCACCCGGCGTCACGGCTCACCGCCGCACGGCTCGCGGCCCCGGGGCTCCCCCCGGCGGTCCCGGTGCTGGTGGACAACGACGCCAACCTCATGGCCTACGGCGAACAGCGCACCGGCCACCCCGAGTGCTCGGCGTTCGTCCTGGTCAAGGTGTCGACCGGCATCGGCGCGGGGGTCGTGGTCGACGGCTCGATCTTCCGGGGGATCGACGGCGGCGCCGGGGACATCGGGCACATCCGGGTCCCCGGGGGCGCGGAGGCGCTGTGCCGCTGCGGGTCGTACGGCTGTCTCGCGGCCCTCGCGAGCGGCGGCGCGGTCGCCCGGCGGCTGGCCGAGAAGGGGGTGCGGGCGGAGTCCGGGTCGGACGTGCGGGACCTGCTGGCCGCCGGGCACCCGGAGGCGGCGGCGCTGGCCCGGGAGGCCGGGCGCCGGGTCGGGGAGGTGCTGGCGACGGTCGTCACCCTGCTGAACCCCGGCGTCCTGATGATCGCCGGGGACCTGGCGGGCACCCCCTTCCTGACCGGGGTGCGCGAGCTGCTCTACCAGCGGGCGCTGCCGCGCTCCACCGCCCGTCTGGACGTCGTGACCTCGCGGCTCGGGGAGCGGGCGGGGCTGGTGGGGGCGGGTGCGCTGGTCGTGGAGCACCTGTACGCGCCGGAGCGGGCGGAGGAGCGGTTGCTGGCGCTGGGGGTGTGAGGGACGCTCAGGGGGACGGGGGCCGTGTGACAGGGGTGTTTCCGCTTCTGTCTCCGTCCCGAGGCGCGTCCGGATGGTGAAATCCGATGGCTCCAGGAAGCGTGATTCTCGCCACCCTTGATAGGGGTGGCGCTCAGATGAGCGGATCTTGCCCGACTGTACTTCTCCAAGGGGTGGCACTCCGTGCCACCCCTTGATCGTTCATCGATCGAAATCAGGCGTGCTGTACGGCGCTCATGTGAGCGGCGAATGGGGCGCTTGGGATAGGTCGCGTTCAAGAAGTGAAAACATCGGCGGCCCTGCGCTTGCCAAGCCTTGACTTTCGATCCCGTGGCGGACGACTGGTTACAGGCGCATGACGCGCAAGTGCACGTACCCAGGCGCCTTTGATCTGGGTATGTTCCTGGCCGTCAGGGCAGCCACCGCGTCCTCGAGGAGTCGAGACCCGTGTCGGAAAACAAAGATCTCCCGGTAGCCGATCAGGCCGCGAGCGTTGAGGGCGTGAAGTTCGTCTACGACTTCACCGAGGGCAACAAGGACCTCAAGGACCTCCTCGGTGGCAAGGGCGCCAACCTCGCCGAGATGACCAACCTGGGCCTTCCCGTCCCGCCCGGCTTCACCATCACGACCGAGGCCTGCAAGGTCTACCTCGACAGCGGCGAGGAGCCGGCGGCACTGCGTGACGAGGTGAGTGCGCACCTCGACGCCCTCGAAGAGCGGATGGGCAAGAAGCTCGGCCAGGCCGACAACCCGCTCCTGGTCTCCGTCCGCTCCGGCGCCAAGTTCTCCATGCCCGGCATGATGGACACGGTCCTCAACATCGGCCTCTCCGACAAGTCGGTCCAGGGCCTCGCGGCCCAGGCCGGCGACGACCGCTTCGCCTGGGACTCCTACCGCCGTCTCATCCAGATGTTCGGCAAGACGGTCCTCGGCGTCGACGGCGAGCTCTTCGAGGACGCGCTGGAGGCGGCGAAGGCGGCGAAGAAGGTCACCGTCGACACCGAGCTGGAGGCGGCGGACCTCAAGAAGCTGGTCACCCGCTTCAAGAAGATCGTCAAGACCGAGGCCGGCCGCGACTTCCCGCAGGACCCGCGCGAGCAGATGGACCTCGCCATCAAGGCCGTCTTCGACTCCTGGAACGGCGACCGCGCCAAGCTCTACCGCCGCCAGGAGCGCATCCCGCACGACCTCGGCACCGCGGTCAACGTCTGTTCGATGGTCTTCGGCAACCTGGGCCCGGACTCCGGCACCGGTGTGGCCTTCACCCGTGACCCCGCCTCCGGCCACCAGGGCGTCTACGGCGACTACCTCCAGAACGCCCAGGGCGAGGACGTGGTCGCGGGCATCCGCAACACCGTCCCCCTGGCCGAGCTGGAGCAGATCGACAAGAAGTCGTACGACCAGCTGCTCGGCATCATGGAGACGCTGGAGAACCACTACAAGGACCTCTGCGACATCGAGTTCACGATCGAGCGCGGTCAGCTGTGGATGCTCCAGACGCGCGTCGGCAAGCGCACCGCCGGTGCCGCCTTCCGCATCGCCACCCAGCTCGTCGACCAGGGCCTGATCGACGAGACGGAGGCGCTGCAGCGCGTCACCGGCGCCCAGCTCGCCCAGCTGATGTTCCCCCGCTTCGACGAGCAGGCGAAGACGCAGCAGGTGGGACGCGGCATCGCGGCGTCGCCGGGTGCGGCGGTCGGCAAGGCGGTCTTCGACTCGTACACCGCGGTGAAGTGGTCCCGCTCGGGCGAGAAGGTGATCCTGGTCCGCCGTGAGACGAACCCGGACGACCTCGACGGCATGATCGCGGCCGAGGGCATCCTCACCTCCCGGGGCGGCAAGACCTCCCACGCGGCGGTCGTCGCGCGCGGCATGGGCAAGACCTGTGTCTGCGGCGCCGAGGAGCTCGAGGTCGACACCAAGCGCCGCCGGATGACCGTGCCGGGCGGCCACGTGGTCGAGGAGGGCGACGTCATCTCGATCGACGGCTCCTCCGGCAAGGTCTACCTGGGCGAGGTCCCGGTGGTCCCCTCCCCGGTGGTGGAGTACTTCGAGGGCCGGATGCACGCCGGCGCCGACGACGCGGACGAGCTGGTCGAGGCGGTCCACCGCATCATGGCCTTCGCGGACCGCAAGCGCCGCCTGCGCGTCCGCGCGAACGCCGACAACGCCGAGGACGCCCTGCGGGCGCGCCGCTTCGGCGCCCAGGGCATCGGCCTGTGCCGCACCGAGCACATGTTCCTCGGTGACCGGCGTGAGCTGGTCGAACGCCTCATCCTCGCCGACACGGAGGCCGAGCGCGAGGAGTCCCTCAAGCAGCTCCTCCCGCTCCAGAAGAAGGACTTCGTGGAGCTGTTCGAGGCGATGGACGGCCTGCCCGTCACCATCCGGCTGCTCGACCCGCCGCTGCACGAGTTCCTGCCCGACATCACCGAGCTGTCGGTGCGCGTGGCGCTGGCGGAGTCCCGCCAGGAGCCGCACGAGAACGAGCTGCGCCTGCTCCAGGCGGTGCACCGGCTGCACGAGCAGAACCCGATGCTGGGCCTGCGCGGCGTACGCCTCGGCCTGGTCATCCCCGGCCTGTTCACCATGCAGGTCCGCGCCATCGCCGAGGCCGCCGCCGAGCGCAAGAACGCCAAGGGCGACCCGCGCGCCGAGATCATGATCCCGCTCGTCGGCACCGTCCAGGAGCTGGAGATCGTCCGCGACGAGGCCGACCAGGTCGTCGCCGAGGTCGAGGCCGCGACGGGCGTGTCGCTGAAGCTGTCGATCGGCACGATGATCGAGCTGCCGCGCGCCGCGCTCACGGCGGGCCAGATCGCGGAGGCGGCGGAGTTCTTCAGCTTCGGCACCAACGACCTCACCCAGACGGTGTGGGGCTTCAGCCGGGACGACGTGGAGGCCTCCTTCTTCACGGCCTACCTGGAGAAGGGCATCTTCGGGGTCTCCCCGTTCGAGACGATCGACAAGGACGGCGTCGGCTCCCTGGTGAAGGCGGCGGCGAAGGCGGGCCGCGAGACCCGCCCCGACCTCAAGCTCGGCGTCTGCGGCGAGCACGGCGGCGACCCGGAGTCGGTGCACTTCTTCCACGAGGTCGGCCTCGACTACGTCTCCTGCTCCCCGTTCCGGATCCCGGTGGCCCGGCTGGAGGCCGGCCGGGCGGCCACACAGTCGGCGGGCAGCGACCACCGCTGATCCCCCGATAGACCCCGGAGCCGTCGTCGGTCCCCGACCCTCAGTACCGATCGGCGGCGGCTCCGGCACGCAAGAGGAGGGCGGCACCCTGTGCGGGGGTGCCGCCCTCTTGTGCGTCATCGACCGCCGGGTCCGGGGAAGGCCGTTACGCAGAGCCGGGGGACCGTTCCCGGCTACACGCCCCCGGACTGTTGAGGCGGGATACCCGCGCGGCGCAGCGCATCAGCGGCAATCGACGGTCGGGAGTCCGCCGCCGGTGGAGGTGCCAGGCTGATGCCGGCATCCGTCAGGATGGACAGGTCCAGCTCGTAGCTGCGCTCGGACCGGGCCCTCCAGACCGTGAAGGCCTCGGCGATGTGCGCGCGGGCCTGCTCCTCCGTCATGCCGGTGACGTTCATCAGATGAAGCAGTGCCTCTGGAGCCTGCCCACGAATCTGCGCCAGCCCGAAGTGGGTGACCGTGTGGCAGTCCGTACACAGGCAGATCAGGCGGCCCAGCCTCTGTACGAGCCGGTCCTCGTCGTACACCCACCGCTCGTGCGCTTCCAGCCAGCGTTTCACGTCACGGTCCTGTGTGGCGCCGCACACCTCGCAGCGCCGGCCCGCCCTGCCAGTGATCATCCGGCGGAGACGTTCCCAGTCCCTCGGGGAGACGCAGGAGCGGACGTTGGTGAACCAGCAGGAAGCCGGCACCAGGTCGACGAACAGGCCCTGCCCCAGCGTCCGGTCCTCACCTGGGAGCAGTTCCGGTACGGCGGGCCCGGCGAGCCAGCGCTCCAGTGAGGCTTCCCGACCAGGCGGGGCGTACCAGCGCCGGGCGGTGGCGTCCCATCGCGCACCGGCCGCCTTGGCCTCGTCCTTCTCCTGGTAACTCACGTCCAGCCACGTACGCGAGACCGCCATGTCCCCTCCCAGTGACGCAAGTTGCTGATTCCGGGATCTTATGGGGCGTCAGATCCCTTGAGTGGGGCTATCGGGAATCGCGGAGACCGGGGCGCGAGGCGGTGGTGGTCTGAGGCTTGGTGGTGTCCTGGGCTGGGCGGGCGAAGGCGCGTCGGAGGGGCAGGACGGGCCACCCGTGAGGCGGGTTTGGGACGGGATGGCTGGAAGTCGATCACCTGTTGTGATGGCAGCCGGGCGGCGGAAGGATTCAGCTCGTGATCATTCCGCTACTTTCTGTCACTCCTGGGGTCGGTGGGACCTCGGGGGCTCGACAGAAGAGGTGAAGGATGAAGAGGGCATGGACGGCCGCGCTCGCTGCGGGACTGTTCTTCGTGGGTGTGGGCACTGCGGCAGCGGACGCGTGGAAGAAGCTTCCTGAGATGCACCCGGCCGGCGTGGTGTTCCGGGACGGAACGTACCGGTTCAATCCTGCTGAGCGGAACCACGGTGCCTTCGAGTGGGCAGGCTACCTCGAGGACGGAGCGCCGGACGACGGGCACAACGTCTACGTGCAAGCCCGGGTCGAGAGTCACGGCTGGTCGCGGTACGACGGCAAGCAGCGCCGCACGGTGTATATGCGCCACTCCAATTGGGATGGCGCCCAGCGCTATACGCAGCGCGCAGAAATCAGGGCATGCCGCGACCGTGGCAGTCTCCGGCCGGACAACTGTTCCCCCACGGTTCGCCGTAACAACCCGGCACACTGACACCGATTCGGACTTCGAGGCCCGGACGCCCGGGCCTCCGCTCGGCATAGGGGAAGAAGATCAACACGTCAGAAGTCCTGTCGGCCAAAGACCTTGAGCTCTACTACGGTGAAACCCGAGCAGTCATGAACGCGGGGTTGACGGTGCATCGTGGTGAGGTCGTGGCGATCACAGGTCAGAGTGGCTCGGGGAAATCCTCACTGTTGTACTGCCTGGCGGGGGTACTGCCCGTGGCCCGTGGCGAAGTGCGCTTTGAAGGGCGCCCTCTGGCGGGGCTGGGTGATGAAGAGCTCAGTGCGTTGCGCCGAGAACGGTTCGGGTTTGTATTCCAGTACGGGGAGCTCCTGCCGGAGCTGACCGTGGAGGAAAACACGGCTTTGCCCTTGCGCCTGGCAGGGCAGCGCAAAGCCGATGCACTCATTGCCGCCGGTGAGGTGCTGGGAAGGCTGGGGCTCGAGGACCTCCGGCAACGCAGGCCCTCTCAGGTCTCTGGCGGGCAGAGCCAACGTATCGCTGTCGCACGCGCGTTGGTTCATCAGCCTGCCGTGGTTTTCGCGGATGAGCCCACGGGGTCTCTCGACAGCGCCAACGCCACAGCTGTGCTGGAGGAGTTTCTGGCGCTGGCCCGGTCCCGGGGAACGGCTGTGGTCCTGGTGACCCATGATGCCGACGTGGCAGCTCGCGCGGATACCCAGTTCACCATGCACGACGGTGTACTGGTCAGCCGGGCGAGGGAGGCGTCGTGAGAGAACTGCAATTGGGTCTGCGTCTGCTGCTGGGCGGTGGCCGAGGCAACCGCGTTCGATTCCTTCTCATGACGCTCGGTGCCGCGATCGGGGTGTGCTGCCTGGCCATGGTCCTTGCCATCCCCGGAATTCTTGCTGCTCAGGACGCGCGTAAAGCTGCCCGCGAGCCGGATTGCATCACCGAAAGGCCAGGAACTTGCGGGTCCGGCAGTCGATCTGCTCTCGAACTGACACGAACGGATCCCTTTGGTGCGCGTCCCATGACACGCATCTTTCTCGCGGCCGGAACAACTCCAGTGGATCCTCCACCAGGTTTGAGTGAGTTTCCCTCGGCTGGTGAGGTCTTCGTGTCTCCCAGGCTGCATGAGGAATTGCAGGAGACGCCGGGACTTTCGCAGCTCTTTCCAGGCAAGGAAGTGGGGCGCATCGCGCCCGAAGGGCTGGCTCATCCTGATGAGCTGTACGCCTACATCGGTGTGGGCAGGGCCGAACTCGCGGAGCATCAGAGAATCACGCACTTCGGTATGTCCTACACTTCGAGCCCCACCGTGGAGGGCTCGGCGCTCGACATCGTGCGCTTTACTCTGGCCGGAGTGGTCCTTCTCCCCCTTGCGGTCTTCCTGACGGTGTGTGCCCAGCTTTCCGCTGCCTCACGAAACCGCCGGCTCGCGGCGCTGCGGCTTCTGGGCATGAGTCAGAAGGGCGTGCAACGAGTCAACGCCGCCGAAACCGTGGCCGCCGCCTTGCTCGGCGCGGTTATGGGGCTTGCCGGCTACTGGCTTGTGAATCAGGTCGTGGCGCGGATCGGTCTGCCAGGCTTCAGTTGGTATCCGTCCGATGGATCTCTTTCCCTCTCCACGGTTGCCGTCTGCGTCGTCGGATGTCCGTTGCTGGCATGGTTCGCGGGGCGTGTGGGTGGTCGGCGGGCAGCCGCAAAGCCGTTGGAAGTCCGGCGGAGCGCAGTGACGAAAGCGCCGGCGAAGTGGGGGATGCTCCCGCTGGTTCCTGGTCTGGGCGTGGTGACGGGGTACTGCGTGGCTGGGGCGACGGGTCATGCGCCTCGAGACACGGAGCTCTCCTCGATTCTCATGCCGATCGCCGTCGTACTGGTCGGCGCCGGGCTGGTCCTGACTCTGCCGCTGCTCTCCGGAGCGCTCGCTCGACGTGTGGCCGAGTCGGCCCGTTCGCTGTCTCTCGGGCTTGCCATGCGACGCCACGAGGTCGAACCCAGTGGTGCGTTCCGCGTCGCAACCGGACTGGTTCTTCTGGTATTCGGCGCCTCGCTGGTGCAGGGGGTTCTCATCGAATTGGACCAAGTCACGCGGAATACCTCATCGACTCAAATGTATGAACTCGACCTTGATGCGATGGCGTATGAGCAGGAGCGGGCTTTTGAGAAGGTGCCCGGCGTTCAAGGGCATGCGGTTGAGGCGGCCTCGTGGGCCGATCCCGACGTCTGGCCTTCTCCGAGGCTTCACGTTGTGGTGGCCACGTGCGATGGGGTCCGTGCCATGGTGCCTGACGTCGGCCCTTGCGTGGAAGGACAGTCGGCGGTCCTCGTGAATTCTGCCAATGCCAACCTGGACGAAGAGGTTCAGCCCGGAGCTGCGTTCTCATTCCACCTTCAGAACGAGAAGGGGGAGCGCCGGGATTTTACCTTGAAGGTGCCGCGCGAAACTGTTCGATTCAGGGACAACTCGGGCCTGTCGGCCTTCGATAGTGGCCAGGTTCTCGTGCCTCCGTCCGCTTTGCCCGAGGGTTTTCGGCTGGAGGAGGCCACTCTCACGCTTTCTAGTCACTCAGTCCCTGATGTCGTCCGGAATGTTCTCGACGGTATCGGAGGGGTTGACCCCACCATCGAAGTGAGAACACCCGGCATCAATGTCAGTGCTCTCGAGCAGGTGGCCATCGTCAGAACCCTGCTTGCAGTAGGCATGGTCCTCGGCATGATCATCGGTGTCGCCGCCTACCTGGTGGCCGCAACCGATCGCGCCGTCGAGCGTCGCCCACAGGTGACAGCCCTCGCTCTGCTCGGCGCGCGCCCTCGTACGCTCCGCACGGTCCAGGCCGTCCAAGTCGTTGTGCCACTTGCCATCGGGCTCGCCTTGGCCGTTGTCCTGGGGAAGATGGCGGAGTCGAGCTATCTCGTCACGGGTGGTGGTGACATCTTCTGGGATGGCGACGGTGTGCCGTTGTTGTTGGCTTGCGCCCTCGGCGCGGTAGTCGTTGCGACCCTGGGATCGTTGCCGTTGATCGGACGCCGGATCGACCCCGAGTTGATCCGGCGGGACTGACGGCCGGAAGGTGCGGGTGGTTCAGGGGCGGCATCCGTCAGGGGTGTCGCCCCTTTGCGGGGGCGGTGTCGGCCGGGTGGGGGAGTGGTCGAAGCGGTATGTCACTTGAGGCGCGTTCCACTCGACGAAGGTGTCCGCCGGCGTCGCTCCGAGGCGTTCAAGGAGCCGTCGCGAACTCTCGTTGGCCGCCTGGGTCACGGCGACGACGCCCGGTACCCGGGCCGGGACCTCGGCGGCGGCCCAGCGGACCGCCGCGGCAACGGCCTCTTGGGCGTAGCCGGACCCCCAGTACTCCGGTACGAGTTGGTAGGAAACCTCTGTCCGGCCGTCGCGGGCTTCGGGGGCCACGAACACCGAGCCGAGGGCCGTGTCGTCGAGCTGCCGCACCACGGTGAAGAGTCCCGTCACGCCGACGCACCGACGCGCGCGGGTCCTGGCCGCTTCCTCGGCAAGGGGCCCACCCAGGTACCGGCGCACCTCCACGTCGGTCCACAGACGGGTCAGCACCGGGGTGTCCGCTTCCACGACGGGGCGCAGGAGCAGCCGTTCCGTGGTCAGTGAGGCCGGCCAGTAGGGCACGACCTGCGCAGTAGGCATGACGTCGATCCATCCAACGGGTGGGGCCCGTCCCCAGGGTGGCCACAGCGTATGCGGTCAGGCGGACGGTGTCGGGGAATGCCCGGTGGTCGGCGATCTTGCGGATTAGGGTGGCGGGCAGGAGTGGGGCCGGCGTGAGGAGGGGGATGCCGCGGTGTATGCGTCCGAGGGGGTCTGGCGGGATGTCGACGCGTACTTCGTGGCGACGCTCGTCGCTGAGGACGAGGCGCTGGTCGAGGCGCGTGAGTCCGGGCGGCTGAGCACGATGCCGCAGGCGGAAGTCGCGCCCAACCAGGGGAAGTTGCTGGCTCTGCTGTGCGGGACGGCCGGGGCGCGGCGGGTGCTGGAGTTCGGGACGCTGGTGGGGTACAGCACGGTGTGGCTGGCGCGGGCCGTGGGGGAGGGCGGGCGGGTCACCTCGTTGGAGTTGGAGGAGCGGAACGCGGACATCGCCCGGCGGAACCTGGAGCGGGCCGGTGTCGCCGGGCGGGTCGACGTCGTCGTGGGGCCCGCGGCGGAGTCGGCGTGGCGGATGGTCGAGGACGGCGTGGAACCGTACGACTTCGTGTTCATCGATGCCGACAAGCCGAGCAACCCCGAGTACCTGAAGGCCTCCCTCGCGCTGACCCGGCCCGGGAGCGTGATCGTCGTCGACAACGTCGTGCGCGACGGTGCCGTCGTCGACGCCGGCAGCTCCGACGAGCGCGTTCAGGGCGTGCGGGCCGTGCTCGCGGACATCGCGGGGGATGCCCGGCTGGAGGCGACCGCGTTGCAGACGGTGGGTTCCAAGGGGTGGGACGGGTTCACCGTCGTCCGAAGGATCCGCTGACGCCCCTGGGCCCGTCCGCCCGGTCCGGGCGTGCTACGCGCGGAACGGGCCCTTCACCTCGTACGTGATTCCGCCCGACGAACTGCCGCTCGTACCCCGCTGGCTGGAGAAGTACAGACGGGTGCCGTCCGGGGAGAAGGCCGGGCCCGTGATCTCCGAGGAGGACTGGCCGTCGACGCGGAGGAAGGGGGCGACGACGTCGTCCGGGGTGATCAGGCAGATGTCCATGGTGCCGCCGTCCTCCGCGACGAACAGGTCGCCGGACGCCGAGCCCGTGATGTTGTCGACGCCCGTCAGAGGGGCTGTCCCGCTCGTCACCAGTGAGTCGTCGTAGGCCAGTTCGATCGTCTGGGCCGCCGCGTCGTACTGCCAGACGCGGTTGTCGCCCTTGGTCGTGAACCAGCAGGTGCCGTCCGCGTAGTGGCAGCCCTCGCCGCCGTTGAAGTGCTTGGCCCCGGAGACCTGGGTCCGGGTGGCGGTGGCGCCGGTCGGGTCGGGGACGGGGGACCAGGACACCGGGCCGGAGGTGCCGGTGCCCGCCACCATGACCTCCAGGGTGCCCGAGGACAGGTCGCCCCAACTCGTCGGCCGGAAGCGGTAGAAGCAGCCGTTCGTCTCGTCCTCCGTCAGGTAGATCACCTTGCGGACCGGGTCGGCGGCCGCCGCCTCGTGCTTGAAACGGCCCATCGCGTCCCGGCGGATCGCGGACTGGACTCCCCAGGGATCCGTCTCGTAGACGTAGCCGCGGTCCACCTCCTCGCAGGACAGCCAGGTGTTCCACGGGGTCCTGCCGCCCGCGCAGTTCTGGCGGGTGGAGGACAGGATGCGGTAGGCGCCGGTGATCGCGCCCGTCGAGGAGAACTTCACCGCGCTCGCGCCGCCCGACGGGTTGATCTCCGAGTTGGAGACGTAGATCCAGCCCGTGCCGTCCGCGTAACAGGCGCCGCCGTCGGGGGCGTTGTGCCAGGTGTACGACGTTCCGGAGACCGTCCGGCCGGAGCGGGCGATCACCCGGCTGGTGAAGCCGGCGGGGAGGCGGATGCCGTTGGCGTCGGGGGAGCCGAGCGCTCCGTAGGGGCCCGAGCCGGGCTGGGCGGGGGCGGCGTGGGCGGCGCCGCGCCAGAGGGTTCCGCCGAGTACGGCGGAGGAGCCGCCGACCGCGGCCGCGCGCAGGAAGGTACGACGTTCCACGCTCACTCCCAGGGGTGTCGTGAACCGGGCCCGGTACCGGACGGCGCCGGGGTCGTGCGAGGAGGACGCTAAGCGCGCAGGGTAGCTGTGTCGTGGACACGTCGTAACGGGAAGATGCGGGGTGCGTGACCGGGAGCACCGTAGGCTTTCCGAAGGCAGAGCAGCGGAGGAGGTCGGTCATGGCCGGCTGGAGCGTGCGCGACATTCCCGATCAGGGTGGTCGGTCCGCCGTCGTCACCGGCGCCAACAGCGGGCTCGGGTACGTCGTCGCCAGAGAGCTCGCCCGGAAGGGGGCACGCGTGGTGCTCGCCTGCCGGAGCGAGGCGCGGGGTGCCGCCGCCGTCGAGCGGCTCGCAAGTGAAGTGCCGCGTGCCGACGTGGACTTGGCGCGGCTCGACCTCGGGGACCTCTCCTCCGTACGGGAGTTCGCGACGTCGTACGACGGTCCCCTCGACCTTCTCGTCAACAACGCGGGCGTGATGGCGTTGCCGTACGGCACCACCGCCGACGGCTTCGAGACGCAGTTCGGGGTGAACCACCTCGGGCACTTCGCGCTCACCGGGCTGCTGCTGCCCGCGCTGCTCGCCGCGCCGTCCGGAGCCCGGGTCGTCACCGTCTCCAGCATGATGCACCTGGTCGGCAACATCGACGCCCGCGATCTCAACTCAGAACGCCGGTACCGCCGTTGGCTCGCGTACGGCCGGTCCAAGACCGCCAACCTGCTGTTCACGCACGAACTCGCGCGACGGCTGGAAGCCGCCGGAACCGACGTCGTGGCGGCGGCCGCCCACCCGGGGTACGCGGCAACCAACCTCCAGACCGCCGGACCGCGTGCGGAGGGGCGGCGGGCCGCCGAGCGGCTGATGGAACTCGGCAACCGCGTGGTCGCCCAGCCCGCCGAGGCCGGCGCGCTGCCCGTGCTGTACGCGGCGACTGCGCCCGGAGTCCGGCCGGACTCGTTCACCGGGCCGTCGCTCGCGATGTGGCGCGGGGCGCCCGCACCGTCGTGGCGGGCGCCCTGGACCACCCACGACGCGGTGGCGCGCCGGCTCTGGGAGGCCTCGGAGGAGCTGACGGGCGTGTCCTACGACGCCCTCAAGGCCGTATGACCGCCCCGCGCACCGGTTCGTCCGGCGGCGCGGACCGGGCATGATCCGCGCCGTACGTGGCACCCGTGATGAGCATGAGCACCACGCACGTGCGGCGGGGCGATCCCATCACCACGGTCCTCACCTGGGAGGTCCGCCCCGGCCGTGAGCAGGATTTCGAGGACTGGACGCGTGGGATCACCCGCTGTGCCAGACGGTTCCCGGGCAACGAGGGAGTCTCGTGGCTGCGCCCCGAGCAGGGCCACCGCTTCCACGCGGTGCTGCGCTGGTCCGATCCCCAGCGGCTCGCCGCCTGGCTGGAGTCGGACGAGCGGGCGGCATGGCACGAGCGGATCGCGGACGTCGCCACGGAGATCGGCAGCGAGCGGCAGTCGACGTCCGGGATGGAGACCTGGTTCAGTCTGCCCGGCACCACCGTGCAGCCGCCGACCCGCTGGAAGATGGTGCTCACCACGTTCCTCGGCGCGTATCCGTTCACGCTGCTGATCCAGTGGCTGGTGGCGCCGGCCACGGGTGCCTGGCCCCTGCCCCTGCGGGCCGCCGTGTTCCCGGTGATGCTGCTGCCGACGCTGACGTACCTGGTGATGCCGCAGCTGAGCCACCTGCTGCGGCGGTGGCTGTACCCGCCGCCGGACCGCTGACGAACCCGGCGGACCCGCCACGGGTCGACCGTCGGACGGGTCCGCCGTCGGAGGGGTCCACCGTCCCGGGGCGGCGGCTACCGCTGGGCGCGACCCGGCGCGTATTCCTCCGCGTACCGCTCGGCGAAGTCCTCCGGCATGGGAGTGGTGTCCAGGTAGAACCACTCCGCGGTGGGGCCGGGCGCGACGGGGGAGGGGGCGGGGGCGGCGGGGGCGGCGGCCGTCCCCCGGCGGGGCAGGGGAGCGGGCCGCGCGTGCCGGCCGGCGCCGCGCCGCGCGGCCCCTTCGTCTCCGGGGCGCGGGGTCCCTTCCCCTCCGGGCCGCGAGAACCACTCGGCACCGGTCCCCGACGGCCATTCGGCATCGCTCCCCGAGGGCCACTCGGCACCGGTCCCCGACGGCCAGGCGCCGGCGGTCCCCGGAGGCCGTTCGGAACCGGGCCGCGCAGACCGGTCGGCCACCGACTGCGGGGAGCCGTGCTCGTCGGAGGCGTGCGGCTTCGCCGGACCCGGCATCAGCAGTTCGACCCGGAGACCCTTGCCGCGCTGCTGGGCCGTGAACTCCTCCACCTGGCTGCGGCAGGCGTGGTCGAGGTGCGTCACGCCGGTGAGGTCCAGCCGGATCCGGGGCCGGCCGGCCCCGGCTGCGGCCTCCAGCGCCTCGATGACCTGCGGCAGCCGCAGGAAGGTCGCGTTCCCCGCCATGACCACCTTCGCGGTGTCGTCCTCGATGTGCTGCCTGATCACCGTCTGCGACATGCGCACCGCCGCCAGCACGATGCCCGCCGCGAGGCCGAACAGGACGCCCTCCAGGAGCGCGGTCGCCACGATGACCAGCGTGGTGAGCGTCATGACCGCGAACTCGCCGCGGTCCTGCCGCCACATCTTCGGGAACTCCTCGGGCGCGAACAGCTTCCACCCGCTGTGGATCAGCACGCCGGCCAGGACCGAGATCGGGATCAGGGCCAGCACCTGGGGGAGGAGGAGCGCGAAGGCGAGCAGCCAGAGGCCGTGCAGGGTGCGGGAGAGCCGGGTCTTCGCGCCCGCCTGCACGTTCGCCGAGCTGCGGGCCACCACCGCCGTGATGGGCAGCGCGCCCAGCAGGCCCGCGACCGTGTTGCCGGCGCCCTGGGCGATCAGCTCGGGGTTGTAGCGGGTGCGCGGACCGTCGTGCATACGGTCCACCGCGGCCGCCGTGAACAGGGACTCGGCGGAGGCGATCACCGTGAAGGTCAGGACGGCCGTGATGATCCCCGCGTCGGCCAGGCCCGCGAACTGTTCCGGGCCCGGCACGTCGACCGAGGCCAGCAGGTTGCCCACTTGCAGCGTCTTGATCTCGACGCCCGGGATCGCGGCGACCGCGATGCCGATGCCGACCGCGACCAGGGCCGCCGGGACCTTCCTGACCGGTCCGGGCGCCTTCTTCCACAGGAAGCTCAGCACGACCGTGACGGCACCGAGGGCGGCCGCGATCAGGGCCTGCGGGTCGGTGAGCGTGCCGGCGAGCAGGCCGGGGACGCCGGCCATGTTCTCGAGCGGGGTGCCGGGGGCCTTCGCGTCCATCGCCGGGTACGCCTGGCTGAACATCAGCGGCAGACCGATGCCGGCGAGCATGCCCTGGACGACGGCCAGCGAGATCGCCTGGAAGAACCGGCCCAGCTTGACCAGGCCGAGGACGATCTGGAGCAGGCCCGAGAAGAGCACGATCACCCCGAGCATGGCCACGCCGTGCTCCAGTACGGTCTCCGCGACCAGCGCGGCGAGACCGGCGGCCGGGCCGCTCACCTGGAGCGTGCTGCCGCGCGCCGCGCCGACCACGAGACCGCCGATGACACCCGAGATGATGCCCAGCTCGGCGGGGACACCGGAGGCCACGGCCACGCCGATGCAGAGGGGGAGCGCGACCAGGAAGACGACGAGGGACGCGGTGATCTCGGTGGCCAGGTCGGCCTTCGGGCCCTTCCGGGTCGTCACGGAGTCCTTGCCCGCCCCCACGTCCCCGCCCGCCCCCACGTCCCCGCCCGCCCCCACGTCCCCGCCCGCCCCCACGTCCCCGCCCGGGCCGGCGTCCGTGCCCAGGCCCAGGCCCAGGCCCCAGCGTGAGCCGGCGCCCCTGCCCGCGTCCCCGCCCGTGCCCCGGGCCGGGTCCCGCGCCCCGTCCCGGGCCGGGCGGGCCTTCGGGTCGCGGGCCCTCGCGCCGCGGGTCCGGGTGGCGTGTGCGCCGCTCATGCGGCGTGCACCCGGAACAGACCGTCCTCGTCCAGCTCGTGCACCCGGCCGGTGTCCACCTCGTAGTACCAGCCGTGCAGCCGCAGGCTCCCCGAGTCCAGACGCCGCCGCGCGGAGGGGTAACTCCGCAGCAGGGTGAGCTGGTTGACGACGTTCAGCTGGGCGACCTCCCGCAGCCGCGGATCCTCCGCCGGTCCGTCCAGGGCGGATGCCAGCCTCGGGCGGGCCAGTTGCAGCCAGGCGTCCACACCGGGCAGGGCGGACAGGTCGTCGCCGGACTTGAGCGCGCCCATCGCCCCGCAGTGGGAGTGGCCGCACACCACGATGTCCTGAACGCCGAGCACCTCCAGCGCGTACTCGATGGTGGCGGCCTCGCCCGAGGCCCCCTGTCCGCCATGCGGCGGAACAATGTTCCCGGCGTTTCGCAGCTCGAACATCTCACCGGGCCGCGCGCCGGTTATCAGGGCTGGAATCACCCGTGAGTCGGAACAGGTGATGAACAATGCCTCGGGGTATTGCCCCTCGGCCAGCCGCCGGTATTCGCCGCTTTCGAAGTCGACCCGCCGTTGGAACGAGCGGGCGCGGTCCAGCAGTGCTTTCACGTTTCCTCCCGGTGCTTTCATCCCAGGTCAGAGCTGGTCGTCATGGGGGTACGACCAGTTCCTCATCACCGTAGAGGAGCCTTTGCCAGGCGAAGGTTAGAGGAACACTAAACCGCCGACAAGAATGGGACAGTTTTTGTCGGGTGCCGTCTCGGACTGAGCTGCTGCTCACATTCTCCGGATCGATACGATGTTTTATCGGTCGCTCTTGTAGCGTGGCGTGTCCACGGAACACGCGAATTCGGTTCACGGGAGAGACGGGAACGCATGGGCGTACGAGTCCTGCTCATCGAGGACGACCAGACGATCGCCGAACCGCTCGTCGAGGGTCTCGGGCACTTCGGACTGACGGTGCATCACGTCAGCACGGGGAACGAGGGGTTGAGAGGCCCGTACGGCGATGTCGTGCTGCTCGACCTGGGGTTGCCCGACGTGGACGGCATCGACGTATGCCGCGGCATCCGGCAGACCTCCGACGTCCCCATCATCATCCTCAGCGCGCGGGGCGAGGAGGCCGACCGGGTGCTGGGCCTGGAACTGGGGGCCGACGACTACCTGGCCAAACCGTTCAGCATGCGGGAGCTGGTCGCGCGGGTGCGGGCGGTGACCCGGCGGACCCACCGTGGGCTGGGAGAGCGGGAGTTCACGGGCGCGGCGGCGGAACCGTTCGGCGGAGAGCCTTTCGCGGCCCCCTACGGCGCCACCGCCCCCCACGCCGCCACCGCCCCCTCCGCCGCCTTCGAGTCCGCACCCCCGCCTCCGCCCCCGGCCTCCCCTCCGTCTGCGGTCCCGCCCCCGCCCCAGGTCTCGCCGCCGCCCCCGAGCCCGCTGGCTTCCCCGCCCTTCGAAGCCGTCGAGGGTGCCGTCGGCCCGCTGGTCGTCGACCGGCGGACCCGGCAGGTGTGGGTGGGGGAGGAGGCGGTGACGCTGACACCCAAGGAGTTCGGGCTGCTCGCGCTGCTCACCGAGGACCCGGGTGCCGTGTACTCACGGCAGCAGATCCTCGACCGGGTCTGGGATCCGCACTACGAGGGTCCGACCAAGACGCTGGACGTGCATGTCGCCACGCTGCGGCGGAAGTTGGGCAACCCGGCGTGGATCCAGACGCTGCGCGGCGTCGGCTTCCGGCTGGCGGTCCACACCCGGCCTCCGACCGCCCCCCAGCCCGACCGGCCCTCCTACGGCCGGCCCACCCGCGACCACACGTACGACCAGGCCCCGTACGACCAGCCCACCCATGACCAGCCCAGGAACGACCAGCCCAGGGACGACAGCCCCAGCCACGACCGCCCCACCTACAGTCAGCCCCCCTACGACCCACCCTCCTACAGCCCGCCCACGTACGACGCGCCCACGTACAGCCCGCCCACGTACGACCGACCCCCCTACGACACCCCGTTCACCCGCCCCCTCCCCACCCCCCATCCCTCGGCGGCCTGCTGATGACCCGTCGGCTGCTGCTCAGCTACCTCACGCTCGCCGCCCTGCTCCTGCTCTGCCTGGAGATCCCGCTCGGCTTCGTCTACTCGCGGGCCGAGCGGGAGCGGGTGATCAACGCGGCGAAGGACGAGGCGGAGTCGGTGTCGGCGTTCGCCTCGCTGTCCGTCTCGGCGGGCCGGGCCGCCCAGGACCTGCCCGAGCGCGCCGCGCACTGCGCCGAGCGCATCGGCGGCAAGGTGCTGATCGTCGACCGGAGCGGCGCCCTGCTGGCCACCTCGCATCCGCTCGGCGCGGCCGAGGAGTCCCGCCTGGCCTCCTGGCCGGGGATCGCCGCCGCACTGCGCGGCACCGCCACGGCGGACGTGCGCACCTCCACCATCGGCGGGGTGGAGTACCTCGCGGTGGCCACCCCGGTGCGGCACGGCGCCGAGGAGCAGGGGGCCGTACGGATCACCGTGCCGACCAGGATGGTGGCCGACCGGGTCCGTCACGTCTGGCTGCTGCTGGGCCTCGGCGGGCTGGCCGCGCTGACCGCGGTGGCCGTCATCGGGTTCGGCATCGCGCGCTGGACCGGCCGCCCCATCCGCGAACTGGAGCACGCCACCAACGAGTTGGCGGTCGGCGGCACCGCCGTGCCGGTGACGATCACCAAGGGGCCGCCGGAGGTGCGCAGTCTGGCCGCCACCTTCAACCGCACCGCCGCCCGCCTGGAACACCTGCTGGCCTCCCAGCGGGCGTTCGCCGGCGAGGCCTCGCACCAGCTCAAGACCCCGCTCGCGGCGCTGCGGCTGCGGCTGGAGAACCTGGAGAACGACATCGCCCTGAACGCGCGCGGCTCGCTCACCGCGGCGCTGACCGAGACCGACCGGCTGGCCCGGATGGTCGAGGGGCTGCTGGCGATGGCCCGGCTCGACGAGAGCGCCGCCGAGCGGGAGCCGGTCGATCTGGCGCAGGTGTGCGCGGAACGCCACAGCGCCTGGAGCGCGCTGTACGAGCAGCACGGCGTCTGGCTGGCGCTGGCCGGCGACTGCACGGGGGAGGTGCTGGCCCTGCCCGGGGCGGTCGAGCAGATCCTCGACAACCTGCTCTCCAACGCCCTGCGGGTGTCGCCGCCGGGCTCCACGGTCTCGATCGACCCGCGCCGTCACGCGCCCCACGAACGGCGCTTCCCGCACCGCCAGGCGCACCGTGCGGCGGGCCCGGCCTGGGTCGAGCTGCACGTCATGGACGAGGGCCCCGGCATGACCGAGGAACAGCGCCGGCGCGCCTTCGACCGTTTCTGGCGCGCCCCGGGCGCCCCCAAGGGCGGCACGGGTCTCGGCCTGGCCCTGGTGCAGCGCCTCGCCCACGCGAGCGGCGGCGAGGCGGTTCTGCGGCCGGCGCCGCTCGGCGGTCTCGACGCCGTGATCCGGCTCGCGGCGGTGCCGGGCCGGGCCGGCACCGCGGCACCCTCCCAGCGGCCGGCGCGACCGCTGCAGACGGCGGCACCGGGCCGACGGTGACGAGTGCCGACGCTGACCCGGGCCGACGGTGACGAGTGCCGACGGTGACCCGGGTCGGCGCTGACCCGGGTCACCGTGGGTTCTCAGGCCGCCGCCCGTACCTCGTACGTCGCGATGCGCACCGTCTCGTCGTCCAGGCACTGCCCGCTCGCCAGGTCGAAGCGCTGCTTGAGCAGGGGCGAGGCGACGAACGGGCGGCCCTGGTGGGTGCCGGTCAGGCCGCGGGAGAGGACCGCCGCCCCGCCGAACGGGTCACGGTTGTCGACGGCGTACAGCTCGCCGGCGCGGTCACGGAACAGGGCGACCTGGCGGCCGTCGGGCAGCAGCGCCGCCACACCGCGGCCGGGCAGCAGCTGGTTCAGGTCGCAGACCGTGAACCAGCCCTCCTCCAGCTGGAGTTGGATCTTCAGGTCGGTGGTCTCGGGTGCCAGTGTCATCGCTGGGCGCTCCCTTCCAGGGGACGGTGGCCGATGGTCAGCAGCGGCAGGTCGGGCTTGATCTGGTCGCGCTCGGGGACGAAGCCGACGACCGGGTCGGGGGTGTCCGGCGCGTTGATGAAGGACACGAACCGGGCGAGCTTCTCGGGGTCGTTGATGGTGGTGGCCCACTCGTCGGCGTAGTGCGCCACGTGGTCCGCCATCAGGGACTCCAGCTCCTCGCAGATGCCGAGGGAGTCCTCCACGACCACGTCTCGCACGTGGTCCAGGCCGCCGGGGATCCGCTCCAGCCAGGTGGAGGTGCGCTCCAGGCGCTCGGCGGTGCGGATGTAGAACATCAGGAAGCGGTCGATCAGACGGACCAGTTCGGCGTCCGACAGGTCCTGGGCGAGCAGGTCCGCGTGGCGCGGGGTGGCGCCGCCGTTGCCGCCGACGTACAGGTTCCAGCCGTTGGAGGTGGCGATCACGCCGAAGTCCTTCGACTGGGCCTCCGCGCACTCACGGGCGCAGCCCGACACCGCCGACTTCAGCTTGTGCGGCGAGCGCAGACCCCGGTAGCGCAGCTCCAGGTCGATCGCCATCCGGACGGAGTCCTGGACGCCGTAGCGGCACCAGGTCTGGCCCACGCAGGACTTCACCGTGCGCAGCGCCTTGCCGTACGCGTGGCCCGACTCGAAGCCGGCGTCCACCAACCGGGCCCAGATCAGCGGGAGCTGCTCGACGCGCGCGCCGAACATGTCGATCCGCTGACCACCGGTGATCTTCGTGTAGAGGCCGAAGTCACGGGCGATCTCGCCGATCACGATCAGGCCCTCGGGGGTGATCTCACCGCCGGGGATGCGCGGGACGACCGAGTAGGAGCCGTTCTTCTGGAGGTTGGCGAGGAAGTGGTCGTTGCTGTCCTGCAGGGCCGCCTGCTCGCCGTCCAGGACGTAGCCGCTCGCACCGATCGTCGGGGCGAGGGACGCGATGATCGAGCCGATCGCCGGCTTGCAGATCTCGCAGCCGTCGCCGCCCCGGGCGTCCTCGCGGCCGTAACGGTCGAGGAGGTCCTGGTAGGTGTTGATGCGCAGGGCGAGGACGATCTCGTACAGCTCCTCGCGGGTCTGCGCGAAGCAGCCGCACAGGCCCTTGTCGACCTCGACGCCGCTCGCCTCCAGCTCGGCGGTGACCAGCTGGCCGAGGACCTTCACGCAGGAACCGCAGCCCGTGCCGGCCTTGGTGCACTTCTTCACCTCGGGCACGGTGGTGCACTGGTGCTCGGTGACCGCGCCGCGGATCGTGCCCTTGCTGACGTTGTGGCAGGAGCAGATGATCGCCTCGTCCGGCAGCGCGGACGGGCCGAGCTGGGCGCCGCCCCCGGAACCGGCGGGCAGGACCAGCGACTCGGGCGAGACCGGCGGGACCGAACCGGTCAGGGCGCGCAGCGTGCCGTACGCCTCCGCGTCGCCGACCAGGATGCCGCCGAGCAGCGTGCCGTCACGGCCGATGACCAGCTTCTTGTACAGGCCCGCGCGGGAGTCGGAGTAGACGACGTCGAGGCAGTCCTCGGTCGCGCCGTGCGCGTCGCCGAAGGACGCCACGTCCACGCCGAGCAGCTTCAGCTTGGTGGACAGGTCGGCGCCGGTGAAGGACGCCTCGTCGGCGGCGATGGTCGCGGCGGCCGTCTCCGCCTGCTCGTACCCCGGGGCCACCAGGCCGTAGACCCGGCCGTCCGCCGCCAGCGCGCACTCGCCGATCGCGAAGACGTGCGGGTCGGAGACGGTGCGGCACTGCTCGTCGACCGAGATGCCGCCGCGCTCGCCGACCTTCAGACCGCAGTCGCGGGCGAGCTGGTCGCGGGGACGGACGCCGGCGCTGAACACCACCATGTCGGTGGCGAGTTCGGAGCCGTCGGACAGCTTCATACCGGTGACCGCGCCGTCCTCGCCGACGACGATCTCCTGGGTGCCCACACCGGTGTGCACGCTCAGGCCCATGTCCTCGATGGTGCGCAGCAGCGCGGCGCCGCCGCCCTCGTCGACCTGGACGGGCATCAGCCGGGGCGCGAACTCCACGATGTGGGAGGTGAGTCCGAGGCCCTTCAGGGCGCCGGCCGCCTCCAGGCCGAGCAGACCGCCGCCGACCACCGCACCGGTCGTCGCCTTCGTCTTCGCGTACTCCTCGATCGCGAGGAGGTCCTCGATCGTGCGGTAGACGAAGCAGCCCTCGGCGTCCTTGTGGGGGACCGGCGGCACGAAGGGGTACGAGCCGGTGGCGAGGACGAGGGTGTCGTACTCGAAGACCTGGCCGGAGCGGGCCGTGACCTTCTTCGCCTCGCGGTCGATCGACTCCGCCGGGTCGCCGACGTACAGCTCGATGCCGTGGGTGGCGATGAACTCCATGTCGGTCATGGAGAGGTCCTCGGGGGTCTTGCCCGAGAAGTACGAGGTGAGCGCGACGCGGTCGTACGCGGGACGCGGCTCCTCGCACAGCACGACCACGCGGTGCGTGGCGGTCAGGCCGCGCTCGCCGAGCGCTTCGAGGAAGCGCTGGCCGACCATGCCGTGGCCGACGAGCACGATCGTGGGGGTGGCCCCCAGGGTGGCGGTCATGAGGAGCCTCCATCGTTGGTGAGCAGGTGGAGCAGGGGGCCGCCGTCGGACGGGAGCGGCTCTGCTCCCTCCCAGGCGCGGGCGAGCGCGCCGACGGTGCCGAGTTCGCCGACGAGGACCCCGCCGACCAGGCGGTCGTCGCGGACGACGACCTTGCGGTAGGTCCCGCGGGTGGCGTCGGCGAGCTGCACGACGTCGTCGCCGGGGCGCGGCTCGGTCTCGCCGAACGCGGCGAGGTCGAAGACGCTGTTCCCGGAGAGAGTGAGACGGGTGAGGACGCGGGTGCCGCCGTAGCGGGAGTCCGGGTCGCCGGCGAGCGACTCGGCGAGCACGTCGGCCTGTTCGAGCGCCGGTGCGGCCAGTCCGTACACGTTCCCGTCGTGCTGGGCGCAGTCGCCGATGGCGCGGATGTGCGGGTCGGACGTACGGAGTTGGTCGTCGACCAGGATGCCCTTGTGCACGGCGAGGCCCGCCTCCTTGGCGAGACCGGCGCGCGGGGAGACCCCGCAGGCCAGCACCACCAGGTCGGCGTCGAGGGCGTAGCCGTCGGACATCTCTACGGAGCGGACGGCCCCGCCGACGCAGCGCACGTCGCGGACGCGGCACTCGGTGTGGACCTCGACGCCCAGGTCCTTCAGGTGCCGCAGCACCAGCTTGGAGGCGCTCGGGTCGAGCTGGCGCTCCATGAGCCGCTCGGACTGCTGGGCGAGGACCACCTGCGCGCCGCGCATGGCGAGGGCGCGCGCCGCGGAGACCCCGAGGAGCCCGCCGCCGATGACGACGGCCCGCACACCCGGCCGGACGGCCTTCGACAGGCCCAGGCAGTCGTCCATGGTGCGGAACGCGTGGACGCCCTCGGGCAGCACGTGGTCGGGGGTGAACAGCCCGCGCAGGGGCGGCAGCACCGGGTTGGAGCCGGTCGCCAGGACCAGCGTGTCGTATGCGATCTCCGAGCCGTCCGCGCACGCCACGGTCCGCCGGTCGCGGTCGATGCCGGTGACGCGGGCCCGGACCAGCCCGGCGGGCGAGGGCAGCGCGATCACCTCGGGGGCGTACCGGCCGGCCAGCACCTCGGCGAGCAGGACCCGGTTGTACGGGCGGTGCTCCTCCTCGCCGACGAGCAGCGCGGGCATGCCCAGCTCACCGAGCCGGCGGGCGAGACGTACGCCCGCGAGGCCGGCGCCGATCACCACCACACGCGAATTCGAGGTCATGTCATCGAGCGTGCGGTGCGGAGGTTACCCGGCCGCATCACGGTTGTTTCCCGCGAGGAACGCTGCCCTCAGCGGGGGCCGGACGGGGGTGTGAGGGTTCCCGGGGCCGGTGGGAGGGGGTGTGTGAGGCGCCCTGGGGCGGCCGGCCCGGGGGTGTGCGAGGCGGTCCCGGGGCGGATGGCCGGGCTGTCCGAGGTGATTCCCGGGCGGGCGGCTCGGGGGTGTGCGAGGCCGTCGCGGGTCGGGATCGTGCGGGCGGTGCTGCTGACGGTGGTGTTCGCCCTGGTGGGCAACCTGGCCTGGGAGCAGTGGGCGGCCTGGGCGGTCCGGCGGCCTGCGCCTCACCGGCTCCCCGTCAGATGCGCGAACACGACCACGTTCCCCTGGTAGCCGGTCGCCTCGGAGTAGGTGCCGCCGCAGGTGATGACCCGTAGCTCGGGGCGGGAGGCGGCGCCGTAGACCTTGTCGTCGGGGAAGCGGCGGGCGTCGTAGACCTCGACCGCGTCGACGGTGAAGACGGCGACGGTGCCGTCCCGGCGGTCCACCTCGACGGTGCCGTGCTTGCGCAGCGCGCCGAGGCCGTAGAAGACGGCGGGGCCCTCGGCGTTGTCGACGTGACCGGCGACGATCGCGGTGCCCCGCTCGCCCGGGGTGGTGCCGGCCTCGTACCAGCCGGCGAGGTTCTTCCGGTCGGCGGGCGGCACGGTGAGGCCGCCCGCGGGGGTCAGGGAGAGGCCGGTCAGCGGGGCGTCGACGCGGAGGGAGGGGATGCGGATCCGGACGGGCGGGGAGGGGGGCATGGCCGGGGCGGACCGTATGGCCGTACCGCCGTCCGTGCCGCTGTCCCGGCCCCCGGAGTGCGCCTGGGCGGCGGACGGCTGCGGCGGGGGGTGCGTCTCGGCGCCGCTGTGCAGCAGCCACGCGCCCGCGCACAGGGCGGTCGCGGTGACGGCCGCTATGACGGTGTTGCCGACCCTGCGCATCTCAACCCCTCTCCCTCACGGCGCCCCGTACCCCCCTCCGGGCCGCGAGGGGCGTCGGACCCGGAGGGGGAGGGGACATGCGGTACCGGCGGACGGACAGCGGAGGGTGTCCGTCAGATCCCGTCGCCTCTCGCCCGGCGATGCAGGAGCCAGGTACCGCCCGCGGCGGCGACGGCGAGAGCCGCCACACCGCCCGCGGTCTGCACGGGGTCGGGGCCGAGTGCGCCGCCGACCCCCGTCTTCACGCTTCCCCGCGGAGCCACCGGCTGCCGCGCCGGGGCCAGCGACACCACCAGGTCCCCGGTGATCCGCCGGCCGCCCCGCGCGCAACTCGCGACGATCTCGTACGTCCCCGGCTGCGCGCTCGGCGGCACCCGGAACTCCCCGACCGCCTCGTCCCGGTGGGCGCCGGGCGCCAGCGTGAAGCGCCCGGCGCCCACCGCGCCCGCGTCGCCCGTCGCCGTACCGCCCTTGCCGCACGCCGTGGTGTCGACCGTGACCGGGCTGCCCGGCACGACGGCGGTGGGGTGGATCCGCAGGTGCCCGCCCGCGCCGCCCGCGCCGTCCGCGCCGTGCGCCGCGCCGGCGGGAACGGCGATCCCGGCGGCGGCGACGGCGAGCGCGGTGCCGGTGAGCAGACGGGTCGTACGTCGCATCTGTGCTCCTTCGAGCTCCTCGGGGCGCGTCCCTGTCCTTCCGAGGTAAGTCGCAGCGCGCCGGGCGCGCTTCCTGAGGGGGCGTCAGGACTGGGATGAATGGGTGTCAGGGGGCGCGGCGGCGGAGCCTGGAGGGTGGCCGTTTCGGCAGGTCACCCGGGCTGTGGGGGGCGTGGGGTGGAAAACCGGCCGGAGGGGGTGTGAACGGGTGACCGGTCAGCGGCGGGCGAGCCAGTCGCCGCCCTCGACGAGTTTCCCCCGGCCGCGCAGCCGGGCCGCCACCGCCGGCGCCGCCACGTAGACCCAGGCGGGCGCCGTGCCGTCGCCGACCGTCACCCGGCGCGCCACCCGTTCGTACAGGTTGCGCGGATCGCCCGGCGTGTACTCCTCCAGCCGGTCCAGCTCGGCCAGCAGGCGGGGGTACGCCTCGGGGAGGGCGGTGACGAGCTCCCCGGTGACGGTTCCGCCGGGTTCCTCCACCGCGTACGGATAGCCGGGCCCGTCGTACAGCACGGCGCCCGTCAGCAGGGCAGGTTCCTCGCGGAGGGTACGGCCGCGCAGGAACCGGCGGTGGTTGGCCTCGCCGGCGCGGAGGGTGCCGTAGACGAAGAAGGGGAGGCCGGGGCGGGGCGGGCGGGTCGGGCTGGTCACGGAGACGATTCTCTCCCTTTCACCGCCCTCTCACCGGTCCGGCACGAAGACGCTATGGACATGACATGTCATGCCCACTTAAATCGCAGGGCGGTATCAGGCACGACCTCAGCGCCACCCCCACACGCGCCCCCACGGCGCCTTCCCGAGGAGACCGAGCAGACTGATGAGTCGGATACGGCAGCACGTCCGAGGTTCCCGTCTCGCCACCGCCGGCATCGCCGTCACCACGGCCACCCTGCTGGCCGCCGTACTCTCACCGGCCGCCGACGCGGCCGGCAGACCCACCCGCGCCACCGCGCTCGACCACGCGGCCGCCGCCCTCGCCGGCCACGCGGCGAGCCTGGGGCTGACCGCCACCCAGGACACGACCGTCCGTGACGTCGTCATCGACAAGGACGGCACCCAGCACGTCCGCTACGACCGCACGTACCGCGAACTCCCGGTGCTGGGCGGCGACTTCGTGGTCCACCTGGCCCCTGACGGCACCTACCGCAGCGCGAACCGGGCGACGCGGAGCGTGATCTCCCTCGCGACCATCACCCCGAAGGTGTCCGCCCCGAAGGCCGCCGACATCGCCGTGAACGCCCTGCGCGCGGCCCACCTCGGCGAGACCCTCAAGCAGGCCAAGGCCAAGCCCGAGCTGGTCGTCGACGCCCTGCACGGCACCCCCAGACTGGCCTGGCGGACCAACGCCGTCGCCCTGGACTCCCTCGGCAACCCGGTCGCCCGCACGGTGCTGACCGACGCGCGCACCGGCGCCCGGATCGACGCCTGGGACGCCATCGAGACGGCCACGGGCGACGGCAAGTCCCTGTACGGCGGCACGGTCCCCCTGGAGACCACGCTCTCGGGATCCACGTACCAGCTCAAGGACCCGAACCGCGGCAACACCTACACGGGTGACGCGGCGAACAAGACCGACCTGTGCATCTTCGGCATCTGCATCAGCCGCGCCCCGTCGACGGTCTTCACCGACGCCGACAACCACTGGGGGACGGGGGCGACCTCGGACCGTGCCACGGCCGCGGTCGACGCGCAGTACGGCACCAACGTGACCTGGGACTACTACAAGAACGTCCACGGCCGCAACGGCATCGGCAACGACGGCAAGGGCTCCTACAACCGCGTCCACTACGGCAACAGCTACAACAACGCCTTCTGGGACGACAGCTGCTTCTGCATGACGTACGGCGACGGCGACGGCACCCAGCTCGGCCCGCTGGTGGGGCTCGACGTGGCAGGCCACGAGATGTCCCACGGCGTGACCTCCAAGACCGCCAGACTGACCTACTCCGGCGAGTCGGGCGGCCTGAACGAGGCCACGTCCGACATCTTCGGCTCGCTCGTGGAGTTCTACGCGGGGAACACCTCCGACACCGGTGACTACCTCATCGGCGAGGAGATCGTCCGCTCCGGCTTCGGCCGGGACGCCCTGCGCTACATGGACAAGCCGAGCAAGGACGGCAGTTCGGCCGACTACTGGAGCAGCTCGGTCGGCAACCTCGACGTCCACTACTCGTCGGGCGTCGCCAACCACTTCGCCTACCTGCTGGCGGAGGGCAGCGGCTCCAAGACCATCAACGGCGTCACCTACAACTCCCCGACGTACAACGGCTCCACCGTCACCGGGATCGGCCGGGACAAGCTGGGCGCCATCTGGTACCGGGCGCTGACGGTCTACATGACGTCGTCCACCAACTACGCGGGGGCGAGGACGGCGACCCTGAACGCCGCCCGCGACCTCTACGGCTCGGGCAGCACCGAGTACAACGCGGTGGCGGCGGCCTGGAGCGCGGTCAACGTGAACTGACCCTCGGGAAAGCCGCTTTCCCGTGACCCGATCACCCGTTATGCTCCCCCGGCGCACGCGGACCAGCGTGCGCCGGGACACGGGTGAGCAGGGGGTACCGGGGGTAATGGGGGCGGCTGTGGGGGAAACGACCGAGGAAGCAGGACCGGTTGGGAGAGCCGACGCGGCCGAGGAGGCCGCCCCGGCCGGACGAAGGGAACCGAACGCCTTCGTCCAGACCGTCGCCGCGTTCGCCGTGGTGGGGGCGCTGGCGGGGTTCCTGTGGGTGCAGCAGAAGAACAACGCCGTGGAGGAGAAGGCCGCCGGACCCGCCGGCCCGATCTCCTGCTCGACGTCGACGCCCACGGGGGTGCCGAAGATGGTGCGGGCGGGCGTGGAGTACGTCTCCGCGAACCAGCTCTGCCAGGTGCTGAACCGTCCGGACCTCGCCGCGTTGCTCGGCACGCCGGGGGAGCGGGCGACGTCGTACGGGGGCGGCGACAACACGGTCACGCTGGGCGGCGCCGACGTCCCCGCACCGGAGATGAAGGTCACGCTGACCACGTACTCCGTTCAACTCTCCGCGTCCTACGACCACTTCGCGGTCAAGGGGATGGCCGGCCTGCTGGGCGGCGACGCGCGGGAACGGACGTTCCTCGGGCGCCCCGCGGTGCTCTACTCGGACCGTACCTTCGGCTTCGCCCTCGGCACCGGCGGTGGCGACGCCGCCCGTGCCACCGGACGCCCCACCCGCACCCTGGTGGTGGCCCGGGACCCGGAGGACGGCGGCGGTTCCTACGAGATGGCCCTCTGGCGCCAGGACTCCGCACCCCCCGACGACGCCACGCTGCTGCGCGTCGCGGCGGAACTCCTGCCCACCCTTCCGGGCTGGACCTCCGCGACCTGACCCCGTGTCCGGACGCGGGCCGAGTGCGGCGGGGGCTCAGCGCCAGTCGTCGATCACGTAGGCGTCGGGGTGGCTGTAGCCGGGTTCGTTGGGCCTGTGCATGGTCACGCCCTGCAACCAGGTGCGGAAACCGCGGTCGACCATTCGACGGTAGGCGTCCGGGCGGCCCAGGTTCGTCCCGGCGTCCAGTTGACCCAGTCCGCGTTCGGCGGCCAGCTGCTCGCACGCGCCAAGCAGCCGTTCGAACCGGTTGGCGGCCTCGGGGCCGGGCCGTACGGCTCCGAACTTGACGAGGCACACGTCCTCGCCGGCCTCCGACCCGGCTCCGCAGTGGCAGACGGCCAGGCCGTCGAGCTCGGAGCCGGCGCCCTGGAGCAGGATGGTGTCACCGAGCCCCTGCGCGTGCGTGGCCACGATCTCGCGTTCCAGGCTCAGGCCCTCGTACACGGCCCCGGTCAGTGCGTCGCAGAGGCTCAGGGCCTCGGGCTGCTCGGCGGCGGGCAGCCGGCCGTACAGCACTCGGCCGGGGACTGCGGCACTGCCTGCCACCTGCTTCTTCATGATGGCTGTGAGGAACCGGGGCCAGAAACCGTACCGGCGGTAGAGCTCGAGGTGCTTGGGACTGTGCGAGAAGGTGAACAGGCCCAGGTGGCGGTTCTCCCAGGTGTCGAAGCAGTCCATGACCGGCTCCATGAGGCGCCTGCCGACGCCCTGGTCCCACAGGTCCGGACGCACGGTCAGCGGGCCGAAGTACCCGACGCTGCCCCAGTTGGCGGCGAAGTTCGATCCGGCGACTTCGCCCTCGACCGTCGCTGCGAAGGCCGCCTGGGGATCGGCCGCCCAGCGGGTGCGGACGTAGTCGGCGGTCCCGAAGAACGTCTTCGGCTCGGGAACCCCGAGGAACGTCCCGAAGGCGACCCTGAAGATCTCGTCGGCCCGGTCCAGGTCCGCCTCACCCAGCGGGCGGACCGACAACGGGCCCGTGCCACTCTTGCGCTCGCCTGCCGGTGGGGTCATCGTTCTCTCCTTCCCGACCCCCCTGTTTCATCGCACCACGGGCGTGCGCGGCAGGCGAGGCGAAAGGTCCGGAGGATCGTCCAGCCCTTCGTGCGGGCGAAAGACGACCCGGTGGTCGGTGGAGTACCGGCAGTTCTCCGACGGCTCGGCGAAGCCTCAGGCCTCCGCGATCTCCACCCGCACCGCGCACACCTTGAACTCGGGCATCCGTGAGGTCGGGTCCAGGGCCGGGTTGGTCAGGGTGTTGGCGCGGCCCTCGCCCGGCCAGTGGAACGGCATGAAGACCGTGTCCGGACGGATCCCGGTGGTGATGCGGGCCGGGGCGACGGCCCGTCCGCGGCGGGACACCACGGCCACCGGGTCGCCCTCGGCCGCCCCGAGCCGCGCCGCGAGGCGGGGGTGCAGCTCCACGAACGGGCCCGGCGCGGCGGCGTTCAGCTCGTCCACGCGGCGGGTCTGGGCGCCGGACTGGTACTGCGCCACCACACGGCCGGTGGTGAGGAGCACCGGGTACTCGTCGTCCGGTTCCTCGGCGGCCGGGCGGTGCGAGACCGGGGCGAAGCGGGCCCGGCCGTCCGGGGTCGCGAACCGGTCGAGGAAGAGCCGGGGCGTCCCCGGGTGCGCCGCCCGCGCGGGCTCGGTGTCCTGGGCCGGGTCGTCGGGGAGCGCGTCCAGGGCGGCGTCCTCGCAGTCCTCCTCCTGCGCCGGCGCCGGGCACGGCCAGAACACCCCGTTCTCCTCCGCCAGCCGCCGGTAGGTGATCCCGGAGTAGTCCGCGACCCCGCCCGCGCTGGCCCGCCGCAGCTCCTCGAAGACCTCCTCGGGGTCGGTCGGGAAACCCTTCTCCACGCCCAGCCGGGCGGCCAGCCCGTGCAGGACCTCCAGGTCGCTGCGGACACCGTCCGGCGGGGTGAGCGCCTGGCGGCGCAGCAGCACCCGGCCTTCGAGGCTGGTCGTCGTGCCCGTCTCCTCGGCCCACTGCGTCACCGGCAGGACGACGTCGGCGAGGGCCGCCGTCTCCGACAGCACGACGTCGCACACGGCGAGGAAGTCCAGGGACTTCAGGCGCTCCTCGACATGGGCGGCACGCGGCGCCGACACCACCGGGTTCGACCCCATCAGCAGCAGCGACCTGACGTCCGTCCCCAGCGCGTCCAGCAGCTCGTACGCGCTGCGTCCCGGCCCGGGCAGCGAGTCGGGGTCCACGCCCCACACCTCGGCCACGTGCCGGCGCGCCGCCGGGTCGTCCAGCTTGCGGTAGCCGGGCAGCTGGTCGGCCTTCTGGCCGTGCTCGCGCCCGCCCTGCCCGTTGCCCTGCCCGGTCAGACAGCCGTAGCCGGACAGCGGCCGTCCCGCCCGGCCCGTCGCCAGGCAGAGGTTGATCCACGCGCCGACCGTGTCGGTCCCCTTGGACTGCTGCTCGGGACCGCGCGCGGTGAGCACCATCGCGGCCTCCGGCTCGCAGAACAGCCGCACGGCCTCCCGGAGCTGCGGAACGGACACCCCCGTGATCCGTTCCACGTACTCCGGCCAGTGGGCCATGGCGGCGGCCCGGGCGTCCTCCCAGCCGACGGTCCGCTCCGCCACGTACTCCTCGTCGACCCGCCCCTCGGCGACGACCAGGTGCAGCAGTCCGAGCGCCAGCGCGAGGTCCGTGCCGGGCCTCGGCGCCAGATGCAGGTCGGCCTGCTCGGCGGTCCTGGTGCGGCGCGGGTCGACGACGATCAGCGTGCCGCCGTTCTCCCGCAGTTCGTGGAAGAAGCGCAGGGAGGGCGGCATGGTCTCGGCGAGGTTGGAGCCCACGAGGATCACACAGCCCGTCTTCGGGATGTCCTCCATCGGGAAGGGCAGCCCCCGGTCCAGGCCGAACGCCTTGATCCCGCCCGCCGCCGCCGACGACATGCAGAAACGGCCGTTGTAGTCGATCTGCGAGGTGCCCAGCACGACCCGCGCGAACTTGCCGAGCGTGTACGCCTTCTCGTTCGTCAGCCCGCCCCCGCCGAACACGCCGAGCGCGTCGGCGCCGTGCTCCGTACGCACCCGCCGCAGCTCCCCGGCGATCCGGTCCAGCGCCTCGTCCCAGGTGGCCGGCACGAGCGAGTCGCCGGAACGCACCAACGGGGAGGTCAGGCGCACGCGGGACGAGAGCACCGCCGGCGCCGTACGGCCCTTGCCGCACAGCGCGCCCCGGTTCACCGGGAAGTCCGGGCGCTCGACCACCTCGACGCCCCCCGTGGGCAGGGGCGACAGGGCCATCCCGCACTGCAGGGCGCAGTACGGGCAGTGGGTGGGCGTCGAGGTGGTCCGCATGCTCCTCAGCGTGCTTCGGCCGTGTTACACGCCGTGCGGTCTCCTGTTACGACGGTGTGGTGGTGCCCTCCCCTTCGGCCCCCGGCCGCCGTGAGGCGCACGGCGCTCCTCCTTCGAGTCGCCGCCGGCCCGCACGCGAGTTGCCGCTGCGACGAAAGGCGCCGCACGTGACTCATTCCGCAACAGTAGTTGGCCGATCACGTACGGTTGAGAGTTGAAGCGTCGGCAGTACAGTCGACGCTCACCACTCGCACGGCATCGCACGACCCCGCACGGCGTTCGAAATCCCGGGCATGCCGCCGCCCCCGGACATGTCACCGACCCTCGAAGCAGCCTGGAGGTCCCCCCGACATGCCTCTGCGCCACCTCACCCCCCACGACCGGCGTCTGTTCCGGCTGTACGGCCGAGGCCCGGGCGTCCCCGTCCCCGATCCCCTCGTCCACCACGCCGTCGAACGGCACGCCGCGGCCACCCCGCACGCCGTCGCCGCCGAACACCAGGGCGCGACCCTCACCTACGGCGAGCTGAACCGGTACGCCGACTCCCTCGCCGCCCGCCTGGTCCGCGAGGGCGTACGGCCGGGCGACCACGTCGGCCTCTTCGTCCGCCGCTCGATCCCGATGCTCGTCGGCCTGCTCGGCGTCCTGAAAGCGGGCGCGGCCTACGTGCCCCAGGACATCGGCCTCGCCCCCCGGGCCCAGCTCGACCACGTCGTGCGCACCGCCGCCACCGCCGTCGTCCTCACCCGGCGCGAGTACGCGTCCCGGGTGCCGGCCGGCCCCCGGGTGATCGCCCTCGACGAACCGCTCGCGCCCGCCGCGGCCCCCCGTCCCCGGACCGTCCCCGACGACGGCTGCTACGTCCTGTTCACCTCCGGCACCACCGGCCGCCCCAACGGCGTGAAGGTCACCCACCGCAACGTCGCCAACATCCTCCTCACCCAGCCCGGCGCCCTCGGCATCCGTCCCGGCGACCGCGTGGCCCAACTCCTCAACATCGCCTTCGACATGGCCGCCTGGGAGATCCTCGGCTGCCTCGCGCACGGCGCCACCCTGGTCCTCCGGGGCAAGGACATCGCCGCGGCCGCCCGCACGGCCACCGTGCTGATCGCCACCCCGACCGTCCTGTCCGGCATCGACCCCGCGGCCTGCCCCCGGGTGCGCGCGGTGGCCGTGGCCGGGGAGCCCTGCCCGCGCCCACTGGCCGACCGCTGGGCCCGCCGGGCGGCCTTCTTCAACGGCTGCGGCCCCACCGAGACGACCATCGTCAACACGATGAGCCGCCACGACCCGGCCGACCCGCTCCTCACCATCGGCCGCCCCACCCCCAACAACACCGTCTACGTCCTGGACGCCGACCGCCGCCCGCTGCCCATAGGCGAGGCCGGCGAGATGTGGGCGGGCGGCGCGGGCGTCTCGGCGGGCTACCTCGCCAACGAGCCGCTGAACGCCGAGCGGTACGCCCCCGACCCCTTCCTCGGCGGCGGCCACCGGATGTTCCGCACCCGTGACCTGGGCCGCTGGACCCCCGACGGCCGGCTCGAACACCTCGGCCGCACCGACGACCAGGTCAAGGTGCGCGGCTTCCGGGTGGAGCTGGACTCCGTCTCCTCGGTGCTGGAGCGGCTCCCCGGCTGCGCCCGGGCGGTGACCCTCCAGCGCGACGCCCGCAGCCTGGTCTCCTTCGTCTGCCCGGCGGACGTGGACCCGGACGCGGCCCGCCGCGCGGTCGCCGAGGCGCTGCCGTACTACTGCGTGCCCGAGAATGTCATGCCCCTGACATCCCTGCCGGAGACCGACCGCGGCAAGATCGACAAACAGGCGCTGCTGAGGCTGGCCCACGAGCGGTCGGCGGTGGCCCGATGACCACCTCGCCGGCCAGGCCCGCGACCGAGCTGCCCCCGCTCACCTCCGCGCCCCGCCGCCTGCTCAAACACCCCCGCCTGATGCACTACAACCGCCTGGCGGCCCTGGTGGTCCTCGGCAACCTGGTCTACGCGTGCACGAACCGGCCGCTGTCCGACCGCTCCCTCGGTCACGCGGCCCTCGCCAACCTCGCCCTGGCCGTGCTCGTCCGCCAGCAGTACGTCATCAACCTCTTCTTCCGGCTGGCGACCTCGGCCCCGACGCACTGGCCGCTGCGGCTGCGCTGGACGCTCGGCAAGGTGTACCACTTCGGCGGACTGCACGTCGGCGGGGCGCTGGCGGGCGCGGTCTGGTTCCTGGCGCTGACGCTGCGGACGACGAACGGTCCGCTCCTGGCGGTCGGCTGGACACTGGTGGCCCTTCTCGCGGTGATCGTGGGGACCGCCCTTCCCCCCTTCCGCTCCCGCCACCACGACCAGTTCGAGAGGATCCACCGCTTCGGCGGCTGGAGCGCCCTCGCGCTCTTCTGGACGCACACCCTGATGTCCGCCCCCGGGCCCGTACCGCTGTCGGTGCTCGCCCTCGTCACCTTCAGCGTCGCCCTGCCCTGGCTGAGGCTGCGCAAGGTCGACGTCCGCACCGAACGCCCCTCCCCGCACGTGGCGCTGGCCCGCTTCGACCACGGCGAGACCCCGTTCGCCGGCTCCTCGACCGCGATCAGCCGCAGCCCGCTCAAGGAGTGGCACTCCTTCGCCAACGTCCCCGCCCCCGGCGAGTCCGGCTTCCGGCTCACCATCTCCCGGGCCGGCGACTGGACCGGCTCCTTCATCGACGACCTGCCCGCGCGGGTCTGGACGAAGGGCATCACCACGGCCGGCGTCGCCAACATCGAGGTCCTCTTCACCAAGGTGGTGTACGTGGCGACCGGCAGCGGCATCGGCCCCTGCCTGCCCCATCTGCTCGCCGCCGAAGTCCCCTCCCGTCTGGTCTGGGCGACCCGCGACCCCCGGGCCACCTACGGCGACGCCCTCGTCGACGAGATCCTCGCGGTCCAGCCGCACGCCGTCATCCGGGACACCTCCCGCGACGGCAAGCCCGACATGGTGGCGCTCGCGTACGCCGCGTACCGGGACTTCGGGGCGGAGGCGGTGATCTGCATCTCCAACAAGAAGCTGACCTGGCAGGTGGTGCACGGGCTGGAACGGCGTGGGATTCCGGCATTCGGCGCGATCTGGGACTCGTGAGAGGAGTGGCGGGGATGACCAACCTGAGAATCGAACGCACGGGCGCGGTCGTGACCGTACGGCTGCACCGGCCGAGGGTGCTGAACGCGCTGAACTCCGAGCTGCTGGCCGAACTCCTGGACGTGCTGCGCCCGTTGGACGCGGATCCGAGGGCCGGCTGTGTGGTCCTCACCGGCTCCGGGCGGGCCTTCGCCGCAGGCGCCGACATCAGGGAGATGGCGGGGAAGTCGGCCGTGGAGATGGCTGCGGAGGACTACTTCTCCGGCTGGGAGGAGTTCGCCGACCTGCGCACCCCGAAGATCGCCGCCGTCAACGGCGTCGCCCTGGGCGGCGGTTGCGAACTGGCGATGATGTGCGACCTGGTGATCGCGGGGGAGTCGGCGGTGTTCGGGCAGCCCGAGATCAGACTGGGCGTGATCCCCGGTATCGGCGGCACCCAGCGGCTGACCCGCCTGGTCGGCCGGGCGAAGGCGATGGACCTGGTCCTCACCGGCCGTGCCATGGACGCCACCGAGGCCGAACGCGCGGGCCTGGTCTCCCGGGTCGTCCCGGACGACCGGGTCCTGCCCGAGGCGCTGGAGGCGGCGGCGACCATCGCCTCGTACGGCCGCGGCGCCGTACGCGCGGCCCGTGAGTGCGTGGACCGCGCCCTGGAGACGGGCCTCAGGGACGGCGTCCGGTACGAACGCCGGGTGTTCCACTCGCTGTTCGCGACGGAGGACCAGAAGGAGGGCATGAGTGCCTTCCTGGAGAAGCGCGCCCCGGGCTTCCGGGGGCGCTGAGAGTCGTACGACGGCCGGGGCCCGGACCGGCCGCCGCCGCTCCCGGCCCCGCCTGTTCCGCACACGTACGCGCGGTACGGCACGCCACCCGGCTCCAGCCCGACGGCCGCGGTCGGGCAGGGGCCGCTCGGGACGCACGACGGGCCGAACCAGTGCACCGCGACGCCGCGGCCGTGGCCGTCCGCGCCTCCTCGTGCGCCCAGCGCCCCGCGACCGCCCCGGCCGGCGGCACGGCCACCAGCAGCACGGCGACGACCGGCGCCGTCCACGCCTCCACCCCGTCCGACCGGCGCCGCAGCGGGTTCTTCCGCCGGCGCCAGCCACGCACCCGGGTCGCATGCCGGACCTCCTCGCGTGCCCGGCGAAGACCGTGCGGCCGCGGGAGCCGCGGATGCCGGCCCGTCCCTCGCCGCAGGAGGAGGGCCGGCGCCGCCCGGCTCCCTCGCCTGGACGGCTTCAGCCGCCGCCGCGGTCGTCAGGGCGGCCGGAGCGGACCAGGCGGATCAGGCGGATCAGGCGGACCAGGCGGACCAGGCGGACGACGGCGGAGAGCGTCCGATCCGTTCTTCGCACCGCCGGGTGTAGTGGGCGCGTCACACCTTGCGGGCGACAGCGGCGGCGTCGCACGGAGTCACCCCGGCCGCCGCCGGACGCACTCCGCCCAGGTCATCCGGCCTCGGCCAGCGCCCGTGCCACGCCCGGCTCCTTCGGCCCCAGGAAGCGTGGATCCGGCTCGAAGACCGCGTCCAGGGCCGCCTTGCCCGCCGCGAGGATCTCCCGGGTGCCCCCGTAGTACCAGGTCACGTCATGTTTGGCGGCGACGCCGACGCCGTAGGAGTCGACGCCCGCCGCCTCGCACAGGGCGACCGCCCGCCGGATGTGGAAGTCCTGGCTGATCAGCACGGCCCGGTCGACACCGAAGATCTTCTTGGCGCGCACACAGGAGTCCCAGGTGTCGAAGCCGGCGTAGTCGCTGACGATCCGCGTGTCCGGCACGCCGTGCTTCTTCAGATAGGCGCGCATGGCGTCCGGCTCGTCGTAGTCCTCGCGGCTGTTGTCGCCGGTGACCAGGACGACCGCGATCCGGCCCTCCCGGTACAGCTTCGCCGCCGCGTCCAGCCGGTGCGCCAGATACGGCGACGGCTCCCCGTCCCACAGCCCCGCGCCGAAGACCACGGCGACCTCCCGGCGCGGCGCGCCGGCCGCCGTACCGATCCGGTCGGCCGTGGACACGTACAGCCAGGTGGCCGGCAGCAGCCCGAGCACACACCCGGCCATCACGGCCTGCACCAGCCGGCGCCGCCCGGCACGGGTGCGCGGCAGCCGCGGTCGACGGACGTTCATGAGGTGCCCCCTGGGTCGATCTGGGTCGAGATCCCGTTCGGCCTGGGAAGACGCAACCCGCGGTGATCCGGTTCGTTCCCCCGGCGGGCGCGCACCTCACACCGCCCCGGGGCGCGCGGTGAACGCCCGGAAAATACTCGTGACGGTCAGGCAACGGGGGTGCAACCTCGCGGCGCGAGGATGGATGCATGAGCCAGCCAAGCCTCGTCCAGCTCGACGGCCGCCGCCGCCCGGCCCCGCCCGCGCTGGTGGTCGTCGCCCACGGCAGCCGGGACCCGCGTGCCCTGAGCACCGTACGCACCCTCCTCGACCGCGTCCGCGACCGGCGGCCCGGCCTGCCGGTGCACCTCGGGCACATCGAGCTGAACGAGCCCCTGCTCACGGACACGCTGGCCGGCCTGGACGCCCGGGGCACCGCGGACGCCGTCCTGGTCCCCCTCCTGCTCGCCCGCGGCTACCACGTCAAGCGCGACATCCCCGAGATGGCGGCGCGGGCCCGGGTACGCACGCGCGTGGCGGCACCGCTCGGCCCGCATCCGCTGCTCGTGGACACCCTGCACACCCGCCTGGTGGAGGCGGGCTGGCGCACGGACATGACGGAGGAGGAGCGCCGCACCAGCGCCGTGGTCCTCGCGGCGGCGGGCTCCCGCGACCCCGACTCGGCGATCGACACCCGCCGCACGGCCGACCTGCTGGCGGCACGCCTCGGAGTCCCGGTGGTCCCGGCGTACGCCTCCACGGCGGCCCCGGCCGTCCCCAAGGCGATCCGCGCCCTGGCGGCCAGGGGCCGCGAGAGGGTGGCGGTGGCCTCGTACTTCACGGCCCCGGGCCGCTTCGCGACGGAGTGCGCGCAGGCCGCCCCGTGGATCGCGTCGGCCCCCCTGGGCACCCACCCGGCGATGGCGAGCCTGCTGCTGCACCGCTACGACCGCGCACTGGCGGCGGACGGCACCAGCAACGCCGCCTGAGAACGCGGCGGACCGCCCTCACGCGCTGCCCGGCCGCGGGGACGTGAACGCCCACGATCACGTCCCGCACCCGTGGACCCGCGTGGACACCCGTGGGCGCGATCGGCCCCGGCGTGTCCCGCACGCGTGCGTGTGGCCGCCCGTGACGTGTCCTGGCATCCGTGGGTGCGATCGGCCCTGGCGTGTCCCGCACGCGTGCGTGTGGCCGCCCGTGACGTGTCCTGGCATCCGTGGGTGCGATCGGCCCTGGCGTGTCCCGCACGCGTGCGTGTGGCCGCCCGTGACGTGTCCTGGCATCCGTGGGTGCGATCGGCCCCGGCGTGTCCCGCACGCGTGCGTGTGGCCGCCCGTGACGTGTCCTGGCATCCGTGGGTGCGATCGGCCCTGGCGCGTCCCGCACGCGTGCGTGTGGCCGCCCGTGACGTGTCCAGCACCCGTGGGCGCGATCGGCCCCGGCGCGTCCCGCACCCGTGGGCGCGCAGAACCCGGTGGACGAGCGGGCACCCGATTGTCACTACCGCCGCTTACTGTCGAGACATGCCCTATGACCTGCCGTCGACCGAACGCTGGGCCCCCGAACCGGACAAGCGCCCCGGCCGCACCGCCTTCCAGCGCGACCGCGCGAGAATCCTGCACTCCTCCGCGCTGCGGAGACTGGCCGGAAAGACCCAGGTCGTCACGCCGGGTGAACACAGCCAGGAATGGGACGCGACGCCCCGCACCCGCCTCACCCACTCCCTGGAGTGCGCCCAGGTGGGCCGCGAGCTGGGCGCGGCCCTGGGCTGCGACCCCGACCTGGTCGAAGCGGCCTGCCTGGCGCACGACCTGGGCCACCCCCCGTTCGGCCACAACGGCGAACAGGCCCTCAACGACTTCGCCCACGACTGCGGCGGCTTCGAGGGCAACGCCCAGTCCCTGCGCCTGCTCACCCGCATCGAGCCCAAGCGCTTCACCGCCGAGGGCTCCGTCGGCCTCAACCTCACCCGCGCCACCCTGGACGCCGCCACCAAGTACCCCTGGCCGAGGGGCGCCCATCCGACGGACCCCGCGTCCCCCAAGTTCGGCGTCTACGAGGACGACCGGCCGGTCTTCGACTGGGTCCGCAAGGAGGCCCCCGGCACGCGCACGTGCTTCGAGGCACAGGTCATGGACTGGTCCGACGACGTGGCCTACTCGGTGCACGACGTGGAGGACGGCCTGCACGCCGGCCACATCGACCCCCGCAGCCTGCGCGCGGAGCCGGAGCGCGCGGAGGTCTACCGGGTGGCCGTCGGCCGCTACGTCCCGGCGGACACCGACCCGGCCGAACTCGCCGCCGCCCTCGACCGCCTCCAGGACCAGGAGTGGTGGCCGCACCGCTACGACGGCACGGCGGCCGCCCAGGCCCGCCTCAAGGACGCCACCAGCCAGCTCATCGGCCGCTTCTGCCTCGCCGCCGAGGGCGCCACGCGCGCGCGATGGGGGCACCCCCCGGGCCGTTCAGACACCGGGGGAGGCTCCGGGCAGCTCACGCGCTACGGCGCCGAACTGGTCGTGCCCCACGAGACCCGCCTGGAGTGCGCGGTCCTCAAGGCCGTCGCCGACCGGTACGTCATGCAGCGCGCCGAGCAGACACGGCTCCGCGCCGACCAGCGCATCGTGATCACCGAGCTGGCGCAGGCCCTCACCGCCCGCGCGCCCGAGGGCCTCGACCCCCAGTTCCGGACCCTGTTCGAGCAGGCCCCCGACGACCGTGCCCGCAAGCGCGTGATCGTCGACCAGATCGCCTCCCTCACCGACGCCTCGGCCCGCTCGCTTCACTCGCGTCTGACGGGGCAGCCGTGACGGAGGAGGCGACACGGGTGGGCCAAAGGGGTGTGAAAGCGTCAAAGGAACCCGAACGGGACACTCGGTGGCCTGATCGGGCCACTCCCCCTTCCCCCATCACGCTCCGTGCGGGACGCTCGCAGATGGCGGTTCGCACAGTGTTGTCTGGGGTCATCCCCAGACCCCCGTTAGGAGGCATCACGTGGTCGACGCGGATCAGACGTTCGTCATCGTCGGAGGAGGCCTGGCCGGCGCGAAAGCGGCCGAGACGCTGCGGGCCGAGGGCTTCACCGGCCGGGTGATACTGATCTGCGACGAACGCGACCACCCCTACGAGCGCCCGCCGCTGTCCAAGGGCTTCCTGCTCGGCAAGGAGAGCCGGGAGAGCGTCTTCGTGCACGAGCCCGCCTGGTACGCGCAGAACGACATCGAGCTGCACCTGGGCCAGACCGTCGACGCGATCGACCGTACGGCCAAGACCGTCCACTTCGGAGACGACGGCACCTTCGTCCACTACGACAAGCTGCTCCTGGCCACCGGCGCCGAGCCGCGCCGCCTGGACATCCCCGGCACCGACCTCGCGGGCGTCCACCATCTGCGCCGGCTCGCGCACGCCGAGCGCCTCAAGGGCGTCCTGGCCGCCCTCGGCCGCGACAACGGCCACATCGTGATCGCCGGCGCCGGCTGGATCGGCCTGGAGGTCGCGGCGGCGGCCCGCGAGTACGGCGCGGAGGTCACCGTCGTCGACCCCTCGCCGACCCCGCTGCACGGCGTCCTCGGCCCCGAGCTGGGCAACGTCTTCGCCGAGCTGCACCGCGACCACGGCGTCCGCTTCCGCTTCGGCGTCCGGCTCACGGAGATCGTCGGGCAGGACGGCATGGTCCTCGCCGCCCGCACCGACGACGGCGAGGAGCACCCGGCGCACGACGTCCTCGCGGCGATCGGCGCGGCCCCCCGCACCGGCCTCGCGGAGGCGGCCGGCCTCACCCTCGCCGACCGCGCCCACGGCGGCGGGGTCGCGGTCGACACCCGCCTGCGCACCTCCGACCCCGACATCTACGCCGCCGGAGACGTCGCCTCCTTCCCGCACGGCCTCTTCGACACCAGACTGCGCGTCGAGCACTGGGCCAACGCCCTGAACGGCGGGCCGGCGGCCGCCCGCGCCATGCTCGGCAAGGACGTCACCTACGACCGCGTGCCCTACTTCTTCACCGACCAGTACGACCTCGGCATGGAGTACAGCGGCTGGGCGCCGCCGGGGTCGTACGACGAGGTGGTGATCCGGGGGGACGCGGGCAAGAGGGAGTTCATCGCGTTCTGGGTGAAGGAGAGCCGCGTGCTGGCCGGGATGAACGTGAACGTGTGGGACGTCACCGAGCAGATCCAGCGGCTGATCACCTCCGGAAGCCCGGTGAACACGGAGGCGCTGGCGGACCCGCACGTTCCGCTCGAAAGCCTCGCAGCCTGACTGTCACCGCACCCCCGTAGAATCACCTCGTGGCAGGACGGATCAACGACGAGGACGTGAAGGCGGTACGGGACGCGGTCCCGATCGACGCCGTGGTGTCCGAGTACCTCCAGCTGCGCAACGCGGGCGGCGGCAACCTCAAGGGGCTGTGCCCGTTCCACGACGAGAAGTCGCCGTCCTTCCAGGTCAGCCCGAGCAAGGGACTCTTCCACTGCTTCGGCTGCCAGGAGGGCGGAGACACCATCACGTTCGTGATGAAGGTCGACCACCTCACCTTCTCCGAGGCGGTCGAGCGTCTCGCCGCCCAGGCCGGCATCACCCTGCGCTACGAGGAGGGCGGCTACAACCCCGCCCACCAGCGCGGCGAACGCATCCGCCTGGTGGAGGCCCACAAGATCGCCGCCGACTGGTACGCCGAACAGCTCGCCGTCAGCCCCGAGGCCGACACCGGCCGGATCTTCCTCGCCGAGCGCGGTTTCGACCAGGCCGCCGCCGTCCACTTCGGCGTCGGCTACAGCCCCCAGGGCTGGGACCACCTCACCCGCTTCCTGCGCGGCAAGGGTTTCACCGACAAGGAACTGCTCCTCTCCGGCCTCGCGCAGGAGGGCCGCCGCGGCCCCATCGACCGGTTCCGGGGCCGGCTGATGTGGCCCATCCGCGACATCGGCGGCGAGGTGGTCGGCTTCGGCGCGCGCAAGCTCTACGAGGCGGACAACGGCCCCAAGTACCTCAACACACCCGACACGGCGATCTACAAGAAGTCCCAGGTGCTGTACGGCATCGACCTCGCCAAGAAGGACATCGCCAAGTCCAGCCGCGCCGTCGTCGTCGAGGGCTACACGGACGTCATGGCCTGCCACCTCGCCGGCGTCACCACCGCCATCGCCACCTGCGGCACCGCCTTCGGCGGCGAGCACATCAAGATCCTCCGCCGGCTCCTCATGGACAACGGCAGCGCCCGCGTGATCTTCACCTTCGACGGCGACGCGGCCGGCCAGAAGGCGGCCCTGCGTGCCTTCGAGGACGACCAGAAGTTCGCCGCCGAGACCTACATCGCGATCGCGCCCGACGGCATGGACCCCTGCGACCTGCGCCTGGCCAAGGGCGACGAGGCGGTGGCCGACCTGGTCGAACCCCGCACCCCCCTCTTCGAGTTCGCCCTCCGGCAGATCGTCGTCCGGTACGACCTGGACACCCCGGCCGGCCGCGCCGCCGCCCTCGACGAGGCCGCGCCCATCGTCGCCCGCATCAAGAACAGCGGCGCCCAGCACGAGGTCGCCGTCCAGCTCGCCGGCATGCTCGGCATCCTGGACACCCAGTTCGTCGTCAAACGCGTCGCCCAGCTGGCCCGTTGGGCCCGCGACCGGGGCGGCAAGGGACCGGCACCGGCCGGCCGCGGCGGCCCCCAGCAGTACGACGCCGCCCCCCGCCCGGCCGCCGCCGGCCCCGCCCTGACCCTGCGCAACCCCGTCTACGCCACCGAGCGCGAGCTGCTCAAACTCGCCCTGCAACGCCCCGAGCTGGTCTCCCCGGCCTTCGACGCGTACGGCGTCGACGAGTTCACCGCCGCCCCCTACGCCGCCGTACGCCAGGCCGTCCTGGACGCGGGCGGCGCCGAATGGGGCGTCCAGGACGCCCAGGAGTACCTGGTCCGCGTCCGTGAGGCCGCCCCCGACGACACGGTCCGCGCGATGGTCACCGAACTCGCCGTCGAGCCGATCATGCGCCGCACGGTCGACGAGGTGTACGCCGGCACGGTCCTGGTCCAGGTCCGCCGCCGCGCCGTCGAGCGCCGCGTCCGGGACGTGCAGTCCCAGCTGGCCCGCCTCGGCGCGGGCGGTGACCAGGCCCAACTCGCCGCCGTGCAGAACGAGCTGTGGATCCTTCAGCAGTACGACCAGGCGCTGCGCGAGCACGGAGCCGCGGCTCTCTGAACAGCCGGTTACGGGACGGACTCAAAAAGTCACCGCACGCCCCTCGTGGCGGGGATGTGTCGTACTCCACACTGGGTCCGGTGCCTGAGTCCCCGGAGCGGCCCCCGGAGCACCGCTGCCGCTCACCTCAGCAGCGATCATCCTGGAGGTCGCCCCCGTGCAGACCCAGACCCAGACCCTGACGCAGAACGCCGGCACTGCCGACGACACGGAACCGGACGCCGAGCCCGACGTCCTGGCCGCGGTCCCGCCGCAGAACCGTGCCGCGCACCACCCCGAGACGGAGCCGGACCCGCCCCCCGGGGCCCTCGAAGAGGCCCCGGACGACCCTCCCGAGCCCGTCGAGGCGCCGCGCGTCCGGGCCACCGACAGCGGCAGCCCCTCCTCCGATCTGTTCCGCCAGTACCTGCGGGAGATCGGCCGCATCCCGCTGCTCACCGCCGCCGAGGAGGTCGAACTCGCCCGCCGGGTCGAGGCGGGCCTGTTCGCCGAGGAGAAGCTGGGCAGCACGCCCGACCTGGACAGTGAACTCGCCGTCGACCTGGACCGGTTGGTCGTCATGGGCCGCATGGCCAAGCGCCGGCTCATCGAGGCGAACCTGCGGCTCGTCGTCTCCGTCGCCAAGCGGTACGTCGGCCGCGGCCTGACCATGCTGGACCTCGTCCAGGAGGGCAACCTGGGGCTGATCCGGGCCGTCGAGAAGTTCGACTACGCCCGCGGCTACAAGTTCTCGACGTACGCCACCTGGTGGATCCGGCAGGCCATGTCCCGGGCCCTCGCCGACCAGGCCCGCACCATCCGCGTTCCGGTCCATGTCGTCGAGCTGATCAACCGGGTGGTGCGCGTGCAGCGCCGGATGCTCCAGGAACGCGGCTACGAACCAACCCCCGACGAGGTCGCCGGCCAGCTGGACCTGCCCCCGGAAAGGGTCGGCGAGGTGCTGCGCCTGGCCCAGGAACCGGTCTCCCTGCACGCGCCGGTGGGCGAGGAGGACGATGTGGCCCTCGGCGACCTCATCGAGGACGGCGACGCGACGAGCCCCGTGGAGTCGGCGGCCTTCCTGCTGCTGCGCGAGCACCTGGAAGCGGTCCTCTCCACCCTCGGCGAACGCGAGCGGAAGGTCGTCCAGCTCCGGTACGGCCTGGCCGACGGCCGCCCGCGCACGCTGGAGGAGATCGGCCGCATCTTCGGCGTGACCCGCGAACGGATACGCCAGATCGAGTCCAAGACCCTCAACAAACTCCGCGACCACGCCTTCGCGGACCAACTGAGGGGCTACCTGGACTAGGGGACAGCCCCCTCTCCACCGTAGCCGCGGGCAGTCGTGCCGCTGGGGCGACGGGGGTCCCCCCGCTCGAGCGAAGCCGAGGGCGGGGGAGGGTGGGCGCAGCGGCACCCCGCTGACGCGGGCGAGTGCACCCACCCGTCCCCGGCCCCGGCCCCCGCGCCGGGCGCGGGCTCAGTCCACCTCGGCCACCGCCTGCGCGAACTGCGCCGTGTACAGCCGCGCGTACGCCCCGCCCGCCTCCAGCAGCTCCGCGTGCGCGCCCTGCTCGACGATCGAGCCGTTCTCCATCACGAGGATGGTGTCCGCGTCCCGGATCGTCGACAGCCGGTGAGCGATGACGAACGACGTACGCCCGTGCGCCAGCTTCGCCATCGCCTTCTGGATCAGCACCTCGGTCCGGGTGTCCACGGAACTCGTCGCCTCGTCGAGCACCAGGATCACCGGATCGGACAGGAACGCCCGCGCGATGGTGATCAGCTGCTTCTCACCGGCACTGACCCCGCTGCCCTCGTCGTCGATCACGGTGTCGTAGCCGTCGGGCAGCGTGCGGATGAACCGGTCCGCGTGGGCCGCCCGCGCCGCCTCCTCGATCTCGCCCCGGGTGACCTCCCGGGACGTCCCGTACGCGATGTTCTCCGCGATCGTGCCGCCGAACAGCCAGGTGTCCTGCAGCACCATGCCGATCCCGGAGCGCAGCTCGTCCCGGGACATGCGCGCGATGTCCACGCCGTCGAGGGTGATACGTCCGCCGGACACGTCGTAGAAGCGCATGAGGAGGTTGACCAGCGTCGTCTTGCCGGCGCCCGTCGGACCGACGATCGCGACCGTGTGCCCCGGTTCCACCGTCAGCGACAGGTCCTCGATCAGCGGCTTCTCGGGGTCGTAGCGGAACGACACATGCTCCAGCGCGACCCGCCCGCGCAGTTCCTCGGGCCTGGCGCCCGCCGCCGGATCCGCCTCCTGCTCCTCCGCGTCCAGGAGTTCGAAGATCCGCTCCGCCGAGGCGACACCCGACTGCACCAGGTTCGCCATCGACGCGACCTGCGTCAGCGGCATCGAGAACTGGCGGGAGTACTGGATGAAGGCCTGCACGTCACCGATGGAGAGAGCACCCGACGCCACCCGCAGACCGCCGACCACCGCCACCAGCACGTAGTTGATGTTCGACACGAAGAACATCAGCGGCTGCATGATCCCGCTGTTGAACTGCGCCCTGAACCCGGCCTCGTACAGCGCCTCGTTCTGCTCGGCGAACTGCCGGGCCGACTCCTCCTGGCGGCCGAACACCTTCACCAGCGTGTGACCGGAGTACATCTCCTCGATGTGGGCGTTCAGCTTGCCGGTGGAGCGCCACTGCTGCACGAAGTGCGGCTGCGACCGCTTGCCGACCTTCGCCGCGACGACCGCCGACAGCGGCACCGTCACGAGCGCGACCAGGGCGAGCAGCCAGGACACCCAGAACATCATCGCCAGGACGCCGATGATGGTCAGCAGCGAGTTGATGAGCTGCCCCATCGACTGCTGCAGCGTCTGCCCGATGTTGTCGATGTCGTTCGTCGCCCGGGAGAGGACCTCGCCGCGCTGGCGCTTGTCGAAGTACGACAGCGGCAGCCGGGACAGCTTCGTCTGCACGTCCTCGCGCATCCGGAACATCGTGCGGTTGACCGACCGGTTGACCAGGCGCGTCGCCCCCGCCATCAGCAGACCGGCGACGAGGAACACCCCGACCGCGAACAGCAGGACCTCGCCGACCTGGTCGAAGTCGATGCCCTTGCCGGGGGTGAAGTCGGTGCTCTTGAGCATGTCGGCGACACTGCCGTCGCCGCGCTCGCGCATCGAGTCGAGCACCTGCTCCTTGCTCGCCCCCTCCGGCATCTGCCGTCCGACGATGCCCGCGAAGACCAGGTCGGTGGCCTTGCCGAGGATCTTCGGACCGACCACGTTGAGGCCGACGCTCATCACCACGCAGACCAGCATCAGCGAGAGGGTGAGCCGCTCCGGCCTGAACTGGGCGAGCAGCCGCCTGCCGGATCCCTTGAAGTCCAGTGAGCGGCTGTCGGGACCGGTGCCCCCCATCATGCGTCCCATGCCGGCCATCAGGCAGCCTCCGCTTCCGTCAGCTGGGAGAGCACGATCTCCCGGTAGGTCTCGTTGCCGGCCATCAGCTCGCGGTGGGTGCCCGTGCCGACGACCCGGCCCTCGTCGAGCACGATGATCCGGTCGGCGTCCCGGATGGTCGCCACCCGCTGGGCGACGATCACGACGGTCGCCTCGGCGGTCTCCCGCCCGAGCGCCGCGCGCAGAGCCGCGTCGGTGGCGTAGTCGAGGGCGGAGAAGGAGTCGTCGAAGAGGTAGATCTCCGGCCGCTGCACGAGCGTGCGGGCGATGGCGAGCCGCTGGCGCTGACCGCCGGAGACGTTCGTCCCGCCCTGGGCGATGGGGGAGTCGAGGCCGTTCTCCAGCTTGCTGACGAAGTCCTTGGCCTGCGCCACCTCCAGCGCCTGCCACAGCTCCTCGTCGGTGGCGTCCGGGTTGCCGTAGCGCAGGTTGGTCGCGACCGTCCCCGCGAACAGGTACGGCTTCTGCGGCACGAGCCCGACGGTCCTGGCGAGGAGCGCGGGATCCACGTCGGCCACCGGCACCCCGTCGACCAGCACCTCCCCGTCGGTCGCGTCGAACAGCCGGGGGACCAGCCCGAGCAGGGTGGACTTGCCGCTGCCGGTCGAGCCGATGACGGCGGTCACCTCACCGGGCCGCGCCACCAGGTCGATGCCCTTGAGGACGGGTTCCTCGGCACCCGGGTAGCGGAAACCGGCGCCCCGGATCTCCAGATGTCCGTGCCGCCGCAGCTCGGTGACGGGCGCCACCGGCGGAACCACGGACGACGAGGTGCCCAGCACCTCCTGGATGCGCTCGGCGCACACCTCCGCGCGCGGCACCTGCATGAACATGAAGGTGGCCATCATCACGGCCATGACGATCTGCATGAGGTAGGCGAGGAACGCGGTCAGATCACCGATCTGCATGCCGCCGCTGTCGATCCGGTGGGCGCCGAACCAGACCACCGCGATCGAGGACAGGTTCACCGTGGTCATGACCATCGGGAACATCAGCGCCAGCATGTTGCCGGTCTTCAGCGAGATGTCCGTGAGGTCGGTGTTGGCCTTCCGGAACCGCTGCTGCTCGTACTCGTCGCGGACGAAGGCGCGGATCACCCGGTTGCCGGTGATCTGCTCGCGCAGCACCCGGTTCACGGTGTCCAGACGCACCTGCATCGACCGGAACAGCGGCCGCAGCCGCCGTACGATCAGCGTCACGCAGATGCCCAGCACCGGCACGACGGCCACCAGCACCCCGGACAGCGGAACGTCCAGGCCGAGCGCCATGACGATGCCGCCCACACACATGATCGGCGCCGACGCCATCAGCGTGAACGCCATCAGGGTCAGCATCTGGATCTGCTGGACGTCGTTGGTGGTCCGGGTGATCAGTGAGGGCGCGCCGAACTGGCCGACCTCGCGCGCGGAGAAGGACTGCACCCGGTCGAAGACGGCCGACCGCACGTCCCGGCCCAGCGCGGAGGCGGTCCGGGCGCCGTAGTACACGGCACCGATGTTGCACACGACCTGCAGCAGCGAGACGCCGATCATCACGCCGCCGAAGGACAGGATGTAACCGGTGTCCCCCTCGACGACACCGTTGTCGATGATGTGCGCGTTCAGCGTGGGCAGGTAGAGGGTGGCGCAGGTCTGCAGGAACTGCAGCAGCACCAGCAGGGCGATGGGTTTTCGGTAGGGGCTGAGGTGGGCCCTCAGAAGTCGTATGAGCACGCTGCGTCTCTCGGAGTGGGCGGTCGGGGCACTGGTTGCCCCTGGCCCCTATCGTCGTTCACTCCACCCGCGTTACCTCAACCCATTAAGCCGACAGCGGTGTGTGCGCGGGCCCGCCCTACACCCGGAACGCCCCCGGATGCGTCTGCTCGCGTACCGACACGTACTGCTGGCGCACCGCCTGTCCCACGGCCAGGTCCTCGCCCGGCTCCAGGACCTGGGCCGCCGCCCCCTGCCAGGCGGGCGGGGTGCGGGGGTCGAGCGTGCCGTTCTTCACGCCGAGTGCCCAGGCGGCCTGCCGGGCCGCCCCGATCGCCGCGTAGTCCGCGGGCTGCGGTACGACGACCTGCGCGCCGAAGAGGGAGGGCGCCGCCGCCTGCACGGCCGGCAGCTCGGCCGCGGCCCCCAGCAGGAAGATCCGCCGTACCTCCACGCCCCGCCCCCGCAGCACGTCGAGTGCGTCGCCGAGCCCGCACAGCATGCCCTCGAAGGCGGCCCGCGCCAGATGCTCGGCCTTCATGGACTCGCGCCGCAGCCCCGCCAGCGTCCCGGCGGTGTGCGGCAGGTTCGGCGTCCGCTCGCCCTCCAGATAGGGCAGCATCACCAGACCGTGCGAGCCGGGCGTCGACTTCATCGCCAGGTCGGACAGGCTCTCCAGGTCGGGCAGCCCGAGCAGCTCGGCGGTGCCGCGCAGGGTCCGTACGGCGTTCAGGGTGGTGACGACCGGCAGGTGCATGCCCGTCGCGTCCGCGAGGGAGGTGATCATCCCGCTCTGGTCGACGAGGGCCTCGGGGTGGACGGCCATCACGGACCCGGAGGCGCCGAGCGAGACGACCGCGTCGCCCATCCCGAGCCCGAGGCCCAGCGCCGCCGCCATGGTCTCGCCGGTCCCGGCCGAGATCAGCAGCCCCTCCGGGGTCGTACCGGCCGCGTCGGACGGCCCGATCACCTCGGGCAGCATGGCCTGGTGACCGAGCGCCAGCTCGACCAGGTCGGACCGGTACCCCCCGGTGGCGGCGGACCAGTACCCCGTCCCGGACGCCCCGCCCCGGTCCGTGGTTCTGCGCACAGGCCGCCCGAGCAGCTGCCACACCAGCCAGTCATGGGCCTGCATCAGCACCGCCGTGCGCAGCGCGGCCTCGGGTTCGGCCTTCGCCAGCCAGCGCAGCTTGGTCACCGGCTGCGCGGCCTGCGGTACGCATCCCACCGCCTGCGCCCAGGCCTCGCGCCCGCCGAGCGCGTCGATCAGATCGGCCGCCGCGACCTGGGCGCGCTTGTCCCCGCCGACCATCGCCGGACGCACGGTGTTGCCCTGGGCGTCCAGCGGCACCAGGGCGTTCTGCTGCGAGGACACCCCGATGGCCTGCACGCCTTCGAGCAGCCCGCCGCCGGCCGCCTCCCCGAGGGAGAGCAGCCAGGCCTGCGGATCGACGTCGCTGGGCCGGCCGCCGCTGTCCGGGCCCTCCACCGGATGCGGCGCATACCCCTGCCTGAGCACGGCTCCGGTGTCCCCGTCGCAGACGACGATACGAGTGAAATCGGGCGAACTGTCCAGCCCGGCGACTATCCCCATACGTAAAATTCTGCCGCACGCGCCGCCGGGGTCGAGCCGTCGGGCGCCGCGGGGGTGCGCAGGCGGCCGGACGGCTCGATCGTCGTGGCTGGTCGCGCCCGCGTGGCGGGGCCGCAGATTCGATTGCGGCACCGCCCCCGAAGCCGGCGGCGGTGCTCCGCCTCTCCTGGTGCCGCGGTCGCCGGGCCTACGTGTTGCTCGTGCCCCAGTCGTCCTCGCCGCCGTTGTGGGCGCTGCGCTCCCGGAGGGAGCGCACCCGTCCGGCCACCGACTCGGGCATCCGGTCGCCGACCTTGGCGCTCACCACGTGGTACGCCCGGCCCGCGTACTGGCGGCCCTGCTGGGCGGCCGTCTCCGCGGTGTTGCGTACGGCAGGGTTCTGCGCGACCTGGCGCGCGGACTTCTTCAGCTGTTCGTAACGCTCGCGCCCGGCGCGCGTGCCGAACACGTACCCGACGGCGAGCCCGACGACGAACGTCAGCTTGTAGCGCATGGCGGCCACCCTCTCCCTTGCGTAGGTCCCTGGCACGGCGCGGGCGCCGGGGGGAACCGATTGGCGGAGCACCCCCCTGCTTGCGCTAATGTATGTGTCGCAGCGAGCGCCCGCCCCCTGGCGAATACCCAGGTAGGTACGTTCGATGCAACGAGGCATTCCTCCGTAGCTCAATTGGCAGAGCAGCCGGCTGTTAACCGGCAGGTTACTGGTTCGAGTCCAGTCGGGGGAGCTCGGTCCTCCGTAGCTCAATTGGCAGAGCAGCCGGCTGTTAACCGGCAGGTTACTGGTTCGAGTCCAGTCGGGGGAGCATCGTGAACGAGGACCCTACGGGGTCCTTTTTCATGTCGGTGTCACGCCGACGGGGACCGCGCAGGCCGCAGCGAGGTCTCCCTGGTCATGCAAGGTCGACCAGCCGAAGCGTGAGATCGTATGAGCGGCTATGCTGCGGCAGACGGCGCGCACACGTGTACGCGACACGCCGCTATGGGGCGGTAGCTCAGCCGGTTAGAGCAGCGGACTCATAATCCGTCGGCCGTGGGTTCGAGTCCCACCCGCCCCACCTGTGCAGGCTTTTGACCTGCGGAAACGTTCCTCGTGAGCTGTTGGAGCGCCAACTCCGCCTCAGCGGAAAAAATCCGCTGCGCGCGTCGTTGGAACCGCGCGCACGTCGCGCCGCTCGGAAGGTTCCAATCCCATGTGACGCGCGGCGGAGTGGGCGGTCAAGAGCTCTCGCTGCTGCCGTATGCGCACATCCCGAAGCGGAACCGTCCGACGGTCCTCGCCGCCCTCGACTCCCGCACCATCGACCGGCTCGCCGAGCGGATCGCCCGCGGGTGGACGGCGTACGGCTTCGAGCCCGAACTGCACGGAGGGGAGCCGAGTTCTCCGATCCGCACCGCCCTGGAGCTGAGATCGCCCTCACCCTGTGCTACCCGATCCCGTCCTGCGAAGACGGTTCATGGTCGGCACCAGGGAGCCGTGCCGGGCGTGCGTCGAGCAGCTTGCGCAGCGCAAGGCCGACCAGCTAGCCGGAAGATCCCCGTGCAAGGCCGCAGGCCGCCACCGCGCGGGCCGAGTACGTCGAGTGCGGGCGCCCCTGCGTCCAGGCCGACGCCGTGTGCGAGCCGCGCCCCGAGAAGGCCGAGGCTGAACCGGGCGCCCGGGGAACTCCGGCTGGCCACCTCCCGCGCGGCGATCCGGCACACGGGTCCCGGTACGGGCCGTGAGGCGGACCGGCGACTGCGGTGCGAGGCGGAGGTGGCCACGGCCGGGCTGAAGCCCCCGTCGCCCTCGGTCGTGGACCCTCGGCGGGGCTTCTTCCGGTCAGCCCTGCAGCTGCTCGGTCAGACCCAGCTGGCTCATGATGGCGCCGGTGTCCAGATAGGCGCGGCCTTCCTTGATCTTGTTGTCCTTGACCTCGTAGATGTCGCACGCGTGCACCGTGACGTGACGCCCCGTGGCGGGCACGGTGCCCGCGTGCAGGACCAGGTCACCGGTCTGGGTCCCGTTGCCCGTGTACTCGACGACCACCGTGTCCCCCTGCGAGGTGAGGTGGTCGAGGGTGAACTTGCCGTCGGGCATCGCGTCGGACATCGCATCGGACATGGCTCTCGCGAGCTGGGTGAAGCCCTCCGGACCCTGCAGCGTCCTTCCGCTGCCCTCCTCGACGAGGGTGCAGTCCGGAGCGACGGACCCGGCGATGGAGTCGTAATCCCGCTCGTTCCATGCCCGGAAGAGATCGCGGACGAAAGTTTCGTTGTCAGTCATGGGAACCTCCACTCGGGAACATCCCCTTCTTTGCATGCTGGCCCGCCGCGTCCGACCATGCATCCCCTGCGGGACGGCTGGCTGTGCTGTCAGGGGACGTTGCGGACGGTGACAGGGCTCACGGCTGAATGATCTTGAAATGGGTGAGGGCCTTCTGGCTCGGTGCGGATTGCGACATCCACGCGTACGCAGGCCGCTGTTGCCGGGGGTGTCAGCTCACGATGAAGGCGAGCAGGTCCTTGTTTGAACTCCGTCTCGAAGTCCCCGACCAGACCGTGCGGGGCATCGGCGTAGACCTTGAGAGTGCCGTTGGACAGGAGCTTGATCGACTCGTGGTCGGCGGCCACGACGGGGACGATCTGGTCGTCGTGTCCATGTGCCATGAGCACCGGGATGCCGATCGTCAGATCCTCGGCGAAGTCCGTCCAGAGGCGAAGGCCTCGACGCAGTCCGGGGCTCCCGTGGTAGAACTGCGACCTGTCGGCGGCGACGCCGGCACGGATCGCGTCGAAGGCCTCGATGGGCAGGCCCTTGGGGTTGGCCTCGGTCTTGAGTATCAGCGGTGGGAGCACCTGGTGGTCCGTCCGCGGTCGGATCGCCGTGAGCCACATGGCACTTGATGCGGGCGCAGCGCCCGCCGCAGACGGGTCCCACGTGGACGTGCGTGCCGCCGAGCAGAAGCGGACCGCGCACCGAGGCTCGGCTCGCTCCCACGTGCCCCGCTGGGCCTGACGGCCTGATGCCTGGTGAACCGGGCGGCTCCTACGGTGCGGTCCGGGTCCGGCGGGGCATGAGCAGGTACGCCGCCACAGCCAGGGCGAGCGGCAGGAGGCTCACGACCAGCATGGTGAGCCGCAGGCCGTTGGTGAAGTCCAGCCCGAGGTCCAGTCCGGACTGCCGGAGCAGGTTCGGGTCGTATCCGGCGGTGCCCGGACTTTGCGCCATCGCGCTTCGCGTCGCGTCCACGGCTTGATCGGCCTCGGACACCGACATACCGCGCGCGTCGGCGTCGTTGAGCCACTGCCGCTGGAAGAAGAGGTTGAGAAGCAGGAGGTAGACGGCGGGGCCGAGCGCGTAGCCGGTCATCCCGAACGCCGGCTGGACGGCGGCCACGGCGCCGGACTTTCCGGGCGGGGCGTGCGAGAGGATGGTCTCGGCCACCGCGGAGGAGGTCACCAGCGAGCCGAGATTGGTGAGCCAGGTGGCCAGTACGACGATCCACAGCGCCATCGTGGGCGTAGCGGTGGCCGCCATCAGCAGCCCGCCCGCGACCATCACCAGCAGTCCGGTGATGAGGACCGGCCGGGGGGTGTACTTCCCGATCAGGCGCCCGGCGAGGATGACGGCGACTGCGATCGCCAGTGTGCCGGGCAGGAACAGCAGGCCGATCGTGCGCGGGGGCAGCGCGAGGATCACACTGCCGAACTGCCCGAGGGCGAAACTGAACCCCGCGACGAGGAAGTTGAGCGTCAGGCTGGCCAGCGCGGCCACGACGAACGGGCCGCTGCGGAACAGCGACAGGTCCAGGACCGGTTCCGGTGTCCGGCGTTCACGGAGCACGAAGAGCACGCCGGCGACCGCGCTGATCACCAGCGGCAGCCAGGCCTGGAGCTGGGAGATCCCGTTCTCCGCCTCGGCGACGCCGTGGACGAGGGTCAGCAGGGCGACGCCGACCAGGCTGACGCCGACGACGTCGACTCCGCGGCGCTTCAGGACGGGGGGCTCGGCGACATAACGGGCCGTCAGCCCGAGCGCGATCAGCGACAGCAGGGGGGCGAGCAGGAACAGCCACCGCCAGCCGACGGCCTCCACCACCCAGCCCCCGATCGCGGGAGTCACCCCGCACAGCACCATGTCGATGGCCATGAAGATGCCGATGGCCGCCGGCCGTCTCTCCGGCGGCACCGACACTTTGAGCAGGGCCATCGACACGCCCAGGATCGCGGCCAGCGCCAGGCCGTCGAGAAGGCGCGTCACCAGCAGGAACGTGTAGCCGGGGGAGATCGCGGAGAGCAGGTTGACGACGATGTCACCGACCAGCCCCAGCATCAGCAGCCGCTTGAGCCCGAAGGTGTCCCCGAGACTGCCCACGGCGAGCACGGCGGCGGCCACGACCAGCGTCGCCGCGCCTCCCAGGAACCCGACGACGTCGGGCGGCACGTGGAGCGCCCGGCTGACGTGCGGCATGTTCAGGCTGAGGACCAGCGGGTCGATGGCCGTGATCGTGAAAGCGAGGGCGAGCCCCGAGATGATCGGGAGGATCGCGACAATGGATCGCGGCTCCGCAGTCGACACAGCAGCACCTCCCGTACGTCGGTCGGCGCCGACCGCTCGCCGATCGACCGTAACCGGGCCACCGCTTCCAGCCCGTCCTCCCCGGGCCGACGCACGCGGCTCGACACCTGGTCGGACCAGGGGTCAGTCGTACGTCACCAGGAGCGCCGGCCCGCTTCGGCGGAGTCGAGGGTGTACTGGGCCATGCGCGACCGGACGGCCAGGGTGCTGACCGCCACCGCCACTCCCGCCCGACGCGACGCATGAGCGGCGGCGACCTGACCCTGGGCGCGGTGGCGGCGCACCTGGAGGAGCGGGAGAGTGAGATCGCGGCGCAGGCCGAAGCGAACCGGGGACGCATCGTGGAACTGACGGCGCAGCTCGAGGAGTTCGACCAGGGGGCCGAGGAAGCCCGGATCACCCGTGAGACCCTGCTCGCGCTGCCCGGTCCGCCGACGCCGACGCCGACTGCGTCGGTCCCCCACACGTGCTCAGTGATCGCCCCGCCCAAAGCCGCCCCAGGACTTGTCAGCGTGCGGCCTCGCCCGTCAGCGCGATGGTGCGCCGCCGGACCGCCGCGAGGACGGCATCTGGATCATCAGGCATGCCCATAGCGCCACTGAAATCCCGTGGCTGATCGTGACCGGAGTCCTCCCGACCGCACGCCAGACCTCGCACTCCCTGCGCGCGTCCCGGACCCGGTAGCGCAGTCCGCGAGGCTCATCGCCAGCGAACTGACCGGCGACATGCGGCACAGCAGGAGTCGTCAGTCACTCCGGTTAGAGATGGAGCCGGCGCAGCGCCTTGAGGAGAGTGTTCATGGTCGCGCGAGCGGCAGCACGGCGGTAGGCGTGGCGCGACCAGATCGTCGGCAGCACCACCCCCACGAAAATCATGACCATGCCGAAAAGGACGAGCAGGCCGACGGGGCCGAGGGTGTCGAGGAGGTCGTGCAGCGTCATCGTGTGCTCCGTTCGTTGGCCGGTGACAGGAGCACCTTCTGACGCCTGGGCGAGGGCTTGGCGAAAGCCGGGTCGAATCGGGATACCGGCCTCGTCGCCGCAGACCGCGGCCTAGGCTGGGCCCCAGAACGCGGGGCGTCCCGGGACGTTCCGGGACGCTGGGGGGAGAGGCGTTGCAGCGGGGAGACAAGGCACGGGAGCAGTTCGCCGCCTGGCTCAGGGAGGTGCACGGGGCGGCGGGCAAGCCCAGTGCAGCGAAGCTGGCGCGGACGATCTCCCGGCACGCGGCGGCTGGCCGCCCTGGCCCCAGCAAGTCGACTGTCGATCGGCTCCTGCGGGGTGAGTTCGTCAGGCCCCCGGACTTGGACACCGTGATGGCGGTCCTCGACGCGTGCGTGCGTTGCGCCACGGCCTCCGATCCGGTCAGCCGCTCCCTGGTGGAGCCGGAGCTGTGGGGGAACCGGCACCGGCAGCTCGTCATGTTCCTCGAAGCGGCCAGCGATGACGGCCGAGACGACGGTCCGGGCGGCCTCGCCGAGGACGAGCGGAACGCCGCCGACCGGGCGCGGAGGCAGGCTGGGGACCTCCTCGACCAGCCGTGGCGCGGCCCCGCCCTCGAACACGCAGGTCGGAACACGCCCGCCCTTTCACTGCTCGCCAAGTTCGAGATAGTGCCGTATCTGTTTCCCGCGGTCACTGCCGAGTTCGCCGCCTGGTGTGACGGCCCTGAGCCCTTGGCCGTTCGCTATGTCGAGGCACCGGGCGGCGCGGGCAAGACCCGCTACGCCATCACTGTGTGCGAGGCTCAGGCCGAGATGGGCTGGGCGGCCGGGTTCGTAGACATGAAGGACCGGCGGGTCGACAGCGCACGAGGTGACCGGCTTCTTGTGGTGGACGACTTCGGAGGAACACAGCCCGAGGTGCTGGCACGCCGACTGCACGACATGACGTGCTCGCCGTCGGAGCGGGTGCGGCTGCTCCTGCTCGCCCGTCCCGGCCAATACCCCGAGAAGGCGCTGCGGGACCTGCGTGAGTGCTTCGGCGAACGAGCCAGCGACGACGTGTGGAACGCCCTGGAGCAGGCGCAGACGATCGCCCTCCCGGAACTGACCGATGCGCACCGTCGGCAACTGTTCGCCGACGGAGTGGCCGCGTTCAGCCGCGGGCAACGGCCCGACCCGACCGTGACGGAAGCCGCCGACCTGGGCTCACTAGCCGAGGACCCGGGCGCCCTGCCATTGGACGTGCTGTGCGCGGCGGTGGACGCGGTCTGGACCGGGCCGGACCGACGACACGGCACCGGAGGCCCGCTTGATCGGATGCTCAACCACGAGATCGAGGTGTGGGGCAGCGGCGCGAATGGAGCCCTGGGCGCACACATCCGGTTGCTTCGCCGGTGTGTGGCCATGGTGACGCTCACCGCAGGGGCAGGCAATGAAGACGAGGCCGAGGCGATACTCGCCCGGTTTCCCGTTCTTGCCGGCGATGCCATCCTGCGCGATCAGGTGGACCAGTGGCTGCGCGGCCGGTACTGGCGTCAAGGGTCCACCGGCGACAGCGTGTACACCCCGCTGCGCCCCGACCCTGTCGGCGAACAACTGATCCTGCGAGTCTGCCGCGACGAGGAACCGAAACTGCTGGGCATGGTGCTGGACCTGCCCTCCGACGACCAGGTCACGCGGGCCCTCGGGCTCCTTACGCGGCTGGCGACCGACCAGGTCGTCGCCAAGACGGTGACTAACGCCCTTACCCAGGACGATGCCGGCCGGTACCTCGCGCTGCTCAAACGTGGCGAACAGCAACTGGAAGACATTCTGGCGAGGCGGGACCGGGGACAGCCCTTCGACGGCGTCACCCTCCTCGACGAACTGCGCCGCGTCGGGGACTTCCTGCTCGCCGAGCGGGACGACCTGCGCGAGGCACGGAACCGTCTCGCCCGGCAGCTCGCCCGCTTCCGGATCCGCAAGATCGATGCCGAACTGAACTTCGGCACCGTCTATCTCTACTACGACGACTTGACCCCGGCGATCCGTCGCATTCAGGCCCTGCGCCGCGCTCTGGACCACGGCGACACGTTCGCCGACCTGTCGTCGCTTCAATACGTCCGCGAGCTCCTCGACAGGCTTGACAGCGATCTCTGCCGTCACCGCGAGTGCTTTCCCGAGCGCCCGGCGGGGGGATTCTTCCGCGCACTGACCAAACCGAGGGGCCCGGACCACCCTCATGACAAGATCTACTTCCGCTACCAGGTGAAGCAGTTGCGAAGGGCACTCGACCAGCTGTTCCGCACGGAACCCGCGACACCGGGCGAGCGCCCGGCCGTGGTCGCACGCGAGTCGGCGCCGTCGCCGGCAGCGGTGCGGATGGCGACAGCGGTAACCCGGCTGCTTCTCGCCGAGTTCCGGCCACGCCTGCTGCAGATGCAGCACGCCAAGCTCCATGACTTGGTGGATACGGGATTCCCCGTCCATGCCCAGCTGTACTACGTGGCCCGCTGGTTGATCCGGGCCCTTCCCGGGCAACTGGTCTGGCGGCTGTCTCCGCAACCACTCGACGACCGAGCACTCGCTGACCTGATGGGTCTGAACCGCGATGTCGTCGCGAAGTACCGCGGAGTACACCCGAGATCCGCACCGTCGGAAACGCAGCCCTGCCCGTCCTGCACAAGATGATGACAGGGTCTCCGCTGGACCTGACGACCTGGGGGAGCAATTGTCAATTCCTGTAGATCACCGCGGGGAGCCTCAAGTGGCCCGCAGTCATTGATCGAGGACTGCAAAGCTTCGTTGGTGAGGGCGCGGGACAACGCAATGCGGTGGAGGAGGGCGGGGTGCAGTGGTTGGCGGACACCCAGTCCCGATCGGCGTCGGTGATCTCGTCGTCGACCCGGACGAAGGGGCGTCCCGGCCCGCCACAGCCCCATGGCTCCGTCGCCGACGACGAGTTCGGGACCGCGCATGCCGCGCCGACTGCAGTCCCGCAGGAGGTCGGCCCAGGACTCGGTCGACTCGCGCAGGCCCCCGGCGAGCGCGATCAACTCCTTACTACCGTCGGTGCGCACGCCCATGAGGACCAGGACGCAGCAGCGGGCCTGGCCGAGGCGGACCTTGGGGTGGACGCCGTCGGCCCACATACACGTAGTCGGATCCTGGCTCGGAACGAGCAGGACCGCCCGCCCGGCCACCTGCGCCTTTGCCGGAACGACAGACTCGACGTCGGCTTGGACCTGCTCGGCCAAGCGGTTCAACACCCGCTCCACGATCGCCAGTTCGTCCCGCTCGACCTGGACTTCCCGAAGCTGGTTGGTCAACTGCTCGGCGAGAGCGTCCAGCTCGCTCCGGCGAGTGGTGATCCACTGCCGCTCCTGCATCCCGTAGTCCCCGCGGTCTCGTAGCGTGCCGACCCGCTGACGGATCGTAGGCGGGGTCGGTCGCGGGCGCAGCCAAACCCTGCATCCCGCCGGAACCGGAACTGCCCGATGATCTACACCGTGGTCATCGGCCACCGACCAGCCCGAGCATCGAGAACCCCGCGCACACCAGGCCCGTGACCTGAAACTTCACGATGCACACTGCTCACTGGAAACGGCCCATCCGTGGGGCAGTGCACGCGCATGGGATGAGGGGCCGCTCGTCGGTGGGGCGTCGCCGTGACACCGTCACCAGGCGAGTGGTCGACGAGCGGCTTGGTCCCCGTCCGTGCGAGCGGGCGGGTTCTACTGTCTGAGGTCGATCGTGCGGACCGGCTGCCCTGTTGTACGGGCGATGGTTTCGAAGTCGCGGTCGTAGTGGAGGAGGGTGAGTCCCGCTTCTTCTGCGGCTGCGGCCACCAGGAGGTCGACGGGGCCTGCGCTGCGGTGCTCGCCCTTGGCGGTCAGTTGCTCCTGGACGGTGCGGGAGCGGCGGTAGACGCCGTCCGGCATGGGGTGCCAGATGTAGTGGGCGTCGAGTGCCGCCTTCAAGCGGGCGCGGTCTGTGGTCGAACGAGCCGAGTAGAGGACTTCCAGTTCGGTGAGGTCGCAGATCGCGACGAGGCCGGCGCCGATCCTGTCGTCCCATTCGGCCGTGTTCTGGCGGAGCAGGACGCGGGCGAGGGCGGAGGTGTCGATGAGGTAGTCGGCGACGGTCACTCGTCCGCTCCGGTGGCGCGGTCGTCGGTTGCCGAGCCCGTGCTCATGGAGCGGTACGCGCGCTTGTCCAACAGCAGATTCATGTCGAGAGCGCCGTCGGCCGCCAGTTCACGGGCTTCTTCGAGTGCGCGCAGACGCCGGTAGCGGGCCGTGACTTCCCGCAGGGCGGTGTTGATGGTGTCGCGCTTGGTGGTGGTGCCGAGTTCTCTGGCTGCTTCTTCCAGCGCCTCGTCGTCGAGATCGATGACCGTGCGACTCATGGTGCCCTCCTCCGCCGGGGTGTATCAATTGGAGTGTATCAATATACAAGATCTTTTGTATATTGCTGCTGTCGTGGATGTGTTGGGGGAGGAAGTGTGAGGCGACACCTTGTGCTGCGCCTTCTTGGGCTGCCCGTATTCGCCCGGGGAACGTAGGAGTTCATGCTGTCGGGGCTGGTATGGCCGCCGGCTTCGGCGTGTCCCTCCCGGCCGTCGGCTCGCTCACCACGGCCTTCGCCGTCGGCGTGATCGTCGGCGCACCGCTGGTCGCGATGCTGAGCCTGCGATGGCCGCGCCGCCGAGCCCTGCTCACCTTCCTCATCACCTTCCCCCTGGCCCACGTCGTGGGAGCCCTCACCCACAGCTTCGAGGTCCTCTTCGTCACGCGGGTGATCGCCGCACTGACCAACGCGGGCTTCCTCGCCGTCGGCCTCGCGACCGCAGCGAGCATGGCCGGACCCCAGGCCAAGGGCCGGGCGACCTCGGCGCTCCTGAGCGGAGTCACCCTCGCCGACACCGCGGGTGTCCCCCTCGGCGCCGTACTGAGCGAAGTCTGGGGCTGGCGCTCGGCCTTCTGGGGCGTCGCGATCGTCTCCACCTCTGCGGTCTTCGCGGTGCTGTGGTCCGTACCGGCGACGCCCGTCGACCCCGCGGTTCCCAGCGTCCGCCACGAGCTGCGGGCGTTCCGCACGCCCCGGGTGATCACGACGCTCGTGCTCGGGGCTGGTCAATAGAGCGAGGTTCTGCTCCTTCACGTACCACACGCCCGTCATCACCAACGTGACGGATCTGAGCTCCGGGTGGGTGCCCGCCACGCTGGCGCTGTTCGGTATCGGGTCCTTCGTCGAGGTCAACGTGGGCGGCCGGCTCGCGGACAGCCGTCCCGGCCAGGTGCTGGCGGCCGGTGGTGCGGCGCTGCTGGCGGGCTGGCTGCTCTTCGCCCTCACGGCCGCGATCCCGGTCGTGGCGCTGGTCCTCGCCTTCGTCCAGGGGGCGCTCTCGTTCGGCGTGGGCTCCACGCTGATCGCGCAAGTCCTCTGTACCGCCTCGGACGCCCCCACGCCGGCCGGCGGCTTCGCCACCGCCGCGCTGAACGTCGGCGCTGGTGCCGGACCCGCCCTCTGTGACCTCGCCTTGGGCGACGACCTCGGCTACCGCTCGCCGTAGGGCCTCGCGGACCACTTCCCGGGCGGCTGTGTCTGGAAGGCGAATCCGCTGCGTGCGAGCTTCGAGGCGCACTTCCGAGCTGGGGGGTGATCGTCTCGGCGCGCAGCCGCTTGTCCACCCGGGACGCGTTCGGGACGGAGGTTGGACACAAGGATCGGAAAGGACTGACAAGGAGCGAGAAGGACTGAGGCGCCGAACCTTCCCTGACCTGGGAAAACGGTCAAGATGAGCGTTGATCGGCAAGGGTCGCCAAGATCCTCGAAGGACTCATAATCCGTCGGCCGTGGGTTCGAGTCCCACCCGCCCCACCATGCAGGCTCCTGGGCTGCGGAAACGTCTCAGCGGGCGTGCGGATCCAGGGCTTTGGGCCAACGGATTGCATCCGCTGCTCGTGAGTTCCAGGGCGTTGTGATCGGCGTTGGTTGGAGCCGCTCTGACCTGCATGGACGTATCAGCCTAGTGTCGGCGCAAGCGGCCGCAGGTGGACGCTGCGAGCGGGTGGACGCCGAAGTTGGGACGCTGATGGGACGCAGGTCAGCGGAAGTGGCTGCCTGGGGACCTGCGCCTACGCTGCTCTGGCCCGACCGCGAACTGCTGCCCAGGAACATCGAAGGCGCCCGCGCCAAGCTGAAACGCTCCGTCAAGCTCGGCACCCTCACCGAGATCGACACCGGCAGCTTCGCCAGGAAAGCAGTAACCGACCAAGGCCCGCGACCAGCCTGGGAAGGATCACGCCCCGCCGACGTCCGGCCCGCGACTGTTGGCACCTCCCCGCCGGCTCAGCGGGAATCTGTCTCCAGCGCCGGGCGGGCGAGGACGCGGTTCAGCCAGGCCAGCAGGTCGCTGACGATCTCCTGTTTGTTGGTCTCGTGGAACAGCTCGTGGCGGGCTTCGGAATAACGGAGATAGGTCACGTCGATGAGGCCGGCCTCGCCGTAGCGTTCGACAAGCAGGTTGCTGCGTGAGAGATCGGCGTTCAGCGGGTCGTGATCCCCGACCAGGACGCAGATGGGCAGATCCGCCGGGATGCCCTTGGGCTGGGCAAGTGACGCCGAGGCGATCGTGATGTCAGCCATGCCCTGGGCGTCGAGGCTGAAGCCGCACATGGGGTCGGCGAGGTAGGCGTCGACGGCCGGTTCGTCCCGGCTGAGCCAGTCGAACGGCGTGCGGCTGGGCTGGAACGCGTCGTTGAGCGCGAGCAACGGGTCTCCTCCCTCCGCGGCCTCCTGCGCCTGTGCCGCGAGCATGACGTCGACCGCAGTAGTACCGGCGAGGGCGAGTGCGTCGATCAGGTGGGCGTGGTCCAGGACGTACTGCTGCGAGGCGAAGGAACCGAGGCTGTGTCCGAGCAGCACCAGGGGCAGGCCGGGGTGCTGCTCGCGGATGGTCTCTGACAGGGTGACCATGTCACTGACGAGTCGGTTCCAGCCGTCGTCCCCGAGATGACCGGGCTCGGCGTGCCTGCTCAGCCCGTGTCCGCGGTGATCGTTGGCATAAACTGCGTAGCCCTCAGCGGTCAGTGCTTCCGCGAGTGCGGCATAACGGCCGGCGTGCTCTCCCATGCCGTGGGCGATCTGGACGACGGCTCGCGGGGGCGTCTCCGGCTTCCATTCGTGCACGTGGATCTGGACGCCGTCTTCGCTTTCGAACGTGAACATCGGGTTCCTTGTCTTGGGTACGCGGGCAGCCCTGAGCGTCCGGCCGAGTTGTACGGGCCGAGTTGTACGGGGTGGGCCGGCCCGAGCGGTTCAGGCTCACGGCGGTTGTGGTGTACGAAGGTTGCGGCCGCCCGGCCGGGTCAGACGTGCTGCTCGCCGAGGTAGCCGGCGATGATCAGGGACTGGTCGGCCCGGAGTTCCTGGGCCGTGGCGTGCGCGGTGATCTCGCCGTGGGAGAGGACGTAGCCGCGGTCGGCTATGTCGAGGGCGAGGCCGACGTGCTGTTCGACGAGCAGCACCCCGCAGCCGGTGTCGTCGGCATAGCGCCTGACGATGGGCAGCAACTCCTCGACGATGATGGGTGCCAGACCGAGGCTGAGCTCGTCGAGCAGGAGCAGCTTGGGGCCGCGGGCCAGGGCCCGTCCCATGGCGAGCATCTGCTGCTCGCCGCCGGAGAGCAGTCCTGCCTTGCGGTCCTGGAGGCGGGACAGGGCGGGGAAGTAACGCGTGGCGGCCGCCTGGTCGAGGCGCTCGCCCCGGTGACCGAGGCGCAGGTGTTCCGCCACCGTGAGGCCGGAGAAGATGCCTCGTCCTTCCGGAACGTGGGCGATGCCGAGGCGGGCGCGGGTCGCTGCCGGGATCCTGCCGAGGTCCGTTCCGTTGAAGGTGATGGTGCCGGCAAGGGGGCGCAGCAGCGCGGAGACGGCCTTGAGCGTGGTGGTCTTCCCCGCTCCGTTGGCCCCGAGGAGGGCGACGACCTCTCCCGCGCCCACCTCGAGGTCGATCCCGCGGATGACAGCGGCTCCGTCGTATCCGGCGGTGAGTCCGGCCACCTTCAGGACGGGGGTGCTCATGGTGTCTCCGGTGTGCTGGTGAGGGCCTTGGCGGAGCCGGCGGTCGAAGTGCCGGACGCGGTGGCAGGCTGGACGGCGGATGCCCCGAGGTAGGCGGTCACGACGGCGGGGTCGGTGCGGACCTGTGCGGGCGTCCCGGAGGCGATCACCTTGCCGAACTCCAGGACGACGACGTGGTCGCAGATGCCCATCACGAGGCTCATGTCGTGGTCGATGAGGAGCAGCGCGGTGCCGGCCTCGGCGACCGCGCGCAGTCTGCGTCCGAGTTCGGCGCTCTCCGTCGTGTCCAGGCCGGCCGCGGGTTCGTCGAGACAGATGATGCGGGGGCGGGCTGCCAAGGCCCGTGCCACGCCGACGAGTTTGCGTCTGCCCTGGGACAGTTCGTGTGCCGAGGCGTCGGCCAGGTCCTCGAGTCCCAGGGCCGCAAGGGCCTCAGGGACAGCGGGGTTCGAGGCCGGGCGGCGGCCGAAGGTCTCGCCGAGCGCGGTCCACCACGTCGAAGGGTCCGCCGTGACCTGGAGGTTCTCCGCGACCGTGAGGTCTTCGAAGAGTTCGCTGCTTTGGAAGGTGCGGGCGAGTCCTCGGCGGGCCCGTACATGGGGCGGCCGTCCGGTCAGGTCCTTGCCATCCAGTTCCACCCTTCCTCGGGCGGCGACGAGGCCGGTGACCGCGTCCACGAAGGTGGTCTTGCCGGCCCCGTTGGGGCCGATGAGCCCCACGAGTTGGCCCTCGCCGACCTCCAGGGAGACATCGCTGAGCGCGTGGACGCCGCCGTAGCTGACGCCCAACTGCTGGACAGAGAGCACGTTCACGGTGCGACCTCCTTGGCGTCGGCAGTGGTACGGCCGAGGTGGATCTGTGGGGAGCCGACGGCGGATGCGTTGTCGGCCGGTGGTCCGGTCGTGGCCGCCGCGCGTCTCGCCCTCTTCGCCGTCCTCCGGCGGTGGGCGGCGCCCGCGATGCCGTCGGGGTTGGCGATCAGCGTCACGATCAGGGAGACGCCGCCGAAGAGCAGGGCCCAAGTCCCCTTGATCCCGAACCACTTGTCCAGCGCGTGGGGCAGCAGCGCCTCGGTGGACATCAGCCCCGCGATCACGGCTCCGGACACCATGGTGATGCCGCCGATGTAGGCGAAACCGATCAGGCCGAGGGCGGCCAGCGCGGTGAACCGGGCGGCGCTGACCGAGCCGAAGTTGTAGCCGTAGAGGGTGCCGGCGGCGCTGGCGATGAAGGAACTGATCGCGAACGCGGCGATCTTCACGGCGCGCACGTCGACACCGGCTGCCGCGGCGGCGCGCTCGTTGGAGCGGACGGCGAGCATCCGCCGGCCGAGTCCGGTGCGCCTGAGATGGGCGACGTACAACCCGAGGGCGACGGTGACGGCCAGGACGAGGAAGCCGAACATAGGGCTGGGTTCGTTGCCGTCCAGGCCGCGGAAGTCCGCTTTCGGGCCGAGGTCGATCCCGAACAGGCGCGGCGGGGGTACGGACACTCCGGCCGTGCCGCCGAACGAGGTGTTGTTGAACAGTGCCTGTTCCATGGTCAGGGCAGCGGCCAGGGTGACGACGGCCAGGCTCACGCCCCGCACCCGCAGGGCGGAGACGCCCGCGGCCACTCCGAGCAGTGTGGCCAGCACCATCGAGCCGAGGGCGGAGAACGGGAACGGGATCCCCCACCGGACCGAGAGGTGGGAGAGGATGAAGCCCGCGGTTCCGGAGAGCGCGAGCTGCATCACGGAGATCTGTCCGACGTAGCCGGTGATGACGACGTAGGACAGGACGATGACCATGCCGATCAACGAGTTCGTGAGTGCCTGGCGGAAGTCGAACGGGAGCACTATCAGCGCGGCGGCGGCGACCGCGGTGGCCATCAGGGCGGGACGTAGCAGCCGCTCGGGCAGGGGTACCGCGGGCAGCCGCTGTTCGACGAGTTCACCGCGGCGCGGCAGACCGGCACCGCGCACATACAGGGCGACGACCATCAGGGCGAAGACGAGGAGCTGCTGGAGGCCGGGCATGGCGTTGCCGTCGTCGGTCGGGAACCAGCTCTGCGTGGACAGGTAGTACACGATCGACTGGAGCACTCCGATGAGGATGCCCGCGGTGCAGGCGATCCACAGCGAGGTGAACCCGGCGAAGAGGGCGGCGGCCAGGGCCGGGACCACCTGCAGGGGGAGCGTCATGGAGTCGACCTGGACGATGGGCGCGGCCAGGACACCGAGGAGCCCGGCGACCAGGGCGGCCAGGAGTGTGTTGGCCATCGAGACGCTGTTGGGTGACAGGCCTGCCAGAAGAGCGGCCTGTTCGTTCTCCGAGGCCGCGCGGGTGGCCAGGCCGAAGCGGCTCCACCGGTACAGGGCCCCGAGGACAAGGGCGATCACGACGACCAGTCCGGCCAGGACGAAGCGGTCGGAGGGTGTGGTGATGCCCAGCATGGTGACGGTGCCGGTCGGAAGGATGCTCGGTGCCTGCTGCGGCTGCACCCCGAAGACCAGGAGCACGGTGGCCTGCAGGGTGAGCAGGATGCCGAGGGAGGCCGCGAGTTTGGCCAGGGGGGAGACAGCTCGCAGCGGCTTGAAGACCGCCACCTCCGTGAGCACTCCGACGGCGAGTGCGACCGCGAGGGCCCCGGCGAGAGCGGGCCCGACGGGCAGCGTGAACCCGAAGAAACCGGTGGTCAGGGCCCAGAAGGCATAGGCCGAGGCCATGGCGACCGCGCCGGTGGACAGGTTGATGATGCCCGAGCCCCGGTAGGTGACCACCACGCCGAGCGCGATGCCGGCGATCAGTGCCCCCTGGCCGAGGCCGAGGACGGCGAAGAGCAGGATCTGTTCCAATTCATGACTCCTGTCATGAGTCCGCAAGTCCGCGAGTCCGCGCTGCTGAGGCTGCGTCCCGCGAGGGCCGCAACCTCAGCGGCGGTGGGGCGGGCGGGGCTCACTGGGGCGGGCGGATCCAGTCGGTCAGGGGCTTGAACCGGCCCTTGCCTTCGTACTGGTAGAACCTCGCCTGGTCGTTGCAGACGGCGGGGGCGTCCGGGTACTTGCCGCACTTGACCTCGGCGGCGCCCATGATGACCGGCCCGGGGAACTTCTTGAGCTGCTCGGTCACCGACGCGGGGGTGATCTTGTCCGGGCCGATGGCGTTGAGCACCTTCGCGTAGGTCAGGATCGTGCTCCAGCCCAGCGGCGCGAAGACCTTGGACTGGTCGTCCTTGCCCAGCCCCGCCTGCGCCGAGGCCTTCAGGAACGCCTTGGAGTCGGCGGCCGAGGAGTCCATCGGCAGCGTCTGGGCGACGCCGTACGTCCAGGTGGGCAGATCCCCTCCGAGCCCCTGGGCGACATCGGGGGACATGCACAGCGGTGTGGAGACCACCGGCTTGGTGACATTGAGCTGCTTCAGTGCCTTGGCGATTCCGACGCATCCGCCACCGATGGAGAGGGGGACCACGACATCCGCGGTGTTCGCCCCGGCCGCGGTGACCGGGCCGATCAGATCGGTCGACTGGGCGTCGAATCCGACGGACTTCACCTTCAGACCGGCGGCTTCCAGGCCTTTCACCGCTGCCCCGGAGGCGATCTTGTCGCCGGGCGTGCTCGTGTGGATCACCGCCGCGGTCTTCGCCTTCAGCACGTCGCGGGCGTACGTGCCCCAGGTGCCGAAGATGTGCGGCAGGTCGCCGAACGTGCTGAAGGTGTTCTTCGCGGTGGGCATGGTCGGGCCCGTCGCCACTCCGACCAGCACGGGCTTCTTGCCCGCGATCACGGAGTTGAAGGAGGCGTCACCGAGGTAGAGATTGCCGACGCCGATGGCGGAGACCTCCTTGTCGCCCAGCAGTTGCTGGCCGCACTTCTGTCCCTCCTCCTCGGCGGACACCACCGTGCAGACGTTCAGCTTCAGCGGGTGCCCGCCGATGCCGCCCAGCCTGTCGTTGACGTACTTCACCGCGGCACGGGCACCGAAGGTGGCTTCGGGGTTGCCGCCGGGGCCGCCTTCGACGTTCACCCAGCCCAGGGTGACCGGGTCGAGGCCGGCGTCGGCCTTGCCCGCCTTTCCGCCGACGTAGCCGAGGTAGTCGGTCACGACGTCACTCGCCGAGCGGGAGTCCGAAGTCGCGGAGGAGCCGCCTCCGGAGGCGCCGGCCGACGAGGGTGCGTTGGTGCCCGATCCGCTGCATGCGGCGACGCCCAGCAGGGGCGCCATGGCGGCGGAGACGAGGCCGAGTCTGAGGGGGCGTGAGATGGCGGGCATGCGGGATCCTCCAGGATCGGAAAACGGCAGGGCGGTGCCCGGCACGGCATGCGGGGAGAGCGCGGAAGGCAGAGGAGGGGCAGGAGTGCGCACCGGGGTGACCGGTGCCCCGGTCCAGCCCGAGGAACTTCGAAAGACCAGGTGATCGGCGCTTTCGAGTTTCGTAACTTTCTTACGGATCGGGAATCTAGGTGTACGCTGGCGCCCTGTCAACGTCCCGGTTCACACCGAATTAACGATCATGCAATGGGAGGGAAGGACATGGCGGAGCACGCCCTGAGGCGCAGGCTCCCTCGGCGCTCACCCGAAGAGACCCGGGCCCTCATGCTGGAAGCGGCAACCCAGCTCGTCTGTGCCGGCACCTCCGACACGAGCGAGGCTGCCGTCTCCGCAGCCCTTGCTCATATCCGCGTCAAGCGGGTCACCGAGGAAGCCACCCGCATCATGCGGGAGAGACTGGGCGACGACACCGCACCAGCGATCACGACCGGATCCATCTACCAGATCTGGCCCGCCCAGGCCGACTTCCAGGCAGATCTCCTCTTCCACCTCACCAGCCGACAGGCCGAACTGGTCCCGGGGCTGCCGGAGAGCATCCGCCGTTTCAAGGAGGCGGTCGACACCGGCAAGACCTGGCAGGAGGCTCTCAACGACGTCCTGACGGACAACCACGAGAACCACCGAGTGGACCCGATCTACCGCGTGCTGCTCGGCTTCTACGCCAGCGCCGCCAACCCACGCGTCCGCGACGCCCTGGGGCACTACGGCGAGTCGTTCACCGAGGTCGCCTGCGAGGCGTACCAGGCGCTGCTGGACGCCTACGGGCTGCGTATGCGCGCGCCCTACAAGATCGAACACCTCGCCACCACCATCGCCGCCCTGCTCGACGGCTTCCACATGCGCTGGATCGCCGGACATCCCAACCTGGAGGACCCGGAAGGACGGGACCGCTGGTCCCTCGCCACCCGGGCCGCGGTGATGGTGTTCGACCAGTTCACCGAACCGGCGTAGGTGGGTGCGCACGTCCATGCGTCGATGAGCGCGGAGCGTCTGCGCAATGGATCGCCAGACTGCTGCGGACGGGTTCGAAACCCGCCTTCGAGCTGGCGTAATCGCCCGACAGCCCGGTGTCCCTGGCTGTCACGGACGGGGTCGGGACGCAGTTGGGACGCAAGGATGGGAACAGACCGACAAGGACGGGAGGGGCGTAGACACGACCCGCCCGGTCTGGCCGGCGAAAACGTCGTGAATGGGCACTGATCGTCAAAGGCCGCCAAGATCCTCAAAGGACTCATGATCCGTCGGCCGTGGGTTCGAGTCCCACCCGCCCCACCATGCAGGCTCCTGGGCTGCGGAAACGTCTCATCAGAGCGGTGGATTCAGGAACTGGCGCAAGGGGCGGTATCCGCTGCTGGTGAGTTCATCTCCGTGGCCGTCTCCCGGCCGGTCGACGCGATCCGGCCTACACCGCCGTGGCGGCGCTCTCGACCTCAGGTGCGGCTGCGCTGCCCAGCAGGCGTAGAGCCGCCTCAGAGGGGGAGCCCGGTTCCGCCGTGTAGGCGATCAGGCGCTGGCCGGCCGAGCCGGGGATGACGAGGTTCTCGAAGCTCAGCTCCATCGGGCCGACCGACGGGTGACGCAGCCGCTTCACCCCCGAGGTGCAGGTGCGCACCGGATGGCGGGCCCAGCGGGAGGCGAACTCGTCGCACTGAACGGCGAGTTGGCCGACCAGCTCGGTCAGCCGGCGGTCGTCGGGGTGCCGGCCGGCGATCAGCCGCAGCGAGGCGACCGCGAGCTGCGCCTCGTCGTGCCAGTCGGTGTACAGCGCGCGGTAGCGCTCGTCCAGGAACAGCATCCGCGTCACATTGGGCCGGGTGCCCGGCGTCCCGGGGCTGTCCGCGGGCAGATGCGCGGCGAGCAGTGCGTGCCCCAGCCGGTTCCAGGCCAGTACGTCGTTGCGGCGGTCCAGGACCAGTGCCGGCACCTCGGACATGGCCGCCAGCAGCTGCCGTGCCGAGGGACTGGCCTGCTCGGCGCGGGGTGTGGCGGGACGGGCGGCGGTGGCGGTGGGGCGGGCCAGGTCCTTCAGATGCGCGGTCTCGTCGTCGGTCAGCCGCAGGGTGCGCGCGATCGCGTCCAGCACGGAGTCCGAGGCGCTGAGGGCGCGGCCCTGTTCGAGACGGGTGTAGTGGGTGATGCTGACCCCGGCGAGCGTGGCCAGTTCCTCCCGGCGCAGTCCGCTGACCCGGCGGCGGGTCGGATGCGGGGTGATGCCGACGTCCTCCGGGCGCAGTGCGGCACGGCGGGACTTGAGGAAGTCGCCCAGTTCGGACGGAGCGTCCATCGATGCCTCCCGTTCGCTCCTCTCCAGGATGCCCGCCCATCGCGCCGGTCGTGAGCCGTAAGGGTGGTCATGTGATGACCACCCTTGCGCCGGCTGTGCGAGACGGGGTGCTGGCTGGGGTCCCGGGCCGAGACGAGTCTCCTTCCCGGCGGTGCGCACGACAGACGCACCCGAGAAGCGCGAACGAAAGGTACTCGACGTCATGTCCGTCACGGATTCGGACACGGCCGGTACGGCCGTAGGAACGGCCCCGGCCGTCCTCACTCCGCGCCTGCGGCTGGTGCTGGTGCTGCTGCTCGCGGCCCAGTTCATGCTGGCCGTGGACTTCTCCATCCTGAACGTGGCGCTGCCGGTGATCGGCGAGGGCCTGGGCTTCTCGCTGGCGCATCTGCAGTGGATCGGCACCGCGTTCGCCCTGTGCGCGGCGGGCTTCACCCTGCTGTTCGGCCGGGTCGCGGACCTCTTCGGCCGCCGCCGGCTCTTCCTCGGCGGACTGGTGGTGCTGGGCGCGGCCTCCCTCGTGGGTGGTCTCGCACAGAACCCGGAGGTGCTGATCACGGCCCGTGTCCTCCAGGGCCTCGCGACCGCCGCGGTGACCCCGGCCGGCCTCTCGCTCATGACGACCTCGTTCCCGGAGGGCCCACTGCGGGAGAAGGCCCTCGGCCTCAACGGGGCATTGATGTCCGCCGGGTTCACCACCGGCGCGATCCTCGGCGGCCTGCTGACCGACCTGCTCTCCTGGCGCTGGGCGTTCTTCATCAACGTGCCCGTCGCCCTAGCCGTCCTGATCGTCGCCCCGACGGTCATCGAGGAGTCCCGGCCCGACGAGCGCCCGAAGCTGGACGTGCCCGGTGCCATCAGCGTCACCCTCGGTCTGCTGGCCATCGTCTTCGGCCTCACCCAGGCCGGTGAGCACGGCTGGGGCTCCGCGAACGCCCTGCTGTCGCCGGCGGCGGGTGTGCTGCTGCTGATCGTGTTCTGGGCCGTCGAGCGCAAGGTGAGCGCCCCGCTGGTCCCGCTCGGCGTGCTCGGCAAGCGTTCGGTGGCCTGGGGCAACGTAGCCGGTCTGATCGCCTTCCTCACCGAGACCTCCCTGGTCTTCCTGCTGACCCTCTACCTCCAGGAAGTGCTCGGCTTCTCCCCGCTGGCCGCCGGTCTGTCCTTCGGCGTGCTGGGCATCGGAACGGTCGTCGGCGGCTCGGTCGCCCCGAAGGTCATCGGGAAGACCGGCACCAAGCAGACGCTGATCACCGGCGGCATCCTGCAGACCGTGTTCACGGCCGCCCTGCTCGGCCTCGGCGCCACTCACTCCTCCCTGTGGCTGCTGCTGGTCGCCACCTTCGTCGGCGGTGTCGGCAACATGCTCGTCATCGTCGGGTTCATGGTCACCGCCACCTCCGGCCTCGCGGACCACGAACAGGGCCTGGCCACCGGGCTCGCGACCATGACCCAGCAGATCGGCATCACCATGGGCACGCCGGTCATGAGCGCCGTCGCCACCGCCGCGATGACCGGCACCGGAGCCTCGGCCGTCCTCGGCGGACTGAAGGCGGCCATCGCGGTCAACGCCGCGCTCGTCCTCCTCGGCGCCCTCACCAGCGCCGTGTTCCTGCGCGGTGCGCGGTCGAGTGCGCGCTGACTCATGACGGTACGAACCCCGTGCCGGCCTGACCGCTCCGGACGAGGACAGGTCCGTACCGCCGGCCGGCCGGCGGTCCGCTGAGGTGCAGTGGCAGTGGCGGCAGGGCGGGCTCGACGCGGGGACCCATCCCCTACCTGTGCGGATCCACCGGCCCGGACGCGGTCGTACGGCTGGCTGGTCCGGGCGCACGGCGGCAGTCGGCAGGCCGGGACGGTCGAGCCCGCCCAGCCGGCGGACGTGCTGACCACGCTCTCCCGGGCCGGGGAACAGGTGGACGGCGAGCCGCTGGCGGTCGGGGGAGACAGCGCGGGTGGCACCGTCGCCGCCTGCGCGGCCCTCGCCCGGCGTGACCGCGACCAGCCGCTCACCGCCCAGGTGCCGGCCTGCCCGCCGCTGGCCCGGCGCCGGGCCAAGGCGGTGTCACCGGCTTCCTGTTGGAGCTGGCGCAGGGCCGCTCCTCCGCGCTGTTCGCCGGCCTTGGTGCGTTCGACCGGCCCGACGCCCTGCGCGTGAGCCCGCACGGCTGACGGCACCACGGATCGCCGTCGGCCTGCGTCGCGTGGCGGAGGTGGCCACAGCGGACTCAAGCCCCCGCGGCCCCCGGCCGTGGCCCGTCGTCGGGGCTTCTTGCGGTCAGCCCCGCAGCTGCTCGGTCAGACCCAGCTGGCTCATGATGGCGCCGGTGTCCAGATAGGCGCGCCCCGCCTTGATCTTGTCGTCCTCGACCTCGTAGATGTCGCACGCGTGCACCGTGACGTGACGCCCCGTGGCGGGCACGGTGCCCGCGTGCAGGACCAGGTCACCGGTCTGGGTCCCGCTGCCCGTGTACTCGACGACCACCGTGTCCCCCTGCGAGGTGAGGTGGTCGAGGGTGAACCTGCCGTCGGGCATCGCGTCGAACATGGCCTTCGCCAGCTGGGTGAAACCTTCCGGACCCTGCAGCGTCCTTCCGCTGCCCTCCTCGACGAGGGTGCAGTCCGGAGCGACGGACCCGGCGATGGATTCGTAGTCCCGGTCGTTCCACGCCCGGAAGAGATCGCGGACGAACGTTTCATTGTCAGTCATGGGAACCTCCGCTCGGGAACATCCCTTCCTTTCCATGCTGACCCGCCGCGTCCGACGGTGCATCCGCTGGTAGGGGGCGGCGAAATGAATCACGCTGACTGATCTTCAGGGGAGGACACCCGCAGGAGTGTGCACGCCGTGGCGCAGGCGGGCCGCATCCCGGCTGGGGGGTGCGCCGAACCGCCGGCGGCGGTACTCGCGGCTGAACTGTGACGGGTTGTCATAGCCGACGCGGTGGCCGACCCCGGTGACGCCGCCCGGGTGGGTGGCGAGCAGCAGCCGGGCCTCCTGGAGCCGGATCTGCTCCTGGAACTGAAGGGGGCTCATCGCGGTCACCGCCTGGAAGGTGCGGCGGAGGGCGGAGACGCTCATGCCGGACATGCGGGCCACGTACTCGACCCGGAAGGGCTGGGGCGTAGTGCTCGCGGATCCAGCGCACGGCGCGGGAGATGTGGCTGAGGCCGCTGTCGGCTCAAGGGCCCGTACTTCCTCACGCAGAGGCTGCTGCCGCTGATGGCGCACCGCGGGGCCATCGTCAACACCGGCAGCAACTCGGCGTACGCGTCGATGAAGGGCGGCCTGGACGTGCTGACCCGGTACACGGCCAAGGAATTCAGCACGCGGGGCATCCGCGTCGACGCCGTCTCGCCGGGACCGACCCGCACCCGGATCGCCGACGACGCCTTCACCCGGTTCCCCGAGGTCGTCCCGGTTCTCGCCGCGAGGACCGCACTCGGCCGGGTCGGCGAGCCCGACGGCATCGGCGCGGTGATCGCCACACCGGTCTCCGACGAAAGCCGCTGGGTCACCGCGCAGAACATCGAGGTGTCGGGTGGCTGCAACCTCTAGCCACGACCGCGCCGCCGTCCCCTTCGCCGCCGGACCGGAGCGTGGCCGTCAGCCGGGTGCCGGATGGACGAGACGGCCGTGGAAGATGAGTGAGGCGGCCTGTTTCAGGCGGCGGACGCGGATGCTGACCTCGTAGGCGTCGATGCCGTCGACGGCGGCGACGCGGGTGGTCAGATAGCGGTAGAAGTCCTCGGCATCGCGGCAGATGACGGTGGCCATCAGGTTGTGCCGTCCGCTGACGGCGCCGGCGAAGGCGACCTCGGCGTGCCGGGCGAGTTCCTCGCCGGCCTGTTCGAGGCGGGCGGGGGCGACGCGCAGCCAGAGGGTGGCGTTGAGGGCGTGGCCGAGGCGTTCGGGCAGCAGATCGACGTCGTAGACGAGCGTGCCCGAGGTCTCCAGCGCCTCCAGTCGGCGGGCGACGCGCGCGTGGGACCAGCCGGTGAGCCCGGCGAGGCGGGTGTGGGTGGTACGGCCGTCCTCGGCGAGGGCGGCCAGCAGCGGGGCGTCCTCGTCCGTGGGGGTCCGGAGGGGGCCGGCGGGAGCGGGGGGCCCGTCGCCGGTGAGCTGCCGTACCTGGTCGGGGGTGAGGCCGGCGCCGTAGCCCGTCCATTCGCTGGTCCCGGTCTCGCCGAAGGTGTGCAGGACCAGGTCGATGCCGACGTCGAGGACGGAGGCCGAGCGGGGCAGCTGGCGCAGCAGGACGTCGTCGCGGTCGGCCGCCACGGGGGAGCGGATCATGCAGATGATCTCCGAGCCGCCGGAGGCGAGGCCGGCGTAGGCGATGTCCGGACGCTTGGCCAGGGAGTCCGCCAGCGGCCCGACCCGGTCGGGGCGGGAACGGATGCGGGCCACCCACTGGGCCTGCCCGTGCACCGCCGGATCGACGAGACCGACCACCCGCATCACCCCGCTGCGGCGCAGCGCGTGGTAACGCCGGGCGGCCGTCTGCTCCGAGACGCCGGTCACCTCGCCGATGCGGCGGAACGGGGCACGGGGCGCGCATTGCAGTGCGTGGAGGATTTTCCTGTCCACAGCGTCGATCATGGGGGGAGTCTGCCACGTGCTCCCCTTCGCGTAGAGGTTTTTGTTCACTTCACGCTGCTGGGTTCATGGCCGGAGACGTCGAGGCGGATGCTGGGCACGTCCTGAAGAAAGGACGTGACTCCCATGAGCACGTGGCTGCCACCGACAGCGGCCTGCATCGGCACGTTCGTCGTGCTGATGCACCTCACCACGGCGGGTGCGGTCCCGGCCCACCGGGCGGCGCTCCCGCACACCGGGCTCTCCCGCACCCATCGGGTGGCCGGTGTGGTGCCACCGGTCCCCGCCGCGTTGCTCCGTGCGGTCTGCGGGCCGGCCGCCCGGCGGGGCGTCGCTGCCGCTCCCTGACCCGCCCGTCGCTGCCGCTCCCTGACCGGCCCGGAGCGTCTTCCTCGCATCCCCCCCCCGCGGGCGCTCCGGGCCCCGGGCCCCACTGCGCGGACGAGTCGGCCCGCACCACCGCTCACGAGCCGAGACCACCATCCCCAGAGAGGCATCCGCCCCCGTGGACTTCACCGTCGACGCCTTCCGCTCGACACCCCCGTTCGACATCCTCGCCAAGCTCTTCGGACAGCCGGAGCACACCGACTGGCTCGACGAGAGCATGTCCTGGAAGCGGACCTGTTACATCGGTGACTGGTCGTTCCTGCCGCAGACCCGCTTCCGCGGACCCGGCGTGCCCGAGCTGTTCTCGTCGATCTCGGTGAACTCCTTCCGGACCTTCCCGGTGGGCGCCTCCAAGCACGTCGTGCAGACCGACGCGCACGGCCATGTCATCAGCGAGGGCATCCTGACCCGGCTGGACGAGGAGGACCACGTGTTCCACGGGCCGGGCGGCGACTATGCCCGTTACCACCTGGAGCAGGGCGGCTTCGAGGCCACCGCCGAGGACGAGGACTGGTTCGTGTACCAGGTCTCCGGCCCGGCGTCGATCCCGCTGCTGCTGGAACTGACCGGCGACGAACGGCTGCTGGACACCCCGTACATGCATGCGGTGCCCGTCATCCTCGCGGGGCACCGCATCTGGGCCCTGCGCCAGGGCATGGCCGGCGAGGTCGGCTTCGAGCTGCAGGGACCGCGCGAGATCGGCAGCACCGTGTACGACGCCGTCGTCCAGGCCGGACAGAAGTACGGCATCCGCCGCCTGGGCAACCGGGCCGCGCCCCTGAACCATCTCGAGAACGCCGTCCCCACCCGGAACCTGGACTATCTGCCCGCCCTGTACGAGCCCGAGCAGGCCGGCTTCCTCGCCCACCTGCTCAGCTCACCGTGGCACATCCCGCGCGCCTACCTCGCCGGCAGCTTCCAGGGCGAGTCGCTGCGCGACTACTACCGCGACCCGGTGGAGCTCGGCTGGACCCGGCAGATCAGCTTCGACCACCCCTTCCCCGGGGACACGGCGCTGCGCGAGAAACTGGCCCGGCCCGCCCGGGTCCTGCGCACCCTGGTCTGGAACAGCGAGGACGTGCTCGACGTGCACCGCTCGCTCTACGGCGACGGCCCGCACCACACGTTCATGGACATGCCCCGCGACCTGCGCGGCCACCTGTGGGTGGACCGGGTCGAGCGTGACGGCGTCGTCGTCGGCGCGGCCACCCAGCGCGGCTACAGCCGTCACTTCCGTCAGATGCTGTCCCTGTCCGTGCTGAACACGGCCGACGCCGGGATCGGCGCACCGGTCGAGGTCGTCTGGGGCAACCCGGGCGACCCGGTCAAGCGGATCCGGGCCACCGTCGCGCGGGCCCCGTACAAGCCGGTGCGCTCCCGTGTCGACCTGCGCCTCCATCTGGCCGCCTACCGGGCCGAGTCCGGACCGGTCGCGTAAGCCGCGGAGAACCCCACCCACCGATGTCTGCGGGACGCCACCGGCACCATCCCGCAGGTCAGGGCTGCCCGCCCCGGCTCCATCCCGCAGGTCAGGGCCGCCCGCCCCCCCCAGCACGGCAGCCCCCGTGCGCCAACCCCCTGCCCCAACCGACCGACCGCGGCACCACCACGCCGCACGGGAGAAAGCGGAGAATGTCCGTGAACGCCACCACAACGGCGATCAGACCGACCGACCGGCGGGCGGCCACCGTCGTCATGGCCTGCCTCGGCGTGTTCGTCGCCTACCTGCCGATCACCACGGTCGCGGTCAGCCTGCCCGCCATCCAGCGGGCACTGAACACCTCGACCGCCCAACTGTCCTGGGTGCAGGACGCGTTCGTCCTGCCCATGGCGGCCTTCATCCTCACCGCCGGAGTCTTCGGCGACGTGCACGGCCGTAAGAAGGTCTTCCTGTCAGGACTGCTCTTCTGCGCGGCGGGCGCGGCCGTCGCCCTGTGCGCGCACGACATCCGGACGCTGTGGGCCGGGCAGGCCCTCGCCGGTCTCGGCTCGGCCGCGCTCCTGCCCACCACCCTGGCGCTGATCAGCCACGCGGTGCCCGACCACCGTGAGCGCGGCAAGTTCATCGGCCTGTGGGCCATGGCCCTGCTCGCGGCCCTGGCCGTCGGCCCGGTCGTCGCCGGCGTCGTCCTCGACCACTTCGCCTGGCGCTGGATCTACCTGCTGTCCGTCCCGCTCCCGCTGGTCGCCGCGGCCGTCGCCGCCCCCCTGCTGACCGACTCGCGTGCCCAGCACGGGCGCAAGCTCGACTGGCCCGGCCAGATCACCGCGGCCGTGGGCATCACGGCGCTCGTCTACGGCGTGATCGAGGGCGGCGCCGACTCCTTCACCGCTCCCGAGGTGGTCGCCGCCCTCGCGCTGGGCGTCGTCGCGCTGGGCGCCTTCGTGCTGGTGGAGCGGCGCAGCGCGAGCCCCATGCTGGACCTGGCGGTGTTCCGCAGCGCGGCCTTCACCGCCACCGCCCTGATCGCCCTGATCACCTTCCTCGGACTGATCGGCTTCTTCTTCGTCCTCAGCCTGTACTTCGGCATGGTCCAGCAGCTCGGCACCCTGGAAGCCGGCGGACGGCTGCTGCTGGTGCCCGTCGCCGCGATCGTGGCCGGAGCCCCGGCCGGACGACTGATGCATCGCGTCCCGGCCCGCTGGATGATCACCGCCGGTCTGCTCCTGATCGCCGGGCCGCTGCTGGCCATGACGAACCTCGACGCCGACACCTCCTACGGCTCGATCGCCTGGCGGCTGATCGTGCTGGGCGTGGGCCTCGGACTCGTCACCACGCCGATGACGGCCACGGCCGTCGCCGCCGTGCCGCACCACCTGGCGGGCATGGCCTCGGCCGCCAACAACACCTTCCGCCAGGTCGGCGGCGCGCTCGGCCCGGCCGTCCTCGGCGCCCTGCTGTCCACCCGAGCCGTGCACGCCCTGCCCGGTCACCTCGCCGACGCCGGTGTGACCGGCGCCCAGGCCCACACCATCGTGTCCACCGCCGAGGAGGGCGGCCTGGGCGCGGTCGCCGGGATGAACCTCGGCTCCACAGCGGGTCAGGTCTACGGCGCCCTGGGCGAGTCCCTCCTCGACGGCATGCGCCTGTGCCTCGTGGTGGCCGCCACGTCGGCGGTGCTCGCCGCGGCGTGCGCCGTCGTCCTGCTGCGCCCTTCGAAGCAGCAGGTCGCAGAGGGCGCGCCGAAGGGCGGGAGCGCGCCACGGCACGGTCGCCCGGACACCGCCGAGAACGCTCAGGCCGACCCGGCCCAGCCCCTGGGACACCAGCGCGCCTGACCGGTCGAGGAGGGGGAGGGGCATCGTCCACGCCGGGCAGGTACCGGGCCGCGGACGATGCCCCTCCCCGGCCGGGGTTCACCGCGAGGACGGGGCGCGGGGGGGGCGATCAGCTCCCCGACGCCCGCCTGTCACTCTGTGTTACTCTGCTACTTTTGCGTGCTCGTGACCCTCAGGCCCTCCGTAGCAGCTGTTCGGTTCCCCTTGTCGGATGCTCCTTCCCACCGGGCCTTCTTCGGTACGTTCCCCCTGCGGAAGGCTCCTCATGACTCACCCCGACCGCCCCGGCACCTCCACCGGCGGTCCCGCCCCGTCCGTGGCCACTGCCCCCGCGGTGCCTCGGGTCGCTTCCTTCGCCGGTCTGGGCCTGGCGGCCGAGGTGCTGCGCACGCTTGACGAACTCGGTGTGCGCGAGCCCTTTCCGATCCAGGCGGCCACGCTGCCGGAGGCCCTCGCGGGACGCGACATCCTGGGGCGCGGGCGCACCGGATCGGGCAAGACGCTCGCCTTCGGCCTGCCGCTGCTCACCCGGACCGCCGGGCGGCGCGCGGAACCGAAGCAGCCCCTCGCCCTGGTCCTGGTGCCCACCCGGGAGCTGGCCCAACAGGTCACCGAGGCGCTCGCGCCGTACGCCGACGCCCTCCGGCTGCGGATGGCCACGGTCGTCGGCGGCATGTCGGTCGGCCGGCAGGCCGCCGCGCTGCGTGACGGGGCCGAGGTCGTCGTGGCCACGCCCGGCCGGCTGCACGACCTCGTCGAGCGCAGGGCCTGCCGCCTGGGGCGGGTGCGGATCACCGTCCTCGACGAGGCCGACCAGATGTGCGACATGGGCTTCCTGCCGCAAGTCACCGAGGCGCTCGACCAGGTGCACCCCGAGGGCCAGCGGATGCTGTTCTCGGCCACTCTGGACCGTGACGTCGACCTGCTGGTCGACCGCTACCTCCACGCCCCCGTCGTCCACTCGGTGGACCCCTCGGCGGGCGCGGTCACCACGATGGACCATCAGCTGCTGGTCGTCCACGGCCCCGACCGGTACGCCGTGACCACGGAGATCGCCGCCCGCGACGGCCGCGTCCTGCTGTTCCTGGACACCAAGCACGGAGTCGACCAGCTCACCCGGCATCTGAGGGCCAGCGGAGTGCGCGCCGCGGCCCTGCACAGCGGCAAGTCCCAGCCGCAGCGCACCCGGACCCTCGCGCAGTTCAGGGACGGCCAGGTCACCGTCCTGGTGGCGACCAATGTCGCGGCCCGTGGCCTGCATGTCGACGACCTCGATCTCGTGGTCAACGTCGACCCGCCCACCGACCCCAAGGACTATGTGCACCGCGCCGGCCGCACCGCCCGGGCCGGTGAGTCCGGCAGCGTCGTCACGTTGGTGCCGTCGGGCCGGCGCCGCGAGATGAGCCTGCTGCTGGCCGAGGCCGGCATCGAGCCGACCATCACCAAGGTGCGCTCGGGCGAGGCGGAGCTGAGCCGGATCACCGGGGCGAAGGCCCCCTCCGGCATCCCGCTCGACGGCGGGCCCGCCGCACCCCGGCCCAAGAACACCAACGCTCCGTTCCGCGGCCTGGGCACGAGCAAGGACACCTCCCGCGGCGCCGGCGGCTCACGCAGGGCCGCCGAGGCCCGCAAGCTCGCGGAGGCCCGCCGGGCGGCCCTGGTGCGTCGCGGCGGCTGACAGCCGCCGCGCGGGGACACCCGCCGGCGCCGGAGCCATGGTGACGCCGGTGCCCGGCACCGTGCTCGGCATGACAAGCTGTGCTTCCCACTGCCCGAACCCAGGAGATCACCATGACCGCAGAGTCTGCGTCCACAGAAGGTTCGGAGCCGGCTGACCCCGGGACGTCCGCTCTCGTGCCCGACGGCGACGGCCACTACGACCTGAAACGCAAGTTCCGGGAGGCCCTGGCGCGCAAGCGCGGTGCGCAGGCGGACGCCGCTGACACCGCCGCGAACGTCGACGGGTCGAAGGTCCGTGGAGCGCACGGCCCGGCCGCGAGCCAGCGGTCGTTCCGGCGCAAGAGCGGCGGCTGAACCCGCGGCCTGAGCGCGGGCGAGAAGTAGTGTGTCGGCCGCCTCGGCGAGGCGGACACCGCGGACCGGGCGGCCGACACGTCTCACCGGACCTCCCGCGGCGGACGTCGCAGCCGCCCCGCCCGGACCTCGGCCGACCGTCGAAGCCGTGCCGGCCGGGCAGCGCTCGACGCGGCTGCCCTGTCACGCCAGACGCGCGCCGCGCAGGAGCAGGAGGGCGACATCGGAGGCGGCCAGGCCCAGGCAGCACAGGAAAGGGGTCCGGCTCCGCCCGCCCGGCCACAGGGCGACGGCGAGGGAGAGTGCGCAGGCCGCCGCGAGCCCCGCGCGTGCGGGGATGCCGACCGGTCCCGCCGGGCCCAGGACCAGCACGGCCGAGCCTGCGGCCAGCGCCCCCGCCGCCAGGGTCCGTGCGCCGCGGTGGCCACCGCGCTGGGGCAGACCGCGGATGTCCGCCGCGAGGTCGTCGTCGATGTCCGGCAGGACGTTCGCGGCGTGGGCGCCCACCCCCAGCAGCGCGGCGCCGGCCGACGCCCACCAGTGCGGCCACGGGCTGCCCGGCAGGGAAAGGGTGACGAACGCGGGCAGCAGCCCGAAGGCGACCGCGTACGGCAGCCACGACCAGGGTGTGCGCTTGAGGCCGAGGTTGTAGCCCCAGGCCGCGGCCACGCCGACCAGATGCGCGCCTCCCGCCTGCCACCCGTTCGCGAGGGAGAGCGGCACACAGGCCGCGAGGGAGCAGCCGGCCGCGATCGCCACCGCCCGCGCGGACGCCGCCCCGGTCGCCAGGGGCTTGTCGTGGCGCGTGGCGGCCACGTCGCGGTCCGCGTCGATCACGTCGTTGCTCCAGCCCACCGACAGCTGCCCGGCCAGCACCGCCGCCGCGATCAGCACCGTACCGGCGCCGCCCCGCCCGGATGCCGCGGCGAGCGCGGTGACCACCGCGGTCACGGCCGCCGAGGGCGCGGGGTGAGCGGCCAGCAGCAGGCCGACGGCGCGCCCGGGCCCGCGGCGAGGGCCCGCGGTGGCCGGGGTGGACGAGGTTCCGACGCTGTGCACGCCGTCGAATGGTAGGCGTGGTCGCCCCGCTCCCTCGGCTGCCACACACGCGAAATGCCCATGAAGTGCGCCTTGTGAGGATTCGTCACGCTCGTCTCTATTCTTGCCGAATGACGCGTATCGCCGCTGTCCATGGAGTGCTGCCCTCCCACCGCTACCACCAGCACGAGATCACCGACGCGCTCGCGGCGATGTGCTTCCGCGGAGTCGGTGCCGCGCACAAGGACCGCGGCGTGCTCGACCGACTGCACGCCACATCCGGTGTCCGCACCCGTCACCTCGCCCTGCCCCTGGAGCGGTACGCCCTGCTGCGCGGCTTCGGACAGGCCAACGATCTGTTCATCGAGGAGGGCCTGCGGCTCGGCGAGGAGGCGCTGCGAGCCGCCCTGGACCGGGCCGGGCTCGTCCCGGACGAGGTGGACCTCGTCTTCACCACCTCGGTCACCGGTATCGCGGCCCCGTCACTGGAGGCCCGGCTGGTCGGGCGGCTCGGGCTGCGGCCGGACGTCAAGCGCGTACCGGTCTTCGGCCTGGGCTGTGCCGCCGGTGCCGCCGGGCTGGCCAGGATCCACGACTACTTGCGGGGCCATCCGGAGCAGGTCGCGGTGCTGCTCTCGGTCGAGCTGTGCTCCCTCACCCTGCGGCGGGAGGACACCTCCGTGCCGAGCATGGTGGCCGGGGCGCTCTTCGGGGACGGCGCCGCCGCGCTGGTCGCCGTCGGCCGCGACCATCCCCGCCGCCAGGAGTACGCCGGACCCCGGGTCGTGGCCACCCGCGGCCGCCTGTACCCGGGCACCGAGGACGCCCTGGGCTGGGACATCGGCGACAGCGGCTTCACCATCGTGCTCGGCGCCGAACTGCCGGAACTGGTCCGGCTCCACCTGGGCGAGGAGGTGCGCTCCTTCCTGGCCGCACACGACCTCAAGCCGGACGACATCACCGGCTGGGTCTGTCACCCCGGCGGCCCCAAGGTGCTGGAGGCGCTCCAGGAGACGCTCGGCCTCGGGCCCGACGCGCTGGAGCTGACCTGGCGCTCGCTCGCCGGCGTCGGCAACCTCTCCTCCGCCTCCGTACTGCACATCCTGCGCGACACCCTGGCCCTGCGCCCGCCCCCGGCCGGGACCCCCGGCCTGCTGCTGGCGCTCGGGCCGGGCTTCAGTTCCGAACTCGTGCTCCTGCGCTGGTAGGTGACGGATGACCGGCTACACCGTGCTGATCCTGCTGGTGGCCGCCGAGCGGGTCGCCGAACTCGTCGTCGCGCGCCGCAACGCCTCCTGGAGCCGCGCGCACGGCGGCGTGGTGTACGGGGACGGCCACTACCCGGTGATGGTCGCCCTGCACACCGGACTGCTGGCCGGCTGCCTCGCCGAGACCCAGCTCGCCGCGCGGCCCTTCCAGCCGCTGCTCGGCTGGCCGATGCTGGCCCTCACCCTCGGGGCGCAGGCGCTGCGCTGGTGGTGCATCAGCACCCTCGGACCTCGCTGGAACACCCGCGTCATCGTCGTGCCCGGCCTGCCGCTGGTGAGCGCCGGCCCCTACCGGCTGCTGCGCCACCCCAACTACCTCGCCGTGGTCGTGGAGGGACTCGCCCTGCCGCTGGTCCACGGAGCATGGCTGACCGCGACCGCGTTCACCCTGCTCAACCTGCCCCTCCTGGCCGTCCGGCTCCGCTGCGAGAACGCGGCCCTGGCCCGGTCCGCCCCGTCTCCGGCCGCCGCGACCCCGCCATGCTCGACCTGCTGATCGTCGGCGGCGGGCCGGCCGGACTCGCCACGGCGATCCACGCCGCCCGCGCCGGACTCGAGGTGGCCGTGGCCGAACCCCGGCCGACGCCGGTGGACAAGGCCTGCGGCGAAGGGCTGATGCCGGGCGCGGTGCGGGCCCTCGCCGCACTGGGCGTCGCCCCGCCCGGCCACCCTCTGCGCGGCATCCGCTACCTCGCCGCCGAGGGCGACGGCCGGCACGCCGAGGCCGGCTTCCGCCACGGAGGCGGCCTGGGCGTGCGGCGTACGGACCTGCACGCGGCTCTCGCCCGGCGGGCGGCGGAGCTGGGCGTCCCGGTGCTCCCGGTCAAGGTCGACGCGGCGACGGTCCGCCAGGACGCCGGCAGCGTCACCGCAGCGGGGCTGACGGCCCGGTACCTCGCTGCCGCCGACGGCCTGCATTCGCCCGTCCGCCGACACCTCGGCCTGGACCTGCCCGATCCGCGCCCGCCCCGCTACGGGCTGCGCAGACACTTCACCGTCGCGCCCTGGACCGACCACGTCGAGGTCCACTGGTCCGCGCGAGCCGAGGCCTACGTCACGCCGCTGGGGCCCGAGTTGCTGGGCGTGGCCATCCTGACCGGCGAGCGGGCACCGTTCGACGCGCAGCTCGCCGGCTTTCCGTCGCTGGCCGCCCGCCTGTCCCCGCACGCCTCCTCGGCCGTCCGGGGTGCGGGGCCGCTGCGGCAACGGGTCCGCGGCCGGGTGGCCGGCAGGGTCCTGCTGGTGGGCGACGCCGCCGGATACGTCGACGCGCTCACCGGCGAAGGCATCTCCCTCGCCCTGGCCGGTGCCGCCCAGCTCGTCCGCTGCGTCCGAGGCGGCCGGCCCCTGGACTACGAACACGCCTGGCGCCGGGCCTCACGCCGCCACCGTCTGCTCACCCACACCTTGGTACGCCTCCGCGTCCACCCCCGACTCGCCGGCCTGATCGTCCCCACCGCGGTACGCCTCCCCTCCCTTTTCACCGGGCTGGTCAACGGCCTGGCGTGAAGCGCGCCCGCCCCGAGCGGCGTGACGCGCCACCCGTTCCGGCGAAAGGGAGGCGAGGGCCCACGGGAGTCCGGGCCGCGACGGCGCCGACCGGCAACTCCCTGGGCTTCGGCTGCGGCTGAAGGCCATGACGACCAACACGGGACACCGAATCCGAACCCGGCAGCACCGCCACCGCCGGCCGTGGCCGGCCCGGGGGAGGCCGGCCGTCCTCGCCCTCGCGGCGGGGATCACCGCCGGCGCGACGCTCGGCGGCACGGGCACCGCGTCGGCCGCGGCCACGATCACCGTCGCGGCGGACGGCTCGGGCGCCCACACCACCGTGCAGGCGGCCGTGAACGCCGTACCGTCCGGCACCTGCGCGCCCTCATCCCGTGCCCGCTCCGGACGCCGCGCGCCGCTCTTCGCGCTCGGGACATGTCGCTGCCGGGGCCTCGGCCGGTCCGGGGCGTGCCGGGCGGCGGGCGGCCAGGCTCCAGGCGGTGGCGGCGAGCGCGGTCACGGTGAGGGCGGCCAGCAGCGGGGTGGTGTGGGATCCCGCGCCGTCGGCCGCCCGGGCGACGGGGTTGGGCAGGCCGAGACGGTCGGCCAGCCAGCCGAGGGCCGCCGTGCCGGTGAGCAGGGCGCCGGCCAGCCGTAGCGCGGGCTGGACGCGCAGGCGCGCGAGGACCAGCAGGGAGGGCAGGGCGAGACAGACCAGCAGGAGCTGGACCAGTTCGATGCCGAGGTTGAAGCCGAGGAGGCTGGTCACGAGCTGCCCGGTGGACAGGTGCATCTCGGCGAGGACGAAGGAGAACGCCATGCCGTGGCCGAGCCCGAAGACCCCGGCGACGAGCGCTTCCTTGCCCGGGAAGAGGGGGCGGACGGCGTGGACCGCGCCGACGAGGATGCTGGCGGCGATGAACGCCTCGACCGGCCGGCCGGGGATGTCCAGGCGGCCGAGCGCGGTGGCGGCCAGCGCGACGGAGTGTCCGGCGGTGAAGGCGAGCGTGGTGCGGCCGATCCGGCCGAGCGCGGACCGGACGCCGACCAGGCCGTCCCAGCGCCGTCCGCCGGCCGCGAGCGGCGCGGGCAGGAGCAGGATCAGCAGGAACAGCAGGTGGTCGGTGCCGGTGAGGATGTGGTCGCCGCCCAGTCCCACCATGGCGAGGAATCCGCGCCAGGCGCTGCCTTCGTCGAGGTCGACCTTCAGTGCCGGGACGGTCATGGTGCGGGTGTCGGTCCGGATGGTGCCGACCTGGGTGGCGCCCTCGCCGTCGACCTGCCCGGCGGCCCAGTCCTGACGTACGGTCACCAGAGCGGTGTGCGTGACGACCTGGTGGACGATGACGTCGTAGTCGAAGGTGAAGTGGCGTACGTCCGCGCCGGCCGGCGGGGTGAGCACGACCTCGGCGACCAGCTCCCGGTAGGGGCCGGTGGAGGTCTGCTCGGTGCTGCCGAGACTCAGGCCGCCGGTGCTGACGTCCCAGGCCCTGCCGCGGGTGGTGGCCGGGCGGATGTGCCGGTCGAGATAGGTCCGGATGGCCTTGGCCTTACCGGAGAGCGTGGCTCGGGTGGTGTCGCCCAGGTCGATCCCGCTGGCCCGGGAGAAGTCGTCGGCCGGCAGTTCCAGACGGGCACGCACCGAGGCCTGGTGCACGTCGAGCTCCACCACCGAGTGCGGCATCGGATGCGCGGCGGCCGGCGACGCCCCGGTGAGGAGCGCCGCCGGTACCGCGATCGCGATCCCGGCCACCAGACGCAGTGCTGTGGTCAGCCAGTTTCGCGGTCGGGTCATGAGAAGGAGAACTCGCTGCCGTAGTCGCGGGTGTGGTCCCGGTACACGGTGTGGTAGTGGACCTTGTCCTGGTAGACGAAGCCGTTCTGGCAGACGAACTCGATCCACACGCCGGGGCCGTCGATGCGGACGTAGTCGCCCTGGGTGTCCAGACCCGTGCCGCCGGAGTAGGCGATGTAGGTCTGGTCGAGCTCACGCGTGTACGTCTTCATGAGCTGCTTGGCGGTGGCGTCGTCCACGCCGGCGATCCACGGGTGGATCGCCGCCAGGACCAGCTTCTTCTGCTTGGGCGACAGCGAGGCGGCCTTGATGCCCTGCTTGGTCTCCGGGAACTGGCCGTCCTCGCCCGGGCCGAGCAGCACGTCGCTGAACGACTCGGACAGCTTGGCCGCGGCCAGCTGCTCCGTGCTCAGGCTGCCGGTCAGCTCCAGCAGGCCGTCGCGGAACGTCCCCAGCGGCTCGTACGTGGTGCCGTCGTCCGCGGTCCAGCTGGTGGGCTCGACACCGGTGAAGAACGGGCTGGCGCCGGACACCTTGCCGTCCTTGTAGGTGATGTTCACCGCGAGGTGGTGGCCGCCGAAGTGCAGCTGCCAGGTGCCGTCCGCCGACGGGGTGCCCAGGAACGCCAGGAAGTAGATGTCACTTCCGTACCCGCCGGCGCCGGCGCCGCCGCCGGGGTCGCCGGACGGCGGGGTGCCCGTCGGGGCGTCGGTGGCCGTGGCGCTCGGGTCCGCCGAGGCGGAGGGGTCGCTCGACGTGCTGCCCGACGGCGCGGAGGGACCGGAGCCGGAGCTCTCCGCCGAGGCCAGCTGGTCGTCGGCCAGGAGGGTCTGCAGGACGTGTTCGTAGCCGGTGTCCTGGCCGGTCCCCAGGGCCGCCTTCAGCACGTTCTTCAAGGCGGCCAGCTGCTCGTCGCTCAGCGAGCCGGTCTGGATGCCGGGCCGGCAGGACGAGCCGCACGGCAGGTTCGACCACGCGGTCGCGTTCGCCTGGGAGAAGTCCAGGACCGTCTCCGCCTGCTGGTCGGAGTCCAGCGTGTTCAGGAACGCGTTCGCGGCGCTGACCACGGCCGCGACGCCGGTGGCCTTCTTGTCGACCGGATAGTGGACGCCGGCCTTCTTCGCGTCGCCCGTGGTCGTCGCCGCGTTGGCCGCCACGAAACCGCCGCCGACGAGGACCACACCGGCGGCCACGCCGGCGATACCCCGCCAGGTCCGTCGGCTACGCGCCCGACTTGTTCTCTCTCTGCTCACGAACAACTCCCTGAAGACAAGAGTGGGTACGGTGCGCCGACTTGGCGGGCGGCACCGTCGAGGACACGCGCGTGATGGACGAAAGGACTATCAGCAAAATTGTTGACAGCTCAATGCGCGCGTCCCGGGACGCGTCCCATTTGGATGGCGGAGGCCGCATATCGATGAGAAGTACTTGGCTCGTTGACAGGTTGCTCTCATCGCGACTTCAGCCGCCGGGACGGACTCGCGTCACGTCCGGCGGTGACGTCGTGTCGACTGAAGACCCGCCCGGACACCCCATGGGAAGAAGGGTGTCCGGGCGGTGCATCGCCGCTCCGGGTGCCATCGCGCGCCCCGCCCGGTCCTCAGGGTCGTCCTCAGGGTCGTCCTCAGGGGCGGGTGACCGGGCGTGGTCCTGCGGCGCTCACGCCGACACCGTGATCGTGGAGCTCCCGCTGCTCTGGTAACCCTCGGTCGCGAGGATCATGTAGTACTTGAAGCTGCCGAGGGGCATCCCCGCGCGGGCCCAGGCGTCGAAGTGGTTGCCGGTGGTGATGGTGCCGCCCGTCCGCCTCGACTGCCGCACGCTCCAGTACTGGTTGAAGGTCTTGGTGCCTTCGACGGACGGCGCGTTGTACCGCGTCGTCTGATAGATGTCGTACGTGCCGCCGTCGCTGGTGACGGTGCCCTTGTACGTGCCCGTCGGCCGGTAGCTGCCCCAGTTGTCGACGACGTAGTACTCGACGAGCGGGTTGGACGTCCAGCCGTAGAGGGCCAGGTAGGCGTTGCCGGAGGGGCTGAAGCTGCCCGAATACCTCACGGTCCTGCGTGAGCCGTTGCTCCACCCCTTGCCGGCGACGAAGTTCCCGGTGTTCCTCCAGCTCGTGCCGTAGGTGCCGCCGGAGTCCAGGGTCATGGAGACCGTGCCCTGCGCGTCGGTCCAGAACGAGTAGTAGAAGCCGTTGTTGGTGCCGGTCTGGTTCGTGGTGATGACGGTGGCCGCGCGGGCGGTGCCGGGCAGGACCAGCGCCGACGCGGCGCCCAGCAGCATGGCGCAGGCGGTCCTGCGGGTCGTCGGGTGTGCGGGTACGACGTTCATGCGAGGGTTCCTCCTCCTCTTGGTGAGGCCGGGAATGTGGTCGCAGTGTTGACCTGCCCTCGTCAAGCGTCAATAGTTTCGACGTCCGTTACGAAATGTTTCGACGGTGGTGGGCGCGTGAAGCATGGGTTTTGGCCATCCTTGGTCACGGTGACGGTGGTGATCACGGTCCCGAGGTGAGGATGCCTCAGGTTCCCGCTTCGAATGTTTCGGAGGATTTCCGGTGGAGCTCAGTCCGTGCCCGGGGTGCGGCGCAGTTCGGAAGGGGCGCCGGCCGACTGGGCGCCCTCCTCCCCGAGCCGGATGGTGTCGTCGTCGGTCAGCTGAACCACGTACACATGCCCCTTCTCGCACGTCAGCGAGGAGTTCGAGCGATCGGTCGGGTGGCTGGTCACCGCTTCGAACGTGGCCGTGGAGCCCCGCACCCCCCGCAGTTCGAGGGCTTCCGTGCAGCCCACCTCGCGTCGGGTGCCGACCTCGGAGACCCTGCTGACCTGCTTGCCGGCGATGTCCCCCTTGGCGGCGGTGTGCAGGGTCAGAGTGACCACGAACGAGTCGGTGCGGGGCTGGAGCTGCCCGTCGGCGCCCGGGTTGCCGGGGCCCTCGCCGGTCCAGACGCCCTCCCATCTCCGGGACAGCGCGGCGGTGGTGGTGGAGGCCGTCGGGCCGCTGGTCGGGTCCGCCCCGGTTTCCTTCTCCCCGCCGTCGTCGCCGAACGGGTTCAGGAGCAGTACGGCGGTGGTGGCGGCGACGGCACCGGCCGTCACCGCGGCGACGGTCCAGGCGGTCCGCCGACGCCGGTGAGCGGCGGCGGGCGGTGGGGCGGCTACGGCGCCCGGATGCACCGGATGCACCGGATGCACCGGATGCACCGGATGCACCGGATGTGCGGGATGGGCCGGATGCGCGGGATGGGCGGCTACGGTGCCGGGATGCGTCGGCGGGGTCGCCGCCGCCCCGGCAGGCATCGGCGGGGTCGCCGCCGCGCCCGGACGGGTCGGCGGAGTCAGCGGCGGGGGCGGGGGCGGGACCGCGGCGGGGGCCGCCGCGCAGAGGGCCGAGACCTCCGCCGCGCGGCGGGCGAGGTCGTCCTGGAGCCCGGGCGGCAGGGCGTGCTCCCAGCCGCCGGACTCCCGCTCCCGGGGCAGGAGCCCGGTCAGTTCGCCGCTGTCCGGCCGGTGTTCGGGCCGCTTGGCCAGGCAGCGGCGGAGCACCGGCACCAGTTCACCCGGCACGCCGTCGAGGCGGGGGTCGTCGTGGACGACCCGGTACAGCAGTGAGGCCGCCGAGACGTCCTCGCCCGGATGCTGGAACGGGCTGTCGCCGGTCGCGGCGTACACCAGGACCGCGGCGAGCGAGAAGACGTCTCCCGCCTCCGTCACCACGCCTCCGGACACCTGCTCCGGGGCGAGGTAGCCGGGGGAGCCGATGACGCCGCCGGTGCGGGTGTGCCGGGAGTCGTCGGCGGCACGGGCGATGCCGAAGTCGATGAGCATCGGGCGCTCGCGGGCCAGCAGGATGTTGGACGGCTTGACGTCCCGGTGCGTGAGACCGCACGCGTGCACCGCGCCCAGGGCGGCGGCGAGTTCGGCGGCCAGGGCGCGCAGGGCGGCCGGCGGGAGCGGGCCGTGGGCCATGACCCACTCGGCGAGCGAGGGGGCGGCGACGTACTCGGTCGCCAGCCACTGCGGCCGGTGGCCGGGCCGGCTGAAGTCCACGACGGACACGGTCCAGGGCGAGCGGACGCGGTCGCTGCTGCGTATCTCGCGGGCGAAGCGCGGCTCGAAGTCCGGCGCCGCGGCCAGATCCGGGCGGACCGTCTTCAGCGCCAGCGGACGGCCCGCCGGGGTGCGCGACAGGTACACCTGGCCCATGCCGCCCGCGCCGAGCCGCGCCAGCAGCGGGTAGCCGCCGACGGTGTCCGGATCCGTGGCCTCCAATGGCTGCATGTACGTTCCCCCTTGTCCCTCACCCCGTGTCCGCTCCCTCGCGGCACGGCGCCGCCGTGCGGGCGAGTGCGGGCGCGCAGAAGGATACGGCGGCGGGCGGGGCGGCCGCGGAGGGAGGGCCCGCCTCGACGCCGTCGCGGCTCAGCTCGACGGCAGGCTTCCGACCGTCAGGTCGAGCCGGCGGCCGAACTCATGTCACCGGCGGCGCCGTCGGCACCGCGCTCGCCGCACCCGCGCGCGGAGCCCTCGGCCGGCGCGGCGCATCGGCCACCGGCCCCGGGTTTGCGGTGATCTCCCCCGAGCAGGCTCTGGGGGCGTCTTTCAGCCGCCCGTTCCCGTACCCGGACCCAGCTCGCCGACCCTCGCCAGCCGCTCAAGGAGGAATCCGTGGCCGTCGTGCCCACGACCGAGATCGACATGTTCGCGACCTCGGACCAGCGCACCCGCTACGCGCAGTACCGGCACCTGCGGGAGCTGGGGGCCGTCGTCCGGCTGCGCGAGCCGGACGTGTACGCGATCACGCGCTACGACGAGGTGAGAGCCGTGCTGGCCGACCACGGCACCTTCCTCTCCGGCGAGGGCGTGGGATTCAACGCCGATGTCAACCAGATGATGCGGGGCGTCACCCTCGTCAGCGACCCGCCGGAACACGACGTGCTGCGCTCCGTCGTCGGGGCCGGACTGCGGCCCGGCTCCCTGCGCGGTCGCAGTGAGGAGATCGCCGGGAAGGCGCGCGACCTCGTCGCCGACGTCGTCGAGCGCGGCGGGATCGACGGTGTCACCGAACTGGCCCAGGTCATACCGATGCTGGTCATCCCCGACTTCCTCGGACTGCCCGACCGCAATCGTGAGCACCTCTACGCGTGGGGGCAGGTGGGCAACGACCTCCTGGGCCCGGTCACCGAACGCACCCCGCACAACATGGAGATGACGCGGCGCCTGTTCGAGTTCGCCCACGAGCTCGCCGCGAACAGGGAACTCGCGCCCGGAAGCCCCGGCGCCGCCATGCTGGAGGCCGCCGACCAGGGGGTCGTCCCCAAGGAGAAGTGCCCGCTCCTCCTCGTCGACTTCATCGGCCCGTCGCTGGAGACGACGGCCGCGGCGATCGGCCATCTCCTCGTCGTCTTCGCCGAGCGCCCTGACCAGTGGGCGGCACTGCGCGCCGAGCCCGGCCTCGTGGCCTCGGCGATCAACGAGCTGCTCAGATTCGAGAGTCCGGTGCGCGGGCTCACCCGCGTCGCGGCGCGCGACACGGAGCTCGGCGGGGTGACGATCCCGCGGGGCGCCCGGGTGTGGGCCCTCTTCGCCTCCGCGAACCGTGACGAGCGGAAGTGGGAGCGCCCGGACGAGTTCGACTTCCGCCGCAATCCCCGCGACCACCTCGCGTTCGGACACGGCGCGCACGGATGCGTCGGCCACGGCGTGGCCCGCCTCGAGTTGCACGCCCTGTTCCACGCGCTGCTCGAGTCCGTCGAGCGCGTGGAGTTCACCGGTGATCCGGTGATCGCGGAGAACACGATCCTGAACACGTACGCCGAGGTACCCGTCCGGCTGGTCGCGAGAAGGAGGGGCTGACGCGAGCAGGACGGCCGCACGCGACGGGCTGCGGTCCGGCCCGACGGGCTGCGGACCGACACGAGGGGTACGGCGCGGCGTGAGGGGTCCGGCGCGGCGTGAGGGGTCCGGTCCGCCGTGAGGGCTGCGGTTCGGTGTGAGCGGCTGCCGGTGTCGGGCGGCCGGCGACCGGCGGCCGGCCGCCGCTGCCGAGGCCGCGTCGGCGGTCAGCCGTCGGTGAGAGGGCAACCGGGACCGGCTCTCGTGGGTCTAGCCCAGGTGACACCTCATCAGGCTCCGCCGTGAGGAGACGGCGGGCCCAGCGATCCCTGAGGGGGATTCCATGCGCACCCGCCCCGCCCTCGCCGTCCTGTCCCTTGCCACCGCCCTGTCCGCCGCGCTGGTCCCGGCGTCCGCCCGCGCGGCGGACCGAGCCGCGTCCGACACGACGTTCTCGAACGTGGTGGTCAACGGCGGCAAGGACATCGTGCTCGGCCTGACCACCCGCACGACCGTCACCCTCACCTGGACGGCGACGGACCCGGACGGCGTCCTCGCGTCCTGGGCCTATCTGTGGCACGGCCCCAACACCGACGACGCCGACGGCATCCTGCCGGCCTACCCGCCGGCGGGCACCTGCACCGTGTCGCCCACCGACCGCACCACCTCCACCTGCAAGGTGAGCTTCGGGGTGGACGCCGCGCGGGACTTCGACCACAACGGCCTCGCCGGGACCTGGAAGGTGCTCGCCGGCGCGCAGGACGCCGGCGACGACTGGACCGAGATCGACGTCGCCGGGACGGCGCGGTTCAAGCGGTACGCCAAGGTGACGGTGAACGCCTCGCCCGAGCCGGTGAAGAAGGGCAGGACCATCTTGGTCACCGGCAGGCTGACCCGCGCCGACTGGGAGAGCGGCACCTACACCGGCTACCGGGACCGGCCGGTCCTGCTGCAGTTCCGCAAGAAGGGGAGCTCCGCCTACACGACCCTGAAGACCGTCACCAGCGGCAGCGGCGGCACGCTCAGGACCACCACGAAGGCCGCTGCCGACGGCTACTTCCGTTTCGTCTTCACCGGCACCGCCACCACCGGCCCGGCCACGGCGGCGGGCGACTTCGTCGACGTCAGGTGAGGGTGCGGGGCGGCGCCGCGCACGGGCGGCGGTGCGTCGCGGCGCCGGGTTCACGCGCGGGCGCCGCCCGAGCTCTCCCGGATGATCAGCTCGGTGCCGGTGAAGGTCGCGGCGGCGGGCCGGTGGTCGCGCTCCAACCGGCCGCGCAGGAGCTCGAAGGCGTCGCGGCCCAGTCCCTGGAAGTCCATGCGGACGGTGGTGAGGGAGGGGGTGAGGTACCCGGCGTGCGGTGCGTCGTCGAAGCCGATGACACCGACGTCCTCCGGCACCGGCCGCCCGGCGTCGCGCAGGGCGCGCAGCACGCCCAGGGCCAGGTCGTCGTTGCCGCACAGGACCGCCGTGACGTCCGGGTCACCGGCGAGCCGTCGGCCCTCGTCGTAACCGGCCCGCGCGTCCCAGCCCCCGCCGCCGAGGGGCTCGGGCGGGGTGACGCCGGCCGCCTCCAGGGCCGCCCGCCAGCCCTGGGCGCGCGGGCCTTCCGCGTCCCCGGTGCCCTCTGACGTGGGGATGGCGACGTAGTGCACGGTCCGGTGCCCGAGCCGCAGCAGGTACGCGGTGGCGGCACGGGCCGCCTCGCGGTCGTCGGCCCACACGGCCGGACGGGGAGGAGTCCGGCCGTGGGGCGGCGCTTCGACGACCGCGGCGCACGGCACGTCCGCCGGGACCCGGCCCAGTGCGGTGGCGCCGAGCCGGTCGAAGCCGATGACCATCAGCCCGCCCCCCTCGGCCGCGGCCGCGGAGATCGTGCGGTCCAGGTCGTCCTCGGGCGTCAGCACCTTCACGCCGAGCGAGTAGCCCGCGGCGCGGGCCGCTTCCTCCAGGCCCTGAAGGGTGGCGGCATAGCCGTGGAGGGTCGTGTTCGACGTCAGGACGGTGACCGACCGGGTCACGCCGCTGGCCAGGGCGAACGCGGTGGGGTTGCGCCGGAAGCCGAGCGTCTGGATGGCCGCCTCGACCCGCCTGCGCGTCTCCTCGCGGACGTTCGGGGAGTCGTTGATGACCCGTGAGACGGTCTGGTACGAGACGCCCGCGGCCCGGGCGACGTCCCGGATGCCGGCCGCCTTCCGGGGCTCCCGTCCGGGGCCGGAGCGGCTGTCGGGGCTTGTGTGACCGGTCACATCCATGCCAGGATTGTCAGCGGTGACACCGTCGCCCGTCAAGGGAAGGACCGCACCCGCGGGAGGGGAACCGCGTTGACCACCGCTGTCGAAGCAGCCGAGCGGTCCCTTCTCTGGTCCCACGACGTCCTCGGACTGGCCGCCGTGGCGGACTCCGCGGGGGCGGTCCGGCTGGGGGCGGCGGGCCAGGACTGGAACACCCTGCTCCCCCTCGTCGAGGTCACCGTGACCGGCCACGGCCGCACCTGGTCGGGCGAACGCTTCATCGACACCGCCGTCGGCGGCCGCCTGGCCCACCGGAGCCACGAGACGGTCCGGGACGGGGACGGGCAGCGCACGACGTTCCGGCTGGCGGACCCGGTGACCGGGCTCGGCGCCGTCATCACCCTGCGGACCCGCCCCGGTGCCGGCTTCCTCCGCTCGCAGGTGCGCCTGGTCAACGAAGGCGGCGCGCCGCTCCGGCTGGAGAGCGTGTCGAGCCTGGCCCTCGGCGGCATCGGGGACGCCGTGGGCGCGCTCGACGGCCTGACCCTCCACTGGGCGGACAACGACTGGCTCGCCGAGTGCCGTTGGCGGCACTCGCCCTTCCGCGACCACATCGTCTCCCTGAACCGGCCGGCCCACGGCCACGAAGGACGCGGCTGCTTCGAGCGGTACTCGCAGGGCAGTTGGTCCACGGGCCGGCACCTGCCGATGGCCGGGCTCACCGACCGGGCGGGCCGCGCCTGGCTCTGGCAGATCGAGTCCAGCGCGGGCTGGCGCTACGAGACCGGCGAACGGGAAGGCGCCGCCTACGTCGCGCTGTTCGGACCCGACGACGCCCACCACCAGTGGCACCGGACCCTGGCACCGGGCGAGGAGTTCACCACCGTCCCCGCCGTCCTCGTCGCGGCCCGGGCCGGTGGCCTCGACGCCGCGTTCGGCGAACTCACCGCCTACCGCCGCCGGATACGCCGCGTCCACCCGGACCACACGGCACTCCCGGTGATCTACAACGACTACATGAACACCCTGATGGGTGACCCCACCACCGACAAGCTCCTGCCGCTCGTCGAAGCGGCGGGCGCCGCGGGCGCCGAGGTCTTCGTCGTGGACGCGGGCTGGTACGACGACGACGGCCAGGGCTGGTGGGACGCCGTCGGCGCCTGGGACGCCTCGGGCCGCCGCTTCCCCGGCGGCATCCAGCGGGTGCTCGACGCCATCAGGTCGCACGGGATGACCCCCGGACTCTGGCTGGAACCCGAAGTGGTCGGCGTGCGCAGCCCGCTGGCCCGCACCCTGCCTCCCGAGGCGTTCTTCCGGCGGGGCGGAGTCCGGGTCAGCGAGCACGGCCGGCACCACCTGGACCTGCGCCACCCCGCCGCCCGCGCCCACCTCGACCGGGTCGTCGACCGGCTCGTGGACGACTGGGGGGTGGGCTATCTGAAGCTCGACTACAACGTCAACATCGGTCCCGGCACCGAGAACGGCGCCGAGAGCGCGGGCGCCGGACTGCTCGGGCACCACCGCGCGCACCTCGACTGGCTGGGCTCCCTCCTCGACCGGCACCCCGGCCTCGTCCTGGAGAACTGCGCGTCGGGCGGGCTGCGCATGGACTACGCCCAGCTCGCGGTCGTCCAGCTGCAGTCCACCAGCGACCAGCAGGACCCCCTGCGCTGTCCGCCCATCGCGGCCGCGTCCGCCACCGCGGCGACCCCCGAGCAGGCCGCCGTGTGGGCCTGCCCCCAGCCGGACTTCGGCCCCGACGAGATCGCCTTCGCGCTCACCGGCGCGCTGACGGCCCGTGTCCAGCTGTCCGGGTTCCTCGACCGCATGAGCCCGGAGCAGTTCGACCTCGTCCGCTCGGCCGTCTCTGTCCACAAGGCCCTTCGCGCGGAGATCCCCCGCAGCCTTCCCTTCTGGCCGCTCGGGCTTCCCGCGTGGGAGGACACCTGGATCGCCTCCGGCCTGCGCGGCCGGGCCGCCACCTGGCTCGCCCTGTGGCGCAGGGCGCCGGCCGCCGACGCGGGAGCGGGAGCCGCGCGCCCACGCGAGCGCTACGGAGCCGACGACGGCACCCGCGCCGTCCCGCTCTCCCATCTGCGCGGCGTCCCCCTCCGCCCCACGGTGCTCCATCCCGCCGCCTCCGACGCCACCCTCGCCTGGGACGCCGCCGCGGGACGGCTCACCGTCACCCTCCCCCGCCCCGGCACCGCCGTACTCCTCCACCTCGCCGCCGAGCCACCGGCCGGGGGCGACGAGAGGTGACCGGGCAGGACCGCCGCGGCGGCCCTTCGGCCCGCCCGTCACGGCGTGCGCGTACCGGGTGCACCGTGCGCGCCGGGAGCAGGGGTGGGATCGTCGTCCGGTGGGGGTTGCGGCGGGTGCCGCAGGGGCGTTCCCTGGAAGTAACCAATGGTGAAGCCAGAGCGCCTGGGACTACGCAGCGGACCGAGGGGCCCGGTCGCGGTGTGTGTTCTCCCGGCAAGGGCCTCGGTCAGGCAGGCCGTCGTGGTCACCCGGCGTTCGACGCGGAGGTGATCCAGGTGAAAGCCGTTGTCTACGAGAAGCCCTTCAGCGTCACCGTCAGGGACGTCGACGATCCGCAGATCCAGCACCCGAACGACGTGCTGGTACGCGTCACGTCGACCGCCATCTGCGGTTCCGACCTGCACATGTACGAGGGCCGCACGGCGGCCGAGTCCGGCATCGTGTTCGGGCACGAGAACATGGGCATCGTCGAGGAGACCGGCGCGGGCGTGACCTCCTTGTCCAAGGGCGACCGGGTCGTCATGCCCTTCAACGTCGCCTGCGGATTCTGCAAGAACTGCCTGGCCGGGAAGACCGGCTTCTGTCTCACGGTCAACCCGGGCTTCGCCGGCGGCGCCTACGGTTATGTCGCCATGGGGCCGTACAAGGGCGGACAGGCGGAACTGCTGCGCGTGCCCTTCGCCGATTTCAACTGCCTGAAGCTGCCGCAGGGTGAGGAGTTCGAGACCGACTTCGTGCTGCTCGCCGACATCTTCCCCACCGGCTATCACGGGTGCGAGCTCGCCCAGGTGTCCCCCGGCGAGAGCGTGGCCGTCTTCGGCGCCGGTCCGGTCGGGCTGATGGCCGCGTACTCCGCGCTGCTGCGCGGTGCGTCGAAGGTGTTCTCCGTCGACCGGGTGCCCGAGCGGCTCGCCAAGGCCGAGGAGATCGGAGCCGTTCCGATCGACTTCACCAAGGGCGACCCGGCCGCGCAGATCAAGGAGCACACCGGGGGCGAGGGCACCGACAAGGGTGTCGACGCCGTCGGCTACCAGGCCCAGGCGCACGACGCCAGCCACGAGGAACCGGCCGTCGTCCTCAACACGCTCGTCGAGACGGTGCGGCCGACGGGCATGCTGGGCATACCGGGCCTGTACGTGCCCTCCGACCCGGGCGGACCCGACGAGAACGCCAAGCACGGCCAACTCCTGGTCTCCATCGGCAGGATGTTCGAGAAGGGCCAGCGGATGGGCACCGGGCAGTGCAACGTCAAGCAGTACAACCGTCAGCTGCGTGACCTGATCATCGCGCGGCGCGCCAAGCCCAGCTTCGTGGTCTCCCACGAACTGCCGCTGGAGGAGGCGCCGAGCGCGTACGAGAAGTTCGACCAGCGCATCGAGGGTTACACCAAGGTCGTCCTGCATCCCGGTCACGCCCTCGCGGCGTAGCGGCCGGACAGGACAGGACAGGACAGGGCACCGAACGGTCCCCGCGCGGCGGCCGGTCGGCCGGCCGGGCCGTCCCCGGCAGCCGGCCGGCCCCGCGCGGGCCGGCACGGGGCGAGGAGGCGGTCATGGCCGGGAAGCCCGTCGACCGGACGACGCCGGGTCCCAGGAAGTCCAGCGTCGGCGTGCACGCCATCGCCGAGTCCACGCGGTACTCCCTGGCCGAGATGGGGCCGAAGCGGAGTCTGCAGACACTCCTGAAGGTGAACCACGTCGACGGCTTCGACTGCCCGAGCTGCGCCTGGGGCGACCCCGACCCCGAGCACCGCAGGACCGCGGAGTTCTGCGAGAACGGCGCGAAGGCCGTCGCCTGGGAGGCCACGCGCAAACGCGTCGACACGGCGTTCTTCGCCGAGCACTCCCTGGCCGACCTGCGGCAGCGCGACGGCCACTGGCTGGAGGCGCAGGGCCGGCTCGCCCGGCCGATGCACCTGGCCCCCGGCGCGACCCACTACGCGCCCATCTCCTGGCAGGACGCGATCGCGCTCACCGCCGACCGCCTGCGCGCCCTCGACGACCCGGACCGTGCCGTCTTCTACACCAGCGGCCGGACCAGCAACGAGGCCGCCTTCCTCTACCAGTTGCTGGCGCGCAGATTCGGCACCAACAACCTGCCGGACTGCTCGAACATGTGCCACGAGTCGAGCGGCGACGCCCTGAGCGCGACCATCGGCGTCGGCAAGGGCCTCATCACCTACGCCGACATCACCGATCACGCGGACCTGATCATGATCGTGGGCCAGAACCCCGGCACCTGCCACCCCCGGATGCTCACCGCGCTGGAGGACGCCAAGCGCCGCGGCGCCCGGATCATCGCCGTCAATCCGCTCCCCGAGGCCGGCTTCGGGCGCTATCACAACCCGCAGACCGCGCGCGGTCTGGCCGGCCCCGGGACGAAGATCGCCGACCGCTGGCTGCCGGTGCGGGTCAACGGCGATCTGGCCCTGTTCGCCGGTCTGAACCGGGCCCTGATCGACCGGGAGGACGCCGAGCCGGGCTCCGCCCTCGACCACGAGTTCATCGACCGGCACTGCGAGGGCTTCGAGGCGGCGGCGGCGGCCTGGCGCGCCCTGGACTGGTCACACCTCGAGGCGATGGCCGGCCTCTCCCGCCGCCTGATCGAGGACTGCGCCGCCGATGTGCTCGCCGCGGACAGCGTCGTCGTCTGCTGGGCGATGGGACTCACCCAGCACCGCAACGCCGTGGCCACCATCCGCGAGATCGTCGACTTCCTGCTGCTGCGCGGCAACGTGGGCCGCCCCGGCGCCGGACCCGCCCCGATCCGCGGGCACAGCAACGTCCAGGGCGACCGCACCGTGGGCATCTGGGAGAAGATGCCGGACACGTTCCTGGACGAACTCCGTGACGAGTTCGGATTCGACCCGCCCCGGGTCCCCGGCCTGGACACCGTCGACTCGATCAGGGCCATGCGCGACGGCCGGGTCGACGTGTTCATCGGCCTCGGCGGCAACTTCGCCGCCGCCACGCCCGACACGGAGGTCACCGAGGCCGCACTGGCCAACTGCGGCCTCACCGTCCACATCGCGACCAAACTGAACCGGTCGCATCTGTGCCACGGCACCGAGGCGCTCCTCCTGCCCTGCCTCGGCCGCACCGAGCGCGACCGGCAGGCCACGGGCGAGCAGTTCGTCACGGTCGAGGACACGATGGCGATGGTGCACGCGTCGCGCGGGCGGCTCCTCCCCGGGTCACCGCACCTGCGCAGCGAGGTGGCGATCGTCGCCGACCTCGGACACGCGCTCTTCGGGGAAGACCTCGGCTGGCGCGGCATGCGCGACGACTACGCCGTGATCCGCCGCCACATCGAGCACGTCATCCCCGGATTCCACGCCTACGAGCAGCGAGTCCGGCAGCCCGGCGGCTTCATGCTGCCCCGGGCGCCGCGCGACTCCCGCACCTTCCCCACACCGACCGGCAGGGCGATCTTCACCGTCAACCCGCCGACCGCGTGCGAGGTACCGCCCGGCCACCTGCTGCTGACGACGGTACGGTCGCACGACCAGTTCAACACCACCGTCTACGGGCTCGACGACCGCTACCGCGGCATCGAGGGCGGACGCCGGGTCGTCCTCCTCAACGGGGACGACCTGCGCGACCTCCGCCTCCACGACGGCGACCTGGTCGACCTGGTCAGCGTCAACCCCGACGGCGAACGCCGCGCCCCCGGCTTCCGCGCCGTCCGCTACCCGGCCCCGCGCGGCTGCGCCGCCGCCTACTACCCGGAGACGAACGTGCTGGTCGCCCTGGACGCCACGGCCGAGATCAGCAACACCCCCACGACCAAGTCCGTCGTGATCCGGGTCGAGCCCTCGGCCGGGGCCGGTGCCGCGACAGCCCCCTGACGACGGGGTGGGGCACGACTCCTGCCCCGGCCGCCTCAGCCGGGGTCGCGGCCGCCGGGCAGTGACTGCTCGAACCACACGACCTTGCCCGTGCTCACCCTGGTCACCCCCCAGCGCCGGGACAGGTGGTCGACCAGGAACAGTCCCCGGCCGCCCTCGTCGCTCAGCCGGGCGTGCCGCATCCTCGGCACCACCGGCGAGTCGTCGCCCACCTCGCAGCGCAGCACGTCCGTGCGCAGCAGCCGCAGGGTGACTGGCCGGGAGGCGAACCGCACGGCGTTCGCCACCACCTCCCCGACCAGGAGCTCGGTGGACTCCACCAGGGAGTCGAGGTCCCACAGGTGCAGCGTCCTGCGGGTCAGCCGGCGGGCCTGTCCCGCGGTCTGCGGACGAGGAGCCATGTACCAGTAGGCGACGGTCTCCGGGAGGAGGCCCTCGAAGCGGGCGGCGAGCAGCGCGACGTCGTCGTCCCGGTCTCCCGGGCCGAGGGCGCCGAGCGCCTCGTCGCACAGCTCTTCCAGCGCCGGGGGAGCGGACCGCGAGGCGGCCGTGTGCAGCCGGGCGCGGAGCCGTTCCACACCGGTCATGACGTCCGAGTCGCGGGACTCGACCAGGCCGTCGGTGTAGAGCAGCAGGGTCGCTCCGGCCGGCGCGTGCATCTCGACGGACTCGAATCCGCCGCCGCCGACGCCGATCGGCGCTCCGGGCGGGACCCGCAGGACCTCGCCGGTGCCGTCGGGGTGCAGGATCACCGGCGGCGGATGGCCGGCGTTGGACAGCAGCAGCCGGTGCAGAACGGGGTCGTACAGGGCGTAGAGACAGGTCGCCGTGTGCTCGCTGCCCAGGCGCTCCGCCTGTTCGTCGAGGTGGTGCAGCACCTCCTCCGGGGGCAGGTCGAGCCCGGCCAGGGTCTGCACGATGGTGCGCAGCTGGCCCATGATCGCGGCCGAGGTCATGGAGTGGCCCATCACGTCGCCGATGACCAGGGCGACGCGGTTGCCGGGCAGCGGGATCGCGTCGTACCAGTCGCCGCCGACCTGCGCGGTGCGCGAGGAGGGCAGATAGCGGCTGGCCAGCCGGACCCCCGGCGGCCCGGGCAGCGACGGCGGGAGCATGGTGCGCTGCAGCGCGTCCGCGAAGGACGCCTCGCGCGCGTACAGCACCGCCTTGTCGATCCCGAGCGCGGTGTGGGTGGCGAGCTGGGAGGCGACGAGCAGGTCGTCCCCGGTGAACGCGGGCCGGCCGGGGCGGCGGACGAGGACGACACTGCCCATGACATGGGTGCGCCCGTGCAGCGGGGCGATGATCAGCCGTCGTCCCGGCGGGACCGCCCGGGGAACGGCGGCGGTCCCCAGCAGCTCGGCCACGGCGGAGGCGAGGCCGGGGGTGTTCCCGAACGCGGGCAGCCCGTCCCGCAGCAGCCTGGCGAGCGGGCCGGCGGCCGAGGGGCGGACGACCGACGCCGGCTCGACGGTGTCACCGGCCGGCGGGGCCGGCCCGGACCGGGGCGGGGCCGCGCCGTGCGGGGGTGTGCGGTCCGTGGCGTGCAGCCGCAGCACGCCGGGGGCCGCGCCGCGTTCGTCGCCGACCGGCAGCGGTGTGTACAGATGGACGAACGCCAGGTCGGCGAAGGCAGGGACGGCCGCGCGGCACAGTCCGCGCACCGTCTCGTCGAGGTTCATGCCGCCGGCGATCCGCCGGGTCGCCGCGTCGAGGTAGCGGAGCCTGTCGGTCTGCGGCTCGGCGGCGTCCGGGCGCGGCCGCGCGTGCGCCGCCCCGGCGCGTCCGCCGGCATGCGGTGGCGTGCCCTGGCCGGTGCGGAGGTGCTTCGTCACGCGGGTCCTTCCGGCCGCCCGGCCCGCGCGGGGGCGGGCCGGGCGGGAGTCGTCAGGTGCGCCGTCTGCAGCGCAGGAAGATCTGCACCTCGGGCTGGACGTCCGCGCTCGCCGGGGCGTACGTGTACGAGGACTCGTCGACGATCTCGAAGTCCGCCGCCTCCACGACCTCGCGCAGTTCGTCCCGCAGATAGCCGGAGACGCGGATGGTGCTGCCGATGAACGGGATCGCGAAGTCGTCCACGTCGGCCTCGACCATCGACAGGACGAACAGTCCCTCCGGGACCAGCAGGTGGTGCACGGTCCGCAGGGCGAGGGGGATCTCGGCGCGCGGCAGCATGAGCAGGGAGAAGAAGGCCGCGACCGCGTCGAACCGGCCGAGGTCCCGGGGACCTCCGGGCCGCAGGTCCGCGATGTCCGCCTGGTGGAACACCCCGGTGGGCACATGCTCGCGGGCGAGCGCGACCATCCCCGCCGACAGGTCGACCCCGACGACCTCGCAGCCCGCCTCCGCCAGCCGCCGCGCGGTCGGGATTCCGGTGCCGCACCCCAGGTCCAGCACCCGGGCCCGGGGCGGCAGGGACGCGACGAGCCACTCGGCGGACGCGATCTGGCCCTCCTTGTGCGGGAAGGCCTCGTCGTAGCGGTTTCCGATGACGTCGAAGGCCTCGGCCTGGCCGGTGCGGTCGGGCCGGATGTCCTCGTAGCCGAGCTTGCCGGCAGGGCTGTTCACGAGATTTCTCCTTTGATGTCCGCTCTGTAATATTTTCACAGTTCCACGGTCTTGGGTGTGGCCCGGCGCCCGGCACCGCCCGCCGGGTGAGAAGGCGCCGGGGAGCGGGTCGCGTACGGCGCCCGCGGACCGGAAGCGCTTCGGAAGCGGCTGGTGGCTGTCGGGGGAAGCGGGGGTGGATCTTAGCTGGGGGAATGAGCAGGTCAGGTCAGGTGCGTCGGCGGGGTCGCCGGCCGGTCGTCCACCTCCCGCAGGAACGTCTCCACCGCCGACAGGTCGGTGCGCTCCAGTTCGTCCGCGCGGATGACGACGCGCAGCTCGGGGGAGACGGCGGGGTCGGCGCGCAGGCTCTCCGTGAAGGTCTCGACGATCAGCAGCAGCAGCTGGGTGCGGTCGAGTTCGACGATCCGGGCCAGGCCCGCGCCGATCAGCGGGATCGCCACCGGTTTGAACAGACCGTGGCGGGCGACCGACGGCCACAGCCGCTCCAGGCCCAGACGCAGCTCGGCCGGTGCGGAGCGGGCGCGCAGGTCGTTGCCCAGCCGGGAGTAGGCGAGGGCGAAGACGCGCCGTTTGCCGACGGGGACCGCCACCGTCGTACCGATCGGATAGCGGGTCCGCCGCCCGCGCCGCTTCGCCCGGACGCTCTCCGTGGTCAGCGGGGTGAACTCCCTGAGCCCGCGGCGCACCCTGTCGTCCAGCAGCCGGTGCCGGCCCTCGAAGAGACGGTCGACCAGCTGGCCCTGCACGCTCTCCCGGCTGATCACCACGTCCTGGTCGGTGGAGGTGTCGAAGGTGTCGGAGAACCCCACGACCAGGTTGGCGTCCTCCTGGTCGAACAGGTCGCCGCGCACGACGACGACGTCCACCCGCAGCCCGCGCAGGGTGTGACGCAGCAGTTCGTCGCCGTGCCGTTCCCGCAGCCGGGTGTGCAGCCGGGCGAGGACGGCGGCGGCCTCGGGATCGTCCGGCCGCTCCCGTGCCGTCCGCTCGGCGACCGGCAGTGCGAGGTCGTGACGCCCCAACGCGCTGTACCCGGTGATGAGTTCACGCTGTGCGGTCTCCCGGAGCTGGGTGAGCCGGCGGGCCGGTCCGGCGGCGAACTCCTCGTCGTGCGCGTCGGCCAGCGCGCGGCCCCGCCACAGGCTCAGCGCGTCCGCCAGCAGCCGGACGGCCGAGGCGGGTGCCGCGCGCAGCGCCTCGCCCACCAGGCGGGTGAACTCCGCACTGTCCAACTCCTCGACGGAAAGCACGAGTCGGTAGCTGGTCTCCACCCCGCGCGCGGTCGGCAGCTGCGCGGTGCGGATGATCCGGGCGCCGAGTCCGGGTCCGGCGAGGTCGAAGGCGCGGCGCAGCTCCAGGATCCGCTTCTGCACCTCGTTGCGGCCCCGCAGGTCCTGGCGCGGGAGTTCGGCGGTCTGCTGCCAGACGTCCCGGTACAGCTGCCGGGCCGGCACGGCCTCGCCCTCGGCGGCGGCCAGGCGGACCAGCAGGCGCGCGGTCAGCGGGGTGAGCCGGGCCGGAGTGCCGTTCACGTCCAGCCGGACGGGCCCCAGGACGCTCACGCGTACGCACGGTGTGCGGGTCTCCACGCGCTTCGCCCCCTCCGCCGCGTGACTGCCCGTCAGCAGTGAGATCAGCGTACCAAGATGCCCTGGAGGCAACCATGCGATCGGACCGTCCGCACTCCTGGCTCCGGCACGCGCGCGTGCGGAAGGTGTTCGCGGGCAGCGTGCTCGTCGCCTTCGGTGTGGTGTCGGCCGTCGTGCAGTTCTTCAGCCAGTTGTTCCCGGCGGCGTTCCGTCATCCCGGGCTGGTGACCGCCGGCTCCCTGGGCCTGTGCCTGGCGTGGGGACTGGCCCGGGCGCGGCCGCAGGGCGGGGTACGCCAGGAGTTCGGGCGCCCCGGCATGACGGTGGTGGTGGAGGAGGGCGACCTCTTCGACCAGCCCGGGCATCTGGTCGTGGGGTTCACCGACACCTTCGACACCCTCGTGGACGACGGGAGCGTCATCAACGACGGCAGCGTGCAGGGGCAGTTGCTGGCCCGCCGGTACGGGGGAGACGCGGCGGTGCTGGACGCGGAACTGGCCGCGGCGCTGGACGGGGTGGCCCCGGTGGCGCGGGAGAGCGCGCAGGACAAACCGCGGGGCAAACGCGACCGGTACCCGATCGGCACGGTCGCCGTCCTCGGCGCCCGGCCCCGGCTCGTGTTCGCCGTCGCCTACAGCCGGATGGGCAACGACTGCGTGGCCTCCTGCGGCGTGCAGGACCTGTGGCTCGGTCTCGACCGGCTGTGGGACGCGATCCGCCGGCACGGTCAACTGGAGCGCGTCACCATGCCGTTGGCCGGCGCGGGACTCGCCCGGCTGCACGACCTCGACGAGGACAGCCTGCTGCGGCTGATCCTGCTGTCGTTCGTCGTCCACGCGTGGGAGCGGCCGCTCTGCCGGGAACTGCGCGTGGTGATCCGCCCCGGTGAGCTGGGCCGGATCGACCTCCCGGAGACCGCGGCCTTCCTGGCGGGTCTGGCGGCGGGTGCCCGGCGCCAGATCTGACGCCGGACACCCCCCTTCCCCCGACGAGCGGTACGGGCCCCTCCCCCGGGCGAGGCCCGTACCGCGGCTCTGTGCGGACGGCGGCGCCTACCGCCCCGTACGGCCGTACGCCGCCAGATGACGGAACGGCCAGGTGTGACGCCAGTCGGAGCCGGTGTCGTTCACCTTGCAGCCGGCCAGCTTCAGCCGCTCGACGATCTTGCCCACGGCGGTCTCCGAGCCGTCGAACCGGATGACGTTCATCCCCGCGATGTCGGAGATCGTGCGCAGCGCGCCGACCTCCACCATCAGCGTCCGCTCCGGGTAGGCCATCAGCACCATGCCCAGCTCGATCAGGACGTTCGGCCGGGGCTGGCCGGTCGGCTCCGTCTCGTACGCCGGTTCGTTCGCGCCCCGCAGGTCGGGGTGCAGCTGGACCACGTCGTCCGGGGTGAGCAGCACCAGGGCCGCCTGGGCCTGCGCGGGGGCCGCCGCGACGACCTCGCCGAGGAACGGCGCCGTCTTCCCGGTCGCCCTGACCAGGTCCTCCCACTCCAGGGGATGCAGATCGAGCAGCCGCAGCAGGTCGAACATCTTCATCCGGACCTCCTCGTCCCGGCCGTGGACGACGAAGACGTTCCGGCTGACGTCCGGGGAGGGCCCGGCCTGGACCCGGTCGGGGGCCGGGGCCCGGGAGGCCGCGCCCGGGGCCGGGGCGCCCGGGGAGAAGTACTGCGTCCCGGAGTTCCGGTTGTCCTGGTTCCCGGAGCCGAAGTTGCTGTGGCTGCCGAAGTTGTTGCCGCTGCCGAAGTTGTTGCTGGTGTGGGAACCAGCACCGCCGGAGGTGTCGGCCATCGAAGTCATGCCCCCTGGTTGCCGTTCTGCGGCGCCGTGCTCCGGTTGTCCTGGTTGCCGGGACCGAAGTTGCTGTGGCTGCCGAAGGTGTTGTTGCTGCCGAAGTTGTTGCTGAGGATGTTGGTCTGGCGGGCCTCGTGCTCCGCGAGGTCCACCTTGTGCTCGTGCAGGAAGCCACGGACGACGTGCAGCAGCTGGCGCTCCACGATCTGCGTGTACTTGATCGTGTCCGTCTCCTGGAAGAAGACGTGGAAGTCGTCGCTGGTGGCCAGCTCCCGGATGCTGGTGAGCGCCCCCCGGTCCAGCACGGTGTCCGCGTAGCGGCCGAGGTGGAACTCGCTGGTGTCGAGCGGCAGCAGCACCCGGATCCGGTTCGCGCCCGGCTGCCACGGCAGCAGGGCACGCGCCCGCCGGAGCGCCGGACCCAGCACGGCCCCGGGCGCGGCGCGCAGGGTGTCCCACGCGACCCGGAGCAGCAGCCTGCCGTCCAGGGCGGCGGGCAGCCGGTCCACCAGGTGGAAGTCGCTCTTGATCGGCGCCAGCACGTACGAGTAGAACTCGGTGTGCAGGGTGTTCCCCTTGAGGTCGAAGCCCACGAACGCGGTGGTGACCAGCTCCTGGTTCCACGAACCGACCCGCACGCACAGATACGCGCGTCCCGAGTCGTAGACGTCCTCCCAGCGGCCCTCGCGCTCCCCGGGGGTCGGCTCCCACAGGCCGGGGCGGGTCGTGACGCTCGTGGTGAACGTGGACCGCTCGACGGCGAGACCCTCGATCCGCTCCGCCTGCCGTGCCTCGTCGCGCAGGGTGGCGGCCATCCGTCCGGCGACATGGGAGGTGATCTCCTCGACGGTGAAGGGGACGACCTCCTTGCGCTGCGGTTCCTGCCCGGCCGCCGGCGCCCCCGATGTCCGCTGCGGGCTCTCGAACGGGCTGAGCGGCGCGCCGATCAGCAGCTCGGCGGTCGACCACCGCTTCACCGGTTCACCCGCGCCGACGAACGGCTTGTAGCCGCTGTAGCGGACCAGCGTGCCGTCCGAGGCCTGCTCCCGGTCGATCTTGGCGACCAGGTCGGCCGTCAGGTCGGGATGGCGGGGGTACGCGCCGGTGAACCCGCCCGTGTCGCCGGGTGCGCCGGTGCCGCGCCGCAGCCGGGTCAGCAGGGTCTGGAGGGTGACGATCCGCCGCAGGTACGAGGTGACCCACAGCAGCCACGCCACCGCCAGGAAGCCGCCCCACCCGTTCAGGACACCGGCACCCATGAGGACGAAGGTGAGGACCAGGCCCGCGCCGAGCACGGCCAGCCGGGCCCGGTGCAGCCGGCGGGCCGCCAGCGCGTGCGCGAGGACGGGAACCGCGTCGTAGCCGTACGACGGCGCCACCACCCGGAACCGGTGGGTCAGTAACTCGCGGATGACGGTGGCCCGGTAGAGCGGATCGAGATACGTGCCCGCGCACAGCAGCCGGGTGGCGTTGCTGGTCGCGGCCCCGGCCGCACGGCCCGCGGGTACGGAAAGGGTGTCAGTCGCCATGGCTTCGCTGCTCCGTTCTCGGTGGGTCGGTGATCATCCGGTGGGGCTCATCGAGCCGCCGGTGATGACCCCGTCGACCACGGTGTACTCGCCTTCGAACGACTGCTGGGTGCCGTCGTCCAGTTCGGCGCTCAGGCTCACCGAGACGGTGTCGCCGTCGACGGACTCGACGACGACGTCGCTCCGCCGGGTCCGGTCGTAGCCCGACACGAAGGCCGCGTAGTCGGCCGTGCCGAGGTTCTTCCCGCCGAGGTCCCAGGCCGTCTCGAAGTCGCGCGCGTTGACGGCGTCGTAGAACTTCTGGACCGTCGTCCCGGGATCGGCCGTCGTCGCGGGGCCGGTCGGTTCCCCGAGCCCGGTGGGGCTCGTGGTGGGGTCGGCCGTGCTCTCGCCGTCGGTGGGTGTCGCCGCCCACAGATCCGGACCGTCGGCCGCCGTCCGCGGGTCCTCCGAGGGGAGCGGGTCGGCCTCGGACCCGTCGGCTTCGCCGGCTTCGTACGGGGAGGTGGGCTGCGCGTACCAGCCGCTGTCCGGGCCGCCGGCGGCCCCGGACGACCCCCGGTCCCCGGAGGTCAGCGACGGCAGGACGCCGACCAGCAGGATCAGCAGCAGGGGGAGGCCGGCGATGAACAGCGCGTACGTCCGTTCCTGGCCGGCGGCCGGTAAGAGGCTCGGTGCCTCGTACGTGCCGCCGGGTCTGGTGCCCGTCGCGTCGACGGGGTGGTGCGCATGGTCCATGGGGCCCCTCACAACTCCCGGCAGAGCGCCGGATCCTCGCTGTTTCGCCGGCACGACCAGAGTCACAGACATCCGGTTCCGCCATGACGAGATGCGACCAGATCCCGCGCTTCCGCTACCAGACCTCGCGCCTGCCGATACGCTTCCGATCCACTTCCGGCCCGCTTCCGCGGATCACGGCGACAGACCCGCGCCGGCGGCGGGCCGTCCGGCGGGCGGGCGTGGGTCAACACCCGCCCGGATGAGGGGATGTGACCCGCTCAGCGGCCCGAACGGGGCCCGGCCGCCGCCAGCACCGCCTCCAGTTGCCGCAGCGGCTCGTCCCCCACGAAGCGCAGGACGACGGTGTCCGTGCCGGCCGCAGCGAGCTCGCCGACGCGGGCGGCGGCCTGCTCCGGAGTGCCGGAGACGGTGAACACCTCCTCCTGCGGACGGCCGAGCCAGGCACCGTGGCCCTCGGTGTGCGGATGGAGCGTGCGGGACACCTCGGCGGGGTCGTCGCCCACGCAGGCGAAGGAGAACGCCGTCAGGGAGTGCTCGGGCCCGGCGCCGCCCTTGGCGGTCAGCGCGCGGATGTTCTCCACGTCGGCCGGGCCGTGGCCCTCGGCGATCAGCGTGCCGTCGGCGATCCGCCCGGACAGTTCCAGCGAGCGCGGCCGTACGACCCCCGCGACGACCGGCGGGACGTCCGCCGGCGGATGCACCAGCCGGACGCCGTCCAGCCGCACTTCCCGCCCCTCCAGCTCCACGCGCTCGCCGCGCAGCAGCGCGCGCACCGAGGTGATCGTCTCCTCCAGCAGGGACAGCGGGGAGCGCGGCGCGACCCCCACCTGCGCCATCCACTCCCGCACACCGTGCCCGACGCCGGCCACCAGCCGCCCCGGGAACACCCGGGCCAGGGTGGCGATCTCCATCGCCAGCAGGGCCGGGCTGCGCAGCGGGGCGGGGGCGATGCCGATGCCCACCCGAAGCCGCTGTGTCGCCCCCAGCGCCACGGCGGCCGCCGACAGCCCGCCGTTCCACCCGAGGTCCTCCACCACCCACAGGTCGTCCGCCCCGAGGGCCTCGACCTGCCGCGCGAACCCGGGCAGCCCTTCCGGGGCCCAGTCGCGGTCGTGCATCACACCGATCCGTACGTGGTTCGTCATGCTCCGGAACCTATGCGGCGGGGGACGGAAGGATCAACGGCGTATACGGGCCACAGCAGTTGGAAGAGGGGGGCTGACCTGCGGCTGGGCGCGTCCGGGCGCGCGGGTGCGGGCCCGCCGACGCGGCGGTCGGCGGGCCCGGCGCGATGACGGACCGGTGGGGGAAGGGCCTCAGCCCTTGACCGGCTTGCCGCGGCCCCAGCCCCAGGCCAGGCGGTCGGCGCCGGACTGGTTGGTGGTGACCAGCCAGGGGCGGTCCGGGTCGCCGACGAGCTTCTGCAGGGAGTAGGTGTCGTCGGTGCGCAGACCCGGCCAGTACACCGAGCCCATCTTCAGCTCGCGGAAGGTGTCGGTGACGGCCTGGACGTAGTTGATGTAGTTGTTGTCCGGGGTCTTCACGTTGTAGTTCAGACCGTCCGTCATGGGCGCGCCGAACTCGTCCGCGACCGTGCGGCCGGCGCAGTCGCCGATGCGCACCTTCAGGTCGGCCACCCACTCGTCGTAGGTGGCGTACGACTTCCAGAAGCCGTAGTGGTGCAGGGAGAGGTACGTGCCCTTCAGGCGCGGGTCGGCGCAGACCGAGGTGACGTGGTCGTTGTAGCCGGCGCCGCTGACGAAGACCCGGTCGCGGGGGACCGAGGAGTAGGTGTCCAGCCACTTCGCGGCGATGTCGGCCCACTCGGTGTCGGTGTAGCCGTGCGGCTCGTTCATCGGCTCGAAGTAGACGCGCTTGTCGTTCTTGTACGCCTTGACGACGGTGTTCCACATCGGCCAGTAGGCGGCCTCGTCGTCGATGTAGCCGTCCTTGCGGTCACCCGTGCCCTCCCAGTAGGACACGATGACCTTGAAGCCCTGGTCGGACGCCGCGTCGATGACCCCGCGGTACGACTTCCAGTACGCCCCCTCGACCGTGTACGGGTTGATCGGCAGCCGGACCGTGTTGGCGCCGAGGTTCGCGCGGAACGCGGCGATGATCCGGCTCGCCTTCGCGTACGTCTGCCGGTAGGTGTCCGAGGTCGACAGGCCGGACAGCCGCAGGTAGTCGTCGGCGAAGTTGTCGCGCGGGTCCGCCCAGTTGACGCCCTTGAACCGGGTCGTGTCGCCGGCCGGGGCGGAGGCGGCGGAGGAGGAGGCGGTGGCGGAGGCGGGCGTGGCGGCGAGGGTGCTGCCGCCGACCGCGGCGAGGGCTACGGCGACGAGGGCGGCACGCAGGCGGGGGGAGCGGGAGGGCCGGGAGGCGGGGGAGGCGGCGGAGGAGGCTCTGGCGGGGGTCTGGCGCATCGACTTGCCCTTTCGAGGACGACGATGTTTGCGTAAACATCGAAGCCCGTCCCTGGCTGATGTTTGCGTAAACATGGCGGCGCCGGAATCGTGGCACCCGGCCAGGTGATCGTCAAGGTTTCGCGCGCGTCACGTGTGCGGGAGGAGTGACCCGAGTGGTCACGAAGGGGCGGGCCGGGGTGCGGGCTCAGGTGGCCAGCGGGGTCAGGGTGAGGGGCGCGATCCTGCCTTCCAGCATGGCGCCGAGGCCCTGCGCGGCGCAGATGTCGGGCCGCTCGGCGATGTGCACCGGCATGCCGGTGGCCTGGCGGAGCATGTGGTCGAAGCCCGGCAGCAGGGCGGAGCCGCCCACCATCATGATGCCCCGGTCGGCGAGGTCGGCGACCAGGTCCGGCGGGCACTCCCGCAGCACCCGCCCGATACCGTCGATCACGGCCGTCAGCGGGGTCTCGATCGCGCCCCGTACGGCGGCGGTGTCGACCCGGACGGAACGCGCCAGACCGGTGGCGACGTCCCGCCCGTGGATCTCCGTGGACGCCGGGCCGTGCGGGGAGAGGCCGTTGCCGGAGAGGGCGAGCTGCAGCGGCCGTACGGACTGGCTCGGCAGCATCAGCTCATGTTCGTGGCGCAGGAGTTGCACGATCGCTCGGTCGACCGCCTCGCCGCCCACCGGGATCCGCTCGGCGGCCACGATGGAGCCGAGGGAGAGCACCGCGACCTGGGTGGCGGCCGCGCCGCACACCATGATCATGGTGGCTTCCGGTTGGTCCACCGGCAGCCCGCAGCCGACGGCGGCGGCGATGAGGGTGTCCACCAGCTCCACCCGGCGCGCGCCGAGACCGACCAGCGTCTCGATCGTGGCGCGCTGGGCGAGCGGGCCGGCGTCGTGCGGGGTGCAGGCGGCGGCCCGCAGGAACGGCTTGCGGCGCAGCTGCCGGCGGACCTTGTCGCCGAGCAGGTGGCGCAGCATGCGCTGGGCCATCTCGATGTCGATGACCGTGCCGCCGGAGACCGGGCGCATCACCCGGATGTAGTGGGGGGTGCGGCCGGTCATCCGCTCGGCGAACTCGCCGACCGCGATCAGGGCTCCGGTCCGGGTGTTCACGGCCGCGACGGACGGCTGGTCCACGACGAGCCCGGCCCCCCGCACGTACACCCGGGTCCGCGCCGCACCGAGGTCGACGGCGAAGTGGCAGCGGCGCAACTGCTCCAGACTGACGGTCATGGCAGGTCCTCCCGAGAGCGCAGACCGGGGGGCCGCCGGGCCGGCGGGCCTCTCGTGCCGGTGGGCCGCCGGGCGGTCGGCCTCCTTCGCATCGTGCGGGGGCGGGGCGGGGGGTCGCCTGTTCAAGGGGGCCGGGCGGGGCGCGGCCGAATGGGGGTTTCCGTTCCTCCACGGCGTGTCACGTCCTCCCGAGGGCGGGTTCGAGTCCCGGTTCGGCCGCCCGGGGCGCGGGGTCGTCGTGCCGCCGGAACAGGGCGCCGGGCCACCACATCCACCGGCCCACGTCCAGGGTCAGCGCGGTGACCAGCACCGAGCGGACGATCATGGTGTCCAGCAGGACCCCGAACGCCACCGCGAACCCCAGCTCGGCCGCGAAGACCAGCGGCAGCGAGGCCATCGCCGCGAAGGTGCCGGCCAGGACGAGACCCGCCGAGGTGATCACGCCCCCGGTGGCGGACAGCCCCGTCAGCGCGCCGCGCCGGGTGCCGTGCAGCTGGGCCTCCTCGCGTACCCGGGTGACCAGGAAGATGTTGTAGTCGATGCCCAGCGCGACCAGGAACACGAACGTCAGGAGCGGGAAGGAGGCTTCCGCCCCGGCGAAGTGGAAGACGTGCTCGAACACCAGGGCGCTGACGCCGAGGGCCGCGCCGAACGACAGCACCACCGTCGCCATGAGCAGCAGCGGTGCGACGACCGCCCGCAGCAGCAGCGTGAGGACGAGGAACACCACCAGCAGCACGACGGGGATGATCACTTCGGAGTCCCGGGCGGCCGCTTCCCGGGTGTCGAGGAGGACCGCCGTGCTGCCGCCGACCTGGGCGTGCGCCCCGTCGATCCGGTGGACCGCGGTTCTGGCCCGCTCGACGGTGCGCATCGCGGCCGTGCTGCTGGGATCGTCCGCGAGCTCCCCGAGCACGAGGGCCTCCCCTCCCTTGACCACCGGCGCCGAGACACGGGTGACTCCCGGGACCCCGGCCAGCGCGTTGCTCACCCGCTCCGCCGAGGCGGCGCGCGCCACGACGTGGACGGGGTCGCCCGACCCGGCCGGGAAGTGCCGGGACCGTATCTCCGCGCCCACGGCGGTCTGCGGTCTGCCGGTGAACTGGTCGTTGCTGGAGAGCCCGTCGGCCTTCAGCCCGACCACCCCGAGCGCCATGACGCCGAGGACCAGCGCGGTGCCGGTCCACACGAGCCGCGGCCGGCCCGAGACGGCGGCGCCCACCCGCGTCCAGACGCCCCCCTCGGCCGTCCCGGCCGATCCGTACGACGGCCGCACCGGCCAGAAGACCCAGCGGCCGCAGACCACCAGCAGGGCCGGCATCAGGGTGACCATGGCGAGCAGTCCGACGAGGACGCCGACGGCGCAGGCCGGCCCGAGTCCCTGGGTGGAGTTGAGGGTGGCCAGCATCAGCAGCGTCAGGCTGACCGCGACGGTCGCGGCGCTGGCGACGATCGCCGGGCCGGAGCGGCGCAGGGCCACCGCCATCGCCTCGTGCCGGTCCTCGTGCCGCCGCAGCTCCTCCCGGTACCGCGAGGTGAGCAGGAGGGCGTAGTCGGTGGCGGCGCCGAACACCAGCACGGTCAGGATGAAGCCGGTCTGCTTGTTGACGGTGAGTCCGGCGTTCTTCGCCAGCAGGTAGATCACCGCCTCGGAGGTGACCAGGGCGCCGCCCGCGGTCAGCAGCGGCAGCAGCGGCAGCACCGGGCTGCGATAGGTGAACAGCAGGATCAGCACCACCACCGCCGCGGTGATCGTGGTCAGCCCGCCCCCGCCGGCGAACGCCTTGACCGAGTCGGACGCGTGCCCGGCCGGTCCCGTGACATGGAATCCGAGACCGCCCGTGTCCTTCTCGCCGACCTCGGTCATCGCGTCCACGACCTCGCCGACGCCTTCCCAGCCCGTCCGGTCCTTGCGCACCTGGACCACGGTCTGGACGGCCTCGCCGTCCTGGGACCTCACCGGTCCCTCGGGCCGCCCCACGACGTTCTCCAGGTCCTGGAAGGCCTCCGCGTCGGCACGGGCCTTGGCCAGGTCGGCGGCGGTGACACCGCCGGGCCGGTCGTAGACCACGATCGCGGGCAGGGTGTCGGCGGGCTGGAACCTCCCGGCCCGGTCGACGACGCTCGTCGACTCCGCGTTGCCGGGCAGCCAGGCGGCGTTGTCGTTCTCCTCGACCTCGCCGAGCCGGCCGGCCAGCATCAGGGCCGGGACCAGCAGGGCCGCCCAGAGGGCGACGACGACCCATTTCGCCACTCTGCCGCTGGGCAGTGACGCCAGTTCTCGCAGCATGCGCATTCCTCGGTGTTCGTGGACGGTCACTCGACGTGGGAGAGCTTGTCGGGGTTGGCGACGGCGTAGATCCCGCACACCTGGTCGCCGTCCGGTGTGAGGTCGAGGACCAGGACGGCGTAGGGGGCGTCACCGACCAGCAGCAGCGCCGACGGGGCGCCGTTGACGCTGCGGTAGGCGATGTCGAGGCCCCGGCCCGCGTGGGGGGCGACCGCGGCGAGCAGGCGGGCGACCTTGTCGCGGCCCTGGAGCGGCCGCAGGCCCCCCGCGCCCTTGCCGCCGCCGTCGCCCCACAGGGTCACGTCCGGCGCCAGGATCTGCAGGAGGGCGTCCAGGTCACCGCCGAGCGCGGCGGCCAGGAACCGTTCGGTCACCTGCTGCCGTACCTGCGGATCGGGCTCGTAGCGGGGGCGCCGGGCATGGACGTGCTCACGGGCGCGGTGGGCGAGCTGGCGGATCGCCGAGGGGCTGCGGCCCAGGATCTCCGCGATCTCGGTGTGCGGGTAGCCGAACACCTCGTGCAGGACGAACACCCCGCGTTCCAGGGGGGTGAGGGTTTCCAGCACCACGAGCAGCGCCATCGACACCGCCTCGGCGCGCACCGCCGCGTCGGCGGCGTCCTCGGGGGCGGGCCGGCCGGCGAGGGGGCCGACGAGCGGTTCGGGCAGCCAGGGTCCGACGTAGGTCTCACGGCGGCGGCTGACGGCCGCCCGGTGGGCGAGCGCCGCGTTCACCGCGATCCGCACCAGGTAGGCGCGCGGGTTGTCGATCCGCTCCGCGGCCGGGGCCCGGTTCCTGGCGGCCCACGCCAGCCATGTCTCCTGCAGCACGTCCTCGGTGTCACAGACGCTGCCGAGCATGTTGTAGACGATGGAGAACAGCAGTTCGCGGTGGTCGGCGAACACCTGGGTCGCGGTGTGCGCCACCGGATGCGGAGCGTGGGACATCGGAGGGCCTCCCGTCACGGATGCGTTCCGAGCTGAGAGGGACGCGGGCGCCCGGAGTGTGACATCCGCGCCCGGAATGTGATCCACCTCACGCCGAGGCCTGTCCAAGGCCCCCGGGGCCGTGTCTACAGCGAGCGGGCCGCCTCCAGCACGGGGGTCAGCGAGGGCACCGTGACCTCGCAGCCCGCCTCGCGCAGACCCTGCGCGACCGTGGGATTGCGGGCGAGGCCGATGAAGCGCAGGCCCACCTGCTGCGCGGCGGTCAGCTCGGCGAGCGTGGAGCCGATCAGGACGCCGGTGCGGGCGGGGGCGCCGTGCGGGCGCAGGGCGCGCAGCAGACAGTCGGGGTGCGGCATCAGCAGACCGAGGTCGTCGGCACGGCCGTGCACGCCCGCGGCCAACGGGAGCCGGCGGTCCTCCAGATACCGGTGGACGGCCCGCTCACAGACGTCCGTGGCGATCCCCACCCGACGGCCGGCGCCGTGCAGGGCGCGCACGAGGGCACCGGAGTGGTGGGTCGTCGGCGCGTCCGGTACGGCCCGCAGCTCCCACGCGTCGAGACGCCCCCGCAGGAGCGGTCCGAGCCCGTCGCGCGCGAAGGCCCGCAGCACGTCCAGCGGGTGCACGGACAGCTCCCGTGCCGCGCCGGAGTTCCCCGCGGGTCGGCCCGTCAGCGCGTCACCGGGGTCGCGGTGCTCGGCGACCAGGGCGAGCAGGTCGAGGGCGGCCCGGCGGGCGGTCGTCGCCGTGTACAGCCGGGCCAGCGGGCCGTCGAAGCCGAACAGCACGGTCTCGGCGTCCGCGAGCAGCTCCGGCAGCGGGCGGTCGGCGCGATCCGGCCGGAGCACCGCGGGTGGCGGGGCGTAGTCCGGCACGAGGGTGACGGCGCAGGTCACCGCGAGACCGGCCACCGGCCACCGGCCGATCCGGCCGTTGACGGCCCGCTGGGCCCCCGCCGGCCTGCGTACGGAGTGGTGGCGGGTGATCCGGGGCGCCGCCTCCAGGAAGTGGGCCAGCAGCTGCTCGCCGACCTGCCAGGCCTCCGCCCGTACGAAGGCGACGGGGTCCTCGACCCGCCAGGACAGCTCGACGGCGGCGGTGAAGTCGCCCTTGCCGGAGCTGGGCAGGGACACCTGGTGGACCGCCTGCCGGGGGGTGAGGTCGACCTCCCACCAGGTCACCGGGCGGGGCGGACGGCCCTCGTACGGGCGGGCGGGGTCGAGGAGGGTGAGGGGACCCTCGGGGCGGGTGTGCACGACGGCGGTACGCCCGGGGGCGGGGACGCCGAGCCGGCGGAAGTCAGAGGTGATGAAGGGGCCGCGCACCAGGTCGCGCCGCTCGTCCCCGGAGGGCAGGGGGCACAGCCAGGCGACGGGTCCGGAGCCCGGGTCGCTGCCGTAGCCGGGGTGGAAGCGGTGCGGGCCGGACGCGGCGGAGCTGTCGGTGAAGTCCCGGTAGAGGGCGGGCGGGATCACCACCAAGAGCGGGGCGCTGACCGTCTCGCCGGTCACTGGTGGCGTCTTGCCCGTCTTCAGGAACGTCAGGCGCAGGCGTGGCGGTTCGGCGAGGGAGGCCCAGCGGCCGGGGAGCCAGCGCAGGGCCGCCACGAGGACGGGGAGCAGCCGGGCGGCACCGTCGACCTCGACGTCGTAGCCGACGTCACGGACGCGGATGGCGTACTGCTGGGGAGTGAGGCCGCCGCGGGAGAGGATCTCGTGGACGGCGTATTCGAGGGCGATACGGCTCTCGGGGTGGCCGGTCAGGTCGGTGTCGGTGGTGAAGCGGAGGAAGTGGCGGCGGCCGCCCGTCCCGGGGGAAGCGTCCCCGCCCAGCCGCGGCACCGTCTCCGGGCTCACCGCCGCGAACGCCGGACCGCTGCCGTCGTGTCCGGCGCCGGCCGCCTCCGCGCGGAACTCGCCCGCGGCCAGCCCCGCCCGTTCGTCGATCAACCCCCCGATCGTCTCCAGGAGTTCGCGGGTGCGGCCGCGGACCGTGCGCGGCAGGGTGCGCAGCAGCACCTCGCGCACCCCCGGGCGGAAGTCGTAGGAGCCGGGCGGCCCGGGAACGGCCGTGAGCATGCCGCTGAGGATGACCTCGGCGAGATGCTGCGGGCGCGGTTCGCGGTCCACGGCACGCTGGACCAGGCGCATCACCGGGACCGACGGGACGGCCAGGGCCAGATGACCGGCGAGGCGGAACGCCTCCGGGGACGCGGTGGCGCGGAAGCGCAGCACGAGGTCCTGGGCGGGCAGATCGGTGGGGGAGGGGGCCGCTTCGGCGGACGGCGGCGCGGGGGGCAGCCAGGCGGCCGCGCCCGGGGTGCGGGCACCGCCCGGGGACGCCACCAGCGCCGCCCAGTTGGCGAGCCACGGCGCGCCCGGTTCGAGGACGGGCACGGGCACGGCCGCGCCGGGCGGGGGCGCCGCGTCGGGGTCGTACGGGGTGAACGCGAGGGCGGTCAGCGGGGCCGCCGCGGCCGGGGCGGCCAGGACACCCGGCTCGGCCGGGAGGGCCGTCGTCGGCCACAGGTGCTCCGGGAGCGGCTGTACGACGGCCAGCGGCATCCGGGCCGCCCAGTGCCGCAGCGTGCGGTACCAGCGCTCGCCCGCCGGGCCGGGGCGCCACTGCGGGCCCATGCAGTCGCTGACGACCAGTGTGACGGTACGGCCGTCCCCCGGGTCGGGGACGTGCCCGGCACCGCCGTCGGGACCGGCCGGGCGCAGGGTGACCGTGCGGAAGACGCCCGACTGGGCCAGCACGGTGTGCAGTTCACGGACGAGGGGACGCCAGACCGGCATCGTCGGGCCCGTGTCGTGGACGAGGTTGAGCCGCAGCCAGCGGTCCCGGGCGGGGCGCAGGACGGGCAGCCAGACCTCCGGGTGCGCGCCGAGCCGCGCGATGCGGTCGGCCGTCGCCCGCTCGTCGAGGAGCCGGGCGCGGGGCGCCGGCACCGTGCGCTTCAGCGGGCGCAGGGCGCGCTGGAGGGCGAGGGGGCGGGGGAGCATCGGGGGCGCCGGGGCGAGCAGCGGGGAGCGGGTGGCTCCGCCGGACGGGCCGGCGGGCCCGGGCCCGCCGGGTGCGGGCGCGGGCGCCGGCGCGGGTGCCGGCGGGGGAGCGGGGAGGTGGAGCGGGACGCGGTCGGCCGCGGCGGGCGGGGTCACCGGGGGCTCGCGATCCGCCGGGGGCGCGACCGGAGCGGCGGGCGCCGGGACCGCCGTGTCCGCCGAGGTCCGCGCGCGCGCCTCCTCGTCGCCCGACCGCGCTGCCAGCCACAGCAGTTCGGCCAGCTCGCGGGGCGTCGGCGGGGTGTCCGCGGTGGCCGTCAGGAGCGCGGTCAGCCGAGCCAGGGCGGCCGCGTCGCCGCCCGGTGTCTCCTCAGAATCCATCGCCGTCCGCCGTGGCGCCGAGGTACGGCATCAGCTGCTCCGCCAGCGCGTCGCGGGAGTCGGCGTCCAGGCCGGCGACCCCGGTGAGGTAGAGGGCGTTCAGCAGCTGGTCGGTGGCGAGTTCGCCGTCGGCCGCGCGGGCCAGGAAACGGTCGATGAGGTGGGCCGCCTCACCGGGCGGGGTGTCCAGATGGGCGCGGACGATCTCGGTGAGCTGCTCGCGGCCGGGGCGGCGCAGCTTCAGGCGGACGCAGCGGCGCAGGAAGGCGGGCGGGAACTCGCGCTCGCCGTTGCTGGTCAGCACGACGAACGGAAAGGCGCGGCAGCGGACCCTGCCCCGGTTGACGGTGACCGGCGCGTCGGTGCCGTCGGCGAGGACCTCGGCGGTGGTGCCCTCGGCGGAGTGGCGGGCCGCGGGCAGGAGTTCGGGGATCTCGTACTGGCCCTCCTCCAGGACGTTCAGCAGGTCGTTGGGCAGATCGAGGTCGCTCTTGTCGATCTCGTCGACCAGCAGGGCCCGGGGACGGGAGTAGGGGAGCAGGGCGGTGCCGAGGGGCCCGAGACGGAGATGGTCCTCGACGCCGGCACCGGAGGCCGTGTCCCCCGCGCCCACGCCCCGGGAGCCCCCGTCGCCCCCGTGCCGTGCCGCCTGCCGGGCCGCGTACAGCCGGGACAGCGGGTCGTACTGGTAGAGCCCGTCGGCCAGGGTGGAACGGCTGGTGATGTTCCAGCGCAGGACGGGACCCAGGCCCAGTTCGCGGGCGACCGCGTAGGCGAGGGAGGACTTGCCGGTGCCGGGCGGGCCGGTGACCAGCAGCGGACGACGCAGCACGAGGGCCGCGTTGACGAGCTGGACGCTCTCCGGGGTGGCGACGTAGGACCGGGCGCGGTGGACGCGGTCGGGCGAGACGGCGGCCTCGTCGTCGGCGTCGCGCGGCGGGGGCAGCACGGGCTCGCCGTCGAACGCCCGCCAGGGCGGCGGCGCGGGCAACCGGTCGATGCCGTCGTGCGGCTCGCTGTTCCCGGTGTAGACGGTCCAGTGGGGCATGGTTCTCCGAACTCGGCGTGACGCGGCGTGGTGCGGCAAGGGCGGCGTGGGTCGGACGGCGGGAGGCGGCTCAGACGACGGGGGAGTGGGCGTGGGCGGGGGCGCCGCCGTGCGGGTCGGTGAAGACGCGGGGGTCGTCCCACAGCAGCTGGATGTCCCGGGCCCAGTGGCCCTCCTCGGCGTCCGCCTCCTCCCGCAACGCCAGTACCTGGCGCGGGAGTTCTGCGGGGGGCACGCCGGACACGCAGGCGTCGAGCTCGTCCAGGAACGTCTTGCCCGCGCAGCCGTCCCCGCCCGCGCAGGCCTCCTCGGGGCCGTCCGCGCAGCCACCGCGCGACCAGATGACCACGGGGGCGGGCGCGGTGAGCGAGGTGTCGAAGTGGGGGCGGGTGCGCGGCGCCGCCGGGGCGGTGGCGAAGCCGGCGAGACAGGCGTCGGGCTTGCGCAGCCGCAGCCGCAGCCGGGCGGGTTCCTCGGGGCTGCCGCACTCCACGCGGTGCACCCGCGCCCCCGGCAGGGTGTCGAGCCGCTTCCAGGCGCGGGTCAGCTGGTGCCGGGTGCCGGCCCGCAGCCGTGCCTGGTCGGTGACGACCAGCGGGTACACGGACCCGAGCGGGGTGTCGTCGTCGGGGGCGCTCGCCCAGCGGTCCACCGGCAGGTCGATCCAGTCCCGGGGCAGCGCGAACGCGATCAACTCGTCGCAGCCGGGCGTCAGATAGCGGAACGCGGCCTCGATGCGCTCCTGCACGTAGGCCCGCACCCGGGCCTGCGGGACGGTCTCGGAGCCGACCGGGTGCCGGCGGCCCCCGCTGTACGCGGACACCTCGACGCGGACGTGCCCGTCGCCGGCGCCGCTGTGCTGGAGGTCGACGAGGATGGGCGACCAGTCGGGCGCGGCGGGCGCCTCGGCGGGGACCCGGAACAGGGCCTCCACCTGGGCGGTGAAGCGGGCCACGGTGGCGGCCGCGTCGGCGCCGTCGAGTTCGCACAGCACGAACAGGGCCGCCGACCACAGCGAGTCGAAGCCCTCCTCGGGCGGATCCGGGTCCAGCGGCGCCCTGGCCGCCTCGTAGAGCCGCACCCGCCGTACGGGATCGCCGTCGAGGCCCGCGCGCACGGCGCGCTCGACGAGGGCGCGCAGCCGGGCGCGGTCGGCCGCGCCGTGGTCGGAGGTGGGGACCAGCCCTTCCAGGCCGGGCCAGTAGCGGGCCATGACCTCGGTGGGCATCATCCGCCCGTTGTGGACGCCCTGGGCGCCCGCGGCGGCGGTGACCATGCCCACGACCTCGCCGGTGTCCGCGAGGGTGACCGCGGCCCCGCTGAAGCCCGGTGCGAGCGGCTGGCCGCCCGGCTGCCAGGCCTCCAGCTGGATCCATTCGCGGTTGAGCAACTGGGTGGCGGTGATGCGGTACTCGGCGAGCGTGCCCTCGTCGAAGCCGACCGGGAAGCCGTAGACGACGAGCTTGCGGGGCCGGCCGGCGCGCTGCGCGTGCGCCGCGTCGACGGGGGCGAGCGCGGCCGGCGCGATCGGGACGTCGTGCGCCAGTTCCAGTACGGCGAGGTCGCCGAGGTCGGTCGCGCCGCCGCCCCAGCCGCCGTCGGCGACCACCCGGGCCGGTACGGCGGGGGAGCCCGGCCGTTCGGTGAACGTCACGCTCAGCGCCTCCGCCGCGCCGCCCTGGCGCACCACGTGCGCGCAGGTCAGCACCTTGCGCGGGGTGACCAGGAAGCCGGCTCCGGCGACCTGGCCGGCGCTCTCGATCCGGGCGTGCCACTCGGCGCTGTTCATGAGACGGCGGTGGGCTCCGGCCCCTCGGCGGGCGAGGGGGACCAGGTCAGCTTCACCACGAGGTGGCCCTCCGCCGTGCCCTTGGCGATGATCGCGCCCGTCTCCGCCGAGAGCTTCACCCCGAACTCGATCTCCACTCCGTCGGGCCGTAACGAGCCGTCCCGGAACACCCGCAGCGCCGACTCGGCCGCCGCGCGCACCCCCTCCAGGGCGCCCTCGAAGGTACGGGCCGCCTGGACCGTGCCGTCGCCGCGGGCGACCAGCCGTGAACCGGGCCGCCCCTCGACGGCCGCCTCGACGGCGACCACGGCGCCGTCCTCGGTCTTGAACTCCACCAGTCCGTCCACGCGCCCCCGTAGCCCCTTCCCTCGGACCAGACCCTGCGGCTGTGTGCGTCCCCATTGTTACGGACGGTGCTCGGGGTTGTCCTGTTTCTTCCCGCCGTTTTCACGGCGTCCGCCGGTCGTCCGTCCTGATCACCCCCAGCTCGGCCAAGTCCTGCGGCCGGATCCGGAGTTGGCGGGCCGTCGCCTCCACCTCCTCCGGCGGGCGCTTGAGGATGGCGGCGGCCGCCTCGGGCGCGATGACGGAGAAGTAGCTGTCCGGGGTGGCCCAGGTGCGGCCGGGAGCGGCCAGCGCGAGCGCCCCGCCCGAGCCGCCCTCGCCGATCACCAGGGTGGTGACCGGCGTACGGGTGGTGGCGAGGGTGGCGAACAGCTCCGCGATCGCCGCGCCCGCGCCCTGCCGCTCCGCCTCGGCGTCGTTGGCGGCGCCCGGGGTGTCCACCAGGGTGAGCACCGGGATGCCGAGCCGGTCCGCGAGCCGGATCAGCCGGGTGGCCGTGCGGTACCCGGCGGGCCGGGTGGCGGCCCCGGTCTGCGCGGCGTACGCGACCGTACGGCCCCGGCGGTCGCCGAAGCCGCACAGCATGCCGCCGGGATCGGTGCCGCCGCAGCGGTCGCCGGAGATCGCGAGGCGGTCGGTGAAGTAGGCGTCCAGGTAGCGTGCTGCGCGCGGCCGCCGGGGGGAGCGGGCGCGTTGTACGGCATCCCAGCCGGAGAGCGGCAGGTCCTTCGCGCCGAGCGGCTCGGGCACCGGGGCGGGCTCGTCCGAGGCCCCCGTCAGCAGCCGCAGCCACCGTCCCAGCGTCTCCCGCAGCTCCTCCGGCCGTACCACGGCGTCCGCCGACCCCGCCGCGACCTGCGCCCGAGCCGTGTACGCGGCCGGGTCGGCGTCCGCCGGCCGCACCCGCGACCCGGCGAAACCGACCTGCGCGCCGGGCAGCGCGAGAACGACGTCGGCGCCCGCGCCGAGCGTGGCCCAGCCCCCGCCGGTCGTCGGATCCCGCACCACCGCGACCTGCGGCAGCCCGGCCCCGCTGGTCAGCGCCGACTGCCGTGCGACGCGCTGGAGTTGACCGAGGGCGACCATGCCCTCCTGCATCCGGCTGCCGCCCGTGGCGACCAACGGGACGACCGGGAGCCGGTGTTCACGGGCGTACGTGTACGCCGCCTCCAGCCGGTCCCCGGTGCGCTCGCCCAGCGAGCCGCCCAGGAAACCGAACTCGAAGGCGATCAGCACCGCCGGGGTCCCCTCGACGCTCGCGGTGCCGCACACGACGGACTCCGACTCGCCGGTGCGTTCGGCGGCGCGGGCGCGGGAGAGGTCGTACCCGGGCCAGGCGAGCGGACCGTCGGGAGTGAAGTCCCTTTTCGGATAGGGGAGTTCGGTGAAGGAGTCGGTCACGAGGGCGATGACCTCCCGGGCGCTCGCGCGTCCCGTCATGACGTCAGCGCCCGCTTCATGATCTTCCCCATGTCGTTGCGGGGCAGCGCCTCCAGGTAGCGGACCACGCGGGGCCGCTTGTGCGGAGCGAGCCGCCGGGCGACATGGCCGGCCAACTCGTCGCTGCCGGGCGGGGACTGAGGATCGACGGGGACGACCCATGCGACGATCCGCTCGCCGAGGTCCGCGTCGGGCTCCCCCGTGACGGCGGCCTCGCGCACCCCCGGATGCTCCAGCAGCGCGTTCTCGATCTCACCCGCCCCGATCTTGTACCCGCCGCTCTTGATGAGATCGGTGGCCTTGCGCCCGACGATCCGCACGTACCCGTCGGGATCGAGCACCGCCACGTCACCCGTCCGGAACCAGCCGTCGGCGGTGAAGGCGGCCGCCGTGGCGTCCGGCCGGTTGAGGTACTCCGTGAACAGGTGGGGCCCGCGCACCTGGATCTCCCCGACGGTCTCGCCGTCGTACGCCGTCACGACGGCCCCGTCCTCCTCCACGAGCCGCAGCTCCACGCCCGGCAGCGGCACCCCCACGGTCCCGGCCCGCGCCTCCCCGTCGGCCCGCACGGAGGTGTTCATCAGCGTCTCCGTCATGCCGTACCGCTCGATCACCCGCCGCCCGGTCGCCGCCGCGATCCGCTCGTGGTCGTGCACGGGCAGCGCGGCCGAGCCGGACACCAGCAGCCGCGCCGCCGAGAGCCCCTTGACCAGCTCGGGGTCCCCGGGAAGCGCCTCGGCGATCCGGTGGTACATCGTCGGCACCCCGAACAGCATGCTCGCGCCGCCGTTCAGCTCCCGGGCGACGCCCTCCGTGGTGAACCGCCCCAGATGCCGTACGGACCCCCCGCGCCGCAGCGGTCCGAGCACACCCAGCACGAGCCCGTGCACATGGAACAGGGGCAGTCCGTGCACCAGCACGTCCTCCCCGGTCCACTGCCAGGCGTCGGCCAGGGCGTCCAGGGTGGCGACCAGGGCGCGACGCGGGATGACGGCGCCCTTGGGCGGGCCCGTGGTGCCGGAGGTGTAGACGACGAGGGCCGGGTGCTCGTCGTCCACGGACGCCGGGGACGGGGCGCCGGTGCCGTGCACCTCGACGTCCACCCGCGCCAACCCGTCGAGTGGAGCGGGCAGTTCGTCGCCCGGAGCGGCGAGGACGACGCCCGGCGCGCTGTCCCGGAGGATGTGCCCGAGCTCCTTCTCGCCCGACTTCGGGTTGAGCGGCACGGCGGCGGCCCCGGCGAGCAGCACCCCCACCACGCCCACGGCGGTCTCCAGGCTCGGCGTGGCCCACACGGCGACCCTTTCCGCCCCCCGCACCCGCTCCCCGACGGCCCCGGCCGCCGCCGCGAGCTCCGCGTACGTCAGAGTCCGCTCACCGAACCGCAGCGCGACCCGCTCGGAGGGATCGTCGGTCAGGGCGGGGAAGAGTGAGGACACGCGGACGCTCCTTGTACTAGTGGCCATGCCACCGATCCTGCCCGGGTCGAGCCGCCTCCACCATGTCGGCCACCCCACAGCTCTCGTCGTCCGCCCCGCCGACGGCGTCCGCCTCGGCGGCCGGCGCCCGCACGGCGTCCCCGGGGGCGGGGCGCCCGGCCGCGCGGCGGCGGTCGCCGGTGGCCGGCCCCGGGCCGGTTGTTAGCCTTCCCGGGACCGGTCACCGGACATGCGTACGAAGATGGAGTCGCCGTGCCCCGCATCGCCCTCGTCACCTGCCGGCCCGGGCCCGAGGTCGCCGTCGACACCGATCTGCCGGGCCTGGTGGCGGCGCTGCGGGACGCCGGGGCGGACGCGGAGGCCGTCGTCTGGGACGACCCCGACGCCGACTGGGCGGGCTACGACCTCGCCGTGATCCGCTCCACCTGGGACTACAGCTGGCGCGCGGCGGAGTTCGTGGCCTGGGCGCAGCGGACCGGGGCGGTCACCCGGCTGGCCAACCCGGCCGGGGTGGTCCGCTGGAACAGCGACAAGCGGTACCTCGGGGAGCTCGCGGCGGCCGGAGTGCCGACCGTCCCGACGCGCTACCTCGCGCCCGGGGAGGAGGCCGGGTTCCCCGACGGCCACGAGTACGTCGTCAAGCCGACCTCCGGCGCGGGCGCCCGCTTCGCCGCCCGCTACACCCCCGACGAGCACGACACCGCCGTACGGCAGCTCGCGCGGATGCACGCGGAGGGCTTCACCGCGATGGTGCAGCCCTATGTGCGCGGTATCGACGTGGCCGGTGAGCGGGCGCTGCAGTTCTTCGACGGCCGTCTGCTGCACGCCAGCCGCAAGGGAGCCGTCCTCGCGCCCGGCACGCCGTACGACGAGCGCAAGGTGGCCCACCCGGGCCTGGAGCGGTGGCAGCCGACGGACGCCGAACTGGCCGTGGCCGAACAGGCCCTGGCGGCCGTCCCGGAGGCCCCCGAGCTGCTCTACGCGCGCGTGGACCTCGTGGACGGCGACGACGGGCGGCCGCAGGTCATGGAACTGGAGCTGGTCGAACCGAACCTGTTCCTGTCCCTGCACCCGGGGTCGGTGACCGGGGTCGTGGCGGGGATCCTCAGAGCTGCCCGGGCGGCAGACCGCTCCCGTCCCTGACCACCGTCCGCTGGAACAGTCCCCAGGTGAACTCGGCGACCACCTCCCGGCGTATGCCCAGGGCGTCCGGCGCGGTGAACGCCAGCCCCCAGCGGGTCGGGGCCGAGCCCTCGAGCGGGCGGGCCGGGGCGAAGGCGCGGGCGACCTCGTCGACCGTGCTGGACCAGGGGGTCAGGTCGTCCAGGCTCCGCAGGTCGGGGCTCTGCTCTCCCGGGGCACGGACCAGCCACTCGTTCCAGACGGCGCCGTTCGGCGCGAGCAGCACCTCGAAGCGGAGCCGGGGCCACAGGGGGATCGGCCAGAGCCAGGCCTCGCAGTCGAGGTCGCCGACGCGGCGGGCGGTCCTCGACTCGGGTTCACCGAGGACCGAGCGGTAACGGGAGAGGGAGCCCCGCGCGTGCGGGGAGTGCACCATGGCCTGCCAGCGTTTGTTGGCCTCCCTCATCTGCACGAGGGAGACCCCCAGACCATGGCGGGCGTCGTCCACCAGATCCGGGTTCTGGTCGGCCATGCGGCGCAGCATGACGAGTTGGAAGTCGGAGACACTGAAGGTGCCGGCGAGGCGTTTCGGGGTCGGCATGCCCCCATCCTGGCCCACGGCGCGATCCAGGACCATTGCCCGTGGGAGCGGCTTGTGCGAGCCTGTGTTCGTCATGCCGATCGCCTGTTGAAATTTCGAACGCAGGCCAGGGACGAACAGGGAGGGGGCCGGTCGTGGGACGCCTCGTACCAGCCGTGACCCGAGCTCTCGACATTCTCGAGCTCTTCCTCGACGGGGACGGGACGCTCTCCGCACCCGACATCGTGCGCAAGCTCCAGCTGCCGCGCACCACCGTGCACGAGCTGGTCACCACACTCGCCGCGCGCTCCTACATCGTCCCCGTGTCCGGACAGCCCGGACGCTACCGCCTGGGTGTCCGTCCGTACCAGCTCGGCAGCCGCTACGCCGAGCAGCTCGACCTCGCCGCCGAGGGCCAGCAGGTCGCCCGCACCGTCGCCGAGACCTGCGACGAGACGGTCCACGTGGCGATCCTCGAGGGCACGGACGTCATCTACATCGCCAAGGTCGACTCCACGCACGCGGTGCGCATGGTCTCGGCCGCCGGCCGGCGCCTCCCCGCCCACTGCACCTCCGTCGGCAAGATGCTGCTGGCCTCCCTCCCGGAGGCGGAGCTCGCCGCCCGCATCCCCGACGACGCCGACCTCGTCCGGATGACCCCGAACAGCATCACCGAGCCCGGCGCCCTGCGCGCGGCGCTCGCGGAGATCCGGGAGCGGGGCATCGCCGTCGAGAGCCGGGAGTCCAACCCCGACGTCAGCTGCGTGGCCGCCCCCGTCCGCGACCGCACCGGCCAGGTCGTCGCCGCGCTCTCCATCTCCGTGCCGATGATCCGCTGGAGCGACGAGCGCCGTGCCGAACTGGAGCAGCTCGCCGCCAAGGGCGCCGCCGAGCTGTCGGAACTCCTGGGCTACCGGAGCGCGGCATGACGACGGCCTTCGACGTGGCGGTACGGGCCGAGGCGACCCTCGGCGAGGGCCCCACCTGGGACGCGGCGGCCGGCCGCCTCCTCTGGCTCGACATCCTGGGCGCCCGGCTGCACACCTACGACCCCTCGACCGGCCGTCGCTCGGTCCGGGTCACCGACCAGCACGTCGGCGCGGCCAAGCCCCGCGCCGGGGGCGGCCTGGTCCTCAACCTCCGGGACGGCGTGGGCCTCCTGGACGAGGACGGATCCTTCCGCTGGCTCCACCACGAGCCCGTCCCCGGCCGCCGCGCCAACGACGCCGCCGTCGCCCCCGACGGCTCCCTCTGGGCCGGCACCATGCGCTACGACGAGGCTCCCGGCGGCGGCACCCTGTCCCGTCTCACCGGCGACGGCACGGCCGAGACGGTCCTCGACGACGTGGCGGTGAGCAACGGCATCGGCTGGAGCCCGGACCACTCGCTGATGTACTACATCGACTCGCCGACCCGCCGCGTCGACGTCTTCGACCACAGCGAGGGCCGCGTCGCGAACCGCCGCACCTTCGTCGGGATCGAGGAGGGCGCCGGCTTCCCCGACGGACTGACCGTCGACGCGGAGGGCTGTGTGTGGGTGGCGCTGTGGGACGGCGGAGCGGTACGCAAATTCACCCCTTCGGGTGAACTGGATCGTGTACTGATGTTGCCGACCCCGCGGGTGACGGCCTGCGCCTTCGGCGGCGCGGACCTGACGGACCTGTACATCACGACGGCCCGCGTGGGACTGACGGACCCTCACCCGCTGGCGGGCTCCCTGCTGGTGGTCCCGGACGCGGGCAAGGGCCTCCCGCAGCCTCCGTTCGCCGGATAGCCGGCTCGGCCCGGGGCGCCGTGACGGCGGGCTGCCGAGCGGCTGGGCGACGGGGGGAGGGCGGGCGCGGCGGCACCCCGCACGCGAGCGCCCTCCCGCGCCGCGCCCCCGGCTACTGCAACCCCGCCCGCTTCAGCTCGTCCCCGGTCAGCGGCGGCCCGGCCAACGCCGGCTTCAGCGGCCCCACCGCCGCCGCGACCAGCACCGACGGAGCCAGCAGCACCTCGGGCCCACGCTCCAACGAGGTCACGTCCGTCACCCGGCGGGCGATCCGCCCGTTCCCGGTGGCCGTCAGCATCAGGCGGCCCACGTACGCGGCCAGCACCCGGTCCCGCAGCGTGGGCCCGTGCTCCGTCGCCCCCGGATAGAACACGTCCTGCCCGACGGCGAGATCCCACGCCGCCGCCGCCGGCCGCGCCACCGCCCGCTGGATCCGGCGGGACAGCCCGGCCGCGCCCCACCCGTGCCGCCGCACCACGTCCCGCAGCAGCACCGCGCTCTGCGCGGCGACGGCGAGACCGTGACCGTAGAGCGGGTTGAACGCGGCGAGCGCGTCACCGAGGACGGCGAAGTTCTCGGGCCAGAGGGGCATCCGCTCGTAGAAGTGACGGCGGTTGCGGGTGGCCCGGGTGTACGACACGTCGGTGAGCGGCTCGGCGCGCTCCAGCAGCTCCCCGATGACCGGGTGCCGCAGCTCCTCGCGGGCGAAGCGGACGAAGTCGCCGGCATCGGCGGACGGTTCACCGCCGCGCGTGCCGTTGAGGGTGACGATCCAGCGGCCGTCCTCGATGGGCAGCAGGAAGCCGGCCCGGCCGGGGCGGCCGTCCCGCGGGTCCGGCTGCACGTTCACGATCGGGTAGCCGGAACGCGCCTGCTCGGGGGCGAGGTACAGCCGGCTCGCGTACGCCAGCCCGGAATCGACCTCCCGACGCTCCACGGCGGGCAGTCCGAGGTCCGTCAGCCAGTGGGAGGCCCGGGAGCCCCGCCCGGTCGCGTCGACCACCAGCCCGGCCCGCAGCACCCGCTCACCCGAGCCGTCCCGTCCCCGCCCCTGCTCTCGGATCCGCACCCCGGTGACCGCTCCCGCCCCGCCCTCCAGCCCCAGCACCTCGGTGCCGTCGAGGAGTTCGACCCGCCGGTCCGCGAGGACCTGCGCGCGCACCGTCGCGTCCAGCAGGTCGCGCCCGGCGAGGATGGTGTGGTGCGACTCGGGCCAGCGCCGGAACCAGCCCCGCGCCCCCATGACGACCATGTCCGTGGTCACCGGATTCCGGCGCGCCCCGGCCTCCCGGAGCGCCTCCACGGCGCCCGGCAGCAGCTCGGCCACCGCCCGCACCCCGCCCGACCACAGCATGTGGGCGTGGTGCGCCTGCGGGAGCCCCTTGCGGGGCGCGGGGCCGTCGGGCAGGACGTCCCGCTCCACGACGACGACCCGCTCGGCGAGTCCGCTCAGGGCGGCCGCCGCGAGCATGCCCGCATGGGATCCCCCCAGGACGACGGCGGTTCTGGCGGGGGTGGGATCTTCAGTCATGCGCTGACATGCTCTCTGCCGGGGCGGACCGCAAGCTCGCGGACCGCGTCGATGTCTTCGGGATGGCGGAGGACCTCGGACACGGCCTGGATCTCCCGCAGCAGATAGGTGGTGTCGGGCCCGCCCGAACCGGATCCCCCGGGCCCTGCTTCGGCTGCCGGTCCGCCCGAGCCGGATTCCCCGGGCCCTGCTTCGGCTGCCGGTCCGGCCGAACCGGAGCCGTACGCCCCGGACGGACGGAACCCCGAGGACCCCGCCCCGGCGCGGGACGGGCCGGAGGAACCCGAGCGGGCGGGGCCGTCCGCGGCCACCGGTCCGGGCGAGCCGGAGCCGGAGCCGGAGGGACCGTACGGTCCGGACGGACGGGAGTCCGAGGGGCCCGCCCCTGCGGTGTGGGCCGTGGGGGCCGTGTGGGTCGGGCCGGACGGACCGGAGGAGGCCGAGAGGCCGGTGGATCCGGACGGGCCGGAGGAGACCGCTGGGCCGGGGGAGCCCGTCAGACTGGCGTCGGCCACCGGGCGGGGGGTGCCCGTCAGACCAGAGTCGGGCGCCGACCCAGATTTCGCCGCCGCCCCGGCGTTGGCCGTCGGCCCGGGGGAGACCGCCGGGCCCGACTGGGTCGCCGCGTCGGGCGAGACGTACGGCCCCGAAGAGGCCGCCGGGTCGGAAGCCCTCGTCGGGCCGGATGTCCCTGCTGGTTCGGGAGTGGCCGTCGGGCCGGACGCCCGCGCCGGGTCGGAAGCCCCCGCTGGACCAGAAGCCCCCGCCAGTTCGGAAGTGGCCGTCGCGTCGGAAGCCCCCGTCGAGCCGGCAGCCCCCGTCAGGGCGGAGGGTGACGGCTGGGGTGGGGTGGGTGGGTTGGGGTGGGGGAGCGTGGGTGGGGGCGTGGAGCGGGTTCGTGCCGCCACCGCCTCCTGGATCGTCACCGCGGCCGCGAGGGCCTGCGCGCGGCCGCGGTCGAAGCCGAGGGCGACGGCCGCGTCGTAGGACCGTGCCCGCAGGTCGTCGTCGAGGTACCGGGACAGCTGGAGGACCGCGTCACGGATGAACGTCTCGCGGCGGATCAGACGCAGCTCCGGGGTGGCCCGCAGCGCGAGCGGCTCACGGGTGCCGACGACGGAACGCATCAGCCGGGCGAGCGGCTTGAGACCGCGGTGCCGGCGGCGCACCCGCCAGCGCTCCTGGAGGTACTGGCCGGCGTGCGGGACGATGAAGCCGATCGCGACCAGCGTGGCGGCGATACAAGCCGCCGACGGAGCGATGTTGGTGTTCAGCCAGTCCAGGTCGTGCCCGGTCCACCGGGCCCCCACCGCCGTCAGCTTCGCCGCGCTGAACAGCAGGTTCGTCACGTACCCGGCTCCCAGGAAGCGCAGCCCCCAGCGCAGCCAGGCGTCCAGGCCCTCCGTACGGCTCCAGTTCCAGATCAGCCCGGCCGTGACCGAGCAGGCCACCGTGTGCGCGAGCAGGTAGAGCAGGATCTCCTCGCGCATGAAGGGCGTGTTGGCGTAGTACGTGTCGAGGTCCCGGATCCGCTCCACCGGCACGTCGGCGAGCGCGAACAGCACCCACAGCGCGACCACGACCCCCGCGTACACGGAGACCACCCACCGGGTGGCGCGCCGGGTCTGCGCCGAGCGCTCGGTGAGGTTGTTGCGCCAGGCGATGACCAGCAGCAGCCAGGACGCGGAGAGCGCGGTGAGCAGGGAGTACACCCAGGGCGCCGCGATGTTGGGGACGCCGGTGACCCGGTTGGTCCAGGCGATGGTCTTCGGGGCGGCGAACACGAACACCGCGCAGGCGAACAGCAGCAGACCGCCGACCGCGCGCAGCAGCGGGTCCCGCCACAGCTTGAGGATGCTGGGCAGCTTGATCGCCAGGGCGGCGCCCAGCACCACGGTGGGCAGCCAGAAGGAGATGTACAGGCCGTGCATCACGGGGCGGTGCCCCTGCGTCCGCGGTAGCCCAGCGTCCGCTGCACCGGCGACGCCTCGCCGCCGGGCCCGGGCGTGGGTCCGGCCTCGGACAGATACCGCCGGAAGCGGGCCGCGAGCCGGTGGCCGAAGTCGTCGGCCTCGGCCTCGTCGGCCTCCCGGGAGCCGTTGCGGGCGGCCACGGTCAGCGCGATGGAGTCCCAGCCGGGCCGTCCGGCCAGGACGTCCGCCGCCTCCGTGCCGACACCGTGGTGATGGTGCCGGTGGCCGGCGTGCAGATGCCACAACTCATGGCCGAGAATGACGAGTTGCTGTACGGCCTCGGCCCGCTCCTCCACGATGACCAGGTCGAAGTCGCGGAACTCCACCCACAGTCCGGTCACCCCGATCTCGTCGGGGAACCGCTCGAACCGCAGCTCGACGGGACGTCCGCCGCGCCGCGCGGCCATCTCCTCGCACAGGGCCCGGGACACCTCCCGCACGCCGGCCGGCCGCCGGGGCCGGGCCCGCAGCGCGGCGGCGAGCTCGCCGGCCAGCTCGCGCATGGCCGGGCCGGTCCTCGGGCGCCGCAGCGCGGAGGCGATCCGGGCCGCCCTCCCGCGCGCGCCCGCGATGTCCATCAGGTCCCGTCCCCCTTCTCACCGCCGAACGGCCGCCGCTTCGCCGCCCTCCGGCAGCGGGTTCGAGCCTACGCGGCTGGTTGTGTCCGCGTCACGAAAAGAACTGACCGGGCTCAGGATAGAAAGCGCTATCAGAAGTCGTGTCGAAACCATTGACGCGCAAGCGCATCGATTTTACGGTCCCGTTCGAAGTTACGGGCATGATTCGAAATGTCGAACGACGACGAACGACGGGACGACAGGGGCAAGGTATGGGACAACCTGGCCTGAATCGCAGGCAACTTCTCGCCGCCGCAGGCGGGTTGACGGTCGCGGGCAGCTTCGGCTTCGCCGCCCTCGGCACCGGCGCCGACGCGCTGGCCGCCGGCAACCGCACCCGCGTCCGCTACTGGAACCTCTTCCAGGGCGGCGACGGCGCCAACCAGGTCGCGATGGTGGACGCCTTCCGCAAGGCGAACCCGGACATCACGGTCAAGGACGCCACCCTCTCCTGGGGCAACCCCTACTACACCAAGGTCGCCATGGCCGCGGCCGGCAACCGCGCCCCCGACCTCGCCGTCATGCACCAGGGCCGCATCCCGGGCTTCGCCCCCGGCCGCCTCCTGGACCCCTGGGACATCGGCCTCCTCGCCAAGTACGGCGTCCGGGAGGTCGACTTCAACCCGGTCCTGTGGCAACGCGGCATCGTGGACGGCAAGTTGTACGCACTGCCGCTGGACATCCACGTCCAGCTCAGCTTCTACCGCAAGGACGTCTGCCGGAAGGCGGGCCTCCTGGACACCGACGGCCGCCTCCCGGCCGCCACCTCGCCGGAGGACTGGTTCGCCGTACTCAAGGCCGCGAAAGGGAAGTTGACGGAAGGCCGGCAGACACTCGGCCTGCACGCCAACGACCAGAACTTCTGCTGGTGGTTCTTCGTCACCTTCTACCAGCAGCTCGGCGGCACCTACTTCACCGACGACCGCACCGGCGTCACCTTCGACACCGACAAGGCCACCCAGGTCCTGGAGTTCTTCCGCAAGCACGTCACCGACGGCTACGTCACGGTCGGCGAGGCCGACGGCGAGGCCTTCCTCGCCGGCTCGCCCTTCACCTGGGAGGGCAACTGGTCGGTGCCGTACTTCAACTCCCAGAAGATCGAGTACGGCGCCCAGCCGCTGCCCCCGGTCTTCGGGAAGCCGGCCACCCACGCCGAGTCGCACTCCTTCATCCTGCCCCACCAGGCAGACCGCGGCGGCGCGGCGAACGAGGACGCCTACCGGCTCGCCGCCTACATGGTCACCCACGCCACCACCTGGGCCAACGGCGGTCACGTCCCGGCCTATCTGCCCACCTTCAAGGATCCCGCCTATCTGCGGCTGACCCCCCAGAACGAGTACGCGCGCCCCGCGATGGACCACCCGGCCACCGAACCCCACATCTGGTTCGCGGGCTCCACCGGCATCCTCGCCCAGCGCGTCGGCCCGATCGTCGCCGCCTCCAACCTCGGTTCGGCCACACCGGCCGCGGCGGCCCGCCGTATGAAGTCCGCCCTCGGACAACTGCTGGCGGCGAAGAACCCGATGGACGGCCGCACGGCCGCCCAGGAGCTGAAGGGAGCGGGCGCATGAGCACCCTCGCCCAGGCGGGCACCGTACTCCCGGCCCGCACCACGGCCGCCACGGACTCCGCCCGCGCCCGCTGGGGCCGCCGCTTCCAGCACGGTGGCTGGTTCGTCGCCCCCTTCTTCGTCCTCTACGGCCTGTTCGTCGTCGTGCCGGTCGTCCGGGGCCTCTACCTCAGCTTCACCGACGCCAACATCTCCGGCGACGACCCCGGCTTCGTCGGCCTCGACAACTACCGCGAGGCGCTGAACGACGACCTCGTGTGGGACTCGCTGTGGCACAGCGTCCGGTTCACGCTCTCCGTGGTTCCGCTGATCGTGGCCGTGGCCCTGCTGATGGCGCTGATCGCCCACCACACGGTCCACTTCAGGTGGCTGTGGCGGCTGTGCTTCTTCGCCCCGTTCCTGCTTCCCTCGGCGGTCGTCGGCAACCTGTGGTGGTGGCTGTTCCAGCCCACCAACGGCATGGTCAACCACGTCCTGGGCCGGGACACCCCGTGGCTCACCCAGAAGTCCACGGCGATGTCGGCGATCGTCATCGCGACCCTGTGGTGGACGGTCGGCTTCTCCTTCCTGCTCTACCTCGCCGCCCTGCAGAACATCCCGCACCACCTCTACGAGGCCGCCGAGCTGGACGGCGCCAACGCCTGGCAGCGCCTGCTGCACATCACCGTCCCGAACCTGCGCGCCATCACCGGGCTCGTCGTCGCCCTGCAGGTCCTGGCGTCGCTCCAGGTCTTCGACCAGGCCGTGGTGATGTACCAGTTCGGCCCCGGCCCGGAGGAATCGACCCGCACCTTCGTGCAGTACACCCTCGAAGAGGGCTTCACCAGCTACCGCGTGGGCTACGCCTCCGCCATCTCCTTCATCCTGTTCCTCATCATCGCGGCCGTCGCCCTCGGCCGGATGTGGCTGCTGCGCCACCGCGAGGAGGCCGCGACCCGATGACGACCCCCGTACTGCGCAAGCCCCGCAGCACCTGGACCCCCGGCCAGATCGCCCTCACCCTCGTCGCGGGGGCCCTGTCCCTCGTCTGGCTGGCCCCCCTGGTCTGGGCCCTGTCCACCTCCCTCAAGACCCCCGCCGAGTCGGTCGCGTCCCCGCACTGGATCCCCGAGGACGTCACCCTGGAGTCCTGGAAGGCGGTCGTTGAGGCCGGCAACATCCCCAACTGGTTCGTGAACTCGGTGGTGGTGTCCGTCTGCGTCACCTTCCTGGTCCTGCTCGTCGCCGCGCCGGCCGGATACGGCTTCGCCCGCACCGAGTTCCGGGGCAAGCAGGCCCTGCTCGCGCTCACCATGGCGGGCCTGATGTTCTCCCCGGCGATCCTCGGCGTCCCGCTCTTCACCACGGTCCAGTCGCTGGGCATGGTCGACACGTACTGGGGGATGATCCTGCCGCAGTGCGCCCCGGCGGCGATGGTCTACATCCTCTACAAGTTCTTCCAGTCGCTGCCGAAGGAACTGGAGGAGGCGGCCTTCATCGACGGCGCGGGCCGCTGGCGGATCTTCTTCACCATCGTGCTGCCGCTGTCGAAGCCGTCCCTCTCGGCGGTGGGCATCTTCACCTTCATCGCCTCCTGGAACAACTTCCTGTGGCCGTACATGGTGACCAGCGACCCCGACCTGATGACCATGCCGAACGGCATCGCCACCGTGCAGAACGCCTTCGGCATCGTCTGGCCCCAGCTCATGGCCGGCGGCCTGATCGCGGGCCTCCCGCTGATCGTCGTGTTCGTCTTCTTCCAGAGCCAGATCGTGCGGGGCGTGGCCCACACCGGTCTGGCGGGCCAGTAAGGAGCCCGAGCAGTGCGACCGAGACTCGCGAGCCTCCTCACCGCGGCCGTGCTCGCCCTCCTGCCCGGCACCGCCCGGGCCGACGCCACCTACCCCGACCCCCAGCCGCTCACCGGAGAGCAGATCATCCACGACCCGACCGTCATCCGCCTCGAGTCGGGCGGCTACGTGGCCTATTCGACGGGCGGGATCATCGGCGCCCGCACCTCGGAGGACCGCACCCACTGGGACGACGCGGGCAACGCCTTCACCACGCCGCCGAGCTGGTGGTACGCGTACAACGACACCGGCGACCCCTGGGCCCCCGACCTCTCCTACCGCGCCGGCCGCTACTGGCTGTACTACGCCGTCTCCTCCTGGGGCACCAACCACTCCGCGATCGGCGTGGCCACCTCCCCGACCGGCCTCCCCGGCACCTGGACCGACCACGGCAAGGTCTTCGGCTCCGAACGCACCGACTCCTGGAACGCGATCGACCCGGCGGTGATCCGCGCCGACGGGCGCCTGTGGATGAGCTTCGGCTCGTACTGGACGGGCATCCGGATGGTCGAACTGGACCCGAGGACGGGCAAGGCGGTCGAGGGCGCGACGGTGCACCATCTGGCGACCCGCCCCGACGCCCCGTACGCGGTGGAGGGGCCGTACATCGTCGAACACGGCGGCCGCTACTACCTCTTCGCCAGCTACGACACCTGCTGCGCGGGCGCGGACTCGACCTACCGGATCAGGGTGGGCCGCTCGACGTCCGTGACGGGCCCGTACGTGGACAGCACCGGCGAGCCGCTGCTGGAGGGCGGCGGCGACCTGCTGCTGGCGGGACACGGCCGTTACGTGGGCACCGGCGGAGAGTCGATCTTCAAGGACAGGGGGAGAGACGTCCTGGCGTACCACTACTACGACGCGGAGGACGGCGGCACGCCGAAGCTGGGGCTCAACACCCTGACCTGGACCAAGAACGGCTGGCCCGACCTCCTCCGGGGGCGCGGCCGGCCATGAACCACCCGCAGGCAGAACCGAACCGAAAGGCCAAGATGAGCACCGCCCGCTTCACCCTGGACCCCGCCTTCACCGTGGGCGAGGTCAACCCCCGTCTCTTCGGCTCCTTCGTCGAACACCTCGGCCGCTGCGTGTACACCGGCATCTTCGAACCGGACCACCCCGCCGCCGACGCCGAGGGCATCCGCACGGACGTCCTGGAGCTCGTCCGGGAACTCGGCGTCACCGCCATCCGCTACCCCGGCGGCAACTTCGTCTCCGGCTACAAGTGGGAGGACTCGGTCGGCCCCGCCGAGACGCGTCCCCGCCGGCTGGACCTCGCCTGGCACTCGACGGAGTCGAACCGCTTCGGCCTCTCCGAGTACATCGGCTTCCTCCGGAAGATCGGTCCCCGTGCCGAGCCCATGATGGCCGTCAACCTCGGCACCCGAGGCGTCGCCGAGGCCCTCGAACTCCAGGAGTACGCCAACCACTCCGAGGGCACCGCCCTCTCCGACCTGCGCGTGTCCCACGGCGACAAGGACCCCTTCGGCATCAGGCTGTGGTGCCTCGGCAACGAGATGGACGGCCCCTGGCAGACCGGCCACAAGACGGCCGAGGAGTACGGCCGGGCCGCCGCCGAGACGGCCCGCGCGATGCGCCAGATGGATCCGCACGTCGAACTGGTCGCCTGCGGCTCCTCCAGCCAGTCCATGCCCACCTTCGCCGCGTGGGAGGCGACGGTCCTCGAGGAGACGTACGACCTCGTCGACTACATCTCCCTGCACGCCTACTACTGGCCGCAGGACGGCGACGTCGACTCCTTCCTCGCCTCCGCCGTCGACATGGAGTCGTTCATCGACAACGTCGTGGCCACCGCCGACCACGTGGGCGCCCGGCTGAAGTCCAAGAAGCGGATCAACCTCTCCTTCGACGAGTGGAACGTCTGGTACCTGCCCCGGTGGGAGGAGCACGCCAAGGGCATCGACCAGGAGGACTGGCCGGAGGCCCCCCGCCTCCTGGAGGACAACTACAGCGTCACCGACGCCGTCGTCTTCGGCTCGCTCCTCATCGCCCTGCTGCGGCACGCGGACCGCGTCACCGTGGCCTGCCTCGCCCAGCTCGTCAACGTCATCGCCCCGATCATGACCGAGCCCGGCGGCCCGGCGTGGCGGCAGACGACGTTCTTCCCCTTCGCCCAGGCCGCCCGGTACGGCCGCGGCCGGGTCCTCGACGTCCGCGTGGACTCGCCGACGTACGAGACGAGGAAGTACGGCGAGGCGGACCTGCTGCACGCCACCGCGGTCCGCGCCGAGGACGGCACCGTCACCGTCTTCGCCGTCAACCGCAGCCGCACCGAGGCGCTGCCCCTCGAAGTGGCCCTGAACGGACTGGACCTGACGTCGGTCGTCGAGCACAGCGCCCTCGCGGACGCCGACCCGGACGCACGGAACACCCTCGACGAACCGGAGCGGGTCGCCCCGCACCCGGTCGAGGGCACCGCGGTACGGGAGGGCACCCTCTCCGCCGTACTGGAACCGCTGTCCTGGAACGTGATCCGGCTGGCCTAGGCCCTCTCCGGATCCGCCGGACGGGGCCTGGCCGGCCGGGGACCGCCGACGGGCGGTCCCCGCCGATCACCTCGTCCGGCGCCGGGGGCCACAATGTCCGTATGAGGATCTCAGCGCGGGCGGACTACGCGGTGCGGGCGGTACTGGAGCTCGCCGTACGGCAGAGCGGTGACCCGGTGAAGGCGGAGACCGTCGCCGCCGCCCAGGACATTCCGCACAAGTTCCTGGAGGGGATCCTCGGCGATCTGCGGCGCGGCGGGATCGTCGACAGCAGGCGCGGCGGGGGCGGCGGCTACCGGCTGGCCCGGGACGCCGCGGCGATCACGGTGGCGGACGTGATCAGGGCGGTGGACGGCCCGATCGTCTCCGTACGCGGCGAACGGCCGACGGGCCTGACGTACACGGGGTCCGCGCAGCCCCTGCTCCCGCTCTGGATCGCGCTGCGGGCGAACGTGCGCCGGATCCTGGAGGGCGTCACGGTCGCGGACATCGCCGCGGACGCGCTTCCTGAGCCGGTGAAGGAGCTGGCGGCGGAGCCGGCGGCCTGGGAGAACCCCTAGGTGTATTGATCACGAGCGGGCACAGGTTTCACACCTTGCTCTCAGCTTGGGTGCCTACCCTCGCTCCCGTTCATCCCCACCTGACCGATGGGGAAAGCCGGGAACCAGGAAGCGGTGTCCAGGATGCGCACGCTCGTACTGCTCGCCCTCGCGGGCCTCGGCGCCCAGCTCGTCGACGGCAGCCTCGGCATGGCCTACGGCGTGACGTCGACCACGCTGCTGCTGGCCCTGGGCACCAACCCGGCCGCGGCCTCGGCCACGGTCCACCTCGCGGAGATCGGTACGACGCTGATGTCCGGCGCCTCGCACTGGCGCTTCGGGAACGTGGACTGGAAGGTCGTCACGCGGATCGGCGTGCCGGGGGCGGTGGGCTCCTTCCTCGGCGCGACGGTCCTGTCGCGGCTGTCCACCGAGGTGGCGGAGCCGGCGATGTCCCTGATCCTGCTGGGCCTCGGGCTGTACGTGATGTCCCGCTTCACGTTCCGGGGCCTGCCCAGGGACCGCCTGGGCAAGCCGCTGCGCCGCCGCTTCCTGACCCCTCTCGGACTGGTGGCCGGCTTCCTGGACGCGACCGGCGGGGGCGGCTGGGGTCCGGTCGGCACGCCGGCGCTGCTGGCCAGCGGCCGGATGGAGCCCCGCAAGGTGATCGGCTCGGTCGACACCAGCGAGTTCCTGGTGGCGCTGGCGGCCAGCCTCGGCTTCCTGCTCTCGCTGGGCTCCCAGGGGCTGCGGTGGCCCTGGGTCGTGGCCTTCCTGCTCGGCGGTCTGGTCGCCGCCCCCGTCGCCGCCTGGCTGGTCCGCCTCCTCCCGCCGCGCGTGCTCGGCTCGGCCGTCGGCGGCGTCATCATCGTGACGAACGTCCGCACGCTGCTGAGGAGCGACTGGGTGGCGGCGCCGGGCCCGGTGAGCGCGCTGGTCTACGTCGTCCTGTACGCGGTGTGGGCGGCGGCCCTGGCGTACTCGATCCGGGCGCATCTCAGGGAGAGGGCGGCGGCGGAGGAGCGGGAGCTGGTCGCGGCCTGACGCGCCGCCGCGCCGCGGCCCGGACCGGTGCGTGGCCGGGGGCCGCGGCGGGGGCGGCACCGCCCGGGGGTCAGGCGGAGTCGACGCCCACGGTGAGGGTCGCCTCGTAGCCGTCGGAGACGCCGGAGCCGAGGGCGGTCAGGGTCAGCAGGCCCGAGGAGGCGCCTCCGTCGTCGTAGATGCCGTCGTCCGCCAGCAAGGTCTCCTTGGTGGTGTTCGCCGAGTACGGCGCGGTCGCCTGGATCTCGGCGTTGATGTCCGGGTCGAAGAACAGCTGGCCCGTGTGGATGATCTCGCCGCCGGTGTACGAGTCGTCCGTGAGGGTCACGTCCGTGTGCACCCGCATATGGACGTGGACCGCGCGGGAGGCGTAGTGGCCGGGCCAGATCGAGGTGATGCCGCACCGGCCGTTCTCGTCAGTCAGCTGACCGCCGCGCAGGAACGTGCCGTTGTCCTCCTCCTGGTGGCCGTTGCCGCCGACGAATCCGGAGTACTCACCGAGGGCGTCGCAGTGCCAGATCTCCACGAGCGCGTCGGCGAGCGGCGCGCAGTCGTTGGCCTGGTCGACGACGGTGAAGGTGTACCGGACCTCGAAGCCTTCCTTGTCCTCCCGGATGTCCTCGCGGACGAGGGCGCCTTCCAGGGAGTACGGCCCCTCCGTGACCTCGGCGTTCAGGGTGCAGATGCCGGAGACGGCGGAACTGGAGGCCGAGGCGTCGGCCGCGGACGAGCCGGTCTCGCCGGTGCCGGTGTCCGCCGACGCCATGCCGGCGATCGCCAGTCCGCCGGCCGCGGCGACCGCGCTGCCGCCGATCTTGATTGCAAGCGAGTTGGGGCAAGAGGGCGGCTGGGGTCAGCGGCGGGGGGCCGAGCGCTCGGGCGGCGCTATGCGGACCCGCTGCCCGGTGGGCGCGTTCTCGATGTCGTCGAGCTGCGCGACGATCGTGCTGCGCAGGTCGTCGTAGTCCTCGAAGCAGTGGTCGTTGAACAGCGTGTAGCCCGTCCACATCAGGTTGGCGCACACCTGGGCCGGCACCCGGCCGGTCCGCGCGCCCATGCCGACCAGCGCCACGGACCGGATGCTGCCGGGCGCCTCGCTGTTCTGCCGGTGGATCGCCTGGAACGCGGCGGCGCAGGCCAGGGCCACGTTCAGGGTCTCGCTCACGTTCTCCGAGGACTGTTCCATCGTCGGCGTCGAGATCAGGAACTTCGGGTTGGTCGCCCCGGACGGAACGCACACCGCGCTGCCCACCGGGAGCCGTCCCCCGAACCGGTCGCGGATCGCCCGCTGCACGCGCAGCTGGATCCCGGCTCCGAGGTGCCGCTTGACGACGGCGTCCACCCCGCCGTTCATCAGGCCGCGGGAGTTGGTCGGGCTCACCCAGGCGTCGGCCTTCTCGGTGAGGATCGAGCCCTTGCGGATCTCGATCCCCGGCGTGTCGGCGAACGCGGCCCGCCATGCCTCCACCACCTTCGCGTTGAGGTCGGTCAGGACCACCTCGAGCGGCGGCTGCACGCGGTTCACGGTCATGTTCCACACTCCCATCGGGGACCGGTCGTTCCAGTGATCAGGACGCTACAAGGCAGCACTGACAACGCAGTTGGAGCCGGGTTGTCGTACCCCGCTGCTAGCGTCCCGGCCATGATCGATGCCAACACCCCCGCCCAGCCCGACCCGAACGACCCGCTGGCGCTCGCCGAACTGTTCCAGGGCGGCGGCGAACCGTGGCTGCCCCTGCTGAAGCCGGTCGTCGAGGCGCAGCCGGGCGCGGCCTCGTTCATCGGCCCGGGCCGTGGTCCGGACGTCGTTCCGGTCCGCGAACTGACCTTCCAGGCGCTCAAGCCCCATCCGCCGCACAAGTGGAAGGTCGTCGTCTTCGGCCAGAACCCGTACCCGCGGCCGGAGAGCGCCACCGGCATCGCCATGTTCGACAACACCTTCCACGACTGGAAGGACAGCCAGTTCGGCAGGGTCGTCAGCATCCGCTGCATCATCAAGGCGGCGGCGATGTGGAAGTACGGCATCGCCAAGAAGACGCCGATAGCCGACGTCCGCGCGCTGTTGAAGGAGCGGGACACCGTCCAGCCGCCGGAGTGGTTCCAGGCGATGCTCACCCAGGGCGTCCTGCTGCTGAACGCGGCCCTCACCGCCAGCAGCGACGGGCCGAGGGGAGCCGACCCGCACACCGCGTTCTGGCGTCCGGTCGCCGAGCGGATCGTCGAGGAGATCCTCAAGGCCAAGCAGAACGCCGGCGAGGAGGACCGCGGGGTCGTCTTCGCGTGGTGGGGGGCGCACGCCCGGAGTCTGAAGCAGGTCGTCCTCAGGCTCCAGAAGAAGTACCCCGAGGTCGAGGTCCGGCACATCGACCACTGCAATCCCGCGGCGCAGGGCGACATCTTCTGCGACGGCGACCACTTCGGCATGGTGAACGACGCCCTGGCGTCGGTGGGCGCGGACGCGGTCGACTGGCTGCCGAGCAAGGGGTGGGACCGGCTCACGGCGGAGGCCGGCGGGAGCGGCGGCGGTGTCGCCGAACGCATGGGCGCGTTCATCGCCTCCACCATGGAACTGCACCAGCTCTATCTGGAGCGGCTCTCCAGCGTCAAGGACGAGGGTCTCGTCCTCCCGGCGATCACCGGTGTGTTCGACACGCCGCTGATGGACTTCCGGGAGGCCGTCGGGCCCGTGGCCGAGCTGCTGTCCGGTCTGGACCGGCACGTCCAGCGGTCGCACGAGTTCGGCAAGCGGCGGGCGGACGAGGGGGCCGGGAACCTGTCCGCGGAGGCGATCGCCGCCCTCTACCTCTACACCTGCGAGTCCGCGTTCTACCGCGAGATCAACGCGATCCTGCGCCACCCGGACCGGTCGAGGGTCGTCCCGTACCTGCCGTATCTGCGGCTGCTGTTCTCGGCGGTGTCGGGGCTTCCCGTCCGCACGGAGCCGCTGTGGCGCGGGGTGCCGCTGGACCTGCGGGCGCAGTACCCGGTCGGACGGACCGTGACCTGGTGGGGCGTGTCCTCGTGCACGTCCGAGGTGGGCGTGGCACGGGCGTTCCTGGGCAGCCGCGGCAGGCGGACGCTGTTCGAGGTGCGGCCCGCCCGGGCCGTCGGCATCCGTGACTTCTCCGCGTTCACCGGCGAGGAGGAGTTCATCCTCCTGCCGGGCACGCAGCTGAAGGTGGCGGAGGTGACGACCGAGCGCGGCGGTCTGTGCACCGTGCGGCTGACCGAATCGGAGGAACAGCCCCTCGTGTCGTGAGCGGGTGTGTGAACGGGCCGGGGTGAATGGCCGGAGTTCGCCCTGGCCGCTCACCGGGGGTCTCCCTACGATTCCATCGCCGCGGCTCTTCACAGAAACCTCACAGGTTCTCCATGCTTCAACGAAGAGGAGAGACCCCCCATGGCAAGTGGACTGCTCCTGGGCGGCGCCGTCGCCGCCCTCGTCACCGCGGCGGTGCCCGCGCACAGCCCCTCCTCGTCACCGGTGTTCGCCGACCCGCCCCCGGACAAGATCGTCATCGATGTCGCCACGGTCAACGGCTCCGGCTGCCGCCCGGGATCGGCGGCCGTCGCGGTCTCGGAGGACAACACCGCCTTCACGGTGACCTACAGCGAGTACCTCGCGCAGGTGGGCGGCAACTCGGACCCGACCGCGTTCCGCAAGAACTGCCAGCTCAGCCTGATCGTCCATGTCCCGCAGGGCTTCACGTACGCCATCGCCCAGGCCGACTACCGCGGCTTCGCCTCGCTCCAGGCCGGTGCGAACGCCGTGCAGCGGGCCTCGTACTACTTCCAGGGCTCGTCGCAGACGGTGTTCAAGAACCACACCTTCACCGGCGCGCTCAACGACAACTGGCAGGCGACCGACACCACCGACTGGGCGAACCTCGTCTACGCCCCGTGCGGAGTCCAGCGCAACTTCAACATCAACACCGAGCTGCGCGTCAACGCGGGCACCTCCTCGCCGTCCAAGGTCAGCTTCATGACGATGGACTCGACCGACGGCGACATCAGCACCGTGTACCACATGGCCTGGAAGGAGTGCCCGGGCAAGTGAGCCCGGGGCCGCCCGCCGCCCCAGTGGCGCGGTGGGCGGCCCGTCCCCGCGCGCCGGGGCCCCGTGTCCCGGTCCTGCCCGTCCGGGGAGAATGCGGCGAGAGGAGACACGGGGCGAACGGGGAGCGTGAGTGCATGAGTCGTCGTGGCGCGGTGGTCGTCGGCGGGGGCATAGGCGGGCTGGCGGCCGCCATCGGGCTGCACCGCGTCGGCTGGGAGGTGACGGTCCTGGAACGCGCTCCCGCCTTCGCCGACGTGGGGGCGGGCATCTCCCTGCACGCCAACGGCGTACGGGCGTTGGACGCGCTCGGCGTCGGCGAGGCGGCACGGGCCGTCGTGCGCCCCCTCTACACCGGCGGCACCCGCTCCACCGGCGGGCGGCTGCTGTCCCGGATGGACGGCGCGGCCCTGGAGCGCCGGCTCGGCTTCCCGGTCGGCGGCGTCCTCCGAGCCGACCTGCACCGCGTCCTGCGCGAGGCGCTGCCCGCCGGGTGCGTGAAGAACGGGGAGGAGGTGACCGACCTGAACCGCGTGCGCGACGCCGATCTCGTCGTCGCCGCCGACGGGGTCGGCAGCCGGCTGCGCGCCCAGCTGTTCCCCCGTCATCCCGGCGCCGTCTACAGCGGTACGACGGTCCTGCGGGCCCTCACCGAGCACCCGCTCCCCGAACCGCCGGCCGACCTGGAGCTGACCTGGGGGCCGGGCGCGGAGTTCGGGCATCTCGTCTTCCACGACGGCCGGGCCGAATGGCACGCGGTGCTCGACGTGCCGCCCGGGGTGCGCCACGCCGATCCCCTCGCGGCGATGCGCCGCCGGTTCGGCGGCTGGCACGACCCCGTTCCCGCCCTCCTGGACGCGACCCGTCCCGAGGACGTCCTCCACCACGACATCCATGAACTGGCCACCCCGCTCCCCGCGTTCGCCGTCGGCCGGGTGGTGCTCCTCGGCGACGCCGCCCACGCCATGACCCCGAACCTCGGTCAGGGCGCCAGCCAGGCCCTGGAGGACGCGGTGGTCCTGGCGGCCCGCCTGTCCACCGAACCCACCGTCGCCTCGGCGCTGCGCCGCTACGACGTCGAACGCCGCCGCCGCACCCGGTCCGTCGCCCGTGCCGCCCGCCAGGCCGGCCGCATGGGGCACGGCCTCACCCACCCCCTCGCCATCGCGCTGCGGGACACGGCCCTGCGGCTGGCCCCGTCCGGGGTCACCCTCCGCCTCGCCCTGCGGCACGCGGACTGGGCGCCGCCGCGGTCGCGGTGACGCCCAGTCGGACACGGGAACGGGGTCAGCTGTCGACACCCAGGGTCAGCGTCCCGGCGTACCCGGAGGACGTCGAGCTCCCCAGGGCCGTCAGGGTGAGGAGGCCGGACGCGGCGCCTCCGTCGTCGTAGATGGAGTCCTGGGCGAGGGTGGTGCGGGTGACCGTGTTGGTCGAGTACGGCGAGACCTTCGCGACGGCGGTCGTGATCGTCTCGTTGAAGAAGAGCTGGCCGGTGTGGACCTCCTGGCCGCCGGTGAAGTGGCCGTCGGAGGTGACCGTGACACCGGTGTGCACCTTGACGTGGATGTGCACACAGCGGCCCCGGTACCAGCCGGGGTAGATCGAGGTGATCGCGGCGACCCCGCTGGAGTTGGTGAGCACCGCGCCGCGCAGGAAGGTGCCGTCGTCCGGCTCGCTGTGGCCGTTGTTGCCGACGAAGCCGGAGTACTCGCCGAGGGCGTCGGCGTGCCAGAGCTCGACCAGGGCGTTGCCGAGGGGCGCGCAGCTGCCGGAGTCGACGACCGTGAGCGTCAGCTTCAGCGGGATGCCGGCCTTGCCCTCGGTGATGTCGGAGCGGACGTACTGTCCGTCGAGGTAGTAGGGACCTTCGGTCATCTCCTTCGTGAGGGTGCAGACGGCCGCGGCGGCGACGGGGGCCGCGTCGGCCGTCGTGGCTGTGGGGGCTTCGGACGACGCGGCGGCGCCCACCGCCAGGGTGGCGGCGGTGGCACCGGTGGCCACGAGAACGGTACGGCGTCCGATCGGGCTGCGGGTTTCCGAGGTGTCTGTCATGGACACGGCACCGTAGGAACGGATCCTGTCGGGAGGCTGTCAGACCGGTAAAGTGAGCGCCCGTCAAGTTACTTGCCGGGCAAGCTACCGGCACCGCCCGCCCGACCGGCACTTCTCGAAGACTTTCGGGTGGCCGCGCGGAACGTTGACGCGCAAGGGGTTCGATTCTACGGTCCCGTCCGACGACACGACCTCCGTTCGAAACCACGGACGACGAACCCCCACTGAAGGAGCGTCCGCATGAGCCCCACCTCTCGCAGAGCTGCCCTTCTCTCCGTCCCCGCCGCGATCCTGCTGGCCCTGACCCCCACCACGGCCTCCGCCTACCCCAACCCCGGTACGGTCACCGGATCGACGGTCGTCCACGACCCGACCATGATCCGCACCTCCGCCGGCCGCTACCTCCTCTACGCCACCGGCGGCGGTCTGGCCCACCGCACCTCCACCGACCGCGTCGCGTTCAGCGCGGGCGCCGACGCCTTCCCCACCCGGCCGAGCTGGTGGTCGTCGTACGGCACCACCGAGGCCTGGGCGCCGGACATCTCGTACCACGGCGGCAAGTACCTCATGTACTACGCCGTCTCGACGTTCGGCTCCAACAAGTCCGCGATCGGACTGGCGGGTTCGAGCACCGGACTGCCGGGCTCCTGGACCGACTACGGCACCGTCTACACCTCCACCACGTCCAGCGACTACAACGCCATCGACCCGAACCTCTTCGTGGACGACGACGGCACCTGGTGGCTCTCCTTCGGGAGCTGGTGGACGGGCATCAAGATGATCCGCATCGACCCGTCCACCGGGAAGCAGCTCTCCTCCGACACCGCACGCCGCTCCCTCGCCGCCCGTCCCACCGGGACGAAGGCCGTCGAGGCCCCGTACATCGTCAGGCGAAACGGCTACTACTACCTGTTCGCCTCCTACGACACCTGCTGCGCCGGCACCAGCTCGACGTACAAGGTAAAAGTCGGACGCGCCACCGGCGTCACCGGGCCGTACTACGACAAGAACGGCGTCGCCATGACGAACAACGGCGGCACCGCCGTGCTGGAGTCGCACGGCAGTGTCATCGGGCCCGGCGGGCAGTCGATCATGAACGACGTGGACGGCGACCTGATCGTCTACCACTACTACGACGGCAACGACAACGGCACCCCCAAGCTCGGCGTCAACCTGCTGAACTGGAGCACCGGCTGGCCGGTGGCCTACTGAGCCGGGCCGGCCCTATCCCGCCTGTCCCATCCCCGCCGCGTTCGGCCAGCTCTGGGCGTTCGGCCAGCCGGTCGCCGCGGCGGGGGACAGGCCGTTGGTGCCCCGGACCTGGGCGGCGGTGAGGCCCCCGCGGGCCGGGACGCCGGGCGGGGTCGGGGCGGGCGCCATCGGCGCGGGGGGCGGGTTCATGGCGGCCGGGCTCATCGCGGCCGGGGCCATCGCCGCGGGGGCCATCGCCGCCGGGGCCATGGCCGCCGGAGCCGCGGCCGGGACCGGCGCCGGGGCCGGAGCGGGCACAGGCTGGGGGAAGACCTGTGCGGCGGCCGGCAACGGCATCCCGGCGCCGTTGGACGGGGCGGCCTGCGCCACGGCGGGCGCCTGCATCGGCATGCCGGCGGCGGCCGGCGCCGCGACCGGCATGCCGACGGCCTGAGCGGCAAGGTTGTGCATGCCGGCCCCGTTGGTGGCTTCCACGAGCAGCCGGTCCACGGCCGCCGTGCCCGAGCTGTAGCTGGTCCCGGTGCCCAGCTCGGGCACGGCGGCTCCCCTCCTGGTCCCGTAGAGCACCTGTTCCAGGCCGGACACCAGGCGACGCACGTCCACCTGGGGGCGCACCACGAGCCGCAGGAAGCGGCTGGAGGAACCGATCTTGTTACCGCACTCACGGACCAGGATGCGGTGCTCGGTGAGCAGCCGGTCCCGGACCACGGTGCCCTCGGCGCCGACGGGAAGGCGCACGAAGAGGAAGTTCCCCTGCGAGGGGTAGACGGTCAGGCCGGGCAGCGCGGAGAGCTGGCTGGCCATGTCCAGGCGGTCCCGGCGCACCTGCAGCAGGCTCTGCGCGTACTCGGGGCCGTGCTCCTTGAGCATGAACACCACGTACTCGGCGAAGGCGTTGAGGTTCCACTTCGGCAGCATCGAGCGGACCTTGCCGGCCAGGGAGGGGTTGGCGACCATGTAGCCGAAGCGGATGCCGTGCAGACCGAAGTTCTTGCCGAGGCTGCGCAGCACGATGACGTTCGGCCGGATCATCGCCTCCTGCACGACGCTGGGCTCCTGCTCCGCGTCGGCGAACTCCAGGAACGACTCGTCGATGACGATCAGGTCCAGGTCGGCCATCGCGTCCATGAACTGCACCAGCGCGTGCTTGTGCAGGAAGCCGCCGTCGGGGTTGTTCGGGTTGCAGATGACCGCGACCCGGGTGCCACGCGTCCGGATGAACTCGGCGTACTGGGCGAGGTCGAGCGCGAAGCCGCTGGACTCCTGGAGCGGGAACATGTCGACCCGCTTGCCGGTCTCCATCGGCTGGTCGGTCCACCGGCCGAAGGTGGGGACCGGGACGGCCAGGGACTCGCGGACCAGCAGGTGGTCGATCCAGGTGATCAGCTCGGTCGAGCCGTTGCCCATGGCCACGGCGCTCGGCGGCAGCTGGAGCAGGTTGCACAGCTCCGCGGTGATGGTGTCGGCGCTGCTCGGGTAGTACGTGATGATGTCCCGCAGTCGCTGGGACATCGTGTCCATCATGGCCGGGGTGGGGAAGTAGGGGTTGCACGGAATACAGAAGTCCACCGGGCCGGTGCCGTCCCCGCCCTCGCGTGTCAGCGCCGCCATCGACGGGCTGTGCGCCGCCGTACTGCGGAACAACGAGGTGACGTTGTCGGCCATGGAACCTCCGTAGGGGGCGGGCCCGGTGGGGACGGCCGGGCCCGTCGTCTGGGTGGCCCGCGCGGGGGAGCACGGGCCGCCCCTACATACGAAGGTGTGAGTGACCCCGTTCAACCGGTGTGAAAAAAATGTGAGTTGGGGAACCGGGGAGTGTCGTTTCGCGTCGGACCCCGGCCGCCCGCGTGTTCTCAGGCCCCGAACGAGTGGATCGTCGTCGTCCGGTAGGTCTTCCCCGGTCGCAGCACGGTCGACGGGAACGACGGCTGGTTGGGCGAGTCCGGGAAGTGCTGCGTCTCCAGGCACAGGCCGTCGCCCTGCCGGTAGACGCGGCCGCCGGTGCCGGTGAGCGTGCCGTCGAGGAAGTTGCCCGAGTAGAACTGCAGACCGGGCTCGACGGTGGAGACCGTGAGGGTGCGGCCGGAGCCCGGGTCGCGCAGCGTGGCCACCCGCACCGGCTCGGCGGTGACGCCCTTGTCCAGGACCCAGTTGTGGTCGTAGCCCTTGGCGGCGAGCTGCTGCGGGTGCCCGGCCCGCAGGCCGTGGGCGATCGTCCTGGGCTCGCGGAAGTCGAAGGGGGTGCCGGCGACCTCCGCGAGACCGCCGGTGGGGATCAGGCCCGGGTCGGTGGGCGTGTAGCGGGAGGCGGCGATCGTGAGCTCGTGGTCCTCGACCGTGCCGCCGCCCTCGCCGCCGAGGTTCCAGTAGACGTGACTGGTGAGATTGACGACCGTGGCCCTGTCGGTGGTGGCCTCGTAGTCGACGCGCCAGTCGCCGTCACCGGTGAGGGTGTACGTGACCTTCACCTTCAGCGTGCCCGGGTAGCCCATCTCCCCGTCGGCGCTCGTGCGGTAGAGGTGCAGGCCCAGGTCCGGGCCCCGGGTGAACGGTTCGACGTCCCAGACCTGGCTGTCGAAACCCGTGGTCCCGCCGTGCAGGCTGTTCGCACCGTCGTTCACGGCGACCCGGTGGTCCTCCCCGTCGAGGCTGAACCGGCCCCCGCCGATCCGGTTGCCGTAGCGGCCGATCAGGGCGCCGAAGTACGGGGACCTGCCCACGTAGTCGTCGAGGGTGGCGAAACCGAGCGCGACGTTCGCGTACCGGCCGTGCCGGTCCGGGATCTCCAGGGACCGCACGATCCCGCCGTAGGAGAGGACCTCCAGTCGTGTCCCGCCGTTCTCCAGCCCCCAGCTGTGGATCCGTGTGCCGTCGGCGAGCTCGCCGAAGACCGTCTTCACCGGTTTCCCGCCTCCCCTGTGCGAAGGGCCCCGCCTTCCGGCGGGGCCCGATCCGGATCTACGAACCGGACTTGCGCTTGTTCCACACGTCGAACCCGACCGCGGCCAGCAGGGCCAGGCCCTTGATGACCTGCTGCCAGTCGGTGCCGACGCTCAGGAGGTTCATGCCGTTGTTCAGCACACCGAGGACGAGACCACCGATGATCGCGCCGAGGACGGTGCCGACACCGCCGCTCATGGACGCGCCGCCGATGAACGACGAGGCGATCGCCTCGAGTTCGAAGTTGAGGCCCGCCTTCGGCGAGGCCGCGTTCAGACGGGCGGCGACCACCAGACCCGCCAGGGCCGCGAGCACGCCCATGTTCAGGAAGACGTAGAAGGTGACCTTCTTGTCCTTCACACCGGACAACTTCGCCGCCGGCAGGTTGCCGCCGATCGCGTAGATGTGACGGCCGAAGACGGCGTTGCGCATCACGTAGCCGTAGCCGACCACCAGCACGCCCAGGATCAGCAGCACGATCGGCGCGCCCTTGTAGCTGGCGAGCAGCATGGTGACGGTGAGGATCGCGGCGACGATCGCGACGAGCTTGAGCAGGAAGAGGTTCCTGGGCGCCACGTCGAGGGAGAACTCCTGCTGGCGCTTGCGGTCGCGGATCTCCTGCACCACCACGAAGACCAGCAGGACGATGCCCAGCAGCAGCGTAATGTTGTGGTAGTTCGTCTCGGGGCCGGCCTCCGGCAGGAAGCCGTTGCCCATCTTCTGCAGGCCGTCGGGGAACGGGCCGAGGGTCTGGCCCTCCAGCAGGATCTCCGTCAGACCGCGGAAGAGCAGCATGCCCGCCAGGGTGACGATGAAGGACGGTATGCCGAGATAGGCGATCAGGAAGCCCTGCACCGAGCCGGCCACCGCGCCCACGACCAGGCACAGCACCAGCGCCACGGGCCACGCCACGTCGTGCTGCACGGTCAGGACGGCCGCGAAGGCTCCGACGAACGCCGTCAGCGAACCGACCGACAGATCGATGTGGCCGGCGATGATCACCAGCATCATGCCGATCGCGAGGATCAGGATGTAGCTGTTCTGCAGGACCAGGTTGGAGACGTTGCGCGGCAGCAGCAGGTCGCCGCCGGTCCACACCTGGAACAGGACCACGATCAGGCCGAGCGCGATCAGCATGCCGTACTGGCGCATGTTGCGGCGCAGACCGCTCAGCACCAGCTGGAACAGGCTGCCCTCGCCGGCCCCGCCGCTCTTGCCGGGCGGCGCGGCGGCCGGGCTCTTGTCCGTCACATCGGTGCTCATCGCGTTACCTCTTTGTCCTTCGTCATCTGACGCATCAGCACTTCCTGCGTGGCCTCGGCCCGCGGGACCTCGCCCGTGAGCCGCCCGGCGGCCATGGTGTAGATGCGGTCGCACATGCCGAGCAGTTCGGGCAGCTCGGAGGAGATGAAGACGACCGCCTTGCCCTGGGCGGCCAGCTGGTCGATGACCGTGTAGATCTCGTACTTGGCACCCACGTCGATGCCGCGGGTGGGCTCGTCCAGGATCAGCACGTCCGGACCCGCGAAGATCCACTTGCTGAGGACGACCTTCTGCTGGTTGCCGCCGGACAGCTTGCCCACCGGCTCGAACACCGTCGGCGCCTTGATGTTCATGGACTTGCGGAAGCCCTCGGCGACCTGACGCTCCTCGTGCTCGTCGACGATCCCCCGCCTGGCCACCTTCTTCAGGGCGGTCAGCGAGATGTTGCGGTTGATCGTGTCGATGAGGTTGAGGCCGTAGTGCTTGCGGTCCTCGGTGACGTAGGCGATGCCGTGCTGGACCGCCTCCGCGACGGTCTTCGTCCGGATCTCCTTGCCGTCCTTGAGGACCGTGCCGCCCGCGTGCCGGCCGTAGGTCCGCCCGAAGACGCTCATCGCGAGCTCGGTGCGGCCCGCGCCCATCAGGCCGGCGATACCGACGATCTCCCCGCGCCGCACGGAGATCGACACGTCGTCGACGACCTTGCGCTGCTGGTCGATCGGGTGGTGCACGGTCCAGTTGCGGATCTCCAGGGCCGGGGCCGCGCCCTGCTCCGGGTGGTGCGGGGTGCGCTCGGGGAAGCGGTGGTCGAGGTCGCGGCCGACCATGCCGCTGATGATCCGGTCCTCGGTCGTCTCGGGCGCCTTCACGTCGAGCGTCTCGATCGACTGCCCGTCGCGGATGATCGTCACCGAGTCGGCGACCTTGCGGATCTCGTTGAGCTTGTGGGAGATGATGATCGAGGTGATGCCCTGCTTCTTCAGCTCCAGGATGAGATTGAGCAGTTTGTCGCTGTCCTCGTCGTTCAGCGCCGCCGTCGGCTCGTCCAGGATGAGCAGCTTCACCTTCTTGGACAGCGCCTTGGCGATCTCCACGAGCTGCTGCTTGCCCACGCCGATGTCGGCGACACGGGTCTCCGGGTGGTCGTCGAGACCGACCCGGCGCAGCAGCTCGGTGGCGTGCCGCAGGGTCTCCCGCCAGTCGATGAACCCGCCCTTGGCGTGTTCGTTGCCGAGGAAGATGTTCTCCGCCAGCGAGAGATACGGCGACAGCGCCAGCTCCTGGTGGATGATCACGATGCCGCGCTGCTCGCTCGCCCGGATGTCCTTGAAGGAGCAGAGCTCTCCCTCGAAGAGGATCTCGCCCTCGTAACTGCCGTGCGGATGAACGCCGGAGAGCACCTTCATCAAGGTGGACTTGCCGGCGCCGTTCTCACCGCAGATGGCGTGGACCTCGCCCTGGCGGACGGTCAGGGTGACGTCCGACAGCGCCTTCACACCGGGAAAGGTCTTGACGATCGAGCGCATTTCCAGGACGGGTCCCGCCATGGTCGTGCCTTCCAATCCGTAAGGGTCGACGCTTACTTGAGCTGGTCGGCCGTGTAGTAGCCGCCGTCGACCAGGACCTTCTGGTAGTTGGTCTTGTCGACGCTCACCGGCTCCAGCAGGTAGGCGGGGACGACCTTCGAGCCGTTGTCGTAGGTCTTGGTGTCGTTGGTCTCCGGCTTCTTGCCGTTGAGGACCGCGTCCACCATGTTCGCGGCGACCTTGGCCAGCTCACGGGTGTCCTTGTAGACGGTCATCGTCTGCTCGCCCGCGATGATCGACTTCACCGACGCCAGCTCGGCGTCCTGGCCGGTGAGGACCGGCAGCGGCTTGCTCTTGGAGCCGTAGTCGTCCGACTTCAGCGCGGAGAGGATGCCGATGGAGATGCCGTCGTACGGCGAGAGGACCGCGTCGACCTTCTTGCTCGAGTACGACTTGGTGAGGATGTCGTCCATGCGCTTCTGGGCGGTGGCGCCGTCCCAGCGCAGGGTCGTCACCTGGGTGAGGCCGGTCTGGCCGGACTGGACGACGAGCTTCTTGCTGTCGATGTACGGCTGGAGCACGCTCATCGCGCCGTTGAAGAAGTACTTGGTGTTGTTGTCGTCGTTGGAGCCGGCGAACAGCTCGATGTTGAAGGGGCCCTTGCCGCTCTTCAGACCCAGCTTGTCGACGATGTAGTTGGCCTGGAGCTCGCCGACCTTGGTGTTGTCGAAGGAGGCGTAGTAGTCGACGTTCGGCGTGCCGAGGATGAGGCGGTCGTAGGCGATGACCGGGATCTTGGCGTCGGCGGCCTGCTGGAGGACGTTGTTCAGGGACTTGTTGTCGATGGCCGCGACGATCAGCGCCTTGACGCCCTGCGTGATCAGGTTCTCGATCTGGGAGACCTGCTGGTCGGGGTCGTCCTCGCCGAAGACCAGGCTGGTCTTGTAACCGGCGGCCTTGAGGTTCTTGACGACGTTGTTGCCGTCGGCGATCCACCGCTCGGAGGACTTGGTCGGCATCGCGATGCCGATGGTGCCGCCCTTGGCACTGCCCTTGTCCTCCTTGCTGCCGCCCTCGCTGTTCTGGCCGCAGGCGGAGAGGGTCAGGGCGAGGGAGGCGGCTCCGGCTATGGCGGCGAGTGCGGCTCTGCGGTTACGCATGATCATCATCCTTGATGTGTGTGCAGGGCTCGGTCTCGCTGGGCCAGGACGCTGCCGAAGGTGGCGCATGGAAAGACCGAGAACAGATGTGTGGGATTCTGCGTGCCTGTGTCGGCTTCTGTGAAGCGGGGTTTCCGGAACGTTATGACGGGATGTCGAACCTGTTCAGTTCGCCGGGCAGCCGCGAGCCGAGCGGCGCCATGTCGCCGTCCGCTCCGTGCCGGGCGAGCAGATCGAGGGCGAGCCGGCCGCGCCGCACCCGCTCCCGGGCCGTGGACAGGGTGAGATCCCGCATGTGGTGCCCGTAGGGGTAGATCCCCGGGGCCTTGGACAGGCCGAACTTCAGGTAGAGCGGTGCGCCGCGCCGGATCAGCTCGGCGACCTCGTACATCCGGATGTAGCCGCCGAGATCGTCGGGGGCCTCGATGTACATGTCCATGGGAGCGCCGGACGCCCGGCGGATCTCGGTGAGATGATCCAGCGTCAGATCGCTGGGCACGTTGACCGAGTCGGCTCCGAGACGTTCGTAGACCGCGTAGGAGGCCGGGTTCACGGGGCCGATGAGCGCCGAGACCTTCAGCGTCGTGTCGGCCGGGACGATGCCGGCCGCGCGGGCCCGGTGCAGCGTCCACAGCACGCCCTCGTCGGCGACGAGCAGGCACTTGACGCCCAGCTCGGTCGCCCGGACGGCGTCCTCGACACACCCGGCGACGGCGTCGTGCCCGCGGGCCCTGAGGCCCCCGCCGCGCGAGTCGGTCCGGGTGGAGCCGCCGATGTCCCACGTGCCGCGCGGGCCGGTGAACAGGCACAGCTCGATGTCCCGCTCGCCGGTCGCCTCGACCATCTCGGTGATCTCGGCGTCGGTCAGCATCCACACGCCGCTGCCCTGGCTGATCCGGTGGATCGGCACGTCGAGCCGCGAGGCCTCCTTGAGGATGACGGCCAGCGCTTCGGGACCCTCGCACGAAGGGACCTCGGTGCGCCAGCGGCCGCCGCCCGGGAAGGTGTGGGGTGAGGTGTCGGCGGGGTCGAGGGCGGGCGCGCCGAGGCCGAGCGCGGCGAGCGCCTGCTCACCGGGCCTGCGGGCTGCCGTGGCGGAAGCGTCGGTGGTCACATGCCGTCCTTCGTGTTCGATATTTCGGTCAAGGTTCGCGGCTCTTGGCGTGCGGAGCTTGGGTGTACGCCGGCACGGGGGCCGTCAGGTCGCCCCCGTACCGGCGTACGGCCAGGGGTGTCGCCCGGCGTACGACCGGGCTTCCTAGGGTCGGAGCAGCACCTTGCCCACCTTCGGATCGCCGGATCCCACCAGCTCGATGGCCTCGGAGAACTCGGCGAGCGGCAACTCGTGCGTGACCAGCGGCAGCGGGTCCAGCAGCCCGGCCCCGAACACCCGGACGGTGTGCGACCACGCGTCCGGCGGCGCGCCGAAGACGGTGTGCACCTCCAGCTGCCGTACGACCAGGTCGGTCGGGTCGAGCCCGTCGGCACCCGGCGCCGGGATCCCCGTGAGGACCAGCCGGCCGCCGCGCCTCAGCAGCGAGGCGGCGGTCTGCGCGGCGGAGGCGGACCCGGCGGTCTCGATGACGACGTCGAAGTCGTCCGGGAGCTCCTGGTCCCTGGTCCGGAAGTCGGTGGCCCCGAACTGCCGGGACAGCGTCTCCCGGTCGCCCCGCGTGCCCACGACCAGCAGCTCGGCCGGCGAGCCGGCCTTCAGGAACTGGACGGCGAACATGCCCAGCGTGCCGGTGCCGACGACCGCGACCTTCTCGCCCGGCAGGGCGTGCGCCTTGATCGCGGCGGCCGCGATGCAGGCGGCGGGCTCCAGGAGCGCGGCCGCCGTGAGGTCGGCGTCGTCCGGGAGGGTGTGCAGGAGCCGGGCCGGGAGGGTGAGGGTGGCGGCCATCGCTCCCGGCTGGGTGAAGCCGGTCTCCTCGTACCCGTCCGTGCACAGCGTCGTCTCGCCCGCGTGGCAGCGGTCGCACACCTGGCAGTTCCTGAAGCCCTCGCCGACGACCTTGCGGCCGACGAGGGAGGCGGGGACACCGGGGCCCACGGACTGGACCGTCCCCGACCACTCGTGGCCGGGGGTGAGGGGGTAACGGACGTACCCCTCGGGCCGGTTGCCCTGGTACACCTCGCGGTCGCTGCCGCAGATGCCGACGGCGTGGACGCGTACGAGCGCCTCGCCGGGGCCGGGCTCGCGAGGGGTGTGCTCGACGAGCCGGTGCTCGCCGGGCGACTCGACGACGACGGCCGTGCTCACTGCGTGCCCTTGGGCTTGCGCTGCTCCCAGCCCTCGGCCCACAGGTCGAAGCGAGCCTGCTGCTGCGGGAACTCGGCGGCGGCGTCGACGTCCAGCTCCACGCCGAGACCGGGCGCGTCGGAGAGGTGGAAGTATCCGTCGATCACCTCGGGCGCGCCCTTGACGACCTTCTTGATCTCCGCGTCGGCGAAGTCGTTGAAGTGCTCGAGGATCTTGAAGTTGGGGGAGGTGAAACCGACCTGGAGGGAGGCGGCGGTGAGAACGGAGCCACCCACGTTGTGCGGGGCGACGAGCATGTAGTGCGTCTCGGCGGTGGCGGCGAGCTTCCGGGTCTCCCAGATGCCGCCGATGTGGCCGACGTCCGGCTGGATGATGTCGACGGCCTGGCTCTCGAACAGCTCGCGGAACTCGATGCGGTCGTGGATGCGCTCACCCGTGGCGACGGGGATGTCGACCTTGGCGGCGACCTTCTCCAGGGCCTTCAGGTTCTCCGGCGGGCAGGGCTCCTCCAGCCAGGCGGGCTTGAAGGGCGCGAGCTCCTTGGCCAGCCGGACGGCGGTGGCGGGGGAGAAGCGGCCGTGCATCTCCAGCATCAGCTCGGCGTCCGGCCCGATGGCGTCCCGTACGGCCTCGATCAGCGAGACGGCGTACAGGGTCTGCTGGTGGTCGAGCTCGAAGTGGCCGGTGCCGAAGGGGTCGATCTTGAGGGCCTTGTAGCCGCGCTCCATGACCCCCTGGGCGGCCTTGTGGTAGGCCTCCGGGGTCCGCTCGGTGGTGTACCAGCCGTTGGCGTAGGCCTTGACCTTGTCGGTGACCTTGCCGCCGAGCAGCTGCCAGACGGGGACGCCCAGGGCCTTGCCCTTGATGTCCCAGCAGGCCATCTCGACGACGGCGATGCCGGACATCACGATCTCGCCGGCCCGCCCGTAGTCGCCGTACTTCATACGGCGCGTGAGGTCCTCGACAGTGAATGGGTCCGAGCCGAGAATGTGGTTCGCCTCGGCCTCTCTCAGATAGCCGATCAGCGCGTCGGTGTGACCCAGCATGCGGGTCTCCCCGACACCCGTGATGCCCTCGTCGGTGTGCACGAGGACGTAGGTCAGGTTCCGCCATGGCGTCCCGACCACGTGCGTGCTGATTCCGGTGATGCGCACGGAAGTTACCCTTCGGCTGTTCGAGATTTCGTCACCTGTTCGAAATGCTGGGCAGACAGTAAGTACCGCGTGAGCGGAGTGTCAATGGGTCGAACGAGTAACGGTTTCGACAGTTTCGACGCCCTTTCGAGAATGCGTGATCCGGCGGTGTGCGACAGGTCACTCAAGCCGCCGCGCCGGTATGGCCGGTTTCCCACACAACTTTCACAGGCGACCCTAGGAACGTGACCGTCCGGGAACTTAGTCTTCCCGCGTCATGGACTACTGCCACCCGTGCCGACGGCACCTCAACGGCGCCCTCGCCTGCGCGGGGTGCGGCGCACCTGCCGACCAGCTACGCGCGTATCCCGAGGACGGCTACGCGCCGGAGCCGTACGCCCAGGACACCCCCGTGCCGCAGCCGTACGGCGCCGCCGACCCGTACGGCGCCCAGGAGGCGTACGGGTCCGGCGAGCCGTACGGGACTCAGGAAACGTTCCGCCAGGAGGAGCCGGAGTCCGCCGCCGACGAGCTCGCGCACGAGGGTGACGGCGACGGCGACCGCGAGGGCGAGGGCGACGGGCCGCGGGGCCGCGCCGCGCGCCGCCGGGAGCGGGGCCGGGGCGACCGGGGCCGAGGACGCGGACCGGCCGACGACGGCCCCGCCGGACCCGGCGAGGCCGACGCGAGCCGCCGTGACCGCAAGGCCGCGGTCCACCGCCGGCGCCGCAGACGCACGGTGCTGATCACCGCCGGTTTCGTGCTGGCCGCGGGCGGCCTCAGCCTGGCCGAACTCGGCGTGGACGCACCGGGGTTCAACTCCTCCCCGAACCCGGCGGCGGCCGGGGGCGAGTCCTCGGAGGTCGACGACTCGACGACCGAACCGAGCACGTCCGCACAGCCCCTGGACGACAGGAACAGCACCGGTGGGGACAAGGGCTCACCGTCCCCCTCGGCCTCCGCCTCCCCGTCCGCGTCGAAGTCGCCGGCCGGCGAGGACGACGCCACGCGGGCCCCGGACGGGGAAGCCCAGTCGGCCACCCTGCCCGCCTCCTCGGCGCCGGCCTCCGGCTCGACCGACCCGGCGGGCTCCGGCTCCACCCCGACCGCCGGCCCGACGTCGTCGGACCCGTCCCCGCAACCGTCACCGTCGCAGACCTGCACCCGCGTCCTGTGGTGGTGCTCCTAGCACCCTGGCGCTCCCGCGGACACGCCGAGCCGACGCGGCCCATTGCCCTGCGGGCGGGACGGGCGTTCGCCGTGCGCCCGCGCGGGCCCACGCCGCGTGGGCCGGGTGGGCCTTTGCCGTGCGGGCGGACGGGCCTTTGCCCTGCGGGCGGGATTCGCCGTGCGCCCGCGCGGGCCCATGCCGCGTGGGCCGGGTGAGTCTTCGCCGTGCGGGCGGGCGGGCCTTGCCCTGCGGGCGGGATTCGCCGTGCGCCCGCGCGGGCCCACACCGCGCGGGCCGGGTGGGCCTTCGCCGTGAGGCCGGGCGGGCCTTTGCCCTGCGGGCGGGACGGGCGTTCGCCGTGTGGGCCGGGCGAGGCACTGCCGTGGGCCGGGACGGGCGTCTGCCCTGCAGGCCGGACGGGCTTGCGCCGTGTGGGCCGGGCGGGCGGGGGCCGTGCGGGCTGGGCGAGCCCGTCCGCCGCGTGGGCCGGGACGGGCGTCCGCCGTGCGCTCGGACGGGTCTTCGTCGTGCGGGACGGACGAGCCTACGCCGCGCGGCCCGGGACGGGCGTTCGCCGTACGGGTGGGACGAGCCTGCGCCCTACGGGCCGGATGAGCCTGCGCCCTACGGGCCGGACGGGCCTGCGGCGTGCGGGCCGGGTGAGTCTGCGCCGGGCCGGCCGGATGGGTGCTTGTCGTGTGGGGTGTTGAGCGGTCGGCGGCCGGCTGGACGGTTCTGTCCACGACGGCGTGCCGGTCGTCCCGGCGGCACGCCTGCCCCGGGGGCCGGGGCGAGTGCGCCCTGTCGGGTCGGGCGCCGGCCCGCCGCTCGGCGGGGCCGCCTCGCGCCGCCGGGATCATGGCGCCGACCTGGGCGGACGGGCCTGCCGACGGGGTCGCGGACCCGGTCGGGACGGGCCGCCGCCACCGGGCGCGTTATCCAACCGTGACGGCCTTCCGTTGCAGCCCTCTTGACCGCCGTGAATTGTTAGCGCTCACAATGACCTCCGCATTCACCAGTCAAGGTCCAGCGCCAGCCGGGGAGTTACGAGCGTCGTGCCCAGAGTGCCCCAACTCGTCGAGCCCGCCTGGGCCGTTGGACCGTCCGGGAACCCGGCGTGAGGTCGGCGCCGCGGAATCGTCCGTCCACCCCGCAGGACTTATCGGCAGACCAGCGCCAAGGAGGTGCGGCCGTGACGCACACGCAGCTTCGGCCGCCCACCATGGCCGACGTGGCACGCCAGGCCGGCGTGTCCCACCAGACCGTGTCCCGCGTGCTGGGGGATCACCCCAACGTGCGGGACGAGACCCGGGCCAGGGTGCTGCGCGCGATCGAGGAGATGGGCTACCGCCGCAACTCCTCCGCACGGGCCCTCGCGACCCGGCGCACCCGCACCCTGGGTGTCGTGGCCTCCGACACCACCCTCTTCGGACCGGCCAGCACGCTGTTCGCGCTCGAGGAGGCGGCGCGCGCCGAGGGGTATCTCGTCTCGACGGTCAGTCTGCGCGAACTGACCGTGGAGAAGCTGTCCGAAGCCCTGGACCACCTCAGTGAGGGCGGGGTGGAGGGAGTGGTCGCCATCGCCCCGCAACGGTCGGCGGTGGACGCCCTGGCCGGGCTCCGCCATCCGTTCCCCGTGGTCATCGTGGGCAGCGCACCGGGCGTGGACATCCCCAGCGTCAGCGTGGACCAGCGCCTGGGCGCGCGGCTGGCCACGGGGCATCTGCTGGCCGCCGGCCACCGCAGGGTCTGGCATCTCGCCGGGCCCGAGGACTGGCAGGAGGCGGCCGACCGGGCCGCCGGCTGGCGGGCGACCCTCGAAGCGGCGGGCGTCGAGCCGCCCATGCTGCTGCGCGGGGACTGGAGTCCGCTGTCGGGCTACCGTGCGGGCCAGGAACTGGCCGGCTGGGTGGGCCGGGGGCTGACCGCAGTCTTCGTCGCCAACGACCAGATGGCACTGGGGGTGTTGCGGGCCCTGCGGGAGGCCGGCGTCCGGACTCCCCAGGACGTCGCGGTGGTCGGCTTCGACGACATCCCGGAGTCGGAGTTCTTCGCTCCACCGCTCACCACCGTCCGGCAGGACTTCGCGGCGGTGGGCAAGCAAGGGATCGCGCTGCTCCTGGAGCTGATCGAGGGCCGGCCACCCGCCGACACGCCCCGGATCGCGATCGAACCCCAACTCGTCGTCCGTGCGAGCACCTTCCCGCACACCGCTCAACCGGAGGGCGTACCCCTCTGACGGACCCACCGGCCGTCTTCGGCCAGACGTGTGGCCGAAATGCCGAACAGTGATCGACAGGCTGGACGTACAGCGGCCGGTCGCATCGAGTACCAGCAGGTCCTCCCCGGGCCGGCTCTTCAAAGGAGAAGAACATGCTCAGCAGAAGGAACTTCCTCACCGCGGCGGTCGGCGTGGCGGCCGCGGGCGGCCTGGCGGCCTGTGCCAAGAAGGACGAGAGCTCTTCCGGCTCCTCCTCCGGGGACGGCAGCAAGACGATCACGCTCGGCTTCTCCCAGGTCGGCTCGGAGAGCGGCTGGCGCAGCGCCAACACCACCTCGGTGAAGGACGCGGCCAAGGAGGCGGGCTACACCCTCAAGTTCTCCGACGCCCAGCAGAAGCAGGAGAACCAGATCTCCGCGATCCGCAGCTACATCGCGCAGAAGGTCGACGTCATCGCCTTCTCGCCGGTCGTCGTCACCGGCTGGGACGCGGTGCTCAAGGAGGCCAAGGCCGCGAAGATCCCGGTGGTCCTCACCGACCGCTCGGTGGAGACCTCCGACGAGTCCCTGTACGTCACCCTGGTCGGCTCCGACTTCACCGACGAGGGCCGCCGCGCCGCCAAGATCCTCGAGAAGGTCATCGCGAAGGCCGGTCTCAAGGGCGCGGTGAAGATCGCCCAGCTGGAGGGCACCACCGGCGCCGCCCCCGCGATCGAGCGCGCCAAGGGCTTCAAGGAGGTCATGGACGCCGACCACGCGGACGACTGGAAGATCGTCGTCAGCCAGACCGGTGACTTCACCCGCGCCGGCGGCAAGCAGGTCATGGCGGCCTTCCTGCAGTCCAACCCGGACGTCAACGTGCTCTTCGCGCACAACGACGACATGGCCATCGGCGCCATCCAGTCCATCGAGGCGGCGGGCAAGAAGCCCGGCAAGGACATCCTGATCGTCTCCATCGACGGCGTGAAGGACGGCTTCGTGGCCATGTCCGAGGGCAAGATCAACGCCATCGTCGAGTGCAACCCGCTGCTCGGCCCCCAGCTGATGGACGTCGTCAAGAAGGTCAAGGACGGCGAGACGGTCGAGCGCTGGATCAAGACCGAGGAGAGCGACTTCATGCAGGACCAGGCCAAGGCCGCGCTCCCGACCCGCAAGTACTGACCGACGGCACCCACCGGCAGGGAGCCTCCGTCCGACCGGGTCATCGGTCCCGGGGCTCCCTGCGGCCTGAACCACTCTCATGAGGAGCGCTGCCATGGCAGAGCCGCGGCCCGTCCTGGAAATGACGGGCATAGTCAAAGAGTTCCCGGGGGTACGGGCTCTGTCGGACGTCGACTTCCGGCTCTTCCCCGGCGAGATCCACGCCCTGATGGGCGAGAACGGCGCGGGCAAGTCCACCCTCATCAAGGTGCTGACGGGGGTCCACTCCCTGGACGGCGGCACGATCACCCTCGACGGGAGGCCCGTCCGGTTCGCCAGCCCGCTGCAGGCCCAGCAGGCCGGCATCAGCACCGTCTACCAGGAGGTCAACCTCTGCCCGAACCTGTCGGTGGCGGAGAACATCTTCATCGGGCGCGAACCGACCCGGATGGGCCGCATCCAGTGGAAGCGGCTGCGTCAGGAGGCGGCGGAGCTGGTGGACCGGCTCGGCCTCGACATCGACGTCACCGCGCCCCTGTCCTCGTACCCGCTGGCGGTGCAGCAACTGGTCGCGATCGTACGGTCGTTGGGCACCGGCGACAGCGACGGCGAGGGCTCGGGCACCAAGGTGCTGATCCTCGACGAGCCGACGTCCAGCCTCGACCGCGACGAGGTCCTCCAACTGTTCTCCCTGATGCGGCGGTTGAAGGACGAGGGCGTCGCGATCCTGTTCGTCTCGCACTTCCTCGACCAGATCTACGAGGTCTGCGACCGGATGACCGTGCTGCGCAACGGCACCCTCGTCGGCGAGCACATGGTGAGCGACCTCGACCAGGTCGGGCTCGTCCAGCTCATGCTCGGCAAGGCCATGGGCCAGCTGGAGGAGCTCCACGACCACCAGCTGCACTCCGACGTGGGCGACACGCTGCTGAAGGCGGACGGCCTCGGCAGGACCGGCGGCATCGCCCCGTTCGACCTGGAGATCAAGAAGGGCGAGGTGATCGGGCTCGCCGGTCTGCTCGGATCGGGCCGCACCGAACTCGCCCGGCTGCTCTTCGGCGCCGACCAGCCGGACAGCGGCAAGGTGTCCGTCGCCGGCCGGCCGGTCTCGATGAGCGCCCCGAACGACGCCATCGGCGCCGGTGTCGCGTTCTGCTCGGAGAACCGCAAGACCGAGGGCCTGGTGCCCGATCTGACGGTGCGGGAGAACATAATCCTGGCCCTGCAGGCCGCACGCGGCTGGACCCGGCCCATCCCGGCCGCCCAGCGCGACGAACTCGTCGCCAAGTACATCAAGGCGCTGGACATCCGCCCCGCCAACCCCGAGGCCAGGGTCGGCCAGCTCAGCGGCGGCAACCAGCAGAAGGTGCTGCTGGCCCGCTGGCTGATCACCCAGCCCAAGCTGCTGATCCTGGACGAGCCGACGCGCGGCATCGACATCGGCGCGAAGGCGGAGATCCAGAAGCTCGTCGTCTCGCTCTCCGAGGACGGCATGTCCGTCCTGTACATCGCGGCCGAGCTGGAGGAGGTCCTCCGGCTCAGCCACACCATCGGAGTGCTGCGGGACCGCCGGCTGGTGGCCCGGATCACCAACGGGCCCGAGATCACCACGAGCAAGATCCTCGAGACCATCGCGAGCGGAGAACACCAGTGACCACCACCTCCCGCTGGCGAGCACTGACGCACCACCACCTGTTCTGGCCGGTCGCGGTCCTGATCGTCCTGCTGCTCGTCAACGTCCCGTTCACCCCCGACTTCTTCTCGATCAAGATGACGGACGGCCACCTCTACGGCAGCCTCGTCTCGATCGTGCTGTTCGGATCGCCCCTCATCCTGGTGGCGGTCGGCATGACCGTGGTCATCGCCACCGGCGGCATCGACCTCTCCGTCGGCGCCGTGGTCGCCATCACCGGGGCACTGGCCTGCTCGTACATCAGCGACCAGGCCGACCAGGGCGCCCTGTCCGGGGTGCTGCTCGCCATGGGCCTGGGTCTGCTGGCCGCGGTGGTCTGCGGTCTGTGGAACGGCTTCCTGGTGGCCCGGATGGGCATCCAGCCGATCATCGCCACGCTGATCATCATGGTCGCCGGACGCGGTGTCGCCCAGCTGATCACCGACGGCCAGATCATCACCGTCAACAGCGAGCCGTACAAGCTGATCGGCGGCGGCTACTGGCTGACGCTGCCCTTCTCGATCTTCGTGGTGGCCGTCGTCGTGGCCGTCACCGTGGCGCTGACCCGCCGCACCGCGCTCGGCCTGCTCGTCGAGGCGGTCGGCGGCAACGCCGAGGCCAGCCGGCTGGTCGGCATCAGGTCCCGGCGCATCAAGATCATGGTCTATATGTTCTGCGCGCTGTGCGCCGGCATCGCGGGCCTGATGATCAGCTCCAACACCTCGGCGGCCGACGGCAACAACGCCGGCCTGTGGATCGAGCTCGACGCGATCCTCGCCGTGGTGATCGGCGGCACCTCGCTCCTGGGCGGCCGGTTCTCCATCGGCGGCACGGTGGTCGGCGCGCTCGTCATCCAGACCCTGACCACCACGATCTACACCATCGGCGTGCCGACCCAGACCAACCTGGTCTTCAAGGCCGCCGTCGTCATCGTCGTCTGCCTGCTGCAGTCCCCGAAGTTCCGCGCCAAGGTCTTCGGCGCCAGGTTCGGCGCCGGGCCCGGCACGAGGGCAAGCGCCAAGCCGGCCGCGGCCCCGGCGGACTCCGCCGCGGCGACCGAGGCCGCTCCCAAGATGGAGGTGTCGTGATGAGCACGACCACCCAGAGCCCCCCGGCCGCCCCGGACAGCCGCACCCCGTCCAGGGCCGCGCGGCTGCTCGAAGACCGGCGCCTGCCCGTGGTGGCCACGGCCCTGCTCTTCCTCGTCATGTACGGCGTGGGCCTGAGCCGCTACCAGTACTACGGGTTCGCCGAACCGCAGGTCTTCCTGAACCTGTTCATCGACAACGGCTATCTGCTGGTCGCCGCCGTCGGGGTCACCTTCGTCATCCTGTCCGGCGGCATCGACCTGTCCGTAGGCTCGGTGATCGGCTTCACGACGATGTTCACGGCCTGGCTGGTGGAGCGCCAGGGACTGCCGATCGTGGCCGTGATCCCCATGGCGCTGGCCGTGGGCGCCCTCGGCGGCTTCCTGATGGGCTATGTGATCCACAACTTCGAGATCCAGCCCTTCATCGTGACCCTCGCCGGTCTCTTCCTCTTCCGCGGCCTGTGCCTGGTCATCAGCAAGGAGTCGATCTCCATCGGTGACTCCTCGGTCAGCAGCATGGCCCAGGCGCAGGTCTCGCTGGGGATGGGATTCCTGTCGATCGGCGCGGTCGTCTCACTGGTCGTCCTCGCCGTGGCGTTCTACGTCCTGCACTACACCCGCTTCGGGCGCCGGGTGTACGCCATCGGCGGCAACGAGCAGTCGGCCCTGCTGATGGGTCTCCCGCAGGGCGGCACGAAGATCGCCGTGTACACCGTGAGCGGCTTCTGCTCGGCGCTCGCCGGTCTCCTCTTCACCCTCTACATCCAGTCCGGCGACCCGCTGCACGCCACCGGCATGGAACTCGACGCGATCGCCGCGGTCGTCATCGGCGGCACCCTCCTGACGGGTGGCTCCGGCTACGTCCTGGGCACCCTCTTCGGTGTCCTCGTGCTGGGCCTGATCAAGAGCCTCATCCAGTTCGAGGGCACGCTCAGCTCCTGGTGGACGAAGATCGCCACCGGTGTGCTGCTGTGCGCGTTCATCCTGATCCAGCGCTTCATGACGGCCCGCAGGAAGACCTGAGCCGACGGGACGTCGCGCACCGGAGCGGTCCGGCGCACAGGCACCGTGCGCCGGACCGCTCAGGGCGTCAGGGCTCCTCAGTGGTCGTAGGGCCAGGGGAAGCCGAGTTCCTCGGCGCGTCCGCGGCTGCCGGCGATCACCCGGGCGTAGCCCGCCGGATTCTCCTCGGACAGCCGCCGGAGAGCGGCGGCGGCCTGGATGCCGGGCGGGGTACCGTCGTCCGGGACGGTCCAGCGGAAGACGAGCGGATCCCCGTCCGGCGTCCCGGCACCGAGCCCCGGCCGGTACCAGAGATGGACCTCGGCGTGGTCCGGGTCCGCGGATCCGGTACTGATCCAGCCCCGCTCCATGTCCCACCGGCTCAGCAACTCCGGCCGCTCCACCAGCCCCTTCCTGATGAGACGGGCGAGAGTGCGGGCCGGCCAGGACCAGGCCAGGTCGGCCTCCGCCCGGGCGATCTCGGCGTCGTAGGCGGCGGCGTCGAACCGGACGGGGGGAAGCACGGGCGTGCTCCTCCCCAGGCCCGGCAGCGGTGGCCGCCGCCATTTCTCCCAGACCACCTCGTCCCCGTCCCGGCGGATGGTGACGTGGAGCGCGCCACAGCAGCCCTCGGTGCAGGAGGCTTCGGCCAGCTGCACCTCCCGCGCCTGCGGGCCGGCCCGCAACTGCCCCTCTTCCAGGAGCAATTCGGGGCTGTGCGCGGGTCCGAGGGGGAAGACCGCCGGGACGAGGGGCCGTCCGTCGAGGAGGATCCGGGTCTCCACGGGTTCCCGGTCCACGGGGTCCCCGACGACGACCTCCACGCGCAGCCGGCCGGGTGCGGCGGGCAGCGCGAACGGCCGTCGCCGGGTGTGCCGGATCCACCGGGCCCGCAGCCGCCGCTCGGGCTCGTCGCTGTCGACGTCGTCCGCGGAGACGGCCCACCGCGGCTCCGCGAGCAGCCGCCCGAGCGTCCCGAGCAGGGCGCTCCGCCGCCCCGGAGGCCAGTCCAGCAGCACACCCGGCCCGCTGCTCAGGTCCAGGGCGAGGGAGAGCAGGGTGGCGTGGTGGCCGACGGTGGGAGGCAGGAGCCGGGCCCGGCGGACAACGGTCTCGTACAGGCGCAACGCGTCCCGGTAGAGCGGGAGTTCGGTGGAGTCGTCCCGCCCGCCGGCCATCCGGGCGAGGAGCCTGCCCGCCAGGGCGAGCAGTCCGGTGTGCGAGGGGTGCCGGTCGAGCAGGTCGGGCAGGAGGACGGCTTCCGCGATCCGCCGGGCGGTCGAGGCGCCGAGCAAGCGGGCGTCGGTGGGCAGGACGTCGAGCTCGGCGAGGACGGTCCGCCGCCGGTCGACGGCGTCGAGGGCCTCGACGGCGGCCCCGCACAGGTCCCGGAACTGTCCGAGGGCGATGAGGCACGGCACGTCCTCGGGCTCGCCGAGACGGGCGAGCAGGGCGAGTCCCGCCGTGACGGCCGCGGCGGTCGTCCCGGTCCGGACCAGTTCCCGCGCCAGCGAACGGCCCCGGTCCCGCTGCGGGCCGGACAGGGCCAGGCCGGCGACGACGGCCCGGACCGTCCGCTGGTGCCGCCGCCGTACGCCGAGCGAGTCGAGACGCCGGTGCACGGTCCCGGAGTCCTCCGGCAGCGGATCGAGCGCTTGCCGGACGGCCGCCCGCATCGCCTCGTGGGAGAGGGCCGGCGCCGTGTCGGGGGTCTCGGGTGGACAGGGAAGGGGGAAACCACGCCGGGGCGGCAGCCCGTCCGGGGACTCGCGCAGCAGGCGCAGGGCGTGGTCGTACAGGCCGCTCACCGAGCGGTGCGGTACTCGATTCCGTAGGTCATGCGTTGAGCCTGCCGGCCCGGCGGGCGCGGTGTCGACGGATTATCCGGGAACCGGTGCCGCGCCGGCGGATGTGTACGACGGCGGGGTCCGCAGCGGGACAGGACGCACGGCACCCAGGACACACACCAGGAAGCAGAGGAAGAGGACAGCGTGGAGATGCTCGCCCTGGCAGGTCTGCTCGTGCTCGTCGTCGGCGGATGCGTCTGTGTCGTGTGGGCGTCGCGCGGCGGCCCCCGCTGGGTGCGCGCGGTGGCCGCGGTGACGCTGGCCGCGGGGGAGGCGCTCCGCGCGATGGACAGCAAGGGCCGGCGCTCGAACTCCGGCGACCGGTCGGGCTCGGACGAGTAGGTGAGCGGGTGAGCCCGGCGGACACGACCTAGGGGGTGTCCGATGGGTCGTAGCTCGCTTGAGCGTCAAAGAAGCGATGCGGCGATGATGTGCGGGTGTTCTACGAAGATCTCAGCGAGTACGACTACCAGGACGAGGATGAGTTCACGGACAGGGAGTCGGGCTTCTACGCGCTCGGGTACCGCCCGGCGTACACCCGCCTGAACATCGGGTGGTTGGAAGCCGGCAAGCCGTACTCGACTGGAACGGTCCCCGCAGTGTTCGTGGAGAAGCTGAAGGCTGTTCAGGAGGTCCAGTGGATGAATGTCTGCCTTGGGGTGCACGAATGCGACCTGTGTCCTGAGGAAGGGGCTCTGGAAGGGAACGGGGAGGTCCGAATCCCGGGCGTGCCAGGCATCGCCTATGCCGCTCCGTTCCTGATCACGCACTACATCACCACACACGGCTACCGACCGCCGCAGGTCTTCATCGATGCCGTTCTCGCCGTCGATCTCGACGCGTGGGCCGCCGCGCGATGGCCCAACGTCCCCTTCCCCTGGGTCCCGGATGACGTCGAACGCATGCTGGAGTAGGGCCGAGCGAACCTACCTACGCAGCCAGAGCCGGATCGAAGCCACGGTGACCGTCCCGTGAAAGACGTAGGCTCTCTTGTCGTAACGAGTCGCGACCGCACGGAAGATCTTTAGCCGGTTGATCGTTCGCTCCACTTCGTTGCGGCGCCGGTAGATCTCTCTGTCGAACCCGGTCGGACGGCCACCCTTACTGCCGCGCCGCTGGCGGTTGGCACGCTGGTCCTTGGGCTCCGGGATCGTGTGCTTGATCTGGCGCCGCCGCAGATAGCGACGGTTGCGGCGCGACGAATAGGCTTTGTCGCCGCCGAGGTGATCGGGCCGAGTACGCGGGTGTCCGCCAGCGGGCCGCGGAACCCGGATCTGTTCCAGTACGGGGATTAACTGTGGGGCATCTCCCCACTGGCCGGGAGTGATGACGAAGGCGAGGGGGCGACGTCCGCTCTTGCCCGCCAAATGAATCTTGCAGGTCAGACCGCCTCTGGAACGGCCCAGGGCCTCGTCGGTCCGATGCCGGACCGGCGTGCTTCGTCTGCCGGGGACTCTCGGCGGGCGGGAGCGAGCACCCGCCGCGTGCTGGTGGGCCCGGCAGGAGGTGGAGTCCACGCTGACCATGCTCCAGTCGATCAGGCCCTCGGCATCGGCGTCGGCCTGGACGGCCCGCAGGATCCTCTCCCACGTGCCGTCTGCTGACCACCTGCGATGACGGTCATGCACCGTCTTCCACTTCCCGAAACGGGACGGCAAATCCCGCCAGGGCAGGCCAGTCCGCTGCCGGAACAGAATCCCGTTGATCACCCGGCGATGGCACTGCCACCGCCCACCCCGCCCCGCACTCCTCGGCAGATGCGGTTCCAGCCGAGCCCATTCCTCATCCGAAAGATCACCCCGCCCCACGACGACCGAAACGATTCCCCAGGAGGTGGGTCACGCGACCCATCGGACACGACCTAGTTCTTGCCGGTGTCGACGATCACCGGTGTGCCGTTGGAGTCCGTGCCGCACGGGACCGCGTACACCGGGTTGGCCTTGGCGGCCTCCTTGTAGGCCTCCAGGCACTGGTTGTAGAGGACCTTGTCGCTCAGCGAGCGCTCGATGATCTTGTTGGCGCGGGCGATGCCCTCCGCCTCGATGCGCTTGCGCTCCGCCTCCGCCTTGGCCGTGCGGGCCGCCTCCAGAGACCGCTCGGTGGCCTGCTCCTGCTGGATCTTCTTGTCGATCTGGTCCTGCAGCTTGTCCGACGGCTTCACATTGCGCAGGTTGACCGCGGTGACGTCGATCCCGCGCGGCGCCAGGCGCTCCTTGACCGACGCGGCGATCTCCGCGCCGATCTGCTCACGGGCGGAGGCGTAGCCCTCCTCGCTGGTGTGGTTCGCGAAGACGTTGCGGATGATCTCGCGGCTGTCCGGCAGCACCAGCCGCGCCTGGACGCCCTCCGCGGTGCCCGCCAGCCGGTACAGCTCGACCGCCTTCGCCGGCACCACCGCCCACTTGATGGTGACGTCCGCGTACAGCACCCCGCCCTGCGAGGAGCGGACCTCGACCACGTCCTTGTCGTAGAGGTTGAGGTCGACCGGCCGGGTCGAGAAGGACGTGACCTCGGTGAACGGCGACTTGAACTGGATGCCGGAGGTCATCGGAGTGCCGACCTCGCCGAAGGTCACCGGCACACCGACCTCGTACGCGCTCACGACGTGCACGCAGGAGAAGACGCCGAACAGCACGCCCCCCAGGGCGCTGAGCGCCGCCCCGATCCTCCAGCCCCCGGTGCGGCCGCGGCCGGTGAAGAACAGCGCGACCGCCGCTATGAGCAGCAGAACGGACAGCACGAACACAGGAATCCCCCTCTGGAAACGAACGCCCGCCACGTCGTGCGCGACGTGCGGCGCAGCGCATCGTAATGGGCGTGATCCCGGAGCGGTACGCCGTTCGACGCGATGTCAGACGCTGTTCGTCTCCGCCTCCAGCATCCGCCGCAGCAGCCCCCGCAGCGCCACCCGCTCCTCCTCCGCGAGCCCCGCCAGCGGCTCGCGTGCGAAGCGCAGCGACTCGCGCAGACCCTTGGCGATCCTGCGCCCCTCCTCCGTGGCCGCGGCCAGCTTCACCCGGCGGTCGGCCGGGTCCGGGCGGCGCTCGACCAGGCCCCGGGACTCCAGGCGGTCGACGATGCCGGTGACGTTGGACGGCTCGCACTTCAGCTTCTGGGCCAGCTTGCGCATGGGCAGCGGTTCGAGGGAAAGGAGGCTCAGGAGACGGGCCTGCGCGCCGGTGAGGGCGTGGTCGGAGGCCGCCTCCTCGTAGTCCGCGTAGAAGCGGGCCACGACCTCGCCGATCAGCTCGACGACCTCCAGGGTCAGGGCGTCGGGGAGGGGGGTCCGGGGTGTGGTGGCCATGCGAGCCAGGGTACCCGTTTACTTGACATCATGAAATATTTAGGCGCATGGTTGTTTCAGGTGATGAAACATCTGGGACGCCAGTCCCGCCAGAGCCGCAGCACGTCCTAAGGAAGAGCCTCATGTCCGACACCCCCACGCTCCCCTCCGTCAGCCGCGAGTGGCGTCTGCTGAGCCGCCCCGTCGGCTGGCCGAAGCCCGAGGACTTCGAGCTGGCCGAGGCGGAGATCCGGCAGCCCGGCCCCGGTGAGGTGCTCGTGCGCAACGCCTTTGTCTCCGTCGACCCCTACATGCGCGGCCGGATGAGCGCGGCGAAGTCGTACGTCGCCCCCTTCGAGCTGGGCAAGGCCATGCAGGGCGGGGCGGTCGGCGAGGTCGTCGCCTCCGGCGCCGACGGCATCGCCGTCGGCGACCACGTCCTGCACTTCGGCGGCTGGCGCGAGTACGCCACCTTCGACGCCAAGCAGGCCGTCAAGGTCGATCCCGAGGCCGCGCCCCTCTCCACCTACCTCGGCGTCCTCGGCATGACCGGCCTCACCGCCTACGCGGGCCTCCTGCGCACCGCCGCCTTCAAGGAGGGCGACGCCGTGTTCGTGTCCGGCGCCGCGGGTGCCGTCGGCAGCCAGGTCGGGCAGATCGCCAAGCTCAAGGGCGCCTCCCGTGTCATCGGGTCCGCCGGGTCCGACGACAAGGTCAAGCTCCTCGTCGAGGAGTACGGCTTCGACGCCGCCTTCAACTACAAGAACGGGCCGGTGAGCGCCCAGCTGCGGGAGGCCGCTCCCGACGGTGTCGACGTGTACTTCGACAACGTCGGCGGCGACCACCTCGAAGCCGCCATCGGCTCCCTCAACCAGGGCGGCCGCATCGCCGTCTGCGGCATGATCTCCGTCTACAACGACACCGAGCCCGCTCCCGGCCCCCGCAACCTCGCCCGGCTCATCCAGACCCGGGGCCGTATCGAGGGCTTCCTGGTCGGCGACCACTACGACCTGCAGCCGCAGTTCGTCCAGGAGGTCGGCGCCTGGATCCGCTCCGGCGAGCTGAAGTACCGCGAGACGGTCGTCGAGGGCATCGAGAACAACCTGGAGGCGTTCCTCGGTGTCCTGCGCGGCGACAACACCGGCAAGATGATCGTCAAGCTCTGACCGGCCGGCGACACCGGCCGCACCTCGGCGGCACCCGGGCGTGACGCCGCCCGGCGCCGCTCGTTGCGCACGGCGAAGGCCGCACCCCTGGACGTGGGGTGCGGCCTTCGCCCGTACGTCACCCGGCGGCGAGCGCCGCGCCGTGCACCGCCGCCGCCAGCCGGCCGTTCTCCGGCGCCGCCCCGCCCGGGAACGCGAACCGGCGCCGGGTGTACCCGTAGGCCAGCCCGCTGCGCGGATCCGCGAAGGCCTGACAGCCGCCCGCCCCGCTGTGCCCGAACGCCCCGGCGCCGAGGAAGGGGTGCCAGGTGTCCGCCGTCGCCTGGAAACCCAGGCCGAACGACTTGTGGGCGCGGGCCACCAGGTCGTACCCCACGGAGTGGAACTGCCCGAACTCCGCCGCCGTGTCCTCCTTCAGCAGCGGCGCCTTCCCGTCCACCTCGCTGATCGCCGCCGCGTACAGCCCCGCCAGCCCGCGGGCCGAGGCGACCCCGCCCACCGAGGCCGGCCCCTTCGCCCGGATCCGCGGGTCGTTCGGCAGGAGCGCGAGGTCGGTCGGCTCGGCCGCGTGCCGGTTGAAGGCGATCGAGGCGAGCGTGTGCGGCCCGGACGGCAGGGAGTCCAGCAGCGCCTGCTGCTCGGGTGTCGGCGCCATCGGCAGGGCGGTGCGGAAACGCGGCTCGTGCGCGGCCGGCAGTCCCAGGAAGAGGTCCAGCCCGTACGGGGCGCGCACCCGCTCCTCGTACACCTCCTGGAGCGTACGGCCCGTGGCCCGCCGGACCACCTCGCCCGTGAGCGCCCCGATCACCAGCCCGTGGTAGCCGAAGGCGGTGCCCGGGCGCCAGAACGGCCGCTGGTCGGCGAGGCGTTCGGCGATCTGCCGGTCGTCGGCCAGCTCCTGGGGTGAGAAGCCGGTGTCGGTGCCGACCACTCCGGCCCGGTGCGCGATCAGCTCGCGCAGGGTCAGCTGGCCCTTGCCCTCGGCCGCGAACTCCGGCCAGTAGTAGGTGACCTTGCGGTCCAGTTCGAGGGTGCCGTCCTGGACGAGCAGCGCGACCACCAGATGGGCCGCACCCTTCGTGGACGAGTAGACGCCGTACAGGGAGCCGGCGTCCGCGTCCGGCCCGGCCCACAGGTCGACGACCCGCCGCCCGTGCACATAGGCGCACAACTGACCCTCGTAGTCCGGCTGTTCCTCCGCGACGAACGCGGCGAACTCCTCCCGTACCGCCTCGAAACCGTCCGCCACGGTGCCATGGATCTCCGTCGTCATCCGTTCCTCCTCGAACTCAGCCGCCGGCCGTGCTCCGCAGCTCGTGGGGCTTCCGTAGATCGGTACGGCGAGGTGTACCCGTTCGACTCAACTGCACCGGCCCGGGGTTGGTGTCACCGATGCCCCGGATGGCCTACGGAAGCCGCGGGAAGCGGGCCTGCCGGGGCGCCGCGGGCGGCGGGGGCCGGGCGGGACGCGGTGGCCCGCACCGTCTCGGCCGGCGTGCACACGACCGATAGAGTTCGGCCATGCGAGATCTCGGGGTGGGCTTCCAGTACCTGCTGCAGGGCCAGCGTTGGGTGGCCCGGAACGGCAAGCAGTACGGCTTCGGGCTGCTGCCCGGCCTGATCACGCTCGTGCTCTACGTGGCCGCGCTCGTCGCGCTCGCCGTGTGGGGCACGGACTTCGTGGCATGGGCGACGCCCTTCGCCGACGACTGGTCGAGCCCCTGGCTCGGGCTCTTCCGCGGCTTCCTGGTGGCCGTGCTGTTCGCCCTGGGCCTCCTCCTGGCCGTCCTGACCTTCACGGCCGTCACGCTCCTCATCGGCCAGCCCTTCTACGAGAGCCTCTCCGAGCACGTCGACCGGGACGTGTCCCCCGACGGCACGGCCCCCGAGTCCGGGCTGCCGCTCTGGCGCGAACTGTGGATCTCCGCCCGCGACAGCCTGCGCATCCTGGTCCGGGCCCTGCTGTGGGGCGTCCTGCTCTTCGCCCTCGGGTTCGTCCCGCTCGTCGGGCAGACCGTGATCCCCGTGATCGGCTTCTTCGTCACCGGCTTCTTCCTCACCGAGGAACTCACCGCCGTGGCCCTCCAGCGCCGTGACGTCGACCTGCGCGCCCGCCTCGCCCTGCTCCGCTCCCGCAAGGCCCTGGTCTGGGGTTTCGGCACGCCCCTGGGGCTTGCCTTCCTCGTCCCCGTCGTCGCGGTGTTCCTGATGCCGGGCGCGGTCGCGGGCGCCACCCTGATGGCCCGTGACCTGCTCGGCGAGGAGACGCGGGACGAGGCCGGTGTGCCCGAGGAGGAACTCACGGCATGACCGAGACGCTCGCCGTCGCCGTCATCACCGTCCTGGCCGTGATCGCCCCCGGCGCCGACTTCGCGATGATCGTCCGCAACAGCTACCTCTACGGCCGCCGCACCGGACTGCTCGCGGCCATCGGAGTCGCCGCGGGCGTCCTCGTGCACGTCACGTACACGATGCTCGGCGTGGGCCTGCTGATCGCGTCCTCCACCTTCCTCTTCACCGTCATCAAGCTGATCGGCGCGGCCTACCTCGTCCACATCGGCATCCGCACCTTCCGCACCCGCGGGGAGGTCGAGGTCGACCTGACCGGCAGGACGGAGCTGACCCCGCTCGCCGCCCTGCGCACCGGCTTCCTCACCAACGTCCTCAACCCGAAGACGACCCTCTTCGTCGTCTCCACGTTCTCCCAGGTCGTCGACCCCGGCACGCCCGTCGCCCAGCAGGTCGGCTACGGCCTGTTCATGTCGGTGGCGCACCTGCTGTGGTTCGGGGTGGTCGCCGTCTTCTTCTCCCACGACCGGATGCGCACCCTGATGCTGCGCGGCCAGCGGGTCCTCAACAAGGTCATCGGCTCGGTCCTGGCCGGCCTGGGCGTCAGTCTGGCCCTCGCGCCCTCGCACTGAGCCCCCTGGCCGGTCTCAGTCCACCGGCTCGCCCAGCAGCCGCAGGAAGTCCCGGAACGCCCCCGGCATGTCCACCGACTCGGGATCCAGCAGCCACTGGTACTGCAGCCCGTCCATCACCGCCACCAGCAGCGGGGCGGTGCGCTCGGGCGTGAGCCCGTTCGGCAGGCGCTCGCCGTACTCGGCGCGCAGCACCGCCGCCATGCTCTGCCGCACCCGGGTGTACCGCTCGGTGAAGTACTCCCGCGCCGGATGCCCCTCCGTCACGCTCTCGCCGAGCAGCGCCGAGAAGGTCTGGATGATGGCGGGCCGCATCGCGTTGTACTCGACGAGCGAGGCCAGCAGGTCGACCCGCCAGCTCGTGTCGGGGACGGCGTCCCACTGGTCGCGTTCCTTCAGGACGGCCACCAGCAGCGCCTCCTTCGTGGGGAAGTGGTGCAGCAGCCCCTGCTGGGTCAGCCCGACCCGCTCGGCCACGGCCGCCAGGCTCGCCCCCCGGTAACCGCGCTCGGCGATCACCTCCAGGGCCGCCCGGACGATCTCGGCCCGCCGCTCCTCGCTCCTGGTTCTGGCGCTCATGCCCGTCACGGTACGGCATCCGGCGCGGTCGAAATAACAGCGCGATAACGAAACCTACCGTTCTACAGGTAACCGATGCACGATGGGACACGTTGCGCAGGCACTCAACGAGGAGGCACCGCCATGGCGGGAACGGAAGAGGCCGTCGAAGCGGCCCTCGGCAAGCTCGACCTGGACGCCAAGACCCGGCTGCTGGCCGGCCGGGACATGTGGTCGCTGCCCGGGCTGCCCGAGATCGGCCTGGCGCCCCTCGTCATGTCCGACGGCCCCGTCGGCGTCCGGGGCGTGCGCTGGACCGCCGACGACCCGTCCGTCGCCCTGCCCTCCCCGACCGCCCTCGCCGCCACCTGGGACCCCGGACTCGCCCACCGCGCGGGCACCCTGCTCGCCCAGGAGGCCCGCCGCAAGGGCGTCCACGTCCTCCTCGCCCCCACCGTCAACCTCCACCGGTCCCCGCTCGGCGGCCGCCACTTCGAGGCCTACAGCGAGGACCCGTACCTCACCGGCCGCATCGGCAGCGGGTACGTGGCCGGCGTACAGGAGGGCGGTGTCGGCACCACCGTCAAGCACTTCGTCGCCAACGACGCCGAGACCGACCGCTTCACCGTGAACAACCTGGTCGGCGAACGCGCCCTGCGCGAGCTGTACCTCGCCCCCTTCGAGGCCATCGTCGAGAACGCCCGCCCCTGGGGCATCATGACCGCCTACAACACGGTCAACGGCACCACCATGACCGAGCACCACCACCTGGTGAACGAGATCCTGCGCGGGGAATGGGGCTTCGACGGCTTCAACGTCTCCGACTGGATGGCGGCCCGCGACACCGTGGGCGCCCTCCGCGGCGGCCTCGACGTCGCCATGCCCGGCCCGCGGACGGTCTACGGCGAGGTCCTCGCCCGGGCGGTCCGCGACGGCCGGCTCCAGGAGTCCGAGGTCGACGAGGCCGTACGCCGGGTCCTGCGCCTGGCCGCCCGGGTCGGCGCCCTCGCGGACGCCGAGCCCGCCGTCACCGAGGCACCCGCGCCCGTCGACGGCGAGGCCCTGGCCCGTGAGATCGCCCGCCGCTCCTTCGTCCTGGTCCGCAACGAGCGCGGCGCCCTGCCCCTGAAGCCCGGCACCGTCGCCCTCATCGGCGCCGCCGCCCGCGACGCCCGCGTCCTCGGCGGCGGCTCCGCCACCGTCTTCCCGGCCCGGGTCGTCTCCCCGCTGGACGGCCTCACCGCCGCCCTCCCCGAAGGCACCCTCACCTACGCCGTCGGTGCCGACCCCACCACCGAACTCGCGGTGGCCGAGAAGGGGTTCGTGCTGCGGGCCGTCTGCCGGGACGCCTCCGGCCGCCTGCTCGGCACCGGGTCCGCGCCCAACGGCCAGATCCAGTGGATGGGTTCGGACCTGCCCGAGGGCGTCACCCACGACACCCTGCACACCGTGGAACTGACCGGCACCTTCACCCCGCGCGAGAGCGGCCCGCACTCCTTCGGCATCAAGGGCACCGGCGCCTTCACCCTCACCGTCGACGGGACGACGTACTTCGACGGCCCCCAGCTGCCCGCCGACGACAGCGACCCCTTCGAGGCGTTCTTCGGCGCCCCCGTGCCCCGCGCCCAGGTGGAACTGACCGCCGGCACCCCGGTGGAGGTCTCCCTCACCTACGTCTTCGCGCTCCCCGAGGACATCCCCTTCAAGGTCGTCGCCTTCGCCCTCGCCCACCAGGAGCCGCGGCGCGACGAGGACGAACTGATCGCCGAGGCCGTCGAGGCCGCCCGCGCCGCCGGCACGGCGGTGGTCGTGGTCGCCACCACGGACCGCGTCGAGTCCGAGGGCTTCGACCGCAAGGACCTCACCCTCCCCGGCCGCCAGGACGACCTCGTCCGCGCCGTCGCCGCCGCCAACCCGAACACCGTCGTGGTCGTCAACTCCGGCTCCCCGGTCGAGCTGCCCTGGCGCGAGGACGTCGCCGCGGTGCTGCTCACCTGGTTCCCGGGCCAGGAGGGCGGCGCGGCACTCGCCGACGTCCTCACCGGCGCCCACGAGCCCGGCGGCCGTCTCCCCACCACCTGGGGCTCCCTCGCCGACGCCCCGGTCACCGAGGTCGTCCCGGTGGACGGCGAACTCCCTTACACCGAGGGCCTGTTCATCGGCTACCGCGCCTGGGAGAAGGAGGGCAGGACACCGTCGTACCCCTTCGGCCACGGCCTCGGCTACACCGACTGGACGTACGAGTCGGCCGACATCTCCGGCGCCACCGTCAGGGTGCGCCTGCGCAACACCGGCGGGCGCGCCGGCCGCGAGGTCGTGCAGGTGTACCTGGCGCCGGCGCGGACGGCACGGCCGGAGCTCGACCGCCCGGCCCGCTGGCTGGCCGGCTTCGCCGGCGCCGAGGCCGGCCCCGGCGAGACCGCCGAGGTCACCGTCGACCTCCCGCGGCGCGCCTTCGAGGTGTGGGACGAGGCCGCCCACCGGTGGGTCTTTGTGAAGGGTTCGTACGAAATCCAGGTCGGACGCTCGATCGCCGACCGCAGGATCACCGCGACGGTTAACGTCTGACGCGGGAACTCCTCACCCCGTGAACAGCCCCGGTCCGGGACCTGACCCCTGGACCGGGGCTACACCCTCCACCGCCGCCTACCGCACCGAGAAGGCGTACACCGTCTCCGACCGGTAGGTGCCGCCCGGCCGCAGCTCGGTGCTCGGGAACTCCGGGCGGTTCGGGGAGTCGGGGAAGTGCTGGGTCTCCAGCGCGACGCCCTGGCACGGCACGAACGGCTCGCCCAGGTGGTCCGCGGTGTACACCTGGACGCCCGGCTCGGTCGTCGACACCGTCAGCACCCGCCCGCTGCCCGGATCGTGCAGCTCGGCCACCTCCTCCGGCGCGGCGGTGACGCCCTTGTCGAGCACGAAGTTGTGGTCGTACCCCGAGCCGGTCTTGCGGGCCGTGCGGAAGTCGAAACGGGTCCCCGCCACCTCGGCGAGTTCACCGGTCGGAATCAGACCGGCGTCGACCGGGGTGTACCGCGAGGCGGCCAGGCGCAGTTCGTGGCCCCGGGCGTCCCCGCCGTCCCGGCCGCCCAGGTTGAAGTAGCTGTGGTTGGTCAGGTTCACCACCGTCGGCGCGTCCGTGACCGCCTCGTACCCGAACCGCAGCGCGCCCGACGCGTCCAGCGTGTACGTCGCCGTGACCTCCAGCCGGCCCGGGAAGCCCTCCTCGCCGTGCGGGCTGACCCGGCTCAGCCGCAGGCCGTGCTCGACCGGCTCCACGTCCCACACCCGCTTGTCGAAGCCGCGTGACCCGCCGTGCAGGGAGTGGGGCGCGTCGGTGGGCTCCAGCGCGTACGTCACCCCGTCCAGCGGGAAGCGGGCGTGCGCGATCCGGTTCGCGTAACGGCCGATCAGAGCGCCGAGGAACGGCTCCGGATGCGTGAGGTAGCCGTCCAGGCCGGCGAACCCCAGCACCACGTCCGCCGTCCGCCCGTCCCGGTCCGGGACCTCCACCGACTGCACGATCCCGCCGTAGGACAGCACCCGCACCCGGGTGCCCGACCGCTCCAGGGTCCAGCGGTGCACGGGGGTGCCGTCGGAAAGTGTTCCGAAGTGTTCACTCATGAGCGAAACCCTAAGTCACGAGACCGGTCCGGTGACTCTCCGGTACGCGATCTCCGCGAGCCGAGCCTGTCCGTCCACGCTCGGATGGAACCAGTCCCAGTGACTCAACTGATCGGTTCCGAAGCGGAAGTCGTACACCGCGCCGCCGTCGAACCGGCACCGCGCGTCCTTCGCGCAGACCTCCTTCAGCACCCTGTTGTAGTCCTCCACCCGCTGCTGCACGGTGTCCCGCCGCGCGGTCGCCGCGGCGTCCAGCGCGTCCGCGTCGCCCAGCATCGAAGGACAGATGCCCAGCTTCCAGATCTGCTTGCCCAGCGCGTTCGTCCGGCCCTGCGACCACAGCCGCTTCAGGTTGGGCACGCTCGCCACATACACCTGCGCCTTCGGCAGCGACCGGCGCAGCGTGCCCATCGCGTCCTCGAACCCGCTGCGGAAGGCGGCCACCGAGGTCATCGCCGACGGCGACTCCCGGCAGGCGTCGTTCGCCCCCGCCATCACCGTCACGAGCTGCGGTTTCTCCGCCGCGGCCTGCGTCATCTGGCCCGCCAGATCCGCCATCCGGGAGCCGGTCACGGCGTAGTTCCAGCTGTGCGTGGCGGCCTTCGACGCGCCCAGCAGCCGTACGGCGAGGCTGTTCACCTCGGCGCTGGCGCCGGTCGCCCAGGACGCCGCGGGGCAGTCCTGCAGGACCGTGCAGGCGTCGAAGCCGCGGGTGATGGAGTCGCCCACCGCCGCTATCGACGCCGGGCTCGTGTCCCACAGCGGTGCCTGGGAGGCCTTCGCCCGCCGCGCTCCCGCGCCCGAGGTCCCCGGGTCGTCATCCCCGCCCAGCGCGTCGCAGCCGGCCAGGCCCAGGACGGCCGCGCTCGTGACGGCGAGCACCGCCCGCACCCGCCGGTTTCGCTTCCGCATCCCCTGGTGATCCCCTCGCTCCTCGGACGGACGGCCCCACCCATGACAACGCACAGGAGTTCCCGGCCGCCCCCGCCACCCGTCCGGACGACGACCGGACAGGACCCACAAGAGGGAACGCTTCCCACCCGTCCAGGCGTCCTGCCGAGTGAAAGGCGGACGTTCACGGCGCCGGGACCGACGGTACGTCACACTCCTTGCGCCGCCGCACGGTAGCCTCGCCATCAACGCGGCTGCCCCGACACCGCCGCCCTGCCCGCCTGCAAGACTGTCCCGCTCTGCCCGGAGGTCCCGGTGACGACACGTGGAGTTCTGTACGTGCACTCCGCGCCGCGCGCGCTGTGCCCGCACGTCGAGTGGGCCGTCGCCGGGGTGCTCGGCACGCGCGTCAACCTCGACTGGATCCGGCAGCCCGCCGCGCCCGGCACCTGGCGCTCGGAGTTCTCCTGGAAGGGCGAGGCCGGCACCGCCTCCAAGCTGGCCTCGGCCCTGCGTGGCTGGCACCTGCTCCGCTTCGAGGTGACCGCCGAACCCTGCGCCACCGCCGAGGGCGAGCGCTACAGCTGCACCCCCGACCTCGGCATCTTCCACGCCGTCACCGGCATCCACGGCGACATCCTCATCCCCGAGGACCGTCTGCGCGCCGCCCTGACCCGCTCGCAGCGCGAGGAGACCGACCTGGAGGCGGAGATCGCCAAGCTCCTCGGCAAGCCCTGGGACGACGAACTGGAGCCCTTCCGGTACGCCGGCGAGGGAGCCCCGGTGCGCTGGCTGCACCAGGTGGTCTGAGCCGACCGGCCACGGAAACGGCGCCGGCCCGGACCCTCACCGAGGGTCCGGGCCGGCGCCGTTCACGGCGGACGTCAGATCGTGCGGAACGCCAGCACCACGTTGTGGCCGCCGAAGCCGAACGAGTCGTTCAGCGCGGCGATACGGCCCTCCACGGGCAGCTTGCGGGCCTCGCCGCGGACGATGTCCGCGTTCGCCTCGGCCTCGGGGTCGAGGTTCTCGACGTTGATGGTCGGCGGCGCCACCCGGTGGTACAGCGCGAGGATCGTCGCGACGGACTCGACACCGCCCGCGCCGCCCAGCAGGTGACCGGTCATCGACTTGGTCGCCGAGACCGCCATGTGGTCGGCGTCGTCGCCGAAGACCTTGCGCAGCGCCTTCAGTTCGGCGATGTCACCGGCCGGCGTGGAGGTGGCGTGCGCGTTGACGTGCACGATCTCCGCCGGGTCCAGGTCGGTGCGGTCCAGCAGGTTCTGCAGGGCGTGCGAGATGCCGCGGCCCTCGGGCTCCGGCTGCACGATGTCGTGGCTGTCGGCGGAGATGCCCTGCCCGACGGCCTCGGCGTAGACGCGGGCCCCGCGTCCGGCCGCGTGCTCGGCGGACTCCAGGACGATCACACCGGCGCCCTCGCCCATGACGAAGCCGTCGCGGGCGACGTCGTAGGGACGCGAGGCACCCTGCGGGTCCTCGTTGTTCTTGGACATCGCCATCATGTTGCCGAACGCGGCGATGGGCAGCGGGTGGATCGCCGCCTCCGTACCGCCGGCGACGACGACGTCGGCGCGGCCCGTACGGATCATCTCGATGGCGTAGCCGATGGCCTCGGCGCCCGACGCGCAGGCGGAGACCGGGGTGTGCACGCCCGCGCGGGCGCCCACGAGCAGACCCACGTTGGCGGACGGGCTGTTGGGCATCAGCATCGGCACGGTGTGCGGGGAGACCCGGCGGACGCCCTTCTCCTTCAGCACGTCGTACTGGTCGAGGAGGGTGGTGACACCGCCGATGCCGGAGGCGATGACGGCGCCGAGACGGTCGGGGTCGACGGAGGCGTCCTCACCGGCCTTGGCCTCGAAGCCGGCGTCCTTCCAGGCTTCCTGGGCCGCGATCAGCGCGAACTGCGCCGAGCGGTCCAGCTTGCGGGCCTGCGGCCGCGGGATGACCTCGGTGGGCTCCACGGCGACCGGGGCCGCGATACGGACGGCCTGCTCGGCCGCCCACTCCTGCTCCAGGACCTTGACGCCGGACTTGCCGGCGACGAGGCCCTCCCAGGTAGAGGCTGCGTCGCCACCCAGCGGTGTGGTTGCGCCGATACCGGTGACGACCACGGTGCGATTGGTCGGGCTCACGGATTCTTTCTCCAACGGATCGGGATTCAGCGGCGCCACCGCCGGGTGGCGGGGCAGTTCAGCCCAGAGGATCGGTCGATCAGCCCTGGTGCTTGAGGATGTAGTCGGTCGCGTCGCCGACCGTCTTGAGGTTCTTGACGTCCTCGTCCGGGATCTTGACGTCGAAGCGCTCTTCGGCGGCGACGACGACCTCGACCATGGACAGCGAGTCGACGTCCAGGTCGTCGGTGAAGGACTTGTCCAGCTGGACGTCCTCAACCGGGATGCCGGCGATCTCGTTCACGATGTCGGCGAGACCGGCGACGATCTCTTCCTGAGTGGCGGCCATGGTGGCGCTCCTTCGTTGTGTTCCAGAGGGTGTGGCGGTGGTGCTTTCCCGCGCCGGACCGCATGATCCGGCACGGAGTGCCTAGGGGAGGGTAACGACAGTGGCGGCGTAGACGAGACCCGCCCCGAAACCGATGACGAGCGCGGTGTCGCCGCTCTTCGCCTCGCCGGTCGCCAGGAGCCGCTCCATCGCGAGCGGGATCGAGGCGGCCGAGGTGTTGCCGGTGGTGCGTACGTCACGGGCGACCTTGACGGACTGCGGCAGTTTGAGGGTCTTCACCATCGAGTCGATGATCCGCTCGTTGGCCTGGTGCGGGATGAAGACGTCCAGTTCGTCGGCGGTGATCCCGGCGGCGTCCAGCGCCTCCTTGGCGACCTTCGCCATCTCGAACACCGCCCAGCGGAAGACCGCCTGGCCCTCCTGCGTGATCGCGGGAAAGCGCTCGACCTCGCCGTCGCGGTAGTCCGTCCACGGCACGGTCTGCTTGATGGTCTCCGACTTGTCGCCCTCGGAGCCCCACACCGTCGGCCCGATCGCCGGCTCGGTGGAGGGACCGACGACGACCGCGCCGGCACCGTCGCCGAACAGGAAGGCCGTGGCGCGGTCCTCCAGGTCGGTCAGGTCGCTCAGCCGCTCCACGCCGATGACGAGCACGTACTCGGCGCTGCCCTCGACGATCATGCCCTTGGCGAGTGTCAGGCCGTAGCCGAAGCCCGCGCAGCCCGCCGAGATGTCGAACGCGGCGGCCTTGTCCGTGCCGAGCTTGTCGGCGATCTCGGTGGCCACGGCCGGGGTCTGCTTGAAGTGCGAGACGGTCGAGACGACCACGGCGCCGATCTGCTCGGAGGTGATCCCGGCGTCGGCGATCGCCTTGCCGGCCGCCTCGACCGACATGGCGGCGACGGTCTCCTCGTCGTTCGCCCAGTGCCGGGTCTCGATGCCGGAGCGGGAGCGGATCCACTCGTCGGAGGAGTCGATCGTCTCCAGGATGACCTCGTTGGGGACCACCCGGGTGGGCCGGTAGCCGCCGACGCCGAGGATGCGCGCGTACGGGTGGCCCTTGCTGGGCTTGATCTTCGCCATCAGGGCTCCTTGTCAGGCACCCGCCGCGTCAGCGGCAGATGTCGACGCCTCGGCGATGAGCTCGCGGGCGGCGTCGAGGTCGTCGGGGGTCTTCAGCGCGAGCGTCCTCACACCGGGCAGGGCGCGCTTGGCCAGGCCCGTCAGGGTGCCGCCGGGGCACACCTCGACGAGGGCGGTCACGCCGAGTTCCTTGAAGGTCTCCATGCACAGGTCCCAGCGGACGGGGTTGGCGACCTGGCCGACCAGCCGCTCGAGCACCTCGGCGCCGGTGGCGACGGTCCGCCCGTCCTTGTTGGAGACGTAGACGGTCTTCGGGTCGGCCGGGGAAAGGTCCGCGGCGGCCTTGGCGAGGGTCTCGACGGCCGGGGCCATGTGGTGCGTGTGGAAGGCGCCGGCGACCTTCAGCGGGACGACCTTGCGGACGCCCTCGGGCTTGTCCTCGTTCAGCGCGGCGAGCTGCTCCAGCGTGCCCGCGGCGACGATCTGGCCCGCGCCGTTGATGTTCGCCGGGGTCAGGCCCAGCTTCTCCAGGTGCGCGACGGACACCTCGGGGTCGCCGCCGAGCAGCGCCGACATCCCGGTCTCGGTGATCGCCGCGGCGTCGGCCATGGCCAGGCCCCGCTTGCGTACGAGGGTCAGGGCGGCGGTGTCGTCGAGGACGCCCGCGAAGGCGGCGGCGGTGATCTCGCCGACGCTGTGGCCGGCGACGGCGCCGGGCGTGACCGCCGCGTCGGCGGCCCCCGGGTAGGCACCCAGTGCCGCGGCGGAGACGAGCCCGGCCGCCACGAGCAGCGGCTGGGCGATCGCGGTGTCACGGATCTCGTCCGCGTCGGCGTTCGTGCCGTAGTGCACCAGGTCGAGGTCGATGGCCGCCGACAGGGCACGCAGGCGGTCCTCGACACCGGGGAGGTCGAGCCAGGGGGTCAGGAAGCCGGGCGTCTGGGCGCCCTGGCCGGGAGCGACGAGTACGAGCACTCTCACACTCTCTCTTGTGGACGGCCCAAGCCGCCCGTGGGGACAGGGACGAAGAACGGCAGGGGGTTTTGTGGGCCCCCGACAAAAGCCTAGGCCTGGAGATCTCCATCGACGAGGCGCCCCAGGATGAGCGCGATCCGCAGGGTGAATGCGGAGCGTACATCCGACGGCGACCAACCGGTGACGTCAGTCACACGTCGAAGCCGGTAGCGCACGGTGTTGGGATGCACGAACAGCATCCGGGCCGCGCCCTCCAGACTGCTCGCCTGTTCGAGATAGACGGAGAGCGTCTCCAGGAGTGCGGAGCCGGCCTCTTCCAGCGGTCTGTAGATCTCCTCCACCAACTGCTCGCGCGCGCTGGGATCACCGGCGATCGCGCGTTCCGGAAGCAGATCGTCCGCCAGGACCGGGCGGGGTGCGTCCTGCCAGGCGGAACACGCTTTGAGCCCGGCCGCGGCGGCCTGCGCGGACCGGGTCGCGGCCAGCAGGTCGGGCACCACGGGCCCGGCGACGACCGGACCCGCCGCGAAAGGACCGATCAGGGACCGGGCGACGGCGAGCGGATTGTCGCTGCCGCCCGCGATGACGACGAGCCGGGACCCGAGCACCCCGGTCAGCACCTGGAGCTTGGCGTGCCGGGAGGCCCGCCGGATGGCCTCGACGGTCAGCTCCGAGTCCCCGTCCGGGGCGGTCCCCAGCACGACGCACACATGTTCCGGCGCGTTCCAGCCGAGCGCGGCGGCCCGGCTGACCGCCCCCTCGTCCGCCTCCCCGCTCAGCACCGCGTTCACGACGAGCGACTCCAGCCGGGCGTCCCAGGCACCGCGTGCCTCGGCCGCCTGGGCGTACACCTGGGCGGTGGCGAAGGCGATCTCCCGGGCGTACACGAGCAGCGCCTCGCGCAGCACGCTCTCGTCACCGGGGGCCGCGACCTCGTCGATCGCGGACTCCATGACCTCGATCGTGGTGCGCACCATCTCGACGGTCTGCCGCAGGGTGATCGCCCGGGTCAGCTCGCGCGGCGCGGTCCCGAAGACGTCGGTGGAGATGGCCTGCGGGGCGTCCGGGTGCCGGAACCACTCCGTGAAGGCGGCGATGCCCGCCTGGGCGACCAGCCCGATCCAGGAACGGTTCTCCGGCGGCATCGCCCGGTACCACGGCAGCGTCTCGTCCATGCGCGCGATGGCCTGGGCGGCGAGACTCCCGGAGGACTTCACCAGCCGCTTCAGGGTCGCGGGGTGCGGGTGGGCGGCGTGCGCTGCGGCGTCGGGGTGGGTGGCTTCGGGTTCGGGCACGTGGACAAGACTGCCTTATCCGGACGGCGGCGTGTGCCGCCGGGTCGCAGGTGAGGGGTTCGCACGGCCGGCGGCAGGTCTACCGTGGGGGGCGTGATGGACGTACGCCGCGCCGACGAGCGCTACCCCGGCGGGGACCCGGCGGCCGGCATCGAGACCCGGCACGCCTTCTCCTTCGGACCCCACTACGACCCGGACAACCTGCGCTTCGGCGCGCTGATCGCCTGCAACGAGGAACGCCTCGCCCCCGGTGCCGGCTTCGACGAGCACCCCCACAGCCACACGGAGATCGTGACCTGGGTGGTCGAGGGCGAACTCACCCACCGCGACTCCACCGGCCACGGGACGACGGTCCGCCCCGGGGACGTCCAGCGTCTCAGCTCGGCCGCCGGCGTCCGCCACGTCGAACGCAACGACGGCCCGGACCCCCTCACCTTCGTCCAGATGTGGCTCGCTCCCCTGGACCCCGGCGGCGACCCGTCCTACGAGATCGTGCACGGCATCGCCGACTCCACCCCGTACGCCGTACCGGAGGCGGCCGCGCTGCTCCACGTCCGGCGACTGGCGGCGGGGGAGCGGACGGCGGTGCCGGACGCGGCGTACGTGTACGTGCACGTCGTACGCGGCGAAGTACGGCTCGACGGCGCCGCACTGGGACCGGGAGACGCGGCACGCCTGACGGACACCGAGGGCCTGGAGGCGGTCGGCGTGAGCGCGGCCGAGCTGCTGGTGTGGGAGATGGGCAAGCCGTAGGGCCCGTGGGCGTGTGTCCCGGGACGGCGCCCGGCTACCGGAGTTCGGCGAGCACCGCGTCCGTGAAGGCCGGCCACGCCTCGACGGCCCACGGCCCGAACGCCCGGTCCGTGAGCGCGACGGCGGCCAGCCCCGCGTCCGGGTCGATCCACAGGAACGTACCGGACTGCCCGAAGTGGCCGAAGGTGCGCGGGGAGGACGAGGAACCGGTCCAGTGGGGGGACTTGGCGTCGCGGATCTCGAAGCCGAGCCCCCAGTCGTTCGGGTTCTGGTGGCCGTAGCCCGGCAGGACGCCCTTGGTGCCCGGGTACTGGACGGTCATCGCCTCCGCCACCGTGCGCGGGTCCAGCAGCCGCGGCGCCTGCACCTCCGCCGCGAACCGCAGCAGGTCCTCGACCGTCGACACCCCGTCCTTCGCCGGGGAGCCCTCCAGCGAGGTGGCGGTCATGCCCAGCGGCTCCAGCACGGCCTGCCGCAGATACTCCGCGAACGGGATGTCCGTCGCCTTGGCGATGTGGTCCCCGAGCTGTTCGAACCCGGCGTTGGAGTACAGCCGCCGATCCCCGGGGGGAGCCGTCACCCGGTGCTCGTCGAAGGCCAGCCCCGAGGTGTGCGCGAGGAGGTGGCGGACGGTCGCCCCGGCCGGTCCGGCGGGCTCGTCCAGCTCCACCGCCCCTTCCTCGTACGCGACCAGCGCGGCGTACGCGGCGAGCGGCTTGGTGACCGAGGCCAGCGGGAAGCGCCGGTCGGCGGGCCCGTGGGTGCCCAGGACCGTGCCGTCGGCCCGTACGACACCCGCCGCGGCGGAGGGAACCGGCCAGTTCTCGATCAGCGCGAGGCTCTTCAGCGACATGCCGACGAGCCTATGTCCCTCACAGAAGCAGCTCCAGCAAGGGGTCGGGCTTGGGCCTGAAGCCCAGGGACGCGTACAGCGGCTCGGCCTCGGCGGACGCGGTGAGCTGCACCTGTCGGACCCCCCGCGCCCGGAACCACTCCAGCAGCGCGTCCATGCAGGCGCGCGCGTACCCGCGGCGGCGGGCGTCCGGGTCGGTCGCCACGCTGAAGACGTACCCGAGGGTGCCGTGCGGGTTGCCGGCCCGTCCGATCCGGTACTCCACCGTCCCCACCACCAGCGCGGCCAGCGCCCCCGCCCGCTCCGGATGGTCCACGACGAACGCGCCGAAACCACCGTCGGGCTCGGCGAGCCGGGCCCGCAGTCCGGGCAGGGACTCGGTCTGCCAGCCGGTCGGCCCGGCGGAGGTGCCGGCCAGGGAGTCGATCATCACCTGACGCAGCCGCAGTACCTCGGCGGCGTCCTCGGGCAGCGCCCGGCGCACAAGGGTCATGGCCCCGCACGCTAACCGTCGTGATCAGGCCGCGTCCCCCGAATTCTTACCGATTCCGCTTGCTTGGAGTGCGCTCCAAGGTCATAGCGTGGGGTCCATGACGGTGTTGCAGACCACGCCCGTGACCACCGAGCAAGCCCCCAGCCCCGCAGACGTCTGCTCCGCGCCACCACCGCGGCATCCCCGCCCCGACGGGCAGGACAGCTACACGATCAGCGAGGTCGTCGCGTTCACCGGCCTGACGGCCCACACCCTGCGCTGGTACGAGCGGATCGGGCTGATGTCCCACATCGACCGCTCGCACACCGGCCAGCGCCGCTACAGCAACCGCGACCTGGACTGGCTCGACCTCGTCGGCAAGCTGCGGCTGACCGGTATGCCGGTCGCCGACATGGTGCGGTACGCCGAGCTGGTGCGCGAGGGCGACAGCACGTACGGCGAGCGCTGCGAGCTGCTGGAGGCGACCCGCCGGGACGTCCGGGCCCGGATCGCCGAACTCCAGGACACGCTCGCCGTGCTCGACCGCAAGATCATGTTCTATGCGGACGCCTCGCGCGTCCAGGCGTACGAAGCCGAGAGGACCCCCCGATGACCGACAGCAGGATCCCGGCCGCACGACTCGGTGACGGCGGCCCCGAGGTCGGCGTCCAGGGCCTCGGCTGCATGGGCATGAGCTTCGCGTACGGCCCCTCGGACGAGAAGGAGTCCCGGGCCACCCTGGAGCGCGCCCTGGAACTCGGCATCACCCTCTACGACACCGCGGACGCGTACGGCGCCGGCGAGAACGAGCGGTTCCTCTCGCCGTTCTTCAAGGCCCACCGCGACGAGGTCGTCATCGCCACCAAGTTCGCCCTGTCGATCCCGCGGGAAGACCCGACCCGGCGGATCATCCGCAACGACGCGCCGTACATCCGTGAGGCCGTCGAGGCGAGCCTGCGGCGGCTGGACGTCGATGCCGTCGACCTCTACTACATGCACCGGCGCGACCCGGCCGTGCCGATCGAGGAGACCGTCGGCGTGATGGCCGAGCTGGTGCGCCAGGGCAAGGTCAAGCACCTGGGCCTGAGCGAGGTGACGGCCGCCGAACTGCGGGCGGCGCAGGCCGTGCACCCCATCGCCGCCGTGCAGTCGGAATGGTCGCTGTTCAGCCGCGACATCGAGGCGCAGGTCGTCCCGGCGGCCCGCGAACTGGGCGTGGCCCTCGTCCCGTACTCCCCGCTCGGCCGCGGCTTCCTCACCGGCTCCTTCGCCGACGCCGCCCAGGACCTCACGGCCGACGACTTCCGCCGTACGCAGCCCCGCTTCACCGGCGAGAACGCGGCGGCCAACGCGGCGCTCCTGGAGCCCGTGCGCAGCGTGGCCGAGGCCCACGACGCCTCGCCCGGCCAGATCGCCCTCGCCTGGGTCCACCGGCAGTCCGAGGTCCACGGCCTGCCGGTGATCCCGATCCCGGGCACGCGCAAGCCGGGCAGGGTGGAGGAGAACGCGAGGGCGACCGCGCTGCGTCTGACGGACGAGGAACTGGCCCTGCTGGAACCGATAGCGGCGAAGGTGGCGGGCGACCGCTACGCGGACATGACGTTCACCTCCGCCGGGCGGGAGTAGTCACAGCTCCGCCAGCAGCTCCGCCTTCTTCACGGAGAACTCCTCGTCGGTGACCAGCCCGGCCTCGTGCAGTTCCCCGAGGTGACGGATCCGTTCGGCGATGTCCGCGGGATCGCGGCGGGGCGCGGACGCGGGGACGGCGGCCGCCGTCCCCCGCGCCCGCACCGAGGCCAGTACGGCGGCGGCGAACGGCAGTGATTCGTGCACCGGCCCGTAGCCCAGCCCGAACACCACGGTCCCCGGGTCCTGGTCGGCCTGCGCGGGGGCGTCGTCCCCGCGCAACAGCCGGAGGTGTCCTTCGAACACCTCCGGCGACCGCCACTCCACGCCGCTCAGTTCGGAGACGGCGAAACTCTGGTCGCCGGCTTTCCACTTCGCCGACGAGGCACCCGTCCAGAACCACCGGAAGCGCACGGTGCGGCCGTCGAAGGACGCCTTCCCGTCGTACGCCTTGAAGGACAGCGGAGCCTTGGGAGCCGGCACGAGGAACCGTTCCGCCGGACCGGCGCCGGAGCCGGCCAGCCGGGACCGCAGCTCCTCGGCGTAGTACTCGGCGAGCACCTCCCGTTCGGCCGGCAGCACCAGCCGGTACGGGTCGCACCCTTCCTTCAGCTGTCCCGCCGCCGCCTCCATCAGCGGATCGGCCCCCGGCCGCGGCTCGGCGCGCAGCACGACCGTCCCGCGTCTGCCGGGCGTGAGGGTCACCCCGGACAGAGCGGTCAGCGGAACTCTCCGTTCACCCAGCGCCGACAGCAGCTTGGGTGTGCGCATCCCCCGTTCGTAGCGGATGAGGACGGAGTCGGACTCGAACTCCCAGGCGGCATGAAATCCGGCCAGTACGTCACCCATGCGGCTCATCGTATGCGGGACACGCATCTTCGTCCCCTCCTCACGCGCGCCGCAATTCCTGCGTCTCTACGCGCGTCCGGCCGTGGTCGTGTCGGACAAACCCTCCCGGCAGGCGCCGGCATCGTCGGCGCACTCCACCGAACGGTACGCGCCAGTGCCGATGCCGGCGAGGTTGCGCAGGCTGTCGGTGCCGGGCACGAAGTAGCCGCCGTGGCCCTCCGCGTCGCGGGAGGACAGCACCCGTGCCCCGAACGCCCGGGCCATCGGATCCTCGCCGTGCCCCAGCCCGCCGACCTCCAGGTGCGGTACGTCCTGCACCCAGTCGTCGGCGTCCCGCATCGCCCACACCTGGGCGTCGGTGCCCAGTTCGGCCGCCTTCTCCACCCGCATGCCGGGGCTGCCGGCCACCGCTATGTCGGTCACCCGCTGCGGCATCGTGTGCGCGGCGACACCGCACAGCACGGAGCCGTAGCTGTGGCAGAACATCGAGACCGGCGCGCCGCCGGGCAGGGTGCGCAGCAGGGCGTTGAGACGTACGGCGCCGTTCTCGGCGCGCATCGCGGTCGCCGAGTCGATGCCGAGGCCGTCGGGGGAGGTGTAGTCGGCCCAGGCGATCACGGCCGTGCGGGTCGAGGGGCTCGCCTCGCGCTCCGCCGCGTACAGCGCCTGGGCCATGCCGACCGGCGCCGAGTACTTGCGCCGGGTGCGCTGGAAGGTGAGCAGGTCGGTGTCGACGCCGGGGACGACGACGGAGATCCGCTCGGCCTGGTCCAGGTCGCCGAAGACCTCGGCGGCCCGGCCCGAGCCCTCCGGGTCGAAGGCGAGGATCTGCCGGCCGGCGACGCTCATCGCCTCGTAGCGGTGCATGCGCCGCCCCGCCTCCTGCTGCCCGGCGGGGGAGAGCCTGTTGTCGCGCACCCGTTTGCGCTCGATCCGCGCCTGCTGGCGCAGCGCGATCCGGTTGGCGCGGTAGCGCAGCTCGACCGGGGCGCCGTTCATGTTGCCCACGGCGAGCGCGTACTCGTGCACGAGCTCGGTACGCTGGGCGGCGCTCAGCGAGGCGAAGAAGCGGGCGAGCCGGCCGGGAGCCGTGTCGGGCTCCGGGAGCTCGCGGCCGCCGATCCGGCCGTGCTCCCAGGCGGTGCGCGAGGCCTTGAGGGCGGTGGTCCCCTGGTGATGGCGTACGGCGGTCCAGCCGGTGGTCGCCAGCATCACGAACACCACGGCCAGGGCGAGCAGCGCGCGCCAGGCGCTCAGTTGCGGGGAGGTGTCGAAGGAAGTCACTGGGAGGACACACTAGGAGAACGGGAGGGTCTCAGGTTAATGAAGTGACTGGGATCACGTTTGGATGGGCGTGTCGGTGGTCATAAAGGCCTTCAGGCCTCGCGCCAGCTCCCCAGCAGAGCGGGCCCCACCTGATCGAGATACTGGGCCGTCAGCGCGTGGATGCCCTCCAGGCTGAACTCCTCCCGCGTCACCCACTGCCGTTCGGTCACCCGCATCACCCCGCTGAACACCGCCACCGCGAGCCGGGGGCGCGGATCGGCGTCGACGTCCAGGCCCTCCCGCTGCGCGATCACCCGCGCCAGGCTCTCCTCGGCCTCCGCCGACCGCCGCAGATGCGCGGCGAGCAGCACCGGCGTCGACTCGATCACCCGGTACATCCGCAGATACAGCTCCACGGGGACGACGCTCTCGACGACCTCGTTGATCGAGTACCAGCCGTCCAGCACGGCCTGCCGCAGCGCCTCCATCGGGGGCTCGTGGGGCGGACGCTCCCGCACGGCCCGCACGAACCGGTCCACCGTCAGCTCCACCAGGCCCAGCGCGGCCTCGTCCTTGCCGGCGAAGTAGCGGAAGAACGTGCGCTGCGAGACGTCGACGGCCTCGGCGATCGCGTCGACGGTGGTGTGCTCGTAGCCGCGCGAGAGGAACAGCTCCACGGCTGCCCGCAGCAGCGCCTCCCGGGTGCGCTGCTTCTTGCGTTCGCGCAGTGTTTCCATAGGTGTCAGTTACTGACTTGTGAACTCGTTTGTCAATTGTCAGTGGCTGTCCTTAGCCTCGACGCATGACTAGTCAGACCACCATCGACACGACGGGATCGGGGGACAGGGCAGCAGCGGTCCCGTCGGACCAGCCGCCGGCCCAGGGGCTCCGCGGCCACCCGTGGTTCACGCTCATCACCGTCGCCGTCGGGGTCATGATGGTGGCCCTCGACGGCACCATCGTGGCCATCGCCAACCCGGCCATCCAGAAGGACCTGGGCGCCACCTTCGCCCAGGTGCAGTGGATCACCAACGGCTACTTCCTCGCCCTCGCGGTCTCCCTGATCACCGCGGGCAAGCTCGGCGACCGCTTCGGCCACCGCCAGACCTTCCTGATAGGCGTCGTCGGCTTCGCCGCCGCCTCCGGCGCGATCGGCCTGTCCGACAGCATCGCGCTGGTCGTCACCTTCCGCGTCTTCCAGGGCCTGTTCGGCGCGCTGCTCATGCCGGCCGCGCTCGGCCTGCTGCGCGCGACGTTCCCGGCCGAGAAGCTCAACATGGCCATCGGCATCTGGGGCATGGTCATCGGCGCCTCCACCGCGGGCGGCCCGATCCTCGGCGGTGTCCTCGTCGAGCACGTCAACTGGCAGTCGGTGTTCTTCATCAACGTGCCGGTCGGCGTCCTCGCCCTGGTCCTCGGCACGCTGATCCTGCTCGACCACCGTGCGCGGAACGCGCCCCGCTCCTTCGACCTGCTGGGCATCGCGTTCCTCTCGGCCGCGATGTTCTGCCTGGTCTGGGCCCTGATCAAGGCCCCGACCTGGGGCTGGGGCGATGCGAAGACCTGGGCGTTCGTCGTCGTCTCCGTCGTGCTCTTCGGCGCGTTCGCCTTCTGGGAGACGCGGGTCAAGGAGCCGCTGATCCCGCTGGCGCTGTTCCGCTCGGTCCCGCTGTCGGCGGGTGTGGTCCTGATGGTCCTGATGGCCATCGCCTTCATGGGCGGCCTGTTCTTCGTGACGTTCTATCTGCAGAACGTGCACGGGATGACCCCGATCGACGCCGGTCTGCACCTCCTCCCGCTCACCGGCATGATGATCGTCGGCTCCCCGCTGGCCGGCGCGATGATCACCAAGCTGGGCCCGCGGGTGCCGCTGGCCGGCGGCATGGCGGCCACCGCGATCGCCATGTACGGCATGTCCACGCTGGAGACGGACACCGGCAGCGCCGTGATGTCGCTCTGGTTCGCCCTGCTGGGCCTGGGCCTCGCCCCGGTCATGGTCGGCGCGACCGAGGTCATCGTCGGCAACGCGCCCATGGAGCTGTCCGGCGTGGCCGGCGGTCTCCAGCAGGCGGCCATGCAGATCGGCGGCAGTCTCGGTACGGCCGTGCTGGGCGCCGTGATGGCCTCGAAGGTCGACAGCGACCTGCCGTCCAACTGGACCGCGGCCGGCCTTCCGGAGCTCACCCCCGCCCAGCTGGACCAGGCCTCCGAGGCGGTCCAGGTCGGCGTGCCCCCGGTCACGCCGCAGACCCCGCCGGAGATCGCCGCGAAGATCACGGACGTCGCCCATGACACGTTCATCTCCGGTATGAGCCTGGCGTCCCTGGTGGCGGCCGGAGTGGCGGTCGTCGCGGTGTTCGTCGCCCTGCTCACCAAGCGCGGCCAGAACGCGGAGGCGGGCGCGGGGGTCGGCCACATCTGACGCCCTCGAAGGCCCGCCGGACCTGACGGGATTTCAAGAGAATTCCCCTATCAGGGTGACAACGCTAAAGGTCCCTCGCCTCCGGTGCGCGCCGCAGGTCACAGTTAGTCAAGCCCTCCGCAGGGGAGGGCGGCCAGGGCTGCGGCGCGCTGCCGGAGGGGGACAGCGCGCCGACGGCCCGGCGAACGCGGGGCATGGACCGCGTGTCGTGGGTACCCGGTCATCGAAGCATCCCCGGAAACCAGGGAGTTGACGATGGCCGGCTTCGGACACGGCACGCGCAGGTACCCCCGCTCACGTGGCCGGATGGGGTCACGATGGGGGTCCCCCCGGTCGAGCGAAGCCGAGACTGGGGGAGGGCCGGATCGCGCGACGCTCGGCATCGTCGGCCTGGTCTGCGCGGTCGCCGGATTCTTCACCCTGGGCATCGTCCTGGGCCCCGCGGCGATCGCCTGCGGCTGGCTGGCCATGGGCCGTACCTGGTCGGGCCCCCGCCCGGTCCCGGCCCTGGTCGCCGTCGCCCTGGGCGCGATCGACACCCTGCTGGCGATCATCTGGATGGCGGGGGCGGCGTCACCGGGGATCGGGTTGCTCTGAGGGGCTCCGCCCTGTGCGACCCGTACTTCAACGCCTCGACCTCCGCCCGCAGCGCCCGTACCTCCTCGGTCAGGGCGAGGATCGCCTCGGTCTGGGCCCGCTCCTCGACGTCGTCCTTGTCGAAGCGCTCGATGAACCAGGCCGCGATGTTGGCGGTCACCACACCCAGCAGCGCGATGCCGGAGAGCATCAGACCGACCGCGATCATCCGGCCCAGTCCGGTGGTCGGGGCGTGATCGCCGTAGCCGACGGTCGTCATCGTGGTGAACGACCACCACAGCGCGTCACCCAGCGTGCGGATGTTCCCGTCCGGTGACTCCCGCTCCACGGACAGCACCGCCAGCGACCCGAACATCAGCAGCCCGACGACCGCCCCGGCGACATACGTCGTCACCTGGATCTGCGTGGCCATCCGCGCCCGCCGTCCCACCAGCAGCAGGGTGGACACCAGCCTGAGCAGTCTGAGCTGCTGCACCAGCGGCAGCACCACCGCGCACAGGTCCAGCCAGTGGGTGCGCACGAACAGCCGCCGGTCGGCCGTCAGCGCCAGCCGCACCAGGTAGTCCGCGGCGAACGCCCCCCACACCACCCACTCGACCACGGTGCACGCCTCCGTCAGCGCGTGACCGGCCGAGGTGTCCACGATCGGGACGGCGTAGGCCACCGCGAACACCACGGCGAGGGCCAGCAACGGCCGTTGGCTCCACTGTTCCCACCGGTCCTGCGCCGTTCGTTCGTGCATGCTCGCATCGTAAAGAACGAGTAAGGGCGGTGGAGCCAGAAGCCCCACCGCCCCTCGGACGTCGTGCGCCGCCGGCCGGGCGGCTACGCGTCGCCGCCCGCGGCCCCGGGGTCCGCCGCCGACGCGTCCAGCAGCTGGTACCGGTCGATCGCCTGCTTCAGCACCGAGCGGTCGACCTTGCCCTCCTTCGCCAGCTCGGTCAGCACGCCCACGACCACCGACTGCGCGTCGATGTGGAAGAAGCGGCGGGCCGCCCCGCGGGTGTCGGCGAAGCCGAAGCCGTCCGCGCCCAGCGACTGGTACGTCCCCGGCACCCAGCGCGCGATCTGGTCCGGCACCGACCGCATCCAGTCCGACACCGCCACGAACGGACCCTCGGCCCCGGTCAGCTTCCGCGTCACGTACGGCACCCGCTGCTCCTCCTCCGGGTGCAGCAGGTTGTGCCTCTCGACCTCGACGGCCTCACGCCGCAGCTCGTTCCAGGAGGTCGCCGACCAGACGTCGGCCCTGACGTTCCACTCCTCGGCGAGGATCTTCTGCGCCTCGACCGCCCACGGGACCGCCACACCGGACGCGATGATCTGCGCCGGGATCTGCCCCGAGGTGCCCTCGCTGAAGCGGTAGACGCCCTTCAGGATGCCCTCGACGTCCACGTTCTCCGGCTCGGCCGGGTGCTGGATCGGCTCGTTGTAGACGGTGAGGTAGTAGAAGACGTCCTCGCCGTGCGGGTGCTCGGGGGAGCTGCCGTACATCCGCCGCAGCCCGTCCTGCACGATGTGCGCGATCTCGAACCCGAACGCCGGGTCGTACGCGACACAGCCCGGGTTGGTCGACGCGAGCAGCTGCGAGTGGCCGTCCGCGTGCTGCAGGCCCTCACCGGTCAGGGTGGTGCGGCCGGCGGTCGCGCCCAGCACGAATCCGCGCGCCAGCTGGTCCGCCATCTGCCAGAACTGGTCGCCGGTGCGCTGGAAACCGAACATCGAGTAGAAGACGTAGACCGGGATGAGCGGCTCGCCGTGCGTGGCGTACGCCGAGCCCGCCGCGATCAGCGAGGCCGTGCAGCCCGCCTCCGAGATGCCGTCGTGCAGCATCTGGCCGGTCGGCGACTCCTTGTAGGCGAGGAGCAGGTCCCGGTCCACCGCCTCGTACTGCTGGCCAAGCGGGTTGTAGATCTTCGCACTCGGGAAGAACGAGTCCATGCCGAACGTGCGGTACTCGTCCGGCGCGATCAGTACGAAGCGCTTGCCGAGCTCCTTGTCCCGCATGAGGTCCTTGAGCAGCCGTACAAACGCCATGGTCGTGGCGATGGACTGCTGGCCGGTGCCCTTCTTCACGGTTGCGTACGTCTTGTCGTCCGGCAGCGCGAGCGGCTGGGAGCGCACGACACGGGTCGGGACGTAACCGCCGAGCGACTTGCGGCGGTCGTGCATGTACTGGATCTCCTCCGAGTCCCGCCCGGGGTGGTAGTACGGCGGCACGCCGGACTCCAGCTCCTTGTCGGAGATCGGCAGGTGGAGGCGGTCGCGGAAGCCCTTGAGGTCGGCGACCGTCAGCTTCTTCATCTGGTGCGTGGCGTTGCGGCCCTCGAAGTTCGGGCCCAGCGTCCAGCCCTTGATCGTCTTGGCGAGGATGACCGTCGGCTGGCCGGTGTGCTCCACGGCCGCCTTGAACGCCGCGTAGATCTTCTTGTGGTCGTGGCCGCCGCGCCCCAGGTGCAGGATCTGGTCGTCGGTCATGCCCTGGACCATCGCGCGCAGCCGGTGGTCGTCACCGAAGAAGTGGTCACGGATGTACGCGCCCGACTCGGTGGCGTACGTCTGGAACTGGCCGTCCGGCGTCGTGTTCATCTTGTTGACGAGGATGCCGTCCCGGTCCTGCGCGAGCAGCGGGTCCCAGGTGCGGTCCCAGATCAGCTTGATCACGTTCCAGCCGGCGCCCCGGAAGACCGACTCCAGCTCCTGGATGACCTTGCCGTTGCCGCGCACCGGGCCGTCGAGCCGCTGCAGGTTGCAGTTGACCACGAAGGTCAGGTTGTCCAGGCCCTCACGGGCGGCGATGGTGAGCTGGCCGAGCGACTCCGGCTCGTCCATCTCGCCGTCCCCGAGGAACGCCCACACGTGCGACTTCGAGGTGTCGGCGATCCCGCGCGCGTGCATGTAGCGGTTCATCCGCGCCTGGTAGATCGCGCCGATCGGGCCGAGGCCCATCGACACGGTCGGGAACTCCCAGAAGTCCGGCATCAGCCGCGGGTGCGGGTACGAGGACAGCCCGTACGGCGCCTTCGACTTCTCCTGGCGGAACGCGTCCAGGTTCTGCTCGCTCAGCCGGTCGAGCAGGAACGCGCGCGCGTAGATGCCCGGGGAGGCGTGGCCCTGGAAGAAGACCTGGTCGCCGCCGTCGCCCTCGTCCTTGCCGCGGAAGAAGTGGTTGAAGCCGACGTCGTAGAGGGACGCCGAGGACGCGAAGGTGGCGATGTGACCGCCGACGCCGATCCCGGGCCGCTGGGCTCTCGACACCATCACGGCCGCGTTCCAACGGGTGGCGTTGAGGATCCGGCGCTCGATCTCCTCGTTGCCCGGGAAGAACGGCTCGGCCCTGGTGGGGATGGTGTTGACGTAGTCCGTGCTGCGCATCTCGGGCACGGCCACGCGCTTCTCGCGGGCCCGCTCGATCAGGCGCAGCATGAGGTAGCGGGCCCGCTCCCGGCCGCGCTCGTCGATCGCGGCGTCGAGGGAGTCGAGCCACTCCTGGGTTTCCTCGGGATCGAAGTCAGGAACCTGACTAGGAAGGCCGCCAATGATGATCGGGTTGCGATCGGATCCGGAAGCCACGCTGTTCCTTACTCTCGCTGTTCGCTGTTCGCCGGCAACTGCACCGCCCCCATCGTGTACCTCGGCGGCGTAAACGTCATCTCTACCCCGAGGTAACCAGCACCCGTTCGAATCTCGTACCCTTGGATGGTTCTCAAATACGCAAACAGGGCAGATAGGTGTGGTGTACGTCACCATCCGTCCCGATCGCGTGCCTGGAGTTGCGTCGACACGGCCAGGATCGTCACCGTTTCGGCGGTCTGAACCGCCGGGTACTTGCGCGATCCGTCCCGCCCGTGTGGACTACGGCCAATGCTTCGCGCACGCGCGTGGCTGAGTTTCCCCCAGGCCCCGGACAGGGCCCGGGGGTACCCCCATCCAAGAAATGATCAGGAGGCAACCCGTGAGCGCGACCGCGGACCACGCGGAGGAGCGGACGAGCCCTGCCGTCAGGCTGGGTTTCCAGCCCGAGCAGGTGGTCCAGGAGATCGGCTACGACGACGACGTCGATCAGGAGCTCCGCGAGGCCATCGAGGAAGTCATCGGCAGCGACCTGGTGGACGAGGACTACGACGACGTGGCCGACGCCGTGGTGCTGTGGTTCCGCGACGAGGACGGCGACCTGACGGATGCGCTGGTGGACGCCACCACGTACATCGAAGAAGGCGGCTCGATCCTCCTCCTCACGCCGAAGACCGGACGTGACGGCTACGTGGAGCCGAGCGACATCTCCGAAGCCGCGACGACGGCGGGTCTCTCCGCCTCCAAGAGCGTCAGCGTGGGCAAGGACTGGAGCGGCAGCCGGCTGGTGACGCCCAAGGCCGCGAAGTCGAAGAAGTGATGTGAGGCCGGACGGGCCGAGCTCTGTGCTCGGCCCGTCCGCCGGCTCCCGGGGATCGCTGCGTAGGGTGTTCTCACCCAGACAGCCCCACCCGAAGGGACATCCCCGCGATGGCGATCCAGGTCGGCGACAAGGCCCCCGACTTCGAGCTCAAGGACAACCACGGTGCCACCGTGAAGCTCTCCGACTTCCGGGGCAGCAAGAACGTCGTCCTGCTCTTCTACCCCTTCGCCTTCACCGGCGTGTGCACCGGTGAGCTGTGCGAGGTGCGCGACAACCTGCCGCAGTTCGCCGACCGCGACACCCAGGTGCTCGCCGTCTCCAACGACTCCATCCACACCCTGCGCGTCTTCGCCGAGCAGGAGGGCCTGGAGTACCCGCTGCTCAGCGACTTCTGGCCGCACGGCGAGGTCTCCCGCGCCTATGGCGTCTTCGCCGAGGACAAGGGCTGCGCGGTGCGCGGCACCTTCGTCATCGACAAGGAGGGCGTGGTCCGCTGGACCGTCGTCAACGCCCTGCCGGACGCCCGCGACCTCGGCGAGTACGTCAAGGCGCTCGACACGCTCTGAGCAGCCGCCGCCCCGGTCTGTCGCCGACACCTGTGATTCATCGGCTCCAGGGCCTGCGTGGGGCGGGAACCCGTCACTAGGATCGACTCGTTGATCCGATATCCAACGCACGACGGGGCTCCCCGCCCCTGGACACCAATGGAGGACTCGTGGGAGTCAGCCTCAGCAAGGGCGGCAACGTATCGCTGACCAAGGAGGCCCCTGGCCTGACCGCGGTCATCGTCGGTCTGGGGTGGGACGTCCGCACCACGACCGGCACCGACTTCGACCTGGACGCGAGCGCGCTGCTGCTGAACAACTCCGGCAAGGTCGGCAGTGACGCGAACTTCGTGTTCTTCAACAACCTCAAGAGCCCCGACGGCTCCGTGGAGCACACCGGTGACAACCTCACCGGTGAGGGCGAGGGCGACGACGAGCAGATCAAGGTCAACCTGGCCGGCGTCCCGGCCGACGTCGAGAAGATCGTCTTCCCGGTGTCGATCTACGACGCCGAGAACCGCCAGCAGTCCTTCGGCCAGGTCCGCAACGCGTTCATCCGCGTCGTGAACCAGGCCGGCGGCGCCGAGATCGCCCGTTACGACCTCAGTGAGGACGCCTCGACCGAGACCGCGATGGTCTTCGGCGAGCTCTACCGGCACGGCGCGGAGTGGAAGTTCCGCGCCATCGGCCAGGGCTACGCCTCCGGCCTGCGCGGCATCGCCCAGGACTTCGGCGTCAACGTCTGAGTTCCGGGGCGCCCGAAGGCTTCACCCTCCCCCGCTCCCGGCTTCGCTCGGGCGGGGGGACCCTCACCCGGCGCCGCACCGTTTAGGGGCGGCGCCGGACGTGCAGGACAACCGAAGAAGCAGCACCCAGGGGAGGACCAGCAATATGGGCGTCACACTCGCCAAGGGAGGCAATGTCTCCCTGTCCAAGGCCGCGCCGAACCTCACACAGGTGATGGTCGGGCTCGGCTGGGACGCGCGCTCCACCACCGGAGCCCCCTTCGACCTCGACGCCAGCGCGCTGCTGTGCACCGGCGGGCGGGTGATGGGGGACGAGTGGTTCGTCTTCTACAACCAGCTCAAGAGCCCCGACGGCTCCGTGGAGCACACCGGCGACAACCTCACCGGTGAGGGGGAGGGCGACGACGAGTCGATCCTGGTGGACCTCTCCAAGGTGCCCGCCCACTGCGACAAGATCGTCTTCCCGGTCTCCATCCACATGGCCGACGAGCGGGGGCAGACCTTCGGTCAGGTGTCCAACGCCTTCATCCGGGTGGTCAACCAGGCCGACGGCCAGGAACTCGCCCGCTACGACCTGAGCGAGGACGCCTCCACGGAAACGGCGATGATCTTCGGCGAGCTCTACCGCTACCAGAGCGAGTGGAAGTTCAGGGCGGTCGGTCAGGGGTACGCGTCCGGTCTCAGGGGCATCGCACTGGATTTCGGGGTGAACGTCTCCTAGCGGACCCCGGGTTTCCTCCGGAATCCGGGCTACCGGCTGGTACGGGACCACCCGTCCCATACGGAACAGTCGCCCCTTAGACTTTGCAGCGAAAGTCAATGTTTCGTAAAGCCGAGTACGGCGCGGGGGAGACCCTCCCCCAGACTCCGTCTGGGGGGACCCCCAACACACGATTGGGTAGCCAGTGCTTCTGAAAACCTTCGGCTGGTCGTTCGCGGTCACCGCGCTCGGTCTGGTCGCTGCGGTCTTCTACGGGGGGTGGGAGGCCTTCGGCATCGTGGCGATCCTCTCCGTCCTCGAGATCTCGCTGTCGTTCGACAACGCGGTGGTCAACGCCGGAATCCTGAAGAAGATGAATGCCTTCTGGCAGAAGATCTTCCTCACCATCGGCGTGCTCATCGCGGTCTTCGGCATGCGACTGGTCTTCCCCGTCGTGATCGTCGCCATCAGTGCCAAGATCGGCCCGATCGAGGCGGTCGATCTCGCGCTCAACGACAAGAACCAGTACCAGGAACTCGTCACCGACGCCCACCCGGCGATCGCCGCCTTCGGTGGCATGTTCCTGCTGATGATCTTCCTCGACTTCATCTTCGAGGACCGGGACATCCAGTGGCTGCGCTGGATCGAGCGCCCGCTGGCCAAGCTCGGCAAGGTCGACATGCTGTCGGTCTGCATCGCGCTGATCGTCCTGCTCATCACCTCCTTCACCTTCGCCGCCAACGCCCACCAGCACGGCGGCACGCACGTCGACAAGGCCCAGACCGTGTTGATCTCCGGCATTGCCGGTCTGATCACGTACATGGTCGTCGGCGGTCTCTCCGGCTACTTCGAGGACAAGCTGGAGGAAGAGGAGGAGCGCGAACACGAGGCGGAGGAAGAAGCCAAGCGGACCGGGAAGCCGAAGTCCGCGGTCCTCCTGGCCGGCCAGGCCGCCTTCTTCATGTTCCTCTACCTCGAGGTCCTCGACGCGTCCTTCTCCTTCGACGGTGTGATCGGCGCCTTCGCCATCACCAACGACATCGTGCTCATGGCCCTGGGCCTCGGTATCGGCGCGATGTACGTCCGGTCGCTGACGGTCTACCTCGTGCGTCAGGGCACCCTCGACGACTACGTCTACCTGGAGCACGGCGCGCACTACGCGATCGGCGCCCTGGCCGTCCTCCTCATGATCACCATCCAGTACCAGATCCACGAGGTCATCACCGGTCTCGTCGGCGTGATCCTGATCGCCTGGTCCTTCTGGTCGTCCGTGCGCCGCAACAAGGCGCTGGCAGCGGCCGAGGGAAAAGCTGAGGCCTCGGACGAGAAGTCCGAGGTCTCGTCCGGGGTCTGACACCTTTCCGCGGCAGCCCGGCCGTGTGAACCGGGTTCCGCCGAGGAACGCTCTTTGCGGGGCGGCCGGTGAGGGCACTGTCCTCCACGGCCGCCCCGCCGGTTTGTCATGTGAGAGACGTGGGGGCGGGAATGGGCTTTTTCGACGGGCTGCTGGGCAGTCGCACGGCCGACTTCGACTCGGGCAGCGCGGCGACCAACGCGATCGAACTGACCAAGCGGCATCACCAGGTCTCCCTCACCAAGCAGGGGGCGGCCACGGGGCACCTGCGGGTCAACCTGACCTGGCGGATGCGGACCTCGGACATCGGCGGCCTCCAGCGGGAGAGCCTGCTGCGGCACCCCTTCAAGGCGCTGAAGCCCCCGGAGGTCATCGGGCACAGCCAGAGCATGGTCAACGTCGACCTCGACCTGGGCTGCCTCTACGAGCTGGCCGACGGGACCAAGGGGGTCGTCCAGCCGCTGGGCGGGCTGCTGGGGGACGTCAACGCCCCGCCCTACGTCAAGCTCAGCGGGGACGACCGGTTCGGCTCGGCGTCCGGCGAGACGATGTACGTCAACCTCGACCACCGGGACGACATCAAGCGGCTGCTGGTGTTCGTGTACATCTACGACCAGACACCGGCCTTCGACCGGACGCACGCGATGGTGACGCTGTACCCCAGCAACGGGCCGCGGATCGAGATAGGTCTCGACGAGCGCCATCCCCAGGCCCGGTCGTGCGCCGTGGTGATGATAGAGAACGTGAAGGGGGAGTTGGTGGTGCGGCGGGAGGTGCGGTTCGTCTACGGGTTCCAGGCCGAGCTGGACCGGTTGTACGGGTGGGGGCTGCAGTGGGGGCGGGGCTACAAGACCAAGGTGGAGAAATAGCGCCCGCCCCGGGCGGGACGCCTCAGCGCCCGATGAACTGCGGGCCCTGCGGTGGCAGCTGGAAAGAACCGTCCGGGTACGCATACCCATGCGTCGGGAGGTTGCTCGGATAGCCGTACGCCGGCTGTTGCTGTTGCTGCTGCTGGGGGACCGCTGACGTCGGCTGCTCCGGCGGGAGGGGCTGGGAGAGGCTCGGCGTCGGCGGGAGGGGGGCCGGGGCCGGCTCCGAGGAGTCCGCGGCCTCCTCCGACTCGTCCACCGAGATGCCGAAGTCCGTCGCCAGGCCCTTGAGACCGTTGGAGTAGCCCTCGCCCAGGGCGCGGAACTTCCACCCCTCGCCGCGGCGGTACAGCTCGCCGCAGATCAGGGCGGTCTCCTCGCCCGTCTCCGGCCGGATGTCGAAGGTGGCGATGGGCTCGCCCTCCGTCGTCGCGTCGTACAGCAGGATGCTGAGGGAACGTACGCGGTCGAAGGTGACGCCGTCCGCCGAAGCGACCAGCAGAATCTGGCTGACGTCGGGCTCGACACCGGCCAGATCCGTCTGGATGGTGTCGGTGAGACCCTCGGCGACCCGCTTCTTGCCGAGCCGCCACACCTTCCCGGAGGGATGCCGGGGCTGGTTGTAGAAGACGAAGTCCTCGTCGGAGCGCACGCGGCCGTCGGGGCCCAGGAGCAGCGCGGAGGCGTCGACGTCCGGGACTCCCTGCCCGGGCGTCCAGCGCAGTACGGCGCGTACCGTGGTGACCTTGAGCGGGACGTTGGACCCCTTCAGCATCGCGTGCGTCATGCGGTCATCCTGCCCTCTCGGTCCTGATCACGACAACGCGGGGTACACGGACACACAGGGGAACCCACATGGGCGAGTTACCTGAAATTCATGCCCGGGGGGAACCCCCGACATGGACTTCTACGTACTATTACCGGCCACCTCTTGGTGAAATCCACAGACTTACCTTGCAGCACGGGGGAGACTCATGCGTCATTTCGGGCATCTCGCCCCTGAGGTGCGCCAGCGCCTCTTCCACCGGGAGCCGTGCGTCTTCGACGCGGACGCCCCGGCCAGGCTGCTCGCCGCGGCCCTGGGCGCCACGCTCTACAGTCCGGCCACCCGGCCGCGGCTGGCCGACGACATCGTCAAGCAGACCGGGCGCGGCGTGGTCTCGATGGTGCTGTGCCTGGAGGACTCCATCGGCGACGAGGACGTCGTGGCCGGTGAGGAGAACCTCGTCCGGCAGTTCGCCGACCTCGCGGGCCGCCCCGAGGCGCGGGCGGGAGCGCTTCCGCTGCTCTTCATCCGGGTGCGCACCCCCGAGCAGATCCCGGACCTGGTGCAGCGGCTCGGGGCCACGACCCGGCTGCTGAGCGGCTTCGTGTTCCCGAAGTTCACCGAGGAACGCGGCATCCCCTTCCTGGAGGCCCTCGCCGCCGCCGAGCACGCGAGCGGCCGCCGGCTGTTCGGGATGCCCGTCCTGGAGACCCCCGAGCTGATGTACCGGGAGTCCCGGGTGGAGGCCCTGGAGGGCATCGCCCGCGCGGTCGACAAGTACCGCAGCCGGGTGCTGGCGCTGCGGCTCGGGGTGACCGACTTCTGCTCCTCGTACGGCCTGCGCCGGGCGCCCGACATGACCGCCTACGACGTCCAGATCGTCGCCTCCGTGATCGCCGACGTGGTGAACATGCTGGGCCGCGCCGACGGCACCGGCTTCACGGTGACCGGGCCGGTGTGGGAGTACTTCCGGGTCCCGGAGCGCATGTTCAAGCCGATGCTGCGGCACAGCCCCTTCCTGGAGGGACAGGCCGTGGAACTGCGCGAGAGACTGATAGAGCACGCCATGGACGGGCTGCTGCGCGAGATCTCCCTCGACCAGGCCAACGGCCTGCTCGGCAAGACCTGCATCCACCCCTCCCACGTGCCGGCGGTGCACGCGCTGTCCGTCGTCAGTCACGAGGAGTACAGCGACGCGGCGGACATCCTGCGGCCGGAACGCGGCGGTGGGGGTGTCCTCAGGTCGCAGTACACCAACAAGATGAACGAGGTGAAGCCGCACCGCGCCTGGGCCGAGCGGACCATGCTGCGCGCCGAGGTCTTCGGTGTGGCCAACGAGGACGTCAGCTTCGTCGACCTGCTCGCCGCCGGCATACCCGGCTAACTCGCCTCACCACCTAGGGACGCATGAACAACGAAGTGAACAACGGGGTCTGGTCCGGGACCTGGGTCGCCGAGCGGCTCGGCCTCGAACTCGTCGGGGACGACACGCTGAAGGGCCTGCTGGGGCTGGCGCTGCGGCGCAACCCCAAGCGGGCGCATCTGCTGGTCTCCAACGTGCTGGGCAAGCACGTCCCGCAGTCCCCCTCCGTCGTCTACGGCCACGGCCTCGCCCTCGGCCGCCGGGTGCGCGAGCTGCTCGGCGCCGAGGCAGCGCGGGCGGTCGTCCTCGGCTACGCGGAGACCGCCACCGGCCTCGGCCACTCCGTCGCCGACGGCCTCGGCACGGCCCCCTACCTGCACTCCACCCGCCGCCCCGTCACGGGCGTCGCGGCCGCGGGCGGCTTCGAGGAGTCCCACTCCCACGCCACCTCCCATCTGCTGCTCCCGGAGGACCCGGCGCTGCTGGTCGGGGACGGCCCGCTGGTCCTGGTCGACGACGAGTTCTCCACCGGCAACACGGTCCTCAACACGATCCGGGACCTGCACGAGCGGTACCCGCGCGGACGGTACGTGGTGGTCGCCCTGGTCGACATGCGCTCCGCCGCCGACGCGGGACGCCTGGAGGCCTTCGCGCGGGAGATCGGCGCAAGGGTGGACCTGGTGGCAGCCGCGTCGGGCACCGTACGCCTGCCCGAGGGCGTCCTGGAGAAGGGGCGGGACCTGGTGGCCAGGCACGAGGCTCCCGGCCCGGGGGCGCGGGGCTCCGCCGAGTCCGCGGACGCGGCCGCACCGGCGCGAGAAGCCCCCGCCGACCGGCAGCCCGCACACCACCGGGTCGAGTTGCACTGGCCCCAGGGCCTCCCCGACGGCGGCCGCCACGGCTTCACCCCCCAGCACCGAATACGGCTGGAGAACGCGCTGCCCGCCATGGCGGCGCGGCTGGCCGAGGCGCTGCCGGAGAGCGCACGCCGCGTGCACGTCCTCGGCTTCGAGGAACTGATGTACGCCCCGCTGCGCCTGGCCCGCGAGCTGGAGCGGATCGTCACCGCCGAGGTGCGCTACTCGACCACCACCCGCTCGCCGGTCCTCGCGGTCGACGACCCCGGGTACGCGATCCGCAGCCGTATCGTCTTCCCCGCCCATGACGACCCCGCCGACGGCCCCGGCGAGCGCTATGCCTATAACGTCGCGGGTGGCGGCTTCGACGCCGTGGTCGCGGTCGTCGACTCCGTCGCCGACACACCCGACCTGCACGCCCCCGACGGCCTTCTGGCCCAGCTCGCCGCGCACACCCCGCACGTGGTCCTCGCGGTCGTACCGTCGTACGTCCCCGAGCCGCTGTACGCAGCCGCACTGCCCGAAAAGAGACCCTTGATGCTGCCCGAGCCCCTCCGCGGCCCCGCCTTCTCCTCGTACGCCCCCGAGGAGGTCGGCTGGCTGCTCCAGGACCTCTCGGACGTGACGCTGGAGGCGCCGACCGAGGAGCGGGAGGAGGCCATCCAGAGCGGCGGCGCGCACTACGCGGAGTCGCTGCCCGTCGAGTACCAGCCGAACGAGCAGTACCAGGAGCTGTTCCACGCGGCCCTGGCGACCTCGGCGGCCCGTATCGCGCGGGCCGTGGGCGTGGTCACGGAGACCGTGATCGCCGAGCGCAGCCCGCGGCCGGTCCTGGTGTCCCTGGCCCGCGCCGGCACCCCCGTGGGCGTGCTGATGCGCCGCTGGGCGCACCACCGGCACGGCCTCGACCTGCCGCACTACGCCGTGTCGATCGTGCGCGGCCGGGGCATCGACGCCAACGCGCTGCGCTGGCTGGCCGCCCATCACGACCCGCGGGACGTCGTCTTCGTGGACGGCTGGACGGGCAAGGGCGCGATCACCCGGGAACTGGCCGCGGCGATCGAGGAGTTCGAGGCGGCGGGCGGTGCCGCCGGCTTCGACCCGGAGATCGCGGTGCTGGCCGACCCGGGCTCGTGCGTCCGGACGTACGGCACCCGGGAGGACTTCCTCATCCCGTCGGCGTGCCTCAACTCGACCGTCTCCGGGCTGATCTCGCGGACCGTGCTGCGGGCCGACCTGGTCGGCCCGGACGACTTCCACGGCGCGAAGTTCTACCGCGAGCTGGCCGGCGTGGATGTGTCCGTGGCCTTCCTGGACGCCGTCTCCGCCCGCTTCCCGGAGGTCACGGAGGCCGTCGACGGCGCGGTGAAGGACCTGCTCGCCAGTGACCGCACACCGACCTGGGAGGGCTGGGCGGCCGTCGAGCGGATCAGCGAGGAGTACGGCATCCACGACGTGAACCTGGTCAAGCCCGGCGTCGGCGAGACCACCCGGGTGCTGCTGCGCCGGGTGCCGTGGAAGATCCTGGCGCGGGCCGGGGCGGGCGCCGACCTGGACCACGTACGGCTGCTCGCGGAGCAGAGAGGGGTGCCCGTCGAGGAGGTCGGCGAGCTGCCGTACACCTGCGTGGGGCTGATCCACCCCCGGTACACGCGCGGGGCGACCGGCGCCGACGGCAGGGCGGTGGCGGTCTGATGCCGGTGCTGGTGGCGAGCGACCTCGACCGTACGCTCATCTACTCCTCGGCCGCTCTGGCGCTGACGATGCCGGACGCGCGGGCGCCCCGGCTGCTCTGCGTGGAGGTGCACGAGAGCAAACCGCTGTCCTTCATGACGGAGACGGCGGCCGGGCTGCTCACCGAACTCGGGGACGCGGCGGTGTTCATGCCGACGACCACCCGGACGCGCAAGCAGTACCTGCGGATCAATCTCCCCGGCCCGGCGCCGAAGTACGCCGTCTGCGCCAACGGCGGCCACATCCTCGTCGACGGGGTCTCCGACCCGGACTGGCACGCGGCGGTGACCGCGCGGCTGGCGGAGCAGTGCGCGCCCCTCGAGGAGGTCCGCGCGCACCTGGAGGCCACCGCCGACCCGCTGTGGGTGCGCAAGCACCGGATCGCCGAGGACCTGTTCGTCTACCTCGTCGTGGAGCGCGAACTGCTGCCCGAGGCGTGGGTGAAGGAGCTGGCGGCCTGGGCGGAGAACCGGGGCTGGACGGTGTCGCTGCAGGGCCGCAAGATCTACGCCGTGCCGAAGCCGCTGACCAAGAGCGCGGCCGTGCGTGAGGTGGCCCGCCGCACCGGCGCCGCGCTGACCCTGGCCGCCGGTGACTCGCTGCTCGACGCCGATCTGCTGCTGGCCGCCGACCTCGGCTGGCGGCCCGGGCACGGCGAGCTCGCCGACACCGAGTGGACGGCGCCCGGCATCACCGCCCTGCCCGAGCGGGGCGTCCTGGCCGGCGAGCGGATCCTGCGGGAGTTCCTGAAGGGCTCCCGCGGCCACTAGCTCCGGGCCGGGTGCCGTCAGGAGCAGCAGCCGCCGCCGCAGCAGCCGCCCCCGCCGCCCGACCTGGGCGCGGGGGCGTTCGCCGTGCCGCCGACGGCTACGGTTGAGAGAAGCTTCACAGTGTCGTCGTGGCCCGCCGGGCAGTCGGCGGGGGCGGAGGACTCCGCCATCGGGCGGCTCAGTTCGAAGGTGTCGCCGCAGGTCCGGCAGCGGTACTCGTAGCGAGGCATGACGACAGGTTAATCCTCATATGCCGGGCAGGGCCCCCCGGACTTCGGGCCGTGTTCGCTTCTGTCGATTTCTTATGTGGAGAATTTGCGAAGGGCGCTGGTAATTTGAGGGTGCCGCGATGAACCGCGAGGTCGGGGGGATTCAGGGTTTGCAGCCGCGTCCACGGCAACCATGTCAGACCCTCGTACGTCTGTACGTCTGCCTGTGCGAGCAATACACAAGTGCGGAGGGAGACGCGTAGTGACCCAGGTGGGGCAGGGGGAGGAGCCCCAGGAGCCGGACGCGACCATGCAGTTGAAGGTCCCCGCTTCTTTCCGGGCGGACGAGACCATGCAACTGCGAGTGTCGGATCTCCCGAAAGAACCCGACACGTCCGGGAGTTCCGAGAAAGCGCGTACTTCGGGAAATCGCCGAAAAGCTCCCCGACCCTCCCTCTTTGCCCGGATGTCCACCGCTCTGGGCCCCCGTCTGGCGCCCCTCGTCGCGGTCCTGGCTCCCTATGTGGCTCGTGTCACTCCCTACGCCCGCAAGCTGCGCCCGCAGTACCCGCGCCCGGGCCGTACCGACTGGCGGCGCTGGATACCCTCCTGGCGGCAGTGCCTGGGCGGCGTCCTCGCCTCCATAGGCCTCAGCGGCGCCTTCCTCGTCGTCGCCTACGCGGCCACCGACATACCCGAGAACCTCAACTCGTACGCCACCCAGCAGGACAACGTGTTCTTCTGGTCCGACGGGACGCCGATGGCCCGGACCGGCTGGGTGCAGCGGCAGGCGATGCCGCTGAAGGACATCCCGGAGGACGTCCGCTGGGCGGTCCTCGCGGCCGAGAACGCGAGCTTCTACAGCGACCCCGGCATCTCCTTCAAGGGCATCTCCCGGGCCCTGTTCCGCACGATCGGCCAGGGCGACACCCAGGGTGGCTCCACGATCACCCAGCAGTACGTCAAGAACGTCTACCTGAACCAGAACCAGACGGTCAGCCGCAAGTTCACCGAGGCGATGATCTCCCTCAAGCTGGACAACCAGATGAGCAAGGACGACATCCTCGAGGGCTATCTCAACACCAGCTGGTTCGGCCGCGGCACCTACGGCATCCAGCGCGCCGCCCAGGCCTACTACGGCAAGGACGTCAGCAAGCTCAACGCCAGCGAGGCGGCGTTCCTCGCCTCGCTCCTCAAGGGCGCCGGCCTGTACGACCCGACCCTGAGCAAGGCCAACCGCGCCCGCGCCGTCGAGCGCTGGTCGTGGACCCTGGACCGGATGGTCGAGATCGGCAAGCTGTCGAAGGCCGAGCGCGCCAAGTACAAGACCTTCCCCGAGCCGCTGAAGAGCAACCCGCTCTACGACACCGGTGAGCAGAGCGACTACCTCGTCGAACTCGCCACCCAGTACGCCAAGAAGTCCGGCGGCATCTCCGACAAGGACTTCGACCTCGGCGGCTACCAGATCTACACGACCTTCGACAAGAAGCGCGAGGACCAGCTCACCGAAGCCGTCACCAAGGCCCGCAAGAAGGCCCTGAAGGACGAGCCGAAGAAGGCGAAGACCGCCCACTACGGAGCCGCCTCGGTGGCCTCCGACGGGCGGATCCTCGCCGTGTACGGCGGCCCGGACCACCGTACGCAGGGCTACAACGAGTCCAACGCCACCACCGTCCCGGCCGGTACCGCCTTCCTGCCGTTCGTGTACGCCGCCGGGCTGGAGCACGGCATCCACAAGACCCGCGACGGGGACACCACCCCGGTCACCGGCGACTCGGTCTACAACGGCGACAACGAGGTGCTGCTGACCACCCCCGAGGGCTTCTACTGGGACCGCAGCGGCAAGAGGGTGGCCGCCAAGAACGACGGGGAGAGGTCCTACGGGCAGATCTCCCTGCACCGCGCCCTGGAGCTGTCGGTGAACACGCCGTTCATGCAGCTCGGCATGGACACCGGGCTGGACAAGGTGCGCGACACCGCGGAGGCCTCCGGCTTCCTGTCGTCCAGCATCGGCGCCCAGGTGCCCGCGCTGTCCCTGGGAAGCTCCACCCCCAGCGCGATCCGTATGGCGAGCGGCTACTCCACCTTCGCGGCCGAGGGCAAGCACACCGAGCCGTACTCGGTGCGGAAGATCACCAGGAACGGCTCGCAGGTCGCCCTGGCCACGCCGTCGGCCCGCCGGGCGGTGCGCGCCGAGGTGGCGGAGGAGGTCACCTCCGCGCTCGTGGACTCCTTCCGGACCGCCCACCCGTCCGACGTGCCCGCTGGGCAGCAGACGGTCCCCGGCGCGGGAACCGTCCCGTCCGGTCCGGCCGGCAAGGCCGGGACCACCGAGAAGGACACCGCCGCCTGGTACGTGGGCACCGCCGAGTCGGTGTCCACGGCGGTCGTCGTCTACCGCATCGATCTCACCAAGAGCCTCGAACCGCTGCCGCTGGAGGGCATCGCCGGCACCACCGACGACAGCGTCCCGTACGGCATCTGGTCAGGTGCCATGAGCCCGCTCGGCTGACCACCGACGGGCCCCGCGTCCCCAACCTCCGGAGAATGAGCCGCACATGAAGTCACCGTCGGGCCGCCGCCGCAAGGCCGCGGCACCGCGCCGCACCGCCGCCGCGCACCCGGGGTTCCTGACCCTGGCGGCGCTCCTCGTCGTAGCGTCCCTGGTGGGGGGCTACCTGGTGCTCAACCGCACCGCCAACACCCAGCCGACCGCGTCCTCGGGGGACAGCAAGAAGGCCTCGGCGAAGGCCACCAAGGAGCCGGAGTGGGACGGCAAGACCCACGTCCTGGGGGACGGATCCACCTCGTACACCGGTCCGCAGACGGGGCAGTTGAAGGCGGTACCCCTCAAGCCGGGTGAGAAGCCGCCGCAGTTCGTGGTGTTCTCCTGGGACGGCGCGCTGGCGGGCGACGACGGGCTCTTCGAGCACTACCGGAACATGGCCAAGGAGTACGACGCCCACATGACCTTCTTCCTCACGGGCATCTATCTGCTGCCCAAGAGCAAGAAGGACCTGTACTCCCCGCCGATGCACGACAAGGGCTCGGCGGCGATCAGCTTCCCCACCGACGAGCACATCCGCACCACGCTGGAAGAGCTCGGCGAGGCCTGGGAAGAGGGCAACGAGATCGGCACCCACTTCAACGGGCACTTCTGCGGCGCCAAGGGCGGCGGCTACTGGAGCGTCGAGCAGTGGAAGAGCGAGATCGACCAGTTCTACGAGTTCGCCGAGAACTGGAAGACCAACACCGGCTACAAGGACATGGACCCGCTGCCCTTCGACTTCAAGAAGGAGGTCGCCGGCGGCCGGGCGCCCTGCCTGGAGGGCCAGACGAACCTGCTGAAGGCGGCCAAGAGCTACGGCTGGCGCTACGACGCGTCCAACCCGGGCGGCTTCCAGGTCTGGCCCGCGAAGAAGAACGGCCTCTGGGACTTCCCGCTGCAGGGGCTCCCGTACGGCGACATCCAGGCCCTGTCCATGGACTTCAACTTCCTCTACAACCAGACCGGCGGCGAGACCGAGGGCGACCCGGCCAAGTACGCCGAGTGGCAGCAGGAGACCATCGACGCCTACATGGCGGGCTTCAACCGGGTGTACTACGGCAGCAGGGCCCCGCTGTTCATCGGCAACCACTTCGAGAACTGGAACGGCGGCATCTACATGAACGCCGTCGACCACGTCATCGAGAGCGTGTGCAAGATGAGGGACGTCAAGTGCGTGTCCTTCAAGGAGCTGGCCGACTGGATGGACGTGCAGTCGCCCGCGACGCTGGAGCGGCTGCGCAGCCTGGACCCGGCGCAGAGCCCGGACTGGTCCACCGTCGTGAAGTGACCAGGCCGGGGGCGGTGTTTGAAGTAACCAAACCTCAACCGCAGCCCTCTTCACAACAGCCACACACGCCGTGCAAAGATGCCCTCCCCGGCATCCCTCCGCCGGGGCAAGAGGGGAAACATCAGTGAAGTCAAGGAAATTGAGCCGTACGCGGCGTCGCGCCGCCATATTCGGAGCGGCTGCCGCCTCCGTCGTCGCCGGAGCGGCGCTGCTGCCCAACTGGTCCGCCGGTGCCGCGGTCGTCGACGACCCCACGGTGGACGCGCAGACCAAGGCCACCTTCCAGCGGCTGGCGGACGCGGTGTTCACCGACCGCACCGACGCCCTGGTCAGCGGTGAGCAGGGTGACCGGGGGAAGCCGCTGACCAACGGCTTCTCCGGTGACGTCAAGCTGTCCTCCGGCACCGCCCGCACCGAGGACACCACCCTGTCCACGCTGGAGCGGCGCAAGGACAAGCTGGCCAAGGCCGGCGAGACGTACAGCAAGGCCAGCACCACCGTCACCCTGAACGCCACGCGCGTGACGGGCCGTACGGCCAAGGCCGCGGTCACCGAGACCACGACCCTGACCTACGCCCGGACCAGCGGCGACGCGCCGAAGACCACCGGCTTCCAGGCGCAGCACGAGCTGACCTTCAAGGCCGACCGGCAGGGCAACTGGCAGCTCACCGACATCCGCGACACCGAGCAGGGCGGTCTCGCGGTGAACACGCTCTCCAAGCCGACGTCGGTCAAGGCGACCACCGCCGACGACACCATGCCGAACGCCCCGCGCGCGGCGACCACCCGCTGGCCGGCGGCCGTCCCCAAGACGGGCACCACGTACGACTACAAGGCCATGGCGGCCTACGCCGAGAAGTACTGGAACGTCTACAACAAGGACTACCCGGACTACAACGGCCACGGCGCCGGCGGCGACTGCACCAACTTCGTCAGCCAGTCCCTCAAGGCCGGCGGCTGGAAGCACGTCCCCGGCTACGTGTACGACTACACGAAGTGGTTCGGCAACGCCGACATCCAGTCGGACTCCTTCGTCGGGGTCAACGAGTGGTCCTGGTTCGCCCAGAACTCCAAGCGGACCACGGCGCTGGCCAACGTGTACCAGCTCGAGGTCGGTGACGTCCTGCAGATGGACTTCGACCGGGACGGGTCCAAGGACCACACGATGATCGTCACGTACAAGGCGGGCGGAGTGCCGTACGTGACCTACCACTCCAACAACACCCTCCGCCGGTCGGTGGCGAGCCTCGTCGCGTCGTACCCGAACGCGTACTACTACGCCTACCGCACCTGATCGGACGACGGGGGCCAGTTCTCTCTGAGCTCCCGGCTGCGGTCCCGCTCCTCCGCCAGCTCGGGGTGGCGGGCCCGCCAGTAGGGGTTGTCGTGCGGCAGGGCGGAACCGACCCTGCCGTACATCCCGAAGACCATCAGCAGGATCCCGATCACGAAACTGAGCATGCAGTTCTGGATCTGGAAGGCCAGGAAGTTGTAGTCCGTCTCCAGCAGCGCCATGTTCAGGAAGCCGCTGAGGATGAACAGCAGGCCGAGCGTCATGTTCAGCGTGGACGCGAAGTTCCCGCCGATCACCATGCCCACGAACAGCAGCAGGCCGACGCCGATGGAGAGCCAGCTGAGCGCGCCGTTGGTGTTCAGGCCCCAGACCTGGTCGCCGCCGGTGTCGAAGAAACCGATCTTGTCGATGATGCCGAAGATCCCGAAGACGAGCAGCCCCAGGCCCATCAGCCCGGCGCCGATCCGGTAGACCCGGTTCAGGCGGTGGTCGACCGGCAGGTGGTCGTCGATCCGGATCCGCCGCCTGGTGTGCAGTGCGTGTGCGGCCATCTCCGCCTCCTTGTGCGTGGGACGTGCCGACGGAGGCCTCTACGTCCCTCAAATATCCGCCCGCCCCGCTCCGGCGGCAATGTCAGTGGCCCGTCCCGCGCTCCTCGCGGATCCGCGCCACCACGCCGGCCACCGTCCGGCGGATCTCCTCCGTCTCGGTGAGGAAGTGCCAGTAGTCGGGGTGGCGGCCCTCCAGCGTGCCGATCGCCCGCTCCAGCCGGGCCACCGCGTCGTCCAGCGGGCGCGCGTGGCGGGGGTCGGGGGTGTTGCGCCCGGCCATGGCCAGCCGCTGCGCGTCCCGGATCGCGAACCGGGTCCGGTCGATCTCCTGCCGTGGATCCTTCTGCACGGCGTTCAGCCGGGTCAGCCGGTCGCCCGCGGCCGAGACCGCCTCGTCGGTGGTGTTCAGCAGCGCCCGCGCCGTGGACAGCAAGGAGGTGGCGTCCGGCCAGCGCTGGGCGTCCCGCGCGGTCTGCGCCTCCCGCAGCTTCGCCTCCGCCTGGCGTACGTTCTCCACGGCCTGCTCCGGCACCCGCTGCAGGTCCTGCCAGCAGGCGGCCGTGAACCGGCGCCGCAGCTCGCTCAGGACCGGCTCCACCTGCCCGGAGCGGGTCGTCAGCGCCTGCGCCCGGGTGCGCAGCGACACCAGCCGGTGGTCGATCTCCGCGGCCTTCTCCGGCAGCCGCCCGGCCTCCACCCGGACCGCCTCGGCCTCCCGTGAGACCCGCTCGGCCCGTTCCAGCGTCTGCGGCACCCCGTGCTGTCCGGCGCCCTGGTTCAGCATGGTCAGCTCGGGCCCGAGGGCGGCCAGGCGCGCGGCCAGGTCGTCCGCCCTGAGCCCGGTCCGCCGTACGGCGTCCAGCGCGTCCGACGCGGCCAGCAGCGCCTGCCGGGCCCGCTCCACCGCGGGCGCGAGCCGGGCCAGCTGGGTCTCGGCCTTCCCGAGCAGCGGACCGAGCCCCTCGGCGAAACGATCCAGCTCCTTCTTGACGCTGCCGAGCTCGTCCTTGGCCCGGGTCAGCTCGGTGCGGGCGCGGGCGGCCGCCGCGGCCTCCAGGTCGTCCCGGTCGAGGTCATGGGCGTCGACGGCGTCGATGTACCGGCCGCTGGCCTCGTCGATGCGCCGGCCGATCGCCTCGAAGTCGGAGACCACGCGCCGGGCGGCCGGGGTGTCGTCGACCGCCGTGATCGTCTCGATGGAGATCCGCAGATCCCGCTGGGCGGTGTCCAGCTCGTAGAACGCGGCCGCCGCCGCGTCCTTCGCGGCCTGCGCCTCGGCCCGCTGGCTCTCGGCCCGCCCGCCGAACCAGCGGCGGGTGCCGCCGCCCGCGAACGCCGCGGGCAGCGCGAGCGCGGCGAGGAGGGGCAGGGCGAGCAGGGTGAGGGTGTCCCTGGCGGTCTCCCGTGGCGCGGGACGGCGTGCGCGCGGCACCAACGGCGAGTGCGGCTGCGGTGGTGTCGCCGTCACATCCCTCTCCCGTGCTGTGATGCGCCTGAACCGGTGTTCATTCTCCCACCGGTTGAGGACGAACACACGGGCCGGTCGGTTCGCGTCCGTACCGGGACTTTGCCATGGGCACACGGTTTGCGGGACACCGCCCCGGGCAATGTAGGCTGTCGACTCGTTCTGGGGTGCGTAGCTCAGGGGTAGAGCGCCTGCCTTACAAGCAGGATGTCGGCGGTTCGAAACCGTCCGCGCCCACCGGGAACGCGCAAGGGCCTCCGGAGAGATCCGGAGGCCCTTGCGCATGTCCGGTCGCGGGTGGCTCTAGGATGCGGGCTGTGAACGGACTGTGGCGGCGGGCGGTGTGCGTGCTGGGGCTCCTCGTGGGCCTGCTCGGCATGCACGGCCTGGCGCCCGGGGGACTCCTTCCCCACGCTCACGCGGCTCAGGGCGGCTCCCACGCCGATGTCCGGCCGGTGGCGGCCGTGGCCCCGGCCGAGGTCCACGGCGACTGCTCCGGCGACGGGGGCCGCTGCGGCGGAGGGCACGTCCATCACGCCGACGCGACCTGCGCCTCGGCCGGGGTGGGCGGCGGACCGGCGCTGCCGGAACCGGCGGCCGGTTCCGTCCTCGTGCCCGTGCCGCACGACACCCTCCGCCCGTTCCCGGCCGCGGCCCCGGACGGCGCCCGTGCGCCACCCTCCCTGGCGGAACTCCAGCTCCTGCGGATCTAGACACCGCTCCGCGTACCGCGCGCCCGTCCGACGGGCCGGCGCGGTACGCCGACGTGTCCCACGACCACACCTCTCCACGGGAGTTCCCGCATGACCAGCACCACCCGCAGCCCGTTCCGCCGTGCCGCCCTGGCGGCCGTGACGGCGGCCGCCGCGCTCCTCCTGGCCGCGTGCGGCGGTGACGCCGACCCGGCCTCCTCGGGCGACGAGCACAACGCCCAGGACGTCGCCTTCGCGCAGGGCATGATCCCGCACCACCGGCAGGCCCTGGAGATGGCGGAACTCGCCGCCGACCGCGCCTCCTCCGCGCAGGTCAAGGACCTCGCCGCCCGCATCGAGAAGGCCCAGGACCCGGAGATCGAGAAGATGACCGGCTGGCTGAAGGCCTGGGGCGAGGACGCCTCCTCGATGCCCGGGATGGACCACGCGGGGATGTCCGTCGACACCCGCACGCTGGAGAAGGCGTCCGGCGAGGCCTTCGACACCGCGTTCCTGACCCTGATGGTCGAGCACCACGAGGGCGCGGTCGCGATGGCGGACACCGAGAAGGACAAGGGGAGTTACGGCCCCGCCAAGGCGCTGGCCGACGACGTCGTCACCGGCCAGACCGCCGAGATCGCGGAGATGAAGGCGCTTCTGGGCAAGAAGAGCTAGGGCCGGTCGTCTGGATCGGGCCGCAGGAACGTGACGGTGCCTTCGGGGGAGCCGGACCCCGCGTCTGCGGCGTGATCCAGACGCAGGCCCTCTAGGGGGTGTTTCGAAAGTCCCGCACAACACCCGCGGCGCCCGGCACGCACCCTCGCCGCACCGGCCGAAGACCCAAGTAGCTCCGCTACGAGGGCCTTCGTCCGGCACGCCGAGGGCACGCACCGAACACCGCGGGCACCGCACTGGACTTTCGAAACACCCCTAGTCCGCCTCGCCGGGTGGAGTGTCGTGCGCGTGCTTGAGGCGCGTGCGAGCCTCCACCCGGTCCTCCACGGCGACCTCCGTCCAGAAGCGGTGGCAGGTCACGAACACCGCGAGCTCGTGCTCGCGCCGCCGGAGCTTCTCCACCTCGGCCTGCTCGTCGGCCGTCCAGCCGGGGGACGCGGGGCGCTCGATCTTGCGCCAGCCCCCGTCGTCGCTGAATCCGTCCAGGGGCTCCACCGACCAGGGGAGCCGCTTCAGCAGGGCCGACAGCTCGGCCCGGACCTGATGCAGCTCCTCCTGACCGGCGCGCAGGTCGCTGGGAAAGTCATAGGTCTTAGCCACGCGGCAATGCTACGCCTGTTCGATTTTGGGAGGCGACATCCTTCGGGGTGTTCGTGTGAACATACGTTCGATAATCTCGGTCGCCGCGCAGGAGCGGCCCGGCCGGTTGTCAGACCCCCGTCCTACCTTGGACGCATGGATCTCGACGGTGTGGAACAGGTGCGGCTGGTGCCCTGGGCGGAGGCGGACTTCTGGCTGTTGCGGCGGACCAACAGTCCGGAGATGACCGAGCATCTCGGGGGGCCGGAGACCGAGGAGCAGCTCGTCGCCCGGCACCGGCGGTATCTGGAGCTGCCGGCCGGGTGCATGTACCGGGTCACGCTCGCGGAGGGCGGCGAGACCGTCGGGGCGATCGGCTACTGGGAGTGCGTGTGGCAGGGGGCCACGGTGTGGGAGATGGGCTGGGGGATCCTGCCCGGGTTCCAGGGGAGGGGCCTCGCCGCACAGGCCGCGCGGGCGCTCGTCGAGGTCGTGCGGCGGGAGGCCGGCCGCGGCGGCCACCCGGAGCTGCACGCCTTCCCCAAGGCGGACCACGCCGCGTCCAACGGTGTGTGCCGCAAGGCCGGGTTCACCCTGCGCGGCCAGGCCGGCTTCGAGTACCCGAAGGGCAACCCGATCAGATCCAACGACTGGTACGTCGACCTGCGCACAGCGGCGGCGTGAGAGGGAGACTGGACCCATGTGCCGGAGCATCAAGACACTGCGTCCGCCCGCGCTGCCCGAACAGGCGACGCAGGAGGAGATCCACGCCGCCGCCCTGCAGTACGTACGCAAGGTGTCCGGGTTCCGGGCACCGGCCGCGCACAACAGGGAGGTGTTCGACGAGGCGGTCGAGGCGATCGCCGGGGCCACGGCCCGGCTGCTCGGCGGGCTGGAGGTGCGCGGGGCGCGGCAGGCGTCCTGACCCGCCCCGGCATGCCCGGGCCGCGTCTGCCCACGAGGGCCCGGCCCGCGTCTGCCTACGCGGCGGGCCGTCGCATCACGTAGGCCGCTCCCGCGCCCGCCCCGAACAGGGCCAGCACGGACACCCCGGTCGCCAGCCAGGTCGTGCCCAGCCAGTGGGCGCCGAAGTAGCCGAGGGCCACGCTGTAGGCCGCCCAGGACAGCCCGGCCAGGGCGGACCAGGGCAGGAAGTCGCGGGCGCGGCGGTGGGCGGCACCGGCGATGAGGGAGACGACCGAGCGGCCGGCGGGCGCGAACCGGGCCAGCACCACCAGCGCGCCGCCGCCCTGGGCGAGCGCCTCGCCGAGACGTTCCTGCGCGGTGGTCAGCCGCCGGGAGCGGGAGATCGCGCGGTCCAGGCGCTCACCGCCCCGCCAGGCCAGCCGGTAGGCCACCAGGTCGCCCAGCACGGACGCCGTGGTGGCGGACAGGATCAGGACCAGGATGTCCGGCACCTCGTGCGGGACCTGCCCGGTCGCGGCGCCCGAGCCCGCGGCGGCGGCGGTGGCCGCCGTGATCACGAGCACGCCGCTCGGCAGCACCGGCAGGAACACGTCGAGGAGGACCGACAGGCCCACCAGCGCGTAGATCCAAGGGCTGCCCAGCAAGGCCCCCACACTCTCGAACACCGTTCGCTCTCCCCCGTGACACGACAGCCATCCAGCGTACGCGGGAGATGTGACAGAAGGGTCACGGGGGGTGTTCGTGTTCAGGTCGGCCTGTTCACTTCGCCCTGTGAACGAGGGTGCCCTCCCCGCCGTGACGGAAGAGGGCACCCGGTGTTCTCGTCTCAGGCCGCTACCGCGGCCTGCTGCGCGGCCGGTTCCCGGCGGGCGGCCGTGCGCCGGGCGAACAGCCGGTCCAGGCCCAGGGCCCCGGAGCCGGTGAAGACCAGCAGCAGGAAGGCCCAGCAGAACATCGCGGAGGCCTCGCCGCCGTTCTCCAGCGGCCACAGCGCGTTCGGCTGGTGCACCTTGAAGTAGGCGTACGCCATGGAGCCCGAGGCCAGGAAGGCGGCGGCCCGGGTGCCCAGACCCAGCAGCACCAGGGCGCCGCAGACCAGCTGGATCACGGCCGCGTACCAGCCCGGCCAGGTGCCGGCGTCGACCGTGCCGCCGTCGGTGCCCACGGCCCCTCCCAGGACGCCGAAGAGCGAGGCGGCGCCGTGGCAGGCGAACAGCAGGCCCACGACGATGCGGAACAGGCCCAGCGCATAGGGCTGAGCGGTGGTGAGGCGAGCGGACATGGTGGGGGGTGCTCCTTCGGTGTCGGTCGGGCCGGTCCTGAAAGGACGGGACCGAACCCGTCGGTGGGGGCGGCGGTACCGAATGAGCGGTCAACGTTAGGCGGACCTAATCGATGCTTGCAAGTTCAACATCGAGCCACGGCCCGGCGTCCGCCCCGGGCTCCGTCCCGGCCGTCGCCGCACGTAGGACGGCTCTCGCCACGGCGTCCGCGTCCGAAAGCGTGACCGAATCCACGCCCGGCCGGGCGCCCGCCGCGGTCACCCAGTGCACCCCCTCCGTGGGCACTCCGAAGGCGAAGCGCCTCGGATGTGCCCGGCCTTGACGGTCTATCAGGTGATAGGGGCGCGGTGTCACGTCCAGCCCCCCGGTCACATGACCGTCGACCACGTGGGGGCGGCACCCCCCGGTCTTCAGCAACCGGGCGAGCAGTCCGTCGGCCGTGCGGCGCAGATCGGGTTCCGGCAGCCGGGCCTCGACCAGGGCCGTCACACGCACCGCCGAGCCCGGCACCTCCGGGGAGTGCGCCCGCCAGGCCCCGTCCTCCTCCCGCACCTCCAGGCGCGGCCCCAGCACCTCCACCACCCCGGCCTCCACCAGCGCGGTCAGCTCCTCGATGCGCCGCCGGGGCGGTCCGATGGACAGGAACGCGTTGAGCGGGGTGTACCAGCGGTCCAGGTGGTCCCGGCGGGAGGCACCCGTCAGGCCGCCGTGATCGACGACCAGCCGCAGCTCGTTGCGCAGGTCGCGCAGCACGTCCAGGGCCGCCTTCAGCGGGCCGGCCACGTTCCCCCGCGCCGCCTCCTCCGCGTCCCGCCGCAGATACGCCAGCAGCCAGTCCCGCCACTGCCCCGGGTGCGCGAACCGCCGCCTCCCGTACGGGCGGGAGATCCGGTCCCAGCTCCAGCGGTCCTCGGGCGCCACCCCGAACGCGTCGAGCACGCGTGCCTCCTCGGGGTCCCGGTGCGGCACGGCGAGGAACCGGTCCGCGAACCCGGGCCGGCCCAGAAGGGCCGTGTAGTACACCGTCTCCACCTCCTTCGCCACCAACGGCCAGATGTCCGCGAGGAAGTCGGGCGCCTCACCGGAGTCCGCGCGCTTGCGCAGGCCCGCGATCACCTCCGGGGTCAGGACGAGCGGGGTGTGCCGGCCGTAGGGGCCCTTGGCGTTGTCCCCGCGTGCCTGGTACGGGACACCGCGCCGGGACCCGGCGTGCAGACGGGGCTCGCGCCCGGAGGGCAGATAGCGCAGGCCGCCCGGACTCCCGCCGGTGCCGGTGCGCACGAAGCGGCCGCCGCGGCCCGTGGTCAGCAGAGCCACGTGGTCGAAGAAGTTGAGGCCCAGGCCGCGCAGCAGCACCGGTTCGCCCGGGGCGAGGCCGGACAGGTCGACGTCGGCCGGGTTGGCGGGCGGGATGTGCCGCAGACCGTGCCGCTCGGCGTACGCCGTGTGGCGCCGCTGGTCGCCGTCGGCGACCACGGGCAGATGCCCCTGGGCCAGGACGACGGCGGACAGTCCGAGCAGCACCCGGCCGTCGTCCAGGGTGAGCGCCTGGCGGCCGTCGTCGGCGTCGTCGAGGCGGACGGCACGGGCCGCGTGGGTCTCGACGCGCACCGCGGATGGCGCCTGGCGCACGGTCCGCGCGAACACCCACTCCAGGTACCGGCCGTACTGGGCGCGGGTCGGGTACTCGTCCGGGCCCAGCGTGCCGCCCGCCCACTCGTACAGGCTGGGACCGGGCCGGACCGGGCCGGCGCAGTCCACGCTGTCGTCGGTGAACAGGGTCACCTGCGAGGCCACGGTGTTCATCAGCAGTTCCCGCGACTGCGCGGTGCGCCACACCCGGCCCGGGCCCGGCGGATCCGGGTCGACGACATGGACGGTCAGCCGCACCCCCGGCGGGAGCAGGCCGGGCGCGGACGCGCAGAGGCGTTCCAGGACGCTGGTCCCGCGCGGCCCGGCGCCGACCAGGGCGACGGCGACGGAGGCCGTTCGCGCGTTCACTTCCGCGTTCTGTGAGGGCAAGGGGATGACTCCCGGGCGTGTGGGGCGCGATGGAGTGGACCGTCCGCGAGGCGTGCTGGAAGCGGACGGTCCGCCTCATCATGCCGTTGGGCGTCACAGAAGCCAACGCGGGCCCCACCGGCCCCAGTTGTCCCGCATGACCCTCATCAGCGGGTCAAGTCGGACTCCTCCACGATCATCAACGCGTCCTTCCCGCGCGCCTGTTCCAGCCGCAACCGGGCCGAACGGCCGTTCAGCGCCAGGGACATCAACTGGTTGCCGAACCACGGCCCGCCGGTCCTGCGCCAGCCGACGGGCGGCCGGGGAAGACCGCCGTGCCGGGTGAAACGGCGTCCGAGGGCACGGGCGGCCGCGCTCCAGCCGAACCGGAAGCCCATGCGGATCGACAGCGGAACGGAGTTGTGCACGGGCGAGCAGGTGAGCTGCAGCACCCGCGCCTCGGGCCCGCCGGCGCCGCCCGGCCAGCGCGGCTCGGCGATGTAGGCGTGGTGCACGTCACCGGACAGGACGAGCACCGTCGCCGGCGCGTCCGGGCCCGAGCCCGCCTCGGCGATCAGCTCTGACAGCGCGGCGAAGGAGTCCGGGAAGGCCGCCCAGTGCTCCAGGTCCGCCGCCCGTCTCAGCCGCTCCCCGAACCGCGCCCAGCGCGCGCCCCGGTCCCCCCGGCACAGGGCCGCGTTCCACGCCTCGACGTCGTGCACGAGATGCGGCAGCAGCCAGGGCAGGGAGGTGCCGATCAGGAGATGGTCGTAGGAGCCGGGGTCCTGGAGCACCTGCTCGCGCAGCCACTCGGCCTCCCCGCGGCCGAGCATCGCGCGGCCGTCCTCCTCGAGGACCCGCGCGGCCCGGGTGTCCACCATCAGCACCCGCACCCGGCCGAAGTCCCGCCGGTAGCTCCAGCGGACGGTGGCGGGCTCGGCGTCGGCGCGGCAGGCGAAGTCGCGCAGCACGTCGGTGCCGTCGGGGGCCGCGCGTACGGCGGCGTAGAGCGGGTCGGCGGCCAGTGCGGCGGGGGAGAGGTTCCCCAGGTGCTGGTGGACCCAGTACGACATCAGCCCGCTCAGCAGCCGCTCGCGCCACCAGGGCGTGGCCCGCATGTCGGCGAGCCAGGCGGCGGAGGTGTTCCAGTCGTCGATGACGTCGTGGTCGTCGAAGATCATGCAGCTGGGCACGGTGGACAGCAGCCACCGCACCTCCGGGTCGAGCCAGGACTCGTAGTAGAGCCAGGTGTACTCCTCGAAGTCGGCGACCTCGGCGCCCGGCGGGTCGTCGAGGCCCCGGCGGGTCCTGATGCGCTCCTTCACGGCGTCGGAGACCTCGTCGGCGTACACCTGGTCGCCCAGCAGGAGGAGCACGTCCGGCCGTTCGGCACCGGGGTCGGCGGCGAGGCGGGCGGCGAGACTGTCCAGGGCGTCGGGCCCGACGGGGTCGGCCGTGTCGGCGGGGGGTGCCGCCCAGCGGCAGGAGCCGAAGGTGACGCGGACGCCGTCGCCCCCGGCCGGGGACCGGATGACGGACGGCGGGAAACGCGAGTCGGGCAGCGGCCACACACGGGTGCCGTCGAGGAACACCTCGTACGCCGTGGCCGTCCCCGGGGTCAGGCCGGTCACCGGGACCAGGGCGTAGTGATGGCCCGCCACCTGGAAGGTGGGGGCCGTGCCGCCGGCCCCGTCCGCACAGCGCACCTCGGCGGCGCACGGGCGGCTCGCCTCGACCCAGACGGTCGCGGACGAGGCGTCGGCGTATCTCAGCAGGGGGCCCAGCCGCAGTCCGGCCACACGATCACTCTCCTCCGTCGCCCCGTACGGTACGGAACGACGGAGGAGCGTGGGGAGTACCGGGAGCCGACCGGTTGATCAGCAGCTCGCGAGGTAGCTGGTGAGCGCGGACTTCTCGGCCGAGTCGACGGAGAGGTCGTAGTAGTACTTCACCTGCACCCAGGCGCGGACGTAGGTGCAGCGGTAGGAGGTGACCGACGGCATCCAGGTGGCCGGGTCCTGGTCGCCCTTGGCCTGGTTCACGTTGTCCGTGACGGCGATGAGCTGCGGGCGGGTCAGGTCGTTGGCGAAGGCCTGGCGCTGCGCGGTGGTCCAGCCGCTCGCGCCGGAGTCCCAGGCCTCGGCGAGCGGCACCAGGTGGTCGATGTCGAGGTCGGAGGCGGCGGTCCAGGTGGCGCCGTCGTACGGGGAGTACCAGCTGCCGCTGGTGGAGGCGCACGCGGAGTCGGTGACGACGTTCGAGCCGTCGCGCTTGAGGACCGTCTCGCGGGTGTTGCAGGTGCCGGAGATGGTGATCCAGTGCGGGAAGAGGTCGCGGCTGTAGCCGGTGCGGTTCTCCGTGGCCACGGTGAGCGAGGCGAGGTAGGTGCGGGCGGTGGCCGCGCTGACCGGGGTGGGGAGGGCGGCGGAGGCGGTGGGGGAGTTGAACAGCGCGACGGAGGCTATGAGACCGGTGAGTGCCGCGAGTATGCTCAGCCGTCGACGCGCGTAGAACTTGGGCATGCGAACTCCCTTGAGGGGTGGGGGTGGTGGCGCGAGCGGTTGGAATGCTCGCGGCGCCGCATTGCGGGGAGGTGTGCGCTCGGTAAGAAGTTAGTGACGTGCACATGACACGACAAGCTCTTCGGCGCAACGATCTCGTATGATGGATGCAGCAGAAGGGGAGTAGCTCTTCGCCGGACCGTCGACATACTGCTCAGCTCGTCTGAGCCGGCGCCCGGAGGCAGGCCCGTTGTCACGGGTCGGCCAGCGAGACCTTCGGCAAGCAGTGCACATCCGTGCCGTTCGGCACGGATGACGTGTGCTGCCGTGCCGAGGTGTCCCGCGTCGTGGAAAAAGGACTCTCGGTGGGGCGGCCCCCGACCGATTGAGGAACCTTGATCAGCATGACCGTCCTGGCGCTCGTCTTCGGTGTCGTCTTCCTGGCCGAGCTGCCGGACAAGACCGCGCTCGCCGGCCTCGTCCTCGGCACCCGCTACCGGGCCTCCTACGTCTTCGCGGGCGTCGCCGCCGCCTTCGTGCTGCATGTCTCGCTCGCCGTCGCCGCGGGCAGTGTGCTGACGCTGCTGCCGCAGCAGATCCTGCACGCGCTGACGGGTGTGCTGTTCCTCGGCGGGGCCGCGATGCTGCTGCTCAAGAAGGACGAGGACGAGGAGGAGGTCCGGCGGCCGGAGAACCAGTCCTTCTGGAAGGTGGCCGGGGCCGGCTTCATGCTGATCCTGGTCGCCGAGTTCGGTGACCTGACTCAGATCATGACCGCGAACCTCGCCGCCCGCTACGACGACCCCCTCTCCGTCGGGCTCGGCGCGGTGCTGGCGCTGTGGACGGTGGCGGGCCTCGGCATCGTCGGCGGTCAGGCGCTGATGAAGCGGGTGCCGCTGAAGCTGATCACGCAGATCGCCGCGCTGCTGATGCTGGGGCTGGGCGTGTGGAGCCTGTGGGAGGCGGTCGCGGGCTGAGCTGAACGCCCGGTGAACGCTTTCCGGGCGGGGTGGCGGCGGGCGCGCTTTATTTTGTACCGTGGAGAAACAAAGTGGCTCCCGCCCGTTTTCCCTGACCGGCGGGCGGGGCCGCCTTGTCTCTACGTTCTCTGGAGCTGCCGATGCCGGTCCTGCCCGCCCGTGCCCTTCTCCTCGACATGGATGGCACCCTCGTGAACTCCGACGCCGTCGTCGAACGGATCTGGCGGCGCTGGGCCGAACGGCACGGACTGGACGGCGACGAGGTGATGGGCGTCGTCCACGGGCGGCAGGGGCACGCCTCGATGGCCCTGCTGCTGCCCGGCCGGCCGCCGGAGCAGAACCTCGCGGACAACGCGCGGATGCTGGCGGAGGAGACGGCGGACCTGGACGGAGTGGTGCCGGTGCCGGGGGCGCCGGAGTTCCTCGCCTCCCTGATCGAGCAGGGCGTCCCGCACGCACTGGTCACCTCGGCCGACGCCCCGCTGTCGACGGCCCGGATGGCGGCGGCGGGGCTTTCGCTGCCGGCGGTACGGGTCACGGCGGAGTCGGTGGGGGCGAGCAAGCCGGACCCCGAGGGGTTCCTCAAGGGCGCCGCGGAGCTCGGGGTCGCGCCCGGGGACTGCGTGGTCTTCGAGGACTCCGGGGCGGGGATCGCCGCGGGGCGGGCGGCCGGGATGCGGGTCGTGGGCGTCGGACCGCGGGCGGGTGCGCACGGGCCGGACGCGGAGGTGCGGGACCTGCGCGCGGTGCGGGTGGAGCCGGCGGCGGACGGGGTGCTGGTCCACATCGGGTGAGGCCGGCCGGCCTTCGGTCGACGACGCCACTTCCGCAACGGGCCCTTAGGGCTCCTTGGTCTCCGCTTCCAGGCTCGCCCTCGTCGCCGCCCCGTAGACCCCGAGCTCGTCGTCCTCGACGCCGCGCGACCACTGGTAGTTGCGCAGAGCGTTTTCGACCTCGGTGGTGAAAGAGCCGTTCGTGTCGCCGTTGTAGAGATACAACTGGTGCAGGCGGAGCTGGAGTTCGGTCACCTCCGAACCCTTGTCCCCCAGACGCAGGACGGGCGCGGTGATGGTCTCCTGGCCGTCGTCGGCCTGGTTGCCGGGCCCGATGGTCCCGGTGGCGCGGGCCGTCGGCGCCGCCGTGCTCGCCTCGGCCGAGGCGGAGGCCGACGGTGAGGCGCTCGACTCGGACGCGCTCGGCGACGGGCTCTCGCTCTCGCTGGGCGACGACGAGGAGGCGGCGGCCGAGGGCGAGGAGGAGCGGCTCGCGGCGGACGCGGAGGCCGCGCTGGTCGAGGTGTCGGGCACGGCGGCCCGTACGTCCTCGGGGGCGGCGCCGTCCCGCGCCGGTTTCTCGTAGGTGAACAGCCCGCTCGCGAACCCGGCCGCGGCCACCACGGCCACGGCCGCGCCGCCGGCCGCGATCAGCAGGGTGCGCCGGCGGCGGCCGCGCGGCGGTTCCTCGTCGTCGGGACGGGACCAGGCCGGTCCTTCCCGCACCTCGAACCGGCTGGGGCCGGGGGCGCCGGGCTCGGCGGCCGGTCCGACCTGCTGCAGCGGCACGGTCTCGTGGGCCGACAGGGGCGGGTCGGCCGCTACGGCCGCTACGGCCGGGTCGGCCGGTACGGCCCGCAGGGGCATGGTCGCGTCGGCCGCGTGACCACCCGCCACGCCCCGCGCGCCCCCCAGTTCGACATAGGGCCGTATCCGCAGCGGATCGAAGTCCTCCGCCGCTGCCGCCTCCGCCGTCCGTGTCTCCCGCAGGGCCTCCGAGGCGCGCTCCGCACAGGCGCAGGACGGGGTGTTGTCGGGTGCGCGCAGCGCCCCGCACTCCGGGCACGGGTGCCCCTGCGGAGGCCCCGGTCGTCCCGGTCGCCTCTGCCGCCCCGTCCGATCGCTCACCTGTTCGTACCTCCCCGTGAGAACTCCAGAGTTTATGCAGATCCTCCACACGGCCGGCTCCCCGAGGTCCCGGAATGCCCGCTTCCGCAGGGACCAACGGGGACTCGGGAGGCCATAACGGGTCACACCGATCACGATGGACAGTGGCACAAGAGCCTCAGGAGGTATCCATGGCCTTGGACGCGCACAGCAGGACGGCGGATCCACATCAGGAACACGTGTCCGGAAACGTCCTCGTCTCCATCGGCGCCCTGCTGCTCGGCATGCTCCTCGCCGCCCTGGACCAGACGATCGTGTCGACCGCCCTGCCCACGATCGTCAGCGAACTGGGCGGTCTGGAGCACCTGAGCTGGGTCGTCACCGCCTACATGCTCGCCTCGACGGCCGCGACCCCCCTGTGGGGCAAACTGGGCGACCAGTACGGGCGCAAGAGGCTCTTCCAGACCGCGATCGTGCTCTTCCTGATCGGTTCGGCCCTCTGCGGAATGGCGCAAAACATGCCGCAGCTGATCGCCTTCCGCGCGGTCCAGGGGCTGGGCGGCGGCGGTCTGATGGTGCTGTCGATGGCGATCGTCGGCGACATCGTCCCGCCCCGGGAACGCGGCCGCTACCAGGGCCTGTTCGGCGCGGTGTTCGGCGCCACCAGCGTTCTCGGACCGCTCCTCGGCGGCCTGTTCACCGAGCATCTGAGCTGGCGCTGGGTGTTCTACGTCAACCTGCCCGTCGGCGTCGTCGCACTCGCCGTCATCGCGACCGTCCTGCACATCCCGCGCAGGGCGACCCGGCACGTCATCGACTACCCGGGCACCCTGCTCATCGCCTCGGTCGCCACCTGCCTGGTCCTGGTCGCCTCCCTCGGCGGCACCACCTGGGACTGGGGCTCGCCGCAGATCGTCGGGCTCGCCGTCCTGGGCGCCGTACTCGCCGTGGCGTTCGTGGCCGTGGAACGCCGGGCGGCCGAACCGGTCCTGCCCCTCAAGCTGTTCCGCATCCGCACCTTCACGCTCTCCGCCGTCATCAGCTTCATCGTCGGTTTCGCGATGTTCGGCGCGATGACCTATCTGCCGACCTTCCTCCAGGTCGTGCAGGGCGTCTCCCCGACCATGTCCGGCGTGCACATGCTGCCGATGGTGGCGGGCATGCTGCTGTCGTCCACGGCCTCCGGACAGATCGTCAGCCGCACCGGCCGCTGGAAGGTCTTCCCGCTCTCCGGCACCGCCGTCACGACCGTCGGCCTGCTCCTCCTGCACCAGCTCGACGAGAACAGCTCCACCGCCGAGATGAGCACGTCCTTCTTCGTCTTCGGCCTGGGCCTGGGCCTGGTGATGCAGGTCCTCGTCCTCATCGTGCAGAACGCCGTCGCCTACGAGGACCTCGGCGTCGCCACCTCCGGCGCCACCTTCTTCCGGTCCATCGGCGCGTCCTTCGGCGTCGCCATCTTCGGCACGGTCTTCGCGGGCCGCCTCGGCGACAAGCTCACCGACGCCTTCCGGGGCGGCCTGCCCGCCGGGCTCTCGGTGGACGACCTGGAGTCCGACCCGCGCGACATCGCCCGGCTGCCCTCCTCCCTGCAGCCGGCGGCCCTGCACGCGTACGCGTCCGCCATCACCGACGTCTTCCTGTACGCCGCCCCCGTCGCCCTCCTCGGCTTCCTCCTGGCCTGGTTCCTCCGCGAGGACCCGCTGCGCGGCTCGGTCACCGCGCCCGACGTGACGGAGACCCTCGCCAGCAACCCGGTCGAACGGTCCTCCTACGACGAGGTGTGCCGGGCGCTGTCCGTGCTCGGCACCCGCGAGGGCCGCCGCGAGATCTACCGCACGATCACCGCACGGGCCGGCCACGACCTCCTCCCGGCGGCGAGCTGGCTGTTGCTGCGGATGAAGAGGTACGGCAGCGTCGAGCCGGGGGTGCTCGCCGAACGCACCACCGTCCCGCTGCCGGTGATCCTCGACGCCGCCCGCCAGGTCGAGGAGCGCCGGCTCGCCGTGCGCGAGGGCCTCGACATGGTCCTCACCCCACAGGGCCGGGAGGTCGCCGAGGACCTGGCGCGGGTGCGGGAGAAGTCGCTGGCGGACCTGCTCGGCGACTGGTGGGGCCCCGACCGGCCGACCGATCTGATCCAGCTGGTCAAGGAGCTGAACGACGAGCTGTGCGGCTCCGACCGTGAACAGCCGCACGAAGGACGGCCGGTGCCCCGGCTCAGCCGAGAGCCTTCGTGAACCAGTGCTCGGCGTAGACGTCGTCGTTGTGCCGCCCGGTCTCCATGTAGCCGAGCCGCGCGTACAGGGCGCGGGCCTCGACCAGGTCACTGCGGGTGTCCAGGATCATCCGCGTGGCGCCCAGCGCGCGGGCGGCGTCCTCCGCGGCCCCGACGAGGAGCGGCGCGCCGCCCTTCCCGCGCAGTCCCTCCCGCACGAACACCCGGGTGAGCTCGGCGGTCGCCGCGTCCAGCAGCCGTACGCCCGCACAGCCGCCCGGCTCACCGTCGTACCGGCCCACCAGCAACCGGCCGCCGGGCGGGGCCAGTTCGGCCCCGGTGCGGGCGGCGATCCCCCGCTCCAGCTCGTCCGGGTCGGTCCGGCGCCCCTCGTGCGTCACGTACCAGCGGTCGCTGACCTCGGTGTAGTACTCCCGCCAGAGCGCGGCGGCGACGGGGGAGTCGAAGGGTTCGGCGGCGACGGTCCAGGTCATCCGCTCATTCTGCGGAGCCGGGGTGCGGGGCGCGCAACCGGATATGCGTGACCCCGCGCACCGGATCGCCCGCGCCGGCGCCCGCGGGCCCCGTGCGGGACCCGTTTGGGAGGTGTCCTGCGGGCAACCCGGAACGCGAACCGGCCCGTGGGGCCGACACACCGGAAGGCAACCATGTCCACAGGCGTGATCATCGCTCTGATCGTGGCTGCGGCGGCCGTAGTCGCCGTGGCGGCGATCCTGGCCGTGCGGGCTCGGGGCTCGCACGGCGCACACGGCCTGAAGCAGCGCTTCGGGCCCGAGTACGACCGGGCCGTGGCCCGGCACGACGGGGACGTCAAGGCGGCCGAGCGGGAACTCGGCGCGCTCGTGGAGCGGCACGGCGGACTGCGTGAGCGGCCGCTGGAGCCCGCGGAGCGCGAGCGGTTCGAGGCCCGCTGGACGGCCGCGCAGGAGCGCTTCGTCGACTCCCCGAGCGACGCGGTCGCCGAGGCCGACCGTCTCCTCGCCGAGGTGGCCGGCGCCCGCGGCTTCCCCGACGGCGCCCAGTACGAGGAGCAGGTCGCCGCGCTCTCCGTGCACCACGCCGACCATGTGCACGGCTACCGGCGCGTGCACCGGGTGGCCCGGGCACGGGCCGGCGGCGGCGACCTCTTCCACGACACGGAGACGCCCGGCGGCGCATCGGGCGTGCGGGACGGCGCCGAGCCCGGCACACGGGACGGCGGCGCGCCCGGCACCGAGGACATGCGGGCCGCCATGGTCGAGGCCCGCGCCCTCTTCGACGACCTGCTGGGCGCGGCCCACCGCGACTCCGGCCGCCACCGGTCCGAGCGCCGCAGGACCCAGCCCGACCGCTCCCACCACCAGCCGTGGGGCTTCCACCGGCACCAGACGAAGGAAGGGTGACGCGCGATGCCCGACATGACCCAGGATTCCGAGAGCCGTCCGCCCCGCACCCCGATGGAGAAGGCACGGGCGGCGGTACGGTCCGGCACCGGCACCGGTACTGAGACCGGGACGGCCGTCGGCGGGACCTCGTCCGGCGGGGTTTCGCCCGGCGGGGACGAGCGAACGGGCCCGGTCGCGGGTGCGGCGGGCCACCGGGAGGCGGGCGCGGTCGGCACCTCCGGAGCCGGAGCGGCCGGCACGGGAGCGGCCGGAGCCGCCGGACGGGACGCCGGCCTCGGGACCACCCCCACCGGGGCCACCTCCACCGGGACCACCGCCACCGAGCAGCCCGGCACGGCCGGCGACGGCGGCGGGCACGGCGCGCCGTTGCTGCCGCGCGACGAGTGCGACGACCTCGCCTCGCGGATGCAGCACGCCGTCGTCGGCTTCGTGGACGGCCCCCGGGACGCCGTCGCGGAGGCCGACCATGTGCTGGAGGAACTCGCCGCACGCGTCACCGACGCCGTGAACCAGCGACGCCGTACCCTGCGCGGGTCCTGGCAGCTCGCCGAAGGCGGGAAGGCCGGCCGAACCGACAGGACGGGGACGGCGGGGGAGGCCACCGGCACCGACACCGAACAACTCCGGCTGGCCCTGCGGGACTACCGCGAACTGACGGAGCGGCTGCTACACGTGTGACCCGTCGTCCGCACTGCCCCGTGCCGCCCGGCGCTCCCGCCACTCCCGTACGACCGCTTCCACGTCGTACGGCTTCATGCCCAGCGGGGGGCCGGGCGGCGGCTTGAACATCATGTCGCGGAGCTTGACGTTGACGTCCGTGATGATCTTCCGGACGATGCGCTCCGAGGGCGCCGCGTACGCCGCCGCGAGGGCGTCCTCCGCCTCCTTGCGCAGGGCGAGGGCCGGAGGCAGGACCGAGAGCCCCTCGCGCGCCATCTTGCCCCTGATCCACCACAGTTCGTCGTACGAGGTGTCGGTGCCCGGCGGCAGCGGCTTGCCCGCGCCCGGAAGCCGGTCGAACTCCCCGCGCCGCTCGGCGTCACGGATCTGCTTGTCGACCCAGGACTCGAACGGCACACCCGGTGGCTTTCGCTCGGTCATGCGTCCATTGTGCCGGACGGGACCGGCCCGGGCGATTTATCATGCGGCCGCTGTGCAAACACTGTTCAGCGCCTTACCAGCCGCCATTCAGCCGTCGATTCACGGCTTCACGAAGGAGCGCACGTGCTCGAACTCACCATGGCCTCCGTCTCCGGGACGGAAGAGGGCGCCACGGCCGGCATGCTCATGGCCGACGCGCCCAGTGACCCGGGCGCCGTGCTGCGGGTGGGCCGGGACAAGTCGGTGTGCCGCCTCGTGACGCCCGAGGACTGGCTGTTCGTCTCCAGAGTGCACCTGGAGTTCCTGTGCGGCCCCGAGGGCACCTGGCAGGTCTCCTGGCTGCGCGGCTCGCAGGACGAGCCGTCCTCCGAAGTGCGGCTGGTCGTCGGGGAGTACGCGCAGCAGATCGCCTACGGCGGGACCGTACCGCTGCCGCGCGGCGGTTCCGGCGAGATCATCGTCCTCGACCGGACCGGGCCGCGCAGCGTCAACGTCGGCTTCTACCACGAGATGTAGCCCTCTGCGGATCACCGGGGTGCCGAAGGGCTACGCCCGCACGCGGGCCAGAGCGAAGCCGTCGTAGCCCTTGGCGCCCACGGTCTGGATCGCCGTGCCGCTCAGCCGGGGGTGGGCGCCGATCAGTTCGATCGCGGCCCGGGAGCCCCGCACGTCCCCCTCCTCGCTGGCCGGGTCGACGACCCGGCCGCCGCGCACGACGTTGTCGACGACGATCAGGCTGCCGGTGCTGGTGAGTCTCACCGCCCACTCCAGGTAGTGCGGGTTGTTGGACTTGTCGGCGTCGATGAACACCAGGTCGAACGGGGGCGGGTTCTCGTCGGCCAGCCGGGGCAGCGACTCCAGGGCCGCGCCGACCCGCACCTCCACCACCTTGTCCAGGCCCGCGCGGGCGATGTTGCGGACGGCGACCTCCGCGTGCCGCGGGTCGTACTCCAGCGAGATCAGCCGGCCGTCGGCGGGGAGCGCGCGGGCCAGCCAGATCGTGCTGTAGCCGGCGAGCGTGCCGATCTCCAGGATCGTCCGCGCCCCCTGGATCTCGGCCAGCAGCTGGAGCAGCTTGCCCTGGTTCGCCGTGACGTTGATCCCGGGGAGCCCGGCGGCCTCGCTGTCGCGCAACGCGGCCGCGGTCACCTCGTCGTCCGGGGCGAGGTGGTCCGTGAAGTAGGCGTCGACGGCGTCCCAGACCTGCGACTCGCTCATGCGCTCTGCCTCTCGTGTGACTGCATCTAGTTAGAACCGCTAACTAGCCATGCCAACGGGCCCCGCCGTGCGCCGGTTCCCCGCCGAAGGGTCCTCCCCGGTTCCCCGCCCCGTGAATTCACCCGTTCGGACGAGGTGTCACAGGGAGCGTGAAGGGCTTCGGCGGCGCGGGGGACCGGGGCGGCGTGAAGGGCGGGCGCGGCGGCCGCGGCGGGGCGACGGGCGACGCGGCGCGGGGGGAGGGCGCGGGCGCGGACGGGGAAGAGGGCGTTGCGGGGGAGTGGGGCGGGGGCGGGGGTGCGGCCGGGCGCGGGGGTACGGCGGCTGGGGTGGGGCGGGCCGTCGGCATCGGGGGGACGGCGGCTGGGGTGGGGCGTGTGGTCGGCTTCGGGGGTAAGGCGGTGACGGCGGGCTGTGAGGCCGGCATCGGCGGTACGGCGGCGCCGGTGGGGCGCGGGGCCGGCATCGGCGGTACGGCGGCGCCGGTGGGGCGCGGGGCCGGCACAGGGGGCGTCACCGGGGCCCGCCGGCCCGGAGGTACGTCCGGCGGGGGCTGCACCTGACCCTGCCCGTGTCCCGGGACCGGGACCGGCGGGGTCTGCCCCGGCGCGGTGGCCGGTGGGGCGGGCTGGTCGCCCGAGGCGTGGCGGGGGCCCGGCCGGCCCGCGTGGCGGGCCTGTCGCCCGCGGAACGCGAGCGTCACCGACACCGCCGCGACCGCCGCGAGACCGCCGCCCACCGTCAGCAGCCACACCGGGACGCCGGCCACCCTCAGCAGCCGGTCCTCGTAGATCACCTGCCGGAACGCGGTGTCCGTGGCCGCCCGGCGCAGCTCGTGGTCCCCGGAGATCGCCGAGGGGCGCGGGAACTCCTGGGCGACGGCCGTCAGATACGGCGTGCCGGCCGCCAGTTCACCGAGCGGACCGCCGGCCGACGCGCCGACCCGTCCCGCGAAGGTGACGCGGGGCCGCTCCCCGCCGATCCCGGACCCCGGTTCCATGCGGTGGGCGGCGAGGACGTACAGCCCCAGCGACTGCGGGGTGGCCGCCAGCCGGGACAGCCGCATCGGATAGACGGGGGCGTCGGCGGCGAAGGTGAGGCGGAGCGGGTCGAGTTCCCCGTTCAGGGTGGTGCCGGCGGTCCGGGGGGCCAGCTTGACCGCGACGTACTCCCACCGCCGCTCGACGTACGGCCGGAGGGCGGTTTCGAGGCGGGGCGGGAGGACGAAGTCGTTCGCGGCCAGCCAGTCGTCCAGGGCGGCCGGATCGGTGGCCGTCAGCCGTGCCACGTCGAACGGGCCGAGCCGCTCGCGCCCGACCACATCCACCTCGGCACCGGTCGCCGGCGGGGGCGGCGGGCCCTGCGCACCGCCATCACCCGTGGTCAGCGGCCAGTCGCCGTCCTGCGGCCAGAAGTGGGTGCGGGAGCGCTGCACGGGGGCGGTGGCGGCGGCCAGCTGGTCGAACAGCTCCCCGTCGCCGAGCCCCACGGTCGCCCGGTGCGGCACCGGCATGATCCAGGCGGCCCGTTCGGCGTCCCCGCCGACCCGCAGGCTCATCACGATCTGCTCCTGCCGGCCGTCCCAGCGCACGACGGACACCTCCCGGCCGACCGTGAGCCGACGCTGGTCGCCCGGGAGCAGGGCACCGCAGGCGCAGGCGTACGCCGGCGCGACGAGCGAGCCGAGCTGTACCGCGAGCAGCGCCAGCAGGACGGCCGCGACCCGCGCGCGGGCCCGGGCCCGCGCGCCCCACCGCTCCTCCCGCCGTCTCGCACGCCCCCTCGGTGAACCGATCGTGCCGACCAAGCCGACCATGTGCCGCAGCCCCTTCGCCGTCCGCCGTCGTCCGCCGTGATCCGTGACCGCCTGATCCGCGAGCGCCCGATCCGTCCCTGCCGTCGTCGCCCGGTCGTCCGCCGTGCACGACGCGCAGCCGTCTCACTGCCCTCCGTACCGCACGGGCGTACGACGGTACGGCTGAAGCGACGGTTCCGTTCGTGAGAAGTGCCAGTTCCGGCCGTGCTGTGACCCACATCGCGCCCTGCGGAGGCAACCTCCGCCCCCGCGCACTATCGTCTTCCGGACAAAAGGAGGACCGACGTCAGGTGAAGCGGGGGTTGCCTGCGTCTCTCTCCGGGGGCCGTGCGAGCCGCATAGGGTTCGCTCAGGGAACATCCACGCAACCGAAGCGTGGCACGTACGGGGCGGGAGGCCGACGAGGCGTGGCGAATGCGGAGCACAGCGGGCGACCGGCGGAGGCCTTCGGGGCGACCGCGGTCGGCACGGCGAGGGCACGTCTGCGAGCGGCCCGCCTCGGCCTCTGGCTGCTCGCGGCGGTTCTCGCCGTACGCCAGGTGGCCGTCGTCCTCGGCCCCCCGCGCGGAGAACGGCTGACGGACCTGGAGACCTGGGTCGGCCCGGACGGCGTGGTGCACGTCAACGGCTCGCTCTACGACTCCACCCGCTTCACCGGCACCCCCTTCGGCGGGCTCGTCCTCAAGCCCCTCACCCGGGCGGCGGAACAGGCCCTCGGCTGGGGCTGGACCTTCGGCACGCTGCTCCTGGTCGTGGCCCTGGGCCTGGTGGTCGCGCGCGCCCTTCCCCAGCCCGTGAGCAGACGTACGTCCCTGCTCGCCGCCCCGGTCGCCATCAGCGTGCTCATGCTGTCGCTGCCGGTGCGCAACACCCTGTATCTCGGCCAGACCAGCATCATCCCGGTCCTCCTGGTCCTGCTCGGCTGCTTCGTCGTCCGAGGCCGGAAGGCGGGCGGCGTCCTCATCGGCCTGGCGGCGGCCCTGCAGCCCACCGTCCTGCTGTTCGCCGCGCTCCTGTGGTTCACCGGCCGCCGCCGCGCCGCCGCCGCGACCGGCATGACGTTCGCCGGAGTCACCGCGCTCGCCTGGGCGGCGATGCCGCACGACTCGTACACCTACTGGGTGCACCACATGGCGGGCGTCGGCCTCGGCGGCAAGGCCGACGCCCTCGCCAACCAGTCCCTGCACGGCGCCCTGCTGCGCCTCGGCCTGACCGGCCCGCTGGAGATCGGCCTGTTCCTGGCGCTGGGCGCGGCCGTCGCGACCCTCGGCGTGCGCCGTGCCGTCCGCTACGCGCGCGACGGACAGCTGCTGCTGGCGGTGGCCCTCACCGGCTGCGCGGCGATCGCGGTCTCCCCGACGACCTGGCAGCACCAGCTGCTCTGGGTCCTGCTCGCCGTGGTGGGCCGGGTCGGCAGACGCGCCTCGGACCGCTACGTCTGGCCGGTGGCCGTCGTCCTCGTCATGACCCTCCCGGCGAAGATGATGCTGCCGAACATGCCGGCGCTCCACCCGCTGCGCGACAACGCGGTCCTGCTGGCCGCCGTCGCCGCCGCGACGGCGATCCCGTTCCTCCCGCGCACGTCCCCGTACTACCGCTTCCCGATCCCCACCGAGTACGCGGAACCGGTGCCGGCCCGCTGGAAACACGTCCCGCTGCTGCCGTTCCTCAAGCGCGTCCTGACCCGCCCGAACCTGCTGCTGGAGCTGCTGCTGATCCGCGTCACGTACGCGGCGTACCAACAGGTCCGGCTGGCGGCGACCGGCGGCTCGAACTCCGCGGGCCGGGTCCGGGCGGAGGCCCACGGCCAGGAGATCCTCGACCTCGAACGCTTCCTGCACATCGACATCGAGCACCCCGTCAACCACTGGGTGGTCGGCGTCGACTGGCTCCGGAACTTCTTCGACTTCTACTACGAGTCCTTCCACTTCGTGGTCCCGCTGACCGTCCTGGCGGTGCTGTACTGGCGCCGCCCGGTGGACTACCGCTGGGCCCGCTCGGCCCTGGGCTTCGCGACCCTCCTGGCCCTGGTCGGCTTCTGGCTCTACCCGCTGGCCCCGCCGCGCCTGATGCCGGCCCTCGGCATCATCGACACGGTCCACGGCGTCCAGGACTTCTCCAAGCCCGACTACGGCACCCTCACCGCCCTGACCAACCAGTACGCGGCGATGCCGTCCCTGCACTTCGGCTGGTCCCTGTGGTGCGGCCTGGTCATCGCGATCGTCGCCCCGAAGTGGTGGATGAAGGCCCTGGGCCTCCTGCACCCCTTCTTCACGGTCTCCGCGATCGTCGCGACGGGCAACCACTGGGTCCTGGACGCGGCGGGCGGCGCGGCGGTCGTCCTGGCGGGCTTCGGCCTGGCGTACGCCCTGATGGGGCCGCGGGCGGGATCGGCGGCGAAGGCGGTGCAGCGGCCGGAGCGGGTGCCGACGGCGCAGAAGGAGTCGACGCCGAGCAGCTGACGGTTCCCCGGGGCCGGCCGCTCCCGCATGCTTCTGCCACCGGGGCCTGCGGACGGTCCGGGGAGGGGGGGCGGGGATCCATGACAGACGTGCGCACGCCCGGTCGCGGGCGGACCGCCCGGTGGGCGTTCCTGGCGGCGCTGACCCTGACGGCGGCGTCCGGCTGCCTCAGGGCCCTCCGATCCCGTGCCCCCGTACTTCGGGGCCCGGGCGGCGGCGACACGATCGTCGTCGAGATCCCCGTCTGCCCCACGGACGAGATCCGCCGCGTGCAGGTCTACGACTTCGACGATGAGCACGACGCCCCCCCGTGTCGCGTGGTGGGCCTCCGGCCCCACCCCGCCGTCGGTCCGCACGGGAGTGGTCACCCTCTGGACGGGAGCGGTCCGGCACTCCGCCCGCCCGGCCGGGTCTTCCGTCCCACCCCACATCGGCGTGAGCTACCAGGACCCGGCCGGCGACGGCCGTGACGACGTCTTCACTCGCGCACCCGCGAGAAGGCGAAGCTGGGGGCGGAGGAGTACTGGACGAGGAACGGCGCCAGGACCATGGCGCAGATCGACGACCCTTTAGTGCGTCCCGTGATGATCCCTTGACGGAAAGTGAGAAGCGGGTTTCAATACCTCAAGATTTTGAAGATCTTGTGTATCTGGGGCGGGGGATCAGTGCTGTCGATACGGGGTGTCCGACAGAGAAGTCTATGTCATGGGCATGACTGGAAAGCCAGGGTGGTAGCGGCGACGGCTGTACTCACCGCTGTGATGGTCATGCTGGTGGCACCTGTCCCACAGGTGGCGGCTGCTCCTGGCGAGTCCGATGCGGCCTCCCTCTCCGAGGCGCAACAGGCGCTCGCCGACGCGCAGGAGTCTGGCGAACAGGTGGAGGTGGTGGGGGAACGCACGGACCGGACCACGGTTTACGCCAACCCCGACGGTTTCACCTTCACCCTTGAAGAGTCGGTCGTTCCCGTGCGGGTGGCCAAACCGGGTGGTGGCTGGCAGGCGCCGGACGCGACTCTGGAAACTCGTTCCGACGGGTCTGTGGGGCCGAAGGCGGCTGCCCTGTCGATCGGCCTCTCCGGCGGAGGCGACAGCGCACCTCTAGCCCGGATCGAAGACCAAGGGAAGGCACTGGAACTCGAGTGGTCGGGCAAGCTTCCGGCGCCGCAGCTCGACGGCGCCAGCGCCGTCTACTCCGACGTACTGCCGGGTGTCGATCTGCAGGTGACCGTGACGCCCGAGAGCTTCCAGCCGGTGTTCGTTGTGAAGACGCCCGAGGCGGCGGCGAATGATGAGCTGAAGAAGCTGACGTTCGGGCTCCAGTCGCGCGGGCTGGACATTCGAGAGGGCGCGGCCGGCAACCTCACAGCCGTCGACGGCCGCGGCCAGACGGTGTTCAAGGCGCCGCCCGCCCGGATGTGGGACTCGGCGGGCGACGCGGCTGCGACTTCTGAGGAATCCGGTACGCAGACCCAGCTGATGCGGGCACAGGCGTACGCAGCCGAGGCGACCACGTCATCTGATTCTGCTGAGGCGGCGCCGTCCGGCACAGGTCTGGAGCCCGGCCAAGGCGACAAGGTTGTCAAGATGGACGTCGCGGTCACCGAGGGCTCGTTGTCCGTCGTCCCGGACTCAGGAATGCTCGCCAAGACGGACGCGTCGGCCTTCCCTGTCTTCATCGACCCCAAGGTGTCCTGGGGTGAGTCGGAGCGCACGCTTCTGCGTAGTGACGGATACGAGTCGTACGGCTGGGGCAACGGAGATGACGACCAGGGTAAGGGCGCGGGCAAGTGCGGTACCTGGAACGGCTATTACTGCGGGCCCGGGTACGTGCAGAAGCTGTACTTCGAGTTCTCCCCGGCCAGCCTGAAGGGCAAGAAGGTCCTCGACGTCACCTTCAGGGTGACTGAGCCTTGGGCTTTTCAATGCGACCCGCGCATGGTGGATCTCGTTCGCACGAACAACATATCGTCCGCCACCACTTGGGCTTCGCGACCCGCGGAGCTCGACCTGATGGGGGACCAGAACGTCTCGGCCGGACGCGGATCGCTGTGCGACCCGGACTCGCCGGACGCGCCCATCGAATTCCGGGACAACCCGTCGGAGACGAACGAGAACCTGACCTCTACGGTGTCGAACTTCGCGGCAGGCAAGTTCTCCCGGCTGACGCTGGAGATCAAGGCGCACGACGAGTCCGATCCTGCGGCCTGGAAGCGTTTCAAGAACGACGCCACACTCGAGGTGAAGTTTGTGGCGGTGCCCGCGGTGCCGACCGAGGTCGGCCTGGTCACTGGCACCGGATACGTCTGTTCCACCAACTCGACCGACCCGGCCGTGGTCTCCGACCCGACGCCGCAGGTGCAGGGCCGACCGCGCACTGCGTCCGGTGGCGAGTCGTACGCCCACCTTCGCATCCGGTGGAGGGTCGACAAGTACGACGGAACGAACTGGGTGCTCGCGACCACCGACGTTGACAGCCCTACATCAGGATATGCGGGAAATCTGGTGAAGCAGTCCCGTAGCTTGGCCACCCTCCAGGAGGGGGTGTCGTACCGGGTGAAGGCGTTGACTCTTTCCTATGACGAAAAGGGCGAGAACCGGTTGAACACCGGCTACACCAAGCCCTGTTACTTCAAGGTCGACCCGACGGCCCCCAAAGCACCGCTGATCGCAGTGGCTTCTCCTTACACGCAGTGCACCATCAACGAGTGCACCGCGCACGGTGGTCCAGGGGTGAAGGGCATGTTCACCTTCAATCCCGCCGCAGGGGACGAGAAAACCAACGTCTCCTACCAGTACAGACTCTCCTCGACGGCAGAGTGGTCCCCCGAACAACTCGGCACCTCGGTATCGGCCGGCGTCACGCCTCCGAAGGAAGGCACCTACCGCCTCTATGTGAGAGCCAAGGACACTGCCGGACGCCACGGGGCACAGTCGGTCTTCGACTTTCTGGTTGCCGACGGTGAGAAGCCGGTCGGCCGATGGAACTTCACTGAGGCCGACGGAGTCGCGGTGGATTCTGAGACATGGGACGGTTCGGACAACGCGACTCTGGCAGGCGGCGCGTCCCGGGACGACCGAGGCCGGCGTGGTCTCATAACCCGCGACGCCGAAGGCGTGGTGCTGGAGACCCCGGTCACGGACAAGGGTATGGCCCTCGACGGCAGCACGGGCTATGCGGCCACGGCTGCCCCGGTGCTGGATACCTCCGCTTCGTACACAGTTTCCGCCTGGGTGCGTGTCGACACCAGAGCCTCGCGCACGCTGACGGCGCTCAGCCAGGTGCCGGACAGCCCCAGCCCCTTCACGAAGAAGTACATCCCGTTCGGTTTGTCATATGCGGGTGGCGGGGCCAACACATGGAGCCTGAGCGTGATGGGCACCGACGGATCCCTGCGCAAGGTCAGCGCCCAGCAGGCCACTCCCCGCGGAGTCTGGACTCATGTGGCGGGTGTGTACGACGCGGGTGCGAAGAAGATCAGCCTCTACGTCAACGGAGAACTCCAGAGCGCGGTCGATTCCGTGACCGCATGGAAGGGGTCCGGCCCGTTGCAGATCGGCCGCGGGATCTGGGCCGACGCCTTCACCGACTACTTCGACGGCAACATCGACGAGCCCGCCGCCTGGCAGAGGGTGCTGACGCCACAAGAGATTGCGGACGAGGCGCAGACGATGACCTCGAAGGGGTATGCCGGGGTGGAACTCGTCGCCGATTGGTCAGCCGACCGGGGATCCGGTACCACCATCGCGGACACCACCTCCGGGTACGGCCGGTCGCTGACGCTGAGCGGTGGCGCGTCGCTGAAGGAGGAGTCGATCGTGCTGGACGGTGTGGACGGTGCGGCCACCACGGCCGGGCCGATCGTGGACGACACAGGGTCCTTCACGATCACTGCCCTGGCGTCCGTGGACGCCGACACCCTCAAGGACAAGAGCGTCGGCTTCACTGGCCAGGTGGCCGGGCAGCGGACAGCGGACGGTTCAGCCTGGGGCTTTTGGTATGAGCTGACAGGTAAGAGCACGGTCTGGGATGAGGATGCCGGAGAGGAGAAGACCGTCCCGCTGGGGTTGTGGCACTTCGGACGACTCAACACCGACGGCACGTTCAGCGCGGTGGCCTCGGAGGAGGCCGTGGACGTAGCCGGAACGGTCAGGATGACCGGTGCCTTCAATGCTCAGGACGGAACTCTCAGCCTCTATCTGGGAGGGGTCCAGAACGGTGACGACAAGGCGTTCACCGCGAAGATCGGCTCCGGTGACTTCGCGGTCGGTAAGGGCTTCAGCAACGGCGGGTGGGAGCACTACCTGCCGGGACGCGTTGCTGAGGTTCGACTGTGGGCGGGCGCGATGGCGGGGTCCGACCAGGTCGAAGAGACCGTGGGCGACTGACGAGCCTGGGCCTGTGGGGTAGCTGCCGAGCACGCTGCCCAGGCCCCGTGCAGTCCAATTCTCTGACTTCTCTGAACTCTCGACGGGACCCGGGGGCAGAACGTGATCTTTGGCAGGAGCACCTCAGATAGCCCCAGAGGGGGCGCTGTCCGGCACCGAGGCGCTCGGCTGCTGATGCCATCGGTGGCCTTGGCTCTCGTGGTGCCCTTAGGGGTTGCACAGGTGGCCCAGGCCGCGGCGTCCGGCGGTCTGGGTCGCCCGGAGGTGCCCAAGTCCCGCGTGAGCAAGGTCGAGGCATTCGACGGGTCAGGCGCGAAAAAGGCGCGTGAGCGAGTCGCGCGCAACACGAAGGCCAACACGGCTCAGGCCGAGCGGGCCCGTACGGAGCAGAAGGCGATCTGGCCCGGAATGGGCGAGGCCACGCTCGCTCTCACCGCGGACAAGAAGGCCAAGGCTGAACCGAGCGGTCTGCCGGTCACCCTTGCCCCGCAGGCCGGAGACAAGGCCGCGGCGGCCGGCGAGGCCCGCGTCACCGTGCTGGATCAGAAGGCCGCCCGTGCTGCGGGTATCAGGGGCGTGCTGTTGACCGCCGAGGCGGACACTGCCGGCAACGTCGAGGTCAGCGTCGACTACAGCGGTTTCGCTTCCGCCTTGGGCGGCGGTTGGTCCCAGCGGTTGCGTCTGGTGCAGCTGCCCGCCTGTGCCCTGACGACCCCTGATGATGCTGAGTGCCGCACCCAGCGTGTGCTCGCCTCCGACAATGACGTGACGCACCAGTCGGTGTCGGCGAAGGTGAGCATCGCTGAGACCTCGAACAACCCGACCACCCAGTTTCTCCGGGCCGCGGACGGAGCCACCCCCGCTGCCACGGTGCTGGCTGTCACCGCTGCCGCGGCCGGCTCCGGGGAGTCTCCCAAGGGCACCGGAAACTATTCTGCAACTCCGCTGTCGGAGTCCTCGTCCTGGGAGGCGGGTGGCAGCTCAGGTTCCTTCAGCTGGTCGTACAACTTCACCATGCCCCCAGCCGCAGCGGGCCCGCAGCCGCCGCTGGCGCTGTCGTACGACTCGGGGAGCGTCGACGGACGCACAGCCACGTCCAACAATCAGGGCACGTCGGTCGGCGAGGGCTTCACGCTCACCGACTCTTACATCGAACGCACCTATGGGTCCTGCGACGACGACGGCCACGACGACGTCTTCGACTTCTGCTGGAAGTACGACAACGCGCGCCTCGTGCTGAACGGCAAGTCGTCGAGGCTCGTCAAGGACGACGGCAACGGAAAGTGGCGGCTGGAGAACGACGACGCCTCCACAGTGACCCGCTCGACCGGGGCGGACAACGGAGACGACAACGGCGAGCACTGGACTGTCGTCACCGGCGACGGCACCAAGTACGTGTTCGGCCTCGACAAGCTGGACGGCGCAGACACCCAGCGCACCAACTCCGTCGCGACGGTTCCTGTCTTCGGAGACGACTCGGGCGAGCCCGGCTATTCCAAGGGCGACACCTTCGGCGACCGCGTCCTCACCCAGGCATGGCGGTGGAACCTCGACTACGTCGAAGACACGCGCGGCAATGCGGCCACTTACTGGTACGTGAGGGAAACGAATTACTACAAGAAGAACAAGTCCGAGACCGCCGACGCTGGCTATACCCGCGGCGGCTATCTGGAACGGATCGAATACGGCCTGCGCAAGGACGCGCTCTTCTCCGACAAGGCGGACGCGAAGGTCACCTTCGGCTACGCGGAGCGCTGCACTGCGGCTGACTGTTCCAGCCTCACCAAGGACACCGCTGACAAGTGGCCCGACGTGCCGTTCGACGCCATCTGCTCGAAGGACGATGAAGATTGTGACGCGAGCGGGCCTGCATTCTTCTCCCGCAAGCGCCTGACCGGGATCGACACTTTCTCCTACAACGCCACCAGTGGTGGCTACGACCCGGTGGATTCCTGGGACCTGACCGAGCAGTACCTCGACGGTGGCGACATCGGGGACAGCTCCGACCAAGTGCTCACGTTGAAATCGATCAAGCGCACCGCAAAGGCCGGTACATCGAGCATCGCGATGGATCCGATCTCGTTCACGTACGAGCTGCGGCCCAACCGAGTCGACGCCACCGACAACATCCTTCCTCTGACCCGGCCACGCATGTCCACCATCACCTCTGAGACCGGCGCCATCACCACGGTGACCCTCTCGGGTGAGGAATGCCTGCGCAGCCAGGTCATCAACGCTTCTCCAGACTCCAACACCCGTTCCTGCTACCCGCAGTTCTGGCACATCAACGGTGCCGAGGACGCCTCGATCGACTGGTTCCACAAGTACCGGGTGTTGGCCGTCACCGTCTCCGACCCGACTGCCGCCAACGAGACGGTCGAGCACTCCTACTCCTACAGCGGAGCCGCCTGGCACTACGCAGACGACCCGTTCACGAAGAAGGACGAGCGGACCTGGTCCGATTGGCGCGGCTACGCCCAGGTCACTGCGTGGACCGGAGCGACGGACGTGACGCGCTCGCGGACCGTCTCCCTGTACCTCCAGGGTATGGACGGTGACCACAAGAGCGACGGCACCACCAGGTCCGTCTCCGTGTCCCCGCTGTCGGCTCCGGCTATCGGGGCGGGGCGCATCACGGACAAGGACGAGTACGCCGGCCAACTGCGGGAGCAGGTCACGTACGACGGCTCGACAGCGATCTCGGTCACGGTGAACGACCCTTGGTCGGACGAGACAGCGCGGCAGGCTCCGCCCGGTGCTGACGACCACATCGCACGCTACGTCCGCACGCAGAAGGTGCATACCTACACCTACTTGACGACCACCCAGAGCTGGCGCGAACGCCTGACGAGCACGTCCTTCGACAGCTACGGCATGCCTGTCACCGTCGAGGACGCAGGCCAGGTCGGCACAGCGAAGGACGAGACGTGCACCCGCACCTGGTATGCCCGCAACACCGACCTCGGCATCATCAGTACTGTCTCGCGCACCCGTTCGGTCGCACGCACATGCGCGACCACAGACACCCAGCTCTCCTTGCCTGGGGCAATGGACCCGGCCAAGCCCGATCGAGGCGACGTCCTCGCGGATGTCAGCACCGTCTACGACAACACTGCAGCCACTGCCTGGTCTGCGACACAGACGCCGACCAAGGGCCTCGCCACCTGGACCGGCCGGGCCACCGGCTACGCCACCATCGCGAACACCGACGGCGACCGCCTTCCCAGCGGCTGGCAGCGGGTCTCCGCGACGACGTACGACACGCTGGGCCGTCCGGTGAGCAAGAGCGACGCGACCGCGAATCCACCCACGATCCTCGCCTATACCCCTGCTGCTGCGGGCCCGCTGACCCAGACCGTGACCACCGACCCCAAGACATACAAGACGAGGAGTTTCATCGACCCACGGCGCGGCCAGCCACTGCGCATCTATGACGCCAACCTCAAGAAGACCGAGCTTGCCTACGACGCCCTCGGCCGCCTGACCCAGGTCTGGCTGCCCAACCGTGACAGCGCCATTCAGTCGCCCAACCAGAAATTCGCCTACCAACTGAACAATGCCAAGCAGTCCTGGGTGTCGTCGTCGACGCTCATGAAGGACGGCGAGACCTACAACACCAGCTACACCATTTACGACGCGCTTCTGCGCCCCCTCCAGTCCCAGGCACCGACGCCCGAGGGCGGTCGACTCCTGACGGACACCCGGTACGACACCCGGGGCCTGGCATACGAGACGTACGCCGACATCTTCGACGACACCAGCACACCCACTAGCACTTACACCAGGGCCGAGTACGGCGAAGCCCCCACCCAGTCCGAGACGGTCTTCGACGGAGCGGGCCGCCCCACCACCTCGACCCTGTTCGTCTACGGTGTCAAGAAGTGGTCGACGACCACCAGCTACACGGGTGACTCCGTTGCCACGACGGCCCTTGAGGGTGGTTCCGCTCAGCGCACCATCACCGACATCCGCGGTCGCACGACGGAGACCCGCGAGTACGCGGGCACCAGCCCGGCGGATTCCGCCTACGGCGCAGGCACCGGTGCCTCGTACGTCTCCACGAAGTTCACCTACGAACTGGACGGCCAGCAGAAGACGATCACCGGTCCGGACAACGCCGCCTGGTCGTACGTCTACGACCTGTTCGGCCGTCAGGCGAACGCCGTCGACCCGGACAAGGGGACGACCGCCACCGAGTTCGACGTCCTCGACCGACCCGTCAAGTCCACGGACTCCCGGGGCGTTTCGATCCTGACCGACTACGACGTGCTGGGCCGTATCACCGGTACCTGGAAGACCGCAAAGACAGACGCCAACCAGCTCACCGGTTACGTCTACGACACAGTCCTCAAGGGCCTGCCCACCTCCTCCACTCGCTACCTCGACGGCAAGACGGGTACGACGTCCTACACACAGACCATCACCGCCTACGACAGCTTGGAACGCGCCACGACCACCGAGCTGCAGTTGCCGTCGACCGACGCGTTCGCCAAGGCCGGGGCCGCGTCCAAGCTGTCCTTCGAAACGTATTACAACCTCGACGGCACGGTGAAGCAGACGAAGGAGCCGGCTGCCGGCGGCCTGCCTGCCGAGAGTATCGACTACGGGTACGACACCGTCGGCAATGTGACCTCGCTGGGCGGTGCGACCGGATATCTGCTGGACGTGGACTACACCGCCCTCGCCCAGCCCAGGCTGCTGACGCTGGGCCCGGGCGGCAGCGGCAACAAGAGCTTCTACATAGCCAACGACTTCGAGGAGGGCACTGGCCGTCTCACCCGCAGCTTCGTCACGGACCAGACTCACGGCTTCATGCTGCAGGACCTCAACTACAGCTACGACCAGGCCGGCAACGTCACTTCGATCAGTGATCCGACCACGCAGGGCGGCGCGAGCTCGGCGGACACCCAGTGCTTCAGGTACGACGGCCATCAGCGTCTGCTGGAAGCCTGGACGCCAGCCTCTCAGAAGTGCTCCGACGCACCGAGCACGTCGGCCCTGTCGGGCCCGGCTCCGTACTGGACGAGCTACAGCTACAACGACGCCGGCCAGCGCACCAGCGAGACGGTCCACAGCAGCACTGGCAACACCAAGACGACATACTGCTACACGAGCACCACCCAGAAGCACATACTGACCGGCACCACGACCAAGACCGACTGCTCCGCCCCGGAGCGCGCCTACGAATACGACGCTTCCGGCAACTCCTGGCACCGCCCGGGCAAGACAGCCGCCCAGGCCCAGACACTGGACTGGTCTGCGGAAGGCCAGCTCAGCAAGCTCACCGAGAACGATGCGGTAACAGACTACGTCTACTCCGCTGATGGAACCCTGCTCATACGCAACACCCAGAACGGCGAGCGCGTCCTCTACGCAGGCTCCACGGAACTCCACCTCCGTGCCAACGGCACCGCATGGGCCCAGCGCTACTACGCCGCGGGTGGTGTCACCGTCGCCGTTCGCACCAACCAATCGGGTACCAACAAGCTCAGTTACCTGACCGGCGACACGCATAACACCTCCTCTCTGGCCATGAACCAGGATGCCGGCCAGACCTACACCAAGCGCTACACCAGCCCCTTCGGCGCAGACCGGGGCACCCCGCTCTACGGCCCCTGGCCCGACGACAAGGGCTTCCTCGGCAAAACCCGCGACGCCACCACGGGCCTGACCCACATAGGCGCCCGTGAATACGATCCCGCGATCGGCCAGTTCATCAGCGTGGACCCGGTCCTGGACCCGAGCCAACCTCAGTCCCTCAACGGCTACGCCTATGCCGGCAATAACCCAGTCACCTTCAGCGACCCCTCCGGGCTCTGGTGTGATAGCTGCAACGACGGTCAAGGCTGGACCCGCCCCGACGGCGGCACGAAGGGCGACGAAGACGGGGGGCTGAATTCGGACGGTACAGTGCGCACGAGCCCTTCCGGAGGAGGCGGCGGTACAACAAATGGGGGTACTGGTAGGGCTGGATCCACAACCCGGCCGGTGGTGGACGGAGTCGTCATCCCGCCGGATGAGGAGCTCACCCAGTACGCCGGGGGTTACCCCGACTCGGCTACCTACGCGGAAAAGCTGTCACGCTGGGCGGAGCAGAAGTGCTACATCCGTAAGGGCATCGAAGCCTTTTGTGACACAGCTGCCCGTGCCGGACTGCTGAAGGACCCGCACAGCAGCGCGAACGACCCATGGGGCGTCAAGGCCACGTACCACTGCCTGACCGGGCGCGGTGACTGCGGTGAGGCGCTTGTCTCGGACGTCATCACCGTGGCCACCTTGGCCTTCGGATCCGCCGGCAAAGCGCTCACGGCACGTGGAGCTTCGGGTGCGGTTGCGGCAGAGACTGAATCAGCAGTCGCGACTCTCCTCAAGGGTGCGTGCAGTTTCTCGCCCGATACGCCGGTTCTACTCAAGAACGGCAAGGCGAAAGCCATCAGTAAAGTCGAGGCCGGGGACGAGGTGGCTGCCGCGGATCCTGACACCGGCAAGCGCGATGGTGCGAGGAGTGTCACTGCCGAAATCGTTCATCACGACGACGACCTCGTAGATGTAACGATCCGCACTGCCGAGGGCCGTACTTCAACCATCCACGCAACATCCACGCACCCCTTCTGGAACGACACCCGCCACACCTGGACGAAGGCGGCCGACCTCCGAATCGGCGACCTGCTCAACACAGCGGCCGACGACCACGCCCGAGTCGTCGCAGTCACAGAGCGCCCTGGCTCCGCTTACATGTACAACCTCACGGTCGACGACTTGCACACGTACTATGTGCTGGCGGGTAAGACTCCGGTCCTGGTTCACAATTCCGGTGGGTTGTGTGGCCCTGGCCTTAGAACGGCATCGGAAGCCGGTATCAGCCCGAATGATGCCAAGCGAATTCAGAATGCCGCTGATAAAGCAGGGCAGCCAATCATTGTGGTCGGGAGCCGTGCGAACGGAACGCCCAACCCGACATCGGACTGGGATTACATCCTGTCGGGTCCGTCCAGAACTCGTCACAGCGTCAAGAATTCGCTGCCGAGAGGTACGGGTGACGGTGAAGGGAGTGGGCGCGGTAGAGACTTCTGGCAGAACTACAATCCCAACCGCCCAGACTACGCGGAGTTGGACCCGAGCAGGCCGTACGTTGTATTTGAGCCACGGAGCAGGTGAGCACTTGCGAGCATCAGAGCGGATCATCAACGAGGTTGCCCAAGGACTCCGAAGCCTGGAGGACGCTGTGGCCTGGTTCTCTTCGCTAGAGCAGGTTGAGCAGAGGGCGGTACTGCACGAGGTTGTTCGTTACTCCATGCAGGCCCATGCGACAGTGAACGACGCGCGTGATGGGCTGCTGCGATCAGGCGTCAAGCCGACCATGACCCCGGCAGTATTGATTGTTCGAGAACCGATTCTCGAACAAATGGGGAAGATTATAAATCTGCCCCCCGGTGAGTACGTGAAGTCCTTCCGCGTCCTCTTGTCCACGTTCGCTGTGGCTGACACGCGGCGAAGGGAAACGGAGTGCCGAGGAACTTGTAGGCACGCCTGGCACAACCTGTCGTAGGCGGCCGACGTCCCCGGTGCCTCAGAGAGGGCGTTGCCGGGGATTTCTGAGTTCGTTTGGACGCGCATTGGGAGCCCCTGCCGAGTCGGTACTCGGGGGGGGGGGGCTCCTGGGCGTTTGACGCTGAGGTTGAAACAGTGGGGTGACGGCGTTACGGAGGCTCCAGTGCCAGTCCGGTTCCGGCGATGAAGCCGTCGAGTACTCCGGGTCGGCGTTGGATGCTGCGTAAGCGGTTCTTCACGAGCGGGGTGAGGTCTTCGATCGCGCGAGGTGCGAGGTTGGCCAGGGACTTCTTCACGTGGGCCCAGAAGCCTTCGACGGGGTTGAGGTCGGGCGCGTAGGGCGGGAGCTTGACGATGTCAGCCAGTCGCTGTTGCGCTCGCAGAACTCCCGCAAGGGCTTGGCGTGATGGGTGCTGGCGTTGTCCCAGACCACGATCAGCGGGACATCACCGAGCTGCCGACGAGCAGAGGTCAACAGGTCCGCGAACTCGCGGGCCCGGAAGCCCTTCTTCTCGCCCGTCCGACCCCGGTACGTCTGGGTCCGGTAGATCAGACGGGTCTCGCGGCCCGGCCGGACGCAGATCATCCCGGCCATCAGGACCCGGCCCGAACCCTTGCCCACCACTTTGACCAGCGGCGTCCTGCCCCGCCTTGACCACGTGCGGCCCTTGCCTGGCTTCAGGTCCTGCCCGGCCTCGTCCTCGAAGACGATCCACGCGCCCAGGAGCTGGGCCATCCTCTTACCCGTGACCACTGCTCCGTCCGCCACCTGGCCACTGCCTGCTCATCGCGCTCGACGGCCCTGTGCGCGGGGACCTGCGGTGACCAGCCGAGCCGGTGCAGCAGATACGACACCCCACGCGGGGTGTACCGGTAGCCGAACAGGCTGTGGATCAGCTCTGCGACCCTCGCCAGGGTCCACCGCTGGTCCTCCGTCCAGCCGTGCGCCGCCGGCCCCTTCTCCAGCTCGGCCTGCAGTCGTTCCGTCTGGGCATCGTCGAGCTGACACGGGAAGCCGCCGGGCCCCTTGGAGGCCAGAGCCGCGCTGCCGCCCTGACGCCAGGCGGCGTGCCAGGCGTACGACGACTTCCGCGACACCCGTAACCTGCGGGCCACCTCCGGCGGCCGCACCCCTCGCTCGAACATCTCCGCGGCCTCAAAGCGCACTGCCTCACGCTTCGCCCGCCCCGCAGCGGTCAGGCCGCCGCCATCCGCGTACCTCATGACGAGGATGTAGCACCGCCAACGCCCCGCTGTCACCCCACCCTTTCAACCTCAGCGGCAACCGGAGCGGACGTCAGCGCACGCCAGCAGACGGCGACGGACTGACATTTCCCGGCCGACCTGCGAAAACCCAGCTCGGAAGAACACGTCTTCCACACGTACTATGTGCTTGCCGGGAAGAGTCCGGTACTCGTACATAATGCCGGGGGATCGAAGGATCCCCTGAGCTTCGGCGATGGGTATACGGGACGCCTTGACCGAATCAATATCGGTGGCACGGTCGACTTCGAGATCCATGTTTACCGTCGAGGTACGGAAGTCGGGATCTTCGGTAGTAATGGATGGTTCCCGAAACACGGGAAGAGTGCTGATGTCACCGTCCCGCAAGATGTCTACAATAATCTGAAGGGGTTGGCTGTGGGGGAAATGCGAGCGGCCGGACGGCTTGGGGGTAAGGGTACTGAAAACATCAAGGGCGATAACTGGAAGCGTCCGCGTATTACAGGTGGTTGCTAGTGAAGTACGTAATAGTGGAACCGCTGTCAGATCAATACGGGTACTTTCTGGATCCGCAAGGGTATCTGGAAATTATTCCTCGGATCGTGAGCAGTCTTCCTGTTGGTGCGGCTGAGTTCGTGACGGACTCTGACCACTATGATTTTCGAAGCGTTCGCTGTGTCAAAGATCTGACGCTAAGCAAGATGGTCCTCACGGATGTGGAAGGTCTTGTCGGTCTTGAGATGTTCCTGGCGCCAAATGATTGGAAGCATGAGAGTGGTCTGCGTATCGTGTATTCAGGTGTTCAGTCTTTGAATTTGTCCACCAAGGAAGCGGACGGCATGCTGCCCCGTTTGGGCGATCTGCAATTGGATGAGGCTCTGCCGCACCCGGCTGGTTTCAGTCATGAAATCGCCTTCACCCGTGGCTCGGTCGTTGTCGTAGCTGCGGATCTGAAGGCAGTATGGGATTGAATACGCGTTTCATGTAACGGTGAACAGGATCCCCGGCGACGGGTTGTCGCGGGGGCTCTAAGGCGAGCGGGCGCCGAAAGGGTGGGGGCATGTCCTCGTTGAAGCGTGAGGCGCTCGCGGCTTGCCGCAAAGCCTTGGTGGAGCTCGGTTTCCGCAAGCGTGGCGGCTCCCTCCTGCGGGATGACGGAGAGGGGGCAAGTGGCTGGATCGGGCTCAATGTGGCCACGTACGGCCTTCCGGCTTCCTTGGGGGTCAATCCGGTCGTGGGCGTGCGATTTGATCGGCTTGACGAAGTGATGCGTGCACTGCGGGACGATCTTCCGAAGGAGCCGATGCCGGTTATTTCAAGGCCGCTCGGGTATCTCATGCCGGAAAATTCATTCCGCCTTTGGGAATTTCGGCAGGGTAGGGATGTCCAGAGTGTGGCTGAGTCGATGGCTCGCGCCGTGAGTGAGTACGGTGAACCTTTTATGAAGAAATATTCGGAGTGGGTGAACTTCTCGCGTGATCTGGAGGCTCCAGGGCTTCTGATGGAACATGAGAGGGCCAAGGTTCTTCCTGTCGTGCGTGCGCTGGACGGGCGCGTCGAGGTGGCCAGGGGGGTGGTGGCGGATGAACTGGCACGTATCTCAGGTATGAGTGACGTGTACGCGCAGTCGTATCGAGCATTCGCGGAAAAGTTCCTCGACCGTTTTGAGTGACTGGGTGCCCGTGGGTCTCAGCACTCGAACCACACCGTCTTTCCGCCCCCGGGTGTCGGCGACACACCCCACGTGCCGACCAGGGCGCCCAGGAGGAAGAGACCGCGACCCGTCTCGGAATCCGGGTCCAAAGCGAGGGGCTGGGTGGGTAGTGCGGGGTGGTCGTCCATCACCTCCACCCGGACTCCCTCGCACTGCTTCAGTAGGAGCAGCTCGCAGCGGCGGTCCGGGACGTGGCGGTAGACGTTGGCGACCAGTTCTGTCGTCGCCAACTCGACGGATTCCGTGAGGGGTTCGAGCCCCCAGTCCTTGAGGAATCTGCGGATGATGCGGCGGACGTGACCGGCTGAGTGGGCGCCGACCGTGAGGGGCATGCGGTACTGCGTGGTGATGGGCGGGGTGTAGAGGGAGGAGGAGTGTCCGTTCATGGGACCAGCGTGAGCTGTAGCGACTACCCTGGGCTACCGAACGAATGCAACGCGTGCCGTCGTGAGAGGGGACTCCCCGTGGTCCACATCAACGTCCTCGACCCTGGTGCTTCGCCCCTCGACTACTACGGTTTCGAGCTGCGCCGGTTGCGGGAGGAGGCTGGGCTCACGCAACGGCAGTTGGGCGATGTGCTCAACTACACCGGGTCGTTGGTCGGGCAGATCGAGACCGCGCGGAAGGTTCCCACGCCTGAGTTCAGTGAGCGGGTGGATGCGGCGCTGGTGACCGGCGGGTTCTTCACCCGGCTCGTCCACCTTGTGCTTCGCAGTCAACTTCCGGCTTGGTTCAGGCAGACCGCTGAGCTGGAAGCGCGGGCTATCGAGATCTGTACCTTTCAGACCAACCTGATCCATGGTCTGCTGCAGACTCCGGCGTACGCGCGTGCGGTCCTTGGCGTGCTCGACCGGAGTGACCTGGAGGACCGCACCGCCGTCCGGCTCGCCCGACAGCGCATCCTTGAGAAGAGTGACCCGCCGGTCTTCTGGGTCGTGCTCACGGAAGGGGCGCTCTGTCAGGCGATCGGTGGCCGGGAGGTCATGCGCGAGCAACTCGCCCACCTGTTGTCGTTCGAAGGTGATCCTCGGATCAACATCCAGGTGCTGCCGTTCGAGGCGGGGGCGCACCCGGGGACGCAAGGCTCGTTCACCCTCTTCCGCTTCGCCAGTGATCCGACCATCGTCTATACGGAGGGGTATGGCAGCGGACATCCGAGCGCGAACTCGGACACCGTCAAGGACTGTTCACTCCGTTACGATCATCTTCGGGCCGCCGCTCTCTCCCTCAAGGATTCGGCGGAGCTGATCCGGCGAGTGATGGAGGAGCGCTATGGAGAGCAAGTGGCGTAAGTCGTCCTACAGCGGTGACCAGGGCGGCGAGTGTGTCGAGATCGCCGAAACGTCCACCACCGTCGCCGTCCGCGACTCCAAGAACCCGGCGGGCCCGATCCTCACCCTCCGGCCCGCCGCGTTCTCGAAGTTCCTCTCCTGGACGGCGGACGTCACAACCGCTGGATGATCGTCCCCGTCGCCAGCGCACCCCCCGCGCACATCGTGATCAGGGCGAACTCCTTGTCCGTGCGCTCCAGTTCGTGGAGGGCCGTCGTGATCAGGCGGGCGCCCGTCGCGCCGACCGGGTGGCCGAGGGCGATCGCGCCGCCGTTGACGTTGACCTTCGACAGGTCCGTCCCGAAGACCTTCGCCCAGCTCAGCACCACCGACGCGAACGCCTCGTTGATCTCGACCAGGTCGATGTCCTTCAGCGACATGCCTGCCTTGCCCAGCACCGCTCGTGTCGCGTCGATGGGCCCGTCGAGATGGAAGTGCGGGTTCGCACCGACCAGCGCCTGGGCCACGATCCGCGCCCTGGGCTTCAGCTTCAGGGCGCGGGCCATCCGTTTCGACGCCCACATGATGGCGGCCGCGCCGTCGCTGATCTGGGACGAGTTGCCCGCGGTGTGGACGGCGGTCGGCATGATCGGCTTCAGGCCCGCGAGCGCCTCCGCGGTGGTGTCCCGCAGGCCCTCGTCCTTGTCGACGAGGCGCCACATGCCCTGGCCCGCCGCCTGCTCCTCCTCCGTCGTCGGAACCTGGACCGCGAAGGTCTCGCGCTTGAAGCGTTCCTCCGACCAGGCCGCCGCGGCCCGGGACTGGGACAGCAGGCCCAGTTCGTCCACGTCCTCCCGCGTGAGGCCGCGGTGGCGGGCGATGCGTTCCGCCGCCTCGAACTGGTTCGGCAGGTCGACGTTCCACTCCTCCGGGAACGGCTTTCCCGGGCCGTGCTTCGAGCCGGAGCCGAGGGGGACCCTCGACATCGCCTCCACCCCGCACGAGACACCGACGTCGATCACGCCCGCCGCGATCATGTTCGCCGTCATGTGCGACGCCTGCTGCGAGGAGCCGCACTGGCAGTCGACCGTCGTGGCGGCGGTCTCGTAGGGGAGGCCCATGGTGAGCCAGGCCGTGCGGGCCGGGTTCATGGACTGTTCGCCGGCGTGGGTCACCGTGCCGCCGACGATCTGTTCCACCGCGTCGGCGGGGATGCCGGTGCGGCCGAGGAGCTCTCGGTAGGACTCGCCCAGGAGGTAGGCGGGATGCAGGTTGGCCAGCGCGCCGCCGCGCTTGCCGATGGGGGTGCGGACTGCTTCCACGATCACGGGTTCGGCGGCCATGGGTGCGGATCCTCCTCCGAGGAACTAGTACGTGTTCTAGTTCTTCCGAGCAGTCTGCGGACGTGATGTGTGTCACCGCAAGGGTCTTGCAGCCTTCAGGCGCCTCAACTACCTTCACCGCAATCTGTTTCTGATGAGCCGTCAGAAAAAGTCGCCCTCTGGCTGGAGCTGCCCATGCCCTGTCCAGCGCTTCCCGACGGGTTCGACTTCACCGACCCCGACCTGCTGCATCACCGTGTTCCCCTCCCGGAGTTCGCCGAGCTGCGGCGGGCCGAACCGGTCCGCTGGATCCCGCAGTCGGGCAACGTCGCCGGCTTCCAGGACGAGGGGTACTGGGCCGTGACCCGGCACGCGGATGTGAAATACGTGTCCACGCACCCCGAGCTCTTCTCCTCCTACCTCAACACCGCGATCATCCGGTTCAACGACCACATCCCGCGGGAGTCGATCGACGCCCAGCGGTTCATCCTCCTCAACATGGATCCCCCCGAACACACCCGCGTGCGGCAGATCGTGCAGCGCGGGTTCACGCCCCGGGCGATCCGGGGGCTGGAGGAGCGGCTGAGGCAGCGGGCGCGGGACATCGTCGCGGGCGCCCGCGGGCAGGACGGCCCCTTCGACTTCGTCACCTCCGTCGCCTGCGAGCTGCCCCTGCAGGCCATCGCCGAGCTGATCGGCATCCCCCAGGACGACCGGGTCAAGATCTTCGAGTGGTCCAACAAGATGATCGCGTACGACGATCCCGAGTACGCCATCACCGAGGAGGTCGGCCAGCAGTCCGCCGCCGAGCTGATCTCGTACGCGATGAACATGGCCGCGGAACGCAAGCGGTGTCCGGCGCACGACATCGTCTCCACCCTCGTGGCCGCCGAGGACGAGGGGAACCTGAACTCCGACGAGTTCGGGTTCTTCGTGCTCATGCTCGCCGTCGCCGGGAACGAGACCACCCGCAACGCCATCACCCACGGGATGCACGCCTTCCTCACGCACCCCGGGCAGTGGGAGCTCTACAAACGGGAGAGGCCCGCCACCGCCGCCGAGGAGATCGTGCGGTGGGCCACGCCCGTCGTCTCCTTCCAGCGCACCGCCACCCAGGACACCGAACTCGGCGGCAAGCTGATCAGGAAGGGGGACCGGGTCGGGCTCTTCTACGCCTCCGCCAACCACGACCCCGAGGTGTTCGACCGGCCCGACGACTTCGACGTCCTGCGGGATCCGAATCCGCATCTCGGGTTCGGCGGCGGCGGGCCGCACTTCTGCCTCGGCAAGTCCCTCGCGGTGCTGGAGATCGATCTCATCTTCAACGCCGTCGCCGACGCCATGCCCGACCTGCGGCTCGTCCAGGATCCCCGGCGGCTGCGGTCGGCCTGGATCAACGGGGTGAAGGAGTTGCGGGTCAGCGCCGGGTGACGGGGAGCGGCACCCGGTCCAGGAAGTCCGCGATCAGCGGCGCGATCTCCCCCAGGTGGGTCTCCAGGGCGAAGTGGCCGGTGTCGAAGAGGTGGAGCTCGGCGTCGGGCAGGTCGCGCAGGTAGGCGTGCGCCCCGGGCTCGGGGAAGAACGGGTCGTGGCTGCCCCAGACGATGAGGGCGGGCGGGGTGTGCGCGCGTAGCCACGCCTGCCAGGCGGGGTACCGCTCGACGTTGGAGGGGTAGTCGAAGAACAGCGCGACCTGGGCCTCCTTGCGGCCCGGCAGGTCCAGGAAGTGCTGGTCGAGGGTCCAGCCGTCCGGGGCGATCAGCTCAGGGCCGGTCACGCCGGTCTCGTACTGGCCGCGGGTGCCGCCGAGGGTGAGGATGCCGCGTACGGCGTCCTCGGCGCCGGGGGTGCCGGGGGTCAGCGCGAGGAGGCCGCGGGCCGCCTCCGAGAGGCCCTCCTCGTAGGCGTTGCCGTTCTGCACGACCAGCCCGGCGATCCATTCGGGGTGGCGTTCGGCGATACGGAAGCCGACGGGTGCGCCGAAGTCGAAGACGTACATCACGAACCGGTCGAGGCCGAGCCGCCGGATCAGACCCTCGGTGACGTCGGCGAGCCGGTCGAACGCGTAGGTGAAGCCTTCCGGCGCCTCGGTGTGGCCGAACCCGGGATAGTCCGGGGCGATCAGCCGGTAACGGCCGCCCAGTACGTCGATGAGGCGGCGGAACTGGTGGGAGCCGGACGGGAAGCCGTGCAGGAGCAGCAGGACCGGGGCGTCGGCCCGGTCGGGGAGCGACTCCCGGTAGAAGACGCGGACGCCGTCGACGTCGACATGGCGATGAGCGGTGCGGGCGGGGAAAGCGGACATTCCTAATCCTTCCATCGGCCTTTCATGCATTAGCCACGGCCGTGAAGGTATGCGAGGTCTGGCTAACGTGTCAACGTCGCGATGTAGCATTAGGCGTATGAATGATCTCGTGCCGCTGACCGGGGAACCGCTGGCGCTGGACCTGGTCAACACCCGTCCGGCCGCCGGTGATCTGCTCGCGACCCCGTCCGACCTGCGCGCCTGGTGGGTGCTCGAGGCCGACCGCCTCGCGGAGGCGGTGCCGCAGGAGGTCACCGACGCGGACCTCGCCGCCGTACGTGCCGTGCGGGACCACGTCGCCCGGGCTCTCGACCGCGTCCGCCGCGGGGACCCGCCGCCGGCCGCCGACCTGGCGGCGCTCAACGAGGCGCAGCGGGCCGCGCCGGCGATCGACGAACTGGCCTGGGACGGCTCGGCGGTGGCCGTCACGCGCAGGCGCGAGGGCTCACCGGGCCGGCGGCTGGCCGCCCGTCTCGCGGAGGCCGCTGCCGCACTGCTGGCCGATCCGGCGGTCACCGCGATCCGGGAGTGCGAGGCCGACGACTGCGTGATGCTCTTCCTCGCCGCCCATCCGCGCCGCCGCTGGTGCTCGGCCTCCCGCTGCGGGAACCGGGTGCGGGTCGCCCGTCACTATCAGCGCCACCGGGCCGGATGACCCGCACGGTCCGACGGGCTCACTCCCTGCCGGAGGCCAGCAGGGCCAGCATCCCCGACATCACCGCCGCCAGCAGCAGCGGGGCGGCGATGCCGTGATGGAGGACCAGGGCCGCGCCCAGGACCGCCCCCGCGAACATCGCCGTCACGGCCGCCGCGCGACGGCGGGAGCGTCGGCCCGAGCCGCCGGCCGCGTGGGAGTCGGAGGCCAGGCCGGTCAGGGTCATGGTGACGACCGTGGTCGTGGTGAGGGCCGGTACGGCGAGTTTCTGGACGGTCGCGTTGCGCAGGCCCATCGCGAAGGCGGTGAGCGCGATGACCGTGTACAGGCGGAGGCGGCCGTCCTCCGCCGTGAGGTGGGCCACGGTGGCCGCGGCCGCCAGCAGCACGGCTTCGGCGCCGAGGGTGGCCCGGGTCCGGACGCGCCGGGAACCGGCGCCGGCTCCCCGCCCGATCCGGCCGCCCGTGGTCGCGCCCGCGAGGAAGAAGGCCAGGGAGGTCGCGGTGTGCCGGACCGAGAAGCCGGGGGCGCCCGCGGCGGCGAAGCCGAGGACCACCACGTTGCCCGTCATGTTCGCGGTGAAGACACGGCCGAGACCGAGGTAGCTGATCGCGTCGATCAGACCGCTGACCACGGTCAGGACGAGCAGGACGGGAGTGAGGCGCACGCCGCGTGCCTCGGGGTCCTTCGCGGAGGGCTCGGTGGTCACCGGCTCAGTGGACCACGCCGAGAGGGAGAAAAGGCGAAGGCGGCGGTCCCCGGGGATCGGGGGACCGCCGCCTTCGCGTCTACGAGGTGGGCGTGGCTCAGTACCAGCCGTTGGCCTGCCAGAAGTTCCAGGCGGCGACCGGGCTGCCGTAGCGGGAGTTCATGTAGTCCAGGCCCCACTTGATCTGGGTGGCGGCGTTGGTCTTCCAGTCGGAGCCGGCCGAGGCCATCTTGGAGCCGGGCAGCGCCTGGACGAGGCCGTAGGCGCCGGAGGACGCGTTGGTGGCGTCGACGTCCCAGTTGCTCTCGTGCTTCACGATGTTGGCGAAGGCCTTGTACTGAGCCGCGTCCGGGATCATCTTGTGCGCGATCGCCTGGGCCTGGGTGGCCGAGGTCGCGGGGGCCGCGTGGGCGGGCGCCGCGGACAGGGCCATGCCGGCGGTGGCGGCGGCCACGGCGACGGCGGTGAGGGCCTTCTTGGGGGAAGCGATGCGGCGGATGACGGAGACGGACACGGAGAACCTTTTTCTTCGGGGACGATGGTGGTCGCCTGCATGCCGGAGTCACGCGGTGCGTGGCCGCTCCGCGTGAGGTGCGGTGGGTGGCTGCATGCGTCGGCGCCGAGGCCCGGGGGCTTGTCGGCGCCGTGCGACGTCATCCAGAGAAGCAGGATCGGGGGACGTCCGCAAAGACCCCTTTTGCTAGTTGTGGCCGTACTTGAGGCGAAGGTCGTTTGTGTGACCTGGCTCTCAATCCGCAGGTCAGAGGGCTTAATGGCATGAGCATGGCGTCCGAAATGCACCACTAGGGCGAGTAGTAGGTGATGTGAGTCATGTGGGGTGCTTCACCGTTCACGGGCGATCGGATGACAGCGGGCGTACGAGCGTTCACGGAGCGGGCGCGTCGAATGTGACCGGCGCCTCGAAGGCGGCCCGGCGGGTGGCCCGGCGCAGCGCGCGCAGGATCGCCGGGCCGAGGGTCACCGTCAGCACCACGGTCACGACCGCCCTTCCCAGGTCCCAGCCCAGTGACGTCGCCACGCAGTACGCGACGAAGCGGGCCAGGTTCGCCGGCACCGCCGCGTCCGGGTCGAAGGCGATGCGCGAGGCGAGCGTGCCCATGAACGGCCAGCCGGCCATGTTCATCGCCGTGCCGTAGGCGAAGGCGGCGAGGAAGCCGTACAGGGACAGCAGCGCGAGCTCCGCACGGCCGCGCAGGCCGGCCCGGCCCGGGAGCAGGCCCGCGCCCATCGTGAACCAGCCCATCGCCAGCATCTGGAACGGCATCCAGGGGCCCACCCCGCCGGTGAGCAGGGCGGACGCGAACATCGTGACCGAGCCGAGGACGAAGCCGAAGCCCGCCCCGAGGACCCGGCCGCTCAGCACCATCAGGAAGAACATGGGCTCGATGCCCGCCGTGCCCGCCCCGATCGGGCGCAGCGCGGCCCCCGTGGCGGCGAGCACGCCCAGCATGGCGACCGCCTTCGCGCCGAGACCGGACTCCGAGATCGTCGCCGCCACCACCGCCACCAGCAGCACCAGCAGGCCCGCAAAGAGCCAGGGGGCGTCCTGGGCGTGCGCGTTGAGGGCGGAGGCGGGCGGGGCGAGGAAGGGCCAGGTGAAGGCGACGACGCCGACCGCGCTGACCAGCACGAGGGAGACGAGGGAACGCGGTCCCAGCGGGACCGCCCTGGTACGGGTCATGCCAGCGCCTCCCTCACCTGCGCCACGGTGAGCCAGGGCTGCGGGGCCAGGATCTTCGTCACCTGCGGGGCGTAGGAGGGCGAGGACACGACCACCTCCGCCGTCGGGCCGTCGGCGATCACCTCGCCGTCGGCGAGCAGGACGACCCGGTGGGCCAGCTCGGCGGCCAGTTCCACGTCGTGCGTCGCGAGGACGATCGCGTGACCCGCCGCGGCCAGCTCGCGCAGGACGGCGACCAGACGGGCCTTGGCCGCGTAGTCCAGGCCCCGGGTCGGTTCGTCGAGGAGCAGGAGCGGCGGCCGGGCGGTCAGGACGACGGCGAGCGCGAGCGTGAGGCGCTGGCCCTCGGAGAGGTCGCGCGGATGGGTGCCGTCGGTGATCCCCGGGAGGAGTTCGCCGACCAGCTCACGGCAGGTGCCGGGCGCGGCCCCCGCGTCCCGGTCGGCGGCCGCGCACTCGGCGCCCACCGTGTCCGCGTACAGCAGGTCACGGGGCTCCTGCGGGACCAGCCCGACCCGGCGCACCAGGTCGCGGGGCGGTGTGCGGTGCGGGGTCGCGCCGCCGACGCGGACCGCCCCGGCGGACGGCTCGACGAGGCCCACGAAGGCGGAGAGGAGGGTGGACTTTCCGGCCCCGTTGCGGCCCATGAGCGCGACGGTCTCCCCGGGCCCCACGGCGAGGTCTACGCGCCGGAGCGCCTGGACACGGTCACGGCGCACGGCGAGCGCGCGCGCTTCGGCGACGGGGCCACCGGCGGCACCGGACGCGTCGGACGCAGCGGGGGTGACGTCGGCGCGCTTGCGCCGGAAGGAGAGGGAGAGGCGCCGGGACGCGGACGACCGGGGCCCGGTCGGGGCGGGCGCCGGTTCCGGGGACGGTGGGGCGTCGGGGGCTGGGCCCGGTTCCGGCGCCGCCGTGCCGCCCTGGGCCGGGGGCGTGGGGGAGTCCGGGGTGGTGCGGGGGGTGGCGTCCGTGGCCGGTCCCCGCGTGCTGCCGTGGCCCGGCGGTGCCGGGGTGCCAGTGGTGGTGTCCGTGGCCGGACCTGGCGGGGTGCCCCGGGACGGGGCCGGCCGGGGGATCGGGGCGGCGCCGGGGGCGGGGCTCGGGACCGGGCCCGCCGTGCCGCGGTGCGCCGGGTTCGGCTCCGCCGGGGGGCACCGGGGCGGGGACGGCAGGGAGTTCCCGGCCTCGCCCGGCCTGGTGGTCTCGCGGGGGGCCAGGCGCTCGCGGAGGTCCGTCGCGCGGCGGCGGGCGTCGCGGACGGTCAGCGGGAGGGGGGTCCAGCCCGCGAGGCGGCCCAGATCCACCACCGGCGGGTACACCGGGGACACGGCCATCATCTCCGCCGGGGAGCCGAGGAGAGGGGCCGTGGCCGGGGCCGGCAGGAGGGCGACCTGGTCGGCGTACTGCAGGACGCGTTCCAGACGGTGCTCCGCGAGCAGCACGGTCGTACCGAGGTCGTGGACGAGCCGGAGCAGGACCGCGAGGACCTCCTCGGCGGCGGCCGGGTCGAGGGCGGAGGTCGGTTCGTCGAGCACGAGGACGCGGGGGTGCGGGGTGAGCACCGAGCCGATCGCCACGCGCTGCTGCTGTCCGCCGGAGAGGGAGGCGAGGGGACGGTCGCGGAGGGCGGCGAGGCCGAGGAGATCGAGGGTCTCCTCGACGCGGCGGCGCATCACCTCCGGGGGCAGCCCCAACGACTCCATGCCGTAGGCCAGTTCCTCCTCCACCGTGTCCGTCACGAAGTGGGAGAGCGGATCCTGGCCCACCGTCCCCACCACGTCGGCGAGTTCACGGGGCTTGTGGGTCCGGGTGTCACGGCCGGCGACCGTGACCCGGCCGTGCAGGGTGCCCCCGGTGAAGTGCGGGACGAGGCCGGAGACCGTGCCGAGGAGCGTCGACTTGCCGACCCCGGACGGGCCGGCCAGGAGGACGAGTTCGCCCTCGGGGATCGTGAAGTCGACCTGGCTGAGCGTCGGCCGGGACATGCCGTCGTAGGTCACGGAGACGTTCTCGAAGCGGATCACGACGGCTGCTCCTTGTGCAGGAAGGCGGGCAGGAGGCCCAGGAGGACGGCCGCCGCGGGCCAGAGCGGGAGGGTGGGCGCGGTCAGGGGGACCACCCCGGGGTGCAGGGCCGCCGGGTCCGTGGTGGCGGCGAGGGTGAGCAGCGCGGCGGTCGCGATGCCGGAGGCGGCCGTCAGACAGGCGCGCGGGGTCCAGCGGTCCGGGCGGTAGCGGGTGCGCGGGGACCGGCGGCCGCCCAGGCGCAGTCCGGCGAGGGCGGCGGCGAGGCCGGCGAGGAGGAGGGGGAGGCCGTAGCCGGCTCCGGCGGCGGCCAGGAGTCCGTACGTTCCCGCGCAGACGCCGAGCAGGCCGCCGAGGGTGAGGGCCGCCGTCGTACGGCGTACGGGGGCGGGGACGTCGGCGGTACGGCCGTAGCCCCGGGCGTCCATCGCGGCGGCGAGGGCGACGGAGCGTTCGAGGGCGCCCTCGAGGACCGGGAGGCCCACCTGGAGCAGACCCCGGACGCCTCGGTCCGGGCGGCCGCGCAGCCGGCGGGCGGCGCGCAGGCGGTGGACGTCGGCGATGAGGTTCGGGGCGAAGGTGAGGGCCACGACGACGGCCACGCCCGTCTCGTACAGCGCGCCGGGGAGGGACTTGAGGAGGCGGGAGGGGCTGGCCAGCGCGTTCGCGGCGCCGACGCAGACCAGGAGGGTGGCGAGGCGGAGGGCGTCGTAGAGGGAGAAGAGAAGGGCTTCGGCGGTGACCCGGCCGCCGAGACGGATGCCCTGGGCCCAGGCCGGGAGGGGGACCTCGGGGAGGGTGAGCAGGGTGTGGGTGCCGGGGACGGCGGAGCCGAGGGCGAGGGTGAAGAGGAGGCGGACGGCTATGACGGCGAGGGCGAGCTTGAGGAAGGCGGGGTAGGAGCGGGCCCAGGGGGCCGGGGTCCGGGGGCGGCAGGTGACCACGACGTAGGCGGAGGTGGTGAGGAGGAGCGCGAGGAGGAGGGGGTTGGTGGTGCGGGTCGCGGCGGTGCCGAGGGAGAGGGACCAGAGCCACCAGGCGGCGGGGTGGAACCGGACGGGTGCGAAAGCGCCGGCCGGAGCCGGCGGGGTGGCACGGGGGTGCCGCGAGGCGGCGCGGGCCGGTGCCGGCGGGGTGGAGTGGGGTTGCCGCGAGATGGCGCGGGCCGGTGCCGGCGGGGTGGAGTGAGGCTGCCGCGAGGGGGCGACGGCCCGCGCGTGCGGGGTGTCTCCTCCGCTCCCGGCTTCGCCCGCGCGGTGGGACTCCCGCCGCTCACCCGTGCCGTCTCGGCGGCACGACTGCCCGCGGCCGCGCTCGTCACGCATTCCCGCGCCGCCGGGCCTGCCGGACCGCTGCCGCTGCCAGGACCGCCACCACCGCCGCGCCCGCGTACACGCCCACCGACGGCCCGCCGTCGGGTTCGGGCTCCGCCTCGGGCCGCGCCGACACCTGCTCCCCGCACCCCGTCCTCGGGTACCCCGCGATCGCGCACAGCAGGGCGTTCGCGTCGTAGCGGAGGGGCTTGGCGACGGAGGCCAGGGCCTCCGCCGTCGTGGCGTCGGGGGAGACCCGGGCGCAGGCCCGGCGCAGGGCGGGCGGGGTCGCGCCGGACGGGGCGTCCCGCCGGGTGCCGAAGTCGATGACCAGGGCCACCCGCTTCGTACCGGACCGCTCGGGCGTCCGCGCGCAGATCGCGTCGAAGGAGGCCGCGCCCCGGGGCCGGGACGCGTCCTCGGAGTCCGCGCTGACCGCGAAGCGGAAGCCCTGGACGTCGCCGTCGGAGGGGCGGGCGGTGCCCGGCCCCTGGGTGGCGTACGACCAGTGGCCGCCGGTGCGTTCCCAGAAGGACCAGTAGCGGTAACCGGTGGCGTGGGCCGGGCCGGTGCCCGCCAGGGTCAGGAACAGCGCGGCGAGGAGCAGGAGGCAGCGGCGGCGCGTCACGGCTGCTGCTTCCTGCGGCCGCTGATCAGGAAGCCGATGCCGACACCGGCGACGAGGAAGACACCGACGGTCCACCACGTGCCGTACCCGTCGTCGCCCTCGTCCTTCCGGTCCGGCTTCTCCGCCGCGTTCTCGGCGGCCTGCTGCGCCCGCGGCGCGGGGCCCGTCGCGTTGAGCTTCTCGACCAGGTCGGTGCCGCCGAAGTCGCGGGGGTCGGTGCCCGTGGCGTGCGCCGCGAAGATGAGCTGGGCGTATGCGGCGGGGCCGCTCTGCCGCGCCCAGGCCGCGGAGTTCCGCTCCAGCCACCGCAGGGGCTTCGTGGCCTGGGCGGCCCCGCCCTGCGCGGCGAGCGCGACCACCGCGTCGGCGGTGTTGCCGTAGTCGGGCTGGTCCTCCGCGCCGGGGAGGACGGAGGTGAGGTACCCGTTCCCGGCGAGCACCCGCGCCAGGTAGGAGGCGCCGTTGGCCGCCACCTGCCGCGGCGTCGGCCGGTCGGCGTCGGCGCAGGCCGCGGCCGCCTCCTTGCCCGAGGTCACCACCAGGCCCCTGCCGAGCGCGCCCACCACGCCCGCGGCCGTCGCGTCCGCGTTGGCGGCCAGCCCGCCCTTCTTGTCCGGCTGGTAGGCGAAGGCGCCCGCGCCCTCGCCCTCGCACGGCAGGGCGAGCTTCATCAGGGCGTCGTACGGGGACCGGCCGCCCTTGCGGACATCCGCCGGCTTCTCCCCCACGGCGGTCAGCGCGCCGATGACGACGGACGTCGAGTTGGCGTCGCTGGCCCCGCCAGGGGAGTAGCCCCAGCCGCCGTCGGTGTTCTGCGCGGACTTCAGCCAGGTGACGGCCTTGCCGGTCACGCCGTCGTGCCCGCCGACGGCGGCCAGTGCCTGGACGGCGGCGGCGGTGCTGTTGGTGTCGACCTGGAGCCCGGCGCCGCAGGCCTTGGCGGTGTCGGCGCGGAACGGCGCGAACGCCCCGTCGGCGCACTGCTGCCCCGCCAGCCACGCGACGGCCCGGTCGGCGGGGACCACGCCCACGGTGTCCTGCGCGAGCAGCGCCAGCGACTGGCGCCACACGCCGTCGTACGTCGGGTCGGCGGTGCCGTAGAGGCCGTCGGGTATCCCGGCCGCCGGGGTGGGGGTGGCGGCGACGGACGGAACGGCGGCACCCAGGACTGCGGCGGTGGTGGCGGCCAGGGCCGCGGCGCTGTGGCGGAACTTCATGATCGGCGGGTGCCTCTCCCGGTCGGGAGGTCCGGGAGCCGGGCAGCACGGGACACCCCGGCGGCTCGGCTCCGTAGACCTCGACGGTGCCGTGCGACGGCGGGCTGCCGCGCACGTGAGCCGGTCAACGTCCGCACGGGGCAGTCCGGCTCACCACCGGCGCGGTGGTTCACGGTTGCGGGTCAGCGCCGGAATTGCACCGGCTTCCCCCCGTACGGGTGTGATGACGACGCGGTCACTCTACCCGCAGGTAGCCAGGGCCCTGAGGGGTGGCTGTGAGACGTCCGCCGCCACCGGGCCCGCCCCCGCCAGGTTGGGCAGCGCCGTCACCGTCGTCGTCGCCGGGGAAGTCCGTCGAGCCGGCCACGGCCACCCCGCGCCCGCCGTACGCGCCGCCGCCCCGCACCGACCTGGTGAGGGAGCGGCTGGAGGGGCCGACGATGTGAACCTCACCGCCGACGGCTCCAGGACATCGACTGGTGCACCCCGGAGCACGGCGACCCCGCCCGAGGGCGGGTTCAGGACTTGGTCGTCGTCCAGGCGCTGCAGGTGCTGTCGATGACGTGCTTGTTGTGCCACTCACCGGCGCACACCCGGAGCTCGAGGAGGTATCCCTCGTGGAGATCCTTGTTCTGGTACCGGTAGGTCTGGAAGCCGGCGGTGTTCCAGATGGTTCCCTGCCGGATGGTCGCCTGGCTCTCGGGGTAGATGCTGCGCCAGACGACGAGGGTCGCGTGCCCGTCCTTCTTCTCGTCGACGATCTCGAACCAGTCCCCGACCTCGCGGAAACAGCCCTTCCCCACGGAGTTGTGGGCGCACTCCGTGGCGGACGGCACACTTCCGTCGAACGGCGTGGCGTCGGCCTCGTCGATCTCGAAGTGGACGGCCGAGGCGTTGCCGATCGTGAGCAGGGTCGCGGCGGCGATACCACCGAGGACAGTGCCAATGCGTGCTGCGAGCAACGTAGTTGATCCTTTGACGGTTATTCAGCTGAGACCCTGTGAGTCTAGAGCTGCCCGGTCTCGCGTGCCGGGCGAGGGAGCCCAGGGGGTCTACAGACGCGGCGTGGGGCGGTCGCACGGCAGGCGCAGGGTGCGGGCCGCGAGCAGCCAGGAGCCGTCGGGGGTGCGGCGCAGGGTGTCCTCGTAGTGGCCGATCCCCACCGGGGCAGAAGCTCGGGCCGCGGAGGCGTCCACGCGGTACGTGGTGAAGTACGACGTCGCCCTCGCCGTGTCCGGGGACGTCACCTGGACGTGGACGTCGGCCATCAGGCGGCGGGCGTGGCGGTCGGCGGGGCGGGAGCCGAAGTGGGCGCGCAGGGCGGCGCGGCCCTTGACCAGGCGTTCGCCCTCGGGCCAGGTCCACGTGCCGTCCTCGGTGAACAGCTCGGCCACGGAGCCGGGTTCGCCGAGGTCGAGACGGCGGACGAGGTCGAGGAGCAGACGCTGGCAGGCGCGTTCGGCGAGGAGCTGTGCGATCGGGTCCATGGGTGTCGCCACCTGAGGGTCCGGGAGGGGTGTGGGCAGCACCGTAGGACCGTCTCGTGAACGCCGTGGTTCGCCCTCGTGAACGGCACCGCTCACAGCGGACCTTCACACCGCCACGTACGTCACCGGATCGCTCCCCGCCACCGCCTCCGCGTGCCCCAGTTTCACCAGCCGCCGCAGATGGGCCTCCGCCTCCGAGACCGCTATGTTCCGCGAGCCGTAGGGGATCTGCTCCCAGGGGCGGTTCCACTCCATGCGTTCGGCGAGCTGCCAGGGGGTGAGGGGAGCGGCGAGGAGGGTGCGGAGGCCGGCCAGGCGGGCCTCGTGGTGGGTGAGCAGCTCCCGGACCCGGGCCGGGGCGTCGGTGAAGGCGTGCTGATGGGCCGGGAGGATCTCCGCGGGGGCGAGGCGGCCGACGCGTTCGAGGGAGTCGAGGTAGTCGCCGAGGGGGTCGGTGACGGTGGTGTCGTCGGGGTCCTCGTACAGGCCGATGTGGGGGCTGATCTCGGGAAGGAGATGGTCGCCGGAGAACAGACGGCCGTGGCCCGTCAGTTCGGCCGGGTGCTCCTCCTCCAGATGGAGGCAGACATGGCCGGGGGTGTGGCCGGGGGTCCAGATCGCGCGCAGCCGGCGGCCGGGCAGGTCGAGCAGTTCGCCGGGGACGATCTCGCGGTCGGGGAGGGCGGGGGAGAGCCCGGGAAGCGTACGGCGCCGGGCCGTGCGCAGAGGGGCGATGTGCTCGTCGGGTGCTCCCGCGGCGGTGAGCTTGTCCGCCATGTACGTGTACCAGCGCTCGGCGCGCGTCTCACGGGTCCGCCGCACGATCGACGCGTCCGCCGCGTGCATCGCCACCCACGCCCCGGACGCCTCCCGCACCTTGCCGGAGAGGCCGTGGTGGTCGGGGTGGTGGTGGGTGATGACGACCCCGTGGAGGTCGGTGACCGGCGTGCCGCAGGCGGACAGTCCCGTGGTCAGCGCGTCCCAGGAGGCGGGGTCGTCCCAGCCGGTGTCGACCAGGACCGGTCCGCGGTCGGTGTCGACGACGTACACGAGGGTGTGGCCGAGCGGGTTGTCCGGGATGGGTACCCGGAGCGAGCGGACGCCGCCGCCGTGGTCGTACACCCGGGGATCGCCGCTGCTGCTCGTCATCTGCCCTCCGTCCCAAGGCCCTTGCCCACTATAACCAGAACTGATGGAGTGTCAGATCAACCAGGGGGGAAGCTTTGTGTCGTCTGCCTGAGCGGGACTTTGGGCCGGTCGGCGTCGAAGCCCTCGGCAGGTCTGTGCTGCCGGCCGGGACGGTCCGCGGTGCGGGCCCGCGGCGGGCGACAATGATCGTTGGCTGTCTGTGCGTCCTGCTTGGGGGGTCTGGTGAGTCTGAGTCCGCGCGAGGTGTTTCTCCGGCTTGTTCATGGGGTCGCCGACGGGAACTCGAGCGAGTTGCCCGATCTGTACGGCGAGGTCACCGATGTCCGGCACCCGATGGCGACGCCGGAGTCCGAGCCGCTGACGAGCCGGCGTGCGCTCCGGGAGCACTTCACGGTGCCGCCGGAGGTCCGGGCGTCCTTGCCGAAGAGGAGTGTCGTCGACGTCGTCGTTCACGAGACCGCCGATCCCGAAGTGATCGTCGCGGAGTTCGCCTACGCGTTCACGTTGCCGGACGACTCCACGGCCAAGGTGCCCTGCGTCTTCGTCATGCGTGTGCGGGACGGCCAGATCATAGAGTCACGCGACTACATCGACCCGATCCGTACGTACACGGCTCGCGGGGACCTCGACCGCCTCATCGCCTCGTTGCGCAAGGACGTTTCCTGACCCCGCGCTTCCCGGGGCGGGCTGCCCGGACCTTGCGTCGACGACCGCCGCGCCACGGCGGCCCCATCGGCAAAACCGCTGGTGGGAGCCTGATCGGTCCCGGCCCTGGCTTAGTTCCACCGGAACTGGTATCAGTTTCTGAAACACCGTCAGAAACGATGCAGACGAAGGCAGTGGCCATGGCCGAGCTCGTGGAACACGGAAAGCTGTTCATCGGCGGAGCGTTGACGGACCCGCTGGGCGATGCCGTCATCGAGGTGATCTCGCCGCACACCGAGGAGGTCATCGGACGGGTGCCGCACGCCTCGGCGGCCGATGTCGACCGGGCCGTCGCCGTCGCCCGGCGGGCGTTCGACGAGGGGCCCTGGCCCCGGCTCCCGCTCGACGAGCGGATCGAGGTCGTCACCCGCATCAAGGACGGGATCGCCCTGCGCCACGAGGAGATCGCCCGTGTGATCTCCTCCGAGAACGGCTCCCCGTACTCCTGGAGCGTCCTCGCGCAGGCCCTCGGCGCGATGATGGTGTGGGACGCGGCGATCACCGTCGCCCGGAGCTTCCCCTGCGAGGAGCGGCGCGACGGCGTGCTCGGGAAGATCCTCGTACGGCGCGAGCCGGTCGGCGTGGTCGCGGCCGTCGTCCCCTGGAACGTCCCCCAGTTCGTCGCCGCGGCCAAGCTCGCGCCCGCGTTGCTCACGGGCTGCTCGGTGATCCTCAAGCCGTCGCCCGAGTCGCCGCTGGACGCCTACATCCTGGCCGACATCGCGCGGGAGGCCGGCCTGCCGGAGGGAGTGCTGTCCGTCCTCCCGGCGGACCGCGAGGTGAGCGAGTACCTGGTCGGACACCCCGGCGTCGACAAGGTCTCCTTCACGGGCTCGGTCGCGGCCGGGAAGCGGGTCATGGAGGTGGCGGCCCGCAACCTCACCCGGGTGACCCTGGAGCTCGGCGGCAAGTCGGCGGCGGTCGTGCTGCCCGACGCGGACCTCGGCGCGGCGGTCGCCGGCATCGTCCCGGCCGCCTGGATGAACAACGGGCAGGCCTGTGTGGCCCAGACCCGCATCCTCCTCCCGCGCTCGCGCTACGACGAGTTCGCCGACGCCTTCGCCGCGGCGGCGAGCGCCCTCGTCGTCGGTGACCCGCTGGACCCGGCCACCCAGGTGGGCCCGCTGGTGGCCGAGCGGCAGCAGCGCCGCAACCTCGACTACATCCGCATCGGCCAGGAGGAGGGGGCGAAGGTCCTCACGGGCGGCGGGCGCCCGCCGGGCCTGGACCGCGGCTGGTACGTGGAGCCGACCCTGTTCGGCGACGTCGACAACTCCATGCGGATCGCCCGCGAGGAGATCTTCGGCCCGGTGATCTGCCTCCTCCCCTACGGCGACGAGTCCGAGGCCCTGAAGATCGCGAACGACTCCGACTACGGACTGAGCGGCAGCGTGTGGACGGCCGACGTGGCGCACGGCGTCGAGGTCGCGAGGCAGGTCCGTACGGGGACGTACTCCGTCAACACCTTCAGCCTCGACATGCTCGGCCCGTTCGGCGGCTACAAGAACTCGGGGCTGGGCCGGGAGTTCGGGCCGGAGGGCTACGGCGAGTACCTCGAACACAAGATGATCCACCTGCCCGCCGGCTGGGAGGGCTGAGCGATGGGGGATCGCTGGCACGTGGACGTCGACCGGTCCCTCTGCATCGGTTCCGCCCAGTGCGTCCACCACGCGCCGGCCGGCTTCCGCCTCGACACCGCCCGCCAGTCCCACCCGGCCGACCCGGACACGGACGCGAACGAGCGGGTGCTGGCGGCGGCGGAGAGCTGTCCGGTGGAGGCGATCACGATCACCCTGGTCGGGAGCGGGGAGGCGGTGTTCCCGCCGGAGGACTGAGCGCCAAAAATCTTGGCTTCGGGGGGTTCCATCCCTCTCTGTCCGCCTTATCCTGGAAGTGGCCTACGAGGCGAGTGAGGGAGTTCGACCGGAGTAGCCGACTTGGGCGAGACGCGAGAGCATCCGCCGAGGCCGACGTCGACGGTCGGGCTGAGAGGCCGGAAAGCAGCAGTCGGGCTGGATGGCGACCCCCAATACCTGATCCGGGCAATACCGGCGAAGGGAACCCGTCTCGTAGGTTCTTCCGTGTGCGCGCCGGCCGCGTCGGACCGCCCCTATTCCTGCCCGTGCGGGTCCGTCACGTCGATCAGGCGGCACACCGTCTCGATGTCGATCCGCACCTGTGCGATGGACGCGCGGCCGGAGAGCCAGGTGATCAGGGCCGAGTGCCAGGTGTGCTCGATGACGCGCACCGCCGAGAGCTGCTCCGGGGTGGGGTCGGTGAGGCCCATCGCGTCCAGGATGATCGCCGTCGTCTGGCGGGAGACCTGGTCGACCTCGGGGGAGACGCTGCGGTCGGCGAAGGTCAGGGCGCGGACCATGGCGTCGGCCAGATGCGGCTCGCGCTGCAGGGCGCGGAAGGCGCGCATCAGGGTCTCCGCGACGCGCTCCGCCGGCCGCTCGCCCGACGGGGGCTTCTTCCGCAGGATGCCGTGCATCTGCTCCAGCTGGTCCTGCATGGTGGCGACCAGCAGATGCACCTTGGAGGGGAAGTAGCGGTAGAGCGTGCCGAGGGCGACCTGCGAGGACTCGGCGACCTCCCGCATCTGCACCGCGTCGAAACCGCCCCGGCTGGCCAACTGCGCGCTCGCGTGCAGGATGCGCCGGCGGCGGGCCTCCTGCCGCTCCGTGAGAGGGGACGAGGCGGGGCGCCGGGGGGTCTCTTCCGCAGACATGGGTCCCGTTCCGTGACAGTCGGTGAGGGTCGGTGATCACACAGCATGGCAGGGCCGGCCGGGCGCGGTGGGTCGTGGCGCGAATCACCTGATCCACTTCTCCCAGCACATCTACCTGCCGGTAGATTCAGAGCCTCCCGAACGATCAAGTCTGAAACTTGTTCTACATTAGCGTCCCGTCGTAGTCTCGCGGGACATCGCAGGCAGAAGGGGGCCCCGGAGTGACCGCTGAGGCCAGTCAGGCGGGGTCTGGGCATGACCTCGCTGCCGACGGCGAGCGACCGCTCAACATCGCGCTCCTCACCTATAAGGGGAACCCGTTCTGCGGGGGCCAGGGCGTCTACGTACGGCATCTGTCCCGTGAGCTCGCGCGCCTCGGTCACCGGGTGGACGTCATCGGTTCGCAGCCGTATCCGGTGCTCGACGAGGGCCACGACGACCGGCTCTCCCTCACCGAGCTGCCCAGCCTCGACCTCTACCGCCAGCCCGACCCCTTCCGCACCCCCCGGCGCGACGAGTACCGGGACTGGATCGACGCGCTGGAAGTCGCGACGATGTGGACCGGCGGCTTTCCCGAGCCCCTGACCTTCTCCCTCCGCGCCCGCCGCCATCTGCGCGCCCGGCGCGGCGAGTTCGACGTCGTGCACGACAACCAGACGCTCGGGTACGGACTGCTGGGCGACGTCGGCGCGCCGCTCGTCACCACCATCCACCACCCCATCACCGTCGACCGGCAGTTGGAGCTGGACGCCGCCGAGGGATGGCAGCGGCGGTACTCCGTGCGCCGCTGGTACGCGTTCACGCGGATGCAGAAGCGCGTCGCCCGCCGGCTGCCCTCCGTGCTCACCGTCTCCGGCACCTCCCGCCAGGAGATCGTCGAGCACCTCGGCGTCCGTGACGACCGTATCCACGTCGTCCACATCGGCGCCGACACCGACCTGTTCTCGCCCGACCCGTCCGTGGCCGTCGTGCCGGGCCGGATCGTGACCACGTCCAGCGCCGACGTGCCGCTCAAGGGCCTGGTCTACCTCGTCGAGGCGCTGGCGAAGGTGCGCACCGAGCAGCCGCACGCCCACCTCGTCGTCGTCGGCAAGCGGCCCACCGAGGGGCCGGTCGCCCAGGCCGTCGAGCGGTACGGCCTCGAAGGCGCCGTCGAGTTCGTCAAGGGCATCTCCGACGCCGAACTCGTCGACCTGGTGCGCTCGGCGGAGGTCGCCTGCGTGCCGTCGCTGTACGAGGGCTTCTCCCTGCCCGCCGCCGAGGCCATGGCCACCGGGACACCGCTCGTCGCCACCACCGGCGGGGCGATCCCCGAGGTCGCCGGACGGGACGGCGAGACCTGCCTCGCCGTCCCGCCGGGCGACGCGGGCGCGCTCGCGGCCGGACTCGGCCGGCTCCTCGCCGACCCCGCCCTGCGCGCACGGCTCGGCGCGGCCGGGCGGGAGCGGGTGCTGCGGAACTTCACCTGGGCACGCGCGGCCGAGGGGACCGTGGCCCGGTACCGCGAGGCGATAGCCGGGGGTGCCCGCCGGCCGGCGGACAGGGTGCCCGAAGATGTTGACGTTGTAACCCAAGCATCCGATCGCGAAAGCAGGGCCACGTGCTGACCGTCGACTTCTCCCGGTTCCCGCTCGCCCCGGGCGACCGTGTCCTGGACCTCGGTTGTGGAGCCGGCCGGCACGCCTTCGAGTGCTACCGGCGCGGTGCCCAGGTCGTGGCCCTCGACCAGAACGGCGAGGAGATCCGCGAGGTCGCCAAGTGGTTCGCGGCGATGAAGGAGGCCGGCGAGGCACCGGAGGGCGCCACCGCCACGGCCATGGAGGGGGACGCCCTCGCGCTGCCCTTCCCCGACGAGTCCTTCGACGTCGTCATCATCTCCGAGGTCATGGAGCACATCCCGGACGACAAGGGCGTCCTCGCGGAGATGGTCCGCGTGCTCAGGCCCGGCGGACGGATCGCGATCACCGTCCCGCGCTACGGCCCCGAGAAGGTCTGCTGGGCGCTGTCCGACGCCTACCACGAGGTCGAGGGCGGGCACATCCGCATCTACAAGGCGGACGAACTCCTCGCCAAGATCCGCGAGGCGGGACTGAAGCCGTACGGCACCCATCACGCCCACGCGCTGCACTCGCCGTACTGGTGGCTGAAGTGCGCGTTCGGCGTGGACAACGACAAGGCGCTGCCGGTGCGGGCGTACCACAAGCTGCTGGTCTGGGACATCATGAAGAAGCCCCTCGCCACCCGGGTCGCCGAACAGGCGCTGAACCCGCTGATCGGCAAGAGCTTCGTCGCCTACGCGACCAAGCCGCACCTGCCGCACCTGCCGAACGTGTCCGCGAAGACCGGGGCGGCCGCCAAGTGACCACCCCCCGGACAGAACACCTGGTCCTGCCCGGGGTCCTCACCGCCGAGCAGGCCGCCGAAACCGTCGCCGGCATCCTCGCCGTACAGCGTGAGGACGGGGCGATCCCGTGGTTCCGGGGCCACCACCTCGACCCGTGGGACCACACCGAGGCCGCGATGGCCCTGGACGCGGCAGGCGAGCACGCGGCGGCCGAGCGTGCCTACCTGTGGCTGGCCCGGCACCAGAACGAGGACGGCTCCTGGTACGCGGCCTACGCCGACGGGGACTTCGACGACGTCACCGACCGGGGCCGCGAGTCGAACTTCGTCGCCTACATCGCCGTGGGCGTCTGGCACCACTACCTCTCGACCGGCGACGACACCTTCCTGGACCGCATGTGGCCGTCCGTCCACGCGGCCGTCGAGTGGGTCCTGCGGCTCCAGCAGCCGGGCGGCCAGATCGGCTGGCGGCGCGACGACGACGGCACGCCCACCGCGGACGCGCTGCTCACCGGCTCCTCCTCGATCCACCAGGCGCTGCGCTGCGCGCTGGCGATCGCCGAGCAGCGCGAAGAGCCGCAGCCGGACTGGGAGCTGGCGGCGGGCGCCCTCAGGCACGCCATACGGCGTCACCCGGAGCGGTTCCTCGACAAGGACCGCTACTCCATGGACTGGTACTACCCGGTGCTGGGCGGCGCGTTGACGGGCGCGGACGCCAAGTCCCGGATAGAGGAGGACTGGGAGCGGTTCGTCGTCCCCGGGCTCGGCGTGCGCTGTGTCGTGCCCAACCCGTGGGTCACCGGCGGGGAATCGGCCGAACTCGCCCTGGCCCTGTGGGCGATGGGCGAGTCCGACCGGGCCCTGGAGATCCTCCAGTCCATCCAGCATCTGCGGGACACCGAGTCCGGGCTGTACTGGACGGGGTACGTGTTCGAGGACGAGGTGGTCTGGCCCCGGGAACTGACCACGTGGACGGCGGGATCGCTGCTGCTCGCCGTCGCCGCGCTGGGCGGCCACGAGGCCACCTGCGCGGTGTTCGGCGGCGAGCACCTGCCGACGGGCCTGGACCCGGACTGCTGCGAGTAGCCTCCGGCGAGCGAGGGCGTTCGAGAACCCCGGTTGCTCTGCCGGATGGTGGGTGCGGGCCGTCCGTGGCTGGTCGCGCAGTTCCCCGCGCCCCGGAAACGGCGTCTCAGTGCCGGTGGACCCGGTTGGCGATCGCGTGGCCCACGAACAGGTACACCACGGCCGCCAGGCCGTAACCGGCGACGACCCGCGCCCACGCCTCGTCGAACGTGAACAGGTCGTGCGACCAGCCCGCCAGCCAGCGGGCCGCGTCATGGACGAACTGGACGAAGTCGTTGCCGCGGTTGGCGCCCAGCAGGTACATGAGAATCCACAGGCCCAGGATCAGGGCCATGACGTCGGCCACGACGGCGATGACCGTCCCGGCCTGGTTCGCACCGTTGCGATATCGAGGGGACATGCTCGACGGGTATCCCCTGCCCCGCGTCCGAAACCCGCCCTGCGAGGGGGCGTCATTTCACCGCCGTTGGCGTGGAGTTATGCGTTCCGGGGGACATTGTTCGAAGGGGTCCTTGATGATCCTGCCCCCTTGAGTGGCAGGAGGGCCGTTGTCCGACACCGGAAGACCCGCGATCGAGGAACCGAGGCTCACCACCCGCCGGGTGCGCCGCCGCCGCGTCCCGCGGCACGTCCTCGTCGCGCTGCCGCTCGCCCTCGCCGGACTGATCTCGCTGCTCGTCTCCGGCAACACCCTCAGACCCTTCGAGCACATCACCACGCTGGACGCGAAGATGGCCTCCAAGTCGGACTTCTTCAAGGACCCCGAGGTGCGCCGGCTGTTACTGCGGCACGGCATCCGCGTCGACATCCACCGCCTCGGCTCGCGCGGCAGGGAGTTCCTGCGCCGGCACGCACAACTGGGGCCCGCCGCCGACGCGGTGCCCACCTTTCCCGTCCAGTTCGGAGAGGCCGATGCCAAGGCGCTGCGCAAGGCCGCCACCGCCACCGGCGGCCGGATGGTCGACGCCGGCCTCTCCTCGCTCTCCGACGCGTTCAAGGAGATCCGTGGGTGTCATTGACGGTCAGTGGTGGAGCCTGTGGTGGCCCTGGGTGGCCGTCTGGGCGGTGACGGCGGCGGCGTGCGCCGTGCTGGCGCGCCACGCCCTGCAGCGGATGGGGTGGCTGCGCCGCCGCCGGCGCGACGGCGGACGCACCGTCCAGGGCATGTGCTTCTTCCTGCACAAACCCCGGGTCATGGACCTCTACGAGTACGGCGGCTTCTCCGCCGCCCTGGAGGCGGAGGTCGCCGTCCGCACCAACGTCAACGCGGGGGTCGGACTGTTCACCCGGCTGTTCGGCGGCCTGTTCGGGGCGCACCGGGACGCCACCAGGGAACGCGTCACCGCCTACATCCAGCAGAGCACGCCCATCACCGTGATCCGGCTGCTGATGGACACCATGCGCAAGGAGGACGCCGTCGTCCACGCCGACCTCACCACCGGTGTCGTCACCCCGAACCGGGCGCTCGCCGACCGCCTGGCCGAACAGGGCGGCGAGGGCCGGGTGCCGCTGACCGCCATCGGCGTCGCCACGGCGTTCGTCTCGGTCACCGGCCTGTTCACCGCGCGCCGTGCCGAGAACGGCGACATCGTGCTGCGCGCCCAGTACGGCGGCGGCGACCCCGCCGCCCAGGTGCGGATCACCTGCGAGGCGGCCGGGGTCCGCGAGGGCTTCCAGAACGCCGAGTACTTCACCGGCGAGTTCCAGGCCCGCTGCCTCGGCAAGGTACCGACCTGGAACCGCGAACGCGGGGAACTGACGCTGAACCCGATCGCGATCTTCCTCTGAACGCTCCTGCGGCACGCTCTACGCGTTGAGTTCGGCCAGCACCCGCAGCGTGTCCGGGTCCGGTGCCACGACCAGCAGGTCCGTCACCGGGCCCTTGCGCCACGACTCCAGCCGCTCCGCGATCCGCCCCCGCGGGCCGACCAGCGAGATCTCGTCGGCGAACGCGTCCGGCACGGCCAGCACGGCCTCCTCCCGCCGCCCCGCCAGGAACAGCTCCTGGATCCGCCGCGCCTCCTCCTCGTACCCCATGCGGCCCATCAGATCGGCGTGGAAGTTGCGGGTGGCGTGCCCCATGCCGCCGATGTAGAAGCCGAGCATCGCCTTGACGGGCAGCAGCCCCTCGGAGACGTCGTCACAGACCCTGGCCCGGACGAGGGGAGCGACGACGAACCCCTCCCGCAGCTCGCTCACCCCCGGCCCGTAGGCGTCCGGACGGTTCGGCGACCAGTACAACGGCAGCCACCCGTCGGCGATCCGCACGGTCTGCGCCACGTTCTTCGGACCCTCGGCCCCGAGCAGCACCGGCAGACCGGCCCGGAGCGGGTGCGTGATGGACTTCAGCGGCCGCCCGAGCCCGGTGCCGTCCGGCCCCCGGTAGGGGTGGGAGTGGAACCGCCCGTCGAGCTCCACCGGAGCCTCCCGCGCCAGCACCTGCCGTACGACGTCCACGTACTCCCGGGTCGCGGTCAGCGGCGACTTCGGGAACGGGCGCCCGTACCAGCCCTCCACGACCTGCGGGCCCGACAGACCGAGCCCCAGCGTCATCCGCCCGCCCGAGAGATGGTCCAGGGTGAGCGCGTGCATGGCGGTCGTGGTGGGGGAGCGGGCCGCCATCTGCGCAACCGCCGTCCCCAGCCTGATCCTTGAGGTCCGCGCCGCAATCCAGGTCAGCGGCGTGAAGGCGTCCGACCCCCAGGACTCCGCCGTCCACACCGAGTCGTACCCCAGCCGCTCCGCCTCCCGCGCCAGCTCCACCTGGCCGGGGGCGGGGCCGCGGCCCCAGTAGCCGAGCGCGAGACCGAGCCGCATGCCTGCCTCCTGACGATCCGTCAGATACGGGGGCTGCGACTGTACGACAACGGCCCCCCGCCCGGAAGGGCGAGGGGCCGTTCGTGCCGCTGTCCGGCCGGGCCGGGGCTCAGCCGCGCTGAATGCCGGAGGTGTCCCGCAGGACACCGCGACGACCGTCCTGCGTCTGGGCGACCAGGCCCTGGGCGCCCTGCTCGACCGCGAGGTACCAGGTGCCCGGCGCCAGCTCCGCGATCGGCATCGGCGCGCCGTCCTCCGCGTACAGCGGGCGCGGCACCGGCACCGCGAACCAGAACGGCGAGAAGTCCGGCGCCGGCGGCTGCGCGGCCGGACCGGGCTGACCGCCGAACTGCTGGCCCGGCTGCCCCTGCTGCGGCTGACCACCGAAGGCCGCGGGCTGCTGCGCCCCCGGGTAGCCGTAACCGGCGGGCGGCTGGGCGCCGTAGGGCTGGGGCGCCGCCGGCTTCGGAGCCGGGACGAGACCGGCCTGGAGGGCCGGGACGAGGGGGGTGGCGATGGCGGCGGCGGCCATGATCAGGGTGGCGATCAGGGCGATGATCAGGCCGGTGCCGGCGGAGGGGGCGTTGGAGTTGTCGCCACTGAAGTTGTCCAGGCCGCCCACCGGGTCGATGACGTTGCCGAGGGCACTCCACGCGGCGAAGAGCGCGAACGCCACACCGAACGGGCCGAGCTCCAGACCCGCCACCTTCCGGGGCTGCGGCAGAGCGCGGGAGACGACGATGAGTGCGGCGCCGATGAGGCCCGCCAGAACGACACTGAGCAGGACCGGTCCGCTCGACCACAGGCTCGGGATGTCGATGCTGTCGGAAACGCCGTCGTACGAGTAGTTGTCGAGAAACGACGCGATGAACAGCAACACCGCTGCTCCGATCACCACGCCGTCGCCTCGAGTGAGGGAGCGGATATTCACTTCAGGTCCTTCGTCAGTCGTCTCGTCATCGGTACGTCCGTTAGAGGCGTCGCTGTCACCATGCCGCCGTCGGGCCCCGGTGTGAAGCGCGGGGGTGGCCCCTGATCGTAGGGACGACACTATCGTCCGTGCGATCAGGCTGTCCGCCGGGATCAGCGCGCCGATCACTACCCGCGCAGGAAACTCACGATTCCCTCAGAGATCCCCTGCGCCGCCTTCTGCCGCCAGGCGCCGCTGGTCAGCAGTGCCGCGTCCTTGGTATCGCGCATGTTGCCGCACTCGATGAACACCTTGGGAACCGTTGACAGATTGAGACCGCCCAGGTCCTCACGCGTGACGAGACCGGTGCCGTCGCCGATGTAGTTGGACGGTGAACTGCCCGTGCTGCGGGCGAAGTCGTCCGCGATCAGCTTCCCGAGGTCCTTCGACGCGGCGACGATCGGACGGGTGTCGGCGGCGCCCGCGTGCACCGCGCCCGGCAGGATCACATGGAATCCCCGGTTGCCCTGTGCCGACCCGTCGGCGTGGATCGACACCACGGCGTCGGCGTGCGCCGCGTTCCCGATCCGGGCCCGCTCGTCGACACACGGCCCGAACGCCCGGTCCGCGTCCTGCGTCAGCTTCACCGTCGCCCCCTGCCGCTGCAGCAGCGTGCGCAGCCGGTGTGCCACGTCGAGCGTGAACTTCGCCTCGCTGTAACCCGCGTTGGTGGCCGTCCCCGTCGTGTCGCACTCCTTGCGGTGGGTGCCGATGTCCACCTTGCGGTTGATCTCTGCGGTGTGCTGGGAGTTGGTGAGGTTGTGGCCGGGGTCGATGACGACGACCTTGCCCGCGAGGGGAGCGGCGTCCTGGCTCGGGGAGGCGGAGAGGGTGCCGGGCTTGTGGTCGGCGGCGGTGCCGGAAGGGGAGCCGATGACGCGGGTCGGGCCCCCCGCCGCCCCGCCGTTCCCACCGCTGCCGGCCCCGCCCAGCGCGTCGTACGCCACCCACCCCAGCAGCGCCCCGGGCACGAGCGCGGCCAGCGCCACGGTCAGCGGGCGGCGCAGCGGCGAGCGCCGGGCCTGCGGGGAGTCGTAGGGGTCGTACGACTCGGACGGGCCGAAGGGGTCGGGGTGCTGGCCGGAGTAAGACACGCTGCCACCCTAACGGGCACCTGGGCCGAGGCTCAGGAGACGGCGACGGGGGATGGCGTGGGCGCCGCCCTCGTGCCCGGCCACCCCTCCCGCGGGTCGCAGCCCTCCCGTCCGGACGTCGCGCCATCCCGTCACCTTCGCCGACTTGTACTCCGTGCCCTGCGGCGCCAGGCAGACGATCCAGTTGTACGGGGAGTCCTCGGTCCAGGGTCACGTGTCCCCAGCCGGTGCTGTCCTCCCCGATGCCGCGGTGCACGAAGTAGGCGCTCTTGCCGACCAGCTCGGCGGCCCGGCGCCAGGCCACATAGACCTGTTCGAGTGTCGACTGGACCAGGTCCTCAGCGGCGTGCTGCTCCCCCGTGAGGAGAAACGCCGTGCGCATCAGCCGTGGCCAGCGGCCGACGACGAAGGCCTGGAACTCGGTGTCCCGGGCTTGCTTTCGATCCCCCATGTGCGCCTCCTTGATACACAAAGGAGGCCACGAGCGGCCCGGACCGTTGCCTCCGACGGCACGGAAGATTCCGACCGGGCTTCGGCCGCCGTACCGGTCGTCGGACGGGGCCGGTGTGTCAAGAGTAGTTAAAGAAATCATTAGTACGCCAAAGCATCGGAATAGTTGCCCGTGCATACAGGTTCGGCCTCCATGTAATGCCGACCAGCCGCCCCGGAGGCCCCCACCCCATGACGCACACGACGACCGACCGGCCCACCCGCCGGACGAGCGGAGCCGTCGTCCCGGTGCTCGCCTTCGCGGGCATCGTGGTCGCGGTGATGCAGACCCTGCTCGTCCCGGTCATCAAGGACCTGCCGCAGCTGCTGGACACCGCGCCCAGCGACGCCACCTGGGTCCTGACCTCCACCCTGCTGTCGGGTGCCGTGGCCACGCCGATCATGGGCCGCCTCGGCGACCTGTACGGCAAGCGGCGCATGCTGATCCTCAGCCTCGCCGTGATGGTCGTGGGCGCTCTGGTCAGCGCCCTCGCCAGCACCCTGATCCCGATGATCGCGGGCCGCACCCTGCAGGGCTTCGCGATGGGCGCGATACCGCTCGGCATCGGCCTGATGCGCGACATGCTGCCCCGCGAGAAGCTCGGCTCGGCGATGGCCCTGATGAGCTCCTCGATCGGCGTCGGCGGCGGCCTCGCGCTGCCCGCCGCGGCCCTGGTCGCCCAGCACGCCGACTGGCACGCCCTCTTCTACGGCGCCGCCGGCCTCGGCGCCCTCGCCATCGCCCTCACGCTCCTCGTCGTCCCCGAGTCCCCGGCGCGCGCCGGGGGCACCTTCGACGTCCTGGGCGCGATCGGCCTCTCCACCGGCCTCGTCCTCTTCCTGCTGCCGATCACCAAGGGCAGCGACTGGGGCTGGACCTCCGGCACCACCCTCGGCCTGTTCGCCGCCTCCGCCCTGGTCCTCGCCCTGTGGGGCGTGATGGAGCTGCGCGTCGCGGCACCGCTGGTGGACCTGCGGACGACGGCCCGCCCCGCCGTCCTGTTCACCAACCTCGCCTCGATCATGGTCGGTGTCAGCTTCTACGTCGTCTCCCTGGTCCTGCCGCAGCTCCTCCAGCTGCCCACCGCCACCGGCTACGGCCTCGGCCAGTCCATGGTCGTCGCCGGTCTGCTCGTGGCCCCGCTCGGCCTGACGATGATGGTCACCGCGCCCGTCTACGCCCGCCTGTCCGCCAGGTACGGCCCCAAGGTCACCCTGATCCTCGGCATGCTGATCATCGCGATCGGCTACGGCGCCGGCCTCGGCCTGATGAGCGCCGCCTGGCAGAGCCTCGTCATCGCCGTGGTCCTCGGCGCGGGCATCGGCCTCGCCTACTCCTCCCTGCCCGCGCTGATCGTCGGCGCGGTCCCGGCCTCGGAGACCGGCGCGGCCAACGGCCTCAACACCCTGATGCGCTCCATCGGTACGTCCGTGTCGAGCGCCGTCATCGGCATGGTGCTGGCCAACACCGCGAACGACGTGGGCGGCGTCGCCGTCCCGACCATGCACGGCTTCCGCGTCTCCTTCCTGATCGCCACCGCCGCCGTCGCCGTGGGTCTGCTCTTCGCCCTCCTCCTGCCCCGTCAGCAGCGCCCGTCCGCTGCTGGCCCGCAGCTGCGCGCCAGCAGCGAGGAGGACGCCAACCTGGAGCGCGCCGAGCAGGCCCTGCGCGGCTTCCGCGGCCGGGTCGTGGACGCGGAGGGCGCGCCGGTCGCCCGTGCCAAGGTCACCCTGATCGACCCCCGGGGCCGCCAGGCGGGCGCCACCGTCTCCGCGGACGACGGCAGCTACAGCCTCGCCGTCCCCGCCCAGGGCGCCTACGTCCTCGCCGCCAAGGCCAGCGGCCACGGCCCGCTCGCCTCCGCAGCGACCCACGCGGGCGAAGCGGCTTCCGTGGAGCTGGACCTGGCGCTGCCGGGGGAGACGGTCACCGCCTGACCCGTCCGTGACACCGCGGTCCGCACCCCCCGTCGTTCCCCCGGCGGGGGGTGTGGTGCACCATGGGCCGCCGGCACGCACGTACTACCGAAGGGACCTCCATGTCCGCGGCACCCAAGCCCGAGATCCTGGCCGCGTTCGAGGCGGCGAAGGGCTTCATGCCCGTGGACGAGGGGCTCGCGCTGTACGCGGCCGCGGCGGAGGCCGTGCGGCTCGGGCTGCCGCTGCTGGAGGTCGGCACGTACTGCGGACGCTCCACGATCCTGCTCGCCGACGCGGCCCGCGAGGCGGGCGTCACCGCCCTCACCGTCGACCACCACCGGGGCAGCGAGGAACAGCAGCCGGGCTGGGACTACCACGACCCGGAGACCGTCGACCCCGAACTCGGCCTGATGGACACGCTGCCCACCTTCCGCCGGACGCTCCACCGGGCGGGCCTGGAGGAGCACGTCGTCGCCGTCGTCGGCCGCTCCCCGCAGATCGCGGCGATCTGGAGCTCGCCCCTCGGCCTCGTCTTCGTCGACGGCGGACACACCGACGAGCACGCCACCGCCGACTACGAGGGCTGGGCCCCGCACCTCGCGCAGGGCGGCCTCCTCGTCATCCACGACGTCTTCCCCGACCCCGTCGACGAGTTCACCGGCCAGGCCCCCTACCGCGTCTATCTGCGCGCCCTGGAGTCCGGCGCCTTCGCGGAGGTCTCCGCCACGGGCTCGCTGCGGGTGCTGCGGCGCACCGGCGCGGGGATCTAGGACGCGGCATGCCTCTCGCGGCGGTGGCGGTGCACGACGACTCCGGTCGCCATGGCCACCGTCACCGCCACCGCGCCCGCCCCTTGCGTCGGGCGGATGGCGGACGTCAGAGCCAGCCCTGCCGGCGGGCCTCGCGCATCGCCTCCATCCGGTTGCGGGTACCGGTCTTGCCGATGGCCGAGGAGAGGTAGTTGCGGACCGTGGACTCGGACAGGTGCAGCTTCGCCGCGATGTCGGCCACCGTCGCGCCGTCCGCCGACGCCTTCAGCGCGTCGCGCTCGCGGCCGGTCAGCGGATTCGGGCCGGCGCTGAGCGCCGCCGCCGCGAGCGCCGGGTCGACGACCGTCTCCCCGGTCAGCACCCGGCGGATCGCCGCCGCCAGCTCCTCCACCGGGCCGTCCTTGACCAGGAACCCGGCGGCCCCGGCCTCCATGGCCCGGCGCAGATAGCCGGGCCGGCCGAACGTCGTCAGGATCAGCACCCGGCAGTCGGGCACCTCCTCGCGCAGTACGGCGGCGGCGTCCAGGCCGCTCATGCCCGGCAGCTCGATGTCGAGCAGCGCGACGTCCGGGCGGTGGAGCAGGGCCGCGTCCACGATCGCGTCCCCGGCGCCGGTCTGCGCGACGACCTCGATGTCCGGCTCCATCCCCAGCAGCAGGGCCAGTGCCCCGCGCATCATGCCCTGGTCCTCCGCCAGCAGGACCCTGATCGACTTGGCGGGGCGGTGGTCGCGGGGCATCTCGTTCACGGACCGGCCGCCGGGCGTCTCGTTCACGGCCCCAGCGTAGGCCCGGTGGCCACCGGCGGCACCGCTCCCGCACACCCCGCACGCCCGCCCGGAGCGGTGGTCCACTCCGCCCCGTGCGGCGCCCTCACCTCGTCGGACCGAGTCTCCACGGGGAGTTTCGCGGTGACCCTGAAGCCGCCGCTCGGGCCGGGGCCCGCCGTCAGGGAGCCGCCGGCCGCCGCGAGGCGCTCACGCAGGCCGGTGAGACCGGTGCCGCCGCCGTCGGCGCCGCCCCCGCCGGCGCCCGTGCCGTTGTCCGTGACCGTGAGCCGGGCCCGTTCCTGAGTGCCCGTCACGGCTATCTCGCAGCGGGTGGCGCCGCTGTGCCGGACCACGTTGGTGACCGCCTCGCGCACCACCCAGCCCAGCAGAGCCGCCGTCTGCGGTTCCGCGGGAGCCCCCGACCGGCAGATGGACGGCTCGACACCGGCCGCCGTCAGGACCGAGCGGGCCCGGTCCAGCTCGGTGGCCAGACTGCCCTCGCGGTAGCCGGTGACCGCCTCGCGTATCTCCGTCAGCGCCTGACGGCCCACCGACTCGATGTCCGCGATCTGGGCGAGCGCCGCGTCCGGCCGGCCGGGAGCCAGCCGACGGGCCGCCTCCGACTTCACCACGATCACGGAGAGGGTGTGCCCGAGCAGGTCGTGCAGATCGCGGGAGAACCGCAGCCGCTCCTTGTCCACCGCCTGCCGGGCCAGCTCCTCGCGGGCCGCGCGCAGCTCCCGCACGGCCTCGGACAGGCTCAGGATCACGGCCGTCACGATCGTGGAGATCCAGGTGGCGTAGGCGGTGCCGAGGCCGCTCCAGCCGTTGTGGAGGTAGGAGACCGCGCCCGCCAGGACGGCCAGGACGACGCCTGCCAGAGGCAGGTGACGGCCGCGCAGGGCGGCGCCCGCGGCGAGGCCGAGCAGCGGGAAGAACAGCACCCAGCTGCCGCCGTACCCGAGGGCGAGGCCGCAGGTCACCACGGCCATGACCGCCAGCGCCACCCGGGTGGAGACCGCCTCCCGCTTCTCCTTCACGAACGCGCGGACGGCGACGTAGATGTAGCAGGAGTTGAAGGTGAGCACGCCCAGGCCGCCGAGCAGCGGGTTGGGCGTCTCGCCCTGGAACAGGTTGGAGAAGGCGCCCATGCCCAGCAGCAGCCAGGGCAGCAGGGAGACGGGGCTGGACGGCGGGCCCGGCGACTCGCCCTCCTTGTCCTCCCGGGCCGCCCGCACCCGCGCCCGCCAGGCCTCCCGGTGGCAGGCCGCCCCGCGCCGCCACCGCGCCCCGTGCTCCTCCGGCCTCGTCATCTCTGCCGCCCCCGTTCCAGCGTTGTCCACGCTCTCGACGCTACGGCTCCGGGCGGGTGTGCGGCAGGCAGGGATGTCATCAACCCGGCAGTACAAATGTCACAGCCGCCCGGTAGCTGCCCGCCGACTCCGAGCCGTGCCCGCCGATTCCGAGGCGTGCCCGGCGACTCCGAGCCGTGCCACCGTACTTCGAGCTGCGCTCGGCGGAATCAGAGTGAGCCGCCCCACCGGACCCCGAGTGAGCCGCGCCCGTCGGCCCCCCCCTGGCCGCGCCCGCCGTCCCCCGGCCGCGCCCGGCCGGCCGGCCCCTCGTCCACCGCCGGACCCCGGGTCTGACACTCCGTCAGGAGCCTTCACAAGTGTCGAGCGCTCGGCTATACAGAGGGCGCCGGACTGGAACGCGTTCTAGATCGGCACCGCGACGACCTCGGTGCGTCCGACGGTGCGGACGGTCGCACCGAGGTCTTGACCGGCCCGTGCCGGGCCCGAGCCGTGACCAGGGAGCCCCATGCCCATCGACGCAGCCAAGGCGCTCGCCGCCGCCCCCCGCTCCGGTGAGATCTCCTGGATTCCGAAGGACGTCCAGCTCTACCACCTCGGCATCGGCGCCGGCGTCCCCGCGACCGACCCCGACGAGCTGCGCTACACCCTCGAGTCCCGGCTGCACGTCCTGCCGAGCTTCGCCACCGTCGCGGGCGCCGGTTCCCCCGGTGTGATCAGCGGACTGTCCATGCCCGGCGTCGACGTCGACCTCGCCCGCGTCCTGCACGGAGGACAGCGTCTGGAGATCCACCGCCCCCTCCCGGCCGAGGGCCGGGCGACCGCCACCGGGCGCATCGCCGCCGTGTACGACAAGGGCAAGGCCGCCGTCCTCGTCATGCGCACCGAAGTGGCCGACGACGACGGGCCGTTGTGGACCAACGACGCCCAGATCTTCGTACGCGGGGAAGGCGGCTGGGGCGGCGACCGCGGGCCCTCCACCCGCCTGGACCCGCCCGTCGGCGAACCCGTCAGGGTGGTCGAGCGGGCGGTCCGCGAGGACCAGGCCCTCCTCTACCGTCTCTCCGGCGACGGGAACCCGCTGCACGCCGACCCGGAGTTCGCCAAGCTCGCCGGGTTCGAGCGGCCCATCCTGCACGGCCTGTGCACGTACGGGATCACCCTCAAGGCGGTCGTCGACACCCTGCTCGACGGCGATGTGACCCGGGTGCGCTCGTACGCCACCCGCTTCGCCGGGGTCGTGTATCCCGGCGAGACCCTGCGCATCCGGATGTGGCGGGGCGAGGGCGAGGTGCGGGTGGCCGTGAGCGCGGCCGAGCGTGACGATGCGGCGGTCCTCGCCGACACCGTCGTACAGCACACCTGAGACCGTCCACCGTTGGTGAGGGGAGCCGCACCATGCGCGCAGCCGTACTGCACGAGATCGGCCAGGACAAGCTGGAGGTCCTCGACGACGTCGAGGCGGTGGGCTTCGGCCCCGGCAGGGTCAGGATCCGGATACGGGCCACCGGGCTGTGCCACTCCGACCTCTCCGCGATGGGCGGGGTGCTGCCGCAGCCCGCGCCGTTCGTGCCCGGACACGAGGGCGCGGGCGAGATCCTGGAGGTGGGGGAGGGCGTCACCCGGGTGAAGCCCGGCGACCGGGTCGTGGTCTGCTGGCTGCCCGCCTGCGGCGCGTGTCCCGCCTGCAAGCGGGGCCAGACCGAGCTGTGCCTGGCCGGGTTCGTGAACGCCGGCACGCCCAACTTCCGCCGCGGGGGCGGTGACGTGTTCGGCTTCGCCGGGACCGGCACCTTCGCCGAGGAGGTCGTCGTCGACGCCGGCTGCGCCGTCCCGATCCCCGACGACGTGCCCTTCGACATCGCCGCCCTCATCGGGTGCGGGGTGACGACGGGCCTCGGCGCCGCCCTCAACACGGCGGACGTGGAGGCCGGTTCGTCCGTCGCCGTGATCGGCTGCGGCGGGGTCGGCATCTCCGCGATCCAGGGCGCGCGGCTCAAGGGAGCCGCCGAGATCGTCGCCGTCGACCCCGTCGCCTCGCGCCGCGAGGCCGCGCTCAGGTTCGGCGCCACGAAGGCGGTCTCGCCGGAGGAACTGCCCGGAGCGAAGCAACTGGTCACCGGCGGCGAGGGGTTCGACTACGTCTTCGAGGTCGTCGGCCGCTCCGCCACCGCCCGCACGGCCTACGAGAACACCCGGCGCGGCGGCACCCTCGTCGTCGTCGGGGCGGGCGCCATGGACGACTTCCTCCAGCTCAACATGTTCGAGCTGTTCTTCGACGAGAAGCGGATCCTGCCCTCGATGTACGGCGGCGGAGACGTCCTGCGCGCCTACGAGCGGACCATCGCGCTGTGGCGGGCCGGCCGGATCGATCTCGCCGGACTGATCACGCACCGGCTCCCGCTCGCCGAGATCAACGAGGCGCTGGACCAGATGCGCACGGGCGCGGCTCTGCGTACCTGCATCGAGATCTGAGACGACCCGACAGCGGTCTCCGACGACCTGGCAGTGGTCTGCGACGACCCGACAGCGGTCTGAGGCGACCGACAGAGATCCGACATCCGACAGAGATCCGACATCCGACAGAGAAGATGCGGGAGGCCTTTATGGCACTGCCACTCGAGGGGCTGGCCGCGATCGTCACCGGTGCCGGGCGCGGGCTCGGGCGGGCCGAGGCGCTGGAGCTGGCCCGGCTGGGCGCGGCCGTCGTCGTCAACGACTACGGCCGCCCGGGACGGGACGGCTCGGGCGAGCTGTCGGCCGCTCCCGCGGAGGAGGTCGCGGCGGAGATCCGGGCCGCGGGCGGTACCGCGCTCGTCCACACCGGGGACGTGTCCGACTTCCCGCAGGCCCGTGAGCTGGTCGAGTTGGCGATCGGGGAGTTCGGCAAGCTGGACGTCGTCGTCAACAACGCGGGCATCCTGCGCGACCGCATGGTCTTCTCCATGACGGAGGAGGAGTGGGACTCGGTGATCCGGGTCCACCTCAAGGGACACTTCAACACCACCCGCTTCGCCGCCGCGCACTGGCGGGAGCGGTCCAAGGCGGCGGGCGCTCCGGTGTACGGGCGGATCGTGAACACCGCGTCGGAGGCGTTCCTCGCGGGGTCGGCGGGACAGCCCAACTACGCGGCGGCGAAGGGCGGGGTCGTCGGCCTGACGACCTCCACGGCCCTCGCGCTCGGCAAGTACGGGGTGACCGCCAACGCGATCTGCCCGCGTGCCCGCACCCGGATGACGGCGGACGTCTTCGCCGGGTTCGAGCAGCCCGCCGAGGGGCTCGACCCGCTCGCCCCCGAGCATGTCGCCCCGCTCGTCGGGTACTTGGCGTCACCGGCCGCCGCGCGGATCAACGGGCAGCTGCTCGTGGTGCACGGCGGGATGGTCGCCGTCGTCGAACGGCCACGGGTGCAGGCGAAGTTCGACAGCAAGCAGGACACCTTCAGCTACGAGGAGCTGGACGCCGTCCTCGGCCCGCACTACGCGGACCGGCCGGCCGGGGAGACGTTCGCGGCGGCGGAGGTGCTGGGGCTGCGGCGGGGATAGTCCGTAGCGGCTGAGCGCGCGCGGACGAAGGGGCGCGCGGGGAAGGTGCGCAGGCGGGCGGAGGAGCGCGCGGGGAAGGTGCGCAGGCCGGCGGAGGAGCGCAGGTGAAGGGGCGCAGGCGAAGGGGCGCCTTCCGCCCGTAGACGGGAGGCGCCCCTTCGGCGTACTGTCAGGCAGCCGCTTCGGCCTGTTCCTCGGCCGGCTTGCGGTGTCGGCCGCGCGGGGCCGAGTCGCCGTCGTGGGACGAGACCGGGCCCCTGTGCCGGCCGTGACCGGCCGTCTCCTGGGCGTCGGCGGACAGCGGCTGCCTGTTGCTTGCGTCGCTCATCGGTTGAGTTCACCCCGTCAACATGATCTTTTTCAGCCGGGTGAGTTTATCCGGCACACCACGGGGCGAATCCAGGCGGGCACGCCAACCGCTGCTACTTCGTTACAAGTCGGCCAAGCGGAGCCTCTTGCAGAGGGACCGGGCGAGGTGCCGGCGGGGTGGTGGCCGGATCGCAGGACGACCCGGCCGCCGGCTCCCCGAACTCCGCCGGGCCCCGGTCCGAGTGCCGGGCCGGACCCCTGTCCGGGTCCCCGTCCGGGGCCGTGGCCGGGGCGGGCGGTGGCGCCGTCAGCCGGGCCACCGCGCAGGGTTCCGTCCTCGTGGCGTACGGCAGCCGGAGCACGCCGTCCTCCGTCCACAGACCGGTGCCGGCCAACCAGCCCTCAGGGGCAGCGAATTGGTGGAGGTGCCGGTCCGCGGGGCGCCAGACGCCGACCCAGCTGCCGAAGGGGCTGTCGATCCGCAGCGCCACCGCGCAGCGCTCCGGCAGGAGCATCTGGCCGGGCTGGAGGGCGAACGGCGTGAGGGTACGGCCGGGCAGGCGCAGGGACTCCGGGAAACGGACCGGCAGGGTGCTGCCCAGCACACCCCACCCCAGCCGGGGCTCGCCGGGGGAGGGGGCGTCCGAGCCGATCAGCAGCAGACCGCTGTCGGGGTCGGCGAGCAGGAGGCGGTCGTCGCTGTGGGCGGCGATCTGCAGCAGCGGGGAGACCTCGCCGCCGCGCTCCAGGTCCACCACGACCGTCTTGGTCCGCCCGCCGATCTCACGGTCCAGGGCGAGCATCCGGCCCGTACGGTCCAGCCATACGCCGCCCGAGCAGCGGCCCGGGATCTCGGCGAGGTGCTCGGGCCCGAAGGCGCCGCCGGCCACCAGCCACACGGCGGTGGTGTACCGGCCCACGGCGAGGGCGTACGCGCGGGCGCCGCAGGGGGCCGGGGGGAGCAGGCGCAGGCTGGTGGCCTCGTCCGGGCACTCCACGGCGCCCAGGGGGTGTTCCCCGGTGCCGGGGTCGGTGGGGTAGAGGAGGGAGAAGGTGTGCAGGTCCTGGACGGGCCGCCGGACCAGGACCCGGCCGTCGGCCAGCGGCTGCACCTCCGTGCCGGGCTCTTCCGGCTGGTTGGCGGGGAGCGGTACGGCGTAGGGCTCGGGGCCGTCGAGCGTCCAGCGCTCCGGGAACCAGGTGTCGGGGCGGGGGCCTCGGGCGAGGCGGGCGGCGTAGGCGCCGTCCGCGGTGATCACACAGGGGGCGGGCGGTGTGTGGTCCTCGTCGCCGTCCGCCTCGTCCGTCCCGTCCGCTCTGTCCTTCGCGGCGGGTCCGATCGCACAGACCGTCATGGTTCGGTCACCTCCGGTGACGAAGCTAGTTTCGCATGCGCGGCTGGGGGAGTGGGGGACGGGCGCTTCCCTCGTAAGAGTGGTGCAGAAGCGATTCGCCTGAGGTCGGTCGGACGGCTGTGCATCCCCGGGCCTCCGTCCCGCCGGGCGCCGGCCCCGGCCCGCGCACCAGACGCCGGCCGCCCCCGCCCGCCTGCCTGTCTCGTCTGGCGTCGGCCTCCGGTCCGCGCATCGGGTGCCGGCGGTCCCGGCCCGCCCGCCTCGCCGGATGGGCCCCGGCCCGCCCGCCGCCGGGATCGGCACGGCCGTGGGTCACCGGGCCCGGTGACCCGGCCGGTGAGCTCGGCCGGGTGCGGCGGGCGGCCAAGGGCGGCTTGCCGGGGGGCGGTGGGGACGGGCGGCTTGCCCGGCGGTCGTATCGGAACCGGGGGCCGATTTCCCCTTCCCCCGCCCCCCGCCCGGCGGCCCCACCCGCACCGGTACTGCCGCGTGAAACGGCCAGGTAGCCTTGCCCCGTGCCCCGTCTGTCTGAAGTCATCGCCGCGCTGGAGAACCTGTGGCCCGCCGAGCGGGCCGAGTCCTGGGACGCGGTCGGAACCGTCGTGGGGGAGCCCGGTCAGGACGTCTCCCGGGTGCTGTTCGCCGTCGACCCGGTCCAGGACGTCGTAGAGGAAGCCGTGAAGCTGGGCGCCGATCTGCTCGTCACCCACCATCCGCTCTACCTCCGGGGGACCACCACCGTCGCGGCCTCCACCTTCAAGGGGCGGGTCGTGCACACCCTCATCAAGAACGACATCGCCCTGCACGTCGCCCACACCAACGCCGACACCGCCGACCCCGGGGTGAGCGACGCCCTCGCCGGCGCCCTCGACCTGCGCGTCGTACGGCCTCTCGTGCCCGACCCCACCGACGGCGAAGGGCGGCGCGGCCTCGGCAGGATCTGCGAGCTGGACCACCCGCTCACGGTCCGCGAGTTCGCCGCCCGCGCCGCCGAGCGGCTGCCCGCCACCGCCCAGGGCATCCGGGTGGCGGGGGACCCCGAGGCCCTCGTACGGACCGTCGCGGTCAGCGGCGGGTCCGGGGACAGCCTCTTCGAGTACGTCCGTGCCGCCGGCGTCGACGCCTTCCTCACCGCGGACCTGCGCCACCACCCGGCGTCCGAGGCCCGCGCCGAGAGTCCTCTCGCGCTGCTCGACGCGGCGCACTGGGCCACCGAATGGCCCTGGTGCGAGCTGGCCGCAACCCAGCTCGACGAGATCTCCGACCGGAAGGGATGGGGCCTCAGGGTCCATGTCTCCCGTACGGTCACCGACCCCTGGACCGCCCACGCGGCGTCCAGCCCCACCTCTAGCGCAATGGGAGCCCCCAACTGAACGCCGCGCCCGCCGACCAGATCCGCCTTCTCGACGTCCAGGACCTCGACGTCCGCCTTCAGCAGCTCGCGCACAAGCGGCGGTCGCTGCCCGAGCACGCCGAGATCGAGTCGCTGACCAAGGATCTGACGCAACTGCGCGACCTGCTCGTGGCCGCGCAGACCGAGGAGAGCGACACCGCCCGCGAGCAGACGAAGGCCGAGCAGGACGTGGACCAGGTGCGCCAGCGTGCCGCCCGCGACCAGCAGCGCCTCGACTCCGGAGCGGTCACCTCCCCCAAGGACCTGGAGAACCTCCAGAAGGAGATCGTCTCCCTCGCCAAGCGCCAGGGTGACCTCGAGGACGTCGTCCTGGAGGTCATGGAGCGCCGGGAGGCCGCCCAGGAGCGCGTCGCCGAGCTGACCGAGCGGGTCGGCGCCGTGCAGGGGAAGATCGACGACGCGACCGCCCGCCGGGACGCCGCCGTCGAGGAGATCGACGGCGAGGCCGCCACGGTCACCAAGGAGCGCGAGGTCGTCGCCGGGTCCGTCCCCGCCGACCTGCTCAAGCTGTACGACAAGCTGCGTCAGCAGCAGGGCGGCATCGGCGCGGCCAAGCTGTACGCGCGCACCTGCCAGGGCTGCCGCCAGGAACTCGCCATCACCGAGCTCAGCGAGATCCGGTCGGCCGCGCCCGACACGGTCGTCCGGTGCGAGAACTGCCGCCGGATCCTGGTGCGCACGTCCGAATCCGGTCTGTAAGGGGTCTGCGGGGTGCGGGAGTTCATCGTCGAGGCCGACGGAGGGTCGCGGGGCAACCCCGGGCCCGCGGGCTACGGCAGCGTGGTGATCGACGCGGCGACGGGGGAGACGCTCGCCGAGCGCGCCGAGTACATCGGGGTCGCCACCAACAACGTGGCCGAGTACCGGGGTCTTGTGGCCGGCCTGCGCGCCGCCCACGAGCTCGACCCGTCGGCCGCGGTGCGCGTCCGCATGGACTCCAAGCTCGTCGTCGAGCAGATGTCGGGCCGCTGGAAGATCAAGCACCCCGACATGAAGCCGCTGGCCGCGGAGGCAGCCCGGGTCTTCCCGCCCGGGCAGGTCACCTACGAGTGGATCCCGCGCGAGCAGAACAAGCACGCAGACCGCCTGGCCAACGAGGCGATGGACGCGGGCCGGCGCGGTGAACAGTGGGACCCGGCCGCCTCCCGCGCCGCGCTCGCCGCCGCCCCGGCGGCCCCGGCCGTCCCCGAGCCGTCCGGCCCGCCCGGTGACGCGGCGGCGGGCGCGGCGAAGGCCCGGCAGGCGCTGGCCCGGAGCCGCCCGGCGACCGCCTCCGCCCCCGCCGCCGGTCCCGCCTCCGCCTCCGCCCCCGCCTCCACCCCCGCCGCCGGTCCCGCCCTGGGGGCGACGGCCGGGACGACGACTGCGGACACCCCCGGAACGACGGCCGCCGACCGCGACCTCCGTGCCGCCCGCACCGTCGCCACCCCGTCCGCTTCCACGGACGGCACCGTCCCGGAAGCCGCAGGAACCGCGCCCGCCGCGCCCACCGCGAAACCCTCCGTCGGATGGGGCGCCGCCCCCGACCTCGGTGCTCCCGCCACCTTCGTCCTGCTCCGGCACGGCGAGACGCCCCTCACCCCGCAGAAGCGGTTCTCCGGCAGCGGCGGCACCGATCCCTCCCTCTCCGACGTCGGCCGGGAGCAGGCCGAGCGGGTCGCGGCCGCGCTCGCCCGGCGCGGGACGATCCAGCACATCCTCGCCTCCCCGCTCGCCCGCACCCGCGAGACCGCCGGCGCCGTCGCCTCCCGCCTCGGTCTGGAGGTCACGATCGAGGAGGGGCTGATCGAGACCGACTTCGGCGCCTGGGAGGGGCTCACCTTCGGCGAGGTCCGGGAGCGTCACCCCGACGACCTGAACAAGTGGCTCGCCGACCCGGAGGCCGAACCCACCGGCGGTGGCGAGAGCTTCGCGGCCACCGCCGCCCGCATCGCCGCCACCCGCGACAAACTGGTCGCGGCGTACGCGGGCCGCACGGTCCTGCTGGTCACCCATGTGACCCCGATCAAGACGTTCGTACGGCTCGCCCTGGGCGCCCCGCCCGAGTCGCTGTTCCGCATGGAACTCTCGGCGGCCTCACTCTCGGCGGTGGCCTACTACGCCGACGGCAACGCCAGCGTCAGGCTCTTCAACGACACGTCCCATCTGAGGCCCTGAGGCCCTGAGGCCCTGAGGTCATGACGCCCGCGGTCATGACGCCCTGAGGTCACGAGGTCCTGAAGTACGTGGCGGCGCGTGCCAGGCCCTCGATCCGGCCCCAGTCCCGCGCCGCCACGGTCTCCGCCGGGACCATCCAACTGCCGCCCACGCAACCGACGTTGGGCAGGGCCAGATACTCCGCCGCGTTGTCCGGGCCGATCCCGCCGGTCGGGCAGAAACGGGCCTGCGGGAGTGGTCCGGCGAGCGACCGCAGATACGCCGTACCCCCCGCCGCCTGCGCGGGGAAGAACTTCATCTCCCGCACCCCCCGCTCGAGCAGCGCCACCACCTCCGACGTGGTCGACACCCCGGGCAGGAACGGCATCCCCGACGCCCGCATCGCCGTCAGCAGGACGTCCGTCCAGCCGGGGCTGACCAGGAACCGCGCCCCCGCCGCCGCGCACGCCGTCACCTGTTCCGGTGCGATCACCGTTCCCGCCCCGACCACCGCCCCCGGCACCTCCCGGGAGATCTCCCGGATCGCGTCCAGCGCAGCCGGCGTACGCAACGTCACCTCGATCGCCGGCAGCCCGCCCGCCACCAGGGCCCGCGCCACCGGTACGGCGTCGGCGGCGTCCTCGACGACCACCACGGGCACGACTGGGGCCAGGTCCAGTACCGAGGCAGCCGGCGAGGAGGGCGGCGGTGAGGTCATGCGCGTCATCGTGCCGGTGCCGTACAGCATGCGCAAAGGTCATTGCGCATGCTGCAACACTGTTCCGGTGCTTCCGGTGCTTCCGGTGCTGCGGTGTTCGTGGCGGTCCGGGTCAGTGCACCTCGTCCACCAGCACATCCAGCGTCCACGGCGTCCCCGCCCGCGCCGGCTCCCGCACCTCCACCACGTACCCGAGCCCGCGCAGCGCCTCCACCAGATCCGCCGGGCCCTGCGGCGCGATGCCCGCCGCCAGCAGGCTCCGCACGATCCGCCCCTTCGTCGCCTTGTTGAAGTGGCTGACGACCTTCCGGGTCGGCGCGTGCAGCACCCGCACGGTCGCCGTCCGCCCGGCCGGCTCGCCCTTCGGCTTCCACGCCGCCGCGTACGCCGCCGACCGCAGGTCGAGCACAAGCCCGTCCCCGGCCGCCTCGGGCAGCACGGCCGCCATCGGCGTCCGCCAGTACGCCCCCAGCGCCCCGAGCCCGGGCAGCTTCACCCCCATCGAGCAGCGGTACGAGGGGATCCGGTCCGTGACCCGGACGGCGCCCCACAGCCCCGAGAACACCAGCAGCGACCGCGCCGCGCGCTTCTTCGCGGCCGCGTCCAGGGAGGCCAGGTCGAGGGCGTCGTACAGGACACCCGTGTAGATCTCCCCGGCCGGACGCGCGCCCGCGGTCAGCAGCTCCGCGTTCTTCGCCACCTCGCCGCGCAGGCCCTCGCTCAGCCCGAGCACCTCGCGTGCCTTCTCCTCGTCACCCGTGCAGAGCTCGACCAGCTCGCCGAGCACGGCCTCCCGGGCGGCGGTCAGCCCCGGCAGCGCGAGCGACTCCAGCTTCAACGGCGCGCCACGACCGGACGAGGCCTTCCCCTCGGAGGGCGGCAGCAGGACAAGCACGGGATCTCCTTCTGTAGAGCTCTGCGACAGCGTACGGCGTACCACTGAGGCCCCAGCGCCGCTCCGCCCTCAGCGCCCCCGCGGCCCCGACACCCCTTCGCCCCAACGCCGCTCCGGCCCCCGACCTGCGCTCACGGCGCCGCCGGCGCGCCACCGTCCCGCGTGAGGGCCTGTACGAGGCCGGCGGCGTCGTCGGCGTGCAGGCGGACCACCCGGACCTCCCGGCGGCGGCCGAGGAGGGTGAGGTGGGGGACCGGGGCGGTGAGTTCGAGGGTGACCGAGGTCTGCGAGCCGACCGGAAGGTTCAGCTCACCGTCGGCATGCTCGTGCGTGGTGCGCCGCTCCTGCCGTATCGCGGCGATCGCGGCCAGCGGGATGCGCAGATCCACATGGGCCGCCTGACGGACGCGCAGGGCGTCGTCGTACAGGACGTGCGGCCGGACCGTCCAGGCCGCGTACAGACCGGCCACGAGGACGAACGTACAGAGGTCGAGGACGAGCACCACCCGGTGCGCGGCGGGCCAGTCGCGCAGCAGCACGGACAGGGTGAACGTCTCGACCGCGCACACGAACACGAACCCGGCCATGACCGCGCCCTGACCTCGCGCGTAGCCGAACGCCCGCCCGTCACCCACCCCGTGCCGCCGACGGGCCACCCACAGCAGCAGACCGGCCAGCAGCCGCAGTTCGTGCCGCACGAGGCTGGCCACGAGCCCCAAGACCCTGCCGCGGTGCCCACGTCGTCTCACCGTCCCTCCTCCGTGAGGATGCGCAGCGCCCGGCGGATCGCCTCCGCCTGGGCGGGGGCGAAGTCGGCGTACAGGGCGCGCAGGAAGCTGTGGTCGAGGTCGAGGGGGGCGGCCTGCGGGAGCAGCTCGCGCGGGGTGCACTCGGCGAGCCGGCGGGCGGCCCGCTCCACCCGTGGGTCGTCGGGGCGGGCGTCGGCCAGCGCGTCCAGCAGCGCGTACGCCTCGTTGGCCCGGGCCACCGCCTCCGGCGACCGTACGACCTCGCCGACCGCCGCCAGCAGCCGTTCACGCTCCTCCGGGGCCGCGGCCGTCTCGACGAGGGCGAGCACCTCGCGGTCGCGGGCGGCCATGGGGGAGTCGGACAGCTCGGCCGCCGTGCGCGCGAACAGCGCGGCCAGCTCGGGGGAGACCGGCCCCTCGGCGGGCAGGTGCCCGGCATCCAGCAGGGCCCTCAGCCGGGCCCGCCGCTCCCGGATCGCGGTCTCCTGCCGGGCCAGATCCTCGTCCAGCTCGGTGAGCACCTCGACGAGATCCCTGCCGGCGTCGTCGGCGAGGACGTCCCTGGCCTCCGCCAGCCCGAGGCCCAGCTCGGTCAGCCGCCGGATCCGGGCGAGCGTGACGGCATGGCGCAGGGTGTAGTCCCGGTAACCGTTCGCACGCCGCTCGGGTTCGGGGAGCAGCCCGAGGTGGTGGTAGTGCCGGACGGTCCGCGTGGTGACGCCGACGGCCTCGGCGAGTTCTCCGATCCGCATGGGACCAGTAGAGAGGTTGACGTCGCGGCAGGGTCAAGCGGCGAGGCGGCGCCTGACGCCGGGCTTGGTCGTGTGCCACGATCGAGGGAACTGTTCCCGATCTCACGGGCAGGTGATCTTCCGATGTCCCAGTCTGGCGAGCGACCGAAGGAGGGGCGTGACATGACTGCCATGGCCCATGAGCCGCTCACGCAGGAAGAGGTCCTGCTGGAGGGCTTTCTCGCCCTGGACACCCCGGAAGGTTTCCGGGCGGAGCTTGTCGAGGGGGAGATCGTTGTGACACCGCCGCCGGACGGGGATCACGAGAAGTACATCAGCCGCATCGTGAGGCAGGTGATCAGGCGGGCGCGCACCGATATGGACTTCTCCGGCAACAAGGGACTGAAGCTGCAGAAGGCGGAGGGCTGGCCCAAGGACCATGTGATCCCGGACGCCACATTCAGCCCGGTCGAACTCGACCTGTTCGGGGGCGCCGACTCTTGGATGCCCTGCGATGGCGTGGCCATGGTGCTGGAGGTCACCTCCACCAAACCCAAGGCCGACCGCGAGGCCAAACGCCGCTGCTACGCCCGCGCCGGCGTCCCGCTCCACCTGCTGGTCGATCGCGACACATCCGAGATCACGCTCCTCAGCGACCCGAGACAGGACGACTACCGCCAGCGCTGCACCCTCCCCTTCGGCAAGCCGCTCACCCTCCCCGAGCCCTTCGCCTTCGACCTGGACACCTCCGACTTCCTCTGAACGCCGCCCCCGGCATGAATCGACCCTTGACGGCGTTGCACCCTCAAGGTGACAAGGGGGTACCAGCCGATGGGTGAGCAGGCGATATGGACACGGGCGCGGCTCGGCCGCTGTGGACCGCCCCTCGATCTGCTCACCGCCCGCTTCGACAAGCACGTCTTCGCCCCGCACGCCCACGACGAGTTCACCGTCGGCGTCTGCGTCGGCGGCTCGGAGATCATCGACTACCGGGGCGGCCACATCCGCAACGGCCCCGGTGCCATCGTCGTCCTCGCCCCCGGCGAGCCGCACACCGGCGGCCCAGCCAACGACACCGACGGTTACGCCTACCGCGCCCTGTACGCCGGCCTGGCCCTGCTCACGGAGGGCGTCCTCGGCGGCGTACCGCACTTCCGGGAGCCGCTGATAGACGACCCGGAACTCGCCGCCGCCCTGCGCGCCACCCACACCGAACTCAGCGTCTGCCCCGACCCCCTGGAGACCGAGTCGCGCCTGCCCTGGCTGCTCACGGCCCTGGCCCGCCGCCACTCCACGGCCCGCCCCGCCCCCGACACCGTCCCCGGCGCCGACCGCATCGCCCGCGCGGTGCGCGACCGCCTGGCCGACGAACTCCTCGAACCCCCCACCCTCACCGACCTCGCCGCCGACCTGGGCCTGTCCCGCTACCAGCTCCTGCGGGCCTTCCGTACGACGACCGGCATGCCTCCCTACGCATGGCTGGCCCAGTACCGCGTGACGAGGGCCCGCACCCTCCTCGAGACGGGCCTGCGCCCCGCCGAGGTCGCCCCGCTCGTCGGCTTCGCGGACCAGGCACACCTCACCCGCTGGTTCCGCCGGGTCCTCGGGGTCACCCCGGCGGCGTACCGCAACAGCGTTCAAGACGGAGGGTGACCCGGCGGCCGACACTGCCCGCATGACTGCACGCGGCTGGTTCCTCTTCTCCCTCATGGGAGTGATCTGGGGCATCCCCTACCTGATGATCAAAGTGGCGGTGGACGCCTCGATCTCCCCCTCCATGGTGGTGTTCACGCGCTGTGCGCTGGGCGCCCTGCTCCTGCTGCCCTTCGCCCTCCGCCAGGGCGGTCTGTGGCGGACCGTCCGCACCCACTGGGTGCCCATGCTGGCCTTCGCGTGCATCGAGATCATCGGCCCCTGGTTCACCCTCACCGACGCCGAGCGGCACCTGTCGAGCTCCACCGCCGGCCTGCTGATCGCGGGCGTCCCGATCATCGGCGTCGTGGCGGCCCGCTTCCTCGGGGACGGCGAGGGACTGGGCGTACGGCGGACGGCAGGCCTGGCCGTGGGTCTGGCGGGGGTGGCGGTCCTGACCGTGCCGCACCTGACGGGCGGCGACGCGCGGTCGCTGGCCGAGGTCCTGCTCACGGCGGTGGGCTACGCGACGGCCCCGCTGATAGCGGCCCGCCGCCTGAAGGACGTCCCCACCCTCCAGCTCATCGTCCCCTGCCTGACCCTGGCGGCACTCGTCTACGCACCGGCGGCCGCCGTCACCTGGCCCGACCGGACCCCCTCGGCCGAGGTCCTCGCGGCCCTCGCCGCCCTGGGCGTCCTCTGCACGGCCGTCGCCTTCGTCGCCTTCCTGGAACTGATCAAGGAGATCGGCCCGACCCGCTCCACCGTCATCACCTACGTCAACCCGGCGGTCGCAGTAGCCGCGGGCGCCCTGTTCCTCGACGAACCGCTGACCCCCACCATCCTGGCCGCCTTCGCCCTGATCCTGACGGGCTCGGTGCTGGCGACGGCGGCTGGTCCTCGGCGGGACAGCCGCCCGGTACCATGGTCGACACGGCAGACGAGCCGGGCGGACGGCCGCGTGGAGTCCCCTCAGGGGGCTTCCCGAGGAACGTCCGGGCTCCACAGGGCAGGGTGGTGGCTAACGGCCACCCGGGGTGACCCGCGGGACAGTGCCACAGAAAACAAACCGCCCGGCGCTCCGGCGCCGGGTAAGGGTGAAACGGTGGTGTAAGAGACCACCAGTGCCCAGGGTGACCTGGGCAGCTAGGTAAACCCCACCCGGAGCAAGGTCAAAAGGAGCGCCGTGAAAAGCGCTCTGCGCGGACGTTCGAGGGCTGCCCGCCCGAGTCCGCGGGTAGACCGCACGAGGCCGGCGGCAACGCCGGTCCTAGATGGATGGCCGTCTCCCCGGCCGCCGCGAGGCGACCGGGCGACAGAACCCGGCGTACAGCCCGACTCGTCTGCCGCTCTCTGCGGCTTTGCCTGGGAAGGGCCTCTGATCTGCGACGGTTGGGCACGCGTTGGAGCTCGCCGCCGCGTCGGTCCGCTCCGACCTGGTTCTTCGCTTGTTACTCGAGACTCTCAGGGCGGTCGGTGCTGTGGTCACCGAGGAGCAGTACGCCCGATACACGGATCTGTGCGAGCGCCTGGGCTATCACCAGAACTACATTCGCAACTACGAGCGTCTGCTACCAGGGCGAGGCGACTGGAACTGATCGACCCCTGTGAACCTCACCGGTACACGCCAGCCCGTACCCTCGCCACCGCGGGCAGCCGCCGACAACTGGAGCCCTTGCTCCCGGGAGTTCGGGCGCGGGATCCGCGGTGCGGTCGGATCGGCTCGTCACCGCTCCCCGGACAAGGCCTCCTGCTCGTCGAACAGCGCCGTCTGTTCGCCCTGCTCCGCGCGGTCCAGGCGCTTTCTGCGGGCGCCCACCACCAGGGCCGTCACCAGGCCGGTCGCCGCGAGGGCCGTGGGGACCATCCAGCCCCGGTCGAAGACGTGGCCGAGGGCGTGGTCGAGGGAGAGGCGGCCGGGGCCGGCGATGGCGAGGCCGGTGGCGGCCAGGCCCAGGGTCGCCGCGTACTCGTAGCCGCCCTCCTGGTTGAAGAAACCGTTGGGGGTGTGGACCGCCGACGCGCCCGTCATCGCGCCGGCCGCCGCCGCGCCCGCCGCCGGGGTGGCGAGGCCCAGGGCCAGCAGCGCGCCGCCGCCCGCCTCGGCGAGGCCCGCCGCCGTTGCGCTGGCCTTGCCGGGCGTGTAGCCGACGGTCTCCATGAACTGACCGGTGCCCTCCAGTCCGTGGCCGCCGAACCAGCCGAACAGCTTTTGCGTGCCGTGGGCGGCCAGCACGCCGCCGGCGCCCAGCCGGAGCAGCAGCAGGCCCAGATCACGTCGGTCGAAAGAGGTCACGGTGACTCCCTGAGCAGACAGCAGCGGCAACCCCCCTCGCGTTTCCACCGTCGCACCCTTCACACCCACCCGGCTCCTCCGGCACGCCGTTCGGGTGGCGGGGGTCCCGGGGCGGTGTGACGCTGCCCGTATGACGATCCAGACCGGAAGACTCAGCGACCCGGCCGTCCGGGCCTTCGTCACCGCCGTGAACGCGCATGACCGGGAGACGTTCCTCAGCCTGCTGACGCCGGACGCGACCATGGCAGACGACGGCTCCGACCGTGACCTCACCGAGTGGATCGACCGCGAGATCTTCTCCTCGAACGGCCACATCGACGTCGAGAGGGAGCGGGACGCGGGGCGTTCCCTCGTCGCCCGCTACCGCAACGACACGTGGGGCGAGATGCGCACCAGGTGGCAGTTCAGTGTCACCGACGACGGCCACATCTCCCGGTTCGAGACCGGCCAGGCGTGACCCGCCGCCAAGACGGACGGGCCGCTCACCCGAGTCGGTGAGCGGCCCCTGCCCCGGTGCCGGAAGGCTCAGTAGCCCTGGCTCCCGTGGTCCGCGTACGGCTGCTGCCGGGCGTACGCCCGCGCGTCGCCCTGTTCGGTCAGCGTGATCTGTCCCGCCTTGATGGTGGCCAGACGCGGGGCGCGGCGGGCGATCGACGAGTCGTGGGTGACCATGACGAAGGTCAGGCCGTACTCGTGCCACAGGCCTTCCAGCAGGCCCATGATGTCGTCGCGGGTGCCCTCGTCGAGGTTGCCGGTGGGCTCGTCGGCGAGGAGCACCTTGGGCTTCTTCACCAGCGCGCGGGCGATCGCGACGCGCTGCTGCTGGCCGCCGGAGAGTTCGGAGGGGGCGTGGCCGAGGCGTTCGCCCAGGCCCACCGAGCGCAGTGCCTCCGCCGCCCGCTCGCGCCGCTCGGCCGGCTTCACGCCGAGCGGGACGAGGGCCGTCTCCACGTTCTCCTGCGCGGTCAGCGTCGGGATGAGGTTGAACGACTGGAAGATGATGCCGATCTTCTCGGCGCGCAGCCGGGTCAGCTTGGCCTCGCTGATGCGGGCGAGGTCGACGCCGTCCAGTTCGACGCTGCCCTCGGTCGGGCGGTCCAGGCCGCCGATCATCTGCAGCAGGGTGGACTTGCCGCCGCCCGTCGGGCCCTGGATGACGAGCTGGTCGCCGTCCTCGATGGTGAGGTCGATGCCGCGCAGCGCCTCGACGGTCTCCTTGCCGCGCGAGTAGCGCTTGGTGACGCCGGTCAGTCTGTACATGGGTAGCTCCGTAGCCGCGTAGGGGGAGAAGAAGAGGGGTGGGGCGCCGCGTGCCGGGGGGGAAGGGGTACGCGGCGCCCCTGCTCAGGGGGTGCCTCGGTCCGGGGCACCGCCTCCTCGGGGTGCCTCAGTCCGGGGGCACCGCCTCCCGGGGGAGTGGAGGCGGTTGCCCGGCCGGAGGGGTGTTACGACACGCTGCGCAGCGCGTCCGCCGGGCGCATCCGCGAGGCGCGCCAGCCGCCCATCGCGCCGGCGATCAGACCACCGGCCACCGCCAGGCCCACCGCGAGCGCGATGGTGGTCCCGGAGACGGGCGCCGACAGGGCGATCTCCATCGTGTTGGAGGCCGACTGCTGGCCCGGACCGCCCCCGCCGGGGCCGCCGCCCATTCCGCCGCCGCCGGTGTTGCCGAGCTCGGCCGTCAGCTTGGGGCTGACCGCGGTCACCGCGTACGCGGCCGCCAGGCCCAGGGCGATGCCGAGGGCGCCGCCGAGCAGACCGTTGACGATGGACTCGCCGACCACCTGCCGGGTCACCCGGCGGCTCGGCCAGCCGAGCGCCTTCAGGGTGCCGAACTCACGCACCCGGCGGGACACGGCCGAGGAGGTGAGCAGCGCGGCCACCAGGAAGGCGGCGGCGAGAACGGCGATGGACAGCCACTTGCCGACACTGGTCGCCAGGTTGGAGGCGGTGGACAGGGAGCCGGAGACCGTCTCGGCCAGGTCGGCGGAGGTGGTGACCGTCGTACCGGAGATGTTCTTCTGGATCGTCGCCTTGACGGTGTCGATCTGCTGGGAGTCGGTCGCCTTGACGTAGATCGTGGTGACCTGGTTCTTGGCGTCGGCGAGGGTCTGTGCCTCCTTCAGCGGCAGGTAGACGTCGGTGGTGGACTCGCTGCTGTCGGGCGTCGCGATGCCGATGATCTTGTACTTGGTGCCGGAGATCTTCAGGGTCTCGCCGACCGTGTACTTGTTCTCCTTGGCGTACGACTTGCTGACGACCGCGACCTTCGCGTTGGTCTGCGCGGAGGTGAACGTCACGCCCGAGGTGATCTTCGAGCCGGCCAGCGGGCCGAGGTCCTGGTCGGTGACGTCCACACCGGCCACGGAGTAGGAGTTGACGTCGAAGGAGGCGCCGCCGCCCTGGACCTGCGGGGCCGCGGTGGAGCCGCCGCCCTGACCGCCGGGACCGCCCTGGCCGCTGCTGCCGCTGGTGGAACTCTGCGCCTTGCCCTGGGTGAAGGAGCCGTTGACCTTGGTGACGTTCAGCGTGAGCGCGCCGACCGCGGCCGACACGCCCTTCTGTGCGGCGACCTCGGCCACCAGCGAGGACTTCAGGGCCTGACCGCCCTGGGTCATCACCCGGTCGGAGCTCTGCTCGGTGTCGTCGTCGTCCGACTTCGCGTCGAACTCGAATCTGGGCTGGCCGGAGCTGTTGCCGGAGGGTGCCGTGCGGGCCTTGGTGACCGTCATGTCGGTGCCGAGGCCGTACAGCGACTGCAGGACCTTGTCCTGTGCCTGCGTCATGCCGGCCGACACCGAGTTGACGGTGATGACCAGCGCGATACCGAGCGCCAGACCCAGTGCGATGACCAGGGCAGCCTTCTTGCGCCGGCCCAGCTCGCGCTTGAGATAGATGCCAAACATCCCGTTCCTCGAAGGTTCTTGGCGCCCGCTGTGGGCGCGGCCCAAAAACTAGGGAGGAACCTTTGAGCCGGACTGAGTAAAGGATGTGTGAGGACTGAGAATGCGGGCCGGATCCGGGCCGCCGCCTCAGAATTCCATCAGACAGCTCATTCCTAAGCTGTGGAGGGGGTTTTCCCAGGTGGAGCGGGTTGGCTGCCCACAGGATCCCCTTGTACGGTCCCGCCGTGCACGCATTCACACGCCCTTCACGGCGGTCCCTGCTCGCCTTCGGCGCACTCGCCCCGCTCGCCGCGGCCACCCCTGCCGCCGCCGCGACCGGCACGGTGATCGGCGGCGCCCGGCTCGCCCGTGACGGTGTCCAGGCGACCCTCACCACCGGTCTGCCGAAGAAGCTCACCGCCCGCGCCTGGCTGCTCGCCGATTACGACACCGGCGAGGTGCTCGCCTCCTACCGCGCGCACCGGCGGCTGGCGCCCGCCTCCACGCTGAAGATGCTGTTCGCGGACACCCTGCTGGGGAAGTTCGAGCGCACCGAGCGGTACACCGTGACCGACGCGGACCTGGCCGGCCTTCCTCCCGGCTCCAGCCTCGTCGGACTCGAGCCCGGGGTCACCTACACCGTCGAGCAGTTGTGGCAGGGCGTGTTCCTGCGCTCCGGCAACGACGCCGTGCACATCCTCGCCCTGATGAACGGCGGGGTCGCCAAGTCCGTCGCCGACATGCGGGCGAAGGCCGCCGATCTGCAGGCCCTCGACACCCATGTCGTCAGCTGCGACGGCTACGACCACACCGGCCAGCTCTCCTCCGCCTACGACCTCACCCTCTTCGCCCGGCACGGGCTGCGGAACGCCGACTTCCGCGCCTACTGCTCCACCAAGGCCGCCGACTTCCCCGCCGGCGGGCGCAGGACGTTCCGGATCGAGAACACCGACCGGCTGCTGTCGGGGACGTACGGAGTCACGCCGTACGACGGCATGATCGGGGTGAAGAACGGCTACACCACGCACGCCGGCAACACCTTCACCGGCGCCGCCACCCGCGACGGCCGCACCCTCCTGGTCACCGTCCTCCATCCCGAGAGCGGCAACAACGCCGTGTACGAGGAGACGGCCGCCCTCCTGGACTGGGGTTTCGGGAAGGGCGGTTCGGCGGGGTCCGTGGGCAGGCTGGTCGATCCCCTGAGCGAGGGCGGCGCGAGCGCGTCACCCTCCGGGAGGACACCGCACGCCGGGGCGCAGGCGGCGGAGGACGGGGGCTCCGGTGGAGGCTGGGGCGTGTTCGGCGGCGCCGGGGGCGCGATCCTGCTGCTGGCGGCGGGAGCCTACGAGGCACGGCGCAGACGACGGGCCGAAGGGGCGCCGGGAACGGCGCGGCGAACGACGACGGACCCGCGGCCCGCGACGCACGAGACCCCCCATGCGGCGACGCACGAGACCCCCCATGCGGCGACGCACGAGACCCCCCACCCCGCGACGCAGGAGACCCCCCAGGCCACCACGCGCGAAACCCCCGACCCCGCCCCGCGCGAAACCCCCGACCCCGAGCCCGGCTCGCCGCGCTGAACGTCGAGGCAGCCGCTCCACGGCCCCGGTGCGTACCTCGCGGTCCCATGCGAGGTCCACCCCCAACCCGGTGCCGTGGAGCGGCTGCCCTCCCCCCTCGGTATGGCTCGACCCGCGGAGCGCCCCGCGGAAATTCCGTGCGCGAAGTGTGAAGTTCTCGTGCAGGAGAGTTGAGCATAAGTCCGCTACCGGCCGCAATGGCCCGGATGGTCAAATTCCACTTGTAGGGGTCGAGGAACTGACGGCCCGTGGGCCCCTCACCCGCGCCCCACGTACGGCATCGCCGTCGCCAGCACCGTCGCGAACTGCACGTTCGCCTCCAGCGGCAGCTCCGCCATGTGCCGCACCGTGCGCGCGACATCGGCCACGTCCATCACCGGTTCCGGCGCGATCTCGCCGTTGGCCTGCAGCGCGCCCGTCCGCATCCGCGCGGTCATGTCGGTCGCCGCGTTGCCGATGTCGATCTGCCCGACGGCGATGCCGTACGCCCGGCCGTCCAGCGAGAGGGACTTCGTCAGCCCGGTGAGGGCGTGCTTGGTCGCGGTGTAGGGCGCCGACAGCGGCCGGGGCGCGTGGGCCGAGACCGAGCCGTTGTTGATGATCCGTCCGCCCCGGGGGTCCTGCTCCTTCATCTGCCGGAACGCCGCCTGCGCGCACAGGAACGCCCCGTTGAGATTGGTGTCCACCACATGCCGCCAGGCGTCGTAGGGCAGTTCCTCGAACGGCACGCCCCCGGGCCCGAACGTCCCCGCGTTGTTGAACAGCAGATCCAGCCGCCCGAACCGCTCGCGCACGGCGGCGAACAGGGCGGTCACGTCGTCGGGGCGCGACACGTCCGTCCGTACGACGAGACTCGCGCGCTCGGGCGCCGACGCGGCCGTCCCCGCCAGAGCCTCCTCACGCCGCCCCGCCAGCGCCACCGACCAGCCCGCGCACAGCAGTTCCACGGCCACCGCCCGCCCGATGCCGGACCCGGCACCGGTGACGATCGCGATCCTGGGAGTCCGTTCGGCATCCATGCCGCCGCAGCGTACGGCAGACCGGACGTCGTCGTCCGTCATACGGAACGCGCCCGTCCGCCATCCGACCGTCGTGCGCGTGTCCCCCCGGCGACGCTCCCGGGTCGTCCCCGGCCACTCCAATGCCAGGGACACCCACCGTCAGGGGAGGACCGGATGACACCCGCAGCACGCCCGTCCCCGCACGCCCCCGAACTCCGGGCAGCCGCCCGCCACATCGGCCGCCGCCGCTTCCTCACCGTCACCGGCGCGGCCGCCGCCCTCGCCTTCGCCGTTAACCTGCCGGCCGCCGGCACCGCGGCCGCCGCCGAACTCGACCCCGCGCGCATCACCGACGACCCCTTCACCCTGGGCGTGGCCTCCGGCGACCCGCTGCCCGGCTCCGTCCTGCTGTGGACGCGGCTCGCCCCCGCCCCTTACCAGCCCGACGGCGGACTGCCCGCCGAACGGGTCGCCGTGCACTGGGAACTGGCCCACGACGAGAACTTCCGGCGGACGGTCAGACGCGGCACGGCCACCGCGCACCCCGAGTTCGACCACACGGTCCACGTCGAGGTCCCCCACCTCGACCCCGACCGTGTCTTCCACTACCGCTTCCGCGTCGGCGACTGGGTCAGTCCGACCGGCCGCACCCGCACCGCGCCCGCCCCCCACGCCCGTACCTCTGCCCTCACCCTCGCCGCGGTCTCCTGCCAGGCGTACGCCGACGGCTACTACACCGCCTACGGCCATCTCGCCCAGGAGGACGTCGACGTGGTCTTCCACCTCGGGGACTACCTGTACGAGTACGCCGTAAATCCGGTCGGCAACCACCGCAACTACACCGACCGCACGCTCCCCGACGTGTTCAACCGCGAGACGGTGACCCTGGAGGACTACCGGCTGCGCTACGCCCTCTTCAAGTCCGACCCCGACCTGATGGCCGCGCACGCCGCGCACCCCTTCGTCGTCACCTGGGACGACCACGAGACCGAGAACAACTACGCCGGCGACCTCCCCGAGAACGACGTCCCGCCGGAGGAGTTCCTGCTGCGCCGCGCCTCCGCCTACCGCGCCTACTGGGAGAACCAGCCGCTGCGCCGCCCCCAGCTCCCCGACGGCCCCGACATGCGGCTCCACCGCCGCCTGCACTGGGGCGAGCTCGCCCAGTTCGACGTCCTCGACACCCGCCAGTACCGCTCCGACCAGGCCTACGGCGACGGCGCGCAGCTGCCCGGCCCCGACATCGACGACCCGGCGCGCACCATGACCGGCGACACCCAGGAGCGGTGGCTCCTCGACGGCTGGCGCGCCTCACGGGCGCTGTGGAACGTCGTACCGCAGCAGGTCACCTTCTCCCAGCGGAAACTGGACCTGAACCCGGTCGCCAAGCTGTCCATGGACGCCTGGGACGGCTACCGCGCCTCCCGCCGCCGCGTCCTGGACGGCGCGAAGGCCGCCGGCGTCGACAACCTGATGGTCCTCACCGGCGACGTGCACGTCGGGTACGCCTTCGACATCAAGGACGACTTCGACGACCCCGCCTCCCGGACGCTCGGCACGGAGATCGTGGCCACCTCGATCGCCAGCGGCCGCGACGGCTCGGACAGGCCCGCGAACTGGAACACCTACATGACGGCCAACCCGCACCTGAGGTTCTACAACGGCCGGCGCGGCTACGTCACCGTCACCCTCGGCCGCGACCTGGCCCGCGCCGACTTCAGGACCGTCCCGTACGTCACCACCCCGGGCGCCCCGCTCACCACGGCCGCGTCCTTCGTCACGGAGACCGGCGACCAGGGACTCAAGCCGGCCTGACCCCCGAGGGCTCCTACGACGCCGGCGGCCAGGCGTCGCCCCAGGCCGCGTCCCGGGCCGCCTTGTACAGGTCGCCGTGCTTCTTCGTCACCGTCGTGCGGCCCAGCCGCTCCTCGGCCTCGCACAGGTCGAGGAGCACCTGCCCCTTGCGGATCTGCGGCCGGCGGACCACCCGGGAGGCGGCGGGGGAGACGGGGAAGCGGGCGGCTGCCACGTACGAGAACTTCTCGTCCTCGTACGGCAGCGAGCCGCCCTTGACCTGCCGGTGCAGGGAGGAGCGGCTGACCCGCGCCGAGAAGTGGCACCAGTCCTCGCCGGGCACGATCGGACAGGCGGCGCTGTGCGGGCAGGGCGCGGCGACCCGGAATCCGGCGGCGATCAGCCGGTCACGGGCCTCGATGATCCGGGCGTAGCCGTCCGGGGTGCCCGGTTCGACGATCACCACGGCCTGCGCGGCGGACGCGGCGGCGTCCACCAGGGCGGCGCGGTCGGCGGCGGCCAGCTCGTTGAGGACGTAGGAGACGGTGACGAGGTCGCAGCTCTCCAGGGCCAGGGCGGAGCCGATGCGGGCCCGCAGCCAGCGCGCGTCGCCGAGCGCCGGGTTCGCGGCGGCCACCTCGCGGCCGAGGGCCAGCGCGGGCTCCGCCCAGTCGAGCACGGTCACCGGGCGCGTCCCCTCCCAGGTGGCGCTCACCGCCCAGGTCGCCGCGCCCGTCCCGCCGCCCACGTCGGTGTGGCTGCCCGGCGTCCACTCCGGTACGGCGTCCGCGAACGCCTCCAGCGCCGAGCGCACCGCCTCGAAGGTCGCCGGCATCCGGTACGCGGCGTAGGCGGCGACGTCCGCGCGGTCCCGCAGGATGGGCGCGTCGGTCGGGGTCGCGCCCCGGTAGCTGGCGATGAGCCGCTCGACGGCCTGAGCGGCCTGCCGGGGCGGCAGGCCGTCGAGGAGTTCCGCGAGAGCGGTGCGGAGGGTTTCGGCGGCGGACACGGAGACGTTCACCTGGCGATTATGAGGCACCCGGCCGCGGTGCCGCCCTCGCTGGGAACAGCGCCCCCAGCCGGGCAGGACGGCGCGGCCCGGCGCCCCGGCGCCACGAGCCGCTCACCGCACCGCCATCGCCATCCGCGTCCCCGCCAGCGCCCGCGGCGCACTGTCCGGCGTCCTGCGCACCGGATGCACCGTGTTCGCCAGCAGCACCACGAAGGTGTCCGTGGCCGGGTCCAGGACCAGTGAGGTCCCGGTGAAACCGGTGTGGCCGGCCGCGCCCTCGCCGGCCAGCTCGCCCATGAACCACGGCTGGTCCACGGCGAACCCCAGTCCCGGCGGCGTCAGCAGCAGCTCCACGAAGTCCGGGCCGAGGATGCGCGCGGGGCCGTACGAGCCGCCCGCGAGCAGGGTGCGGCAGAAGACGGCGAGGTCGCGGCCGGTGGAGAACAGGCCCGCGTGACCGGCCACCCCGCCCAGCGCCCACGCGTTCTCGTCGTGCACCTCGCCCCGCAGCATCCCCCGGTCCGCCTTCGCCCACGGCCGCCGCTGGTCCTCGGTGGCCGCCGCGCCCGGACAGGGCCCGAACCGGGTGGACGTCATGCCCAGCGGCCGGGTGATCCCCTCGTGCACGAGGACGTCGAGGGAGCGTCCGGTCAGGCGCTCCAGGAGCTGCTGGAGCAGCAGCATGTTCAGATCGGAGTACACGTACGTGCCCGGCTCCGCCACCGGTGTCTCCGCCCGCAGCAGCTCCAGCCGCTCGGCGTCGTCCGCGCAGGCGTACAGCGGCAGCTCGGGGCGGAGCCCGGAGGTGTGGGTGAGGAGGTGGCGGACGGTGAGGCCGTGGGCGGCGGCACCGCGGAAGTCGGGCAGGTAGGCGCCGACGCGGGCGTCGATGCCGAGGGTGCCCCGCTCGATCTGCTGCACCGCCGCGACCGACGTGAACAGCTTGGTGAGGGAGGCCAGGTCGAAGGGGGTGCCGACGGTCATCGGGACGCGGGCCTCCGGCGGCAGCTCCACCCCCGCGTCGCGCCCCGGGTCGTAGGCCTCGTACCGCACCGCCCAGCCCGCCGCCTCCTGTACGGCGATCACCGGGCCGCGTCCGGCGACGACCACGGCGCCCGCCGCCCACGGCCGGTCGCCGACGGTCAGGTCCATGACGTCGAGGACGAGCAGGCGCATCTCCTCGGGGTCGAGCCCCGCCCGTTCCGGGGTGTCGACACGCAGTCTCGGCGCGCTCAGTGCTCGGCTCCCTCCGCCCCCGTGTTCTTCCAGGGACGGCACATTCCCACGAAGCAGGCCATCGCCACCAGTGCGGCCGCCAGTTGGACGACGGCCATCGGGACGGCCGTGTGCTCACCGGCGATCCCGACGAGCGGGGAGGCGACCGCGCCGATGAGGAACGAGGAGGTGCCGAGGAGCGCGGAGGCGGACCCGGCGGAGTGGCGGACCCGCATCAGCGCGAGCGTCTGGGCGTTGGGCAGCGTCACACCCATCGCGGACATCAGCACGAACAGGGCCGCCGCCACCGGGGCGAGCCCCACCTCGCCGAACGCGCCGCCCGCCATCAGCAGCAGCGCGGCCGCGGCCAGCGCCACCACCGTCAGACCCACGGCCAGCACCCGGTCCAGGCGGACCCGGCCCACCAGCACCTTGCCGTTGACCTGCCCGACCAGCACCAGCCCGACCGAGTTCGCGCCGAACAGCAGACCGAACGTCTGCGGCGAGGCGCCGTAGATCTCCTGGATCACGAACGGCGAGGCGGATATGTACGCGAACAGCGCGGCGAAGGCGAAGCCGCCGGTCAGCATGTAGCCGGTGAAGGGCAGGTCGGCCAGCAGACGGCGCATCGAGCGCAGCGCCTCGCCGACCCCGCCCGCGTGCCGCTCGGCGGGCTCCAGCGTCTCCGGGAGCCTCGCCCACACCAGCGCGGCCAGCGTCAGCCCCACCACCGTGAGGACCGCGAACACGCCCCGCCAGTCCGTCACCCGCAGGATCTGCGCGCCGATCAGCGGCGCCACCACCGGGGCCACCCCGGAGATCAGCATCAGGGTGGAGAAGAACCGGGCCATCGCCACACCGTCGTACAGGTCCCGGACGACGGCCCGCGCGATCACGATCCCGGCCGCGCCCGCCAGCCCCTGCGCCAGCCGGAACGCGATCAGCAGCTCCACGGTGGGCGCGAGCGCGCACAGCACCGTCGCCACGACGTACACCGCGAGCCCGGCGAGCAGCGGACGGCGGCGCCCCCACCGGTCGCTCATCGGGCCGACCACCAGCTGCCCCAGCGCCATGCCGGCCAGACAGGCGGTCAGCGTCAGCTGCACGGTCGCGGCGGGGGCGTGCAGATTGCGGGTGACCTCCGGCAGGGCCGGGAGGTACATGTCCATCGACAGCGGGGGAGTGGCGGTCAGACCGCCGAGGACGAGGGTGACCAGCAGGCTGGTGCGGCGCCGCGCACGCGGGGGCGGCGCCACGGCCGTCGTCTCCGACACCTTCGGTGTCGCCCCACCCTCCGGCATACGGCCGCCCCTCCCTGTGCGATGTCTGCGCCACCTATGCTCTCAGCTCGAACGGACTGCTGGTACGGCCACGAGGGCGGGCGGGGTATGACGACGGACACGGTGCGGTGGGGAATCCTGGCGACGGGCGGGATCGCCGCCGCCTTCACGGCGGACCTGGTCGACCTGCCCGACGCCGAGGTCGTCGCCGTCGGCTCGCGCTCGGAGGCCTCGGCGCGGGCGTTCGCCGAACGCTTCGGGATCCCCCGGGCCTACGGCGACTGGGGCGCGCTCGCCGAGGACGCGGACATCGATGTCGTCTACGTCGCCACCCCGCACGCCGCCCACCGCACCGCCGCCGGGATGTGCCTGAAGGCCGGCCGGGGCGTGCTGTGCGAGAAGCCGTTCACGCTCAACGTGCGCGAGGCCGAGGAACTCGTCGCGCTGGCCCGGGACAACGGCCGCTTCCTGATGGAAGCCATGTGGATGTACTGCAACCCCGTGATCCGCCGGCTCAAGACCCTCGTCGAGGACGGCGCGATCGGCGAGGTCCGCACGGTCCAGGCCGACTTCGGTCTGGAGGGTCCCTTCCCTCCCTCGCACCGGCTGCGCGACCCGGCGCAGGGCGGCGGCGCCCTCCTCGACCTCGGCGTCTACCCCGTCTCCTTCGCCCAGCTCCTGCTCGGCGAACCGTCCGGGATCTCCGCGCAGGCGGTGCTGTCCGCCGAGGGCGTCGACCTCCAGACCGCCCTCGCCCTGTCCTGGGAGTCCGGCGCGCTCGCCGCCCTGCACTGCTCGGTCACCGGCGGCACCGGCACCACCGCCTCCGTGACCGGCTCCCGCGGCCGCATCGACATCCCGTCCGGGTTCTTCCACCCCGACCGTCTGGTCCTGCACCGCGCCGGCCGCGATCCCGAGGAGTTCGCCGCCGACCCGGCCGACGGCCCCCGGACCACCTTCCGGCACGAGGCCCGCGAGGTCATGCGCGCCCTGCGGGCCGGCGAGACGGAGTCCCCGCTGGTACCGCTCGACGGCACCCTCGCGGTGATGCGCACGCTGGACGCGGTACGGGAGCGGATCGGCGTGCGGTACCCGGAGGAGCGGATCTAGGGGGTGTTCCGAAAGTCCCGCACAGCACCCGCGGCGGGCGGCGTCCGCCCCGTCGCGGCACCGGGCACCGGGCGGGTCCGCGGGGCGCCGTTGGCGAGACGCCCCGTCTCACCCCCTTGGTACGGTCGCCCCATGGTCACCAAGCCCGCCAGGTCCGCCCAGCCCGCCAAGCCCGCCCCCGACACCACCCGCCGCAGCGAGAGATCCCGGCGCGCCATCTACGAGGCGGCCCTCGCCCTCGTCGCCGAGGCCGGCTACCCGAGGACCACGATCGAGGGAATCGCCGCCCGGGCCGGCGTCGGCAAGCAGACCATCTACCGCTGGTGGGGGTCGAAGGCCGACGTCCTGCTGGAGGCGTTCCTCGACCTCGGCGAGCAGGCCGCCGAGGCCGCGGGCCAGGTGCCGTACACCATCCCGGACACCGGCGACCTGGCCGCCGACCTCAAGGGCGTCCTGCGCGCCACCGTCGACGAGCTCCTCGACCCCCGCTTCGAGGCACCGGCCCGCGCCCTGTCCGCCGAGGGCGTGGTCAACGAACAGCTCGGCCGCGAGTTCGTCGCCAAGCTCCTCGAACCCCAGCTCCAGGTGTACGTCGACCGTCTGCGCTCCGCCCAGCGGGCCGGCCTGCTCCGCCCCGAGATCGACCCGCGCATCGCCCTGGAGCTCTTCGTCTCCCCGCTGGCCCAGCGCTGGCTCCAGCACACGGGCCCCATCTCCTACGACTACACCGACACCCTGGTCGACTACGCCCTGTACGGCCTCGTCCCCCGTTAGGGCTCCCGCGTCACATCCGTCCCACCTGCCCCGATTAGGGCCTCGGGACCCCCGATGCGCAGGATGATGGGACCATAGGGCATGCTGTCCGCATCACAGCGAGGCGAGGGGATAGATGAGCGCGGAGTTCGGCGGCCTGAGCGGCCTGCGGGGCAGACTCACCCGGTGGCTGCGGGGAAGCGGCCCGACGGAAGGCGCCGACGACGGCGACCGTGAGGCCCTGCTGCTCGCCGCCGCGGGCGCGGGTCTGCCCCTCGCACCCGCCGCGTACCCGGCGGCCGGCTACCGGTGTTCCTGCGACCGCGTCGGCTGTCCGACCCCCGCCCGGCACCCGGTCTCCTTCGCCTGGCAGACGCAGTCCACCACCGACCGCGCGCAGATCGAGCGCTGGGCCCGGCACCAGCCGCAGGCCAACTTCATCACCGCGACCGGCATGACCCACGACGTCCTCGACGTACCGCTGGAGGCCGGCCGCCAGGCCCTGGAACGGCTGCTCGGCTCCGGCGTCGAGGTCGGCCCGGTCGCCGAGAGCGACGACGGCCGCATGCTGTTCTTCACCCTCACCCGCGGCACTCCCGAGGACGAGGACGAGTGGTGGCCCTGCGAGCTGGACTGCCACCCCGAGACCATGGACGAACACCCCGGACTGCGCTGGCACTGCCGGGGCTCCTACGTCCTCGTCCCGCCGGCCCGTCTGCCGGGGGACGACGGACAGTCGGTGCACTGGCTGCGGGGCCCCGAACACCCCCTGCCGGACCCCCTGAGCCTCCTGGAGGCCCTGACGGACGCATGCGCCCGTCACGTGACCGAACAGGACCACGCGGCGCCGGGATGGCAACGCCTCTGAGCGCCGCACCCGGGCGACGGGCTATTCCCCCTTCGCGCCCGTCAGCCCCTCCAGCCGGCTGAGCAGCGAGACCTTCCCGTCCCCCGAGCCCTTCGCCGGATCCAGGGCCAGCTCGTTCGCCACGAACTCCATCGTCAGCGACTGCTTGATCTCCCCGGTCGTCAACGCCCGCACACTCTCGTTGGGCGTGGGCACCGACGCCCCGGCCGCGGCCGTCTGCTTGACGTAGTGGTGCGTGGAGAAGAACACCAGCGCCCCGCCGTCCTTGGTCCGCAGCGCCAGCGGAGCGAACGCGCCGTCCGTCAGCGGCTCGTCGATGTACTGCTGCACCAGGCCCGGCTTCCTGGAGTTCTTCGCACGGGTGGTCCGCAGCTCGCTGGTGTACGTCCCGTCCGCGAAGACGTCCCCGCCGTCCTTCAGATGGACGGCGTAGTCCTCGCTCAAGTCCTCGGGCGCCCGCGTCAGTCCGGCGGACTCCGCCGGCACGGCCTCGGCCCAGCCGTCCTTGTCCTTGGCGAACTCCGGCATCGCGCCCGGCGCCACCAGCGTCAGATACGCCGCCTGCCACGGCTCGGAGAGGCCGCCGCGGGTGAACACCAGCACCCAGCGGGCGTCGCCCCCCTTGTTGGCCCTGGCGTCGGCGACGAACCAGCGCGGCCAGCCCGCCTTCTTGGGGATCGTGTACGTCACGTCCGAGAGCACCAACGGCGTGTGCTGCGGGTTGCCGTCCGGGTTGTTGACGCTCCCCGCCTTCAACCGCGCCGCGTCGATGGCCCCGACGGCGCCGGTGGTGTACGCGGCGTCCAGGGAACCGTCGTACGCCTTGTCCGCCTTGTTGTACGCGTTGGTGAACTGCCGCAGCGCCTTCGCGGCCTCCGCCCGGGTGGCCGCGGGGAGCACCACACGCTCCCCGTGGACCACCACACAACCGCTCGCCGTCAACGACAGAGCGGTCACGGAGGCCGCGATCAGTACGCGCCGGTCAAGCCTGCGAAGCCTTCGAGGGCCGCGATCCCTGGTCGTCAGGTGCGTCATCAGGTGCCTTCACCTTCCCCTTCCCGGAGGCGAACCCTACCGGGGCGAGGAACAGCGCGAGTGTCGGGACCAGGTACAGCAGCCACACCGTGACCTGGAGGACGGTCGGGTCGGGCTGGAAGTTGAACACGCCCTTCAGCAGCGTCCCGTACCAGCTGTCCGGCGGAATCGTGCCGCTGATGTCGAAGGCAAGGCTGTTCAGACCGGGGATCCAGTCGGCCTCCTGCAGATCGTGGAAGCCGTACGCCAGCACACCCGCGGCCACGACGACGAGCATGCCCCCCGTCCAGGTGAAGAACTTCGCCAGGTTGATTTTCAGCGCCCCGCGGTAGAACAGCCAGCCCAGGAACACCGCGGTCGCCAGGCCCAGGGCCACGCCGATCAGCGGGCGCGGGGTGCCGTCGCCGGCCGCGTGCACCGACGCCCACACGAACAGGGCGGTCTCCAGGCCCTCCCGGCCGACCGCGAGGAACGCGGTGGCGACCAGCGCGCCCGTGCCCAGCTGCAGAGCCGTGTCCAGCTTGTCGTGCAGCTCCGACTTCAGATGCCGGGCGGTGCGCCGCATCCAGAACACCATCCAGGTCACCAGCCCGACCGCGAGGACGGACAGCGAGCCGCCCAGCGCCTCCTGCGCCTGGAACGTCAGTTCCTGGGAGCCGAATTCGAGGACGCAGCCGAAGACCATGGCGATGAGGACGGCGATGGCGATGCCGGTCCACACCGGCTTCAGCGCGTCCCGGCGCCCGGTCTTCACAAGGTAGGCGATGAGGATGCAGACGACGAGCGAGGCCTCGAGCCCCTCGCGCAGTCCGATCAGGTAGTTGGAGAACACGGGCTACGCCTCCTCGGAGAACAGCGTCCGGCCCCACCAGTCGTCCTTGTCGCGGACGCCCGGCGGGACGGCGAAGACCGCCGAACCCACGTGCTGGATGTACTCGTTGAGCGCGTCGGTCGCGAGATTGCGCTGGACCCGGATGAACCCCTCGCGCACGTCCCGCTGGTAGGCGAGGAAGAACAGCCCCGCCTCCAGGCGCCCGAGACCGTCGGTGCCGTCGGTGAAGGAGTAGCCGCGGCGCAGGAGGGTCGCCCCGCCGTTGGAGTCGGGGTGCGCGAGCCGCACGTGCGCGTCGGGCTTCATCGCCTTCAGGAACGGCTCGTCGCGCTCCTTCGCCTTGCCGACCGGCGCGCCCTCGCCCTTGTCCCGCCCGAAGATGTCCTCCTGCTCCTGCAGGGAGGTGCGGTCCCAGGTCTCGATGTGCATGCGGATGCGCCGGGCGACGAGGTACGAGCCGCCCACCATCCAGTCGGGACCGTCCTTCTCGTCCACCCACACGAACTTCTTCAGCCGGTCGGTCTCGGTGCCCGCGATGTTGCGGGTGCCGTCCTTGAAGCCCATCAGGTTGCGGGGCGTCTGGGCGTCCGGGGTCGTCGAGGACGTCTTGCCGAAGCCCAGCTGCGACCAGCGGATGGAGACCTTGCCGAAGCCGATCCGGGCCAGGTTGCGGATCGCGTGCACGGCGACCTGCGGGTCGTCGGCACAGGCCTGCACACACAGGTCGCCGTCCGAACGGGTCGCGTCCAGGGCGTCCCCGGCGAACTTGGGCAGGTCGACGAGGGCGTCGGGCCGCTGGTCGGCGAGCCCGAACTTCGCGAACAGGGAGGGGCCGAAGCCGATCGTGAGCGTCAGCCGCGAGGGCTTCAGACCCAGGGCCTCGCCGGTGTCGTCCGGCGGCGCCTCGACGAGCCCGCCGTACGCCCCGTCACCGACCGTCTTCCCGGCCGTCATCCGGCGCGCGGCCGCCGTCCAGTCCTTGAGCATCTGGACGAACTCGGCGCGGTCGGTGGTCTTCACGTCGAACGCGGCGAAGTGCAGCCGGTCCTGGACGGGCGTGGCGATGCCGGCCTGGTGGGCGCCGTGGAAGGCGACGGCCGCGCCCGTCTCGGCGGCCGTCGGCTCGATGTCGTCGCCGGTCCGGGTCATCGCCACCGCTCCGCCGGCCGCGACGGCGCCGAGCGCGAGCCCGGCACCGCCCCAGCCGATCAGCGAACGGCGGGTGGGGCTGCTGCTCTGGGTCTCGGTCATGGACGTGCCTCCTACTTCACCACGGCCGCGGCGAGCTTCGAGAGGGGCTCCGCGAGCGCGTTCACCGCGTCGGAGAGCTCCTTGCGCTGGTCCTCGGTGACCTTGTCGTAGGAGACGAAGTCGTAGGAGGTCTTGTCCGAGCGGTACTGGTCGAGCAGTGCGTTCAGCGCCGCGAACTGCTTGTCGAGCTCGGTGGTCAGCGCCTTGTCGTTGGTCTGCGCGACCGGCTTGAGCAGGTCGTACGCCTTCTGCGCGCCCTCGACGTTGCCCTTGAAGTCGGTGAGGTCGGTGTGCGAGTAGCGGTCCTCCTCACCGGTGACCTTGCCGGTGGCGACCTCGTCGAGCAGTTCCTTGGCGCCGTTGGCCATGGAGGTCGGGGTGATCTCGGCCTTGCCGACCCGCTTCTGCCAGTCCTCCAGATCGGTGACGAGCCGATCGGCGAGGGTCTTCTCCTCGTCGCCGATCTTCTTGTCCTGCCAGAGGGCCTTCTCCAGCCGGTGCCAGCCGGTCCACTTCTGACCGTCCTCGAGGCCGTCCTCGCGCACGTCGACCTTCGGGTCGATGTCGCCGAAGGACTCGGCCACCGGCTCGGTGCGCTCCCAGCCGAGGCGGGAGGGGGCGAAGGCCTTCCGGGCGGCGGCGAGGTCGCCGGCCTTGACCGCCTTCACGAACGTCTCGACGAGCGGGATGGTGGCGTCGGCCTGCTCCTGGACGTACTCGCGGTAGTCGGCGACGGCCTTGTCCAGCTTCGGGTTCCGCTTGACGGCGGTGCCGCCGGTGACCGTGAGGTCCTGGCGGATTCCGTCGCCCTTCATGCCGGGCTTGCAGGCGATCTGGTACGTGCCCGCCTTCACCTCGGCGGTGACGCGCTGCTTGGTGCCGGGGCCGATGTTCTCACGCTCGGTGACCACGCGGTCGTCCGGGAAGAGGACGTAGACCTCGGTGACCTTGGAGCCCTTGTTCGCGATGGCCAGTTCGACGTGCCCGGCGGAGATCTCCTTCTTGGAGGTCTCGCACTTGGAGTCGGTGGCGGTCACGTTGATGACCCGGTCGCCGTCTTTGGCGTCGCTCTTCGAGGTGCAGCCCGTGACCGCGGTGACAGCGGTCACGGCGGCTACGGCGGTGAGGACGGACAGTCTGGCGGCTCGCATTCGGGCTCCCAGCGATGGCTGAATATTCGCGTTGCGGGACTCACAAGGATTGGTGAGCCTCGCCTAACTTATCCAAGGCTTACCTGCGTAATACCCGCGCGTGCCGTGATTCAGCTCTCATAGACGGTGTAAGAGCACGGGAGGGTCACGGTGGCTCAAAACGAACCCCAAGAAAAGGTCAAAGGAGATTCAAAGATTCCGCTTCCCCGCAAGCCCCAGCCGCAGCACGCATGCGCAGCCAGGGGCCGGGCACCCACGCCCCCGAGTGCCCGGGGCGGAGCCCCGCCCCTGAAGGGGCGCGGGGAACTGCGCGACCGGCCCCGACGGACCCGCGCCCGCCCCGCCGGGGGCCGCCCGGCGGGACCGCGCGGCCCCCGGCCTGGGTCGCGGACCCACGCGCCTGGGTGGGGCTCGGGGCGGAGCCCCACCCCTGGAGGGGCGCGGGGAACTGCGCGACCGGCCCCCACGGACCCGCACCCGCCCGGCCGCACCACGCCGCCCCCGGCCGGGGTCGCGCACCCACGCGCCCGGGTGCCCGGGGCGGAGCCCCGCCCCTGGAGGGGCGCGGGGAACTGCGCGACCGGCCCCCACGGACCCGCACCCGCCCGGCCGCACCACGCCGCCCCCGGCCGGGGTCGCGGACCCACGCGCCCGGGGGTCCGGGGCGGAGCCCCGCCCCCTGAGGGGCGCGGGGAACTGCGCGAGCGGCCCCGACGGACCCGCGCCCGCCCGGTCGCAGCACGCCGTCCGGCGGGACCGCGCGGCCCCCGGCAGGGCGTCGTGCGAGCGGCCCCGACCAAACCCGCGCCCGCCCGGCCGCAGCGCGCCGCCCGGCGGGGCCGTGACGGTGGACGGCCGTGCTCACCGGCCACGGCCCCGCGGTGCTTCAATTTCCGGGTGACTGATTACGACGTGCTCCGCGTCTTCTGCGCGCCGAACGGCGGCTACGGCAACGAACTGGGCGTGGTTCGCGACGGCTCGGTGCTGCCGGACCGGGAGGACCGCCAGGCCCTCGCGGCGAAGCTCGGCTTCAGTGAGACGGTGTTCGTCGACGACCCCGAGCGGGGGGTCATCGACATCTACACGCCCACCGTGCGCCTGCCCTTCGCCGGCTACCCGTGCGTGGGCGCCGCCTGGCTGCTCGACGTCCCCGAGCTGGTCACACCGGCCGGCGTGGTGGGAGCCCGGCTGGACGGGGAGTTCAGCTGGATCGAGGCGCGCGCGGAGTGGGCCCCGCCGCGCACCTTCCGCCAGTACGCCACCGCCGCCGAGGTCGAGGACCTGAGCGTGCCGCCGCCCGGCGAGTGGATCTACGCCTGGGCGTGGGAGGACGAGCCGGCGGGCCGGATCCGCGCCCGGGGCTTCCCCGGCCGGGGCGACGGCATCGAGGAGGACGAGGCGACCGGCGCGGCGGCGCTCCTGCTCACCGAGCGGCTCGGCCGCGCGCTGAACATCACCCAGGGCGCCGGATCCCAGATCCTGACGGCCCCGCAGCCGTACGGGTGGGTGGAGATCGGCGGCCGGGTCTGCCTGGAGGGTGCCGAATCCTAACGGCGGCTACCGGCGTCCGTGGTGTTCTGGGCGGCCGTACGGGTGGTCCCGCGTGTGCGCCCGGAGGCGAACGGTTACCTCTGGGCGTGACCACTCCGCCTCCATGAGAGGAGCATCATGCGTATCCGATCAGTTCTGGCCGCGACCGTCCTGGGGCTCGCCCTGGCCACCGCCGGCGCCACGAGCGCCGTCGCAGACGAGGGCCCCCGCCATTACGGCAACGACCACTACGGCTCGGAAGGCCACTACGGCCACGCGGAGCATGGCAAGCACCACGGCGTCCACGCGGGCCCCGTCTGCAGCCCGTACTTCGGCAAGATCGACACGGTCTCCAGCGACATCGTCTGGGGCGGCGCGCACTGCGGCTGGTTCTGACGGGACCGACCCGGCACCGGGCCCCTTCCCGACAAGGGAAAGGGGCCCGGCCCGTGCACGGAGCGGCCGCCGGCCGCAGGGCCTCGGCCGCCGGCCTCAGGCCGAGAGCGGGAACTCCTCGCCCAGCGCCCGGAACACGGCCGTGTTGAGGGCGAAGGCCCGCTTGCACTCGGCGACGATCCGCTGCTTCTCCAGGTCGTCCGCGCGCACCCCGTCCAGCCGTTCCCGGTAGTCCCGCTTGAACGCCGCCGGGCTGCCGATCTCCTCGAAGACGTAGAAGCGGACGCCGTCGCCCTTCTTCTCGAAGCCCCAGGCCCTCTCCGCCCGGTCGCGGATGATCTGGCCGCCGGAGAGGTCGCCGAGGTAGCGCGTGTAGTGGTGGGCGACGTACCCGGCCGGCCACCGCCCGGCGCACTCCCGCACCCGGTCCGCGTACGCCCGCGTCGCCGGCAGGGCCGACAGTCCCGCCCGCCAGCCGGGTCCCCGAAGGTGCGCCAGGTCCCGCTCCAGCGCGGCCAGCCGGAACAGCTCGGGCCGGACGAAGGGCCCGGCGACCGGATCCGACGCCAGCCGCTCGACGCCGGTCTCCAGCGCCTCGTACACGAACCACAGCTGTTCGGTGTAGCGCGCGTAGGCGTCGATCCCGAGCCGCCCGCCGAGGAGGTCGCTCATGAACGTCGAGGTCTCGGCCTCCACGTGCTGTGCGTGGGACGCCGTGCGCAGGAGTGCCGAGAACGAGGCCATGGGCTCCAGATGATCCATACGGCACATCCTCTGAGGTAAGGCTTACCTAAGTCAACGTCCTGGCAGCATCTTGCCGACACCGTGTCGGTAAAAGCGTACAAGGAAAGGCCCGCCCTCCCACAAGAGCAGGAAAGCGGGCCCGGCGCGCTCCGGACTGCTACGGCAGAGTGAGGATCTCCGCGCCCGTGTCCGTCACCACGAGCGTGTGCTCGAACTGGGCGGTCCGCTTGCGGTCCTTGGTCACCACGGTCCAGCCGTCGTCCCACATGTCGTAGTCGTGGGTCCCCAGCGTCAGCATCGGCTCGATCGTGAAGGTCATCCCCGGCTGGATGACCGTCGTCGCGTGCGGGCTGTCGTAGTGCGGGATGATCAGCCCGGAGTGGAACGACGAGTTGATCCCGTGTCCCGTGAAGTCCCGCACCACCCCGTACCCGAAGCGCTTCGCGTACGACTCGATGACCCGCCCGATGATGTTGATCTGCCGGCCCGGCCTGACCGCCTTGATCGCCCGGTCGAGGGACTCCCTGGTCCGTTCCACCAGCAGCCGCGACTCCTCGTCGACGTCCCCCACCAGGTAGGTGGCGTTGTTGTCACCGTGCACCCCGCCGATGTACGCCGTCACGTCGAGGTTGACGATGTCGCCGTCGCGCAGCACCGTCGAGTCCGGGATGCCGTGGCAGATCACCTCGTTGACACTGGTGCACAGCGACTTGGGGAAACCGCGGTAGCCGAGCGTGGACGGGTAGGCCCCGTGGTCGCACATGTACTCGTGCGCCACCTTGTCCAGTTCGTCGGTGGTGACCCCCGGCGCGATCAGCTTCGCCGCCTCCGCCATCGCCCGCGCGGCGATCCGCCCGGCGACGCGCATCGCCTCGATCGTCTCCGGCGTCTGCACCTCCCCACCGGTGTAGGGCGCCGGCGCGGGCTTGCCGACGTACTCGGGGCGGCGGATGTTTCCGGGCACGGAACGGGTGGGGGACAGCTCCCCGGGGACGAGCAGCGACTGGCCAGACATGCCAGTGAGTCTAACGAGCGGCCGTGGGGGAACATGTGGATGGCGAGAGGAGCTGGTCATGACCCTGTTCAAACGGCGCGTCACGGGAAAGCCGGGCGAGTGGTACTACTGCCTGGAGCACAAGAAGGTCGAGGAAGGGCCGGACTGTCCCGGCAAGGACCGCTTCGGCCCCTACGCCTCCCGGCGGGAGGCCGAGAACGCGATGGAGAGCGCCCGCGAGCGCAACCTCCAGTGGGAGAACGACCCCAGGTGGCACGACGCCCCGACGGGCAACACCCCCGACGGGGACTGATCAGGTCCCGGTCACGGGTGCCGCCGCGCGCCGCTCACGCAGCCGTTCCGCGTGCTCGTCGGTCCGTACGTCGTAGCGCATCAGCGCCGGCAGACACAGCGCCAGCAGCCCCACCGCACCGGCGCACAGCACCCCGCCCGACCAGACGGACGTCCGCACCCCGAGCCAGGCCGCGAAACCACCGGAGCGGACCTGGCCGACCGTCGGCCCCACCGAGTAGGACAGCAGCTCGATCCCGGCGAGCCGCCCGCGCAGCTCGTCCGGGATCGTCTGGTTCCACATCGCTCCCCGGAAGATCCCGCTGACCATGTCGCAACCGCCCGCGAGGGTGAGACACAGCAGCACCAGCCACACCTCGCCGGCGAGACCGGCGCCCGCGATCGCCACCCCCCACAGCGCGGCCGAGACGACCACGGCCCGCCCGTGCCGGTGCACCCGCGAGGTCCAGCCGCTCGTCAGGCTCACCAGCATCGACCCGGCCGGCACCGACGCGTACATCAGCCCCAGCGACCACTCGGCGTCCAGTTCGTCGGCGAGGAACGGCAGCACGGCGAGCGGCATGGCGAGGAACATCGCGGCCAGGTCGACGGCGTACGTCCCGAGCAGCTCCTTGCGGCTCCACGCGTACCGGGCGCCCTCGGCTATCGCCCGCAGGGACGGCTTCGCCGCCTCGTGCGCGGCCGGGGAGGAGGCGATCCGCACCACGAGGGCGACGGACACGACGAAGGTGAGGGCGTCGGCGGCATAGGCCCAGCCGAGTCCCGCGTAGGCCACGACGATCCCGGCGACCGCCGGTCCGGCGACCCCGCCGACGGTCCAGCGCAGCGAGTTGAGCGAGGTGGCGGCCGGCAGGTGCTCGTGGGCGACGATCCGCGGCCACAGCGAGTCCAGCGCGGGCCGCTGCACCGAGAACAGCACGGCGGACAGACCGGCGACGAGATAGAGCGGCCATACGGCGGGGTCCGGGAGCAGCGCGTTGACCAGCAGCGCGGCACTGAGCAGCCCCTGCCCGGCCTCCGTCCACACGATCAGCGTCCGCTTGTCGAGCGCGTCCGCGAGCGCCCCTCCGTACAGTCCGAACACCACCAGCGGCACGAGCTCCACCGCGCCGATGGCCCCCACCGCCGCGGCCGACCCCGTCAGGTCCTTGAGCTGCACCGGCAGCGCGACGAAGGTCAGGAAACTCCCGAAGTTGGAGATCAGGCCCGAGAACCAGAGCCGGCGGAAGTCACGGGAGGCGCGCCAGGGAGCGAGATCGGGGAGCAGGGAACGCACCCCGGAGGGCGGGGCGGGTACGGCGCTGTCGTCGGCGGTCACGAGGGGCCATGTTCGGCGGCGCCGTCAGGGGCGGCAACCCGTTTTCCGGCCGTCACCAGGGCGGCGGGGGCGGGGCCGTCAGGGACTCCGCCAGCCTCGACAGACGGGCACGGACCCCGCGGCGCGCCCGCGCCGAGCGCCCCGCGTTCTCCCCCGCCGCCGCGCTGACCAGGTGCTGCACGGTGTCCAGGTCCAGCTCCGAGCCGTCCGGCACGGCCAGCGTCTCGTGGGCCAGGGCCGCCCACTCGCCCTCACCGGGACCGAGGCTCAGCACGGTGAGCCCGGCCCGGCGCGCGTCGGACACCCTCTCCAGCAGCGCCGCATCCCGCGTCGCGGCCTCCTCCGGCGAGGCCACCAGCAGTGTCTCGCCCCGCCGGGCCGCCTCGATCCGGCCGAGGCCGGCCGCGAGGTGCGCGGGGTCGGACGGACGCGCGTCGTGCCGTACGAGAGTCGGCGCCAGCTCGGGCGTGCCCGACCACGCCGCCTCGTCCACCAGATGGGCCGCGAGGTGCCAGGGCTCGTACTCCGCGGTCCCCACCAGCAGCAGCCCGCCCCCGTGCGCGACCACCGACCCCCTCAGCACCGCGCCGAACCTCCGCGTGGCCCCCAGCCACTGCGTCCCGGCGAGCACCTCGCGCAGCAGCGCGACCCGTACGGCGTCCATGCGGCCGCATACTGCCGCAGCCGGTGAGCGCCGGCACGGGGTTCGCCGCTCATTCACCCGGGACGGCGACGGGCGGCCCGGAACGCCCACGTAAAGTCGGCCCATGACCTCTACCGACAGTGCACAGAACGCCCCCGCGAAGGCCCCCGCCAAGGACCCGTGGGACCTTCCCGACGTTTCCGGCCTGGTCGTCGGCGTGCTCGGCGGAACCGGCCCGCAGGGCAAGGGTCTCGCCTACCGCCTCGCCAAGGCGGGCCAGAAAGTGATCATCGGCTCGCGCGCCGCCGACCGCGCGCAGGCCGCCGCCGACGAGCTGGGACACGGAGTCGAGGGCGCCGACAACGCCGAGACCGCCCGCCGCAGCGACATCGTGATCGTCGCCGTGCCGTGGGAGGGCCACGGCAAGACGCTGGAGTCCCTGCGCGAGGAACTGGCCGGCAAGCTCGTCGTCGACTGCGTCAACCCGCTCGGCTTCGACAAGAAGGGCGCCTACGCGCTCAAGCCCGAGGAGGGCAGCGCCGCCGAACAGGCCGCCGCCCTGCTGCCGGACTCCCGGGTCACCGCAGCCTTCCACCACCTCTCGGCGGTCCTCCTCCAGGACCCGGGGATCGAGGAGATCGACACCGATGTGATGGTGCTCGGCGAGGAGCGCGCCGACGTGGAGATCGTGCAGGCCCTGGCCGGCCGGATCGCCGGCATGCGGGGCGTGTTCGCGGGCCGCCTGCGCAACGCCCACCAGGTCGAGTCCCTGGTCGCCAACCTGATCTCCGTCAACCGCCGCTACAAGGCGCACGCGGGACTGCGCGTCACGGACGTATGAGCGCATGGGGGACACTGGACGCCGTAGCAGTGTCCCCCCACGGGACCGGCAGGTTCCCACCGGATCGACAGGACCGACAGGAGAAACGTCCCCATGCCCCGCCTCGCCCTCTACACCCTCGTCGTCTGTCTCCTCGCCCTCGCCGCCGCCGTGCTGTCCTTCGCGCGGGGCAGCCTGCTGGGGATCGTCTGGGTGCTGCTCGCGGGTCTGTCGTCCAACATGACCTGGTACTACATCAAGCGGGACAAGGCCCGGAAGTCCGTCACCGGCTGACCTCAGGACACCGCGCAGTACTCGTTCGTCTCCTGCCAGAAGCGGTAGAGGTTCTCGCCGCAGGCGCGGTTCAGGACGTCGACGCCCAGCCCGTCCAGGATCCAGTACACCGCCTGGAAGAACTCGCGGTTCACCGACGGCACCATCAGCAGCGCGAACACGAACAGCAGCCCGAACGGCGCGAACGGCGCCACCTGCCGCTTCACGTCGTACGACAGCCAGGGCTCGATGACGCCGTAGCCGTCCAGGCCGGGCACCGGCAGGAAGTTCAGGAGCGCCGCCGTGACCTGCAGCAGGGCGAGGAACGCGAGCGCGTACCGGAAGCCGTCCGGCACGCCGTCCAGGGCGTCCAGCCAGAACGGCGCGGTGCACACCGCGGCGAACAGCACGTTCGTCAGCGGACCCGCCGCCGAGACCAGACTGTGCCGCCAGCGGCCCCGGATCCGCCCCCGCTCGATGAAGACGGCACCGCCCGGCAGACCGATCCCGCCCATGATCACGAACACCACGGGCAGCACGATGCTGAGCAGCGCGTGCGTGTACTTGAGCGGGTTGAGGGTGAGGTACCCCTTCTCGCCGACCGTGATGTCGCCGCTGTGCAGGGCGGTACGCGCGTGCGCGTACTCGTGCAGACACAGGGAGACGATCCAGGCCGCCGTCACGAACAGGAACACGGCCAGGCCCGGCTGCTCGGCGAAGCCGGTCCAGGTCGCCCAGCCGGTGACGGCGGTGACGGCCAGGATCCCCACGAAGACGGGACTGATCCGGCGGTCGCCGCGGCGGGTCGTGACGCTGGTCATGAGGCTCCCTGAGCTCGTCGACATGCTTGGAACCGCCCGACCGTACCGGGCGCACGGGGAAAACGTCTCGCGGTGGGCCCCGGGTTCCGTGGAAAGGTATGACGCACCGGCCGCACCCGCCGGGCGGCCGGCCGCGGCGTCGCCGGCCGACGCCGCACAGCCGGTCGGCGCCACCCCGCCGCAACCCCGTGACCGTCCCGACCTCCGCCGGAGACAATGAACCCCGTGCGCTACCGCATTCTCGGCACCACCCAGGCACTCCGCCCGGACGGCACCCACGTCGCCGTCGGCGGGGCGCGGCTGCGCGCGCTGCTGACCGTGCTGGCCCTGCGGGCCGGGCGGAGCGTGCCCGCGGGGCTGCTGGTGGAGGAGGTGTGGGCCGGGGACCCGCCCGCCGACGCGCCGGGCGCGCTCCAGGCGCTGGTCGGGCGGCTGCGCAGGGCCCTGGGCGCGGACGAGATCGCCTCCGCCGAGGGCGGCTACCGGCTCACCGCCGGCCCCGACGCCGTGGACCTGCACCGATTCGAACGGCTCAGCGCCGACGGCAGCCGCGCCCTCGCCGACGGCGACCCCGCCAAGGCGGCCGTCCTCCTCGACGAGGCCCTCGCCCTGTGGCAGGACCCGCCCCTCGCCGACCTGCCGGACCGCACCGCGGAGGCGGCCCGCCGGGAGGCCCGCCACCTGGACGCCGTGCGCGCCCGCCACACCGCCGCGCTCGCCCTGGGGCACGCCGAACAGTCGCTCCCCGAACTCACCGCCCTGTGCGACGCCCACCCCCTGGACGAGCCCCTCCAGTCGCTGCGCCTGCGCGCCCTGCGCGACGCGGGCCGCCCGGCCCAGGCGCTGGCCGCCTACGAGGACGTACGCCACCTCCTGGCCGACCGCCTCGGCTCCGACCCGGGCCCCGAACTCCAGGCCCTCCACACCCAGCTCCTCAACCCCCCGCCCCCGTCGAGGACCAGCACCCCGTCACCGTCACGGCGGCCCGGCCGGCCCCTCACCGAGCCGGCCGGCCCACCCACCCCGGCACCGGCCCGAACCTCCCCGACCCCGCCCCACACCACAGTCCCCACCACCCCCTACGGCACAGTCCCGCCTCCGCCGGGCGGGCCAGTCCCGCTCTCGCCCAACGGCACAGTCCCCACCTCGCCGGACGGCACAGTCCCGCCTCCGCCGGGCGGGCCAGTCCCGTTCTCGCCGTACGGCGCAGGCCCCGGCTCGGCGGGTGGCCCGGCCGTGCCCTCGCAGGGCGGGGTGCCCCAGGCCGGCCAGCACGGCGGCGGTGGTCCGGCGTCGGTGGCGTACGGTGCGGCGGCCGTCGGGGTGGATGGCTCGGTCGGGCCGGCGTCGGGCGGTGCGGTCCCCTTGTCGTACGGCGGAGGTGCCGGCTCGGCCGCGTCTTCGGTGGGAGGGGCGGACCGGGGCGGGCAGTACGGCGGGGGCGGTGGTGCGGTGGGGCTGGTCGCGTCGCCGCCCTCCGGCAACCTCCGTGCGCGGCTCACCTCCTTCGTCGGCCGGGAGGCCGAGATCGGGGTGATCCGGGGGGACCTCGCGGGCGCCCGGCTCGTCACGTTGCTCGGGCCCGGCGGGGCGGGGAAGACACGGCTGTCGCAGGAGGCCGCCGACGGCGTACGCGACGCCGCCCCCGACGGCGTGTGGCTGGCCGAGCTCGCGCCGGTCGCCGACCCCGACGCCGTACCGCAGGCCGTGCTGACCGCCGTGGGGGCGCGGGAGACCGTGATGTACGGCGCCGGCGCCGAGGACATCCGGGCGGCCGCCGAGCGGCACGACGATCCGGTGGAGCGGCTGGTCGAGCACTGCGCCCGGCGGCGCATGCTCATCGTCCTCGACAACTGCGAGCACGTCGTCACGGCCGCCGCCCGCCTGGTCGAGGAACTCCTCAGGCGCTGCCCCGAGGTGACCGTTCTCGCCACCAGCCGGGAGCCCCTCGGCGTGCCGGGGGAGCTGCTGCGCCCCGTCGAGCCGCTGCCGGAACCCGTCGCCCTGCGACTGCTCGCCGACCGGGGCGCCGCCGCCCGCCCGGGGTTCCGCGTCGAGGACGATCCCGAGGCCTGCGCGGAGATCTGCGGGCGGCTCGACGGCCTGCCCCTCGCGATCGAGCTCGCCGCCGCCCGGCTCCGCATGCTGACGCCACGCCAGATAGCCGAGCGGCTCGACGACCGCTTCCGGCTGCTGACCTCCGGCAGCCGAACCGTCCTGCCCCGCCAGCAGACCCTGCGCGCGGTCGTGGACTGGTCGTGGGACCTGCTCGACGAGGACGAGCGGGAGGTCCTCGCCCGGATGTCCGTCTTCGCCCGCGGCTGCGACCTCGCCGCCGTCGAGGCGGTCTGCGGGCCCGCCGTGCGCGACACGCTCGACCCCTTCGCCTGCCTCGCCTCCCTCGTCGACAAGTCCCTCGTGGTCGCCGCCCCCGCCTCCGACGGCGAGATGCGCTACCGGCTCCTGGAGACCGTCGCCGAATACGCCGCCGAGCGGCTCGACGAGACCGGCCGGCGGGCGGACGCCGAGCGCGCGCATCTGACGTACTACCGCGAACTCGCGCGCACCACCGAGCCGTTGCTGCGCGGACCGCGCCAACTCGCCGCCATCGAACGCTTCCAGCTGGAGTACGAGAACCTGCGCACCGCCCTGCGCCGGGCCGTCGCGGCCCGCGACGAGCACGAGGCGCTCACTCTCGCCCTCTCCCTCGTCTGGTACTGGCAGATGCGCGACCTGCGCATCGAGGCGCTGACCTGGTGCCGCGCGGTCATGGACCTGGGCCCCGACCCCTTCGCCGGCCCGGTCCGCCCCGTCGCGCCCGTCTGGAAGCCCCTCATCGACGCCCCGCCGCCGCTGTCCGGCGAGGTCCTCGCGGAGGCCCGGCGCGGTGTCCACCTCGCCCATCTCGCCTGCATGGACCGGGAGCTGGACGCCTGGCAGACCCCCGCCGCGCAGGCCAAACTGCGGGTCATCAGCGACACCTACACGCCCGGCCTGCCGCAGATCTGCCGGCCCCCCGGCCTGTTCTGGTTCTACGCCGTCATGCTCGTCGACGGCATCGACCGCATCCGCACCATCGTCGACGCCAACGTCGAGACCTGCCGCCGCACTCCCGGCTTCGAGCACGAGCTCGCCGCCTGTCTGCAACTGCGCGCCAACCTCCTCGCCAACCGCGCGGACTGGGCCGGTGACGCGACCCAGGACGCCGACGAGGCCCTGGAACTCTTCCGCCGCCTGGGTGACACCTGGGGCACGGCCGAGGCGCTCTCCGCGCGCGCCGAGGCCAACGAACGGCTGGGCGCCTACCGGGAGGCCGCCCGGGACTACGAGGCGGCCATGGTCGAGGCCGAACGGCTCGGCGCCCGCCACCAGACGGCCGTCCTCAGCGCCCGGCTGGGCAGCGCGCTCATCGAGGCGGGGGAGGAGGAGCGGGGCGAACGGCTGCTGCGCGAGGTCGTCGACAGCCCGTGGGGCAGTGCCAACGAGGCGATGCCCGCCGGCCGTCTCTTCCTGGCCGGCCACCTCGGTCTGACCGGCCGCCGCGCCGAGGCCCGGGAGCAGCTCCGGCTGCTGCGGGAGGGCTTCGGTCTCGCGCGCTTCGTCGTCTTCGACGCCTTCGTCCTCGGCGCGGAGGCCTGGCTGGACGCGATGGACGGCGAGCACGAGGCCTCCCTGGCCGCCATCCGCGTGGCGCTGGAACGCGCCGACGACCCCCTGTCCATCACCCTCGCCCCGCACCTTCGCTCCTTCTACCTCGCCATCGCCGCCCTCGCCCTGGCCGGCGTCGACGGCGGCGCCCGGGCCCGGACCGCCGCCCGCTGCCTCGGCACCGCCGACGCCCTGCTGTCCCCGCGCCATGTCGCCGTACGTCTGGAGCGCGAGTCCCACCGCCTCGCCGCCGAGGCCGCCCTGGCCGTCCTCGGCGACGAGGCGTTCGAGGCCGCGTACGCCGAAGGCGGCGGCCTCTCCTTCGCGGAGGCCGCCGCCCTGGTCTGACCGGCTCTCGCCGGTGGCTCAGCTCTTGGTGCGGAACTTGTGGATGGCGACCGGCGCCATCACCGCCGTCAGCCCCACGGACCAGGCCAGCGTCACCATCAGCCCGTGCGCGACCGGCCCGCCCACCATCAGTCCGCGGGCCGCGTCCGCGAGCGAGGACAAAGGGTTGTACTCGGTGAAGTTCTGCAGCCAGCCCGGCATCGAGGCGGTCGGCGCGAAGATGGACGAGCCGAACTGCAGCGGCATCAGCACCAGGAAGCCCATCGCCTGCACCGACTGCGCGCTCTTCATCACCACGCCGAGCGTGAGGAACACCCACATCAGTGCCGAGCCGAACACCGTGGCCAGGCCCACGGCGGCGAACAGACCGGGCCAGTGCGTGATGTCGAAGCCCACCAGCACGGCCACCACCATGAGGATCGCGCAGGCGACCAGCATGCGCATCAGCTCCACCACGATCTTGGCGAAGAGCACCGAGCCCCGTCCGATGGGCAGTGACCGGAAGCGGTCCATGACCCCGGAGTTGAAGTCCGTGTTGAAGCCGGTGCCCACGCCCTGCGCCATGTTCATCCCCATCATGGCCAGCAGCCCGGGGATGACGTACTGGACGTAGGCCTCCTGTCCGCCGCCCAGCGACTGGCCGATGGACCCGCCGAAGACGTACACGAACAGCAGGGTGAAGATCACCGGGAACAGCACCGCGTCGAACATGGACTCCGGGTCCTGCCGGATCCACAGCAGATTGCGGCGGATCAGGGCGCCGGTGTGGCGGAGGTGGCCGCGCAGCGGGATACGGGTGTCGGAAACGGTGGCGGTACCGGTGACGGTGGCGGCGCTCATACGGCGACCTCCTCGCGGGTGTCGGCGGGCGTGGCGTCCTGCGGGGCACTGGCGCGGTGGCCGGTGAGCGACAGGAACACCTCGTCCAGGCTGGGCAGTTCGGTGGTGAGGGAGGAGAGGGTGACACCGCGGGCGGTGACCGCGCCGACGACGGCGGTGAGCTGTTCGTCGCTCAGCACCGGCACCAGCAGCGAGCCGCGCTCGGCGTCCACGACGGTGGTGGCGAGGCCGGTGACGCCGAGTTCGTCGATCCAGGCCGCCAGCGGCCGCAGCTGCAGCGGATCGGCCGGCCGTACCCGCAGGGTGCGCCCGCCGACCTTCGCCTTCAGCTCCTCGATGCCGCCGCCCGCGATCACCCGGCCCCGGTCGACGACGGTCAGCTCGGAGGCGAGCTGTTCGGCCTCCTCCATGTACTGGGTGGTCAGGACGACGGTCACGCCGTCCCCGACCATCGCCTCGACCTCGCTCCACACCTCGTTGCGGGTGCGCGGGTCGAGCCCGGTGGTCGGCTCGTCCAGGAACAGCACGGCCGGCCGGCCGATCATGGACGCGGCGAGGTCCAGCCGCCGTCGCATGCCTCCGGAGTACGTCCCCGCCGGCCGCCGGGCGGCCTCGGTGAGCGAGAACCGCTCCAGCAGCTCGTCGGCCCGGACCCGCGCCTCCTTGCGGGACAGGTCGAGCAGCCGACCGATCATGTACAGGTTCTCCCAGCCCGGGAGCTTCTCGTCCACGGAGGCGTACTGTCCGGTGAGGCCGATGACCCGGCGCAGCTGGCGGGGCTGGCGTACGACGTCGTAGCCGGAGACGGTCGCCCGGCCCGCGTCGGGGGCGAGCAGGGTGGACAGGATCCGCACGAGGGTGGTCTTACCGGCGCCGTTCGGGCCGAGCACGCCCATCACGGTGCCCTCCCGCACGTCCAGGTCCACCCCGTCCAGCGCCTTGGTCTCGCCGTAGTGCTTCACCAGCCCCCGCACGGTCACGGCGCTCCCGGCGCCGCTGGTGTTCTTGTCGATTCGCGTCATGCCGGCAACGCTCCCAACGCCCACCGACAAACCACCGACAGCCCGCCGACAGACCTCCGCCGGCACCGACAGCTCACCTACACGCTCCGGGCGGCCCCCGGGCGCGGGGCCGGGAAACGCGGCAGCCCGCCGACGGGGGACGATCGGCGGGCTGCCCTGTGCGGAGATGGCTCAGTGAACGCTGTGCTCCTCCAGCGGGAAGGTCCCGCCGACGACGTCCTCCGCGAACGCCTTCGCCGCGTCGCCCATGACGGTACGCAAGTCGGCGTACTGCTTCACGAACTTCGGCACCCGCCCGCCGGTCAGACCCAGCATGTCGGTCCACACCAGCACCTGCGCGTCCGTCTCCGGACCGGCTCCGATGCCCACCGTCGGGATGTGCAGCACGCGGGTCACCTCGGCGGCCAGCTCGGCCGGGACGAGTTCGAGGACCACGGCGAAGGCGCCCGCGTCCTGCACGGCCTTCGCGTCCCGCAGCAGCTGCGCCGCCGCCTCCTCGCCGCGCCCCTGCACGCGGTAGCCCATCGCGTTCACGGACTGCGGGGTCAGTCCGATGTGCGCCATGACCGGGATGCCGGACTCCACCAGCAGCTCGATCTGGCGGTGCGAGCGCTCGCCGCCCTCCAGCTTCACCGCCCCGACCCCGGCCTCCTTCACCAGCCGGGTCGCCGAGCGCAGCGCCTGCACCGGGCCCTCCTGGTACGAGCCGAAGGGCAGGTCGCCGACGATCAGGGCGCGCTGCGTGCCCCGGACGACCGCCGCCGACAGCATGGTCATCTCGTCGAGGGTGACGGGCACGGTGGTCTCGTACCCCAGGTGGCAGTTGCCCGCCGAGTCGCCGACGAGCATCACGGGGATCCCGGCCTCGTCGAACACCGACGCGGTCATCGCGTCGTACGCGGTGAGCATGGGCCACTTCTCGCCGCGTTCCTTGGCGAGCGCGATGTCGCGGACGGTGATACGGCGTGTGCCCTTGCCCCCGTACAGCGCCTTGCTGCCGTCGGAGGTCTTCTGCTGTGCAGTCTGGGCAGCCGAAAGCTGCGTCATTGCAACGGCTCCTTACGTCATCTCGAGGCGCCCTCACGGCGTCCCCGGACCACCCCCATGGTGGCACCTCGTGCCAGGCAGGGCCAGAGGGCCCCGTGTGGCCGACACCTCACGAGGAGGAGCCGTGGGTAAAAGCTGAGTAAGGAAGTCGCCGGACGATCAGATACGAGACGGTCTCGTATCGAAAAACCTCTACCCTCGAACGCATGACTACTCCTGCCGTCCCCACCGCGCCCCGGATACCGGAACACGTGCACCGGCGCCGTTGGGCGATCCTCGGCGTGCTGATGCTGAGCCTGCTGATCGTGGTGCTGGACAACTCGATCCTGAACGTCGCGATCAAGACGATCTCCACCCCGGCCCCGACCGGGCTCGGCGCCACGCAGAGCGAGCTGGAGTGGGCCATCAACGCCTACACCCTGGTCTTCGCGGGCCTGCTGTTCACCGCCGGTCTCCTCGGTGACCGCATCGGCCGCAAGAAGGTCCTGCTCGGCGGCCTCGCCGTGTTCGGCATCGGCTCCGCGCTGGCCGCCGAGTCCGGCTCGCCCGCCCAGCTGATCGCCTTCCGCGCGCTGATGGCCGTCGGTGCCGCCTTCGTGATGCCGGCCACCCTCGCCGTCCTCATGAACGTCTTCGAGCGGGAGGAGCAGCCCAAGGCGATCGGCATCTGGGCCGGCGGCGTGGGCCTGGCCATCGCCATAGGACCGATCACCGGAGGCCTTCTCCTCGACCACTTCTGGTGGGGCTCGGTCTTCCTCATCAACGTGCCGATCGTGCTGCTCGCGTTCGGGCTGATGCTGTGGCTGGTGCCCGACTCCCGCGATCCCGCCCCCGGCCGGATCGACCCGGTCGGCGTCGTCCTGTCCGTCGTCGGCCTCGTCCTGCTCGTCTACGGCATCATCAAGGGCGGCGAGCTGGCCGACTTCACCGACCCGGTCGTGCTGGCGACCATCCTCGGCGGACTGGCGGTGCTCACCGCGTTCGTGGTGTTCGAGGCGCGCAGCGACCATCCGTCGATAGACGTCACCTACTTCAAGAACAAGGTCTTCTCGGCCGCGATGGCCGTCATCACCCTGGTCTTCTTCGCGCTGATGGGCGTGACCTTCTTCTCGGTCTTCTACACCCAGAGCGTGCGCGGCTACTCGCCGCTCCAGTCCGGTCTGCTCCTGCTGCCGCTGGCCGCCGCCCAGCTGCTCTTCGCGCCGCGCGCCCGGCTGGTCGTCGACCGCTTCGGGGTCAGGGCCACCACCACGGGGGCCATGCTCGTCCTCACGGCGACCCTGGCCGCGTTCGCCACGCTCGACGCGGACACGCCGATCTGGCTCCTGGAGGTCGTCTTCTTCTGCATGGGCGCCGGCATGGCCCACGTCATGACCCCGACCAGCGTGGTCATCATGCAGGCCCTGCCCCGGGAGAAGGCGGGCTCCGCCTCCGCCCTCAGCAACACCTTCCGCCAGCTCGGCGGCGCGCTCGGCATCGCCGTCCTCGGTTCGGTGCTGTCGACGGCGTACCGCGACGGCATCGAGGACAGGCTCGGCGCGCTGCCGGCCGGTCTGCGCGAGACGGCGGGCGAGTCCATCGAGGCCACGCTGGGCGTCGCCGCGAAGCTCGGCGCCCGCGGCGGGGACCTGGTCGCTCCCGCCAACGACGCGTTCCTGCACGCCATGCACGTCACCGCGCTGTGCGGCGCCGTGGTGGCGCTCGCCGGCGCGGTCGTGGTCGGGGTGTTCCTGCCGGGCAGGCCCAGGACGCCTCAGCAGGGCGCCCCCGAGGAGGAGTTGGTGCGCACCGAGTCCTAGACCTGCCGTGGCGGGAAGGCCCTTGGGCGAGAATTCCCCCAGTACGACGAAAGGAACGATGGACGTGAGCCTCGCCGGCAGTGGCACCGCTCCGGAACAGCCCGTCAGGGGCCGGCCCCGCAGCGAGGCCGTGGAACGGGCCATCATCGAGGGCACGATGAAGCTGCTGGAGGACGGCGTCCCGCTCGCCGAGATCTCCATGGAGCGCATCGCCCGTACCGCCGGAGTCGGCAAGGCCACGATCTACCGGCGCTGGAGCGGCAAGGAGGAACTCTTCGTCGACGTGCTGCGCGCCGCCGAACCCGAGGACCCCGAACTGCTCCCGGGCACCTCCCTGCGCGACGACCTCATCGTGCTGCTGGAGTCGCTGCGGAGGCGCGGCCTCGCCAACCGCTCCTCGGCGATCCTGCACAACGTCCACGCCCAGATGAAGAGCAGCCCCAAGATCTGGGCGGCGTACCACAACTCGGTCATAGCCCCCCGGCGCAGGCTCGGCATCGAGATCCTGCGCCGCGGTCAGGAGAACGGCGAACTCCGGGCCGACCTCGACCTGGAGCTGGTCAACGACATCGTCGTGGGCCCCATGCTCGTCCGCGCCGTCCTGCGTCCCGAGGCCGATCTCCCCGACGACCTCGCGGAGCGCATCGTCGACACCCTGCTCACCGGACTACGCCCCGTCAACTGACACACCCGCCGACGGGAATGTGCGCGTTTCGTCACAGACCAGGCATCGCGCCGCAGGTCCGGAACCCCCGGCGCCACCCCGGTCGTCCCAGTGCGCGTACGGCCGTCGAGGGACGGCAGGATCGGAGCCGATCATCCCCTAGGGTCGTACCCACGGGGGAGACGGTGTGCACGGCAGGCAGTGAGGCGACGGTATGGCGCAGCAGGCGTACATGACGGAGACGGACGACAACGGCGGCTCGGGACCCGAGCGTCGGGGAGATCGCCTCCGGCGCCTGATCGGACGTCTGGCCGGCCGGCTGGCCGCCGGCTGGCGCGGCGATCCGCGCATCTGGCGCCGCGGCCTGGTGGTCGCCGCGCTGGCCCTCCTCCTCTCCCTGGTGATGCTGCTGCACTCGCGCATCCCCAACCGCTTCGGCAACCTCGGCAGCCTCACGGAGACGTTCCTGCCGTGGCTGGGCCTCTTCGTCCCGCTGTTCCTGCTCCTCGCCGTGGTCCGCAGGTCGGCGAGCGCGCTCATCGCGGTGGTCCTGCCGGCCGTCGTCTGGCTGAACCTCTTCGGCGGACTGCTCGGCGACAAGACCGGCAGCGGCGGCGACCTCACCGTCGCCACCCACAACGTCAACGCCGACAACGCCGACCCGTCCGGCACCGCCCGTGACGTGGCCGCGTCCGGCGCGGACGTGGTGGCGCTGGAGGAACTGACCGCCTCGGCGGTGCCGGTGTACGAGAAGGCGCTGGCGGCGACGTACAAGTACCACTCGGTGCAGGGCACGGTCGGCCTGTGGAGCACGTACCCGCTGAGCGGGGTGAAGCCCGTCGACATCAAGCTGGGCTGGACGCGCGCGATGCGGGCGACGGTGGCGACCCCGGAGGGCGACGTGGCGTTCTACGTGGCCCATCTCCCCTCCGTGCGGGTCAAGCTGCAGGCCGGCTTCACCGCCCGGCAGCGCGACAAGAGCGCGGACGCGCTGGGCGAGGCGATCGCCGACGAGCCGCTGAGCCGGGTGATCCTGCTCGGCGACCTGAACGGCACCATGAACGACCGCTCGCTCAACGCCGTGACCTCCCAGATGCGTTCCACGCAGGGCGCGGCGGGCAGCGGCTTCGGCTTCAGCTGGCCGGCGTCCTTCCCGATGGCGCGGATCGACCAGATCATGGTGCGGGGCGTGGAACCGGAGACGTCGTGGACGCTCCCGGAGACGGGCAGCGACCACCTGCCGGTGGCGGCGCGTGTGAAGCTCACCACGCCGGACGGGTGAAAGGCCCGGGAAACCGGGACGTAGAGGATCCGCAACCTGCCGGAATAGCGGGCGGGGGAGAGTTTGTTCCGTCGTTGAACATACGATGGAAGCAACCCCTCCCCCGAAAGGCAACGGCCCCCTCATGCCTCTGGCCCTGCTCGCCCTCGCCGTCGGCGCCTTCGGCATCGGCACCACCGAGTTCGTGATGATGGGCCTGCTGCCCGACGTGGCGGCAGACCTGCGCATCTCCCTCCCCACCGCCGGACACCTGGTCTCCGCCTACGCCCTCGGCGTGGTCATCGGCGCACCGCTGCTCGCGGCGGTGACGGCCCGGATGCGCCGCCGGACGCTGCTGGTGTCCCTCATGGCGCTGTTCGTCGCGGGCAACGCGCTGTCCGCCCTCGCTCCCGGCTACGACTGGCTCCTGGCCGCCCGCTTCCTCAGCGGCCTTCCGCACGGCGCCTTCTTCGGCGTCGGCGCGGTGGTGGCCACCGGCCTGGTCGCGCCGGAGCGCAAGGCGCGCTCGGTGTCGCTGATGTTCCTCGGCCTGACGGTCGCCAACATCGCGGGCGTCCCGGTCGCCACGCTCGTCGGCCAGCACCTGGGCTGGCGGGTGACGTTCCTGGGCGTGAGCGCGATCGGCCTCGCGGCCATCGCCTCCCTCGTCCTGCTCGTCCCGCGCGAGGTGACGGGATCCCCCGCGGCCGGCCTGCGCGGCGAACTGAGGGCGCTGAAGTCCCTCCCGGTCTGGCTGGCGCTGGGCACGACGGTCGCGGGCTTCGGCGCGCTGTTCTCCGCGTACAGCTACATCACGCCGATGCTGACCGACGCGGCCGGCTACGCCGGCTCCAGCGTGACGCTCCTGCTCGGCCTGTTCGGCGTGGGCGCGACGATCGGCAACCTGCTGGGCGGCCGCCTCGCCGACCACGCGATGCGCCGCACCCTGTTCGCCGGCCTGATCTCCCTCGCGGCCGTCCTGGCGCTCTTCCCCGTCCTGATGCGCACCCAGTGGAGCGGGGCCCTGGCGGTCGTCCTCCTCGGCATCGCGGCCTTCGTCGCGGGCAACCCGCTCAACCTGATGGTCATGGAGAAGGCGACGGCGGCCCCCTCCCTCGCCTCCTCCGCCAACCAGGCCGCGTTCAACCTCGCCAACGCCGGCGGCGCCTGGATCGGCGGCCTGGCCCTGGCGGCGGGCTTCGGCGTGACCTCCCCGGCCCTGGCGGGCGCGGTGCTGGCGGTGCTGGGCCTGGCCGTGGCGGGCGTGGCGTACGGCGTGGACCGCCGCAGGGCCGCGGCCGGTGTCACCGGCCGGGAGCGGATCGTGGCGACGCACCGGCCGGAGCCGGCGGAGGCTGCGGCGCGTCACTGACGCCTCCTGGGGGAGCGGGGCGAAGCCCGGTCCCCGGAGCGCGGAGCCGCGGCGAGGCGCGGCTCCGCCGCGCGGGGCGCTCAGCGGGGGCGGCCACCTTCCGACCCACCCGAGGCGGGCGGGTGGGCTATGCGTCGAAGCGGGCGAGATCGCGCAGCCAGGCCCGGGCCGAACTGTCGGACGGCGCCCGCCAGTCGCCGCGCGGCGAGAGCGAACCCCCCGCCGAGACCTTCGGCCCGTTCGGCATGGCCGAGCGCTTGAACTGAGCGAACGCGAAGAAGCGCCGGCAGAAGACCTCCAGCCACTGCCGGATCTCCGGCAGGTCGTACGCCACCCGCTTGGCCTCGGGGAAGTTCGGCGGCCAGGCGCCGGCCTCCGGGTCGTGCCAGGCGTGCCAGGCCAGGAAGGCGATCTTCGACGGCCGGAAGCCGTACCGCAGCACGTGGAAGAGCGTGAAGTCGTGCAGCGCGTACGGGCCGATCTTGGATTCGGTGGACTGCAACTCCTCGCCCGGGACCAGCTCCGGGCTGATCTCGGTGTCGAGGATCGCGGCGAGCGTCCGGCCGGTCTCCTCGTCGAACTGGCCGCTGCTGATGACCCAGCGGATCAGATGCTGGATCAGCGTCTTCGGCACGCCCGAGTTGACGTTGTAGTGGCTCATCTGGTCGCCCACGCCGTACGTGGACCAGCCGAGCGCCAGCTCCGACAGGTCACCGGTGCCCAGCACGATGCCGCCGCGCTGGTTGGCGAGCCGGAACAGGTAGTCGGTGCGCAGTCCCGCCTGCACGTTCTCGAAGGTGACGTCGTACACCGGCTCCCCGGAGGCGAACGGGTGGCCCATCTCCCGCAGCATCAGCCGCGCCGTCGGCGTGATGTCCAGCTCGGCGGCGGTGACGCCGAGCGAGTTCATCAGCTTGTGGGCGTTGTCCTTGGTGTGGTCGCTGGTGGCGAAGCCGGGCAGCGTGAAGGCCAGGATGTCGCTGCGCGGGCGCCCCGCGCGGTCCATCGCGCGGGCGGCGACGATCAGCGCGTGCGTGGAGTCGAGGCCGCCGGACACCCCGATGACCACCTTCGGGCCGCCGATCGCCGCCAGCCGCTGCTGAAGGCCCGCGACCTGGATGTTGTACGCCTCGAAGCAGTCCAGGGCGAGGCGGTCGGCGTCGGCCGGCACGAACGGGAAGCGCTCCAGGCGACGGCGCAGCCCCAGGTCGGTGAGCGGCGGCTCGAGGGCGAACGTGACCGTCCGGAAGTCGCCGGTCCGCGCCTGGTGCGTACGGCGGTTGTCGTCGAACGTGCCCATCCGCTGCCGCTCCTGCCGCAGCAGGTCGAGGTCCACGTCCGCCACCGCGTGGCTGTCGCCGAGCGGGAACCGCTCGGTCTCCGCCAGCAGCACCCCGTTCTCGTAGACCATGGCCTGGCCGTCCCAGGACAGGTCGGTGGTCGACTCGCCCAGCCCGGCCGCCGCGTAGACGTACGCCGCGAGGCAGCGCGAGGACGCCGAACGGCACAGCAGCTTGCGGTCCTCGGCCCGCCCGACCGTGATCGGGCTGCCCGAGAGGTTGACGAGGACGGTCGCACCGGCGAGGGCCGCCTCCGCGCTGGGCGGCACCGGCACCCACATGTCCTCGCAGATCTCCGCGTGCAGCACGAGACCGGGAACGTCCCGCGCGTCGAACAGCAGGTCCACGCCGAACGGTACGGTCTCGCCGCCGACGCGGATCGACCCGCCGCGCTCGTCGGCGCCGTCGCCGATCTGCCGGCGCTCGTAGAACTCCCGGTAGTTCGGCGGGTACGACTTGGGCACCACACCGAGGACACGGCCGCGGTGCACGACCACCGCGCAGTTGTAGACCCGGTTGCGGTGGCGCAGCGGGGCACCGACGACGAGAACCGGCAGCAGATCCGCCGAGCCGGCCACCACCTCCCGGAGCGCCGCCTCGACCTGGTCGAGGACCGCGTCCTGGAGCAGCAGGTCCTCGATCGAGTAGCCGCACAGCACCATCTCCGGGAAGACGGCGACGGCGACCCCCTCCTCGGCGCACCGGCGCGCGTGGCGCAGGACCGACTCGGCGTTGGCATGCGGGTCCGCGATGACGGTGTGGCCCGTACATGCGGCGACGCGTGCGAAGCCGTGCTGATAGATCGACCAGAAGTTCAACGGAGGCACGGGGGCCAGTGTAATCGTCAGAGCGACACGATCGGGTGGCGCGGGGTGTCCCCACGCGGTGAAGGGGCGTGGGGTGTGTCCACCCCACGCCCCTTCGCGGTGCCGTCGCCGGCGTTCCTCAGCGGCCCTTGTACGACTCCACGTAACCGTTCGCGGGCGTGCCCACGCCGGTGACGTCGTCGTAGCCCTTGACCGCGGACAGCGAGCTGTCCTTGCCGAGACTGCGGACGGAGGTCAGCAGACCGTCGGCGGCGTCGTAGCCGTTGGCGAAGTCGACCCGCGCCACGGCGAGCCCGGACCCCGTGGGGTTGTCCGTGACGTCGTGGTAGACCCGCGAGCCGTACTTGGAGTAGATCGACGGGTTGGCGAAACCGATCGCCTTGCCGCCGCGCGCCTCCTGCGCCAGGGCCTGGACGGCCGCGATGACCGGCGCGGCCAGCGAGGTGCCGCCGATGCGGTACTCGCTGTACTGCTCGGACCCGTCCGGGAAGGTCTGGGTCTGGCCGACCTTGAAGCCGGTGTTCGGGTCGGCGATCGCCGCGATGTCCGGGACGACCCGGTTGCCGGCCGCGTTGTTGGCCGTGGCCAGCGCGTTCGGGACGACGCCCTTCTGGTAGTACGGCTCGGCGACGGTCTTGCTGGTGCCGCCGCCCGCACCCGAGGTGAACGCGCCGGGGAAGCCGGTCCAGCTCCTGCCGTCGTCGGACAGCATGGCCTTCTCGGTGCCCCAGCCGGTCTCCCACAGGTACTTGTCGCCCTTGCCGACCGCCAGCGAGGTGCCGCCGACGGCCGTCACCCACGCCGAGTTGGCCGGGGTGTCGACCTGCTTCGTACCGGTGTTGGCGACCTCGTCGCCGTTGTCGCCCGAGGAGAAGTAGAAGCCGATGCCCTCGACCGCGCCGAACTGGAAGACCTGGTCGTAGGCGGCCGCCAGGTCCGGCGTCTGGTTGGCCTCGATGTCGCCCCAGGAGTTGGAGACGATGTCGGCCAGGTGGTTGTCGACGATCTTGCCGAGCGAGTCGAGCAGGTCGTCGTCGTAGCAGGACGAGGCGCCGACGTAGGTGACGCTCGCGGCCGGCGCGACCGCGTGCACGGCCTCGACGTCGAGGGTCTCCTCGCCGTACCAGCCGGCCGCCCCGCACTCCTCGGTCTTGGTGTAGTTCTTCGGCAGGACCTGGGTCAGCTGGCCCGTCTTCCAGGCCGCGTCGCCGTGCGCCTTCGCGTAGGCGGCCGCGTCGTAGGCGATCGTCGGCGAGGCGTACGCGTCGGTGATGGCGATGCGCACGCCCTTGCCCGTGCGGGTGCCCGCGCCGTAGGCGGCGCGCAACTGCTTGCCGGTGTACCCCTGGACGGCGTACGGGATCTTCGTGCCGTACGCGTCCGGGAGCGTGCTCGCGATGGCCGAGCCGTAGTACGAGGAGAAGGGCCCGGAGTTCTTGAACACCGCGTCCGGCGGCGGGAGCTGGTCCTTGGCGCCGGCCTTGTGCGGCGCGTTGTCCAGGCCGGTGACGGTCAGGACGGCACCGTCCAGGCTCTCGGGCGCCGAGGCCGCCTTCGACGGCGCGCGGTACGTCCTGCCGCCCTTGGCGTAGTTGTGCAGCTGGGTGCCGAACGCCTTCTCGGCGGCGGCCACGTCACCGCTGACGGAGACGTAGTGCCGCGTGGTGCCCGTGACCTTGAGACCGGCCGCCGTCAGCCACGCCTCGACCGCGGCCACCTGCGCCTTGGTCGCGCCGAAGCGGGACCGCGCCTGCCGGGCGGAGAGGTACTTGCCGTAGGCCGGGGAGGACGGGTCGGACACCGCCTTCGCGTACGCGGCGAGGCCGTCGGCGTCCCGCCCCGCGAGATACACGCGGGCGGAGACCCGGGCGCTGTCCGAGGTCGCGCCCTTGTCCGCCTTGGCCGTCGCCCACGCGGGCTTGGTCCCGGCCAGCGTGTCACGGGCCGGACCGTCCGCGGCGTGCGCCGCGGGTATGCCGAGCGCCAGCGCGCCGGCGATCATGGGCAGTGTCGCTGCCATGCTCACCCCGGCGCGCAGCGCGGCACGGTTGGATCTCATCGGACCCCCTGTATGTGGTTCGACGCGAGTGGATCACTCGACGTGCGGGCCACTCTTGCGACGAACCGTTCATGCCAGGGGAATGCGCACCCCAAGAAGCGGCCAAGTGACCGCTTCCTGGGCTGATTTGACGGATACGTCCGTGAAATCGAGGGAAAACCCTATGGGGGTCCGCGGGGCGGGCTACGGCTTGGCTCCCCGCGCCTTCAGCAGGTCCGTCATCAGGTCGATCTCCGACTGCTGCGCCTCGACCATGCCCTGCGCGAGCCGCTTCTCCACCTTGACCGTGCACTTCGCCGCACAGCCCTCGGCCATGTGGATGCCGCCCTTGTGATGGGCCGTCATGAGCCGGAGATAGAACACCTCGGCCTGCTCGCCGTCGAGGGTGCCGAGCTTCTCCAGTTCGGCGTCGGTGGCCATGCCGGGCATCAGCGCGCCGTCCTCGCCGTCGCTCATGCCGCCCATGCCCATCCAGGTCATGGGCGCGTCGGAGGACACCTTGGGCAGTCCCCACAGATCGAGCCAGCCGAGGAGCATGCCGCGCTGGTTGGCCTGCGTCTGGGCGATGTCGTAGGCGAGCCGCCGCACCTCCTCGTCGTCCGTCCGGTCCCGCACGATGTACGACATCTCGACGGCCTGCTGGTGATGGACGGCCATGTCCCGGGCGAACCCGGCGTCCGCGGAGTCCGCGGCGGGGGTCGCGGTGTCCGGCCCGCCGTCCTCGGCGACGGCGTAGGTGAGCGCACCGACCGCGACCAGGACCGCCGCCGCCGTTCCCGCGACCAGGCCCGCGTGCCGGCTCACTTCATCGTCCCGCCGGTGCACGAGGCGCCCGGCTCGGGCGTCTGCTCACCCTGCACGAACTTCTGGAAGAACGTGTCCACGTCCGGGTCGTCGGCGCCGGTCACCGTCCGCTGCCTGCCCCACGCCGTGAGCATGATCGGGTCGGCCTGCTTGTCGTCGGGGCTCATGAACGTGTACGGCGTCTTCTTCACCTTCGCCGCGAGCGCCTCGACGTCGGCCTTGCCGGCCTCGCTGTTGTACGTCACCCAGACCGCGCCGTGCTCCAGCGAGTGCACGGCGTTCATGTTGTCGACCGGCTCGGTGTACACGTCGCCGTTGCAGTTCAGCCAGACCGGGTCGTGGTTGCCGCCGACCGGGGGCTCCACCGGGTACTTCACGGTCTTGGAGACGTGCGTCCGCCCGAGCGTCCCCTTCCAGGTCTTCACCCCGTCCGAACCGGTGGTGAAGTGCCCCGAGGACTTGGAGTCGGCGGCGGGGGCGTCGTCGCCGGACTGCGACTTCACCACGAACACCCCGCCCGCCACCAGCGCGGCGACGGCGACGGCGCTGCCGGTGATCACGAGGAACCGGCCGCGCCGCTCGCGGGCCTGCTGAGCCCGCCGCATCTGCTCTATGCGCGCCTTGCGTTCGGCACTGCTGGACTTGTTGGCGGAACCCATGAGCCTGTCCTTCTGGGGGAAAGGGGCGGGACGGTCGGGCGGTACGAGTGCGCTGATCGTAATGGGGGAGCGGGGGAACGGCGTAGACAGGTCACAGCCAGGCCGGCCCCGGCCGATAATTTGAAGGACAGATGCGTATTATCTACCCTTCCCCCATGCGCCTCCTGCGATCCACCGACCTGGCCCTGCGCTTCCTCATGCGCCTCGCGGTCGCGGGCGAGACCACCCCCACGACGCGCGAGGTGGCGGCCTCGATGGAGGTCCCCTACACCCACGCCGCCAAGGTCGTGGCCGAACTCCAGCACCTCGGCCTCCTGGAGGCCCGCCGGGGCAGGGGCGGCGGCCTGTCCCTGACCGAGAAGGGGCGCAAGGCGTCGGTGGGCGGCCTGGTCCGCACCTTCGAGGGCGAGGGCGACGTGGTCGAATGCGAGGGGGCCACGCCCTGCCCCCTGAACGCGGCCTGCCGTCTGCGCGGCGCCCTGCGCCGCGCCCAGGAGGCGTTCTTCGCGTCCCTGGACCCGATCAAGATCGAGGACATCGTGGCGGACCCGACGGGACCGGTGCTGCTGGGGATCTCCAGGCGGCCCTGAGGCTCCTGGCCGCCCGCGCCGGCCCCGGGCCCGCCACCCGCGCTGATCCGCCGCCGGTGGTGGGCCCGCGGTCACGACGCCTGTCAGGGCCTTCTTGTGCCGTCAGGCCGCCGCCAGCCAGAGGTCCGGGCCGAACACCTCGTAGTGGATGTCGGCCGCGGCCACGCCCTTCTCGATCAGCTGCGCCCGCACCGCCCGCATGAACGGCAGCGGCCCGCACAGGTACGCGCGCGTGCCCGCGGGGACGGGGACGTCCGTGAGGTCGGCCAGGCCCGTCGCGGTGCCCTCCGGCGCCTCCCGCTCGTACCACAGGTGCACGGACGCCTCCGGGAGCTTCGCCGCGTACGCCTCGTGGTCGGCGCGCAGGGCGTGGGCCGCGGGGGAGCGGTCGGCGTGGACGACCGTGACCGGGGCCCGGTGGCCCGTCGCCGCCAGGTGCGCCAGCATCGCCACCATCGGGGTCACGCCGATCCCGGCCGAGGCCAGCAGCAGGGGCGTGTCCCGGGCGTCGTCGAGGACCAGGTCGCCGTACGGCTCGGACAGCTCCAGCACGTCGCCCTCCCGCACGTGCGCGTGGAGGTGGTTGGAGACCTCGCCGTCCGGGGCCGTCCCGTCACCGGGGACCCGCTTGACGCTGATCTGGCGTACGGCGGAGTCCGGGGCGCCCGAGAGGCTGTACTGGCGTATCTGGCGGGCGCCGTCGGGGAGACCGACGCGGACGGAGACGTACTGGCCGGCGCGGAACTCCCGTACCTGTCCGGCGTCGAGCGGGCTCAGCCGGAGGGTGACGACGTCCTCGGTCTCCGGGAGGCGTTCCACGACCTTCCACCGCCGCCACTCGCCCGCGCCCCCGCGCTCCTCGTACAGCCGCCGCTCGATCGCGATCAGCGCGTTCGCCATCAGCCAGTAGACCTCGGTCCAGGCGGCGGCGACCTCGGGGGTGACCGCGTCGCCCAGGACGGCGGCGATCGCGCCGAAGAGGTGCTCGTACACCACCTCGTACTGCTCGGGCGCGACACCCAGGGAGGCGTGCTTGTGGGCGATGCGGGAAAGCATCGCGTCCGGGCGGGTGTCCGGGTGCTCCACGAGGTGGGTCGCGAAGGCGGCGATGGAACCCGCCAGGGCCTGGCGCTGGGTGCCCGCGGCCTGGTTGCCGCGGTTGAAGAGGTCGCGCAGGAGTTCGGGGTGGGCCGTGAACAGGTCGGCGTAGAAGCGTTCGGTGATCTCGCCGATCGCCGCGCCCACGGCGGGGAGCGTGGCGCGGACGGTGGCTGCGGACTGCTCGGACAGCATCGGGTCTCCTCTGGGCTCGCCGGCGCTGCGGGCCGGCGTTCGGCTGAGCCGCACGCTAGTTAAACTTGCATCTGAGATGCAAATTAACGAGGTGGGAGGGACTGAGGGGGCCGGGCATTACGGATGTCAGTCCGAGCAGGCAAGATGGGCGGGAGAGCAGTACACCTGCCTGACGTGAGGCGTTCAGGGCGGGGTCGCCCAGGCGATCATGGTCCGCAACGCGCACGAAATGGTGTTGTGGTGGGATGCTCGGGTGCCCGACCGCCTCTCGCGGGACGAGGGACAGGCGGCCTGACCAGCAAGGATGGGGAAGCGGAAGATGGACAAGCAGCAGGAGTTCGTGCTCCGGACCTTGGAGGAGCGCGACATCCGGTTCGTACGCCTGTGGTTCACGGACGTGCTGGGCTTCCTCAAGTCCGTCGCCGTGGCCCCGGCCGAGCTCGAGCAGGCGTTCGACGAGGGGATCGGCTTCGACGGCTCCGCGATCGAGGGCTTCGCCCGGGTCTACGAGTCCGACATGATCGCCAAGCCGGACCCGTCCACCTTCCAGGTCCTGCCCTGGCGCGCGGAGGCCCCCGGCACCGCCCGCATGTTCTGCGACATCCTCATGCCGGACGGCTCCCCGTCCTTCGCGGACCCGCGCTACGTGCTCAAGCGAGCCCTCGCCCGCGCCTCCGACCTGGGCTTCACCTTCTACACCCACCCGGAGATCGAGTTCTTCCTGCTGAAGGACAAGCCGGTCGACGGCTCCCGCCCGACCCCCGCCGACAACTCGGGTTACTTCGACCACACCCCGCAGAACGTGGGCATGGACTTCCGCCGCCAGGCGATCACCATGCTGGAGTCGATGGGCATCTCGGTCGAGTTCTCCCACCACGAGGGCGCCCCCGGCCAGCAGGAGATCGACCTCCGCTACGCCGACGCGCTCTCCACGGCCGACAACATCATGACCTTCCGCCTGGTCATGAAGCAGGTGGCGCTGGAGCAGGGCGTGCAGGCGACCTTCATGCCGAAGCCGTTCTCCGAGCACCCGGGCTCCGGCATGCACACCCACCTGTCCCTGTTCGAGGGCGACCGCAACGCGTTCTACGAGTCCGGCGCCGAGTACCAGCTCTCGAAGGTCGGCCGGTCCTTCATCGCCGGCCTGCTGAAGCACGCCGCCGAGATCGCCGCCGTCACCAACCAGTGGGTCAACTCCTACAAGCGCATCTGGGGCGGCACCGAGCGCACCGCGGGCGCCGGCGGCGAGGCCCCCTCGTACATCTGCTGGGGCCACAACAACCGCTCCGCCCTGGTCCGCGTCCCCATGTACAAGCCCGGCAAGACCGGCTCCGCCCGCATCGAGGTCCGCTCCCTCGACTCCGGCGCCAACCCCTACCTGGCCTACGCCATGCTCCTCGCCGCCGGCCTCAAGGGCGTCGAGGAGGGCTACGAGCTTCCGCCGGGCGCCGAGGACGACGTCTGGGCCCTCTCCGACGCGGAGCGACGCGCCATGGGCATCGAGCCGCTGCCCCAGAACCTCGGCGAGGCCCTCACCCTGATGGAACGCAGCGACCTCGTCGCCGAGACACTCGGCGAGCACGTCTTCGACTTCTTCCTGCGCAACAAGAAGCAGGAGTGGGAGGAGTACCGCTCGGAGGTCACCGCGTTCGAGCTGCGGAAGAACCTGCCGGTCCTGTAGGGCCCGGGGGCGTCGGCGCGCCCCGGGGCGCGCGGGGGTGCGGCGGCCCTTCCCGGTGGGGGCTTGTCGCGCTCGTGGGGCGGGGCCGCGTTCCGGTGCGGTTCCGCGGGCCTTCGGGGCGGCTGCTCAGCCGCCGGTGCCGGCGAGCACCTGGTGCAGGGGTTCCGTCAGTCTGCGGCGGTACTCCTGGATCGCCCAGCCGTTGCCGTCCGGGTCCTTGAAGTACATGAAGGTGGCGCCGTCCTGAGGGGCGAAGCGCTGGGGTTCGGTGACGTCCAGGCCGCGGGCGGTCAGTTCCCGGTAGGCCGCGTCGGCGTCCGTGACGCAGAGCTGCAGGCCGTGGTAGCTGCCGGGCCGAGGCGTGCCCGTGGGCACCTGGAGACCGCCGGCCAGGGCGATCGAACAGCCCGAGCCGGGCGGAGTGAGCTGGACGATGCGTACGCCCTCCATGACCTCGCCGTCGAGGTCCACGTGGAAGCCGACCTTGTCCCGGTAGAACTCCTTGGCGCGGTCCACGTCGGACACCGGCAGCAGGACCACCTCTAGCGACATGTCCATGGTTTGGCTCCTCGCCTCCCTCGGCCCTCCGGCTCCGTCGCCGCGGCCGCTCCTGTTCCACGGAACCCGAAACCGGCACGGGGCGCCACCGAGGGGCGCGGGTTACGCTCGGGGGCGTACGACCTTGATCCGAGGGAGGGCCGGGGATGGCGCCGGGGCGCAGGAGCAGTACCTTCACTCGGCTGCTGCGGCACGGCTTCACGGACCCCTCCGCCGCCGAGCGGCTGCTGGACGGGCCTGAGCTGTCCCCGGTGCGCAGCGATCCGTTCCTGCTGGAGGCGCTGGGGGCGACCGCCGACCCGGATCTCGCGCTGCGCGGGCTCGTACGGCTGCTGGAGGCCCAGTCCGGGCCCACGGCCCGCCGGGGACTGCTCGACACCCTGATAGCGGCCAAGCCGTTGCGGGACCGGCTGCTGGGAGTGCTGGGAGCGTCCGCCGCCCTCGCCGACCACCTGGCCCGGCATCCCCGGGACTGGGAGGCGCTGCTCACGTACGAGCCCAGGGATCTGCATCCCGGGGTGGAGGAGTTCGAACGGGGGCTCGCGGAGGCGGACGACCCGGTGTCCCTGCGGGTCGCCTACCGGCGGTGTCTGCTGTCGATCGCCGCGCGGGACGTGTGCGGGACGACCGATGTCGCTCAGACCGCGGCCGAGCTCGCCGACCTGGCCACGGCCACCCTGCGGGCCGCGCTCGGCATCGCACGGAGTGCCGCGCCCGAGGAGGCGGCGCTGTGCCGGCTCGCCGTCATCGCCATGGGGAAGTGCGGCGGCCACGAGCTGAACTACGTGTCCGACGTGGACGTCATCTTCGTGGGGGAGGCCGCCGACGGGGCCGACGAGGGCAAGGCGCTGCGGGCCGCCACCAAGCTCGCCTCCCACATGATGCGGATCTGTTCCGAGACGACCGTCGAGGGCACCATCTGGCCCGTCGACGCCAATCTGCGGCCCGAGGGGCGCAACGGGCCGCTCGTGCGGACGCTGAGCAGCCATCTCGCCTACTACCAGCGGTGGGCCAAGACCTGGGAGTTCCAGGCGCTGCTCAAGGCCCGGCCGGTGGCGGGGGACCTGGAGCTGGGGGCCGAGTACATCGCCGCCGTCGAGCCGCTGGTGTGGAAGGCGGCCGAGCGGGAGAACTTCGTCGCCGACGTGCAGAAGATGCGGCGGCGAGTCGTCGAGAACATTCCGGCCGCCGAGGTCGAGCGTGAGCTGAAGCTCGGGCCCGGCGGGCTGCGGGACGTCGAGTTCGCCGTGCAGCTGCTGCAGTTGGTGCACGGGCGGTCCGACGCCTCGCTGAGGAGCGGGACGACTCTGGACGCCCTGCAGGCCCTGGCCGCGGGCGGGTATGTGGGGCGGGCGGACGCCGTCCAGCTCGACGACGCCTACCGCTTCCTGCGGTCCATGGAGCACCGGATCCAGCTCTACCGGCTGCGCCGGACCCATCTCGTCCCCGAGCAGGAGGACGACCAGCGGCGGCTCGGGCGGTCGTTGGGGCTGCGGGCCGATCCGGTCGGGGAGCTGAACCGGGAGTGGAAGCGGCACGCGGCCGTGGTGCGGCGGCTGCACGAGAAGATCTTCTACCGGCCGCTGCTGGACGCGGTGGCCCAACTCGCCACCGGCGAGGCCCGGTTGAGCCTGGCCGCGGCCCGGGAGCGGCTGGTCGCCCTGGGGTACGCGGATCCCGGTTCCGCGCTGAGGCATCTGGAGGCGCTGGCTTCGGGCGTCAGCCGGAAGGCCGCCATCCAGCGGACGCTGCTGCCGGTGCTGCTGGCGTGGTTCGCCGACTCCGCCGATCCGGACGCCGGGCTGCTCAACTTCCGCAAGGTGTCCGACGCGTTGGGGAAGACGCCGTGGTATCTGAGGCTGCTGAGGGACGAGGGGGCCGCGGCCGAGAACCTCGCCCGGGTGCTGTCCGCCGGGCGGCTCGCTCCCGATCTGCTGATGCGGGCGCCGGAGGCCGTCGCGCTGCTGGGCGACGCCGACGGCGACGGGGGCGGGCTCCAGCCGCGCGGGCGGGCGCACCTGGAGCAGGAGATCCTGGCCACGGTGGGGCGCGCGGAGAACGCCCAGCAGGCCGTCACCGCGGCGCGCGGGGTGCGGCGGCGGGAGCTGTTCCGTACGGCCGCGGGGGACATCGTCGGTTCGTACGGCACCGAGATGCAGCCGGCCGAGCCCGATCAGGGGGCGCTGGTGGACCGGGTGGGGGCCGCCGTCTCGGACCTGACGGCCGCCACCCTGGCCGGGACGTTGCGGGCCGTGGTGCGGGAGGGCTGGGGGGACAGTCTGCCCACCCGGTTCGCGGTGATCGGCATGGGGCGGTTCGGCGGGCACGAACTGGGATACGGCTCGGACGCGGACGTCCTGTTCGTGCACGAGCCGCGGGAAGGCGTCGAGGAGCGGGAGGCCGGCGAGGCCGCCAACCGGGTCGTCGCCGAGATGCGGCGGCTGCTGCAGATCCCCAGTGCCGATCCGCCGTTGCTGGTCGACGCCGATCTGCGGCCCGAGGGCAAGTCCGGGCCGCTCGTACGGACGCTGAAGTCGTACGAGGCCTACTACCGGCGGTGGTCGCTGGTGTGGGAGTCGCAGGCGCTGCTGCGGGCCGAACCCGTGGCGGGGGACGAGGAGTTGGGGCGGCGGTTCATCGAGCTGATCGATCCGCTGCGGTATCCGGCGGACGGGCTCGGGGAGGATGCCGTGCGGGAGATCCGGCGGCTGAAGGCCCGGATGGAGTCGGAGCGGATGCCCCGGGGGGCGGATCCGAAGCTGCACACCAAGCTGGGGCCGGGCGGGCTGTCCGACGTGGAGTGGACCGTGCAGTTGCTGCAGATGCGGCACGGGTGGGGGGAGCCGGGGCTGCGGACCACACGGACCCGGGAGGCGCTGAGCGCGGCGCGTGCGGCCGGGGTCATCTCGGAGGAGGACGCGGAGATCCTCGACGAGGCGTGGGTGCTGGCCACGCGGGTGCGCAACGCCGTGATGCTGGTGCGGGGGCGGGCGGGGGACACGTTTCCCTCGGAGAGCCGGGAGCTGGCTGCCGTGGGCCGGTATCTGGGGTACGGGCCCGGGCGGGTGGGGGAGCTGCTGGACGGGTACCGGCGGACGGCTCGGCGGGCTCGGGGGGTCGTGGAGCAGTTGTTCTACGGGGGGTGAGCGGGGCTGTGCGGGAGGACTCGCCGTTGCGGGGCTGAGGAGAGTTCCGCGCCCGCCCACCCGCCGCCCACCTGCCCGCCCGCCCGTGTGGGCGGGGCGGGGCCGTGAGGGCTGTCACGTGGTGGTCCGCAGGGTTCTCGCGTGGTTCATCAGGCCTTGCAGGCCTGTTTCGAAGGCTCGGTCCGCCCTGTTCTCCGAGACCGCCGCCAGGGCTTCGGCCAGGTGGGGGGTGGGGGTGTCGTCCGTCAGTTCCCACATCGTCTCGGGGGCCGCGAGGTCCAGGGCCGAGCCCAGGACCAGGTTCTCCAGGGCGATGATCATCGGCATCACGTCGGCGGGGGCGAAACCCGCGTCCAGGAGGAGGGTCACCGCCCGTTCGTACTGTTCCAGGACGCGGGGGGCCCGCACGGGGGAGGTCATCAGCAGCGGGATCGTCCTCGGGTGCGCGGCGAACGCGGCCCGGTAGGAGCGGGCCCAGGACTCCAGCGCCCGGTCCCAGGGGGTGAGGTCGAGGGTCCGCGGGTCGATCGCGGAGGCGACCCGTTCGCGCAGGAGTTCCACTATGCCGTCGCGGCCGTCCACGTGGTGGTACACCGAGCCGGTCTGCACGCCGAGCCGTCTGGCGATCTGCGGCACGCTGAACTCTCCCTGCTCGTCGATGAGTTGCAGCGCGGTCGTGGTGATGCGCTCGCGGTCGAGGAGCGGTGTGCGCGGCCGTCCCATGTGTGCGTTCTCCCCGTGGATGTCGGACGAAGGTCGGTGAGGGGCTTCCCGGATGCCCAGGAGGAGGCTACATTGCCGAAACCGAAAGCCTTTAGATTTACGGGTCCGGGGCAGCCACCCCGCCTCGGGATCGCCGGTCATCCCGCACGCCCGGAACCCTCCCGTCCGCCGCGCTCGAAGGGCTTCCCATGTCCGTCACCACCCCCGAGAAGAGAACGCCGCCCGCCGCGGCGACCCTCCGCTCCGGCTCGCTCGGCACCGCCGACATCGCCTTCTTCGTCGTCTCCGCCGCCGCCCCGCTCACCGTCATGGCGGGCGTCGCCCCGCTCGCGATCCTGCTCGGCGGCGTCGGCGCCCCGGCCGGCTACCTCATCGCCGGTCTCACCCTCGCCGTCTTCGCCGTCGGCTTCACCACCATGAGCCGGCACGTGCGCAGCGGCGGCGCCTTCTACGCGTACATCACCCGGGGGCTCGGGCGTCCCGTCGGCATCGGTGCCGCGCTGCTCGCCCTCATCGGCTACAACGGCATGGAGATCGGCGTCTACGGTCTCCTCGGCACCGCCGGTCACGACACCGCGCGGGCCCTCTTCGGCACCGACGTGCCCTGGCTGCCGATCGCCCTCGCCGGGCTGCTGGTCATCGGCTACGGCGGCTACCGCTCCATCGACTTCGGCGCCAAGCTGCTGGGGGTGCTGCTCGCCGCGGAGACCGGGATCCTGCTGCTGCTCGCCGGCGGTGTGCTGGTCAAGGGGGGCGCGCACGGGCTCTCCGGGGCGTCCTTCGCGCCGGGCAACGTGCTCGTGCCGGGTACGGCCGTCGTCCTCGCCTTCGCCTTCGCCGCCTTCACCGGGTTCGAGTCGACCGTCATCTACCGGCGCGAGGCCCGCGACCCCGAGCGGACCGTGCCGCGCGCGACGTACGCGGCCATCGGGTTCCTCGGGCTCTTCTACGCCTTCATCGTGTGGATCACCATCCAGGCCTTCGGCGACCGCGACGTGATCGCGGCCGCCGCCAAGGACCCCGGCGGGCTCTTCTTCTCCGCCATCACCACCTACGTGGGGGGCTGGGCGGCCGACCTGATGCACGTCTTCATCGTCACCAGCGTCATCGCCTCCCTGCTCGCCTTCCACAACGCCATCAACCGGTACGTCCTCGCGCTCGCCGAGGAGGGAGTGCTGCCCGCCGCCCTCGGCCGTATCCACCCCCGGCACCGCTCCCCGTACGTCGCCGGTGTCGCACAGACCGTCCTCGGCGCGGTCGTGGTGATCGGGTTCTGGGCGGCAGGCGCCGACCCGTACCAGCAGCTGCTGCTGTGGGTCAACACCCCGGGCATGATCGGACTGTTCGTGCTCCAGCTGCTCGCCGCGATCGCCGTCCCCTGCTACTTCCGCCGGGTGCGGCACCAGGAGGGCGTGCTGCGCACTGTGGTCGCGCCGGTCGTCGCCGCCGTGCTGCTCGCCACCGCCATAGGGCTCGTGATCACTCACATCGACCTGTTCACCGGCGCCTCCGACACCGTGAACACCGTGCTGATCGTGCTGGCGCCCGCCGTCTTCGCCGGGGGCCTCGGCCTCGCGTGGTGGCTGCGCCGCGCGCGGCCCCGGGTGTACGCCGCCTTCGCCGCCGAGCCGGCCGAGCCCGGTGAACCCGCCGTGCCCGTCGAGTCCGCCGTGCCCGGTGAGTCCGCCGTGCCCGTCGAGTCCGCACCGCTCGCCGAACAGCCCTGACCCGCAGACAAAGGGAGTCACCCGCATGACCGACCTGATCCTCGCCGGTGCCAAGGTCCGCACCCTCGACCCCGCCCGGCCCCACGCCACCGCCGTCGCCGTCCGCGACGGGCTGATCGCCGCCGTCGGCGACGAGAGCGACGTACGCGACTGGCGCGGGCCGGGCACCGAGGTCGTCCCCCTGGAGGGTGCGCACCTCGTGCCCGGGCTGGTGGACGCGCACAGCCACCCCGTGTGGGGGCTGGACATGGCGACCGGCGTGGATCTGTCGGGGGTGACCGATCCGGCGGGGCTGCGGGCCGCCCTGGCCGGTGCCGAGCGGATCGGCGGGTGGGTGGTCGGCTTCGGGCTGGACCACAACGCCTTCGGCGGGCGGCCCGTCGACCGCGCGCTCGTCGAGGACGTCCTCGACGGGGCCCCGGCCTTCGTGCGCCTGTACGACGGCCACTCCGCGCTGGTCAGCGGCGCGGCACTCGCCGCGGCCGGGGTGACGGGGGCGCGGGAGTTCGCCCAGCGCTCGGAGATCGTGTGCGACGCCGGCGGCCGGCCCACCGGGCACCTCGTCGAGCACGCGGCCATGGAACTGGTGGCGGAGGTGATGCCCCGGCCGTCCCGCGCGGTCCGGCGGGAGCGGCTGGTGGGCCTGCTCGCCGCGATGGCCGCGACCGGGCTGACCGGGGCGCACGTCATGGACGCCGGTGACCCGGAGCTGGTCGCGTCGGTGGCGGAGGAGACCGTGCTGCCGGTGCGGCTGCGGTTCGCGCCCTGGTGCATGCCGGGGATCGACCGGGCCGGACTCGGGGAACTGGTCGCCGGGCAGGGGCGGGGCGGACGGCACTGGGTGGTCGACGGGGTCAAGTTCTTCATGGACGGGACCGTCGAGGGCGGTACCGCCTGGCTGGAGCACGCGGACTGCCACGGCCAGGGGACGGAGGCGTTCTGGCCGGACCCGGACGCGTACGCCGCCGCCGTACGGCATCTGCACGCCGCCGGGGTGCGCACGGCCACGCACGCCATCGGGGACGCGGCCGTACGGCACGTCCTCGACGTGGTGGCGGGACTCGGGGAGGGTGCCCGGGGGCGGCACCGGATCGAGCACGTCGAGACCGCGCCCGACGCGCTGCTGCCGAGGTTCGCCGAGCTGGGGGTGGCCGCGTCGATGCAGCCGCCGCACACCGCGTACACCCGGGCCGACGGCACCGACGAGTGGTCGCGCCGGCTGGGCGCCGGCCGGGCCGGGCACGCCTGGCGGCTGCGTGATCTGCGGGACGCGGGCGCGACGGTCGCCCTCGGCTCGGACTGGCCCATCGCCCCCTACGACGTCCGGGCCGTCCTGACCACGGCGCGTGCGCCACGGGGCGCCGCTGCGAGGAGGGCGGGACTCACGGGGCTGGAGGCGCTGGAGGGGTGTACGACCCATGCGGCGCGGGCGGCGGGAGAGGCCGACCGCGCCGGACGCATCGCCGTCGGCCTGCGGGCCGACCTCACCGCGCTCGGCCTGGACCCGGTGGAGGCCCCGGCGGACGAAGTCGCCGAGGCGCCGGTACGGCTGACCGTGACCGGCGGCCACGTGGTCCACCGGGGGTGACCACCACAGCCGGCCGCCGGGTCCCCCGGGAGTGACCCCACGGCCGCCCACCACCGGCCCGCCCACCGCCGGTCACGCCGGCATCCACCAGCGAGCGGTGTGCCGGCCCCGGTTTCCGCGGGCGAGTGCTGCCGGACCTGGCTTCCGTAGGCGAGTGCTGCCGGACCCGGCCTCCACCGGCGAGCGGGGTCCGGACGTCGCTTCCACCGGTGAGCGGTGCCGAACCCCACTTCCACCGGCGAGTGGTGTGCCGGACGTCGCTTCCGCCGGCGAGCGGTGTGCCGGACCCGGTTTCCGCGGGCGAGTGCTGCCGGACCTGGCTTCGTAGGCGAGTGGTGCCGGCCCCTGCTTCCACCGGCGAGCGGGGTCCGGACGTCGCTTCCGCCGGCAAGTGGTGTGCCGGACCCCGCTTCCACCGGCGACTGGTGCCGGACCCCGCTTCCGTCGGCGAGACCCCGCCTCCGCCGCCCGCCAGGGCTACGTCTTCGTCGGCAGCAGTGGCACGCCGGGCTCTCGCTCCGGCACCGCCCTCGGCAGGCTGTACGGCAGGGTCCCGTACCAGAGGCCGGCCACCGTGAAGCCGAAGGCGAGGCAGAGGACGCCGCCCACCGCGTCCAGCCAGAAGTGGTTGGCGGTGGCGACGATGACCACCAGGGTCACCACCGGGTAGAGCAGGCCCAGGATCCGCACCCAGGGAAGCCTGGCCAGCGCGAAGATCGTCAGGCCGCACCAGAGGGACCAGCCGATGTGCATGGACGGCATCGCGGCGTACTGGTTCGACATGTGCTTCAGATCGCCCGAGGCCATCGAGCCCCAGGTCTGGTGGACCATGACCGTGTCGACGAAGGCGCCGCCGCTCATCAGGCGCGGAGGCGCCAGGGGGTAGAAGTAGTAGCCGACGAGGGCCACGGCGGTGGTGGCGAAGAGGACCAGGCGCGTCGCGGCGTAGCGGCCGGGGTGGCTGCGGTAGAGCCAGACCAGGACGCCCAGGGTGACGACGAAGTGCAGCGTCGCGTAGTAGTAGTTCATGCCCACGATCAGCCACGTCACCGAGTTCACGGCGTGGTTGACCGACTCCTCGAAGGCGGCCCCGAGCCGCTGCTCCGCCTGCCAGATCCAGTCCGCGTTGCGCAGGGCCTCCGAGCGCTGCTCCGGGACGGCGTTGCGGATCAGCGAGTACGTCCAGTAGCTCACCGCGATGAGGAGGATCTCGAACCAGAGGCGGGGCCGGCGCGGGCTGCGCAGACGGCCGAGCCTGCGGCGGTCGGGCGAAGGGGCGGGAGCCGGGACCGGGGCGGGCGAGCCCCCGGCCGTGACGGGCTGCGGAACGGCCTGTTCACGGCCTTCCAGTGGCGTCACGGTCGAGTCACCCATGGACACAAAGTCTGCCAGAAAAGCCCTCTTCACCCGATCATCCCTCGGTCGGGTTCGGCCTGCACGTCCTACGGCGGAAAGACCCCCCGCCGTCCTCCCGGCGCAGTGGGGGAAATCCCCGCCTTCTCCACCCTACGGACGGTTTCGCTTCTCCGGCGCCGAAGCCGTCGAACCGCGCACCACCAGCTCCGGCATGAACACGAACTCGCTGTGCGGCGCGGGCGTCCCGCCGATCTCCTCCAGCAGCGTGCGGACCGCGGCCTGCCCCATCGCGGGCACGGGCTTGCGGATCGTGGTCAGCGGCGGGTCGGTGAACGCGATCAGGGGGGAGTCGTCGAAGCCGACCACGGAGATGTCCTGGGGGACCGCAAGGTCCAGCTGGCGGGCGGCCCGTATGGCGCCGAGCGCCATCATGTCGCTGGCGCAGACGATCGCCGTGCAGCCCCGGTCGATCAGCGCCGTGGTCGCGGCCTGACCGCCCTCCAGGGTGTAGAGGGAGTGCTGGACGAGATCGGCCTCGATGGACTGGGGGTCCAGCCCCAGCTGGTCCTGCATGGCGCGGACGAAGCCCTCGATCTTGCGCTGCACGGGCACGAACCGCTTGGGACCCAGGGCCAGCCCGATGCGGGTGTGGCCGAGGGAGACGAGGTGGGTGACCGCGAGGGTCATCGCCGCGCGGTCGTCCGGCGAGATGAAGGGGGCCTGGACCTTCGGCGAGAAGCCGTCGACCAGCACGAAGGGGACGCCCTGCGCGCGCAGCTGCTCGTAGCGCTGCATGTCGGCCGTGGTGTCCGCGTGCAGTCCGGAGACGTAGATGATGCCGGCGACCCCGCGGTCCACCAGCATCTCGGTCAGCTCGTCCTCCGTGGAGCCGCCCGGTGTCTGGGTGGCGAGCACGGGGGTGTAGCCCTGGCGGGTCAGCGCCTGGCCGATGACCTGGGCCAGGGCCGGGAATATCGGGTTCTCCAGCTCGGGCGTGATGAGGCCGACGAGGCCCGCGCTGCGCTGGCGCAGGCGGACCGGGCGTTCGTAGCCCAGGACGTCCAGCGCGGCGAGCACGGACTGGCGGGTGGTGGCGGCGACGCCAGGCTTGCCGTTGAGGACGCGGCTGACGGTCGCTTCGCTCACCCCCGCCTGCGCAGCGATGTCGGCAAGCCGTGTGGTCACAGACGTGGACTGTACCGGCCAGGTGTCGCCTTGCACACCAATCGGACGCCGTGGGCGACCGTTGGGCCGGCCGCGCCCGGGCTGCTGCGTCATCGCGCTCCCTCGTGATCCCTCATGAAAGTGATGGCAAGAGCTTGCAGAGTCTTGCACAGACCGCCTCAAGTGCTCGACGGGCGTAAACAAGCGTCTCACGGTGGTCGCTGTCGGGTCACGCCCGGATAACTTCGGAGACCTCTTGCACTTTTTTGCTGCAAGGACTTTCGCAACGCTTTCAACGCTGTTACGTTCGGCGTCGCCCGGCGGCGGCAACGGCGCAGTCGGCGAAGTCGGCAGGGACGGCGGACGGGACCGCTCCCTGTAGCTACACGGGCTTTCACCCTCAAGGAGAACTCATGCGGCGTGGCATAGCGGCCACCGCGCTGGTGGCGTCCCTCGCCCTCGCGGCGACGGCCTGCGGCGGAGACGACAGCGGCAGCGACAAGTCGGACGGCCCGGTGACCATCACCTGGTGGGACACCTCCAACGCCACCAATGAGGCACCGACGTACCAGGCCTTGGTCAAGCAGTTCGAGGCTGCCAACAAGAACATCAAGGTCAAGTACGTCAACGTGCCCTTCGACCAGGCGCAGAACAAGTTCGACACGGCTGCCGGTGCCTCCGGCGCCCCGGACGTGCTGCGCTCCGAGGTCGGCTGGACCCCGGCCTTCGCCAAGAAGGGCTACTTCCTGCCGCTGGACGGCACCGAGGCCCTCGGCGACCAGGCCAAGTTCAAGTCGAACCTGGTCGAGCAGGCCAAGTACGACGGCAAGACGTACGGCGTGCCGTTCGTCACCGACACCCTCGCGCTCGTCTACAACAAGGCGCTCTTCGAGAAGGCCGGCATCACCGAGGCTCCCAAGACCTGGGACGACCTGAAGAAGGCCGCCGCCACCGTCAAGGCCAAGACCGGCGTCGACGGCTACTGGGGCTCCACCCAGGCCTACTACGCCCAGACGTTCCTCTACGGCGAGGGCACCGACACCGTCGACGTCGACGCCAAGAAGATCACGGTGAACTCGGCCGCCGCGCAGAAGGCGTACGGCACCTGGCTGAGCATGTTCGACGGCAAGGGCCTGCACAAGGCCGACACCACCGCCGACGCCTACGCCCACATCCAGGACGCGTTCGTCAACGGCAAGGTCGCCGCGATCGTCCAGGGCCCCTGGGAGATCACGAACTTCTACAAGGGCAGCGCCTTCAAGGACAAGAACAACCTGGGCATCGCCACCGTCCCGGCCGGCTCCGCCGGCAAGGCGGGCGCCCCGACCGGCGGCCACAACCTCTCGGTCTACGCCGGCTCGGACAAGGCCCACCAGGCCGCTTCGCTGAAGTTCGTCAACTTCATGACGTCCGCCAAGTCCCAGGCGACCATCGCGCTGAAGAACTCCACCCTGCCGACGCGCGACGACGCCTACACCGACCAGGTCAAGGCCGACCCGGGCATCGCCGGCTACGGCGCCGTCCTGGCCGCCGCCCAGCCGCGCCCCGCGCTGCCGGAGTACAGCTCCCTGTGGGGGCCGCTCGACACCGAACTGCCCAAGATCGCGGGCGGTAAGGAGTCCCTCGACAAGGGCCTGAGCACCGCCGAGACCGCCATCGCCAAGCTGGTGCCGGACTTCAGCAAGTGAGCCCCGCGTGGCCGTCGGATCTCCCGCTGCATGGGGGGAGAGATCCGGCGGCCACCGGCCTGTGAGCCGTACACCCCCCTCGAAGATCCAGCGTGAAGATCCAGAAGGTGTCGAACCATGACAGTCGCCATCGACCGCGCGACCGGCAAGCGCCGCGGTGACCGTGAACCAGGGCCCGGCCTGGGCGGGCGCCTGAAGCGGGGCTACCAGAAGCACTGGTACGCCTACGCGATGATCGCCCCGGTGGCGGTCGTCCTCGGCGTCCTCGTGCTGTATCCCCTGGTGTACGGCCTCTACCTCACCCTCACCGACGCCAACAGCCTCAACACCGCGCGCACGATCGGCGTCAACCACATCGACGCCACCTACAAGTTCATCGGCCTGGACAACTACGCCGACATCCTCTGGGGCCCGACCGCCTACGACCGCTTCTGGTCGCACTTCATCTGGACGATCGTCTGGACGGTCGTCTGTGTCGCCCTGCACTACTCCATCGGCCTCGGCCTCGCGCTCCTGCTCAACCAGAAGCTGCGCGGCCGCACGATGTACCGGCTGATCCTGGTGCTGCCCTGGGCGGTGCCCACCTTCGTCACCGTCTTCGGCTGGCGCTTCATGCTCGCCGACGGCGGCATCATCAACTCCGCGCTCGACGTCCTCCATCTGCCGACACCGCTCTGGCTGGAGGACACCTTCTGGCAGCGGTTCGCCGCGATCATGGTCAACACCTGGTGCGGTGTGCCGTTCATGATGATCTCCCTGCTCGGCGGGCTGCAGTCCATCGACGCCTCCCTCTACGAGGCGGCCGAGATGGACGGCGCGACCGCCTGGCAGCGGTTCCGCTACGTCACCCTCCCGGGCCTGCGGACGGTCAGCTCCACCGTCATCCTGCTCGGCGTCATCTGGACCTTCAACCAGTTCGCCGTGATCTTCCTGCTGTTCGGCAACACCGCCCCCGACGCGCAGATCCTCGTCACCTGGGCGTACTACCTCGGCTTCGGACAGCAGCCGCGTGACTTCGCCCAGTCGGCCGCCTACGGCATCCTGCTGCTGGCCATCCTGATCGTCTTCACCTCCTTCTACCGCCGCTGGCTGAACCGCAACGAGCAGCAGCTCGCGATCTGAGGCAGGAGTTCTCCATGAGTACGACCACCGCGCAGACCTCCGCCCCGGTGAGCAAGGACGACCCCGTGAAGACACCGCGCCGGAGCCGCCGACGCGGCGAGACGAGCCTCGCCGGCTCCCTGGTCTCCCACGGCGTCCTGACCGTCGCGAGCCTGATCGCGCTCTTCCCGATCGTCTGGCTGCTCTATCTGTCCCTCGGCCCGGACAAGGACGACTACCTCCACCCGGGCGGCATCTGGGACAAGATGACGTTCGACAACTACACGTTCGTCGTCGAACACACCAAGTTCTTCGACTGGTTGAAGAGCTCGCTCATCGTCACGCTCGGCACCACGTTCATCGGCGTGCTGATCGCCGCCACCACCGGCTACGCGGTCTCCCGCATGCGCTTCCCCGGGTACAAGAAGTTCATGTGGGTGCTGCTGGTCACCCAGATGTTCCCGGTCGCCGTACTGATGGTGCCGATGTACCAGATCCTCTCGGACCTGAAGCTCATCGACAACTACTTCGGCCTCGTCCTCGTCTACTGCACCACGGTCATCCCGTACAGCGCCTGGCTGCTCAAGGGGTACTTCGACACCATCCCCTTCGAGATCGACGAGGCCGGACGCGTCGACGGGCTCACCCCCTTCGGCACCTTCTTCCGGCTCGTCCTCCCGCTCGCCAGGCCGGGCCTCGCGGTGGCCGCCTTCTACAACTTCCTCACCGCGTTCAGCGAGGTCGCCTTCGCCTCGACGTTCATGCTCAGCGACGACAAGTACACGCTCGCCGTCGGTCTGCAGTCGTTCGTCAGCGAGCACGACGCCCAGCGCAACCTCATGGCCGCGACCGCCGTGCTGATCGCGATACCCGCCGCCGCGTTCTTCTACCTCGTGCAGAAGAACCTGGTGACCGGACTCACCGCGGGTGGCACGAAGGGCTGACCCGCCCTCGCCGGTGACCCGGTGAAAAGACTCCCGCGCACCCGACCGCGCGGGTGGCGGCCGCGGTGTCCATCCGACCCCGCCGGCACCGCGGCCGCCTCATCACCACCCCACCACCCACACCCGCCGCAGGACCCCGACAACCATGAACACAACCCCGTTACGTACCAAGGACGCCATGAGCCAGCAGCACTCCGCAGCCCCGGCCCCTACCCCCACCTCCGCTACGGCCGTCGCCACCGTCGCCAAGCGCCGTGACTGGTGGCGGGACGCGGTGATCTACCAGGTGTACCCGCGCAGCTTCGCCGACAGCAACGGCGACGGCATGGGCGACCTGGAAGGCGTACGCTCCCGCCTCCCGTACCTGCGCGACCTCGGCGTGGACGCCGTGTGGCTCAGCCCCTTCTACGCCTCCCCCCAGGCCGACGCCGGCTACGACGTCGCCGACTACCGCGCCGTCGACCCCATGTTCGGCAACCTCCTGGACGCCGACGCGCTGATCCGCGACGCCCGTGAACTGGGCCTGCGGATCATCGTCGACCTCGTCCCCAACCACTCCTCGGACCAGCACGAGTGGTTCAAGCGGGCGGTGGCGGAGGGCCCCGGCTCACCGCTGCGGGACCGCTACCACTTCCGCCCGGGGAAGGGTGAGAACGGCGAACTCCCGCCCAACGACTGGGAGTCCATCTTCGGCGGCCCGGCGTGGACCCGGGTCGACGACGGGGAGTGGTACCTGCACCTCTTCGCGCCCGAGCAGCCGGACTTCAACTGGGAACACCCCGCGGTCGGCGACGAGTTCCGCTCGATCCTCCGGTTCTGGCTGGACATGGGCGTGGACGGCTTCCGCATCGACGTCGCCCACGGTCTGGTGAAGGCGGCCGGACTGCCCGACCTCGGCTCCCACGACCAGCTCAAACTGCTGGGCAACGATGTCATGCCGTTCTTCGACCAGGACGGCGTCCACGAGATCTACCGCCAGTGGCGCCTGATCCTGGACGAGTACTCGGGCGAGCGCATCTTCGTCGCGGAGGCCTGGACCCCCACGGTCGAGCGCACCGCGAACTACGTCCGCCCCGACGAACTCCACCAGGCCTTCAACTTCCAGTACCTGTCCACCGAATGGGACGCGGAGGAGCTGCGGACGGTCGTCGACCGCACGCTGGAGGCGATGCGCCCGGTGGGCGCCCCCGCCACCTGGGTGCTGTCCAACCACGACGTGACCCGCCACGCCACCCGCTTCGCCAACCCGCCCGGCCTGGGCACCCAGATCCGCTCGGCGGGCGACCGCGCACTGGGCCTTCGCCGGGCCCGCGCGGCGACCCTGCTGATGCTGGCCCTGCCCGGCTCGGCCTACGTCTACCAGGGTGAGGAACTCGGCCTCCCCGACGTCGTCGACCTCCCCGACGAGGTCCGCCAGGACCCCGCCTACTTCCGCGGCGCCGGCCAGGACGGCTTCCGCGACGGGTGCCGGGTGCCGATCCCGTGGACGCGGGAGGGCTCGTCGTACGGCTTCGGCACGGGCGGCAGCTGGCTGCCCCAGCCGGCCGAGTGGGCGGAGCTGAGCGTGGAGGCCCAGCAGGGCGTGGCCGGCTCCACCCTGGAGCTCTACCGCTCCGCCCTCCACCTGCGCCGCACCCACCCCGACCTGGGCGCCGGCGACGCGGTGGAGTGGCTGAAGGCCCCGGAGGGCGTCCTGGCCTTCCGCCGCGGCGAGTTCGTGTGCGTCACGAACACGACCGGCGAGTCGGTCCGGATCCCGTCGTACGGCCGTGTCCTGCTCGCCAGCGGCGAGGTGGCGGAGACGGACGGAGAGGCGAAACTCCCGGCCGACACGACGGTCTGGTGGACGACGGCCTGACCCCCGCACCGCACCACGGGCCCGCCACTCCTGGGGAGCGGCGGGCCTTCGTGCTGCCGCCGGCGAACCGTCGCGCCCGGTGACAGGGGAGGCACCCGCGCGAGCCGCTCCCGGCGGACTCCGGTGAGGATCACCGTGGCGCCCACGAGGGCCCGGTCGGGGCTCGAGCGCGCAGACCGGACGATCTCCGGCACCCGCCGGGCGTCCCTCCGGCGAGAGCGGTGCTGCACCGACGCCCGGCACGGGCCACCATGGAGGAAGGGGCGGCGGCCCGCTCGCCGGGCGGGCGGCTCCTCGGCCGGGGGAGGGCGTACCGGGAGGACGTGACCCCATGCCCGAGCTGCCGGACGTCGAGGGATTCCGCAGGGTGCTGGAGTCCTGCGCGCAGGGCAGGGTCGTACGGCGCGTCGACGTCATGGACACGGGAGTGCTGCACGGGGTGAGTGCGCGGCGGCTGCGCGACGCCCTGGAGGGCCGGCGCTTCACCCGGCCCGAGCGGCACGGGAAGTGGCTGCTCGCCCGCACCGGCGGCCCCACCCTCCTGCTGCACTTCGGCATGACCGGCCAACTGCTCTGCGCCCACCCGAACGACCCGGTCGAGGCACACGACCGCGTCCTGTTCACCGTGTCCCGCGACCGGCAGCTCCGCTACCGCGACCAGCGCAAGCTCCAGGGCCTGTGGCTGGCCCACGACGAGTCCGAGGTCACACGGGTACTGGGCCGCCTGGGCCCCGACGCGACGGCGGTCGGCCGGGAGGACTTCGAGGCCGCGCTCTCCTCCCGCCGCGGCAGCGTCAAGACCGTCCTCACCGACCAGACCGTCCTGGCCGGACTCGGCAATCTCCTCGCCGACGAGATCCTGTGGCGCGCGAGGCTGAGCCCCACCAGCCGGGCCGACGGTCTCGGCGAGGCCGAGCGGCGCAGCCTGTACGCGCACATGCGCCGCACCCTGCGCTCCGCGATCCCCGCCGGCCGCGTCCCGCCGCGGAACTCCTGGCTCACCGGCCACCGCGACGACCCCGACGCCGTCTGCCCGCGCTGCGGCAGCCCTCTGCGCCGGTCCCGCGTGGGCGGGCGCGGCACCGTGTGGTGCCCGCGCTGCCAGTAGCCCGTATCCGGGGTGTCACTCCGTGAGTTGTTGCAGATCCTTCACGCACACCCCTGCCCTTTCAGGCCAACGAACCCTTAACATCGCGCCACTGCAAGGTTTCTGAAAGATTTCCGCAAGAGCCTTCAATGGAGAAGGAACCCCCACATGGCAAGCAGCAGAACCCTTTCGGGCGCCGTCGCCCTGGCCGCCGGCCTGACCCTGCTCGGCCCCGCCGCCCACGCCACCCCGCCCGGCACCAAGGACGTCACGGCTGTCCTCTTCGAGTGGAACTTCGCCTCGGTGGCGAAGGAGTGCACCAGCACCCTCGGACCGGCCGGCTACGGATACGTCCAGGTCTCCCCGCCCGCCGAGCACATACAGGGTGCGCAGTGGTGGACGTCGTACCAGCCGGTGAGCTACAAGATCGCGGGTCGGCTCGGTGACCGGGCCGCCTTCCGGAACATGGTCGACACGTGCCACGCGGCCGGCGTGAAGGTCGTCGTCGACACCGTCGTCAACCACATGTCGGCCGGGAGCGGCACGGGCACGGGCGGATCGTCGTACACGAAGTACACCTACCCCGGGCTGTACTCCTCCTACGACTTCGACGACTGCACCTCCCAGGTCTCGAACTACTCCGACCGCTGGAACGTCCAGCACTGCGAACTGGTCGGTCTGGCCGACCTCGACACCGGTGAGGAGTACGTCCGCAAGGCCGTCGCCGGCTACATGAACGACCTGCTCACCCTCGGCGTCGACGGCTTCCGCATCGACGCGGCCAAGCACATCGACACCGCCGACCTCGCCAACATCAAGTCGCGGCTGACCAACCCGGGCGTGTACTGGAAGCAGGAGGTCATCTACGGCTCCGGCGAGGCCGTCCAGCCGACCGAGTACACGGGCAACGGGGATGTGCAGGAGTTCCGTTACGCCTACGACCTCAAGCGGGTCTTCAACAACGAGAACCTCGCCTACCTGAAGAACTACGGCGAGGGCTGGGGCTACTTGAACAGCTCCGTCGCGGGTGTCTTCGTCGACAACCACGACACCGAGCGCAACGGCTCCACCCTCAACTACAAGGACGGGGCGAACTACACGCTCGCCAACGTCTTCATGCTCGCCCACCCGTACGGCGCCCCGGACGTCAACTCCGGCTACGAGTGGTCCGACGTGGACGCGGGGCCGCCCAACGGCGGTGCGGTCAGCGCCTGTTGGCAGAACGGCTGGAAGTGCCAGCACGCCTGGCCGGAGATCCTCCGCATGGTCGCCTTCCGCAACGCGACGCGCGGCGAGGCCGTCGCCAACTGGTGGGACAACGGCGGCGACGCGATCGCCTTCGGCCGCGGCGCCAAGGGCTATGTCGCCATCAACCACGAGTCGGGCAGCCTGACGCGGACGTATCAGACCTCCCTGCCCGCGGGGACGTACTGCGACGTGCAGAGCAACACGCCGGTCACGGTGAACTCCAGCGGGCAGTTCAGCGCGACCCTCGGCGCCAACACCGCCCTCGCGATCTACGTGGGCAAGAGCGGCTGCTGATCCTCCGGGACCCGGTCGCCACGGCCGGTGCGACACACCGCCGTGGCGACCGGGCCCGCTCACCCGGACGGACCGGGACCGCCGAGGCGGCTCACTTCCAGGTGTCGCTCGTGGAGTACCCGGACGAACTGCCCGTCGTGTAGGAGCGGTTCGTCCCGGACTCCCAGGTGACGGTCCCGGCGGCGTCCTTCTTGACGAACTTGTACGTGAAGGCGGTGCTCTTCGGGACGATCACCGTCCTGCTCCAGGTCGGGTACGACGCCGACGACAGCGGGACCGGGTCGCCCGTGTTCCAGGAGCCGAGGGAGGGGAGGGAGCCGACGACGTAGACGTTGGTGCCCCAGTCCGTCGTCGCGTTGACGTTGAAGGTGACGTCGGTGGCGCTCGCGTCGGCCACGTTCCAGGAGTTGTTCAGGGTGAGCGCCGAGGTCGTCGTCGTGGCGGACCGGTTGGCGTTCGACTCCCAGGTGACGGTGCCGGAGGCGTCCTTCTTGATGAACTTGTACGTGAACGACGTGTTGATGGGCACGCTCACCTCCCCCGACCAGACCGGGTAGCCGGAGGACGACAGCGGCACGGCCTTGGAGGTGTCCCAGCCGCCGAGGGCCGCGATCGAGCCGACGACGTAGACGTTCGTTCCGCTCGTCGTCGGCGCGTACTCGTTGAAGGTCGCGCTCACCGTGGACGTCGCGTCGTCGTCATCGTCCTCGCAGGTCGTGCACGGCGTGAAGGCGCCGTCGTAGAAGGCGACCGCGCTCTTCGCCGGGAGGGTGAGCGTGGCGCTGCCGCCGGACACCGTCACCGTGCTCGCACCGCCGTCGATCACGTTCTTGTAGGTGCCGTCGGCCATGCCCGTGGTGAAGGTGTGGGTGGCCGCGGACGAGCCGTTGTTGAGGGCGAAGAAGCCGGTACCGGAGCGGCCGAAGCCGATCACGCCGGACGACTTGGTCTGCCAGTGGGACACGGCGGCCGTGCCGACGGCGTTGTGCCAGGCCACCATGCCGACGACGCCGGTGTCCCGGTCGAGGCAGTACCAGCCTTGGGAGCAGTCGGTGTCGGTCACGAAGCCCGACGAGTTCGGCGGGGCCTGGTCGCTCTGCGTCCACTCCCAGCCGGCGTACACGGTGGGCGTGGACCACTTGTAGGCGAGCTGGAAGAGGTTGGCGAGCCGGTAGGTGTCGCCGTCCTTGTAGCTCAGGTGCAGGCCGTTGCGCTCGGTGTCGTGGTTGGTCACGAAGGACACCGAGTCGGCGGCCGGGAGGATGCCGGAGGACGACAGTGACTCCAGGTCGCCGACATTGCCCTGGAAGGCCGACTTCAGCTTGCTCGCATAGGTGAAGTCCAGGACGTCACCGGAGGCGTAGAAGTCCGCCGGCTGCGGGGTCGAACCCGGGTACACCTCCTGGAAGACGTACGGCGTGGCCCCCGAGGTCGTGGTGGTCAGCCTGGCCTCGACGGCCGCGAGGTCGGCCTCGGGGATGTGCTTGGCCGCGTCGATGCGGAAGCCGTCCACGCCGAGGGCGAGCTGCTTGTTGAGGAAGGCCGCGATGCCGGAGCGGACGCTGTCGTTCTCGGTCTCCAGATCGGGCAGGCCGAGCAGTTCGCAGTTCTGGACCTCGGACAGGCTGGACCAGTCGTCGATGATCAGGTCGGAGTCGTTGCAGTCGTCGGACTGGTGGTAGTCGCCCGGGTCCCAGTCAGGGGTGTCGTACTTGCTGGTGAGCGTCGTGCCGTTGTAGCCGGTGCCGGTCTGGGCGGCGGTGTGGTTGATCACCGCGTCCGTGTAGACCTTGACGCCCGCCGCGTGGCAGGCGGTCACCATCGAGGCGAACTTCGCCGCCGTGCCGAAGCGGCTGTTCAGGTCGTAGGAGTACGGCTGGTAGGCGTCCCACCAGTAGGACGAGGACTGCTTGAGGGACTCGGCGGGCGGGGCGACCTGGACCGCGCCGTATCCGGCCGGGCCCAGCACCTCGGTGCACTCGGTGGCGACGGAGTCCCAGTTCCATTCCCACAGGTTGGCGATGACGTCGCCTTCGGTGGTGGTGTCCGCGTGGGCCGCGCCGGCCGGCAGTGCGACGGCGCCGGTCAGCGCGAGTGCGGCGGCGGCCACGGCTGTGGTGGCGCGCCGTAGGACACCCGGGGGGTGGTGTCTGGTGGTCATGTGCGGCTCCGGAAGGGGGAGTTAGGGTTTCAACAACCGGTGAGCGTGGGGCAGTTGAGAAGGGCACGTCAAGGTTTCCGGTGAAAGTTCTTGCTGTGAATTGCAAGGCTCTTGCTGTAAACCTTTCGTTAGCGATACGGTCGCGCGGGGTCGGACCCAAGAGAGCCGTAATCGCAAGGAGTTCTCGCCTGTGATACCGAGATGGCCGGCGCCCTCGGCGCGCCGCACCGCGCAAGCAAGACGGATCGCGGCCGTCACCGTGACAGCGCTGGCGGCCGCCCTCGTGCAGCCGCTCGCCGCGCACGCGGACAGTCCGCCCCCGCCCCCGTCCGACGCGAAGCTCGCCGCCGCGCCCGCCCGGCACGACGACACCCGCGAGCAGTTCTACTTCGTCATGCCGGACCGTTTCGCCAACGGGGACGCCGCCAATGACAAGGGCGGCCTCACCGGTTCACGCCTCAGCACCGGATACGACCCCGCCGACAAGGGCTTCTACCAGGGTGGCGACCTCAAGGGCCTGACCAAGCGCCTCGACTACATCAAGGGCCTCGGCACCACCGCCATCTGGATGGCCCCGATCTTCAAGAACCGGCCGGTCCAGGGGACGGGCGCCAACGCCTCCGCCGGCTACCACGGTTACTGGATCACCGACTTCACCCAGGTCGACCCGCACTTCGGCAGCAACAAGGACCTCGAGACCCTCATCGCCAAGGCGCACGCCAAGGGCATGAAGGTCTTCTTCGACGTCATCACCAACCACACCGCCGACGTGGTCGACTACGAGGAGAAGTCCTACGACTACCTCTCCAAGGGCGCGTTCCCGTACCTGACGAAGGACGGCGAGCCCTTCGACGACGCCGACCACGCGGCCGGCGGCTCCCCGTTCCCCGCCGTCGACGCCGACTCGTTCCCGCGCACCCCGACGGTCACCGCCGCGCAGCGGACCGCCAAGGTCCCGTCCTGGCTCAACGACCCGACGATGTACCACAACCGCGGCGACTCGACCTATGCCGGAGAGTCGACCACGTACGGCGACTTCTCCGGCCTCGACGACCTGTGGACCGAGCGTCCCGAGGTCGTCAGCGGGATGGAGAAGATCTACCGGCGCTGGGTGCGGGACTTCGACATCGACGGCTTCCGGATCGACACCGTGAAGCACGTCGACATGGAGTTCTGGACCCAGTGGGCCACGGCCCTGGACGCCTACGCGGCGAAGCGGGGGCGCGAGGACTTCTTCATGTTCGGCGAGGTCTACTCCGCCGACACGGACATCACCTCCCCCTACGTCACCCAGGGCCGCCTGGACGCCACCCTCGACTTCCCCTTCCAGGAGGCGGCCCGGCAGTACGCCTCGCAGGGCGGCAGCGCGCGGAAACTGGCGTCCGTCTTCGAAGACGACTACAAGTACACGACCGACAAGGCCAACGCGTACGAGCAGGTCACCTTCCTCGGCAACCATGACATGGGCCGCATCGGGTACTTCCTGAACCAGGACAACCCGAAGGCGACCGACGCCGAGCTGCTCGCCAAGGACACGCTCGCCAACGAGCTGATGTTCCTCAGCCGCGGCAACCCGGTCGTCTACTACGGCGACGAGCAGGGCTTCACCGGCTCCGGCGGCGACAAGGACGCCCGCCAGACCATGTTCGCCTCCCGGGTCGCCGACTATCTCGACGACGACGAGATCGGCACCGACCGCACCCACGCGAGCGACGCCTACGACACGAAGGCGCCGCTGTACCGGCGGATCGCGGCCCTCGCCAAGCTCCGCAAGGCCAACCCGGCGCTGACCGACGGAGTCCAGACCGAGCGGTACGCGGCCGACGGGGCCGGTGTCTACGCGTTCTCCCGCACCGGCACCGGCAAGGACACGACCGAGTACGTCGTGGCCTTCAACAACGCGGACACGGCGAAGACGGCGACCTTCGAGACCGGTTCCGCGCACATGGCCTTCCGCGGGATCCACGGCACCGGCAAGACGGTGACCTCCGGCGCCGACAAGAAGATCACCGTCACCGTTCCGGCCGGTTCCGCGATCGTCCTCAAGGCCGCCGGGCCGCTCGGCAGGCCCGCCGCCAAGCCGACGCTCACCCTCCGGGCCCCGGCCGCCGGCGCCACCGGCACCGTCGAGCTGAGCGCCGACGTCGACGGCGGACAGCTCAACCGGGTCGTCTTCGCCGCCCAGACCGGCAACGGACGGTGGAAGATCCTCGGCTCCGCCGACCACGCCCCCTACAAGGTCACCCAGACCATCGGCGGGGACGTGCCCGCCGGAACCGCCCTGCGCTACAAGGCGGTGGTCGTCGACTCGGCCGGCCGGACCGCCGGTGCCACCGCCGCGAGCACCACCGGCACCCCGCCCGCCGAGGAGGTCCCCACCGCCTCCTCCCGCGACTACGCGATCGTCCACTACAAGCGCACCGACGGCGACTACGCGGACTGGGGCCTGTACGCCTGGGGCGACCTGGCCGACGGCGAGTCCACGAACTGGCCGGACAGCCACCCCTTCACCGGCCGGGACGCGTACGGCGCCTTCGCCTACGTCAAGCTGAAGCCGGGCGCGTCGAACGTCGGCTTCCTCGTCATCGACAAGGACGGCACCAAGGACGTCTCCGCCGACCGCACGATCGACGTGACGAAGACCGGCGAGGTCTGGATCGAGCAGGGCAAGGAGGCCGTCCTCACGGAGAACCCCGGCCACCCGGCCCAGGACGAGACCAAGGCGGTCCTGCACTACCACCGTGCCGACGGCGACTACGACGGCTGGGGCCTGCACGTCTGGACGGGCGCCGCCCAGCCCAGCGAGTGGTCCAGCCCCCTCGAGCCGGTGCGCACCGACGCCTACGGCGCGGTCTTCGAGGTACCGCTCGCCGACGGGGCCACCAGCCTCAGCTACATCATCCACAAGGGCGACGAGAAGGACCTGCCCGCCGACCAGTCCCTCGACCTCACGGCGAACGGCCACGAGGTGTGGCTGCTGAACGGCCAGGAGAAGTACCTGCTCCCGCAGCCCGCCGGATCCGCCGCCGCGCTAGACCTGACCACCTCCAAGGCGGTCTGGATCGACCGGAACACGGTCGCCTGGAACGGCTCCGAGGCCGCCGCCTCCACCCAGCTGCTGTACTCCCACGACGGCTCGATCACCGTCCACGACGGCACGCTCACCAGCGACGACGAGCGGTGGCTGCGGCTGGCGAAGACCACGCTCACCGACGCCCAGAAGGCGAGGTTCCCGCATCTGAAGGGCTACACGGCCTGGTCGGTCGACCCGCGCGACCGCGACCGGGTGCGGGAGGCGCTGAGCGGTCAGATCGTCGCCTCCCAGCGGGCCGCCAACGGCGCCGTCCTGGCGGCGACGGGCGTCCAGATCGCCGGCGTACTCGACGATCTGTACCCCGCCGCGACGAAGGCGGAGCTGGGCCCGGCGTTCCACGACGGCCGCCCCACGCTGGCCGTCTGGGCGCCGACCGCGCAGAGCGTGGCACTGGAACTCGACGGCTCCACCGTGCGGATGAAGCGTGACTCCGGCACCGGCGTCTGGTCCGTCACCGGCCCCAGGTCCTGGAAGAACAAGCCCTACCGGTACGTGGTGAAGGTCTGGGCGCCCAGCGTCCGCAAGGTCGTCACCAACAGGGTCACCGACCCCTACGCGGTCGCGCTCACCGCGAACTCCGAGCGCAGCCTCGTCGTCGACCTCGACGACAGGTCCCTGGCGCCGAAGGGCTGGTCGTCGTACACCAAGCCCAAGGCGGTCGCCCTCAAGGACGCCCAGATCCAGGAGCTGCACATCCGGGACTTCTCCGTCGCGGACGAGACCGTCCCGGCGCAGGAGCAGGGCACCTACCTCGCCTTCACCGACCGGGACAGCGCCGGCTCCGTGCATCTGCGCGAGCTGGCGCGGTCGGGCACCTCGTACGTGCACCTCCTGCCGGCCTTCGACATCGCCACCATCCCCGAGAAGAGGGCCGACCAGGCGACCCCGGACTGCGACCTCGCCTCCTACGCGGCCGACTCCGGGCAGCAGCAGGAGTGCGTGACGAAGAGCGCCGCGAAGGACGCCTACAACTGGGGCTACGACCCGTACCACTACACCGTCCCCGAGGGGTCCTACGCCACCGACCCGGACGGCACCGCCCGTACGGTCGAGTTCCGCAGGATGGTGAAGGCGCTGAACGACGACGGCCTCCGGGTCGTCATGGACGTCGTCTACAACCACACCGCGGCGAGCGGCCAGGCGGACACCTCCGTCCTCGACCGGATCGTCCCCGGTTACTACCAGCGCCTCCTCGCCGACGGATCGGTCGCCAACAGCACCTGCTGCGCGAACACCGCCACCGAGAACGCCATGATGGGCAAGCTGGTCGTCGACTCGATCGTGACCTGGGCCAAGGAGTACAAGGTCGACGGCTTCCGCTTCGACCTCATGGGCCATCACCCGAAGGCCAACATCCTGGCGGTCAGGAAGGCCCTGGACGCACTGACCCCCGCCAAGGACGGCGTGGACGGCAAGAAGATCATCCTGTACGGCGAGGGCTGGAACTTCGGCGAGGTCGCCGACGACGCCCGCTTCGTGCAGGCCACGCAGAAGAACATGGCCGGTACCGGCGTCGCGACCTTCTCCGACCGGGCCCGGGACGCCGTCCGCGGCGGCGGCCCCTTCGACGAGGACCCCGGCGTCCAGGGCTTCGCGTCCGGGCTGTACACCGACCCCAACGCGTCCACGGCGAACGGCACTCCGGCGCAGCAGAAGGCCCGCCTCCTGCACTACCAGGACCTGATCAAGGTCGGCCTGTCCGGCAACCTCCGGCAGTTCACCTTCACCGGCACCGACGGCAAGGAGGTCACCGGCGCCGAGGTCGACTACAACGGCTCGCCCGCCGGCTACGCGGACGCACCGGGCGACGCCCTCGCCTACGCCGACGCGCACGACAACGAGTCCCTGTTCGACGCCCTCGCCTACAAGCTGCCGAAGGACACGTCCGCGGCCGACCGGGCCCGGATGCAGGTGCTCGCGATGGCCACGAGCGCCCTCTCGCAGGGTCCGGCGCTCTCCCAGGCCGGCTCCGACCTGCTGCGCTCCAAGTCCCTGGACCGCAACTCCTACGACAGCGGCGACTGGTTCAACGCGATCCACTGGAACTGCGCCGACGGCAACGGCTTCGGGCGCGGGCTGCCCCCGGCGGCCGACAACTCCTCCAAGTGGCCTTACGCCAAGCCCCTGTTGACCTCCGTCGGTGTGGGCTGCGCGCAGATCACGGCCGCCTCCGCCGCGTACCGGGACCTGCTGCGGATCCGTACCACGGAGAAGGCGTTCTCGCTCGGCACGGCCGAGGCGGTGCAGTCGGCGCTGTCCTTCCCGCTGTCCGGCACGGACGAGACACCCGGTGTGATCACCATGGAGCTGGGCGACCTGGTCGTCGTGTTCAACGCGACTCCGGCCGAGCAGAAGCAGCGGATCGTTTCTCTCGCCGGCCAGGACTACCGGCTGCACCCGGTGCAGGCATCGGGCGCGGACTCTACCGTCAAGACCTCGTCCTACGTGCGTGAATCGGGCACGTTCGCCGTTCCGGGTCGTACTGTCGCGGTATTCTCCCGGGTTTCCTGATACAGGGCTACGTTGGTGGGGCGGTCCCGGGTGCGGGGCCGCCCCACCACGTCGTTTCCTAGAGGGCCGGGAGTCTGACGGTGCCCGCCGAACCCCCGCAGACGCAGTCCGTCGTGCGGGCCGCGCTGCGCGGGGCGCGGCGGCGGGGTGACCCGGAGGTGCGCGCCCGTCGGCTGACCCTGCTCGCGGAGACGACCGTCGCCGTACAGACGGCGCGCTGCCCCGGGGAGCTGGCCCACGCGGCCGCGGAGGGCGCCGCGCGGCTCATCGGCGCCCCGGCCGTCGTGTTCGTGGTCGGCCCGGACGGCGGACTGCACCGGGGCACCACCCGCGACCGCGGCGCGCTCGGGCTGCCGGACGCGGCCGCGCACGAGACGGTGGCCCGGATGGTCTCCCGGCTCGCGGCGGGACCCGGCGGGGTGCGGGGCGTGGTCGCGCCGGCGACGCTGTGGCCCGCCGGGTTCTTCCGGCCCGGCCGGCGGGAGGCGGCCCGCCTGGTGCTGGCCGTGACCCGGCGTCGCCGCACCCCGGTCTGCGTGGCCACCCCCGCCGCCGCCCCCGTCGCCGACGACGGCCTGCTCTCCCGGCTCGCCCAGGTCACCGCGCTGGCCGCCGAGCCGCTGCTGATGTACCAGGTGGAACGCCATGTCGCGCGCACCCTGCAGCACAGCTTCCTGCCCCGCCCCGAACGGCCGCCCCGCCTGCCCGGCGTGGACCTCGTGGTGCGGTACGTGCCCGCGTCCCGGGAGTCGGAGATCGGCGGCGACTTCTACGCGGCCGTGTCCACCGGCGCCGGGGTGTTCACCGCGGTCGGTGACGTCGTGGGGCACTCGCTGGAGGCGGCCGCGGTGATGGTGGAGATCCGGCACGCGCTGCGCGCCTACTGCGTCGAGGACCCCGACCCGGCGGTGCTGGCCGCCCGTCTCGACCGGATGCTCCAGCACTACCACCCCGAGGTCACGGCGACCGTGTGCCTGGCCCTGCTGGATCCGGCCACCGGGCGGCTGCGGGTGGCCAACGCCGGCCATCTTCCCCCGCTGGTCGTCTCCGGCTCCGGCGGCGCCGGGTACGTCGACGTGCACGGGCCGCTGCTCGGGCTCGGCCTCGACCGTCCGGAGCCGGCCGAGCTGGTGCTGGGGCCCGGGGACCGGCTGCTGATGGTCACCGACGGTCTGATCGAGACGCGCGGCACGGACCTCGGCGTCTGTCTGGAGCGGTTGCGCACGGCCGCCGCCGAGGCCCCGCAGGGTCTGGACGCCCTGTGCGACCTGCTGCTCGCCCGCTTCGGCCGCGACCAGGAGGACGACATCGCGATGCTGGCGCTGCGGCTAGGGTGAGCCTCAGGACGCCCTGGAAGAGGAGTGCTCATGCCGAACATCACCGTCGACTACTCGGCCACGATGGCCCACGACTTCGACCCGGCCGCCTTCGCGGCGGCCCTGCACTCGTCGGTGGTGGAGATCGCGGCCGCCAAGCCGGAGGCCTGCAAGACCCTGTTCCGCAAGGCCGACGCGACCGCGTTCGGGTACGAGGACCCGCGGGAGGCGCGGCACGCGGTCGTCCACGTCACCGTCGGGCTGCTCGCCGGCCGCACCGACGAGACCAAGGCGCGGCTGACCGAGGCGGTCCTGGAGCTGCTGCGCGAGCACGTGCCGGCGGAAAGGGACTTCGTGCTGCACGCCTCCGCCGAGATCCGTGACCTGGACCCGTCGTACCGCAAGTTCGAGGGCTGAGCGCCCGCGTCGCCGGCATGATCCGCCGGGCGGACACGACCTAGGACGCCAGGGCGATCAACCGGGTCGCCAGGTCGCCGAAGGGGCCGTCGGCCGGCTCGCCGCTCAGGACGGGGCGCAGTACGGCCCGCATCTCGTCGTCGAAGGCCGCGCTGACGGCGGTGAGCGCGGCGAAGTCGTGCACGAGCTGCACCTCCAGCTCCGCGCGCGGGATGCGCCGTCCGTCCAGCCAGATCAGCGCGGTCGACTCGGCGAGCGAGATCCAGGAACGGATCACCAGTTCCAGGCGGGCGGGCGGGTCGGTGATCTCCAGGTGGGAGAGGATCTGCTCGTAGGCGGCCTGGCGTACCGAGTCGATCAGGGCGTTGGTGGTCGAGGAGCCGACCGCCGGGCCACCGCGCATGAGGGCCGAGAAGCCGGGGCCGTGCTCGTCGACGAAGTCGAAGTAGCGGCGCATCACCCGCAGCAGCCGCGACCCGAGCGGGCCCTCGGCGGGTTCGATGAAGCGGCCGGCGAGATCCTCCGAGGCCCGCTTCAACGCAGCCTCGTACAGGCTGAGTTTGCCGGGGAAGTAGTGGTAGACGAGCGGACGCGAGATGCCGGCGGCGGCCGCTATCTCGTCGATGGAGACCTCGTCGGGCGAGCGCTGGGCGAACAGTTCGAGGGCGACGCCGATCAACTGCTGCCGACGCTCCTCGACTCCCATTCTTCGACGAACCCCGGTAGTCATGGGCACACCTTACCGATCGGATCCAGCCTCGAACGGACGGGTTCGGCCGCGCGCGTTCACCTGACGAGCACCAGCCGATCACTTCGCACCCCGGGAGCGGGGACCGGTGCCGATCAGTTGAGGCCGTTGATCGAACGCCCGTCGGCCAGTGTGCCCTTCAGATCCGCCTTCGCGCCCTTCTCCGCGCGCAGGGTGAGCAGGTTGCCCTGCGCCGACCCGCTCACCCCGCCGGTCGCCCGCACGGACCGCGCCCGCTGGTCGCCGGCCGCGAGGAGGTACCAGTTGCCGCCCTCCGACTTCCACAGCACCCCGGCGAGCACATGCGGATCGCGCGGCCCGCACCCGGGCACGTCCCCGGCCTTGGCGACGGCCGCCCCGGAGAGCCCGCCCGGCGTGCGGAACTGGGCGAGGACCCGGGTCCCGTCGCCCCGCCAGGTCTCCGCCCGGGTGCACACCCATTCCGCCGAGCCGCTCCCGTCGGGCAGCGGCTGGCGCGCGTACGACCACGCGTTGACCGTCCGTACGCCCTGCCCGCGCACGTCCGCCAGCGAGCAGGCGTACGGCGCCCAGGTGCGGAGCGCCTCCGCGCCCGTCGCCTCCGCCGGCGCGCCGGGCCGGCCCGAGGTGAGCCGGGCGGGGACGAGTTCGCCCAGGTCGGTGAGGAGGTGGGTGCCCGAGGCGTCCGTGATCTGGAGGACGTTCCAGCCGGTGCAGGTGCCGGACCGGGTGGCGGGGCTGGCCAGCGGCGAGGTGATGCCGTCGGTGAGCGTCAGGTCCATCACCCCGGCGCCGGGCTTGGACAGGTCCCGCTCGCCCGCCCTCGTCACCCAGGGCGCCGTCAGCCAGCGGACGTTGCCGTCGGCCCGGTCCAGGACGATCGCGGCGGCCTCGGCACCGGCCGCGCCGTCGACCCGCGCGAAGTCGAGGGCCGCCCCGGCCGTGCCGTCCTTGGGCTCGGCGTAACGGGCGATGCGCAGACCGTCGTACAGGATCACCACGCGGGCGGTGCCGACGTCGCCCGCGTACAGGAGCTGGGGCGGCCCGAAGGGGCCGCCGGAGGGGGTGTCGGGGGTCGCGGAGACCCGGACCGTCCCGCCCGGGCGGGCCCAGACGGCGAGGGCGCGGCGCAGCAGCGCGGTGTCGCGGACGAGCGCGCCGCGGGCCGGCCAGACGGAGAAGTCGGTGCGCGCGGACGTCTTCCAGGCGACGGGGGAGACCCGCAGCAGCCGGCCCGGGTCGAGGGCGGCCTCGGCGGCCGGGTTGCGCGCGTACAGGGGGGCGGCGGCACCGTCCGGTCCCCAGCCGTCGCCGGGCAGGGCCACCAGGGCGCCGCACACCGCGAGCGCGGCGGCGGCGGCGAGCGCGGCCCTGGTGTGCCGGCGGCGGCGCATGAGATCGGTGGGCCGGGCCTGGAGCGAGCAGGGGTCGAACTCGGGGGAGTCGAGGAGCGCGAACTGGGCGGGAACCCGGTCGGCCTCGCGCAGCGCGCCGTCGATGTCCTCGACACCGGCCTCGCCGAGCACCTTGCGCACGTCGCCGTCCGGCAGCTTCTCCAGACCGCGCAGGACGTAGACGGCACGGGCCGGGCCGGAGAGGGCGGACAGGCGCTGGTCCAGCGCGAGTTCGTCGGCGCCGCCGGAGCGCGGGAACAGCCTGAGGCCCAGGACCTGGGGGAGCAGCGGCGGGAGCTGGGCGCGCCTGGGCCACGCCCGGAGCCCGAGCGGTGCGCCCGCCTCCAGCGCCGTACGCACCACCTGGAGGCGGACGTACGCGTACCCGGGGTCGCCGTCGCGGGCGCCGGCCTGGGCCTGCGCCGGGATCACGGGGGCCGCGGCGCGGCCGCGGGGCAGGGCGCGCTGGACGAGGGCGTGGGCGGTCAGGACCCGGCGGCCCCGGCCGGGGCCCGGCGGCAGCACCAGGTAGGCGAGCCGGACGAGACGCGGGTAGTGCTCGACGAGCGCGGCCTCGGCCTGCTCGACGTCGACGACCCGGTCGGTGACGGAACCGGGTGCGGGGCGCGGGGCGACATCCTGTGACTGCACGTCCAGCAGAACGAGCGGGGCGGTGGATGGTCACCGCCGTCCGGCCGGGGCGGTCTACGGCTCCACGAGTGCCCGCGCGTAGTTCGCCATCGACCGCTGGTAGCGGGGGAGATGGGGGGCGAGGGCGCCGAGGACCAGGGACAGGCCCTCGCGGTCGCGGCCCAGGCTGGACAGGCACAGGGCGAGGGTGGCCCGGACGGCGTCGTCCAACTCGTCGGACGGGGCGTCCAGTTCGGGGGTGAGGAGCTCGACGCCCTCCTCGGCCAGGCCGGTGTTGCGCAGGGAACTGGCGAGCTGGATCCTGGCGCGCCGGCCCTTGTGGCGGCTCAGCTCGCTCAGTCCGCGGGCGAGTGCCTCCCGGTACAGCGGGACGGCCTTGTCGGAGTGCCCGGTCGAGTCCCAGGCGCACGCCTGCTCGAAGAGGCCGAGCGGACTGCCCTCGGGCAGTTCGTCGACGAGCGCGTCGATCACGGCGCGGAACTCGCCCGCCCGTTCCTCGGGGTACTCGTCCAGAGTGGCCCAGACGGCGGTCACGCGGTCTTCCCAGTTCCGGTTCACCGGCTCACTCTCGCACGTCGCGGTCCGGCTCGCGCCGGTATTTTGAGCGGACCGCACGCGGGAGCCGTATCCAGGACGAGGCTCTTGCAGGGAGGACAGATGAAGGTGACCCGACCGATCTTCGCGGCGGCGGCCGCCGCGGCGGCGCTGGTGCTGGCGGGGTGCGGCTCCTCGGGCTCCGGGAAGGCCGAGGTGTCCGTGCCGACGGCGGCGACCGGCAGCCTGGAACACCTGGCCGCCGAGGTGGACTGCACGCCGGACATGCAGACGGACGCCGACGAACTGCGCCAGGCCATCTGCAAGACCGCCGCGGGCAGGTTCCTCCTGTTGACCTTCGCCACCGACCGCGGGCAGCGCGAGTGGATCAACGGGGCCAAGGACTACGGCGGTCACTACCTGGTCGGCCGCAAGTGGGTGGCCGTGGGCGAGGAGACCAGCACCGTGACGGCGCTGCGCAAGACGCTCGGCGGCGACATCGAGGAGGGCACCGACCACTCCGCGCACGCGTCGCACGAGGCGTCCGGCAGCGCGACGCACTCCGGTCACTGAACCCGGACGGTCCACGGGCGACACGGAAGGCCGGCGGTGAGGAATCCTCACCGCCGGCCTTTCAGTCGGCCTCAGCCGGTCTCAGTGGACCTCAGCGGGTCACTGGCACCGCTTGCCGGTGTTGATGCAGTTGACCATCTTGTTCATCGTGTTCGCGGAGAAGAAGTTGATGAAGTCGTTGTGGTCGGTGATCGGCTTGTGCAGGTTCTCCGGGAAGGTGTCGACCGCGTAGGCGTTCTTCACGACACCGTTCTGGATGACCGGCTGCGGAACGTTGTAGACCAGCCGGACCTGGAGCTGCGGGATCGCCTTGAAGCCGTTGGCGCAGGTGCCGTCGGCCTGGACGAACGCCACGTGCGTGCGGTGGTTGGCGCTGTCGATGTTCTTGCCGTCCCAGCAGCTCTGGAAGTTGGTCGTGCGGACGACCTGGCTGCCCTGCGGGCAGATCGGGTACTGGGTCTCCAGCTGCACCTTGTTCTCGAAGCCGGTGCAGCTCCAGTTCACGTTGGCGTTGCCGTTGCCGTTGACGAAGGCCTTGGCGTCACCGGTGATGATGCGCAGGGCCGTCGGCATGGCGACGACCTTGCCCCTCTTGTTGCCGACGAACTTCAGCTGGGCCTGGACCGGCTGAAGGATCTTGCCGACGTTGCCTTCCTTGCCGCCGCCGTCCTTGTTCTGGTCGAAGTCCTGCGAGCCGTCCTGGACACGCAGCACCGGCCAGAAGTAAGAGGACTTGTCGCCCTGGTTCTGGCAGCTCGTCTGGGCGGCCGCCAGCTTCTGGTCGTTCGCGAACGCGTCGTTGCTCTGGTTGCCGACGTAGTCGTGCAGGTGATGGGCACCGTTGCTGACACCGGGGGCCACGATCACGTTGTCCGTGTTGTGGTTGTCGTTGCCGTTGGTGCCGCACTTGGTGGTGAAGCTGCCGCGCGAGCCCGAATTGCCGTTCGCCTTCAGACCGTTGGCGCCGACACCGAGCTGTGCGTTGGCCTGGACCTTGGTGATGTCCACGAAGTCCGCCGCGGTCGGGCCGTTGCCGCCCTGGCCGTTGGCGCCCGCCTGCTGCTGGCCGCCGTTCTGCTGGCCGCCGTTCTGCTGCTGGCCACCGTTCTGCTGCTGGCCGCCGTTCTGCTGCTGCTGGCCACCGTTCTGCTGCTGGCCGCCACCCGCCTGGCCGGCGTTGGTGTTCGCCGTCTGCGTGGTGCAGGCCGCGAGCTGGCTCAGCGAACTGTCGAACTGGCCGCCGACCCGCTGGATGTTGATCCGGATCCGGTCGATCGTGGCAGCCCGCTTCTCCTTGAGAGGGCCGACGATCGCGTTCTGCACGAACCCGGCGTCGTTCGCCTGCGCCTGACGCGACGAGGCGAGGCGGGCGTAGGCCTCGGTGATCTGCTTGTCGAGGTTCGCCAGTTCGGTGGCGACGCCCTGCTTGGCCTTCGCCGGCACGTTCGTCAGCTTCTGCCCCACGTCCGGGCAGGAGATGGTGGCGACCTGCGCGGCCGCGGTGGCGGCCTTGGTCGTGTTCTGGCCCGAGCTGCTCGACTCGTGAGCCGAAGCATAGAAGTTCGCCCAGATCAGCCCGCCCCCACCGAGCGCTAGGGCCGCCGATGCTGCCACGGCCTTCGTGGCCATCGACGAACGGCGTTTACGTATGTTGCGTCCCATGGAACTCCTCTGACTTCCTTGGCGGGGCAGCATCGAGGCGCCCGACAGGAGTGAAGCTGCCCCCTCTCTTACGCGCGCCGTCCCAGGGGTGTTCAGCGTTCTCAGAAATTGATGAGAGGTCCGTACGACAAAACGGCCCCAACGACCCCACACTTCACGGTAGTTGGCGAGCTACCGGTCGCGGTCCAGATAGGCCAGCACCGCCAGTACCCTGCGGTTGTCGTCGTCCGAGACCTCCAAACCCAGCTTCACGAAGATGTTCGCGGTGTGCTTGGCGACGGCGCGCTCGGTGACGACCAGCCTGCCGGCGATCGCCGCGTTCGAGCGGCCCTGCGCCATCAGCTCCAGAACCTCCCGTTCGCGGGGGGTGAGCCGGTCCGTCGGGCCCTGCCCGTCGCCCGAGCGGCGGGCGAGGAGCTGCTGGATCACCTGGGGGTCCATCGCCGTACCGCCCGCCGCGACCCGCCGTACGGCGTCCACGAACTGCTCCGCGTCGAACACCCGGTCCTTCAGCAGATACCCGACCCCGCCGGTGCCGTCGGCGAGCAGCTCGCGCGCGTACAGCTGTTCCACGTGCTGGGAGAGGACCAGCACCGGCAGGCCCGGCTTCCTGCGGCGGGCCGCGAGCGCGCACTGCAGGCCCTCGTCGGTGTGCGTGGGCGGAAGCCGGACGTCGACGACGGCGACGTCCGGCTCCAGTTCGGCGAGGGCCCGCTCCAGCTCGGGCCCGCTCTCCACGGCGGCGGCGATCTCGAAGTCGTAGGCCTCCAGCAGCCGCACCAGCCCGTCCCGCAGCAGGAACAGATCTTCGGCTAGGACAACGCGCAAGGAATCTCCATGGTCACCATGGTGGGACCGCCCGCCGGGGAGCTGACGGCCAGGACGCCGTCGAATGTACCCAGTCGCCGCTCCACCCCGGCCAGGCCCGAGCCGGCCCCGGTCACGGCGCCGCCGCGGCCGTTGTCGGTGACGCAGATCCGCAGATGCCCGTCCGTGTGGTGCAGGTCGACCCAGACGCGCTCGGCGCCGGAGTGCTTGACCGCGTTGGTGAGCACCTCGCTGACGGCGAAGTACGCGGCCGACTCGACCGGCGCCTCGGCCCGTCCGGGAAGGTCCACGGCCACCTCGGTCGCGATCGGCAGCCGCAGTGCCAACGCCTTTACCGCATCGCCCAGTCCGCGCTCGGCCAGCACCGGCGGATGGATCCCGCGCACCAGGTCGCGCAGCTCGGCCAGCGCCTCGGCGGACGACTGCCGGGCCTGCGCGAGCAGTTGCTTGGCCTTCTCGGGGTCCTTGTCGACGAGCACCTCGACCGTGCCGAGGTCCATGCCCATCGCCACCAGCCGGGCCTGCGCGCCGTCGTGCAGATCCCGCTCGATGCGCCGCAGTTCGGCCGCGGAGGTGTCCACGGCGTCCCGCCGGGTCTCGGTCAGCACCCTGACACGCTCGGCCAGTTCGGCCTGACTGGGGGCGAGCAGGGCCCCGGTGAGCCGGAAGTGGAGCCGCAGCGCGCTCACGGCGTACCGGTCGGCGACGACCAGGAGAAGCACGGCCAGCGCGGCGGCGGCGAACGCGGTCGTCTGGTCGCTCACCGGCACGAAGCCGTACCAGTACGGTCCGTACTCGCCGTAGGGCCCGGCCGTCATGGTCCGCCACAGCCCCGCCGCCAGGGCGAACCCTTCCAGCGGGTAGAGGACGAGGACGACGGGGAGCAGCGCGGTCACCAGCCCCGCCACCATGTCCACCTGGAGCCACCGCAGGTCCCGCCAGGTCGCCGGGTCCTGGAGCAGCGCGTAGGTGCGCTTCCACGGGTTGGCGGTCCCGGGGCGCGGCCGGTACGCCGACGGGATGCTCGTCCCGCACCATCTCCGGGCCAGCTCGCGGCGGTTGTCCGCGAGGGCCCGCACCCAGGTCAGGATCCACGGCGTGGTGAGGACACCGATGCCGAGCGGAATCAGCGCGAGGGAGAGGAGGGCCAGGACGTAGCACGCCACCGTCCAGGGCCAGACCGCGACGGCCAGCACGAGCCCCCGCACGGCGGCGAGCACCGTCTCCCGTGCCCTCGAACCGCCGTCGCGCCTCTTCGTTTTGGTGTTCATGACGTCAGTCTGGCCGAGCGGCACCGCGCGGGCACTGGCCCGGAACCCCGTCTCAGGGGGTGGTGTCAGATACACCCCCGGTGCCCGCGAGCACCTCGGCCTCCACCCGCGGATCGAGACCCTTGACCGTCCGGTCCGGGCGGTGCGGCGCCGTTCCGCCGATCGACCGCAGCCAGTTCCAGGTGTCGGCGACGGTCTCCCCGGCCGGACGGCAGGACAGCCCCGTGGCCACCGCCCGTGAGACGTCCGCCGCGTGCAGGGCGTCGTGCATGTCGGTCCCCGGCGGCACCCACACCGGCAGCTGGGTCCACGGCTCGATGCCGGCGCCGAGCACGACCTCCGGCCCGGTCCAGCGCAGTTCGGCGTCCGAACCGGTGACCCGGACGCACGCGTCCAGCAACTCGCCCATGGTGGCGTGTCCTTGAGGGCTCATCAGGTTGAACGGCCCGCTCAGCTCCTGCTCGGCCGCCCCGAGGATCCACGCGGCGAGGTCGCGGGCGTCGACGTACTGGAGGGGAAGGCCGCGCGGACCGGGGGCGAGGACCGGGCCGCCGCGCGCGATCCGGCCCAGCCACCAGGGCAGCCGGCCCACGTTCTCGTACGGGCCGAGGATCAGCCCGGCCCGTACGAGGACCGAGTCCTCGGTGCCGAAGGCGTCCACCGCGGCCAGCTCGCCGCCCCGCTTGTCGCGGGCGTAGTCGGTCCGGTCGGCGTCGGGCGCGGCGCCCTCGACCACGGGAGCGTCCTCCCCGTACCCGGCGGGCGGGGCCCAGGCGTACACCGAGCAGCTCGACACGTACACGTACCGGCGGGCGCGGCCCCGCAGCAGCCGCGCTGCCTCGTGCACCGGGCGGGGCGCCGCCGACCAGGTGTCGACGACGGCGTCCCAGTCCCCGGCGTGCGCGTCGAGGGCGTCCAGTCCGCCTGGCGCGGTGCGGTCGCCGGTCAGGGCCGTCACCCCCGGGGCGGGGGCGTGCCGCCCCCGGTTCAGGACCGTCACGTCCCAGCCGCGTCCGAGGGCCGCCTCGACGACGGCCCGTCCCACGAACTCCGTACCACCCAGCACCAGAAGTCTCATACCGGTGACTGTGCCCGGCCGGGGCGCGGGACGGAACCGTGCTCTGCCGAGGGCAGAGGGTCAGCGGCCGGTCGGCGGGGTGTACTTGTAGCCGACCCGGCGCACCGTCTGGATGGTCCGGCGGTGTTCCGCGCCCAGCTTGCGGCGCAGCCGCGCGACGTGGACGTCGACCGTGCGGCCGTCGCCGACATGGCCGTAGCCCCAGACCGTGGTGACGAGCTGGTCGCGCGTGTGCACCCGGTTCGGATGCGCCACGAGATGCGCGAGCAGCTCGAACTCCAGGTAGGTGAGGTCGAGTTCCCGCCCGTCCACCTCGGCGGTGCGCTGCACGGGGTCGATGCGCACGAGCGGGTCGGCCGAGCCGGTGTCCGGCGCCGGGACCGGCCGGAACGGCTGTCGCTGGTCCGCCGGGATCAGCACCAGGTAGCCGACCATCTCCGGCCGGCCGGGCAGGGTGGGCAGGCTGTGCTGGGGTGCCGGCAGCCAGGTGGCGCCGGGTGGCAGGAGATCCGTCACGTCCACCACGTCGTCCGGCTGGACGGCCCGCAGCCGGTGCCGGGAGCCGTTCTGGACGGGGTCGGGGAGAGCGGCGGTGGAGAGAGAACGAGTGGTCGCCATGAGAGGTCAGCTCTTTCGCGCGAGGAGTGTCGTCGGAAGGGACGTACGTCGTCTCGCGGCGGCCGAAGGCCGGGGTGTACGGCTTTAGAGGGCCGGCGCGTTCGTCGCGCGGCAACACACCCGGTCGAAGTCGTGGTGCTGACGGGAAGGCCAGAAGGGCTCGAGGTCATGGCGACCCGTCGCGGTGTGCTTCTGGAAGCTGGCCATGAGCATATTGAAGCAGACACCTGCCCGTCACAGGAGCCGTCTCTCACTGCTTGGACGCTTCCTCGGCCTGAAGTCGACGTCCGACGGGCACCCGCGCGGTCGCCGGCGGCACGCGCACGGCATGCGCGAGGGGCGCCCCGCCGGACCGGCGGGGCGCCCCTTCACGAGAGCCGCGGCGCGGATCAGACCTGGCCGGCCTTCTCCAGCGCGGAGCAGCAGGTGTCCACGATCAGGCGGGTCACCAGGTACGGGTCGACGTTGGCGTTCGGACGGCGGTCCTCGATGTAGCCCTTGCCGTCCTTCTCGACCTGCCAGGGGATACGGACCGAGGCGCCGCGGTTGGAGACACCGTAGGAGTACTCGTTCCACGGGGCGGTCTCGTGCAGACCGGTCAGGCGGTCGTCGATGCCGGCGCCGTAGTTCTTGACGTGGTCGAGCGGCTTGGAGCCCTCACCGAGCGACTCGCAGGCGGTGATGATGGCGTCGTAGCCCTCGCGCATCGCCTTGGTGGAGAAGTTGGTGTGCGCGCCGGCGCCGTTCCAGTCGCCCTTGACCGGCTTCGGGTCCAGGGTGGCGGAGATGCCGAAGTCCTCGGCGGTGCGGTAGAGCAGCCAGCGGGCGACCCACAGCTGGTCCGCGACCTCGAGCGGGGCGAGCGGGCCGACCTGGAACTCCCACTGGCCGGGCATGACCTCGGCGTTGATGCCGGAGATGCCGAGGCCGGCGGCCAGGCAGTTGTCGAGGTGGGCCTCGACGACCTCACGGCCGAAGATCTCGTCGGCGCCGACACCGCAGTAGTAGCCGCCCTGGGGGGCCGGGAAGCCGCCCTTGGGGAAGCCGAGCGGGTAGCCGTCCTGGAAGAAGGTGTACTCCTGCTCGATGCCGAAGATCGGCTCCTGGGACGCGAACTTGGTGGCGACCTCGGTGAGCGCGGCACGGGTGTTGGACTCGTGCGGCGTCATGTCGATGTTCAGGACCTCGCACAGGACGAGGATGTCGTCGCCGCCGCGGATCGGGTCGGGGCAGGTGAAGACCGGCTTGAGGACGCGGTCCGAGGCGTGGCCCTCGGCCTGGTTCGTGGAGGACCCGTCGAAGCCCCAGATCGGCAGCGCGTCCAGACCGGCGGGCTCACCCGCGATGATCTTGGTCTTGGAGCGGAGCTTGGCGGTCGGCTGGGTGCCGTCGATCCAGATGTACTCAGCCTTGAAGGTCACGGGCCACTTCCTTCGGGGGTGTGTCTGACGCACTTGCGGGTGCTGCGGCGCTGCGGCACTGGGGCGCCGCGGGTGTTTGCCCGGAAGCTTGTCAACAGGCGATTTCCCGATCATTGCTCGAATGTGAACCCCGTGTTACCTGGTGGTTCTGTGCTGCGGCTCACCTTGTGAGGGCATGCGCCGGGTCCCGAGTCACCGTTCGCGGGAGCAGACACGACGGCGGCCCGTGTCCCCCCGCGCGCTCGTATGCGATGGGAGTGCGGGGCGTGCAAGGGGGTAGGGCAGGCGGGGAAGCGGGGGCGCGCCGCCGTCAGCCGGCCTCGGCCGCCGCCTCGCGCACCCCCTCCAGGAAGCCGTGGATCGCGGCGCGCTCGCGCTCGTCGTAGCCGCGCAGCAGGTCCACCACCTGGCCGATGAGCGGGCCGAAGAAGGACCGGCCGAGCTCGACCGCCCGCTCGTCCACCTCCACGACGACCCTGCGCCGGTCCGTCGCGCTCCGCACCCGCCGGACGTGGCCGGCCCGCTCCAGCCGGTCCACGAGGGCGGTCGTCCCCGCCGAGTTCAGCCCGAGCGCGGCCCCGAGCCGCCCCGCCGTCATCTCCTCGGCCGCCCGTCGCGCGTCCATGAGCGCGATCAGGGCCCGTACGTCCGTCGGGTGCATACCGTTGCGGTTCGCGAACCGGGCGCTGTGCAGGCCGAGTTCCACGGCCACCGCGCGCAGGAGGTGGACGGTCCGCAGCTCCGGGTCCTCGGTCGCCATGCGCCTGTCCTTTCCGTCGTGTTCATCTCGCTCGCCATGTATCTTGCTCAGCGAGATAATAGGGGAGGTCTCATGGGCACGTACGACGACGACGCATTCCAGGCCGCCTACGACAAGGTCATGGCCAAGTGGCCGGCGGACCGGGAGGCGGTCACCGTCCCCACTCCGTTCGGCCCGACGCACGTCAACGTCTGCGGGCCGCGTGACGCGCCCGCGCTGCTGCTCCTGCCCGGGGGCGGCGGGGCGACCTCGGCGTCATGGTTCGCGCAGGCGGCCGATCTGGCCCGGGTCCGGCGGGTGTACGCCGTCGACCTGCCCGGGGCGGCGGGGCGCACCCGGGTGCGCGGGGTGCGCGACGTCGCCGCGCTGGGGGACTGGCTGGACGCGGTGCTGACGGGCCTGGGCGTCGGGCGGGCGGATGTGGGCGGGCACTCCTACGGCGCCTGGACCGCCCTGCACTACGCCCTGCGCGCGCCGGAGCGTGTACGCCGCCTGTTCCTCCTCGACCCGACCCGGTGTTTCGGCGGGTTCGAGACGGCGTATCTGCTCCGCGCGCTGCCGATGCTGCTGCGGCCCACCCCGCGCCGGGTGCGGGCCTTCCTGGAATGGGAGACCGGGGGAGCGGTCATGGACCCCGACTGGCTCCGGCTCCAGGAGACCGCCGCGGGCTTCCCCGCCGGACGGCCGGTGACCGGCCCGCGTCCGGCACCGGACGCGCTGCGGTCACTGCGGGTGCGGGTCCTGCTGCTCGTGGCCGCGAACAGCAGGACCCATCCCCGCGCCCGGCTTCGCCCGAGCGGGGGGACCCGTGACACGTACACGGTGACGGCCAGGGCGGAGCGACTGCTGGGGGACGGTGTGGAGACGGTCGTCCTGCCGGACGTCTCCCATCACGCGCTTCCCCAGGCCGCGCCCGCGGACCTGGGCCGCCGCCTCATCTCGTTCCTGGGCGGCTGAGTCTCACCCCACCTTCTCGATCAGGGCCCGGCGGATCAGGAACTTGCCGGGCTCACGGACCTGCTCGAAAGCGGCGTTGTTCAGCAGCGCACAGCTGCCGGAGACCGAGGTCACCTCGACCGTGATGGACTTGTTGTTGTCCAGGTTGGTGACCTTCAGCTTCGTACCCGCCGGGAACTGGTTGCTGGACGCGGCCGGGGCGCCCGCCTCACCGGAGAGCGTGACGGTGGAGCCGTTGCAGACCTGCTGCCCCGAGGCCGCGGCACCGCCGGTTCCCGTGTTCCCGGCGTTCCCGGCGTTGCCCGTGTTCCCCGCGTTGCCGGCCGCGGGGGCGGAGGCCGTCGCGGAGGGGGCCTGCGAGGGCTGGGCCGGCTGCGCCGCCTGGGAGTCCTGAGCCGACTCCCCAACGGCGCACCCCGACGCCTTCTGCTGGACCTTGATCTGCGCGATGACCGCCTCACGGTTGGCGATCCGGGCCGCCGACTGCGCGTCCGGAGCGGCCCGCTGGCCGTCGATGAACTTCTGGTTGTTGCCGAGGGCGGTGGCGAGACCCTGACAGACGTTCGAGTCCGCGGCGGACAGCGTCCGCGGGGTCTGGGCGGCGTTCGAACTGCTCGCCATGGCGAAGGCCCCACCGCCCGCCACCGCCGCCGCGCTGACGAGCAGCGCGATCTTCTTCTTCGTGCCGAGTGTTCTCCTGCGTGACATGCGCGCCTCCTGAAGAGGTAGGGGAGCGTACGCCGCTATGTACGAGATCCCGAACGCGGTTACTCAGCGGTTGCGGGAGTCAATTGGCGTGGCGCGCGTCACAGCGGGCGGGGAGCCGGTCGGGGCAGGCGGGCCGGCGGCGGGTCACCGCGTCCCCGTCCGCCCGTCCTCGTAGGCCACGACCGTGTCATTGACGTGCCGGAGCAACCCCTCGGTCTCGGTGGTGAGTTCGGCCTCCCCGGTCTCCTTGCCGTCCCCCCACTGCCCGTTGGCGAACACCACCGAGCGGACGGTCATCACCCGGCGGAAGACCCCCGCCGAACCGGGCGGCACGGTCGGCAGGCCGGCCTGCGGGGGCGGGTCGAGCGAGACGACCTGATAGGTCACGGGGTCCATCGAGGCCATCATGAACACCCGCGAGGCGTCCTCGACGCGCGCGAAGCTCAGCACGGTGACCGTGATCTGCGAGAGCCGCTCGGCGTCCGTGAACAGAGCCGCCGTCAACCGCGAGCACTCCTCGCCCTGTTCGATCAGCTGGGCGAGCTCCGGTGACATGCCCTCGGCGCAGTCGGTGGTGGTCGCCATGTCCACCCGCGTGTACCGGGAGCCGTCGGGGAGACGGACGTTCGTGGCGGGGAAGGCCTGCTCCGGCCGGATCACCGGACGGGCGAGCAGGGAGGGGAGGGAGCTGGGGGCGTCCGAGGGGAGGCTGACGTCGACGGAGGGCGCGGCCGCCGTGTCCGGCGTCGCCGTGTCCGAGGCGGTGGTGTCCGAGGCGGCCGTGGGCCGTTCGTCGTCGCCGCCGGCGATCATCAGCGCGCCGGCGGCGATGGCGCCGGCGAGCACGACACCGGCCCCGGCGGTCACCGCCCGCCGCGTCCGCCGGCGGCGTATGTGCTCCTGCCGCGCCACGAACGGGGCGTACGGGTCGGACGCGCCGTGCGGGTGGGGGGTGTGCGGGGATGCCTGGCCGTACGGCGAAGGCGGGCCGTAGGGCGAAGGCTGTGTGTAGGGGCCGGGCTGGGCGTGCGGGTCGGGCTGGGTGGGCGGGATTCCTTGATCACCGAAGGTCATGGCGGCGGAGGGTAACAGCGGTTCGTGCCCCGGCTCCCGTCACCGGACGAACCGCTGCCCACCCGACTATCGGGACAGAGCATCCCGTACGGCCTCGTCGGTGCGCGCCACCACCGCCGTGCCGTCGTCGGCCGTGATGATCGGGCGCTGGATGAGCCGGGGATGCTCGGCGAGGGCGGCGATCCAGCGCCCGCGCGACCCGGCGTCCCGCGCCCACTCCTTGAGCCCCAGTTCCTTCGCCGCCGGCTCCTGCGTCCGCGTGATGTCCCACGGCTCCAGCCCGAGCCGGTCGAGCACCTCCCCGATCTCGTCCTCGCCCGGCACGTCCTCCAGGTACCGGCGAACCGTGTAGCTCGCCCCCTCGGCGTCGAGAAGCGTGAGCGCGCTGCGGCACTTCGAACAGGCCGGATTGATCCAGATCTCCATGCCGTCCACGGTAGTGGCCCCGGCGGGGGCGCCGGACGGGGCGATGGTCGGAGCGGGGGCCCGAGGGATGCTCTGTTCGAATATTCAGCGCCTCGTGCACCTCTCGTGAACCTGGTGTGACATGGCGCCAATTTCCTTTCCCACCTGGGCATTTGCCGACGGTGCGCACTCCCTGATTGTCAGTGGTGGGCGGTAGACTGTGAGCAGTGTTCGAGAGTTCCGCCGGATGTCCCGGCGGGGTTCTGACCGCGACAGGAGGATGCCTGTGCCCGCTGCCGCACTGAAGCCGAAGCCGTTGCCGACCCAGTCCACCGCGAAGCGTTCCGTTCAGCTCGACCAGCCCTATGTGCCCGTGGCGAAGACGCCGTTGCCGGCCGGACGGCCCCGGGAGTGGTACGTGGCGCACAACCGCCGCCTCAAGGCGATGCGCCTCGCCATAGCGCTGCTCGACCTGGGCGTCCACATGCCGAACCAGGCCCGCAACGAGAAGATCCGCAGCACGGCGGAGCTGATCGGGGTCCACCCGCCGTCGGACACGACGTGCCACATGGTCAGGGCGTTCATGCGCTACAACCGGTGAGCCGGCCGCCGGGTGCCGTCCGCGCGGACGGCACCCGGCGCACCCCCTCTGCCTGCCCGTCCCCCTCGGACCGCCCGTCGTCCGCCCCTCGCCTCAGCCCGCCAACTCCTTCTCCACCGGCGTCCGGAACCGAGGCGTCACCCGGGCGTCGCCCAGCCACCCGGTCATCCGCTCCGCCTCCGCCGCGATCGCCGCCTCGGCCTCCCGGCCGACGCCCTCCCCGGCCAGGATCCGCCAGGCGATCCCGCCGTCCGCCCGCTGGGCCCAGCTCCCCACCACCCGGCCGTTCCACCACACCGTCGGCCCCACGTTGCCGCTGCGGTCGAAGAGGGCGGGCCGCAGCTCCGGCGCCAGATACCAGTCACGGGCCTGCCAGCCCATCGTCGTCGGGTCGAGGCAGGGCAGCAGCGCCGCCCACGGCTCCTCCGGGGCGGCCACCGGATCGACGTCGCCCTCGACGACGTACCCCGTGCCCTCGTCCAGCGTCACCGCCCGCGCGCCGATCGACTTCAGCGCCCGCCGGACGTCGCTCACCTTCCACCCCGTCCACCACTTCAGGTCCCCTTCGGTGGCCGGGCCGCACGCCGTCAGCCAGCGCCGCAGCAGCTCCGCCTGGGCGTGTGCCGGATCCAGCTCGGGATGGGCGGGCGCGAGGGCCCAGCGGAACTGGCTGGACGTCCAGGAGCCCAGCGGGCGGCCCCGGACCACCTTCCCCTCCACGCCCAGCAGCCGCAGCAGCCGGGTCGACACCGTGTGCACCCCCTCGTAGCTCTTCCCGGCCGCGTACGCGAACTGCTCCCGCAGCCGCGGTTCCTCCCGCGCCAGCTCCGTCGCCGTCGCCTGCCCCAGCCGCCCCAGCGCGGCCAGCGTCGACTCCTCGACCTCCTTCAGCCAGGCCGCGTCCGGGGCACCGGCCTTCGCCATGTCGTTCACCAGGGCGGCCCGGGCCCGGGCGGCGACCACGAGGCCGGTCGAGGCGTGCACGACGGCCGTCAGCTCCGTGGGGAACACGAACACCGTGTGCCGCATGCCGTGCATCCGCACCAGCGTCCGGTCGCCGTACAGTGCCCGCTCCGTCTCCGGCACCGCCCGCGCCGGCTCCCCCAGCCGGGCCCCGACCGCCAGATACACCGTCGCCGGGTCCGTGCCGTGCAGGGCGACGAGGGACGCGGCCACCGCCTCGGGCGTCGCCGCCCGCCCCGCCGGGGTCAGCCGGTGCCGCAGGGCCAGCCGGGCCCGCCGCTCCGCCCCGTCGATGTACCGAGTCTGCTCACCCATCACGGCCTCCGCCCCGTCGTCACCGGTCCCTGACCGCATCCTCCCCGACGCCACTGACAACCGGCCCGCTCCGTACGGGTCACCCGTTCGCCGTACCCGGCGTGCGGGCCTCCCCGGGCCGTCCTTCACTGCGAACAGAGGCCCGGTGGTGGTGCGTACGAGTCGGGAGGCCGACGTGGTACGGAGACGACGCAGATGAACGCCCCCCGCGCCTTCGGCGCTCCCGGCACTCCCGCCGAACGGGCCCGGCGCGGCAAGGAGGCCCGTAAGCGCCTTGCCCGGTCCGCGCACGCCGGATGGACGCCCCCGGTCGACCGGGACGATCCCGTGGCCGTGCTCGAACGGCAGGGCCGCGACCGGCTGCCCGAACTGCTGCCGGTCCGCTACGGGCGCATGACCGCCTCGCCGCTCGCCTTCCTGCGCGGAGCCGCCGCCGTGATGGCCGCCGACCTGGCCGCCCGGCCGCACACCGGGCTGACCGTCCAGCTGTCCGGCGACGCCCATCTGCTCAACTTCGGGCTGTACGCCTCCCCGGAGCGGTCCCTGCTCTTCGACCTCAACGACTTCGACGAGACGTTTCCCGGCCCCTTCGAGTGGGACGTCCAGCGCCTCGCGGCCTCCGTCGCCGTGGCGGCCCGCGAGAACGGCCACCCCGAGGCCAGGGTGCGGTCCGCCACCGTGGAGGCCGTCGCCGCCTACCGCGGGGCGATACGGCGGCTGGCCCGGCTCGGCGAACTCGCCGTCTGGTACGAGCGCATCGACGCCGAACGGCTGCTGCCCCTGGTGCGCTCCGCCCGCCGGCGCCGCCGCGCCGAGGCCAGCCTGACCCGCGCCCGCCGCCGCACCAGCCTTCAGGCCCTCGGCAGACTCACCGAACACGTCGACGGACGCCGGCGCATCATCCACGACCCGCCGCTGCTCCAGCCCGCGGGCGTGTCCGACTCCGCCGCCCTGCGCAAGATCTTCAGCGACTACCGCTCCACCCTCTCCGAGGAACGCCGGCTGCTCCTCGACCGCTACCGCTTCGTCGACGCCGCCCGCAAGGTCGTCGGCGTCGGCAGCGTCGGTCTGCGCTGCTTCATCGTGCTGCTCGCCGGACGGGACGCCGACGACCCGCTGTTCCTGCAGATCAAGGAGGCCCGGGCGTCCGTCCTGGAGGCCCATCTGCCCAGCGGGCCGTACCTCCATCCCGGCCACCGGGTCGTCGCCGGTCAGCGGCTCCTCCAGGCGGCGAGCGACATCTTCCTCGGGTGGATGACCGGCCCCCAGGGGCGCGCCTACTACTGGCGGCAACTGCGGGACATGAAGGGCTCCGCCGACGTCGTCGGCATGACCCCCGGCGAGCTCACGGCGTACGCGCGCCTGTGCGGCAGCGCCCTGGCCCGCGCCCACGCCCGCTCCGGCGACCGGATCGCCATCGCCGGCTACCTCGGCGGCGCCGACACCTTCGAACGCGCCGTCGCCGACTTCGCCCTCGCCTACGCCGACCGGACGGCCGCCGACCACGCGGCGCTGGGCGCGGCGGTCGCGGCCGGGGTGGTCACCGCGGCGCCCGACGTGTGAGGCCGGTGCCGCCACGCCCGCGGAAAAGGAGATGCACGGTGAGTGACCGGCTCCCTACGCTGAACGGCATGGGCACCATCGTCATATCCGGGACCTTCGTCCTGGTCGTCCTGGGATTCGGAAACCCCCTCTACTGGCTCGCCGCCGTCGCCCTGCTCTACGTGTACGTGCAGTACGGGCGCGGCTCCTCGTCCTCGTCCTCGTCCTCGTCCTCGGCCCCCGCGCCGGGGCCCGCCCCGGGCCCGGGGGCCGCGCCGACGACGTACAAGGCCTACCGTGCGCGCCGGGACCTGCAGACCAAGTGGGAGCGCCGCTACGCGCGCGAGCGCAGCGGAAAGTAGCGCAAGGCCGGCTCAGAGGCCGGGCGCTCCCCACACGGGGAACCAGCGGCTCAGGTCCGGCTCGATCCGCAGGTCGTCCGTCAGGGCCGCCTTCACCTGGAGCTCCAGCGCGTTGTCGCGCCGCTGCCCCCGCTCGGGCAGCGGCGCGAACGGGTAGAAGGTGCCGCGCTTGTAGAGGTAGACCAGGGCGAGCGGCCGGCCGGCGGGGTTGACGAAGCCGGCCAGGGAACACAGCAGTTGCGGCCCGAAGCCGTTGACCTCCATCGCGCTGTTCACCGCGTGCAGATCGTTGACGAGGGCGGACAGCTCGTCGGGGGTGCGGGAGGACAGCAGCCAGGAGTAGCCGTAGTCGTCACGCAGGAGCCCGACCGGGGGACCGGTGCGCTCGGCGTCCGCGTCGAGGAGGGCCTGGACCTCGCGGTGCGTCTGCTCGAAGGCGGCGCCCTCGACGGTCGCGAAGCAGACGGCACCCTGGCCGGTCGGGGTGAACCCGGTCGCCGCCTCCAGCGTCACCGCCGCCGACGGCAGCGCGAACAGCCGGTCCAGGTCGGGCGTGACCGCCCTCGTCCGGCCGAGCAGGATGTCCAGCAGCCCCATCCGTCAGCCTGCCTTCCCGGGCGTGGCCGCCTCGCCCAGCTCGCCGGAGATCCGGCCCAGCTGGTCGAGCCGCTGCTCCAGGCTCGGGTGGGTGGAGAAGTACCGTTCGATGCCGGGCTCCTTGCCGGTCGCCGGGGTGAAGTAGAAGGCGTTGAACGCCTGGGCGGTGCGCAGGTCCTTCGTCGGGATCCGCGCGATGTCACCGGAGACCTTCGTCAGCGCCGAGGCCAGCGCCGAGGGACGGCCGGTGAGCAGCGCCGCGGCACGGTCGGCGGCCAGCTCCCGGTAGCGGGACAGGGCCCTGATCAACAGGAAGCTGATCGCGTACACGGCGGCCGAGACCCCCATCACCGCGGCGAAGACGGCGGCGGTGTTCTGGTCCCTGCGCCCGCCGCCGAACAGCTGCGAGTAGAAGGCGAACCGCACGATCAGCCCGGCGATCACCCCGAGGAAGGACGCGACCGTGATGACGGCGACGTCCTTGTGCGCCACGTGCGACAGCTCGTGCGCCAGCACACCCTCCAGCTCCGCCGGCTCCAGCCGCCGCAGCAGCCCCGTCGTCACGCACACCACCGCGTTGGCGGGATTGCGCCCGGTCGCGAACGCGTTGGGCATGTCCATATCGGACACGGCGACGACCGGCTTGGGCATGTCCGACAGGGCGCACAGCCGGTCCACGACCGCATGCAGCTCGGGATACTCCTCCCGCTCCACGACCCGGCCGCGCATCGCGAACAGGGCGATCCGGTCGGAGAACCAGAACTGCGCGACGAACATGGCGGCCACCAGCACCACGACCAGCAGCCACGACCTCAGCAGCACGATCAACGCGGCGACGAACGCCACGTACAGCAACCCGAGCAGAAACATGGTGACCGTCATCCGCACGGTCAGCCCCCGGTCGCTCCGGAAACGGCTCCGCATCTGCATCACCTCAGGCAGTCAGGCACTCGCCCCACTGCAAGTGTGCACCCGCCGCCTCCCATGAACGGGTCCCGAACGGCCCTGGTACCAGCAAAAAAGGTCCCCGTTCTCAGTACGGCGCCTGGAAGCGCGCGTAGCCCAGGACCAGGATCACCGCCGCCACGCAGCCCAGCACGATCGTCGTCGACACCCAGGACGATCTGCGGGGCGCGGCCGGCCCCGGGTCGCCGCGGAACGGGACCGGTTCCGGTGGGTTCTCCTTCCAGCGGGCGGCCAGCATGCGGGCCCGGGCCGAGGGCTCCTTGTGCGCGGCCTGGTCGGCCCACGTGAGGTCGAACTCCCGCTGGTCGTCGTCCTGTTCGGGCATCCCCGTCTCCCCCTGTTGCCTGTTCTCGAACAGCAGTGCCAGAAACGATACGACGGCGCCCCCGTCCTGAGAAACAGGAATCGGGGGCTCCGACGGAAACCGTCGCGTGAACACGGCATGCACGCCTTGCGGCACTGCGCATCGGTGCTGCTTCGACTCCGGGGAGAACGCGGCCGACGGCCCGGAGACGGCCCAGGGGAGCGCTTACCCGCTCTGACCTGGGGCGATATCGCACGTCGGATCGGAGAAGTGAGCTACGGGCCACCAGCGACCGGGCCCTCAGCGCGGTGTGTGGTCGTGGGCGAGGGCGTTCTCGCGCAGGTTCGGTTCCTGCCGGAGTGTTCGGGTGAACCATGCGCCGTAGCGGTCCCCCAAGAAGGGAGCCGAGGCTCCGTGGAGGATGACGCTCAGGCTGACGGTCACAGCGATGACCCTGCTCAGCAGCGTTCCCCCGGGCAGGTGTTCTTCGAGGGCGAGCAGGCCGAACACGAGGGAGGCGAGCCCGCGCGGACCGAACCAGCCGATGTAGGCCACGGAGGTGGCGCGCAGCCCGGTGCCGATCAGCGCGAGAGCGACCGGCAGCATCCGGAGGACGGTGAGGCTGAGCAGCGCGTAGACGACCATCCGCCACGTCAGGTGCTGGAGCGTCGGTCCGAGGATGACCGCGCCGAAGACGAGGAAACTCAGCGAGGAGAGCAGCAGGCCGAGCCGTTCGGTGAACCTCGTGCTCTGCGCTGGATCCGAGTCCTGGGGACTGAGACCCAGACCGGTGGGCGTCCTGCGCAGGTGGACGCCGAAGGCCAGGCCGGCGGCCCAGGAACCGATGAAGCCGCTTCCCTCGCCCATGAGGCACAGCGCGTAGGTGACGGCCGGAACGGCGAGGACCAGGAACTGCCGCCAGTCGGAGCTGCTCCACCCGCGGGCCAGGGACCAGCGCAACAGGCTCGCCCCGGCCCAGCCGGCCGCGATGCCGATCGCGCCGCTCAGCAGCAGTGCCCGCAGGAACGTCTCGACCACACCCGGATAACCGTGGCCCTCACCCGCCGCCGCGAGTGCCAGCACGAAGAACGGAAGCGCCAGACCGTCGTTCAGACCGGACTCCACCGTCAGGCCGCCGCGGACCAGGGGCGGCACCCGCTTGTTGGAGAAGGCCTGCTGTCCCAGCGCGGCGTCCGTCGGCGCCAGGATGATGGCGGCCAGGGCCAGCTCCCACACACCCAGGCCGGGGAGCAGGGGCCAGGCCGCCAGCCACCCCAGAGCCATCGTGGCCGGCAGGCCCACCGCGAGCAGCCGCAGCGGCAGGAACTCCTCCCGGCGCAGGTCCCGGGCCCTGATTCCCGCCGCGTCCGCGAACAGCAGGAGCACCAGCGCGCTCTCCAGCAGCGTCCGCGTGACCTCGGGATCCTTCGCGCGGTCCAGCAAATCCAGGCCCAGCGGGCCGATCGCCACACCTACGAGCATGAACACCAACGGTCCCGAGAGCACCGTGGTCGACAGGCGCCGCGAGAGCATCGCGTAGCCGATGACCACGCCCCCGGCGGCCACGACGGCCCAGCCGTTCATCCGCACTCCTCACATCGGACATCCGTCGTCGCCGGGGCGGCTGCGCCAGGGACAGCGAGACGGGTTTCCGGCACGTCCTCTCACCTCACGCGGAGACACGAAGCCTGACCTTACGTCGCGTCCGGCCGGGCCCCCGGAAACCTTGGGCCGAACCCGCCCGGCCCGGCTCGGTCGGCCCAACGGCCGTCGGCGATCGGCTTCGCCGTGGCGCGACCCCGCCGACCGGAACCGCTTCCGATGAACGCCCTGCTCACCTGGTGTCGGCACCGTGTGACAATCGGAGTCGACTGGTGTTTTGTGCACAAGTGAGGTGGTCTCCATGGCGGTGACGGTGCCGGTGGGCGATGCCCGGGTCGCCGCGGTGCGTGCCGCTCTGGAGCCCTTCGGATGGCAGTCGTTCACGGCCGAGCTGGTCTGCCGCCGTGCGGTGGCCGCCATGGACGGTGGGCAGGCATTTCCCCGCCCACGTGGTCCGCGGAACGGGCGCGGCCCGCAGGACGAACTCGCCGAAGCGCTGGTGGAGGTCCTGAGGGCCTGCCGGTGGCGGTCGCTCACCGTCGACGGTCTGAGCCGGCTGCTGGTGGGCGCCGCGGAGATCTGGCGACACGAGCGGGCCTGGTTCGACATCCGGCTGGGCCTGCTGCTGGACGGCATCGGCTGACCACCAGCAGGCCCGGCCGGGCCCTCACTGCCGGGCCATGTGCATGCGCATCTCGCTCGGCGCGTCGACGATCAGGTCGCCGGACAGGTCGACGGTCACGCCGTGCAGGGTGCCGGTGAACCGGAACGGCGCCCGGTAGTCGGCGGTGACGGCCGATCCGGGGTTCGCGCCGCAGCACATGCCGCCCGGGTTGAAGGCGACCGGGGTCGTGAACGGCATGTCGATCTCGCCGACCAGGCGGTCGTCGACGTAGAGCTGAGCGCGGCCGGGCGAGCCCTTGCCCGCCGCGATGTCCGGGCTGCCGGTCGGCTCGAACTCGAAGCGCAGCGTGTGACGGCCCTCGGGGACGGATTCGCCCGACGCCACGTGGTGCAGTGTGCGGTGGACGTAGTTGTGGGCGTAGTGCAGACGGTTGTCCTTGACGTAGAAGGACCAGCCTCCGGCGTTGGTGCCCTGGCACAGCAGCACGCCCTCGGCGCCGCCGGGCGGGATCTCCACGTCGGCGGTGATGCTGTGCGGGCGGTTGAGGACCCGGGGAGCGACGGCGGCCGGCAGGACCTGCGTGTCGGGGCGGAAGGTGTAGCTGGTCCGGGCCTGGGTGATCTGCGGCCGTTCGAGCATCATGCGTTCGAGGGCGCTGCCGTCGATCGGCAGCACGTTGTACTTGCCGGCCTCGACGTACCACAGGGCGATCATCTCGATCAGTTTGCTGCGGTGTTCCTCGGCGAGGTCGCGGGTCTCGGCGACGTCTTCTTCGACGTGGTAGAGCTCCCAGTGGTGGGCGTCCAGGTCGTCCAGGTCCGTCATGGAGATCGGGGTGCCGAACGGCTTTCCGGCCTCGACGAACGAAGAGCCGGGCCAGGGGCAGACCGCGCGCCAGCCGTTGTGGTCGATCGCCCGGTGTCCGAACATCTCGTAGTACTGGGTGCGGTGTCGGGTCGGGGCGGCGGCGTCGTCGAAGGTGTGCGCGAAGCTGACCCCGTGCAGGGGCGACTGTGTGACGCCCCGGATGGTGGCGGGCGGTTCGACCCCCAGCACGTCGAGCACGGTGGGCACCATGTCGATGATGTGCGCGAACTGGTCGCGGACCTCGCCGCGGGCCTGGATGCCCGCCGGCCAGTGGACCAGGAACGGGTCGCTGACGCCGCCCCGGTAGGTCTCCCGCTTCCAGCGCCGGAACGGCGTGTTTCCCGCCCACGTCCAGCCCCACGGGTAGTGGTTGAACGTCTCGGGGCCGCCGATCTCCTCGATCCGCGCCAGGCTCTCCTCCAGGGGCTCGGGCGCGTTGTTGAAGAACTGCAGTTCGTTGGTCGTGCCGGTGACCCCGCCCTCGGAGCTGGCGCCGTTGTCGGAGACCACCATGACCAGCGTGTTGTCGAACTCGCCGATCTCCTTCAGGAAGGCCATCAGCCGGCCGATGTGGTGGTCGGTGTGGGAGAGGAACCCGGCGAAGACCTCCATCATCCGCGCCGCGAGGCGGCGGGCGTCCGGCGACAGGGACTCCCAGGCCGGCACGTCCGGGTCGTGCGGGGACAGCTGGGAGTCCGCCGGCACGATGCCGAGCTGCTTCTGCCGGTCGAAGGTGCGCTCGCGGTACGCGTCCCAGCCGTCGTCGAAGACGCCCCGGTAGCGGTCCGCCCACTCCTTGGGCACATGGTGCGGGGCGTGCGTCGCGCCGAGGCAGAAGTGCAGGTAGAAGGGCTTGTCCGGGGCGACCTGCTTGGCGTCCGCGATGAACGACATGGCCCGATCGGTCAGGTCCTCGGTCAGGTGATAGCCCTCCTCCGGCGTCGCCGGCTGCTCGACCTGGTGGTTGTCGTACACCAGGTCCGGATACCACTGACTGGTGTCTCCACCCAGGAAGCCGTAGAACCGCTCGAAGCCCCGCCCCAGGGGCCACCGGTCGTACGGCCCCGCGGCCGACTCCTGCTCCGAGGGCATCAGGTGCCACTTGCCGACCATGTACGTGTTGTAGCCGTGCTGGAGCAGCATCTCGGACAGCATCCCGTTCTCGAACGGGATCTGTCCGTTGTAGCCGGGATACCCGGTGGCGAGCTCGGTGATCGACGCCATCCCGTTGGCGTGGTGGTTGCGGCCGGTCACGATGCAGGAGCGCGACGGCGAGCACAGTGCGGTGGTGTGCATGTTGCGGTACAGGAGCCCGCCCGCCGCCAGCGCGTTCAGGCCGGGCGTCTCGATCGGGCTGCCGTAGCAGCCCAGCTGCCCGTACCCGGTGTCGTCCAGCACGATCATCAGCACGTTCGGCGTACCCGGCACTGCCCGTACGGGCTGTGGCCACGCCGGAGTGGACTCGTCGGTCGTCCGGCCGATCACTCCGGGGAACGACCGCCCCGGCTTGTACTCACTCCAGGATGTCTGCGGCATTCCGGGTCTCCGATTCCGCCGGTGCACAACGCTGTCCTGCCGGCACTTGACGTCTCTGAGACATGAGGCACGCGGTGGATCCACCCGCCGGGTCGCCGACCCGTACCGTCCATCCACGAGAAACGCCCTGCGCCGTAGCAGGCGCCTGCCCTGGGCCGTCGAAGGGGCGCCTTCAACGCTAGGCCGGGAAGGATGACGCCGCCATCCGGACAGGCCGCTTGGCCGCCGCGCCCAGGAACCACGCGCCGGAGCTGAGCGACGGCCCGGCCGCAGCCCCGACGACCGATCGTTCGCGGTGCGGGGCCCGAAACAGGCCGTCGGCCGTGTCCTTCCACGCAGGAAGGGCACGGCCGACGGCCCACAGACGGCCCAGGGGAGCGGAAACCCGCTCTGACCTGGGGCGATATCACACGTCGAAGTAGAGCTCGAACTCGTGCGGGTGCGGACGCAGCTGCAGCGGGGCGATCTCGTTCGCGCGCTTGAAGTCGATCCAGGTCTCGATCAGGTCGGACGTGAAGACGTCGCCCGCGAGCAGGAACTCGTGGTCGCGCTCGAGGGAGTCGAGGACGGCCGGGAGCGAGGTCGGGACCTGCGCGACGTTCGCGTGCTCCTCGGGAGCCAGCTCGTAGAGGTCCTTGTCGATCGGCTCGGCCGGCTCGATCTTGTTCTTGATGCCGTCGAGGCCCGCGAGGAGCAGGGCCGAGAAGGCCAGGTACGGGTTGCCGGAGGAGTCGGGCGCGCGGAACTCGACGCGCTTGGCCTTCGGGTTCGAGCCCGTGATCGGGATACGCATGGCGGCGGAGCGGTTGCGCTGCGAGTACACCAGGTTGATCGGCGCCTCGAAGCCCGGGACCAGGCGGTGGTAGGAGTTCACCGTCGGGTTGGTGAAGGCCAGCAGCGACGGGGCGTGCTTGAGGATGCCGCCGATGTAGTAGCGGGCGGTGTCCGACAGGCCCGCGTAACCGGCCTCGTCGTAGAACAGCGGGTCGCCGTTGCTCCACAGGGACTGGTGGACGTGCATGCCCGAGCCGTTGTCACCGAAGATCGGCTTCGGCATGAAGGTCGCGGTCTTGCCGTTGCGCCAGGCCACGTTCTTCACGATGTACTTGAAGAGCTGGAGGTCGTCGGCGGCGGCGAGCAGCGTGTTGAACTTGTAGTTGATCTCGGCCTGGCCGGCGGTGCCCACCTCGTGGTGCTGGCGCTCGACCTTCAGACCCTGCTTGTCCAGCTCCAGGGAGATCTCGGCGCGCAGGTCGGCGAAGTGGTCGACCGGCGGGACCGGGAAGTAGCCGCCCTTGTAGCGGACCTTGTAACCACGGTTGTCCTCGAGGGCGCCGGTGTTCCAGGCGCCGGCCTCGGAGTCGATGTGGTAGAAGCTCTCGTTCGCGCTGGTGGCGAAGCGCACGGAGTCGAAGACGTAGAACTCGGCCTCGGGGCCGAAGTACGCGGTGTCCGCGATACCGGTCGACGCGAGGTACGCCTCGGCCTTCTTCGCCACGTTGCGCGGGTCACGGGAGTACTGCTCGCCCGTGATCGGGTCGTGGATGAAGAAGTTGATGTTGAGGGTCTTGTCGCGGCGGAACGGGTCCACCCGCGCGGTCGACAGGTCGGCGCGCAGAGCCATGTCGGACTCGTGGATGGCCTGGAAGCCGCGGATCGACGAACCGTCGAAGGCGAGCTCCTCGTCCGGGTCGAACGCCTCGACGGGCACCGTGAAGTGCTGCATGACGCCCGGCAGGTCGCAGAAGCGGACGTCGACGAACTTGACGTCCTTGTCCGCGATGAACTTCTTGGCCTCGTCGGCGTTCTGGAACATCCAGCTCCTCCTACTCCCGGCCGTTCCCGTGCCGGGGTGGTAGTTCGTTCGTGCGGCCAGTGCGGTGGCACACGCTGACCTCGACCCTAGGGACGGGTGATTTCTCTGGCGTGACCCATTTGTTTCGCCCAAGTTAACCGGACTCCGTCCGATTCCCCCACCTGTCCGTATCGCGAAACGGGGGCAGTACCGTGGACGCGTGGACAAGAGGGAAGCAATCGGATCGTGGCTCTCGGGCCCCCGCGCGGCCGCCGAGGACGCCGGAGTCGACTTCGGATACAGGGGCGAACAACTCGGTCTGCCGGAGGAGGGACCGGGCTCGATCGCCCGCCCGGGCCGGCGGCTCGGGGCGCTGGCCGTGGACTGGGGCCTGTGCCTGCTGATCGCATACAGCTTGATCACCGACGGCTACACCCCTTCCACCAGCAACTGGACCCTGCTGGTCTTCCTGGTCGTGAGCCTGCTCACGGTCGGTACGCTCGGCTTCACCCCCGGCAAGCGTCTCTTCGGTCTGCGGGTGGTGTCGGTGGAGACCGGCGCCGTGCGGCCGCTGGGCGCGCTGATCCGCACGGTCCTGCTGTGCCTGGCGATCCCGGCCCTGGTCTGGGACCGGGACGGGCGGGGGCTGCACGACCGGCTGGCCCGCACGGTCGAGGTGCGCATCTAGGGGGTGTTTCGAAAGTCCCGCACAGCACCCACGGCGCCCGGCACGCACCCTCGCCGCACCGGACGAAGACCCAAGCAGCTCCGCTACGAGGGTCTTCGTCCGGCACGCCGAGGGCACGCACCGAACACCGCGGGCACCGCACAGGACTTTCGAAACACCCCCTAGCACGGCGGCGACCACGGCGACGTGTACGACGAGGGGGCGCCCGGTGATCACCGGGCGCCCCCTCGTCGTACACGTGGGTGCGAGGTCAGCGAGCCTTGGGCCCGCCCTTCGGCAGGCGCATCCCCTTGGGCATGGGCCCCTTCGGGAGCGGCATGTTGCTCATCAGGTCGCCCATCGCGCGCAGCCGGTCGTTGGTCGCCGTGACCTGCGGGCCGGTGAGGACGCGGGGGAACTTGAGCAGGGTGGTCCGCAGCTTCTTCAGCTCGGTCTGGCCCTCGCCCGTGCCGACGATCACGTCGTGCACGGGGACGTCCGCGACGATGCGGTTCATCTTCTTCTTCTCGGCGGCCAGGAGGCCCTTCACCCGGTTCGGGTTGCCCTCGGCGACCAGCACGATGCCCGCCTTGCCGACGGCGCGGTGCACCACGTCCTGGCTGCGGTTCATCGCCACCGCGGGGGTCGTCGTCCAGCCCCGGCCGATGTTGTCGAGCACGGCCGCGGCGGCGCCCGGCTGGCCCTCCATCTGACCGAAGGCGGCCCGCTCGGCCCGGCGTCCGAACACGATCGCCGTCCCGAGGAAGGCGAGCAGGAAACCCAGGATGCCCAGGTAGACCGGGTGGCCGATCAGGAAACCGATCGCGAGAAAGACACCGAAGATGAGGAGGAAGACTCCCGCGAGCACGAGGCCGATCGTCTTGTCGGCCTTGCGGGTCATCTTGTACGTCAGGGCGATCTGCTTCAGTCGCCCGGGGTTCGCGGCGTCCGCCGCGCTGTCACTTCTCGCCATGCCACGAAGTCTACGTGGCCCCGGAAGTGCCCACGACGGCAGTGTCCGGGAGGGGGGGACGGGAAGGGCGTGGGGGTGGGGAGGGGGTGGAGCGTGGTGGAGCGGGGTCGGTCAGGAGGTGCGGGCGGGGCCGACCGCTTCGAAGACGCGCTGCGCCTCGACACGGTCCTTGGCGCGACGGCGGTCCTCCAGCACGGAGGTCCAGGCGTTGCGGCGGGCGGTGCGCTGTCCGCTGCTCATGAGCAGCGACTCGACGGCGCGCAGGGCGGTGGTGAAGGACGGGATCGCGGTGGCGCGAACGGGCGCGGCCTGCATGGTGGAAGTCCCCCTCGGCGGCTTCGGGTGGGTTCTACGTGGTGTGATACCAGCGTCACTGTTTGGTGTTACCAGGGCGTGACCGACCGGTCAAACGCCCATGAAGCCTTGATGCGGGGCATTCGGGGGTCTCCGTACGCCGACGCGGTCCCGACCGGGGCCCTCATCTGCGAGGACGGTCGGGACCGCGTCGATTCGGCCGTTACTGGCCAGTAGCATCTTGTGCGCGAGTTCACACGCTTGACCGGCGCCCGTATGGCGCAAGGATGCCGGCGGATGTCGCCCAGGTCACACGGCCTGCGAGGCGGCGAGGGCGTCTCCCGGCCGCGGATCGGCGGACCGCTGCTCCACGGCCATCTGGTAGAGGCGTCCGGCGCGGTACGAGGACCTGACCAGCGGTCCGGACATCACCCCGGAGAAACCGATCTGCTCGGCCTCCTCCTTCAGCTCCACGAACTCCTGCGGCTTCACCCAGCGCTCCACGGGGTGGTGGCGCACGGAGGGGCGCAGGTACTGGGTGATGGTGATCAGCTCGCAGCCGGCCTCGTGCAGCTGCTTCAGCGCCTCGCTGACCTCCTCGCGGGTCTCGCCCATGCCGAGGATCAGATTGGACTTGGTGACCAGGCCGTGGTCGCGGGCGTCGGTGATCACCTTGAGCGAGCGCTCGTAGCGGAAGCCGGGGCGGATCCGCTTGAAGATGCGGGGGACCGTCTCCACGTTGTGCGCGAAGACCTCGGGGCGGGAGGCGAAGACCTCCGCCAGCAGTTCGGGGACCGCGTTGAAGTCGGGGGCGAGCAGCTCGACCTTGGTGCGGCCGGCCGCGCGGGAGGCGGTCTGCTCGTGGATCTGGCGGACCGTCTCGGCGTACAGCCAGGCGCCGCCGTCCTCGAGGTCGTCGCGGGCGACACCGGTGATGGTGGCGTAGTTCAGGTCCATGGTGACCACGGACTCACCGACCCGGCGCGGCTCGTCGCGGTCCAGCGCCTCGGGCTTGCCGGTGTCGATCTGGCAGAAGTCGCAGCGCCGGGTGCACTGGTCGCCGCCGATGAGGAAGGTCGCCTCGCGGTCCTCCCAGCACTCGTAGATGTTGGGGCAGCCGGCCTCCTGGCACACGGTGTGCAGTCCCTCGCTCTTCACGAGCTTCTGCATCGCGGTGTACTCGGGACCCATTTTCGCCCGCGTCTTGATCCACTCGGGCTTGCGCTCGATGGGGGTCTGGCTGTTGCGGACCTCCAGGCGCAGCATCTTGCGTCCGTCGGGTGAGACTGCGGACACGACCGGCTCCCTAGCGATTGATTCTTCGGCGTCGTCAAGCGTACGCCCGTTGATTTGAAACCCGGCGCGGGTGTGGGCCTCGCCCGGGGGCTGCGTCCCCCGGGCCCCGCTCGGGCCCCGGCGGGGCCTCGTCCTCACACGCCGGACGGGCTGAGCGGGGCCGGTGTCTCCTCGACGGGGCGCGGCTTGAGCTCGGCGTTCCCCAGTACGTCCGCCAGGTGGCGCTCGGCGACCGGCAGCACCTCGTCGATGGTGACCTCGCGGCCCAGCTCGTACGCCAGGGAGGTGACGCCGGCGTCCCGGATGCCACAGGGGATGATCTTGTCGAAGTTGGACGTGTCCGGGTTCACGTTCAGGGCGAAGCCGTGCATGGTCACGCCCTTGGCGACCCGCACGCCCATGGCGCAGATCTTGCGGTCCTCGCGGCGCTGGCCGGCGTTGGAGGGGGCGTACTCGGGGCCGTTGAGGCGGGGGTCGAACTCCTCGTCGGTCAGCCGGGGGTCGAAGTCCAGGGAGAGTCCGCCCAGGGCGGGGCGCTGGTCCACCGGGTCGCCCAGGACCCAGACTCCGGCCCGGCCCTCCACCCGGCTGGTCGCGACGCCGAACTCCGCGCAGACGCGGATCATCGCCTCCTCCAGGCGGCGCAGGTGCGCGACCACGTCCACGGGGCGCGGGAGCTTCTGTATCGGGTAGCCGACCAGCTGGCCGGGGCCGTGCCAGGTGATCTTGCCGCCGCGGTCCACGTCGACGACCGGGGTGCCGTCGAGGGGGCGTTCGTCGTCGGCCGTGCGCCGGCCGGCCGTGTAGACCGGCGGGTGTTCCAGGAGGAGCACGGTGTCGGGGACCTCGTCGGCGAACCGGGCCGCGTGCACCCGGCGTTGCTCGTCCCAGGCCTCCTGGTACTCCACGGCCCCGGCACCGAAACCCATACGGACGAACCGCAACTCACTCACGGCAAGCGCCTCCCTGGAAGGTCGTAAGGCACGAAACGCGCCCAAGCCACTGTACGTCCGCGCTCTCCGCGTCAGCCGCACGGCCAATCCTCACACGATCGGATGAATGAAGGTCGAGATGTGCGACCGGCTGCTTACGCTCCGCTACATTCGCGCCGTTCACGAGGCATCAGGCCTGATCACAGCCCTCAGGGCACTTCATCCGGGCACGTCGGAGGCCCGGGAGGCAGGAGACCCAACCGCAGATGACGGAACGACCCGCGCAGCGCACGCCCAACCGCCAGCTCGCCGCGCTCATCGCAGAAGCGGGCTTCTCCAACGCGGGTCTGGCCCGACGCGTCGATCAGCTGGGCCTCGAGCACGGGCTGGACCTCAGATACGACAAGACCTCCGTCACCCGGTGGCTGCGCGGGCAGCAGCCCCGGGGCACCACCCCCGCCCTCATCGCCGAGGTCTTCACCCGCCGCCTCGGCCGCCGGCTGACCGCCCAGGACCTCGGCCTGGACGCCTGTGCCCCGGTCTACGCGGGACTGGAGTTCGCCGGGACCCCCGAGGAGGCCATCGACATCGTCGGAGGGCTGTGGCGCAAGGACTCCGGCAGCCACGCCGAGCTGCGCAAGATCGCCTTCACCCCGGCGGGGCTCGTCGTCCCGAGCCGGGACTGGCTGATCGGGCGGCCCGACGAGAAGGTCGCCCGCGGCGAGCCGGCTCCCCGGGTGCCGGTCCAGGGCCGGCCGGCGCCCAGGGCGACGGGTCCGAAGCCCGCGCCCGCGGCACCGGCCGCCGTCCCGCGCCAGCGCGGCCAGGGCAGTGAGCGCGGTCCCGGCCAGCGGGTCAGCGGCGGCGACATCTCCGCCCTGCGCTCGGTCGGGGAGCTCTTCCGCACCCTCGACAACATGTACGGCGGCGGCCACGCGCGCCAGGCGCTCGTGCGCTATCTCGAACACGAGTGTGAGCCCATGCTGCGGGGCGTCTACGGCGAGCAGACCGGCCGCCGCCTGTTCGGCGCCGCCGCCGACCTCACCCGGCTCGCGGGCTGGACCTCCTTCGACATCGCCGCGCACGGCCTCGCCCAGCGCTACTTCGTCCAGGCCCTGCGCCTCGCCCAGGCGGCCGGGGACCGGGCGTACGGCTCCTTCGTCCTGGTCACCATGAGCCGCCAGGCCGTCTACCTCGGCCACGGCCGCGAGGCCGTACAGCTCGCCCGGGTGGCCCAGCAGGGCGTCGGCGGCGGCGCCCCGCCCGTCGTCCAGGCGCTGCTGCACGCGGCCGAGGCGCGCGGGCACGGCGTGCTCGGCGAGGTCCGGGCCTGCACGGCCGCCCTGGTGCGGGCCGAGCGCGCCCTGGAGGCGGCCAGGGGCGGGGACGAGGTGCCGTACTGGGCGCGGTTCTTCGACGAGGGGCAGCTGGCCGACGAGTTCGGGCACTGCCACCGCGACCTCCAGCAGTTCCGGGCCGCCGCCCAGCACGCCGAACGCTCCCTCCAGCTGCGCCCCGCCGCCTACGCCCGCAGCCGGCTGTTCTGCCGGGTCGTCCTCGCCTCCGCCCGTCTGGGCCTCGGCGAACTCGACCAGGCCTGCCAGCTGGCCGCCGAGGCGGCCGGACAGGCGGCGGAGATGCGGTCGGTCCGGGCGGTGGAGTACGTCAGGGACTTCGAGCGGCGGCTGGAGCCGTACAAGGACGCGGCGCCGGTGCGGACGTACCGGGACAAGGTCGCCGCGTTCGGATAGGGGACCCGGTGGCTCCCACCGCCCGTGGGACCCGCGCGGCCCGGTCGTCGCCGGTCGCGCGGGCCCCGCGGCCCTCGGGGGCGGTTCAGGCCGCCTCCGCCGCGGGCTCCGGGTCCGCCCGGTGCATCGAGCCCGCCGCTCCCAGGTCCGCCACGATCGCCGCGGCGGCCCGGTGCGCCGAGTGCAGGGCGCCCTGGACGGTGCTGGTGTCCCGGTGGTCCCCGCACACGTACAGGCCCGCCAGGAGCCGCACCGCGCGCCGCAGGTCGTGCGGCGGACGCATCGCGGGGACGGCCTCGGCGGTGTGGTGGACGGCGAGGGTCTCCCAGCGCGCGGTCGAGGTGCCGTAGAGCCGGGCGAGGTGCATCCGCACGGCGGTGTCGACGCCGTCGGGCGGGGGGCCCAGGACCGTGGAGGAGATCAGGGCCCGGCCCTCGGGCGCGCGGGACGGGTCCACGGAGCTGACCACCGTCGTGTGCGCGACCGGACCGCCCCGGTCGGCGTCGAGCAGGAGGGACCCGCCGGTCGCCGGGGGCTCGTCCGTCGTGTGGTGGACGACCGTCACCGGGTGGAAGTCGGGCACGCGCAGGCCGGGCAGCAGCTCGGCTGCGGTACGGGCGTCGGTGGCCACCAGGACGGCGCGGCAGCGGAACTCGCCGTGCTCGGCGGTGGTCACCGAGGTCGTGGACACCGAGGTGACCCGCACCCCGGTGTGCACGGTGCCCGGCGGCAGCGTCCGCGCGAGCAGCTCCGGCAGCACCTCGGCGCCCCCCTCCGGCACGCACAGCCGGCCCGCCGCGAACGCGCGCAGCGCGAGGTCCGCGCACCGGCTGGAGGTGGTGAGGTCCGGGTCGCAGAGCAGGGCGGCGAGCAGCGGACGCAGGAAGCCGTCGATCGTGCGGGCGGGCAGCCCGCGCGCCGCCAGCGCCTCGGCGGCCGCCGACTCCGGGCGGCGCAGCAGCCGTTCGGTGGAGGTGGCCGCGATCCGGGTGAGCGCGGCGCTCAGCCGGGCCTGGTCCACGGCCGTCCCCAGCGGGGCGCCGGGCCGGACCCGGGGCGGCGGCACCGCCTGCCCCGGCGCGCCCGCCCGGCCCCCGGGCAGGGACATGCTCCGGCCCCCGGACAGCGGCACCGCCCGGGCGGCGCCCGTGCGCGGCCGGGGCAGCGCACCCGGCCGTGGGGCGCTCGCCAGGGCGCGTACGGCATGGAGTGCGCCCCGTGCGCTCCCCGCGCCCGCCTGCGCGCCGGCGCGGTGATGGCGCCCGTCGCTGTGCAGCAGGACGCCGGGGGCGAAGGGGCGCAGCACCAGCGTGTCCAGCCCCGGGGTCAGGGCCAGTTCGGGGTACGCCGTGGACAGCAACTGCCCGATGCGGTCGAGCCGGAAGCCGTCGACCTTCTCGGTCGACATGCGGCCGCCCGGGTAGGGGGCGGCCTCCAGGACTGCGGTCGTTATTCCTGCGCTGGTCAGCCGATGTGCGGCGGAGAGTCCGGCGATTCCGGCTCCCACGACGACGACGTCTGCCTGGTACGCGGGCTCAAGCACGTGCCCCTCCTCGAGGTTTGCGCGGCCGGTGGAGACGTCATGCCCCCAACTGGCGTCCGGGATACCCGAGTTCGGATCGAGGGTAGGGCCGTGATCGGTCAGGGGCAGTCGCGCATGGGCAGGGCACGGTCGCACGGCGGTCGCATTCGGTCGCCGAGGGTGAGCACACCTGGTCGCACACCGCCGTACGGGCCCACCCACCCCGCACTCCCGCCGCACCCGTGGCATCGCGCACACCGCACACACGGCGTCTCCCCCGCCCCAGGCCCGCCTCTCGCCGCCCAGGACCACCTCTGCACGCACGACTTCCCAGGCCCACGAATCCGTCTGCGCGGACCGCCCCCCCCGCTTCACGGACCGCCCCCCCCCGCTTCACGGACCGCGCCCCCCGCTTCACGGACCGCGCCCCCCGCTTCACGGACTGCGGCTCCTCGTCTCACGTACCGCGTCTTCCCGCACGGCGTCTCGCGCCCACGGGTCTGTCTGCGCGGACCGCGTCCCCCACCGCGCACGCAGGGTCCCGCGTGCCACGGATCCCCTCCAGCGCGTCGCGGACCGGGCCTGCGCGCCTCAGGGCCGCGCGGACCGGGCCTGCGCGCCCCAGGGCCGCGCGGACCGCGCCTGCGCGCCCCAGGGCCGCATCTGTACGCACGGCGGCTCGCACCCCACGGAGCGCGGCCCACGCCCCACGCGACCTCGCCCCACCCCCACGCGACCTCGCCCCACCCCCACGCGACCACGTCCCACGCGACCTCGCCCCACCCCCACGCGACCGCGTCCCACGCGACCGCGTCTCACGCCGCGCGGATCGCGTCCTCGATGCCGGGGAACGCGAAGGTGAACCCGGACTCCAGCAGCCGCTTCGGCACCACCCGCGCACTGCCCAGCACGTCCCGGGCCATCTCGCCCAGTACCGTCCGCAGCACCGGCGCCGGGACCGCGAACAGCGTCGGCCGGCGCAGCACCCGCCCCATCGCCTCCGTGATCTCACGGTTCGTCAGCGGCTCGGGCGCGGTCAGGTTGAAGGGCCCCGACAGGTCGTCACGGTCCATCAGATGCCGGATCGCCGCGACCTCGTCGTGCAGCGCGATGTAGGACCAGTACTGCCGTCCGTCGCCCATCCGCCCCCCGAGGCCCGCCAGGAAGAGCGGGAACAGCCGCCCCCAGGCCCCGCCGCCGCGCGCCACGACCAGACCCGTCCGGGTGAACACCGTCCGGACGCCGGCGTCCCGGGCCGGCGAGGCGGCCGCCTCCCACTCCACGCACAGCTCCGGCAGGAAGCCGGTACCGGCGGGCGCGCTCTCGTCCACGACCCGTTCGCCGGTCTCGCCGTAGATGCCCATGGCGCTGCCGTTGACGAACACCCGCGGCGGCTCGTCGAGCGAGGCGACCGCCTTCGCCAGACCGGCCGTGGCATGCACCCGGCTGTCGTGGATCCGCTTCTTGTACGCGTCCGTCCACCGCCGGTCCCCGACCCCCGCGCCCGCCAGGTTGACCACGGCGTCGCACCCCGCGAGCCCCGCCGCGTCCACCCGCCCGCGCTCCGGATCCCACCGCACCTCGTCCGCGCCCCCGGGCGCACGGCGCACCAGCCGGACCACCTCGTGCCCGTCGGCGGTCAGGGACCGCACCAGGGCGCTGCCGATGAGACCGGACGCACCGGCCACCGCGATTCGCGCACGTTCCTGTTCCATGCGCACATCCTGCCCGGTGCGGGCACAAAACCCCGGTCGGGACGGCGGCCGCGCGCCTTAGGGTGGCGCCCATGCCCGAGCCCTCCGCACTCCGTATCCGCGCCGCCCGGTCCGCCGACGACGGGGCGCTCGCCCTGATCGACCGGCGCACGTGGTCGCATCTGCACGCCGTGATGCCCGAGCCGGGGCCCGACGAGCCCTTCTTCGACGAACGCCATCTCCCCGAGGACCATCTGGTCGCCGAACTCGCCGGCCGCGTCGTGGGATACATCCGCCTCGGCCGCCCCACCCCGGTCGCCGCCAACGCGCACGTCCTGCAGATACAGGGCCTCGCCGTCGCCGACGAGGCGCGCGGCGAGGGAGCCGGACGGGCGCTGCTCCGGGCGGCCGTGGAGGAGGCGCGCGGACGCGGCGCCCGCCGCCTCACGCTGCGCGTCCTCGGCCACAACACCCCCGCCCGCAAGCTCTACGAGTCCGAGGGGTTCGTGGTGGAGGGGATCCTGCCGGAGGAGATGCTGCTCGGCGGGGAGTACGTGGACGACGTCCTCATGGGGCGCCGCCTGTGAGGCTCAGGAACCGGTGAGCTCGCCCGTGTCCACCGGCGCCGTCGCCTTCGCCGCCCGCGAGGCGTCGTCGGCCACCTCGGCCGCCGTCAGCACGTAGCCGGTCTCGTCGTCGGAGGTGGAGCGGGCGAAGACGACGCCGAACACCTCGCCGTCGGTGGTCAGCAGCGGGCCGCCGGAGTTGCCGGGGCGGACGGTGGAGCGGATCGAGTAGATCTCGCGGGTGACCGTCGAGTCGTTGTAGATGTTGCGCCCGGTCGCCTTCACCCGGTTCGCGACCGTGGCCGCCTGGAGGTCGAGGTCGCCGTCCTGCGGATAGCCCGCCACGACCGCCTCGTCGCCCCGCTCCGCGGTGTCGTCGAAGCGCAGCACGGGGGCGCGCAGCCGGGGGACGTACAGCACGGCCACGTCCTTGTCCGGGTCGAAGAGCACCACCTGGGCGTCGTACGAGGACCCCACCCCGCCGACGCGCACGCTCGGGTGGTCGATGCCGGCCACCACGTGCGCGTTGGTCATCACGTGCTCGCGCGCGTACACGAACCCGCTGCCCTCGCGGCCCTGGTCGCCCGAGGATCCCTCGATCTTCACCGTGCTCAGCTTGGCCGCGTTGGTCGCCCGCGCCGTGACGCTGTCGCCGCTGGGCTTGGCGACCCGGGCCGCCGACTCGTTCTCGAACGGGTTGAAGACCTGCGGGAAGCCCGCCGCGGTCAGCGCGGAGGTGGCGTTGGAGAACCACGCCGGGGTGGTCTCCGGCATCGCGTCCTGCACCGCTCCCAGCAGCTTGGAGTCCCGGATCGAGGAGGTCACCAGCGGCGAGGAGGACGCGCCCAGCACGCTCGCCGCCACCCACGCCACGATCAGCACCGCCACCGCGTTCGCCGCCGCGCCGCCGATCCCGTCGGCCACCCTGAGCGGCCCCCGGTCCAGCTCGCGCCGCAGCCGCAGCGCGAGGCGCCCCGCCAGCTCGTGCCCGAACGCCGCCGGGACCAGGACCGTGAACACCGCGGTCAGCGTCGCGGCCGTGGTCCCCGGTGTCACGAGGTTCATCACCCACGGCAGCGCCCACACACCGATCACCGCGCCGCCCACGAACCCGGCCAGCGAGACACCGCCGGCCACCAGTCCGCGCCGGTAACCGGAACCGGCGTAGGCCAGGATCGCCAGCACCAGCAGGATGTCGAGCAGGTCCACGGAGCCGCCTTTCTCTTGGACCCTTCAGTACGTGGGGGACGGGCCCAGTGATCAGCCGCACGCACGCGTGCCCGAACGCAATCGGCCACGTGTGCGTACACCGAGAGAAACGCCGCGGACCGGGACGATGGTTCCACCAGGTGGCACACCCCACGTCGCGGGCGGAGCGGAACCGGCCGACAGTGGGTCCATGTGTGCCCTCCGACCGGTGCCCCGCGGGACCCGGGGAACGCGAGGACGGCGGCGCCCGCGCATACCGGGCCCGCTCCTCGTCCTCCTGGGCTGCCTGCCCGGGCTCGCCGCCGTCGCCGCCCTGGTGCTGTGCGCGGGCGGCGTCGACCGCGCCGCCTCGGCCCACCTGGCCGCCCGCGCCGGCCGTCCCACCCCGGCCCGCACGATGACCGGCGCGTACACCGCGCCCCGGCCGCACATCGTGCCCCGCTCGGCCTGGCTCGACGCGCGCAGCCGGCACGACCAGCCGCCGCCGCGCTACGACGACGAGGTCGTCGCCGTCTTCGTCCACCACACCGACTCGCCCAACGGCTACGCGTGCGCCGACGCGCCCCGCATCATCCGCTACCTGTACGCGGGCCAGACCGGCGTCCGTGACTGGGACGACATCGGCTACAACTTCCTCGTCGACCGTTGCGGGACCGTCTACGAGGGCCGCGCGGGCGGTGTCGACCGTCCCGTCACCGGCGCCCACACCCAGGGCTTCAACCACCGCACGGCCGGCATCGCGGCCATCGGCACGTTCACCGCCGGCGTGCCCGTGCCGCAGCCGATGGTCGACGCGATCGCCGCCCTGACGGCCTGGAAGCTCGGCCCGGCCGGCATCGACCCGCGCGACATGGTCCGCCTCACCTCGAGCAACAGCCTCAGCCGGTACGCCGCCGGAGTCACCACCACCCTGCCCGCCCTCGCCGGCCACAACGACGGCTACATGACGAGCTGTCCCGGCGCGGCCCTCACCGCCCGGCTGCCGGAGATCCGCGCGACGGCCGCCCGCCTCCAGGGCCGCACGGCCGCCACGGCGCCCTCGGGGACGCTCACAGGAACCCCTTAGGCGGGCTTCAGAGTTCTCCCATGCCCGGGGCCTACGGTCATGAGCAACAGGAACCGACCGGAGGTGGGGACGATGAACAGCAGCCACAGCGTGGGCGGCGGCGGTCACGGCTCGGAGCACGCGGCCGCCGGATGGACCAGGGCGGCCCGCGGTCCCTGGACGGTCCTCTGCGCCGTCGCCGCGGTCGTCCTCGGCCCGGCCGCGGTCACCGCGTCCGCCCTCGAACAGGCCAACAAGGCGCCGCTGCACCACGCGGTGCGCGCCGACCAGACGCAGGCGTACATCCCGGCGGACAGCACCCGCCGCAAGGCCGCGGTCTGAGGCCCGCGACGGCGGATCACTCCTTGAAGCGCGCCCACAGCCGGGGATAGCGCTCGGCGAGCGCCATCTCGTTCTCGAAGTCCACGGGCGTGCCCTCGGGTTCGGACGGAGCGGGCGGAACGCCCAGGTCCGGGGCGACGGTCCCGGTGAGCTGCTCGTAGGCCTCGTCGGCCGCGTAGCCGAGCTCCTCCCCGTCTCCGTCGATCTCCTCGTCGAACTCGTCCAGCAGATCGGCGAGCGCGTCCGGATCGTGCACCGCGCCCTCGAACGTCTCCCGGCCCTGCCCGATCAGCCAGCACCGGAAGAAGTCGAAGGCGTCGTCGCTGGCCCCGTCCAGCAGCACCCACGCGGCGCCCCACAGATCCCAGGTGTAGGCGCGGTTGTAGCGGGACTCGAAGTGCCGGGCGAAGTCGAGCACGGACTCCGGGTCCAGCCGGATCAGCCGCTCCACGAGCAGGTCGGCCTGCTCCTCGGGGTCGCCCTCGGCGGCCTCACGGGAGGCGTCCACCAGCTCCCAGAACTCCAACTCGTCCATCACGCGTCCAAGCATCGTGCCTGGAGGTGTGCGGCGCACCCGGAGTGCCGGTGATTGTCACAGGCGCCGGTACGACTCCGCCAGCCGTGCCGCGTCCTCGGCGAACCGCTGCCGCAGGGACGCGGGGGAGACCACCTCGGCCTCGGCGCCGAGCGCCGTGAGCTGGGTATGCGCCACGTCCTCCGACTCCACCCGCAGCGCGACCGTCACCCATCCCCGCCCGTCCGGCTCCCCCGCCGTCGCGAGCGCGTCCCGGGCGGCCACCGGATCCACGGCGTGCGGCAGCGCGCGCACCCCCGCCCGCGACAGCCTTACGACGACCTCGGACCGCAGGATCGCGCGCGCGAACCGCTCCGCCTGCGCGGCCCAGAACCCGGGCAGATCGAAGTCCTCGTCCCGGCAGAAACGATCTTTCAGATCCTCCACCCCGGCGAACCGGTCGATGCGGTACGTCCGGAAGACACCGCCCCCGCCCCCGTCACCGCGCACCCGCGCGCACAGGTACCAGACCCCCGCCTTCAGCACGAGTCCGTACGGCTCCAGCTCCCGCACCACCTCCCGCGGCGACTCCCCGTCACCGCCCCGCCGGTAGCGCGCCCGCACGCACCGGTCGTCCCACACCGCGCCCGCGACCACCGCCAGCGCCTCGGGAGTCCGCGGCTCCCTGAACCACGCGGGCGCGTCCAGGTGGAACCGCTGGGCCGCCGCGCGAGGGGCGTCCCGCAGCGAGGGCAGCAGCGCGGCGGACACCTTCAGCCGGGCGGCGAAGGCGGCGTCCTCCAGCCCCATCTCGCGCAGCGCCTCCGGCACCCCGCTCAGGAACAGCGCCTCGGCCTCGCCCCGGGCCAGCCCGGTCAGCCCCGTCCGGTACCCGCCGACCAGCCGGTACCCCCCGGCCCGCCCCCGCTCCGCGTACACCGGCACCCCGGCCTCCGACAGCGCCTGCGCGTCCCGCGTGACGGTCCGCTCGGACACCTCCAGCTCCCGGGCCAGCTCGGCGCCGGTCATGGCGGGGCGGGACTGCAGGAGCAGCACCATCTTGATCAGGCGGGCAGCGCGCATACGGTCATGATGCCGGGACCCACCGACAGGGAAGGGGGGTACGGCGACCGCCGTACCCCCCTTCCCCGAACCGTGACCTACAGGCCGTAGCGCTCGCGCGCCTCCTTCACCGCGCTCGCCTTGACCTCGCCGCGCCGGGCCAGCTGGGCCAGGGCCGCGACGACCACCGACTCCGCGTCGACGCCGAAGTGACGGCGGGCCGCCTCGCGGGTGTCGGAGAGGCCGAAGCCGTCCGCGCCCAGGGAGGACCAGTCCTGCTCGACCCACTGCGCGATCTGGTCGGGGACCTGGCGCATGTAGTCGGAGACCGCGAGCACCGGCCCCTCGGCGCCCTGCAGCGCCCGGCGGACGTACGGCACCCGCTCCTCGCCGCGCAGCAGGCCGGCGTCGGCCTCCAGCGCGTCCCGGCGCAGCTCGGTCCAGGAGGTCGCGGACCACACGTCGGCGGCCACGCCCCACTCCTCTGCGAGCATCTTCTGCGCCTTGAGGACCCAGTGGATCGCGGTGCCGGAGCCGAGCAGCTGGATGCGCGGGGCGTTGGCGACCGGGGACAGGCCGGCCGACTCCGCCGTGTTGAAGCGGTACAGGCCCTTGACGATGCCCTCGTCGACGCCGGGTCCCGCGGGCTTCGCGGGCTGCGGCAGCGGCTCGTTGTAGACCGTCAGGTAGTAGAAGACGTTCGGGTCCTCGTCCGGGGCGGCCTCGCCGTACATGCGGCGCAGACCGTCCTTGACGATCGCGGCGACCTCGTAGGCGAACGCCGGGTCGTAGGTGAGGGCCGCCGGGTTGGTCGCGGCGATGACCGGGGAGTGGCCGTCGGCGTGCTGCAGGCCCTCGCCCGTCAGGGTCGTACGGCCCGCCGTGGCGCCGACCAGGAAGCCGCGGCCGAGCTGGTCGCCGAGCTGCCACATCTGGTCGGCCGTGCGCTGCCAGCCGAACATCGAGTAGAAGATGTAGAACGGGATCATCGCCTCGCCGTGCGTCGCGTACGACGTCGAAGCGGCGATGAAGTCGGCCATCGAACCGGCCTCGGTGATCCCCTCGTTGAGGATCTGGCCGTTCTCGGCCTCCTTGTAGTACATCAGCTGGTCGCGGTCGACCGGCTCGTACGTCTGGCCCTTGGGCGAGTAGATGCCCAGCGACGGGAAGAGCGACTCCATGCCGAAGGTGCGCGCCTCGTCGGGGACGATCGGCACCCAGCGCTTCCCGGTCTCCTTGTCGCGGACCAGGTCCTTGACGAGACGGACGAAGGCCATGGTGGTGGCCACGTTCTGGGAGCCGGAGCCCTTGTCGAAGGAGGCGAACGCCTTCTCCGCGGGCGCGGGCAGCGGGGCCACCGGGTGCACGCGGCGGGCCGGGGCGGGACCGCCGAGGGCCGCGCGGCGCTCCTGGAGGTAGCGGACCTCGGGGGAGTCGGCGCCGGGGTGGCCGTAGGGGACCACTCCGTCGGTGAAGTCGCTGTCCTTGATGGGCAGTTCGAGCAGGTCGCGCATCGTCTTGAACTCGTCCACCGTGAGCTTCTTCATCTGGTGGTTGGCGTTCTTCGACGCGAAGCCCTCGCCGAGGGTGTGACCCTTGACGGTCTGGGCCAGGATGACGGTCGGCGCGCCCTTGAACTCGACGGCGGCCTTGTAGGCGGCGTACACCTTGCGCGCCTCGTGACCACCGCGGGAGAGGTGGAAACACTCCAGGATCTTGTCGTCGGACAGCAGCCGGGCCATCTCGACGAGGGCCGGGTCCTTGCCGAAGAAGTCCTGGCGGATGTAGGCGGCGTCGCGGGTCTGGTACGTCTGCACCTGGGCGTCCGGCACCTCGCGCAGGCGGCGTACGAGCGCGCCGGTGGTGTCGAGCCGGAACAGTTCGTCCCAGGCCGAGCCCCACAGCGTCTTGACGACGTTCCAGCCGGCGCCGCGGAACTGGGCCTCCAGCTCCTGCACGATCTTGAAGTTGGCGCGGACCGGGCCGTCGAGGCGCTGCAGGTTGCAGTTGATGACGAAGGTCAGGTTGTCCAGACCCTCGCGGGAGGCGAGCGCGAGCGCCGCCGTGGACTCGGGCTCGTCCATCTCGCCGTCGCCGAGGAAGGCCCAGACGTGGGAGGCGGAGACGTCCTTGATGCCGCGGTTGGTCAGGTAGCGGTTGAAGCGCGCCTGGTAGATCGCGGAGAGCGGGCCGAGGCCCATCGACACCGTCGGGAACTCCCACAGCCAGGGGAGGCGCCGCGGGTGCGGGTAGGAGGGCAGGCCGTCGCCGCCGGACTCGCGGCGGAAGTTGTCCAGGTGGGACTCGTTCAGCCGGCCGTCGAGGAAGGCGCGGGCGTAGATGCCGGGGGAGGCGTGGCCCTGGATGTAGAGCTGGTCGCCCGAGCCGTCGGCCTCCTTGCCCCTGAAGAAGTGGTTGAAGCCGGTCTCGTACAGCCAGGCCGCGGAGGCGAAGGTGGCGATGTGGCCGCCGACGCCGTACTTGGAGCCGCGGGTCACCATCGCGGCCGCGTTCCAGCGGTTCCACGCGGTGATCTTCCGCTCCATCTCCTCGTCACCGGGCACGCCCGGCTCGGCGGCGGTGGGGATGGTGTTGACGTAGTCGGTCTCGAGAAGCTTCGGCAGCGCGATGCCGCCCGCCTCCGCGCGCTCCAGCGTGCGGCGCATCAGGTACGCGGCACGGTGCGGGCCGGCCGCCTTGGCGACCGCGTCCAGCGAGGCCTGCCATTCGGCGGTCTCCTCCGGGTCGCGGTCCGGGAGCTGGTCGAGCTCGCTCGGCTGGATGGCGTTGGGGTCGGTCATGTCGCCGCCTTCCTCAGTCGAAGGGGGTTCCCTCATCGGTAAGGGTTCGGGGGTGCCCTTGGTCTTTGGCAGGACAGGGCGAGGACCTCGGTGGAGGTCCGTCGGCGACTGTAGCTCCCTGATCGATGATCGATCAAAGGGTTGAGGGGAAAAACCTCTCGATTCCGAGAAAGTCGGCACGGGGTGTCTTCCGGACAGGCACCCGGTGCCGCTTATGTCGGGCGTTCTCGCAGGTGAGGGCCCACGTATGAGCGTGGGTACGCTCCGCTGAACTACGCGCGCGGCGCGCAGCCGAGGACGTGCGCCTTCACCAGCTCGGCGATCCTCGGGTCCCGGCGCCGGAACGCCTGGACCAGCTCCTCGTGCTCCTCGGCGTACGACTGCTGCCGCGTCCCCAGCCAGCGGATCGACAGGGCGGTGAACACCTCGATGCCGAGGCCCTCCCAGGTGTGCAGCAGCACCGAGTTTCCGGCCGCCCGGACCAGTTCCCGGTGGAAGCCGACGGTGTGCCGCACCTGGGCGGTGCCGTCGGCGTTGCGGTCGGCCTCGTAGAGAGCGGCGACATGCGGCTCCAGGGCCGAGCAGTCCTCGGCCAGCCTCGCCGCCGCCAGCTCGGCCGCGATCGCCTCCAGACCGGCCCGGACCGGGTAGCTCTCCTCCAGATCGGCCGCGGTCAGATTCCGCACCCGTACGCCCTTGTTCGGCGCGGACTCGATCAACCGCAGCGACTCCAGCTCGCGCAGCGCCTCCCGCACCGGCGTCTGGCTGACCTCCAGCTCGGTGGCGATCCGCCGCTCCACGATCCGCTCGCCCGGCTTCCAGCGCCCGCTGACGATCCCCTCCACGATGTGCTCGCGGATCTGTTCGCGCAGCGAGTGGACGACGGGCGCGGTCATGAGTGCTCCTTAAGGAGGGGCCGCCCATCGGCCCCGGGGGCGTTCGACGTTTAGACAATACGGCCGCGAGTGCTTTCCCGAGGGGCGCGCGGGGGCGCTTTTACGCAGGTGAGACAAGGCGCACACCGCGGTGTGCGGCGCCACGGCCGGGCGCCCCGGGCGGTCGGAGCCGGCCCGCGCCGAACAGCGGCGCCCCGCCCGGGAAACCCGGGCGGGGCGCCGTACTGCCTGACGAGGGTGATCAGAGGCCGAGTTCGACCTCGAACTCGCCCGCCTCCAGGATCGCCTTGACCGCGGTCAGGTAACGGGCCGCGTCGGCGCCGTCGACCAGACGGTGGTCGTAGGACAGGGTCAGGTACGTCATGTCGCGGACGCCGATGACCGTGCCCTCCTCGGTCTCGATGACGGCCGGACGCTTGACCGTGGCACCGATGCCGAGGATCGCGACCTGGCCCGGCGGCACGATGATCGTGTCGAAGAGCGCGCCGCGCGAACCGGTGTTGGAGATGGTGAAGGTCGCGCCGGACAGCTCGTCCGGGGTGATCTTGTTGCCGCGGACCTTGCCGGCCAGGTCGGCCGTGGCCTTGGCGATACCGGCGATGTTGAGGTCGCCGGCGCCCTTGATGACCGGGGTCATCAGGCCCTTCTCCGAGTCCACCGCGATACCGACGTTCTCGGTGTCGAAGTAGGTGATCGTGCCCTCGGCCTCGTTGATCTTGGCGTTGATGACCGGGTGGGCCTTCAGCGCCTGGGCCGCCGCCTTCACGAAGAACGGCATCGGGGAGAGCTTGACGCCCTCACGGGCCGCGAAGGAGTCCTTCGCCTTGGCGCGCAGCTTCATCAGCCGCGTGACGTCGACCTCGACGACCGAGGACAGCTGGGCCTGCTCGTGCAGCGCCTTGACCATGTTGTCGCCGATGACCTTGCGGATGCGGGGCATCTTCACGGTCTGGCCGCGGAGGGGGGAGGCCTCCAGGGCCGGTGCCTTCTTCGCGGCGGCCGGAGCGGCGGCGGCCGGGACGGCGGCGGCCTTCGCGGCCTCGGCGGCGGCGATGACGTCCTGCTTGCGGATACGGCCGCCGACGCCGGTGCCCTTGACGGAGCCCAGGTCGACACCGTTCTCGGCGGCGAGCTTGCGCACCAGCGGGGTGACGTAGGCACCCTCGTCGGTGGGCTGGGCGGCGGGCGCGGCCGGAGCCGGGGCGACCGGAGCCGGAGCGGCCGGCGCGGGGGCCGGGGCGGCCGGAGCCGGAGCGGCGGCGGCCGGGGCGGGCGCCGGGGCCGGGGCTGCCGGAGCCGGAGCCGGGGTGGGCGCCGGAGCGGCCGGGGCGGCCGGAGCAGCGGCGGCGGGGGCCGGGGCGGCGGGGGCCGGAGCGGCGGCCGGAGCCGCGCCCGGGGCACCGATGACGGCGAGCTTGGCGCCGACCTCGGCGGTCTCGTCCTCAGCGACGGTGATCTCCAGCAGCACGCCCGAGGTGGGCGCGGGGATCTCGGTGTCGACCTTGTCGGTGGAGACCTCGAGCAGCGGCTCGTCGGCCTCGACGGAGTCGCCGACCGACTTCAGCCAGCGGGTGACGGTGCCCTCGGTGACGGACTCGCCGAGCGCGGGCAGGACCACGTCCGTGCCCTCGGCGGAGCCGGCGCCGGTGGCGGCCTCGGCGGTGGGCGCCGGGGCGGGAGCGGCCTGCTCGGTGGAGGGCTGGGCGGCCGGGGCCGGCTCGGGAGCCGGCGGGGCGACCTCTTCGGCGGCCGGGGCCGGGGCGGCGGCCGGGGCGCCGGTGCCGTCGTCGATGATCGCCAGCTCGGCGCCCACCTCGACGGTCTCGTCCTCGGCGACCTTGATGGAGGCCAGGATGCCCGCGGCAGGCGCGGGGATCTCGGTGTCGACCTTGTCGGTGGAGACCTCGAGCAGCGGCTCGTCGGCCTCGACGCGCTCACCCTCGGCCTTCAGCCAGCGGGTGACAGTGCCCTCGGTGACGCTCTCGCCGAGCGCCGGAAGGGTTACGGAAACCGCCATGGTTTCGGTTGCTCCTTACGAGTTGCGGAAGTCTGTGTCGTCGCTTCGTCGACCGAGGGTCAGTCGTGCGAGTGCAGCGGCTTGCCCGCCAGGGCCAGGTGGGCCTCGCCGAGCGCCTCGTTCTGCGTCGGGTGGGCGTGGACGAGCTGGGCGACCTCGGCCGGCAGCGCTTCCCAGTTGTAGATCAGCTGGGCCTCGCCGACCTGCTCGCCCATGCGGTCGCCGACCATGTGGACGCCGACCACGGCACCGTCCTTGACCTGGACGAGCTTGATCTCGCCCGAGGTGTTCAGGATCTTGCTCTTGCCGTTGCCCGCCAGGTTGTACTTCAGAGCGACGACCTTGTCCGCGCCGTAGATCTCCTTGGCCTTGGCCTCGGTGATACCCACGGAGGCGACCTCGGGGTGGCAGTACGTCACCCGAGGGACACCGTCGTAGTCGATCGGGACGGTCTTCAGACCGGCCAGGCGCTCCGCCACCAGGATGCCCTCGGCGAAGCCGACGTGCGCGAGCTGGAGGGTCGGGACCAGGTCACCGACGGCGGAGATGGTGGGGACGTTCGTCCGCATGTACTCGTCGACCAGGACGTAGCCGCGGTCCATCGCGACGCCCTGCTCCTCGTAGCCGAGACCGGCGGAGACGGGCCCGCGGCCCACCGCGACCAGCAGGATCTCGGCCTCGAACTCCTTGCCGTCGGCCAGGGTGACCTTGACGCCGTCGGCGGTGTACTCGGCCTTCTGGAAGAAGGTGCCGAGGTTGAACTTGATGCCGCGCTTGCGGAAGGCGCGCTCGAGCAGCTTCGAGGAGTTCTCGTCCTCGACCGGGACGAGGTGCTTCAGGCCCTCGATGACCGTGACGTCCGCGCCGAAGGACTTCCACGCCGAGGCGAACTCGACGCCGATGACACCGCCGCCGAGGATGATCGCGGACTTCGGCACGCGGTCCAGGACGAGGGCGTGGTCGGAGGAGATGATCCGGTCGCCGTCGATCTCCAGGCCCGGCAGCGACTTCGGCACGGAGCCGGTCGCGAGGAGCACGTGCCGCCCTTCGACCCGGCGGCCGCCGACGTCGACGGAGGTCGGGGAGGACAGCCGGCCCTCACCCTCGATGTACGTCACCTTGCGGGAGGCGACGAGCCCCTGCAGGCCCTTGTACAGGCCGGAGATCACGCCGTCCTTGTACTTGTGGACCCCGGCGATGTCGATGCCCTCGAAGGTGGCCTTGACGCCGAACTGCGCGCTCTCGCGGGCCTGGTCGGCGATCTCGCCCGCGTGCAACAGGGCCTTGGTGGGGATGCAACCCCGGTGCAGGCAGGTGCCGCCGACCTTGTCCTTCTCGATCAGGGCGACGTCCAGGCCCAGCTGCGCCCCGCGCAGGGCCGCGGCGTAACCGCCACTACCACCGCCGAGGATCACTAGGTCGAAAACGGTGCTGGCGTCGTTCGCCACGTCACGTCCTCCATGCATGTGCGCCGTGCGCCGGTCGTCGCTGACCGCCGGCGGCTGATGTCCGGCCGCTCTTCTTCGGCCCTGTGGTGGGGGCCCTGTCCTGCCGACGCCCATCCTCGCACTTGTCGGAGGCCGACGAGACACGGGGCACCTATGTGAGACGCCCCACGCTCGCTTGTGAGGGGCGGCGGGAAAGTCCCCTCAGGGGCGCGGGGAACTGCGCGACCTGCCACACCCGGCCCGCACCCGCCGTACGGCGGACGCACCCGAGTGATCAGGCGCACAGTCCCCGCTGCCTGAAACGGAACGTCAGCCCAGGTCACCCGCGGCGGTCAGCTCCGCGAGCCGCACCAGGGTCCGCACGGCCGTCCCGGTGCCGCCCTTCGGCGTGTACCCGAAGGGACCCCCCTCGTTGAACGCCGGCCCGGCGATGTCCAGGTGCGCCCAGGTGATCCCCTCGCCCACGAACTCGCGCAGGAACAGACCGGCGACCAGTCCGCCGCCCATCCGCTCGCCCATGTTCGCGATGTCGGCGGTGGCGGAGTCCATGCCCTTGCGCAGGTGCTCCGGCAGCGGCATCGGCCACGCCGGCTCGCCGACCTCCTCGGCGGCCTCGTACACCGCCGTGCGGAACGCGTCGTCGTTGGCCATGATCCCGAACGTCCGGCTGCCCAGCGCCAGCATCATCGCGCCGGTCAGCGTCGCCACGTCGACGATCGCGTCCGGCTTCTCCTGGGACGCCGCCCACAGCGCGTCGGCGAGGACCAGCCGGCCCTCCGCGTCGGTGTTCAGCACCTCCACGGTCTTGCCGCTGTACATGCGCAGCACGTCACCCGGGCGGGTGGCGGTGCCCGACGGCATGTTCTCGGCGAGCGCCAGCCAGCCGGTGACGTTGACCTGGAGCCCCAGCCGCGCGGCGGCGACCACGGCGGCGAAGACCGCCGCCGCGCCGCTCATGTCGCACTTCATCGTCTCGTTGTGGCCGGCCGGCTTCAGCGAGATGCCGCCCGAGTCGTAGGTGATGCCCTTGCCGACGAAGGCGAGGTGCTTGTCCGCCTTCGAGGAGGTGTACGACAGCTTGACCAGGCGCGGGGCCGCAGCGGAGCCGCCGCCGACGCCCAGGATGCCGCCGTAGCCGCCCTTGGCCAGGGCCTTCTCGTCGAGCACCTGCACCTTGATGCCGTGCTCCTTGGCCGCGGTCTGCGCCAGGGCGGCGAACGTCTCCGGGTTGAGGTCGTTCGGCGGCATGTTGATCAGGTCACGGGCCCGGTTGAGCTCCTCGCCCACGGCGGCGGCACGGGCGAGCGCGGCCTTGTGGGCGGCGTCGCGCGGCTTCCCGCCGAGCAGGACGGCCTCGGCGAGCGGCGCCTTGGCGTTCTTGGCCTTGGCGTCGCCGCCGTTCTGCTTGTACGCGTCGAAGGAGTAGGCGCCCAGCACCACGCCCTCGGCGACCGCGCCGACGTCGCCGGCGTCCGTGAGGGGCAGGGCGAAGGCGGCCTTGCGGGACCCGGTGAGGGTGCGGGCGGCCACGCCGGCCGCCCTGCGGAGCGCCTCGGAGTCGAAGGACGCGTCCTTCTCGGGCTCCGCGCCCAGCCCCACCGCGAGCACGAGGGGTGCCTTGAAGCCGGCCGGGGCGGGCAGCTTCGTCACCTCGCCCTCGGCGCCGGTGGCACCGAGGGTTTCCAGCACGCCGGCGAGGCGGCCCTCGTAGGCCTTGTCGACGGGCTCGGCGCCCGGGGCAACGATCAGGGCCCCGGACCGGGAGGCAGTGCCCTTGGCGACACCGATCACGATCGCGTCGGCCCGGAGGCCGGGCGCCGCGGCGGTGCTGAGAGTGAGAGCAGTCACGGTGGTGAAATCTCGCTTCCGATGTGAAGTTGCTGTGGCCGGAATGTGTGGGTCGACCGGGCCCGGCAGCAGACCCTAGACCGTGCCGTCGGAGTCCCGACGGCACGGTCCGGTCCCGCCGGAGGAGCGGTCGCATCCGGGGTCGGTCCCACCGGCGCGGCGAACCGGCGTGACGAACCCCGCAACGAGCGTACGCGTGCCTGCGCATTCGCTCATGCACGCGAGCGTTCACCTGTCGGTGGCGTCGTAGCCACTTCTGGATCCTCGCACTCCATGACCTGAGTCACACTCGTCGGGTTCCGGCGAGGAGATCACTTCGCCGCTTCGCATGATTTCCACGGATTCCCCGCCGCATCGGCACAGCCATGTCCCGCGCGCGGAGATCCATTTCTGGGGGAGGACACACCATGGCGCACCGTGCGCGCATGTGGAGAACCGCCAAAAACGCCGCCGCTTTCCTGGCGGCCACGGGGCTGACGGCGCTGAGTCTGGGGGCGGCACCCGGCGCCGCCGCGGCCGGGGAGCCGCGGATCGACCTGAGGGTCCTGGTCGTGGACAACGGCGACAGCCCGGTCCAGGCGATCACCGCCCAGCTCAAGAGCACCGGCATCCCGTACACCGTCGTCGACCTCAACTCCGCGAGCCGGCCGACGATCACCGCGGCCTTCCTGGCCGACACCGTGAACGGGACGCCGAGGGCCAGGTTCCAGGGCGTCGTGCTGCCCAACGAGGCACCGTTCGGGGAGGGTTCGGCCGAGCAGACCGCGCTGGAGGCGTACGAGAAGACGTACGGCATCCCGCAGGTCGACGCCTACACGTGGGCGCACCCGGAGGTCGGCCTGGACCACGCGTCCTACGCCGGCTCCCTCGACGGGCAGCAGGCGTCCGTCAGCGCGGCCGGCCGGACCGGCTGGTTCGGCTACCTCGACGGCGGCCTCACCTTCGAGGACAACTCACCGGCGATCGGCGAGAGTTACGGCTACCTGGCGGCGCCCCGCGCGGGCTACACCAGCTACGTCGACGCGCCCCTGCCCGGTGGCGGCGGCACCGGCAGCCTGATCGGCGAGTACGCCCACGACGGACGCCGTGAGCTGGTCGTGACGTTCGCCTACAACCAGTACCAGCAGCAGTTCCGGCTGCTGGCCCGGGGCATCGTCGAGTGGCTCACCCAGGGCATCCACCTGGGCCAGGCCCGCAACTACTTCGCGGTCCACGTCGACGACGTCTTCGCACCCGACGCCCGCTGGGACGCCGAGCGCAACTGCACGCCCGGCGACATCGACTGCGTGGGCGGCGGGGACGACGACGGCACGCCCATCCGGATGACGGAGGCCGACGCGGCCTACGCCGCCCAGTGGCAGCAGGAACACGGCTTCACCATGGACATGGTGTACAACGCCGGCGCCGGGGAGGAGTGGAAGACCGAGAACGGCGGCACCGACCCCATGGCCGACCGGCTCCTCGCCGACAAGGCCATGTACCGCTGGATCAACCACACCTACACGCACCCGTTCCTCGGCTGCGTCCAGGACACCTCCACCGTGCCGTGGAGCTGCGCCGAGAACGCCGACGGCTCGACCCAGTACATGAGCCGCGCCGACATCTCCGCGCAGATCCGCGACAACAACGACTGGGCCGCCGCCAAGGGGCTGCCGATCGACCGCACCGAACTGGTCACCGGCGAGCACTCGGGCCTGAAGACGCTGCCGCAGCAGCCCGAGGACAACCCCAACCTGGGCGGCGCCCTCTCCGACAACGGCGTCAAGTGGATCGCCTCGGACAACTCGCGCGAGCCCGAGCAGCGGGCGGTGGGCCGGGCGCTGACCGTGCCGCGCTACCCGATGAACGTGTACTACAACACGGGCACCAAGGCCGAGATGGCCGACGAGTACAACTGGATCTACACCTCCCAGGCCGACGGCGGCAGCGGCATCTGCGAGAACAACGCGGCCTCCACCTGCCTGGCCGAGCCGCTGGACCCGGCCACCGGCTACGACGACCACATCGTCCCGCAGGAGGCCCGCACCGACCTGGGGCACGCCATCAGCAACGACCCGCGGCCGCACTACGCGCACCAGTCCAACCTGGCCGAGGACCGTCTGCTGTACCCGGTCATGGAGAAGGTGCTGACCGACTACAAGGCGCTGTTCGCCGACAACACCCCCCTGCAGAACCTCCGCCAGAGCGCCATCGGCACCGAACTCCAGCGCCGCGCCGCCTGGCAGGCCGCCGTCGCCGCCAACAAGGTGACCGCCTACCGCATCGGCACGACCGTGACGATCACCGCGCCGAACGGCACCCAGATCCCGGTCACCGCGCCGGAGGGCACGAAGAAGCAGCAGCTCATCGGCAGCTCCGTCTTCGGCACGCCGTACGCCGGCAGCCGCTCGGACTGGACCACGCCGACCGGCCTGCAGACCTCGGTCACGCTCAGGCTGCCGTAGACACCGGCGCCCCACGAGGGGCACAGCCCGGGGGGAAAGCGCTCTGAAGGGCGCGGGGAACTGCGCGACCGGCCACCACGGCCCGCGGCCGGAATCCGGTCCGCGGTTCCCCCACATCATCCGCACCACACAGGGGGAAGCGGCGCAGCCATGCGCACAGGCCGTCATGTCACCATGCTCACCGAAGGCACCTACCCACTCGTCCACGGCGGGGTCAGCACCTGGTGCGACCAGCTCGTCAAGGGCATGCCGGAGGTGGACTTCCACATCGTCTCGATCTCCGGCAGCGGCCGCGAACCCGTGACCTGGGAGCTGCCGCACAACGTCCACCGGCACACCTCCGTGCCGACCTGGGGCCCGCGCCCCGGCCGCGACCGGCCGCCGTACGGCAGGGATCTGCGCCGCTTCACCGACGCCTACGAGCGTCTCCTGCTGTCCTTCCTCGACCCCGAGGCGCCCTGCGACTTCGGCGAGAGCCTCTACGAGCTGGCCGAACTCGCCCGGGAGGGACGCCTGTCGGCGGCCCTGCGCAGCGAGACCGCGCTGCGCTCGCTGATGTGGATATGGACGATGCCGCACCTCCCCACGGCCGCCGCGGCCCCCACCGTGCACGACGCGCTCACCGCCACCGACCTGCTGGAACACGCCCTGCGCCCGCTGGGCGTCCGCATCGCGCGGTCCGCCGACGGCACGGCGGGCACCGTCGCGCACGCCGTCAGCAGCGGCCTCGCCACCCTCCCCGCCCTCACCGCCCGGCACTTCGACGGTGTGCCCTTCCTCCTCACCGAGCACGGCATCTACCTGCGCGAGCGCTACCTCGGCAGCCGCCGCGAGGCGCACCGCTGGCCGGTGAAGGCCTTCATGCTCGGCTTCCACCGTGCCCTGAACTCCCTCGGCTACCGGACGGCCGACCTCATCACCCCCTGCAACCAGTACAACCGCCGCTGGGAGGAGCGCGGCGGCGCCGACCCCGGCAAGATCCGCACCGTCTACAACGGCGTCGACCCGCACGCCTTCCCGCACGCCGGACCCGAGCCCGAGGTCCCCACCCTGACCTGGTGCGGCCGCGTGGACCCGATCAAGGACCTCGAGACACTGCTGCGCGCCTACGCCCTGGTCCGCGCCGAACTCCCGGAGACCCGGCTGAGGTTGTTCGGCCCGGTGCCTCCCGGCGGCGAGGAGTACGCCACCCGTCTGGAGAAGCTCGCCGCCGAACTCGGCGTCACCGACGGCCTCACCTTCGAGGGCCGGGTCACCGAGGTCTGGCGCGCCTACGCCGCCGGGCACGTCGTGATGCTGTCGTCGATCTCCGAGGGCTTCCCGTTCTCCATCATCGAGGCCATGTCCTGCGGCCGTACGACGGTGTCGACGGACGTCGGCGGAGTGCGCGAGGCCGTCGGCGACACCGGTCTGGTCGTCCCGCCGCGCGAGCCGGAGAAGATGGCCGCGGCCGCCCTGACCCTCCTCAAGAACGACGAGCAGCGCCTGGAACTGGGGGAGTTGTCCCGCCGACGGGTCATCGACCGCTTCACGCTCCGCCGCTCGGTCGACAACTTCCGCACGATCTACCAGGAGCTCGCCGGCCTCCCCGAGGTCTACGAACCCACGGTCGAGACGGTCGCCGACTGGACCGAGGAACTGCGCGACCCGTGGTACCGCGCCGTCGCGACGGACGGGACCGACTGGTGAACCAGAACACCACCGGCCGGAACACGACCGGCCGCGACACCACCGGCCCGGACGCCACCGGCCGGAACATGACGGGCGGGAACACGACCCGTCAGGACACGGCCGCGCCGCCCGCCGTCCCCCGGCAGCGCACGGCGACGCCCTCCTGGGCCGCCCCCGACCCCGTCGACCAACTCGCCGAGCGCTTCGACGAGTCCGTGGCCGCCGCCGTCCACCCGGACGAGATAGCCGCCCTGCTGGAGTCCGACGGCCTCTCCGACGACCGGATCCGCGAACGCTACGGCGCCCGGAACTCCTTCGCGCTCGCCGAGGAGCTCTACGCCCGCGTCCCGCGCCGCCATCCGGAGCCCGACGGCCCGCTCGACGACCCCTGGCGGGTGGGCCTGCGCGCGTGTCTGCTGCGCGGCCTGGTCTTCGCCCTGCCCGGCTTCGCGTACGTCCTCGGCGCCCCCCTGCTGACCGGCCCGCCCGGCGCCCTCGGGCTCCCCGCGGGCACGGTCCCGCTGCTGGCCGGCGCGCTGCTGGGCTGGACCTGGAACCAGGGACTGTCCCACCGGGCGTACGCCTGGCTGGGGCTGGGCAACCGGCCGGCCGCCCGCCGCTGCCTCCTCGTGGGGGCCCCGGTGGGCGCCCTGCTCGGCGTACTGACCGCCCTGGCCGTGGCCGGGCCCGCCGACGGGACGGCCGTGGCGTTCGCCGCCGGCCAGTCCTGCTACCTCGGCGCGTCCACCACCCTGCTCGTCCTGGGCCGCGAACGCGCCCTGCCGGCCGCCCTGGCGCCGATGACGGCGGGCGCCCTGCTGTCGCTGGTCCGTCCCCTCCCGGAGCCGGCCGGCCTGACCCTGCTGCTGGGCTCGCTCGCCGCGGTGATGCTGCTCGGCCTGTGGGAAGTGGCGCCCTCGGCGAAGGAGTGGCGGCGCCCGTTCTCCGGGTCCGGCGACGGGCCCCGGCTGACCGGCTCCCTCCCGTACGCCCTCTTCGGCCTCGGCACCGGCGCCCTCGTCCTGTACGCGGCACTGGGGGACGTACTGGCGGGGGAGGAGCACAGCGGCCTGGCCGCGCCCGCCGCCGTGGCGCTCACCCTGAGCATGGGCCCCGCCGAATGGCTGCTGTACCGCTTCCGCAGCGGCAGCCTGGCCGGGCTGCGCTCCACCGGCACCCCGGGCGCCTTCCGGCGGGCCGCGCTCCGCACCGGCGCCGAGTGCCTGTCCGGCTACCTGCTCGTCCTGCTGGCCCTCGGCCTGGCCGCCACGGCCCTGTGGCCGGACGCGCCCGGCCTCACCGGCGTACGCCTCGCGGGCCTGCTCCTGCTGGGCGTGGTCCTGTGGACCGGGCTGCTGCTCCAGTCCTTCGGCGCCGTCCGCGGCACGGCCGCCGTCTGCTGCGCGGCCGCCCTCGCCCAGACCGTGGCCCTGCGCACCCACGTGGCGGACCCGCACCACGTTGCCCTTACGGTGTACGGAACGGCGGCCGCCGTCCAGGCGCTGCTGGTCCGCACACTCCTGGGAAGGGCGACGGCCCACCGATGAACACGCGCACCCTCCTCGCGGCCGCGTCCCTCCTCCTGCTGCTCACGGGCTGCACGACGGCCCCCGACGACAAGCCGGGAAGCGGCGGGAAGGAGACGGCGGAGCAGGACTCGGGCGCGCGCTGGCGGCCGAGGCCCGGCACCGACTGGCAGTGGCAGCTCAGAGGGAAGCTGGACACCTCCGTGGACGTCCCGGTGTACGACATCGACGGCTTCGACCACGGAGAGGAGACCGTCGACGCTCTGCACGCGGACGGCCGCAAGGTCATCTGCTACCTCTCCACCGGCGCCTGGGAGGACTGGCGCCCGGACGCCGACGACTTCCCCGAGGAGGTGCGGGGCGAGGGCAACGGCTGGGAGGGCGAGAGCTGGCTCGACATCCGCCGCACCGACGTCCTCGAACCCCTGATGGCGGCCCGTCTCGACATGTGCCGGGACAAGGGCTTCGACGCGGTCGAGCCGGACAACATGGACGGCTACAAGAACACCACCGGCTTCCCGCTGACGGCGGCCGACCAGCTCCGCTACAACCGCCTGATCGCCCGCCTCGCCCACGAGCGGGGCATGTCGGTCGGCCTGAAGAACGACCTCGACCAGATCCCCGCCCTCGTCGACGACTTCGACTTCGCGGTCAACGAGCAGTGCGCCCAGTACGACGAGTGCGAGGAGCTGACCCCCTTCATCGAGGCGGACAAGGCGGTCTTCCACGTCGAGTACGAACTCCCCACCAGCCGCTTCTGCGCCGAGTCCAGGCGCCTGAAGCTGAGTTCCCTGCTCAAGAAGTACGAACTGGGCGCCTGGCGCAGGGCCTGCTAGGGGGTGTTTCGAAAGTCCTGTGCGGTGCCCGCGGCGTCCGGTGCGTGCTCTCGCCGCACCGGGCTGAAGCCCGAGTACATCCAGTACGAGGCCTTCCGCCCGGCACGCCGGGAGCACGCTCCCCCACGCCCGGCTTCGCTCGCGCGGGAGGGGCCCCACGACGCCGCGAGGCCCGCCCCGCGGGCGAACGGCGGGACTTTGCGGACACGACCTAGGGGGTGTTTCGAGAGTCCCGCACAGCACCCGCGGCGCCCGGCACGCACCCTCGCCGCACCGGCCAAAGGCCCAAGTAGCTCCGCTACGAGGGCCTTCGTCCGGCACGCCGAGGGCACGCACCGAACACCGCGGGCACCGCACAGGACTCTCGAAACACCCCCTAGCCGGCCAGGGCCAGCGCCACGAGCGCGGTCGTCGCCGCCGTCTCCGCCAGGCCGCCGAACACGTCCCCGGTGACCCCGCCGAAGCGGCGCGTGCAGTGGCGCAGGAGGAGTTCGGCGGCGGCGAGCGCCAGGACGATCGCGACGGCCGTACGGACACCGCCGTACCCGCCCGACGACGCCCCCCAGGCCGCCGGGCCCAGGGTGCACACGGCCGTCACCGCGAGCGCGCCCGGCACCGGGACCACCCCAGCGACCGCCGCGCCCAGCCCCTCCGGACGGGCGGCCGGGACGCCGGCGCGGGCGGCCAGGGTGAGCGCCAGCCGGGCCGCCACGGCCGAGGTGACGGCGGCGACGGCACCCCGGGCCCAGGACTCGCCGTAGAGCTGCGCCAGCGCGGCCACCTGCGCCAGCAGCGCGAACACGAGCGTGAGCACACCGAACGGACCGATGTCCGACTGTTTCATGATCCGCAGCGCGTCCTCGGCGGGCTTGCCGCTGCCCAGTCCGTCCGCGGTGTCGGCGAGCCCGTCGAGGTGCAGTCCGCGGGTGAGGACCGCGGGCACGGCGGCGGAGGCGACGGCGGCCAGCGGCGGGCCCGCGCCCAGCAGGAGCAGCAGCAGGCCGAGTCCGGCCGCGCAGCCCCCGACGACCAGCCCGACCACGGGGGCGCTCAGCATGCCGCCGCGCGCCGCCTCCCGGTCCCAGCGGGTCACCCTGACGGGGAGGACGGTGAGGGTGCCGAAGGCGAAGCGGAGACCGTCGACGGCTGAGGTCATGAACACGTCGGCAGACTAGCCCGGACGCCCTTCCCGCGAGGCGGCCCACCCCGCTCCCCGTGAGACTGGGGACATGGGCCACTGGCTTCAGCGCAACATCGTGGAACCGGGAAAACTCCCCCTGCTCCTCGCGCTGACCGCGTTCGTCCTCACCTTCCTGATCACCCGGGCCATCACCCGGCTCATCCGGGCGGGCAGGGGGCCCTTCGGCAACATCAGCTCCGGCGGGGTGCACATCCACCACGTCGTGCCCGGGGTCGTGCTGACCGTCACGGGCGGCTTCGGGGCGGTGGCCAGCGGCCGGCAGGGGTTCGGCGCCGCCGCCTTCGCGGTGGTCTTCGGGATCGGTACGGGGCTCGTGCTCGACGAGTTCGCGCTGATCCTGCACCTCGACGACGTGTACTGGACGGAGGCGGGGCGCAAGAGCGTGGAGGCCGTCGTGCTGACGGCCGCTCTCGTCGGACTGCTGCTGGTGGGGGCCGCGCCGTTCGGCGTCGACGGCCTGAGCGACGACGAGCTCCAGGACCGGGGGAGCGTCCTCGCGACCGTCGCGGTCAACTTCCTCTTCTCGCTGGCCGTGCTGTTCAAGGGCAAGGTCAAGATGGCGGTCTTCAGTGTGTTCATCCCGTTCTTCGGCCTGATCGGCCTGGCACGGGTGGCGCGGCCCGGGTCCCCGTGGGCCCGCCGCTTCTACCGGCGGCGGCCGAAGGCCCGGGCGAAGGCGGTGCTGCGGGCCTACCGGCACGACCGGCGATGGGCGGGGCCCCGCCGGATGGTGGGCGACTGGCTGGGCGGCAAGACGACTGCGGAGCTGGAACGCGGCGCGTAGGGCCTGTTGCGAGAGTGGCGACGCCGCGCGGCCGGGAGTGGGGGTACCGCCCACGCCCTCAGGGCGGTGGGGGAGCGTGCCGGGCGTCGCCCGGCAGGCGCCACTTTCGCCACGGGCCCCAGGGGGACGGGTGTGCCCGCTGCGGGGCGCGCCCGGGGGTCGGCGTGGCCGGTCGCGCGGATCCCCACGCCCCTTCGACCCGGCGCCCCGGCCCGCGGCGGCCGGCGCACAGCACCACCACCCCCGCGATCGCCGCCAGGTGCTCCCTGCCCGCCAGGTTGTCCTTCAGCAGGACCTCCACCACCATCGCCACGATCACCGCCCCCGCCGTCGCGTACGCCCGATGACGCCGGCCCAGGAACACCGCCAGGCCCACCACCGCCGCCGAGGGGCCGGTGTCCACCACCTGGGCGTCGGTGACGGGGAGCGCGCCGAGGGCGATGCCCGCACGGGCGTACAGGGTGCCGGCGAGGGTCGCGGCGTACCCGACGACCAGGGCGCGCCACCAGCCCAGGCACAGCTCCGCGAGGCCGAACACCAGCAGGATCTGGGCGAGCGCACCCCACACCGGCAGGTCGAGGGCGGGGACGAAGAGCGACAGCGGGGTGCGCAGGAGGGCGAGCCACAAGGGGTCCTCGGCCCGGACCGCGCCCAGGCCCTGCACCGGCCCGTAGCCCCAGGGCTGGTTCTGCGCCACCTGCAGGACCGACGTCAGGCACACCGCGCCGAGGGTCATCGGGACCGCCCGCCACCGCCGCTCCACCAGGGGCCCGCGCACGGCCTCGTACAGCGGCCCCCACTCGGTGCGGGCCCAGCGGGCGATCCGGTTCACCGGTGGGTCTCCAGACGCTCGCGGTGCAGCCGCTTCGGCAGCCCCGGCGCCGTGGGCGGGGTCGTCAGGAACCCCTCGGCCCGTGCCGACGCGAGTCCGATGCGGGGCAGGTCCGCGCTCTTCTCGAAGAGCAGGAAGCGCGGCTCCCAGATGGGCCGGTACTTGGCGTTGGCGCGGTACAGCGACTCGATCTGCCACCAGCGGGAGAAGAAGCTCAGCAGCGACCGCCACAGCCGCAGCACCGGCCCGGCGCCCAGACGCGCGCCCCGTTCGAAGACCGAGCGGAACATGGCGAAGTTCAGCGACACCTGGGTGATCCCGATCTCGCGGGCGCGCCGGAGGAGCTCGATGACCATGAACTCCATCAGGCCGTTGTCGGAGTCCCGGTCGCGCCGCATCAGGTCCAGGGAGAGCCCGTGCGGGCCCCACGGCACGAAGGAGAGCAGCGCCCTGAGGCGCCCCTGGGCGTCGGCGCACTCCAGCATCACGCAGCGGCCGTCCTCCGGGTCCCCGAGCCGCCCCAGCGCCATGCTGAACCCGCGTTCGGTCGCCCCGTCCCGCCAGTCGTCGGCGCGGCGCAGCAGGTACGCCATCTCGTCGGCCGGGATGTCCTCGTGCCGTCGTACGCGCACGGTGTACCCGGCCCGGCGCACCCGGTTGTACGCCTGCCGGACGGTCCGCATGGCCCGGCCCTCCAGGGTGAACTCGGCGACCTCGACGATCGCCTCGTCCCCCAGTTCGAGGGCGTCCAGTCCGTGCCGCGCGTACACCGTCCCGGCCTCCTCGCCCGCCCCCATCACCGCCGGGATCCACCCGTGCGCCCGCGCCTCGGCCAGCCACGGCTCGATCGCCCCCGGCCAGGCCTCCGGGTCACCGAGCGGATCCCCGGACGCCAGCGACACCCCGCCCACCACCCGGTAGGCGACGGCCGCCTTCCCGGTCGGCGACCAGCACACGCTCTTCTCCCGGCGCAGCGCGAAGTACCCGAGCGAGTCCCGCTCGCCGTGCCGGTCGAGCAGCTCCCGCAGCCGCTTCTCGTCGTCCTCGGTGAGCGGGTCGACGGCGCGCCGGGAGCGGAACGCGGCGTAGAGGACGGCCAGGACGAGGACCGTGCTCAGCACGTTGACGGTGACGTCGACCCAGGTGGGCGGGGCGATGCCGGGGACGCGGTAGTCGTCGGCGGCCACCGAGACCAGCCGCAGCGCGCCGTACCGCCAGCGTTCCAGGAACGTGGAAGGGGCGGAGGCCCGGTTGGTGAGCGTCACCAGCAGCGCGGCGAGCAGCGAGGTGACGAGCAGTCCGCCGAGACCGACGGCCGCGGCGAGCCGCGGATTGGCGCGGTCGCCCTTGGCGTAGAACTCGGTCCGGCCGACGAGCAGCGCGGTCACGAAGGCGGCGGTGAGGACGAGCGACACCCAGTTCTGCGGGTGGCGGCGGATCTCCGGGAACGCCATGGCCAGCGCGAACAGCCCCAGGAAGGCGCCGCTCAGGCCGAGGTTGAGGATCCAGGCGGCCCGTTTGCGCCGCCGCATGGTGACGGCCAGGAACGCGGTGAACACCCCGGACGCGAATCCGGCCGTCAGCAGATACGGCGTGAAGAAGTCCTCCTGGTTGTGCCGCCGCACGTCCTGTCCCAGGGAAACCCACACCGCGCTGAGGAAGTTGACGAAGGCGACGGCACGCAGATACCAGACGGCGAGGACGGCGGCGACCCGGGGGTTTCCCATGAGCGGTGATCATATGGCCGCACTTCACGGAAACCGCTCTTTTGGGTCGCCTGTCCCTTTTCGCTAGGTGATGTCCTCGGTGATCCCCGTGTCCTGCTCCGGCTTCTCGGGGGCCGCCTCGGGCTTCTCGGGCAGTTCCGCCGCCAGCGCCGCCGCGGCCTGCACCAGCGGCAGCGCCAGCAGCGCCCCGGTGCCCTCGCCGACCTTCACGCCCTGGTCGAGCAGGGGCTCCAGCGCCATCCGGTCCAGCGCCTTCGCCTGGCCCGGCTCACCGCTCTTGTGCGCGGCCAGCCACCAGTCCGGCGCCCGGAACGCGATCCGCTGCCCGACGAGCGCACAGGCGGCCGCGACGACACCGTCCAGGACGACCGGCAACTTCCGTACGGCGCACTGCAGCAGAAAGCCCGTCATCGCGGCGAGGTCGGCACCGCCCACCGTCGCCAGCAGCCGCAGCTGCTCCCCGAGCACCGGCCGCGCCCGCCGCAGCGCGTCCCGGATCGCCGCGCACTTGCGCATCCACGCCAGGTCGTCGATGCCCTCGCCGCCCCGCCCGGTCACCACGGAGGCGTCGGTTCCGCACAGCGCGGCGACCAGCACCCCGGCGGCCGTGGTCCCGCCGACGCTCACATCGCCGAGGACGACGAGGTCCGTACCGGAGTCGGCCTCCTCGTCCGCGACCGCCACACCCGCCCGGAAGGCCGCCTCGGCCTCCTCCGCGGTCAGCGCGTCCTCGATGTCGATACGGCCGCTGCCGCGCCGCACCCGGTGCCGTTCCACGTCCTCCGGGAACGTGCCCGGCTCGCAGTCCAGCGCCATGTCCACGATCCGCACCGGCACGTCGAGCCGGCGCGCCAGCACCGCGACCGGGCGGGCGCCCTCCAGGATCTCCCGCACCAGCTCCGCGGCGCTGCCCGCCGGCCGGGCCGAGACGTCGAGCCCGGCGACGCCGTGGTCGCCGGCGAACAGCACCACCCTCGGCCGTACCACCGGCCGCACGGGCACCGCGCCCTGCGCCGCCGCCAGCCACTCACCCAGTTCGTCCAGGCGCCCCAACGATCCGGGCGGCACGATCTGACGTTCCCGGCGGGCCTCCGCGTCGCGGCGCACGCCGCCGTCGGGGCGCTCGATCAGATCGGTGAAGTCGTCGAGATTAAGCGAGCTCATTCGCCGAACAGTACCGGCCCCCGCTGGGCGGTCCGGCGCCACATCGTCACCACACCCCCACGACGTCTTTGCACCCAAGATCGGTATCCCATACGTTCCGCTTTGCTGCGGAATGTCGTAGCTCCTGTTCTCTGTTCTCCGGAGCCGCTCATGCCCTCCAGGCCCAGAACCGTGCCCAGGCCGGTCCACGATCCGCGCCGCGACGACTGCCCCTGGTGCGGCTCCAAGCGCCTGCGCACCCGGCTGCGCGCACCGGACCTGCGGCACCGCAGACCCGGCACCTTCGTGCTCGACGAGTGCCGGGACTGCGCCCACGCCTTCCAGAACCCGCGCCTGACCCCCGAGGGCCTGGCGCTGTACGACGTCCGCGGCGAGGAGCGGTTCAGCCGCAGGCGCCTGCGGGCGACGGCCCGCGCGATGCTGCCGTTCCCCGAGCCGGAGAGCTGGCTCGACGTCGGCACGGGGAGCGCCGCCTTCCCGGCGACGGCCAAGGAACTCTTCGCCTACACGGCGTTCGACGGGGTGGACCCGACCCCCAGGGTGCGGCGGGCCGCGGCGGCGGGCCGGCTGGACGAAGCCCACCAGGGCCGTCTGACGAGCCCCGAGCTCCTGGCCCGGCTGCGCGGCCGTTACGACGTCGTCAGCATGCTCCACCACCTGGAACACACCCGCGACCCGCGGGAAGAACTCGCCGCGGCCCTGACGGCCCTGCGCCCCGGCGGCCACCTGCTGCTGGAACTCGCCGACCCCGCCAGCGCGTCCGCGGCCGTCCTGGGCAAGTGGTGGCACGCCTACGACCAGCCCCGCCACCTCCATCTGATCCCCCTGGCCAACCTCCGCACGGAACTGGAGCTGCGGGGCTGCGACATCGTCACCACGGACCGCAGCTCCCCGCACACCCCCCACGACCTCTCCGTGGCCGTCTTCCGCGGACTGACCCGGACCCGCCTGCACCACGCGGCCCTCCCCGCGGCAGCCGTGGCGGCAGTCCTGGACCGCGCCCTGGCCCCCGTCCTCAGCCGCACCCGCTTCTCCAACGCCTACCGGGTGATCGCCCGCAGACGTCCCGGCTGACCGAGGTGCCTCCGGCGGGTGCGGGCGGAGGGCTCACCCCCGCAGCACCACCGCCTGCCCCGCCACCACCAGCACGACCTCCTCGCACTCACCCGCCACCGCCGCGTTCAACCGCCCCAACTCGTCCCGGTACCGCCGCCCCGACGCCGTGGCCGGCACGATCCCCGACCCCACCTCGTTCGACACCAGCACCACGGTCCGCCGGGCCCCCCGCACCGCCGCCGTCAGCTCCGCCGTCCGCGCGCGCAGCGCCCGCTCACCCCCGTCCGCCCACTCCGCGTCGTCCCACGCCCCGACGGAGTCCATGGCGTCCGTCAGCCACAACGACAGACAGTCGATCAGCAACGGCGCCCCGTCCTCCGCCAGCAGGGGCACGAGGTCGCACGTCTCGGCCGTACGCCACGACCCCGGCCGCCGCTCCCGGTGCGTCGCCACCCGCGCCGCCCACTCGGTGTCCCCGCCCCGCGAACCCCCCGTCGCCACGTACAGCACGTCGGGGAACGACTCCAGCCGCCGCTCCGCCTCCACCGACTTCCCCGACCGCGCCCCGCCCAGCACCAGCGTCCGGCGCGGGACGTCCGGCACGTCCTCGTAGACCCCCACCACCAGCGTCGCCCCGTCCGGCACCGCCCGCGCCCCCGCCGCCGCGAGCCGCCGCGTCAACTCCGCGCCCGGCGGCACGTCATGGTCGAGGTGGACGGCGACGACGTCCGTCGTCGGCCCCACCGCACCCACCGCCCGCAGCTTCGCCAGCGCGTCCGGCCGCCCCACCAGATCCGCCAGGACCATGTCGTACCGCTCGACGGGCTCCGGCCCCTCCTCCAGGCCGGCCGGAGCGCCCCCCGGCGGCAGGTACAGCAGCCGCTGCCCGTCGGGACCGGTCACCGCGTACCCGGTGCCCGGCGCGTCCATCGCCACCGCCCGCACCCGATGTCCCGTCAGCAGCGCCAGCTCCCGCCCGTCCGACACCCGCCCGGGCTGCGGCAGCCCGGCCGGCACCTCCACCGGCGGCCCGTCGTGCGGGTGCGACAGCATCACCTGCCGCACGCCGCCCAGCGACTGCCCCACCCGCGCCGCCGCGAACGCCACCCCCGGCGTCAGATCGAGCAGCAGCGCCCCGTCCACGAGCAACGCGGTCGCCGCACGCGCGCGCGAACCCAGCGAGGTCGCGCACACCGCGCAGGGACAGTCGGGGCGGGGCAGTCCCGCGGGGGCACCGGTACCGAGCAGAGTGACTTCCACGAACCTGATTTTCGCGTGTCTGACCTGGTCTTGCGCATCCGACTAGGCTGCTCGGCAGGAGCCGGACCAAGATCCGGCTTCTGCTCTGCACGTGTTCATATCAGGGAGGCGTACATGGCGGCATGGACGTGGCGGTTCGAGAAGGCCGACGGGACGGAGGTCCAGCCCGCGGTGGAGCCGGAGGAGTTCACCACCCAGGGGGACGCCGAGTCCTGGATCGGGGAACAGTGGAAGGCCCTGCTCGAAGGCGGCGCGGACCAGGTGCGGCTCTTCGAGGACTCCACCGAGATCTACGGCCCCATGAGCCTGCACGCGAACGAGGCGTAGCCGCACAGCCGTAGGACGGGGGACGCCGCGCACCGGGGCGCCCCCCGTCTCACTGCTCGCCCAGGGTCACGTCCGCCTTCTTCCCGTCCCCGTCCCGGGTGAACGTCACCGTCGTGCGCGCCCCCGGCTTCTCCTCGGCCAGCGCCTCCGTCAGCGAGGTGACGGTGGTGACGGACCTGTCGCCCAGCGCCGTGACGACGTCCCCGGCCCGCAGGCCCGCCCGGTCGGCCGTGCTCTTCCTCCGCACCTCCACCACCGCGACCCCGGCCGGCCGGAAGCCCGCGTCCACGAAGGTGCGCCCGGTGATCCCGAGCGCCGCCCGGCCCGAGTCGGTGACCCTGCCGTCCCTGACGATCTGTCCGGCGACGGTCCGCACCATCGACGAGGGGATCGCGAATCCGATGCCGGCCGCGGCCCCGCCGAGGCCCGGGTCGGTTGCGGCGAGCGTAGGAATGCCGATGACCCGCCCGTCCAGGCCGACCAGCGCGCCGCCGCTGTTGCCCGGGTTGATCGGCGCGGACGTCTGCACCATGTTCGCGATGGTGACCCCCGGCCCGCCGTCCCCGTCACCCGCGCTGACGGTCCGTCCGGTCGCCGAGACGATGCCCTGCGTCACGCTCGACGACAGGCCGAGGGGCGAGCCCATCGCCAGCACGATCTGCCCGACCTCGACCTTCGAGGAGTCACCGAACTCGGCCGCCCTCAGCCCGGCCGGCACCTTGTCCAGCTTGACGACCGCCAGGTCCTGCTCGGGGTAGGAGGAGACGAGGGTGGCGCTCAGCGGCTCCTCGCTGGTCGCGGTCGTGACCCGGAAGGTCCGCCCGTCGCCGACGACGTGCGCGTTGGTGACGACGTGACCCCTGCCGTCGTAGACGACACCCGACCCCAGGCCGTCGGCGGACTGCACCTGCACGACCGACGGCAGGACGTCCTTGATCACCTTCTGGTACGCCCGCTGCAGCTCGTTCCCCGGCTGCCGGGGAACCGTCGTGGCCCGGGGCGCGGCCTGCGTGGTCGTGGTCCTGGCCGCCGGCGACGGACCGGCCGCGGAACACCCGGCGAGCAGGGCGACGGAGCACGCGAGCGCGGCGAGTCCCCGGACACGCGTGGGGGAAGCGTCCATGCCCCGAGTCTCTCCTCGGGGTGACGGCCCGGCTTGTCCGGTTCACCCGAACGAGCGGACCGCGCCGGTCAGCCGCGCACCCCGCACAGATGCAGCAGCGCCGCCACGCTCCGGTACGGATCGGTCCGCCCCGCGCGCTCCTCGACGGCCAGCAGCGCCTCGGCGTCCTCCGGGTCCCCGGGGATCCCGGTCCCGTCCGCCGCCGTGTCGGTGAACACCCGCACGCCGTACCAGGCCTGCAGCGGAGCCCCGATCCCGGCCAGCGTGTCGGTCAGCGTCGCCAGCCGGTCCGCGCGCACGTCCAGCCCCAGCCGGTTCGTGTACGCCACGGTGTCGAAGGCGGCCAGCGCGCCCGCCCAGTCGCCGGCCAGTCCCGGGCGCATGGCCAGCGCGTCCGCGTTGCGCACCAGCAGCGACAGCAGCCCGCCCGGGGCCAGCATCCGCGCCAGGCCCGCCAGCAGGGCGTCCGGCTCCTCGACGTACATCAGCACGCCGTGGCAGAGCACCACGTCGAAGCTGCCGGGCAGGAAGTGCACGCCCGTGTCCCGGCCGTCGCCCTCGATGATCCGCATCCGCTCCCGGATGCCCTCCGGCTCCCCGGACAGGGCCTCGCGGGCCGCGGCGACCATCGTCGCGTCCTTCTCCAGGCCGGTCACCTGGTGGCCGAGCCGGGCCAGCCGCAGCGCCTGCGTGCCCTGTCCCATCCCGACGTCGAGCACCCGCAGCCGCTGCCCGACCGGATAGCGTCCCGCGATCTGCTCGTCGAGCTGCCGGGCCACCAGCTCCTGCCGTACGACATCGCGCAGCCCGCCCAGCCCGCTCAGCCAGGCCTCGGCCGCTCCCCCGGAGAAAGCCGTCGTGCTCAGGGCCGCTCTCCGCGCTTGACCTGCGGCTTGGGCAGCCGGAGCCGACGCATCTGCAGGGAGCGCATGAGCGCGTAGGCGACCGCGCCACGGCGGTTCTGGTCGGGGAAGCGCTCCGTGAGCCGCTTGCGCAGCCGGAAGCCGGTGACGAACGAGTCGAGCACGATCAGCACGATCACGACCAGCCACAGCAGCAGCGCGATCGTCTGCAGCGAGGCCACCCGGACCAGGCTCAGCAGGAGGATGACCACGGCCATGGGCAGGAAGAACTCCGCCACGTTGAACCGCGAGTCGATGAAGTCGCGCGCGAACTTGCGGACCGGGCCCTTGTCACGGGCCGGCAGGTACCGCTCGTCGCCGCCCGCCAGCGCCTGGCGCTGACGCTCCAGCTGGGCGCGGCGCTCGTCGCGCTGACGCTTGGCCGCCTCCTTGCGCGAGGTCGGCGTGTTGGCGACGCTGCGGCGCTGGGACTGGGCCTCACTGCGCTTGGGGGTCGGCCGGCCCTTGGGGGCCTGCGGGTCACGGGGCTGCTTGGAGTCGGTCACGACCGCCTTGTCGGCGGGGGCCTTCTCTTCCTTGGCACGGCTACGGAACACAAAACCCAAGGGTAAGCGCTCACGGGCATGGACCCCAGCCCCGCGGGGAACGATCCGGCAACACCAGTCGTCTGTAGTGAAGACGGACCGGGACGGATCGGGGGAAACCCCGGGAAGAGAGGACGCAGGGGGGAGCCACCGCTGACCCTGAAGGTCACCTACTCCTTACGCCGGAGCAGGCCCACGGTCAGTCGTCCTTGGGGAGGAGCGCATCCGTCCCCGAACAGTGCGTCAATGGATGCAGGGCCCGTACTGTGGGTTCTGTCGCAGAGCTGGAGCTGGACGTCAGAAGGGGGCGCGCGAAGCCCATGAGCGGTGTCATGAAGCGTATGGGGATGATCTTCCGCGCGAAGGCGAACAAGGCCCTTGACCGGGCCGAGGACCCGCGCGAGACCCTCGATTACTCGTACCAGAAGCAGCTGGAGCTCCTGCAGAAGGTCCGTCGCGGCGTCGCCGACGTCGCCACCTCGCGCAAGCGCCTCGAGCTGCAGCTCAACCAGTTGCAGTCGCAGTCCTCCAAGCTGGAGGACCAGGGCCGCAAGGCGCTCGCGCTCGGCCGGGAGGACCTCGCCCGCGAGGCGCTCTCCCGCCGCGCAGCCCTCCAGCAGCAGGTCACCGACCTGGAGACACAGCACGCGACGCTGCAGGGCGAGGAGGAGAAGCTCACCCTCGCGGCCCAGCGCCTGCAGGCCAAGGTCGACGCCTTCCGCACGAAGAAGGAGACCATCAAGGCCACCTACACCGCCGCCCAGGCACAGACCCGCATCGGCGAGGCCTTCTCCGGCATCTCCGAGGAGATGGGCGACGTCGGCCTGGCCATCCAGCGGGCCGAGGACAAGACCGCCCAGCTCCAGGCCCGCGCCGGCGCCCTCGACGAGCTGCTCGCCTCCGGCGCCCTGGACGACCCCACCGGCATCGCGAAGGACGACATCCAGGCCGAGCTGGACCGGCTCTCCGGTGGTACGGATGTAGAGCTGGAGCTGCAGCGCATGAAGGCGGAGCTCGCCGGAGGCACCTCCTCCGGCCAGCAGGCCATCGAAGGCGGCACGAACCAGTCGCAGCCCCAGCAGCAGCCGCAGGACACCCCGCGCCTCGACAAGCAGTGACAGCCCGGCGCCGGGGACCGGAGCCGAGGAGGGCCGAATGATCGTGCGGATCATGGGGGAGGGCCAGTGGGTGCTGGCCGACTCCCACTTCGCCGAGCTGAACAAGCTGGACGACGAACTGCTGGCGGAGATGGAGGGCGGCGACGCGTCCGGCTTCCAGCGCACCCTCGGTGCCCTGCTGGACGCGGTCCGCCGCCTCGGCGAGCCGCTGCCGGACGAATCCCTCGAACCGTCGGAACTGATCCTCCCGTCCCCGGACGCGACGCTGGAGGAGGTCCGGGCGATGCTGAGCGACGGCGGGCTGATCCCGGGGTGAGATCACCCGGCCCGTCCGGCGGGTGAGGACGAGGCCCGTTCCGGGCCGAAGCGGGGCTCCGGGGGCGGCAGCCCCCGGCCACGGCAGGGAAAGCGACGGTAACCAGACAAGTGACCCCCCTCGCCCGAGCCCGGCGCCAGCTGCAGGCTCACCCCCTGGCCCTGGACGCGGCTCTCGCGGCGGGCGTCCTGCTGTGCATGCTGGCCGGCTCCTTCGTCGACCCGCACAGCGGCCACTCCGTCAGCTGGAGCGTCCGCACCCCCGACCCGCTCAGCCTGCTGCTGATGACCCTCGGCGCCGTCGCCCTCGTCTTCCGCCGCAGCGCGCCCATGACGGTCCTCGCCGTCACCGGCACCCTCTCCGTCGTCGAGTGCGTCACCGGCGACCCCCGCGCCCCCGTGGCGATGGCCGCCGTCGTCGCCCTCTTCACCGTCGCCGCCACCACCGACCGCCCCACCACCCTGCGCGCCGGCCTGCTCACCATGACGGCCCTCACCAGCGCGGCGATGCTCGCGGGCCCGCTGCCCTGGTACGCCCAGGAAAACCTCGGCATCCTCGCCTGGACCGGCATCGGCGCCACCGCCGGGGACGCCGTCCGCAGCCGCCGGGCCGTCGTCCAGGCCATCCGGGACCGCGCCGAGCGGGCCGAACGCACCCGCGAGGAGGAGGCGCGCCGCCGGGTCGCCGAGGAGCGCCTGCGCATCGCCCGCGACCTGCACGACGTGGTCGCGCACCACATCGCCCTGGTCAACGTCCAGGCCGGCGTCGCCGCACACGTCATGGACAAGCGGCCCGACCAGGCCAAGGAGGCCCTCGCGCACGTCCGCGAGGCCAGCCGCTCCGCGCTCAACGAGCTGCGCGCCACCGTCGGCCTGCTGCGGCAGTCCGGCGACCCGGAGGCCCCCACCGAACCGGCCCCGGGCCTGGACCGCCTCGACGAGCTGGCCGGCACCTTCCGCAGCGCCGGCCTCCAGGTCGAGGTGGCCCGCTGCGACCAGGACACGGCACTCCCCGCCGCCGTCGACCTGGCCGCCTACCGGGTCGTCCAGGAGGCACTGACCAATGTCCAGAAGCACGCGGGACCGGACGCCAAGGCCGAGGTCAGCGTCGTACGCGTGGGACCCCACGTCGAGATCACGGTCCTCGACGACGGCCGCCCCGCGACCGAGGAGACCCCGGTGACCGGGGGCGGCCACGGCCTCCTGGGCATGCGGGAACGCGTCACCGCCCTGCGGGGCACCCTCACCACCGGTCCCCGCTACGGGGGCGGCTTCCGTGTGCATGCCATCCTGCCGGTCAAGACCCGCACCCGCACAGCCGAGGACCCCGTATGACCATCCGTGTCCTGCTCGCCGACGACCAGGCGCTGCTGCGCAGCGCGTTCCGGGTGCTCGTCGACTCCGAGTCCGACATGGAGGTGGTCGGCGAGGCGTCCGACGGCGCGGAGGCGGTGCGGCTGGCCCGGCAGGAGGGCCCCGACGTCGTGCTGATGGACATCCGGATGCCCGGCACGGACGGTCTCGCCGCGACCCGGCTGATCAGCGCCGACCCGGATCTCGCCCACGTCCGGGTGGTCATCCTGACGACCTTCGAGGTCGACGACTACGTGGTGCAGTCGCTGCGCGCGGGCGCCTCCGGGTTCCTCGGCAAGGGCAGCGAGCCGGAGGAACTGCTGAACGCGATCCGGATCGCCGCCGGCGGCGAGGCCCTGCTCTCCCCGGCCGCCACCAAGGGCCTGATCGCCCGCTTCCTCGCCCAGGGCGACGCGCTGGGCGACGACCGCGACCCCGCCCGCGAGGAGCGCCTCGCCGCGCTCACCGTGCGCGAGCGGGAGGTGCTCGTCCAGGTCGCCGGCGGCCACTCCAACGACGAGATCGCCGAACGCCTGGAGGTCAGCCCGCTGACCGTGAAGACGCACGTCAACCGGGCCATGGCCAAGCTGGGCGCCCGCGACCGGGCGCAGCTCGTGGTGATCGCCTACGAGTCCGGGCTGGTACGCCCGAGGGTGGACTGAGCCCCGCCCGTCCGTACTGCGGCCGGAGTATGAGCCGGATAAGGAAATGGACCTGGGGCTTACGGATCGGGGCGGGACGATGGCTCAGGGTGTAGGGGTCGGCGCTCATCTGTGCCTTCCCACCGCTTCTGCCGCTCACAGAAGAGAGATCCCTGACCCATGTCCTGGCTGTCCAGGTTCAGCCTCGCCCAACGGGCCCTGATAGGCCTGATGTCCCTCGTCGCGCTGGTCTTCGGCGCGATCGCCATCCCACAGCTCAAACAGCAGCTCCTGCCCACCATCGAACTGCCGATGGTCTCCGTGCTCGCGCCCTACCAGGGCGCCTCGCCGGACGTCGTCGAGAAGCAGGTGATCGAGCCGATCGAGGACAACCTCGAGGGCGTCGACGGCATCACCGGCGTCACCTCCACCGCGAGCGAGGGCAACGCCCTCATCGTGGCGTCCTTCGACTACGGCAACGACACCGAGCAGCTGGTCGCCGACGTCCAGCTGGCCGTCAACCGGGCCCGGGTCCAGCTTCCGGACTCCGTGGACCCGCAGGTCGTCGCCGGTTCCACGGACGACATGCCCACCGTGGTCCTCGCGGTCACCTCCGACCGGGACCAGCAGGCGCTCGCCGACCAGCTCGACACCACCGTGGTGCCCGCCCTGAAGGACATCGACGGCGTCGGCCAGGTCGCCGTCACCGGCGTCCGCGACCTTCAGGTCACCGTCACCCCGGCCGACGCCAAGCTCGCGAAGGCCGGCCTGACGACGCAGTCCCTCGCCCAGGCCCTGCAGGCGGGCGGCGCGACCGTCCCGGCCGGCGCCTTCGACGAGGCGGGCAGCAACCGGACCGTCCGGGTCGGCGGCGGCTACACCTCCGTCCAGCAGATCGAGGACCTGCGGATCCCCGGTGCCGGCGGCGGCAAGCCGGTCCGTCTCGGTGACGTGGCCGCGGTCGAGCAGGAGGAGGCCCGGGCCGACTCCCTCACCCGCACGAACGGCGAGCCCAGCCTCGCCGTGATGGTCACCATGGACCACGACGGCAGCGCGGTCGCCATCTCGAACGCCGTCGAGGACCAGCTGCCGGACCTGCGCGCGGACCTCGGCTCCGGCGCCACGATCACCGTCGTCAGCGACCAGGGCCCGGCCGTGTCCAAGGCCATCGACGGTCTGACCACCGAGGGCGCGCTCGGCCTGCTCTTCGCGGTCCTCGTCATCCTGGTCTTCCTGGCGTCGGTCCGCTCGACGCTGGTCACGGCGGTCTCCATCCCGCTGTCCGTCGTGCTCGCCCTGATCGTCCTGTGGACCCGCGACCTGTCGCTCAACATGCTGACCCTGGGCGCGCTGACCATCGCGATCGGCCGGGTCGTCGACGACTCGATCGTCGTCCTGGAGAACATCAAGCGCCACCTCGGCTACGGCGAGGAGCGCCGCACGGCGATCATCACGGCCGTCCAGGAGGTGGCCGGCGCGGTCACCTCCTCCACCCTCACCACGGTCGCCGTGTTCCTGCCGATCGGTCTGGTCGGCGGCATGGTGGGCGCCCTGTTCGGCGCGTTCAGCCTCACCGTCACCGCGGCCCTGCTGGCGTCCCTGCTGGTGTCGCTGACGGTCGTGCCCGTCCTGTCGTTCTGGTTCCTGCGGGCCCCCAAGGGCACCCCCGAGGACGCCGAGGAAGCCCGCCGCGCTGCCGAGGAGAAGGAGGCGAGGAGCCGTCTGCAGCGCTTCTACGTCCCCGTCCTGCGGTTCGCGACCCGGCGCAGGCTGACCAGCGTGGCCCTCGCGGTCGTCGTCCTGCTCGGCACCTTCGGCATGGCACCCCTGCTGAAGACCAACTTCTTCGACCAGGGGGAGCAGCAGGTCCTGACGGTCAAGCAGGAACTGAGGCCGGGCACCAGCCTCGCCGCGACCGACGCCCAGGCCAGGAAGGTCGAGCGGCTGCTCGCCGGCACCGAGGGCGTGAAGGACTACCAGGTCACCGTCGGCTCCTCCGGTTTCATGGCGGCCTTCGGCGGCGGCACGGACACCAACCAGGCGTCGTACCAGGTGATGCTGGAGGACTCGGCGTCCTACGAGGACGTCCAGGACCGGATCGAGGACGGGCTGCGCGAGCTCGACGGCATCGGCACCACCACCGTCGCCGCCGGTGACGGCTTCGGCAGCCAGGACCTGAGCGTCGTCGTGAAGGCCTCCGACGCGGGTGTCCTGCGCACCGCGTCCGAGCAGGTCCGCAAGGCCGTCGCCGGGCTGGACCACGTCACCGACGTCACCAGCGACCTCTCGCAGAGCGTGCCGCGCATCTCGGTCACGGCCAACTCCAAGGCCGCGGCGGCCGGGTTCGACGAGCAGACGCTGGGCGCGGCGGTCACCCAGGCCGTGCGCGGGACGACGGCGGCCAAGGCGGTCCTCGACGACACCGAGCGTGACGTCGTCATCCGGTCGGCGAAGCCCGCCGAGACCCTCGCCGAGCTCAAGGCGCTGCGCCTCGGCCCGGTGCGGCTCGGCGACATCGCGACCGTCGAACTGGTCGACGGGCCCGTGTCGATGACCCGGATCGACGGGCAGCGCGCGGCGACCGTCACCGCCCGCCCGACCGGCGACAACACGGGCGCGGTGAGCACCGAGCTCCAGTCCGAGATCGACGCCCTGAAGCTGCCGGCCGGTGCCACGGCGGAGATCGGCGGTGTCAGCCAGGACCAGGACGACGCCTTCGCCAACCTCGGCCTGGCGATGCTGGCGGCCATCGCGATCGTCTTCATGCTGCTGGTCGCGACCTTCCGGTCGCTCGCCCAGCCGCTGATCCTGCTGGTCTCCGTCCCGTTCGCGGCGACCGGCGCGATCGGCCTGCTCATCGTCACCGGCACTCCGATGGGCGTCCCGGCGATGATCGGCATGCTGATGCTCATCGGCATCGTGGTGACCAACGCGATCGTGCTGATCGACCTCATCAACCAGTACCGCAAGCAGGGTTACGGCGTCGTGGAGGCCGTGGTCGAGGGCGGCCGGCACCGTCTGCGCCCCATCCTCATGACCGCGCTCGCCACCATCTTCGCCCTGCTCCCGATGGCACTGGGCGTCACCGGCGAGGGCGGTTTCATCGCCCAGCCGCTGGCGGTGGTCGTGATCGGCGGTCTGATCACCTCGACCCTGCTCACCCTGCTCCTCGTCCCGACGCTCTACGCGATGCTCGAACTGCGCAAGGAACGGCGCGCGAAGAAGCGGGCGGCGAAACGGGAGAAGAAGGCGGGCACCTCCGCCGACACCACCCCGGCCGCGGACGAGCCGGAACCGGCGAACGCCTGACGGACCGTGAGTTCACGGCGGCCGGGTTCCCGGACCTCGAGGGGTCCGGGAACCCGGCCGTCGTCGTTACGTATCCTGTGGCTCGAACTGCTCGACGGGGGAAGGGGGTTCGGCCGTGCCGCTGCACAGGGACGACCCGAGGTCGGTCGGCGGGTACAAGCTGGTCGACCGGCTGGGGGCCGGGGGCATGGGGGTCGTCTACCGGGGCAGATCGCGGTCGGGACGGGACGTGGCCGTCAAGGTGGTGCACGCCCAGTACGCCGAGGACGCCGTCTTCCGCACCCGGTTCCGGCAGGAGATCGAGGCCGTCCGCAGGGTGAGCGGAGCCTTCACCGCACCCGTCGTCGACGCCGACCCGGAGGCCGCACGGCCCTGGATGGCCACGCAGTACGTGCCCGGACGCTCCCTGGCCCAGCGGCTGCGCGACCGGGGCCTACTGCAGGGCGGCGACCTGCGCCGCCTCGCCCTCGGGCTGGTGGAGGCGCTGCGTGACATCCACCGGGCCGGGGTGGTGCACCGGGACCTGAAGCCGGCGAACGTCCTGATGGCCGAGGACGGCCCCCGCGTCATCGACTTCGGCATCTCCCGCGCGGCGGAGAACCACACCCTGACCGAGACCGGCCAGATGATCGGCACCCCGCCCTTCATGTCCCCGGAACAGCTCACCGACGCCCGCACCGTCGGCCCGGCCTCGGACGTCTTCTCGCTCGGCGCACTGCTGGTGTACGTCACGACCGGCCGAGGTCCCTTCGACGCCGACAGCCCCTATCTGACGGCCTACCGGGTGGTCCACGACGATCCCGTGCTGGACGGGGTGGGGCAGCCGCTGCGGGAGATCCTGGAGCGCTGCCTGGCCAAGGAGGCGGGGGAGCGACCGGAACTCGACGAACTGGCACGGGACTTCGCGGCCGCGCTGCCCGAAGCGTCCCCGGGCGACCGGCCCACCGTGACACTGGGCCGGGACGCCCCGGACGAGACCGCCGGCCGGGCCGGCGGCGTGGCCCGTCCGGTGATCGCCGGACGCCCCGGCCGTACCCGCCGCTCCCTGCTGACCGCGACCGGCGCGGTCGGCGCGCTGGCCCTCGCGCTGACGGCCTACCTGCTCCTCGGGCCGGGGCTGTCGGACGGCCGGAGCGAGCAGACGTCCCGGGCCGGCCGGTGGGGCACCCTTCCCGACGGCTGGCGGCCCTGGCGGACGACGGTGTACGGGACTGCCGAGAGCGGGGTGACCAAGGCGCTGGACGGCGGAGGCGGAGGGGCGGCCAACGGCGGCCCGCTGTCCTGCGAGATGGGCGAGGGATCCCTCTACTGCGGGGGAGACGGGACTCTCCCGGTCCGCGTGGACGGCGTGACGGGCAGGATCGTCTGGCGGTCCGGCCCCCAGCAGCCGGGGGTGGAGCGGGAGGCCTACAGCAGCGCGATGCTCGGGGTGGTCGACGGTGTGCTGCTGTACACCCAGGGGATCATGAACGAAGAGCGGGACGGCGAGACGATCAGTGTCGTCGCCGTCGACGCCGAGAGCGGCGAGCGGCTGTGGTCACGCCCCGTGAAAGGGAACGGCTTCGAGGCGGCCGTCGTCGGCGACCTGTTCCTGACCCCGGACGGCGACCGCATGACCGCCCGGTCGCCGCGGGACGGCAAGGCGCGGTGGACCGCGACCCTCCCGTCCGGCTACGGCTGTGAGTTCCTCGACGTCGACGGCCGCCCGTACGCGGCATGCACCGACCTGGGGCAGGAGGGCGTCGACAACGTGCTCCTCGCCATCGACCCGGACGACGGCGCCATGCGGCGGGCGGAGGTTCCGGGCATCGACGGTGTTCAACTCGGCAGCGTCGACGGTGACCTGGTCTTCGCGGAGTACGCCGACCGGGACTCCGAGAGCACCGCGGAGACGGGATACGCCGACGTCCTGCTGATCGACCCGGACACCGGGACCGTGCGGTCGAGGAGGACGATGGAGGGCAGCCCGCGCGGAGAGGCGGCCCTGGTGCACGGTGTGCTCCTGTTCGCCTCCTCCAGCGGTCGGACGACCGCCGTCTCGCCCAGGACGGGCGAGCTGCTGTGGCAGACCTCGACGACCCTGCAGCAGCCCGGCACGCCGGTCGCCGACGGACAGGGACGCACGGTGTACGTGTCCAGCGCCAGCGGGCGGGTCGCCGCCCTCGACGCCCGCGAGGGCACCCTGCTGTGGGAGTCCTCCCCGAGGGCCGACCAGGTCGTGGGCGTTCCCTTCGCGTCGAAGGTCTTCCCGGACGAGGGTGCCCTGGTGGTGCTGGTCCCCGACGGCACCGTCTTCGGTCTCGACCCCGCCCACCCCGAGCGGAAGCCCGACTCGGGGTGAGGCGGGTGCCGGAGGCTACGGCAGGGCCAGCATCCGCTCCAGGGCCAGCTTGGCGAAGGCCTCGGTCTCCTGGTCGACCTCGATGCGGTTGACCAGCTTGCCCTCGGCGAGGGACTCCAGGGCCCAGACCAGGTGGGGGAGGTCGATGCGGTTCATGGTCGAGCAGAAGCAGACGGTCTTGTCGAGGAAGACGATCTCCTTGCCCTCGGGCGCGAAACGGTTCGCCAGGCGGCGCACCAGGTTCAGCTCGGTGCCGATGGCCCACTTCGAGCCGGCCGGGGCCGCCTCCAGCGCCTTGATGATGTACTCCGTCGAGCCGACGTAGTCCGCCGCCGCCACGACCTCGTGCCTGCACTCGGGGTGCACCAGCACGTTCACGCCGGGGATGCGGGCGCGGACGTCCTCGACCGACTCCAGGCTGAAGCGGCCGTGCACCGAGCAGTGACCGCGCCACAGGATCATCTTCGCGTCGCGCAGCTGTTCGGCGGTCAGCCCGCCGTTCGGCTTGTGCGGGTTGTAGACGACGCAGTCCTCCAGGGACATGCCCATGTCCCGGACGGCCGTGTTGCGGCCCAGGTGCTGGTCCGGCAGGAACAGCACCTTCGTCGTCGAGGGCTCGCCCTGCTGGAACGCCCACTCCAGGGCGCGCCGGGCGTTGGACGAGGTGCAGATCGTGCCGCCGTGCTTGCCCGTGAACGCCTTGATGTCCGCGGACGAGTTCATGTAGGAGACGGGCACGACCTGCTCGGCTATGCCGGCCTCGGTCAGCACGTCCCAGCACTCGGCGACCTGCTCGGCCGTCGCCATGTCGGCCATCGAGCAGCCGGCGGCGAGGTCGGGGAGGACCACCTTCTGGTCGTCCGAGGTCAGGATGTCGGCGGACTCGGCCATGAAGTGCACACCGCAGAACACGATGTACTCGGCCTCCGGGCGGGCGGCCGCGTCCCGGGCCAGCTTGAAGGAGTCGCCCGTGACGTCGGCGAACTGGATGACCTCGTCGCGCTGGTAGTGGTGGCCGAGCACGAAGACCTTGTCACCGAGCTTCTCCTTGGCCGCGCGGGCGCGCTCGACCAGGTCCGGGTCGGAGGGCGAGGGCAGGTCGCCGGGGCACTCGACACCCCGCTCGCTCTTCGGGTCGGCCTCACGGCCGAGCAGCAACAGGGCGAGCGGAGTCGGCTGTACGTCGAGCTCCGTGGTCTGGGCGGTGGTCACGACACGCACCCTTTCTACTTTTCGTCGATCTGACGCTATCTATCATAGCTTGCTTCGTGTCACTTTGACGATGGTCATCGCGTCGATGTGACATGAATCCCGGCCCCGCCACGGAGAGCGGCACGGCCCGGCGGTGGGCGGCCCGGGCGGTCGCTGTTCGCTTCGCCGCCGGTGTGCGAGCATGAAGGAACAGGCGAAAGAGAAAGTGCCCGGCCCGGAATGAATCCGCGGCCCCGTCGGTTGCAACCGTCGGCAAGCAGTCTCCGTACAACCCGGGAGAGATGTAGATGTCCGTATCGGACGAGACCAGCACCGTCACCGACGGCATCATCCTGTCCGACGCCGCGGCGGCGAAGGTCAAGGCCCTGCTCGACCAGGAAGGCCGTGACGACCTGGCCCTGCGTGTCGCCGTGCAGCCCGGCGGCTGCTCCGGCCTGCGCTACCAGCTCTTCTTCGACGAGCGCTCCCTCGACGGCGACGTCGTCAAGGACTTCGGTGGCGTCAAGGTCGTCACCGACCGCATGAGCGCCCCGTACCTGGGTGGCGCGTCCATCGACTTCGTGGACACCATCGAGAAGCAGGGCTTCACGATCGACAACCCGAACGCGACGGGTTCCTGCGCCTGTGGTGACTCCTTCAGCTAAGCCATGACGGCGCGTACGAAGGCGGCGGCCCCCTCCTCGGGGGCCGCCGCCTTCGTCGTGGTCCGGGCGCCTACTGGACGTCGGGCAGCCGCGCCCCGTCCTTCTCCAGCGGCACGGCCTTGCCCTCCGCGTCGACCACCTTCCGGCTGCCGAGCGGCTCGTCGAGCCGTACGGTCCGGTGGTACTCCTTGGCGATCATGATGCAGACCTTGTCCGGCCACGGCGTCTCGGTCACGGTGACGGTCACCTCGTCCCCGCTCTCCTTCGCCGTCGCCTCGTAGTCGGCGCACACCCCGCCGGTGAAGCTCACGACCAGCTCACGCCCCTCGGCCGTGTAGCCGTCCACCTGCACGTCACGGGGAGCCGAGCTGGCGCTCGGCGCGGGCGTCGTCGCCGCCTTCAGATACGCCGGGTCGACCGCCGGCTGGGTCACCCGGTACTCGTCCGCGGCCCCCGTGCCCTTCACGTCGAACAGCCACGACGGCACGAGCACCTGCCGTCCGCCCGAGGTGTGCGGGGCGAGCCCGAGCACCGCGTCCCCGACCGTCACGGTCTCCCCCTGAGGAGTGCCCGTGGACGACGAGCCGCACGGGCTCTCCAGCCGGTCCTTCAGCGGCACCGGGCTCGCACACCCGCCGATGCCCATCCGGTGGTCGCTCCCGGGCGCCGCGTTCAACGCCTCCAGGGCCTCCGCGGCGCTCAGCAAGGGGTACGTGTCCCCTTCGGCCGGTGCCTTCAGCTGCCCGTTGCCACCGATGACCGCCCCGTCGGCGCCGACGCTGATCCCGGTGGTCCAGCCGTAGGTGGGCAGGCCGCCGATCTCCGGGTCCGCGTTCACCACCCGCTGGGCGCCCATGACCTGGCTCGCGTCCACCTTGGCGTCGTCCTGACCCACGGCCTTGAGGATCGGCGCCGCCGCCTTCTTCGCGGCCGCTTCGCTCACCGGGTCGGCGGCCGGGGCCCCGGGATCCCGGGTGCACTTGGCGATGCCGCCCTTGCAGGTGTCGGTGCCGGGCGCGTACCGGCTGAACGTCCACGTGCCCGGCGCCTGCCGGTTCACCCGCAGCACCGGACCCGAGCCGTCATGGCCGGAGCCCACCTTCCAGGCCTCCCCGTCCACCACGGGCGTCCCGTCCACGCCGAGCGCCTTCGCCAGCCTGGCCACCTCGGCCTTGCCGACCGCGCCCTTCGCCCAGTACACGGGCGCGGAACCGGGGCCTTCGGGGAGCGTGCCCGCGGCCTTGTAGGTGACGCCGTACGGGTTCGGCTCGCCGGGCGCGATGCCGTTCGTACCGTCGTCGGAACCGCCCCCCTGGTAGTCGTCCAGCGCGAGCGGCCCGGGAGTGCCGTCACCGGAGGGCGCCCCGGCGCCGGAGCCCCCGGTGGCCTGCGCGCCGAGGTACGCGCCACCGCCTCCGACCAGCAGCACGGCGGCGGCGACGGAGGCGACGAGGAGGGGGGACCGCCGCCGAGGCGCGGAGGAGGAGGCGGTGGGCTCCTCGGCGCCGTGACCGGCCGGCCCGCCCTCGTCGGCGCCCCGCGCCGCCTCGTCGGCCGCGGCGGACTCGTCGGCCTTGCCGGCCCCCGTGACCTCCTCGGCCTTCCCGGTCCCCGCGCCCTTCCCGGCCTCGTCGCTCCCCGTGACCTTGTCGGCCTTCTCGGCGGGCGCGACTTCCTCGGTCTTCTCGGCCGGAGCGACCTGCTCGGGCTTCTCGGCGGGCGCGGCCTGCTCGGCCCTCTCCGCCTGCTCGGCCTTCTCCGCCGGCGCGACCTTCTCGGCCGGCGCGGACTCCTCGGTCTGCTCGGCGGAACCCGACTTCTCCGGCTCGCGCGCGGCGTCGTCGTTCTCGGGTCGCTCGGTGTTCACCGCATCGCTCCTTCGGCTGCCCTGCTGTCGTACCTCACATCCCCTTTACGGGGGACAGCGATGGGACGCGCCGGGGGAGCGCACGGTTCCCCTCCGAGCGCCGTACCGACGAGGAACCCTCAGTTGCCGTAGTCCGGCATGGCCTCCAGCAGGCGCGCGGACCTCGCCGGGACGGTCACGCCGTGGATGAGTGACGGGGAGACCGGGCGGGAAGAGATCTTCTCCGGGGCCGCCCAGTGCGGAACCATCCGGGCGCAGTCACCCCGCAGCGACGCGAGGCCGCCGTCGAGGTCGGCCGGAGCGGGGGCGTGGAACTCGAGGTTCGTCATAGCGGAACCGTAAGCACGCACGAGCCCGCGAAGAAAGATCTACTATCGGGTAGTTTCAGCTGCTTCAGTGGCGCCTCTCGACCGGGTAGCGTGAACTGTCAATCCCCCTCCCCTCAGGAGAGTCCACGCCGTGCGCATCGCAGTCACCGGCTCCATCGCAACCGACCACCTCATGACGTTCCCCGGCCGCTTCGCCGACCAGCTCGTCGCGGACCGGCTCCACACGGTCTCGCTCTCCTTCCTGGTCGACAACCTGGACGTGCGCCGGGGCGGCGTGGCCGCGAACATCGCCTTCGGGATGGGACAGCTCGGCACCCGGCCGGTCCTGGTCGGCGCCGCGGGGGCGGACTTCGACGAGTACCGGGCCTGGCTGGACCGGCACGGCGTGGACACCGGGTCGGTCCGCATCTCCGAGACCCTGCACACGGCCCGCTTCGTGTGCACCACGGACGCCGACCACAACCAGATCGGCTCCTTCTACACGGGCGCCATGAGCGAGGCCCGCCTGATCGAGCTGAAGACCGTCGCCGACCGTGTCGGCGGCCTCGACCTGGTCCTGATCGGCGCCGACGACCCGGAGGCGATGCTCCGCCACACGGAGGAGTGCCGCTCCCGCTCGATCCCCTTCGCCGCCGACTTCTCCCAGCAGATCGCCCGCATGGAGGGCGAGGAGATCCGGATACTGCTGGAGGGCGCCACGTACCTGTTCTCCAACGAGTACGAGAAGGGCCTGATCGAGTCCAAGACCGGCTGGACCGACGCCGAGATCCTCGCCAAGGTCGGCCACCGCGTCACCACCCTCGGCGCGCGCGGCGTCCGTATCGAGCGCGACGGCGAGGACCCGATCGAGGTCGGCTGCCCGGACGAGGAGCGCAAGGCCGACCCCACCGGCGTCGGCGACGCCTTCCGCGCCGGCTTCCTCTCCGGCCTGGCGTGGGACGTCTCCCTGGAGCGCGCCGCCCAGATCGGCTGCATGCTCGCCACCCTCGTCATCGAGACGGTCGGCACCCAGGAGTACCAGCTGCGGCGCAACCACTTCATGGACCGCTTCCGCAAGGCGTACGGCGACGAGGCCGCCACCGAGGTCCAGAAGCACCTCGCCTGAGCCCGCCCACCCGGCACCGGGGCCTGCCCGGCGGGCAGGCCCTAAGCCACCCGGCGGACCACGTAGGCAGCACCCCGGTCCGCCGGTTCCTCACCCACGTACTCCTGCCCGCGCATCTCGCACCACGCCGGAATGTCCAGCCGGGCCGCCTCGTCGTCGGACAGCACCCGCACGGTGCCTCCCACCGGCACCTCCCCGATGACCTTCGCCAGCTCGATGACGGGAATCGGGCACCGCCTGCCGAGGGCGTCCACGACCAGCTCGTCCGCGCGTGTCTGCGCCACCTCGGCGGACGGCGCCCCCAGCTTCTCCCGCACCCCCGCCACGGCCCCCGGCAGCACGGCGAGGAACCGCTCCACCTCCTCCTCGGGCACCCCGGCGGGCAGCGACACCCGCACGTTCCCCTCGCTCAGCACCCCCATCGCCCTGAGCACATGGCTCGGCGTCAGCGTGCTGCTGGTGCAGGAAGACCCCGACGACACCGAGAACCCCTCCCGGTCCAGCTCGTGCAGCAGCGCCTCCCCGTCGACGTAGAGACAGGAGAAGGTGACGATCCCCGGCAGCCGCCGCCGCGGATCCCCCACGACCTCGACGTCCGGGACCAGTTCGGGCACCCGGACCCGGATGCGCTGCGTCAGCTCCCGCAGCCGCACGGCCTCCTGGACCGCCTCCGCCCGCACGGCGCGCAGCGACGCGGCGGCCGCCACGATCGCCGGCAGGCTCTGGAACTCCTCCGCCTCCCGCGCCGCGAACCGCACGCCCTTGCGCACCACGCGCAGCCCGACCCCCGACGGTCCGCCCCACTTGTGCGCACTGGCCGTCAGCACCGACCAGTCCCCGGCCACCCGCTCCCACCCGAGCGACTGCGCCGCGTCCACCAGCAACGGCACCCCGGCCGCGCGGCACGCCTCGGCCACCGCCGCGACGGGCTGCTCGGTGCCCACCTCGTGGTTGGCGGACTGCAGACACGCGAGCGCGGTGTCCGGCCGCAGGGCCGCCGCGAACGCACCGGCGTCCACGGCCCCCAGCCGGTCGACGTCCACCCGCGTCACGGTCCCGCCGTCCGCCTCGTGCGCCTCCGCCGAATGGAGCACCGACGAGTGTTCAACGGATGACACGATCAGGTGACGCCCGGCCCGCCGCCGGCCCGCCAACACGCCCGCGACGCCCGTCTGCACCGCCCGTGTCCCGGACGAGGTGAACACCAGCTCGTCCGGCCGGCACCCGACGGCCTCCGCCGCGGCCTCCCGGGCGGCGTCCAGCAGCAGCCGGGCCCGCCGCCCCTCCCGGTAGAGCCGCCCGGGATCCGCCCACCCCTCGTCGAGAGCGGCCAACAGCGCCTGACGGGCGACGGGATGGAGGGGAGCGGCGGAAGCAGCGTCGAAGTAGACCACACGGCAACGCTAAGCGCCCCGAAGGGGCGCGGGGAACTGGGCGAGTGACCACGAACCACCCGCACGCGCCGAATCACCCGCACTCGGCGAGCTATTAGGCGCATTCGGCTACCCGGCGGCGCGTAACCCACCCTCCCCGCGAACCCCCGGAGGGCGTCGGCTAGGGTTTGGTCCGCATAAACATCCAAACCCCTGCCCGACGCAGGGCGGCGACCGACCAGCGAGAAGGCCGCAGCCGATCCGCGCGGGCGAGACTCTCGGGAAGGCGCTACGTGAGTCCCAACGGCTCCGACCGCTCGCCGCGGCGCCCGATGCGGCGGAAGCTGCTGCAGGCAATGACCGCGGGCCTGGTCCTGGCGACCGCCACCGGTTGCACATACAAGGACTTCCCCCGCCTTGGCATGCCCACCCCCGTCACGGAAGAGGCTCCGCGGATCCTCTCCCTGTGGCAGGGATCCTGGGCTGCCGCGCTGGCCACCGGCGTGCTGGTGTGGGGCCTGATCCTGTGGAGTGCTTTCTTCCACCGGCGCAGCCGCACAAAGGTCGAAGTTCCTCCGCAGACCCGGTACAACATGCCCATCGAGGCGCTGTACACGGTGGTCCCGATCATCATCGTCTCGGTGCTGTTCTACTTCACGGCCCGCGACGAGTCGAAGCTCCTCAGCCTCGAGAAGAAGCCCGACGTCACGGTCAACGTGGTCGGCTTCCAGTGGAGCTGGTGCTTCAACTACATCGAGAACGTCGACGGCTCCACCGGTGACGCGAAGACCGACGAGAACCTGGCCGCGATCCCGGACCGGTACAAGAAGGACTTCCCGGCCGACGCGGGCGGCGTCTACACCTGCGGTGTCCCCGGTGAGCGGAACCCGCAGACCAACAACCCGGGCCCGACCCTCTGGCTCCCCAAGGGCAAGACGGTCCGCTTCGTCCTCACCTCGCGTGACGTCATCCACTCCTTCTGGGTGGTGCCGTTCCTGATGAAGCAGGACGTCATCCCGGGCCACACCAACGCCTTCCAGGTGGTTCCCAACAAGGAGGGCACCTTCCTGGGCAAGTGCGCCGAGCTCTGCGGCGTCGACCACTCGCGGATGCTGTTCAACGTGAAGGTCGTCTCGCCCGAGCGCTACGAGCAGCACCTCAAGGACCTCGCCAAGAAGGGGCAGACCGGTTACGTTCCCGCGGGCATCGAGCAGACCGCCCATGAGAAGAACCGGGAGACGAACAACCTGTGAGCATCCTCAACGAACCCCAGGGTGCCGCGGCAGCTGAAGACTCCTACGAGAACGAGCTGCCGGTCCGGCGCAAGCAGCCCGGCAATGTCGTGGTCAAGTGGCTCACCACCACCGACCACAAGACCATCGGTACGTTGTACCTGGTCACGTCGTTCGCGTTCTTCTGCATCGGCGGCGTCATGGCGCTCTTCATGCGCGCCGAGCTCGCCCGCCCGGGCCTGCAGTTCATGTCGAACGAGCAGTTCAACCAGGCGTTCACGATGCACGGCACGATCATGCTGCTGATGTTCGCGACGCCGCTGTTCGCCGGCTTCGCGAACTGGATCATGCCGCTCCAGATCGGCGCTCCCGACGTCGCGTTCCCGCGGCTGAACATGTTCGCCTACTGGCTGTACCTGTTCGGCTCGCTGATCGCCGTCGGCGGCTTCCTCACCCCGCAGGGTGCGGCCGACTTCGGCTGGTTCGCCTACTCCCCGCTGTCGGACGCGGTCCGCAGCCCGGGCATCGGCGCCGACATGTGGATCATGGGTCTGGCCTTCTCCGGCTTCGGCACCATCCTCGGCTCGGTCAACTTCATCACCACGATCATCTGCATGCGCGCGCCGGGCATGACCATGTTCCGCATGCCGATCTTCGTGTGGAACGTCCTGCTGACCGGTGTCCTGGTCCTGCTGGCCTTCCCGGTCCTGGCGGCCGCGCTGTTCGCCCTGGAGGCGGACCGCAAGTTCGGTGCCCATGTCTTCGACGCGGCCAACGGCGGCGCGTTGCTGTGGCAACACCTCTTCTGGTTCTTCGGACACCCAGAGGTGTACATCATCGCCCTGCCGTTCTTCGGCATCATCAGTGAGATCGTCCCGGTCTTCTCCCGCAAGCCGATGTTCGGCTACATGGGCCTGATCGCCGCGACCATCGCGATCGCCGGCCTCTCGGTGACGGTGTGGGCGCACCACATGTACGTCACCGGTGGCGTGCTCCTGCCGTTCTTCTCCTTCATGACGTTCCTCATCGCCGTTCCGACCGGCGTGAAGTTCTTCAACTGGATCGGCACGATGTGGAAGGGCTCGCTGTCCTTCGAGACCCCGATGCTCTGGGCGACGGGCTTCCTCGTCACCTTCACCTTCGGCGGTCTGACCGGCGTCATCCTGGCCTCGCCGCCGATGGACTTCCACATCTCGGACTCGTACTTCGTGGTGGCGCACTTCCACTACGTCGTCTTCGGCACCGTCGTCTTCGCGATGTTCGCCGGCTTCCACTTCTGGTGGCCGAAGTTCACCGGCAAGATGCTCGACGAGCGCCTCGGCAAGATCACCTTCTGGACGCTGTTCATCGGCTTCCACGGCACCTTCCTGGTCCAGCACTGGCTGGGTGCCGAGGGCATGCCGCGCCGCTACGCCGACTACCTGGCGCAGGACGGCTTCACCGCCCTGAACACGATCTCGACGATCAGCTCGTTCATCCTCGGTCTGTCGATCCTGCCGTTCTTCTACAACGTGTGGAAGACGGCCAAGTACGGCAAGCCGGTCAACGTCGACGACCCGTGGGGCTACGGCCGCTCCCTGGAGTGGGCCACCTCCTGCCCGCCGCCGCGGCACAACTTCCTCACCCTGCCGCGGATCCGCAGTGAATCCCCCGCGTTCGACCTGCACCACCCCGAGATCGCCGCGCTCGAGCAGCTCGAGCACGCCGGTCACGGTGCCACCGCCGTCTCGGGCAGCAAGGAGGCCGGCAAGTGAAGGTCCAAGGCAGGTTGTTCATCTGGCTGAGCGTCTTCCTGCTCGTCATGGCGATCGTCTATGGCGTGTGGTCGAAGGAGCCGGCCGGCACCACGGCCCTCTTCCTGGCCTTCGGCCTGGCCATCATGGTCGGCTTCTACCTGGGCTTCACGGCCCGGCGGGTCGACGCGGGCGCCCAGGACAACAAGGAGGCCGACGTCGCGGACGACGCCGGCGAGCTGGGCTTCTTCAGCCCGCACAGCTGGCAGCCGCTGGCGCTCGGCATCGGCGGCGCCCTCGCCTTCCTCGGCGTGGCGGTCGGCTGGTGGCTGCTGTACTTCTCCGCCCCGCTGATCCTGGTCGGCATCTGGGGCTGGGTCTTCGAGTACTACCGCGGTGAGAACCGCACCCAGTAGCACGCGCCGAGCGCACGGGAGCCCGGACACTCCGTCAAGGAGGGTCCGGGCTCCTTCGTCTGCCGTAATCCCTGTCCTCCATCCGTGGCGCCCAGCGCGCCGCGATTGACGCGGCTCCCTAGCGTGAAGCCATGAGCCACACACCCCGCCCCCGTACCGTCGTCGGCTGCACGCTGCTGGTGATCGCCCTCGGCGCGGGTGCCGTCACCGCCTGCGGCTCGGACGGCAACCCCCTCGCCGAACGCCCCTACGACGCGAGCGACCAGATCTCCTTCAACGGTCCCGACGGGGACGGCAGGAAGAAGGCCGACCCGGACAAGCCCCTGGAGGTCCTCGCGGAGGACGCCGACGAGCCCATCACGGACGTCACCGCCGTGGACGCCTCAGGCCGCTATGTGGCGGGCGAACTCTCCGCCGACGGCAGCCGCTGGCACAGCACCGAGCCGCTGGCCGCGGACGCCCACTACACGGTCCGGGTGAGCACCGAGGACGCCGACGGCGCCCCCGGCCGCCGGGTCATCACCTTCGACACCGGCAAGCCCAGCGGCAAGAAGCGCCTGGCGGTCGAGTTCGGCCCGGAATCGGGCACGTACGGCGTCGGCCAGCCCGTCACCGCCAAGCTGAGCGAGGCCGTCAGGGACCCGGCCCAGCGGGCCGTGGTCGAGCGCGGCCTCAAGGTCGACTCCACGCCCGCCGTGCAGGGCGCCTGGCACTGGGTGGACGACAAGGAACTCCACTACCGCCCCCAGGAGTACTGGCCCGCCCACGCCACGATCCGGGCCCACAGCAACCTGAACGGCATCCGGATCGGCGACCGGCTCTGGGGCACCACGTCGAAGGACGTGAAACTGTCCATCGGCGACCGGGTCATAGCCGTCACCGACGCCTCGGCCCACTCGATGACGTTCTACAAGAACGACGAAGTGATCAACACCATCCCGGTCACCACCGGCAAGCCCGGCTTCGACACCCGCAACGGGGTCAAGGTGGTCCTGGGCAAGGAACAGTTCGTCCGGATGCGCAGCACCACGGTCGGCATCGCCGAGGGCTCGTCGGAGTCGTACGACCTGCCGGTCTACTGGGCCACCCGGGTGACCTGGAGCGGCGAGTACGTCCACGCCGCCCCCTGGTCGGTGGGCTCGCAGGGCTACGAGAACGTCAGCCATGGCTGCACCGGCATGAGCACGTCCAACGCGGCCTGGTTCTTCGACCACGTCCGCCCCGGCGACGTGGTCAAGGTGATCAACAGCAAGGGCAGCACGATGGAGCCGTTCGGCAACGGCTTCGGCGACTGGAACGTCGACTGGGTCAAGTGGCGCGACGGCAGCGCGCTGACCACGGGCGGGCAGAAGACCCGGCCGGACACCTCCACGCTCCGGCCGGCCGCGGTGTGAACCGCTCAGGCGCTCAGCAGCCGCTTCTGCCGCAGCAGGGACGCCAGGGCAGCGGCGAACTCCACCGGCTCCACCGGGAGCGTCACAGCCGCCTCCGCGCGGCTCCACGTGGCCAGCCAGGCGTCCTGGGGCCGGGCGATGAGCAGCAGGACCGGCGGGCAGGCGAACACCTCGTCCTTGATCTGCCGGCACAGCCCCATGCCCCCCATCGGCACGGCCTCGCCGTCCAGGACGCAGACATCGATCCCGCCCTTGTCCAGCTCCCTGACGACGGCCGCGGGCGTCGCACACTCCACGAACTCCACCAGGGGGGCGTCCGGGGCCGGCCTGCGCCCGGTCGCGAGCCGGACCTGCTCCCGGGTGTTGGAGTCGTCGCTGTAGACCAGCACCGTCGCGGTCGCCTGCATGCTTCCTCCGTGACATCAGCGTCGTACGGACAGAACCGTTGCGGCGGATGCTACCCCCCTGAACACCCCGTCAACACCGCTTGGAACATCACTTCGATGGGCCATCCGGGCAGTACACACGCTGGGAACACTCCGAACGGCACCCCCCGGAGTGAGGGCGGGATAAGCGACCGACATAATGTCGGTCGTGGCGACAGCAACGACAGTAGAAACCGGGCACGCGCACCCGTCGGTCAATCGGCCGAACCTCACCAGCGTCGGAACCATCATCTGGCTGAGTTCCGAGCTGATGTTCTTCGCGGCCCTCTTCGCGATGTACTTCACCCTGCGTTCGGTGACGGGTCCCGAGCACTGGAAGGAGATGGCCGAGGCCCTGAACTTCCCGTTCTCGGCCACGAACACCACGATCCTGGTGCTCTCCTCGCTCACCTGCCAGCTCGGCGTGTTCGCCGCCGAGCGCGGTGACGTGAAGAAGCTCCGGGGCTGGTTCATCATCACCTTCATCATGGGCGCGATCTTCATCGGCGGTCAGATCTACGAGTACACCGAGCTGGTGAAGAAGGACGGGCTCTCGCTCTCCTCCGACCCGTACGGCTCGGTGTTCTACCTGACCACCGGCTTCCACGGACTGCACGTGACGGGCGGCCTCATCGCCTTCCTGCTGGTCCTCGGGCGCACCTACGCGGCCAGGAGGTTCACCCACGAGCAGGCGACCGCCGCGATCGTCGTGTCCTACTACTGGCACTTCGTCGATGTCGTCTGGATCGGCCTCTTCGCCACGATCTACATGATCAAGTAGCCGGGCCCGTTCCACGCGCCCAGAAGCGCACATCCCAGAAGCATCGACGCTGAAGATCCTGACACCGGGGTAATCCGTGAAAAAGCTCTCCGCACGACGACGCCATCCGCTGGCGGCGCTCGTCGTCCTACTCCTCGCGCTGGCGTGCACGGGGGGGCTGTACGCCGCGTTCGCGCCCGCGAGCAAGGCGCAGGCAGATGAAACCGCCCAGTCCCTCGCCATCGACGAGGGCAAGAAGCTGTACGCCGTAGGCTGCGCCAGCTGCCACGGCACCGGCGGTCAGGGCAGTTCCGACGGTCCGAGCCTGGTCGGCGTGGGCGCCGCGGCCGTCGACTTCCAGGTCGGCACCGGGCGTATGCCCGCCGCGACCTCCCAGGGCGCGCAGGTGCCCCGGAAGAAGGTCATCTACACGCAGGCCCAGATCGACCAGCTGGCCGCGTACATCTCCTCCCTGGGCGCCGGTCCGAACATCCCGACCGAGGCCGAGTACGGCTCGGAGGGCGCCGACATCGCCAAGGGCGGCGAGCTGTTCCGCACCAACTGCGCGCAGTGCCACAACTTCACCGGCAAGGGCGGTGCCCTCACCAAGGGCAAGTACGCTCCGACCCTCGAGGACGTGGACCCGAAGCACATCTACGAGGCCATGCAGACCGGCCCGCAGAACATGCCCTCCTTCCCCGACACGACGCTGTCGGAGCAGAACAAGAAGGACATCATCGCGTACCTGCACGCGGTCAACGGTGACGAGACGGAGAACCCCGGTGGTCTGGAGCTGGGCGGCCTCGGCCCGGTCAGCGAGGGCCTGTTCGCCTGGATCTTCGGTCTCGGCGCCCTGATCGCGGTCGCCGTCTGGGTCGCCGCTCGGACCGCAAAGGCCAAGAAGTCATGAGTAGCCAAGACACTCCAGAAGAGAACCTGCCCGCTGAGCAGGAGCACGCGCACGGTACGGCCGTAGGCGTCGCGGACGAGCAGAACCCGTTCGCCGACCCCGGGCTGCCGCCCCACGAGCACCGGATCCAGGACATCGACGAGCGGGCCGCCAAGCGGTCCGAGCGTGTGGTCGCCCTGCTGTTCACGGTGTCGATGCTGGCCACGGTCGGCTTCATCGCCGCGTTCGTGGCGATCCCCGCCGACAAGTCGATCTTCGTGTTCCCGATCGGCCACCTCAGCGCGCTGAACTTCGCGCTGGGTCTGACGCTGGGCACGGCGCTGTTCACCATCGGCGCCGGCGCGGTCCACTGGGCCCGCACCCTGATGTCGGACGTCGAGGTCGCCGACGACCGTCACCCGATCGAGGCGTCCCCCGAGGTCCGTGCGAAGGTCCACGCGGACTTCAAGCAGGGCGCCAGGGAATCGGTGATCGGCCGTCGCAAGCTGATCCGCAACACGATGTTCGGTGCCCTCGCCCTGGTGCCGCTCTCCGGTGTCGTGCTGCTGCGCGACCTCGGCCCGCTGCCCGAGGACAAGCTGCGCCACACGCTGTGGGCCAAGGGCAAGCTCCTCGTCAACATGAACACGAACGAGCCGCTGCGTCCCTCGGACGTCGCCGTCGGTTCGCTCACCTTCTGCAAGCCCGAGGGCCTGGAGGAGCACGACGAGGACTTCCAGAACGAGATCGCCAAGGCGGCCCTGATGATCGTCCGGCTGCAGCCGGACAACATCAAGGACAAGCGCGAGCTCGAGTGGTCGCACGAGGGCATCGTGGCGTACTCGAAGATCTGCACCCACGTCGGTTGCCCGATCTCCCTGTACGAGCAGCAGACGCACCACGTGCTGTGCCCCTGCCACCAGTCCACCTTCGACCTCTCCGACGGTGCCCGAGTGATCTTCGGCCCCGCCGGTCACGCCCTGCCGCAGCTGCGCATCGGCGTGAACGACGAGGGCTACCTCGAGGCGCTCGGCGACTTCGAAGAGCCCGTCGGTCCTGCTTTCTGGGAGCGCGGATGAGCACGAACGAGAACCACGAGTCCCGCGAACGCGGGAAGGCGCCGGCCGGCGAGCGGATCGCCGACTGGGCCGACGGCCGGCTGGGGATCTACTCCCTGGCCAAGGCCAACATGCGCAAGATCTTCCCCGACCACTGGTCGTTCATGTTGGGCGAAGTGTGCATGTACAGCTTCATCATCATCATCCTGACGGGTGTGTACCTGACGCTGTTCTTCCACCCCTCGATGAACGAGGTGGAGTACCACGGCAGTTACGTCCCGCTCCAGGGACAGCTGATGTCCGAGGCGTTCAGCTCGACCCTGCACATCTCCTTCGACGTGCGCGGCGGTCTGCTCATCCGGCAGATCCACCACTGGGCGGCGCTGATCTTCCTCGCCGGCATGTTCGTGCACATGATGCGCGTGTTCTTCACCGGCGCGTTCCGCAAGCCGCGTGAGATCAACTGGCTGTTCGGCTTCCTGCTGTTCGTCCTCGGCATGTTCACCGGTTTCACCGGTTACTCGCTCCCGGACGACCTGCTCTCCGGCACCGGTGTCCGCTTCACCCAGGGCGCCATCCTGTCGATGCCGATCGTCGGCACGTACATCTCGATGTTCCTGTTCGGCGGGGAGTTCCCGGGCCACGACTTCGTGGCGCGGTTCTACTCGATCCACATCCTGCTGCTGCCGGGCATCATGCTCGGTCTGATGGTGGCCCACCTGATCCTGGTCTTCTACCACAAGCACACGCAGTTCGCGGGTCCCGGCAAGAGCAACAAGAACGTCGTCGGCATGCCGCTGCTGCCCGTGTACATGGCCAAGGCCGGAGGCTTCTTCTTCCTGGTCTTCGGTGTCATCGCGGTCATCGCCGCGGTCGCGCAGATCAACCCGATCTGGGCCATGGGCCCCTACCGTCCGGACCAGGTGTCCACCGGCGCCCAGCCCGACTGGTACATGGGCTTCGCCGAGGGTCTGATCCGCTTCATGCCGGGCTGGGAGGTCAACCTGTGGGGCCACACCCTGGTCCTGGGCGTGTTCATCCCGCTGGTCCTGTTCGGTGTCGTCCTGGCGGCGCTCGCGCTCTACCCCTTCATCGAGTCGTGGATCACGGGCGACAAGCGCGAGCACCACATCCTGGACCGTCCGCGCAACGCCCCCACGCGCACCGCGCTGGGCGCCGCCTGGGTCACGATGTACATGATCACGCTGGTCGGTGGTGGCAACGACCTGTGGGCCACGCACTTCCACCTGTCGATCAACTCGATCACCTGGTTCGTCCGGATCTTCTTCTTCGTCGGACCGGTCATCGCGTACGTCCTCACCAAGCGCATCTGCCTCGGCCTGCAGCGCCGCGACAGGGACAAGGTGCTGCACGGTCGCGAGACCGGCACCATCAAGCGCCTGCCGCACGGTGAGTTCATCGAGGTCCACGAGCCGCTCAGCCAGGAGCAGCTCCACACCCTCACGGCGCACGAGCAGTACGAGCCGGCCGCGATCGGCCCGGCCGTCGACGAGAACGGCGTCGAGCGCAAGATCAAGCGGTCCGAGAAGCTGCGCGCCAAGATCAGCAACGCGTACTTCGGCGAGGACCAGCAGATCCCGAAGCCGACCGTCGAGGAGTACAAGGAGATCACGAGCGGCCACGGCCACCACTGATCGTCCGGCGTCGCCACGCCACGGCCGAAGGGCCCCGTCCGGTGTTCGGACGGGGCCCTTCGCCGTGCTCCCGGCTGGATAGGGTGGGATCACACGCTCCGACGAGAGCGTCCGTTGATCCATACGAAACCCAGGAGCGGCTGATGAGCGCTGTGACCCCCGCTGGAGGCGACACCGCGGCGGGCCGTTCCTGGCCCGACGTGCTGAACGCCCTGCTGTACGGCCGTGACCAGAGCGCGGACGCCACGGCGTGGGCGATGGACCGGATCATGCGCGGCGAGGCGACGGACGCGCAGATCGCCGGGTTCGTGGTGGCCCTCAGGGCCAAGGGCGAGACCGTCGAGGAGATCAACGGGCTCGTCCGGGCCATGTACGAGCACGCCAACGTGATCGAGGTGCCCGGGCGGACCGTGGACATCGTCGGCACCGGCGGCGACGGCGCCAAGACCGTCAACATCTCCACGATGTCGGCGATCGTCGTCGCCGGGACGGGCGCCACGGTCGTCAAGCACGGCAACCGGGCCGCGTCCTCCGCCTCCGGTGCCTCGGACGTCCTGGAGAAGCTCGGCGTCAACCTGGAGCTGACCCCGCGGCGGGTGGCCGAGGTGGCTCAGGAGGCCGGGATCACGTTCTGCTTCGCGATCAAGTTCCACCCGGCGCTGCGCCACGCCGGCGCCGCCCGCGGCCAGCTGGGCATCCGCACGGTCTTCAACATCCTCGGCCCGCTGACCAACCCCGCCCGGGTGCGGGCCCAGGCGGTCGGGGTCGCGGACCCGCGCATGGCGCCGGTGGTCGCGGGCGTCTTCGCCGAACGCGGCAACTCGTCCCTGGTCTTCCGCGGCGACGACGGCCTCGACGAGCTGACCACGACGGCCACCTCGCGGGTGTGGACCGTCCGCGACGGCAAGGTCACCGAGGAGAGCTTCGACCCGCGTGACGTCGGCATCGAACTGGTGCCGGTGGAGGCCCTGCGGGGCGGGGACCCGTCGTACAACGCGGAGGTCGCCCGCCGCCTGCTGGACGGCGAGCAGGGCCCGGTCCGGGACGCCGTCCTGCTGAACTCGGCGGCCGCGCTGGTCGCCCTGGAGCCGGGCGGCGGAACACTGGCGGAGCAGATCAGGGCCGGTATGGACCGGGCGGCCGAGTCCGTCGACTCGGGCGCGGCGAAGCGGACTCTGGAGCGCTGGGTGGCCGCCAGCAACGCGTAGCCCCACCCCGACGTCGTCCCGCGATCCGGACTCGGGTTGCGGGACGACGATCACTTCACGTACGTTCCTGTACCAGGTCATGAGTGACAGTCATGAGGCCCCGGCCGACTGTCCGGCAACCCTCCGTCCGTGGCGGGGTGCCCCGGGTGAAGACCAGGCCGTGGACAGCAAGGTCCCCGGCAAGCGCGGACCCCTCGCGAAACCAGGGGTCCTGGGTCGTCCGAGGGAGTCTTCCGTGAGCAAGCGAATGCGCTAGGTCGTGTCCGCAAAGTCCCGTCGTTCGCCCGCAGGGCGGCCTCCCGGCGTCGTGGGGGAGCGTGCTCTCGGCGTGCCGGGCGGAAGGCCTCGTACTGGGTGTACCCGGGCTTTCGCCCGGTGCGGCGAGAGTGCGTGCCGGGCGTCGCGAGGCAGGCGGGACTTTGCGGACACGACCTAGGGCGTAGAGCCCCGCCTCCGCATCCCCATTTCGCCTTCCTCCGTGCCGGAGCCACAGCCGCCCGCACGGTGGTTCCCCCTTGCCTCTCACGGGAGTTCCCCATGTCCGTCTCCACCGCTGCCGCCGACCGTACCGTTTGTGCCCCGCTGCCCGTTCTGGGCCGGGACGTCACCGTCCCGCTCGTCACGGGCGGCGAGGTCTCCTACGCGGCACTCGACTACGCGGCCAGCGCCCCCGCCCTGCAGCGCGTCTGGGACGACGTCGCGGCCTACGCCCCGTACTACGGCAGCGTCCACCGCGGCGCCGGCTACCTCTCCCAGCTGTCGACGGACCTCTTCGAGAACGCCCGCAGCACCGTGGCCGGGTTCCTGGACTGCCGGGCCGACGACCAGCTGATCTTCACCCGCTCCACCACCGACTCCCTCAACCTCCTGGCGGCGGCCCTCCCCGCCGACTGCCAGGTCTTCGTCTTCGAGACCGAGCACCACGCCTCGCTGCTGCCCTGGAGGGGCGCCCGGGTCACCTGGCTCGACGCCCCGCGCACCCCGCGGCAGGCCGTCGATACCCTGGAGAAGGCCCTGGCCGACCGCGACCCGTACGGCCCGGCCCTGGTCTGCGTCACCGGCGCCTCGAACGTCACCGGCGAGCTGTGGCCGGTGCGCGAGCTCGCGGCGGCCGCGCACGCGCACGGCGCCCGGATCGTGCTGGACGCGGCCCAGCTGGCCCCCCACCACCCGGTCTCGGTGCGCGACCTCGACGTCGACTGGATCGCCTTCTCCGGCCACAAGCTGTACGCCCCGTTCGGCTCCGGCGTCCTGGCCGGCCGCGCCGACTGGCTGCGCGCGGCGGAGCCGTACCTCGCGGGCGGCGGCGCCAGCCGCAGGGTCACCCGGCGCGAGGACGGGGGAGTGGACGTGGAGTGGCACGAGAGCGAGGCCCGCCACGAGGCCGGCTCCCCGAACGTGATCGGCGCCCACGCCGTCGCGTCGGCCTGCAAGGCCCTCACGGAGGCCGGCTTCGACACGCTGGTCGCCCGCGAGCAGTACCTGATCGAGAAGGTGCGGGCGGGCCTGGCCGGGGTCCCGCAGGTCCGCGTGCTCTCCCTCTTCGGCGACGACGCCCCCCGGGTCGGGGTGATCTCCTTCGTCGTCGACGGCTGGAACAGCTCCCACTTCGCCGCCGCCCTCTCCGCCGAGTACGGCATCGGCGTCCGCGACGGCCTCTTCTGCGCCCACCCGCTGGTGCGCACCCTGCTGGGCGGCGACGCGCAGACCCAGGGCGAGTGCGGCGCCCCCGAGGCGGCCCCGGGGGAGAAGTCCCTCAACGCCATCCGGGTGAGCTTCGGCGCCGGCACCCCCGACGAGCACGTGGAGCGCTTCGTCGCGGCGGTGCGGGAACTGGTGACCGAGGGTGCGCGGTGGACGTACCGGACACAGGACGGCCGCTGCGTCCCCGCGGTGTGACGGGACAGACGCCAGGGGCGCGGGCGCCCCCGGACGCCCGGGCGAACGTCCTTACGAGTCGAGCCCGATGGCGAACGCGGCCTCCAGGTCGTGCTGCGAGTACGTACGGAACGCCACGTGGGTGTCCGTCGCCTCCACGCCCGGGATCTTGCTGATGCTGCCGGGGATGACCTCCGCGAGGTCCTCGTGCTGCTTCACCCGCACCATGGCGATCAGGTCGTAGGTGCCCGTGACGGAGAAGACCTCGCTGACGGAGTCCAGCGCGGCGATCCGCTCCGCGATCTCGGGGATCCGGTCCACGCTGGTCTTGATGAGGACGATCGCGGTGATCACGGCTGGTTCTCTCCCTCGGGAGCCGTTGCTGGGGCGGCCCTCACTCTAGTCGTACGGCCGAAACGGGCCCACGCGAAGCAGAAGCCGAGCCCGAAGCCCACCAGGTGCGCCAGATACGCCACCCCGGGCCCCTGGTCGGCCTGCCCCGCCGCCACCCACTGCAGCGCCGCCCAGAACGGCAGCACGACCCACGCCGGGAACCGCAGCGGCAGGAAGAACAGGAACGGCAGGAGACTGGTCACCCGGGCCCGGGGGAACAGGTAGAGAAACGCCCCGAGGACCGCCGAGATCGCCCCGGAGGCACCCACCAGCGACTGCGGGGAGCCGGCGTGGGCGGTCGCGTACCCCACCAGGGCCAGATAGCCGCAGCCGACGTAGAACAGCGTGAACTGGACGCGGCCCATCCGGTCCTCGGTCATCGCCCCGAAGACGTAGAGGAAGAGCATGTTGCCCAGGAGGTGCACCCAGCTGCCGTGCACGAAGAGGGCCGTGGCGGGGGCCAGGACGGCGCGCGCGGAGCCCTCGAACAGTTCCGCCGGGACCACGCCCCACCGGCGGAACCAGGCCCGCTGGGCGGCCACCAGCTCGTCCCCGGAGCCGTACGCCGGGCTGAGGCCCGAGGCCGGGCCGATCGCGAAGATCAGGCAGCACAGGGTGATCAGTCCGTACGTCACCGGCGCCGAGGGGCTGCGGAGGGCTCTGCGGACGGTCCCGCTCCAGTTGCCGATCATGAATACAGAGCATGACGTAACGGGACGCACCGGCGCAGACCGCCTCGCCGCCGGACGGGCCCGTGGGACGGATGGGCGTCGAGTACGCGCCAGGCCGTAGGGTTACGAGCCATGCACAGCGGGGAGCCTCCGGCGCGACCCGACTGGAAGACGGACACTAGAAGGAAGCGGACGGTCACGATGACGGTTCCCCTGCCGACCGCCACGACGCGGTGGCGCTGCACCCTCTGCGGCAACCTCACCCGGTTCGACGTGACGCGCTCGTCGAAGGTCGTCGAGTACGTCCACCTCGACCTCGCCGGTGAACCGAAGGTCGAGGAGCGCGAGGTGGTCAGTGAGACCATCGAGTCGGTGCGGTGCCGCTGGTGCAACGCCGTGGATCAGGTGGAACTCGTGGATCGGCCGGGCGCCGGTTCCTGACGACGGGGGTCCCCCCGCTCGAGCGTGATCGAGAGCGGGGGAGGGCCCCGGACAGTATTGGGGTGTGACGGATGGTGGAGAGCGCAGGCGGGGGGCCGGGCGACGGCGCCGCTGAGGTGCTCGACCGTCCGCTGCCCGACGGCGTGCGCCGCCGGGTCGTGCAGATCGTCTCCGACGGCTTCGGCGGCCTCACCGTCGGCGAACTTCCCGCCCAGTTGCGGCAGTACGCCCGGTTCGCCCCGAACCGGCGGGCGAAGTTCGCGGGCAACGCGATGGCGGCCGCGCTGGAGACCGATCCGCTGTTCCGGCAGCGCATCGCCGAGAAGTACAGAGAAGTCCAGCCGGAGCTCTCCGGCGCTCTCGACTCCGGCTCGCCGACTCCGGCCGCGGACCCGCTCGACGTGGCGGCCGCGGCCTATGTGCTGCGGCCCACCGGCTGGGTGAAGCTGGTGACCGCGGCCGGCGAGGAGGCCCAGCGGGCGGACGCCGAGCGCGCCGACGAGGAGAACCGCGCCGAACTGGAGCGCCTGCGCGAGGACCTCGCTCTGGCGCGCGAGCAGACCCGTGCGGACACCGAGCGGCTGCGCGCCGAACTGGACGCGGCGAAGAAGGAAGCGGAATCGCTGCACCGCAAGCTGCGTTCGGCCCAGAGCGACGTCAAGCGCGGCGAGGCCGCGCTGCGCAGACTGCAGGGCGAGATCGAGGCCGTACGCGCCGAGGGGCAGGCCCAGGTGTCCGCCGCCGAGAGCGAGACCCGGCGGCTGAAGGCGCGCCTCGGGGAGGCCGAGGCCGCCCTGGAGGCCACCCGGCGGGCGGCCCGCGAGGGGCGCAGCGTCGAGGACATGCGGGTCCGGCTGCTGCTGGACACCGTGCTCGACGCGGCCCAAGGGCTGCGCCGCGAACTGGCGTTGCCGCCGGTGTCCGTGCGCCCGGCCGAGACGGTCGACGCGGTCGAACCGGGACGAATGACCCCGAAGGACATCGCCGCGCGCGCCCTGTCGGAGCACGATCCCGCCATTCTCGACCAGTTGCTCGCACTGCCCCAGGCACATCTGGTCGTCGACGGCTACAACGTCACCAAGACCGGCTATCCGCAGATGCCGTTGGAGAAGCAGCGGCTGCGGCTGCTCGGGCAGCTGTCGGCGCTCGCCGCGCAGACCGGCGCCGAGGTCACCTGTGTCTTCGACGGGGCCGAACTCGCGGCTCCGGTGCTGCTCGCACCGCCGCGCGGGGTGCGGGTGCTGTTCTCGAAGCCGGGTGTCACGGCCGACGAGCTGATCCGCCAGCTGGTGCGCGCCGAGCCGCCGGGCCGGCCGGTCATCGTCGCCTCGACCGACCGTGAGGTCGCCGACGGCGTCGCGAAGGCGGGCGCCCGGCCCGTGGCTTCCGCGGTACTTCTGAAGCGGCTGTCCTGAAGGTCGAAGTTGCAGGTTTAATGCCCGAATTGGCGGGATCGTCACGCAACGTAGGGTCAAGCCCGCCTCACTCCCCGTGAGTTGCGTGAAAAAACTGCGTTGCGTGATGCGATTTTTGGTCCCGGGGATTTGAACTGATCACGGCGGGGTCACTAAGGTCTGGTGCTCGAACCTCCACACGGGTGATCACTCAAAAGAAGGAGCCCGTCTCCGTGGCGTCCCACCGTCGACCCAAGCAGCCGAGTCGCGCACGCGTGACCGTGCTGACCACCGCAGCCGCCGCTGCCGTCGCCCTGAGCTCCCAGGCCGCCAACGCGGCGCCCACCGAGAAGCTCGGCAAGGACGAGGTCAAGGCCAAGGTCGACAAGCTCTACGAGCAGGCGGAGCAGGCCACCGAGAAGCTCAACGGGGCCACGGAGAAGCAGGAGAAGCTCCAGAAGGAGATCTCCACCATCCAGGACAACGTCGCCCGCGGCCAGGAGGAGCTCAACGAGCTGCGCGACTCCATAGGCCTGGCGGCCGCCGCGCAGTACCGCACCGGCACCATCGACTCCTCCCTCCAGCTCTTCCTGTCGTCCGACCCGGACGACTACCTGGACAAGGCGTCCACCGCCGACCAGCTCAGCGCCCAGCAGGTCGAGGCGCTGAAGAAGATCCAGGAGAAACAGCGCGAACTCGCGCAGGAGCGCGCCGAGGCCTCCGACAAGCTCAAGGACCTCGCCTCCACCCGCACCGAACTGGCCAAGCAGAAGAAGGCGGTCCAGGGCAAGCTCGCCGAGGCGCAGAAGCTCCTGAACTCCCTGACGGCCAAGGAGAAGGCCGCCCTCGCGGCCGAGCAGGACCGCGCCAACCGCTCCTCCTCCGAGCGCGTCGACCTCGGTGACACGGGCACCGCCTCCGGCCGCGCCGCGGCCGCGTTCTCCGCGGCCCAGTCCAAGATCGGCTCGCCGTACGTCTACGGCGCCTCCGGCCCGTCCTCCTTCGACTGCTCGGGCCTGACCTCCTGGGCCTACGCCCAGGCCGGCGTGTCCATCCCGCGCACCTCCGAGGCCCAGTCCGGCTACGGCACGAAGATCTACTCCGTCAGTGACCTCAAGGTCGGCGACCTGGTGTTCTTCTTCAACGACCTGCACCACGTGGGCCTCTACGCCGGCAACGGCCAGATCCTGCACGCCCCGCGCACGGGCACGGTCGTCCGCTACGAGTCGATGAGCACGATCGGCGGCCCGTTCATGTGGGGCGTCCGCGTCTGACCCTTCGGCCGCGACTCCCGGCCGTCACCCCCACGGGGCCGTTCCAAGATCAGGACACGGCACCGCCCGAACGGGGGAATTACGACTACCCGAAGTGACCCCGCGCCCCGCCGGTGACCTGCGTCAGCGGCGGGGCGTCACTGTGTGTGCCCGCGGAGGTCTTTGGTCACCCCCCGGACACAGGGCTACTGTCTGCCGCGTTTCCTCCGGGGTCCGCCCACGGGGGACGGTCTCTGTCCGCCAGTGGAAGGAGCGCGGCTTCCCGTGGGGTCCCATCGCCGCCTTGCACCGTCCGGGTCCGACCGGGGCGCCTCCCGCCCCCTGAGCGTGCTGTCCGCGGCGGCCGCCGCACTCGGCGCCCTGACCGCCGTACCGGCCTCGGCCGCCCCGCACGACGACACCCGCGCCGAGGTGGACCGGCTCTACGAGGAGGCCGAGCACGCCACCGAGGCGTTCAACAAGGCCGACGAGCGCGTCGGCGTCCTGCGCCGTGCGGTGGGTGACGCGCAGGACCGGGTCGCCCGGCAGCAGGGGCGCATCAACGACCTGCGCGAAAGGCTCGGTTCGCTGGCCGGCGCCCAGTACCGGTCCGGCGGCCTGGACCCCTCCCTGGCCCTGCTGTTCTCCGACGACCCGGAGGACTATCTCGCCAAGGCCTCCGTCCTCGACCGGATCACCGCCCACCAGGCCGGGGAACTCGGCGAACTCCAGGACGCGATGCGCGCGCTCGCCCAGGAGCGCGCCGAGACCGCCCACACGCTGGCCGAGCTGGAGAAGAGCCGCAAGGCCGTCGCCGGCCACAAGAGGACCGTCGAGCGCAAGCTCGCCCGGGCGAGGCGGATGCTGAACGCCCTGCCGTTCGCCGAACGCGCCGCCTTCGACCGGGCGTCCCGCTCCGGTCGCTTCCCCATGCCCGACCTCGCGGGCGCCGTCCCCGCCTCGGGCCGTGCGGCCGCCGCCCTCGCCGCCGCCCGTTCCGCGCTCGGCAAGCCGTACGTCTGGGGCGCCAACGGCCCCTCCGGGTTCGACTGTTCGGGCCTGATGCAGTGGTCCTACGCGCAGGCCGGGGTCGCCCTGCCGCGCACCTCGCAGGCCCAGGCGCACGCCGGGCGCAGCGTCCCGCTCTCCCAGGCCCGGCCCGGCGACATCGTCACCTACCGCTCCGACGCCAGTCACGTCGGCATGTACGCGGGCAACGGCCAGGTCATCCACGCCCCCTACCCGGGCGCCGCGGTGCGCTACGACCCGGTCGGGATGATGCCGGTCTCCTCGGTCACCAGGCCCTGACCGGAGCCCGCCCCCGCGGGGGCGCCGTACGATCGGGAGGATGGCTGGTCGTGGGCGGGTGCGCGGATCCGGGGTCCCGGGCCGCGGTGTGCTGCTCGTCTCCCTGGCCGGCCTCGTCCTGGTCGGCTGCGGCGGGCGGCCCACGGCCGACACCGCGACGGCCGAGGTGCAGCGGGTGCTGGACCGGCGGGCGGCGGCCGTCCTGCGCCACGACGCCCGGGCCTACGCCACCACCGGCACCCGCGCGGGCTGGGCCGGCGTCGAGGCGGTGCCGCTGGCGGCCTGGTCCTACGAGGTGAAGGCGGTGCGCCGGGACGGGGACTCCGCGACCGCCGACGCCGAGCTGAGCTACCGCATCCAGGGCTACGACAGGGCCCCGGTGACCGTGGGCCGCACCCTGCGGCTGACCCGGGACGCCGCCGGACGGTGGGCGGTGGCCTCCGAGAAGCCCGCCAAGAAGGCGGGCGAACAGCTGTGGGACCAGGGCGTGGTGACCGTCGTACGCGGCGAGCACAGCCTGGTGCTCGGCGCCGGTCAGCCCGTCGCGCGGCTCCGCTCCTTCGCCCGTCTCGCCGACGACGCGGTCCCGGCGGTGTCGGCGGCCTGGGGCACGGACTGGGCGGGGCGCGTGGTCGTCCTCGTACCGAAGTCGCTGGACGGCATGGCGGGTCTGCTCGGCTCGCCCGCCTCCTCCTACCGGGGCATCGCCGCCGTCACCACCGGTGAGACCGGCGGCCGGGCCGGCGGCGGGGATCCGGCGCCGGCCGACCGGGTGGTCGTCAACCCCGAGGCGTACGCCATGCTCGGTTCGGTCGGGCGGCAGGTCGTGCTCACCCATGAGACCACCCATGTCGCCACCCGCGCCCACACCGACGCCGCCACCCCGCTGTGGCTGTCCGAGGGGTACGCCGACTGGGTCGGCTACCGGGACACCGGACGCACCCCGCGCCAGGTCGCGCCCGAACTCCGGAGCGCCGTCACCGGGGACCGCGTGCCGGCCGGGCTGCCCACCGACGCCGACTTCGGCTTCTCCGGCAACCCGGCCCGGCTGGCCCGGGCGTACGAGGGCGGCTGGCTGGCCTGCCGGATGATCGCCGAGCGCTGGGGCGAGGTGAAGCTGGACGCCTTCTACCGGGCGGTCGGCGCCCACCAGGAGCGGGCCGGAGCGGTCGAGGGGGCGCTGAAGGGCGTGCTGGGCCTGTCCCTGGAGCGGTTCACCGCGGACTGGCGGGCGTATCTGCGCTCTCAGCTCGGCTGAGTCAGCCGCCCGACGGCTTCCCGGAGCCAGGCCCGTTCCGCCGCTCCCGTCGCCCGCGCGACCCGCAGCATGCCCTGCCGGAACAGGTCGTCCGCCTCCTCCGCCCGCACCGGCCTGCCTCCCTCGTAGAAGAAGCTCGCGGGTGTCTCCAGGAAGTCCAGCCGGCGGCGGAGCACGGCCGCCTGCTCCCGGGGGTCGGGCAGGTGCCGCAGGAACGCCAGGACCGTGTTGAACCTGACCTGGTCCGTGATCTCGACCGGCTTGGGGTGCCGGAGGCGTTCCAGCAGGTCCTCGCGCCCCCGGTCGGTGAGGGTCAGCACCCGGCGCGGGGCCGCGCCCGCCCCGTCCTCGGTGTGCTGGTCGAGCTTGCCGGCGGTGACCAGGCGGGTGATGGCCGGGTAGAGCGCGCCGTCGCTGACCGGGCGGACGTGGCCGGTGAGGGCTCTGATCCTTTCCTTGAGCTCGTATCCGTGCAGCGGCTCTTCGGCGAGGAAGCCGAGGATCGACAGCTCCAGCATGGCTCTCTCCTGCGGTGGCGCGACGGCCTTGCGGTGTGCGGTGACCCATGTTACCTCTTATCGAGCTATCTCGAATCGAGGTAGCTCGATAAGAGGGGATTCATGAACGCGCACCGCAGACAACTCGTCTCGCTCGCCCACCCCGTCTACCTCTCGCTGCTCGCCTCCGTCGCCGCCGGGATCATCAACACCGTGTGGGTCTCCCGGCTCGGCGGACCCGCGGTCGCCGCCGTCGCGGTCGCCACCAACACCGAGAACGTGCTGCTCGGTGTCGCCCTGGTCTTCGCCTCCGGGACCACCGTGCTCGTCGCGCACGCACGCGGTGCACGGGACCCCGGGGCCGTGCGGGCGGCCGTGCGGGGCGGCTGGGCGCTGTGCGCGGTCGTCACGCCGGTCGTCGCGGGGGCCGGCTTCCTGCTGCGCGCACCGCTGTCCCGGCTGGTCCTGGGCGGTGACGGCGGCCCGGCCCTCCCGCTCGCCGTCTCCTACTTCGCGATCTCCATGCCGGGCCTGGCCGTCTTCTTCGCGCAGAACCTCCTCGACGGCATCCTCAAGGGCGCGGGAGACACGCGGACGCCGATGCGCCTCGCCCTCCTGGCCAACGGCCTGATCCTGGTCTGCGACCCGCTCCTCATCCACCTCTGCGGCGTCCCCGGCGCCGCCGCCTGCACCGTGCTGTGCCGGTGCGTGGCCCTCGGCGCCGGCCTGGTCGCGCTGCGCCGGAACGCCCTGCTGCGGTCGGCGGCCGGGGCGGTGCCCGCTGTCCCGCTCGCGGCCTCCCTGCGGCGCACGCTGGCGACCGGGCTGCCCATGTCCGCCGACTTCACCGTCCGGCAGGCCGGGGCGCTCGGGCTGGTGGCGGTGGTGGCGCGGCTCGGGGTGACGGCGGTGGCCGCGTACTCGATCGCCTACAAGGTCATGTACGTGGCGACGATGGCCTTCTACGCCGTGCGCCAGGCCGCCTCCATCCACACCGCGCACACCCGGGGCGAGGGGAAGGGCGAACGGCGGGCGATCGGGCGGCAGGCCGTGGTGGTGTCGGCGAGTGCCGGGCTCGCGGCGGCCGTCCTGCTGTTCGTCACGGCTCCCTGGATCATGGCCGCCTTCGGCGCCGGGCCCGCCGTGGCCCACGAGGGGGTGCTCTTTCTGCGCTGCGCCGGACCGTACCTGCTGCTGATGGCCGGCTTCATCGCGCTCGGCGGGGTCTTCGAGGGCAGCGGGGGAGCGCCGGCGCTGCTGCGGGTCACCCTGCTCGGTACGGCGGTCCAGCTGCCGCTCGCGTACGGGCTGTCGGGACTCGGGCTGCCGGGCGTGTGCCTGGCGCTGGCGCTCGCGATGGGGACGCAGTGCGCGGCGGTGGGGGTGGTGGTGCGGCGCGCGTGGCGTCAGGAGAAGGTGCGGGCGGTCTCGTCGGTGCGGGTGGGGTGACCGGGGGCGGGATCCGGTACGGTCGCGCGCCACAGGTGCACGGCGGCGCGGAGGGCGGCGGTGACCAGAAGGCCGTTGCGCAGGAGGAGGAGCCCCACACCGAGGGGGGTGCTGTCGACGACGTCCGCGAAGAAGACCGGGAACTCCAGCACCGTCACGAAGGCCGCGGCCAGGACCAGCACGGCCGGGCCGGTCATCCGGCTCGCGCGGGAGCAGAGGCAGACCGCGGCCAGGCCGACCAGCCAGACCAGGTACTGCGGGCTGATCACCCGGCTGGTGACCGTGAACAGCAGCACCGCCGTGAACGCCGCCTCCGCGAGGGTGTGCGCGGCGAGGCGCTTCGCCGACAGCCGCCACAGCAGCAGCCAGCCGAAGGCGAGCGCGGTCAGGCCCAGGGCCAGGTCGCTCACCACCGCGACGTACGGGCCGAGGAACTCCACCGAGCCGTAGTTCAGCAGCACCTGCCCCTGCCAGCCGAACTGCCGCGCGACATGGAAGACCAGGGCGCCCAGCGACTCCACCTCGGTGCCCCGGTCGCGCTGGAAGGTGAGGAAGGCGAACGCGCCGGGCATGGCGAGGGCGAAGACCGCGGCCAGGGCGGCGGCCGTCGCCGTCGCGGCGGCCCACGCCCGCCGCCGCACCGCGCCCACCAGCAGCAGCACGGGCCAGACCTTCAGCAGCGCGGCGAAGCCGGTGAGCGCGCCCATCAGCCGGGGGTGCCGGGCGCCCGCGAGCAGGGCTGCCACGGCGACGGCGGTGACCATCACGTCGTAGCGGGCGTAGACCGTGGGGCCGAGCAGCGGCACGCCCGCCACCCACACCCAGGCGCCGCGCGGTGAGCGGCCGGGGCGCAGGCCGGCGTTCAGGAGCAGCAGGAGGACGGCCAGGTCGGCCAGGAAGGCCAGGACGAAGAAGGCCTGCGCGTAGCCGAGGAAGGGCAGCAGAGCGGGGGAGAGGATCGCGAGCGCGGCGGCGGGCGGGTACTGCCAGGTGACATCGGCGTGCGGGAAGCTCCCGGTGCGCAGCACGTCGTACCAGCTTTGGTAGATGTACGACACGTCGGTCGTCACGTCCGGGCCGGGGAAGACGAACACCTTGAGGACGAGCAGCAGCAGGACGAGCCGCGTCCCGCCCCAGGTCGCCAGCAGCCGGGTGAGCGGCCGTCTCGCCTCCGTGAAGTCCACCGGTGTCCGTCCTGTCGGTCTCTGCGGTCGTCTGTCCGGCACTGTCCGTCCGTGCGGCCCATGATCCTCCGGTCGTCTGTGAAGCGCGGCCCCGCGCGGCTGTGAAGGGCGTTTGGATAAGGTCGGCGTCGATGCACAAGACCCTGATCGTGACGAACGACTTTCCGCCCCGCCCCGGCGGTATCCAGGCGTTCCTGCACAACATGGCGCTCCGGCTCGACCCCGACCGCCTCGTCGTGTACGCCTCCACCTGGAAGCGCGGCCGGGAGGGCGCCGAGGCGACGGCCGCCTTCGACGCCGAGCAGCCCTTCACCGTCGTACGGGACCGCACGACGATGCTGCTGCCGACGCCCGGGGCGACCCGGCGGGCCGTCGGGCTGCTGCGGGAGCACGGCTGCACGTCCGTGTGGTTCGGGGCGGCCGCGCCGCTCGGGCTGATGGCCCCCGCGCTGCGCAGGGCGGGCGCCGAGCGGCTCGTGGCGACGACCCACGGGCACGAGGCGGGCTGGGCGCAGCTGCCCGCGGCCCGCCGGCTGCTGGGCCGGATCGGGGACACCACGGACACGATGACCTACCTGGGCGAGTACACGCGCTCGCGGATAGCGACCGCGCTCGGCGCCGAGGCGGCCGGGCGGATGGTGCAGCTGCCGCCGGGCGTCGACGAGAAGACCTTCCACCCGGGCTCGGGCGGCGAGGAGGTGCGGGCCCGGCTCGGACTGACCGAGCGTCCGGTGGTGGTGTGCGTCTCGCGGCTGGTGCCGCGCAAGGGCCAGGACACCCTGATCCTCGCCATGCCCCGGATCCTGGCCGCCGAGCCGGACGCGGTGCTGCTGATCGTCGGCGGCGGGCCCTACGAGCGGGATCTGCGGCGGCTGGCGCGCGAGACCGGTGTCGCGGACTCCGTGCGGTTCACCGGGGCGGTGCCCTGGGGCGAGCTGCCCGCGCACTACGGCGCCGGTGACGTGTTCGCGATGCCGTGCCGGACCCGGCGGGGCGGGCTGGACGTCGAGGGGCTCGGGATCGTCTACCTGGAGGCGTCCGCCACCGGGCTGCCCGTCGTCGCCGGGGACTCCGGCGGGGCGCCCGACGCCGTGCTCGACGGGGAGACCGGCTGGGTCGTGCGGGGCGGTTCCCCGGCCGAGGCCGCCGAGCGCATCGTCGTGCTCCTCGGGGACGCCGGGCTGCGCCGCCGGATGGGAGAGCGGGGGCGGCAGTGGGTGGAGGAGAAGTGGCGCTGGGACCTGCTGGCGGAGAAGCTCAGGACGCTGCTGTAGCGGCCCGCTTCAAAGGTATGGGCAAACCCTGCCGCGGGCTCTAGCCGGACGGCCGGAATCCGCTGATGCTGCGCACATGACAGTCAAACTGATGCAGCGTCAGCTGACGAGACGTCAAATTCTTGGTATGGCCGCCCTCCAGACGGCGGCCACCCTCGGCTTCACCCGCATCGGCCTCCAGTCGGCCCGCGCGGACGAGCCCGCCGCGGTCGAGTCCGCGCCCGCGATCGTCATCGGCTCCGGCTACGGAGCCGCCGTCGCCGCCCTGCGCCTCGGCCAGGCCGGCATCCGCACGCTCGTCCTCGAGATGGGCCGGCTCTGGAACACCGCCGGCGCCGACGGCAGGATCTTCTGCAACACCGCCAGCCCCGACCAGCGCTCCATGTGGTTCAAGACCCGCACCGAGGCGCCGCTGGCCACCTTCCTCTGGCTGGACGTCGTCAACAAGGACATCAGCCCCTACCCCGGCGTCCTGGACCGGGTGCACTTCGACAACATGTCCGTCTTCGTGGGCCGCGGGGTCGGCGGCGGCTCCCTGGTCAACGGCTCGATGGCGGTCACCCCGCTCCAGTCCTACTTCGCCGAGCAGTTCCCGACCGTCGACGTCACCGAGATGTACAGCACGTACTACCCGCGCGCCCGCGCCATGCTCGGCGTCAACACCATCGACCCCGCCTGGTTCGAGTCGACCGAGTGGTACCGGTTCAGCCGCACCTCCCGGAAGGCCGCCGCCAACACCGGTCTGAAGACCACCTTCGTGCCCAGCGTCTACGACTTCGGCTACATGCAGCGCGAGGCCGCCGGCACCGCCGTGAAGTCCGCCCTCGGACAGGAGGTCATCTACGGCAACAACCACGGCAAGAAGAGCCTCGACAAGACCTATCTGGCGTCCGCGCTCGGCACCGGGAACGTCACCCTCCACACCATGGAGAAGGTGACCGCCATCAGCCGGGCGAGCGACGGCACCTGGCTGCTGACCGCCCAGCGCATCGACGACACCGGCGCCGTCGTCGAGACCAAGCAGTACGGCTGCACCTATCTGTTCCTCGGCGCGGGCAGCCTCGGCACCAGCGAACTCCTGGTCCGGGCACGGCAGACCGGCGCGCTCCCGGCGCTGGACGCGAGCGTGGGCACCGGCTGGGGCACCAACGGCAATGTGATGCTCGGCCGGGCCAACCACCTGTGGGACACGGTCGGCGCCAACCAGTCGACCATGCCGGTCCTGGGCATCGACGACTGGGCCAACGCCGACAACCCCGTCTTCGCCGAGATCGCCCCGCTGCCGACCGGCCTGGAGCACTGGGTCAGCCTCTATCTGGCGATCACCAAGAACCCCGAGCGGGCCGCCTTCTCCTGGACCAACGGCGCGCTCAGGCTGAACTGGAGCGCCGCCCAGAGCGCGGTCTCGGTGAGCATGGCGAAGAAACTCTTCGACCGGATCAACTCCGCCAACGCGACGATCTACCGGTACGACCTCTTCGGCTCGTCCAGCAAGATCTTCGCCGACGATTTCACGTACCACCCGCTCGGCGGCTGTGTGCTGGGCAGGTCCACCGACAACTACGGACGCGTGAAGGGGTATTCCAGGCTCTACGTCACCGACGGCTCGCTGGTGCCGGGCAACATCGGCGTCAACCCGTTCGTCACGATCACCGCCCTCGCCGAACGCACGATGGCGCGGGTCCTCGCCGAGGACACCGCACCATGATCGTGCCGCTCGCCTGACTACTTCGCGTAGATCGCCTCGATCTCCGGCGCGAAGTCCTTCGCCACGACGTTGCGCTTGAGCTTCAGCGACGGCGTGAGATGGCCCGAGTCCTCCGTGAACTGGGAGGAGAGAATGCGGAACTTCCGCACCGATTCCGCCTTCGACACCGCGGCGTTGCCGTCGTCGACCGCCGACTGGATCGCGGCCAGCAGGTCCGGGTCCTCGAGCAGCGACGCCGCGGTGGAGCCCGCCGGCTTGCCGTGATCGGCGGCCCAACGGCCCAGGAACTCCTCGTCGATGGTGACCAGCGCGCCCACGAACGGCCGCCCGTCGCCCACCACCATGCACTCCGCGACCAGCGCGTGCGCACGGATCCGGTCCTCGATCACGGCCGGGGCGACGTTCTTGCCGCCCGCGGTGACGATGATCTCCTTCTTGCGGCCGGTGATCCTCAGGTAGCCGTCCTCGTCGAGGGTGCCGATGTCACCGGTGTGGAACCAGCCGTGGGCCAGCGCCTCGGCGGTCGCGCCGGGGTTGTTCCAGTACTCCTTGAACAGGTGCTCGCCGTGCAGCAGCACCTCGCCGTCGTCCGCGATCCGCACCACCGAACCCGGCAGCGGCTGCCCGACCGTGCCGATCTTCTGCCGGTCCCAGGGGTTGAAGGCGGTGGCCGCGCAGGACTCGGTCAGGCCGTAGCCCTCCAGCACGGTGAAGCCGATGCCGCGGAAGAAGTGGCCGAGGCGCTCGCCCAGCGGCGCGCCGCCGGAGATCGCGTACTCGCCCCGGCCGCCGAGCACCGCGCGCAGCTTGCTGTAGACCAGCCGGTCGAAGACCTTGTGCTTGATCTTCAGACCGATCGACGGGCCGGACGGCGTGTCCAGCGCCTTGCTGTACGCGATCGCGGTGTCCGCCGCCTTGTCGAAGATCACGCCCTTGCCGTCCGCCTGCGCCTTGGCCCGGGCCGAGTTGTAGACCTTCTCGAAGACGCGCGGCACGCCGAGGATCAGCGTCGGCCGGAAGGCCGCCAGCTCGTCGGTGAGGTTCTTGATGTCCGGGACCGTGCCCAGCTTGATCGGCGCCATCATCGGAGCGATCTGCACCAGCCGGCCGAAGACGTGCGCGAGGGGCAGGAAGAGCAGCACGCTGCACTCGCCCGTACGGAACAGCGGACGCAGACGCTCGACGACGTTCCCGCACTCGGCGAAGAAGCTGCGGTGGGTGAGCACACAGCCCTTGGGCCGGCCGGTCGTACCGGAGGTGTAGACGATGGTCGCCGGGTCGTCGGCCTTGGCGAGCGAGCTGCGCTCCTCCACCGTCTGGTCCGCGACGTCCTGGCCGAGCCGCCCGAGCTCCTCGACACCGCCCGCCTCGATCTGCCACACGTGCTTCAGGGCGGGCAGCGAGTCGCGCACCGACTCGACGGCGGCCGCGTGGCCGTCCAGCTCGACGACGATCGCGGTCGCGCCCGAGTCGGAGAGGATCCACTGCACCTGCTCCGGCGAGCTGGTCTCGTACACCGGCACGCTGACCGCGCCCGCGCTCCAGATCGCGAAGTCGAGCAGCGTCCACTCGTAGCGGGTGCGCGACATCAGGCCGACCCGGTCGCCCGGCTGGACACCGGAGGCGATGAGTCCCTTGGCGGCGGCGTGCACCTCGGCCAGGAAGGCCGTGGCGGTCACGTCCTGCCAGACGCCGCCCACCTTGCGGGCGATGACGGCGACGTCAGGGTGCTGCGCGGCGTTTCTGCGGACGATGTCGGTCAGATTGCCGTCCGCAGGGACCTCGTACAAAGCCGGAAGGCTGAACTCGCGCAAGACTGCTGCTCCTCATAGGGCGCCGGCGCCACGACGTTGTGTGATGCGACGGTGCGGTCCACGGCTCGGGTGGCGCTCAGGGTTTCAACGGTTGAAATCCTGAGCACGACTGGACTGCCCGGACGTTACCCGCCGGTATGGCTTCTTTGACAGGGGGTCCCGACGAGATGTTCGCTGCGTCACACAGATTGGTGCTTTCCCGCGCACAGTAGTCCACCCCTTTACTGACTGGCCAGTAACCGCTATTCCCGTCGCCACTGTTCACGTATGCCGCACACGCCTACTCTTGATCGACATGGCATCCACACCCTCCGGTAACCGCAGGACACGCATCCACGTGGTCAGCGACGTGCACGGCAACGCCCGTGACCTGGCCCGGGCCGGAGAGGGCGCGGACGCCTTGATCTGTCTGGGCGACCTCGTCCTCTTCCTGGACTACGCCGACCACTCCCGCGGGATCTTCCCCGACCTCTTCGGCGTGGAGAACGCGGACCTGATCGTCGAGCTGCGCACCGCCCGCCGCTTCGAGGAGGCCCGCGAGCTCGGGCGCCGGCTGTGGGGCGGCATCGACGGCGACCGGGCCATGCTCATCGAACAGGCCGTGCGCAGGCAGTACGCCGAGCTGTTCCCGGCGTTCCCCACCCCGACCTACGCCACCTACGGCAACGTCGACATGCCCCAGCTGTGGCGGGAGTTCGCCGGACCGGGCACCACGGTCCTGGACGGCGAGCGGGTGGAGATCGGCGGCCGGGTCTTCGGCTTCGTCGGCGGCGGTCTGCGCACGCCGATGCGCACCCCCTACGAGATCAGCGACGAGGAGTACGCGGCGAAGATCGAGGCCGTCGGCGAGGTCGACGTGCTGTGCACCCACATCCCGCCCGAGGTCCCCGAACTCGTCTACGACACGGTCGCGCGCCGCTTCGAACGGGGCAGCCGCGCCCTGCTGGACGCGATCCGCCGGACCCGCCCCCGCTACGCCCTCTTCGGACACGTCCACCAGCCACTGGCCCGGCGGATGCGGATCGGCGCGACCGAGTGCGTGAACGTCGGGCACTTCGCGGGGAGCGGCGAGCCGTGGGCGCTGGAGTGGTGACCCGGCCGGGACCCGACGGTGACCTGACGCCGGGTGAACTCGGCAGGTCGGCCGCGCGGTAGCCTTCACGCTGCACACACGTACCTTTACGGGCCCGTATCCGGAGGAGTCACGGCGATGGCGGAACACACCAGCTCGAGCATCACGATCGAGGCGGCCCCGGCCGACGTCATGGCCGTGATCGCGGACTTCGCCCGCTACCCGGACTGGACGGGCGAGGTGAAGCAGGCGGAGGTCCTCAAGAAGGACGAGCAGGGCCGCGCCGAGCAGGTCCGCCTGGTCATGGACGCCGGCGCCATCAAGGACGACCAGGTCCTGGGCTACACCTGGACCGGCGAACACGAGGTGTCCTGGACGCTGGTGAAGTCCCAGATGCTGCGCCAGCTCGACGGCTCCTACCTCCTCAGGCCGGCCGGCGCGGGCGCCACCGAGGTCACCTACCAGCTGACCGTCGACGTCAAGATCCCCATGCTCGGCATGATCAAGCGCAAGGCGGAGAAGGTCATCATCGACCGGGCCCTGGCCGGGCTCAAGAAGCGCGTCGAGTCGGCGTAACCCGCGGGCAGACGTGCCGCCGGGGCGAGGGGGGTCCCCCGCCCGGGCGACGCCGGGAGCGGGGGAGGGCGGACCCGGGCGGCACCCCGCGCGCGCCGGGCCGCGCAGCCCACCCCCGGCACCGGGCCACGGCCCGACCCGCCCGCACTCCTCCGACGGTACGGTTCACCCCCATGCGCACCATCCTGATCACCGGCCCCGGCGGCAGCGGCCGGACGACCGTCGCGGCCGCCACCGCCCTCCACGCGGCCGCCGCGGGCACCCGCACCCTCGTCCTCAGCGCCGACCGCACCGACACCCTCGGCGCCGCGCTGGGGGCGCGGACAGGGGCGAAGCCGGTGCGCCCGGCCCCGAACCTCACCGCCTGGCGGCCCGACGCCACCGCCGGCTTCCGGGACGACCTCGCCGGCTTCCAGGAGCGCGCCTCCACCGTCCTCGACCTGCTCGGAGCCGCCCGGCTCGACCCCGAGGAGGTCACCCCGCTCCCCGGCGCCGGGGAACTGACCCTGCTGCGCGCGCTGCGGGACGCCGCCCTCGCCGAGGCGCACGACCTGCTCGTCGTCGACCTGCCGCCCACCGCCCAGGCCCTCGCCCTGCTCGCCCTCCCCGAGGAACTGCGCCGCTACCTGCGCCGCCTGCTCCCGCCGGAACGCCAGGCCGCCCGCGCCCTGCGCCCCGTCCTCGGCCGCCTCGCCGGGGTGCCGATGCCCGCCGAGTGGCTGTACGAGACCACCGCCCGCTGGGACGTGGAACTGGCCGCCGTGGAGGCGGTCCTCGCCGACCGCGACACCGCCGTACGGCTGGTCGCCGAACCCGGCCCGGCCGGGGCCGAAGCCGTCCGGGACGCCCGCCTCGGCCTCGCCCTGCGCGCGCTGCCCGTCGAATCGCTCGTCGCCAACCGCGTCCTGCCGGAGGCGGCGGCCGACGACGGATGGCTCGGCCGGCTGGTCACCCAGCAGCGCAAGGCCCTCGGGGAGTGGGGCGGCCCGGCGCGGACCGTCGCCCACCTGGGTCACGACCCCCGGGGCGCCGACGACCTCACGGCCCTCGCCGTGCCCCCGGTCGACCCGGACACCTCCCCGGTCGAGTGGCCCGTCGCCGACCGGCTCGCCGAGGACGGCGTGCTCGTCTGGCACATCCCGCTGCCCGGCGCCATACGGGACGAGCTGGACCTCGTCCGGCGCGGCGACGAACTCGTCCTCGCCGCCGGACCCTTCCGCCGTATCGTCCCGCTCCCCTCGGCCCTGCGCCGCTGCGCCGTCGGCGGCGCCTCCCTGCGCGACGGCGAGCTGCGCATCCGGTTCACGCCGGATCCCGGTCTCTGGCCGCGCGGACGGTGAACGGGATACCCCCGTTCGGGTAACGTCGGAGGGGACGACCCGTGATGAGGCGTCGTCCACCAGGAGCCATCAGGAGTCCGTCATGAGCGAAGAGCGCCCCACGCCCGACGCCGCCCGGGACGAGGCCGTCGCCGAGGAGCCCCGCGCGACCGACACCGACGCCTGGGCCACCGCCTGCGCCGAGGACCTGGCCCGGGAGAAGGCCCGTCACCGCGCCGAGCAGGGCCGGCCGGAGGGCTCGGCCGCCGAGGAACTGCGCAAGCTCGTCGACGCCGTCGCCGACAAGCTCTCCGGCATCCAGTCCCCGCTGCTCGGCGCGGTCGCGGGCGGCGCCGCCCAGCAGATGGTCCGCCAGGTCGTCCAGCAGGCCAAGGCCGCCGTCGAACCCGTCATCGAGCGCAACCCCGACGTCTTCGACCACCTCGCGGCGGCCGGCGGCGAACTGCTCGCCGCCTACCGCTCCGCGGTCCAGCACCAGGAACAGCGCTGGACGAGCCGCACGCAGGACCCGCGCGACGAGCACGACCCCCGCGACGGCGGCGAGGGAACCGGCCCCGGACAGCGCATCGACCTGGACTGACCCTCGAGGGCGAGCCCCCCGTGCCGTCCGGCCTGTCCGCCGGGCGGACGACGCGAATCCGACGGCAGTGGCTCGGGTACCGTTGGCCGTAGCGGGGCTCGACCGAAACTGAGGGATTCATGGGACTCACCATCGGCGTCGACATCGGCGGCACGAAGATCGCGGCCGGCGTGGTCGACGAGGAAGGCAACATCCTCTCGACCTTCAAGGTGCCGACCCCCACCACGCCCGAGGCCATCGTGGACGCCATCGCCTCGGCGGTGGAGGGCGCCCGCGCGGGCCACGAGATCGTCGGCGTGGGCATCGGAGCGGCCGGATACGTCAACCGGCAGCGCTCCACCGTCTACTTCGCACCCAACATCGACTGGCGCCAGGAACCGCTGAAGGACAAGGTCGAGGCCCGCGTGGGCCTTCCGGTCGTCGTCGAGAACGACGCCAACGCCGCCGCATGGGGCGAGTACAAGTTCGGTGCCGGCAAGGGCCACCGCAACGTCATCTGCATCACGCTCGGCACCGGCCTCGGCGGCGGCATCATCATCGGCAACAAGCTGCGCCGCGGCCACTTCGGCGTCGCCGCCGAGTTCGGCCACATCCGCATGGTCCCGGACGGCCTGCTGTGCGGCTGCGGCAGCCAGGGCTGCTGGGAGCAGTACGCGTCGGGCCGGGCGCTGGTGCGCTACGCCAAGCAGCGCGCCAACGCCACCCCCGAGCACGCCGAGGTCCTCCTCGGCCTGGGCGACGGCACCCCCGACGGCATCGAGGGCAAGCACATCTCCATGGCCGCCCGCCAGGGCGACCCGGTCGCGGTCGACTCCTACCGCGAGCTGGCCCGCTGGGCCGGCGCCGGCCTCGCCGACCTCGCCTCCCTCTTCGACCCCTCCGCCTTCATCGTCGGCGGCGGTCTCTCCGACGAGGGCGAACTGGTCCTCGACCCGATCCGCAAGTCCTACAAGCGCTGGCTGGTCGGCGGCAACTGGCGCCCGGTGGCCGACGTCATCGCGGCCCAGCTGGGCAACAAGGCGGGCATGGTGGGCGCGGCGGACCTGGCGAGAGAGCCGGATCCCATCATGTGACGGCCGGGGGGCCGACCGCTGAGGGGCGCGGGGCTGTGTCACCATGCGGCTCCGCCGCGTGGGCGCGACTGACCACGGACAACCGTCAGTCGCGTACAAACCTCGCGCCCCGCCGCATCGGGCGTAAATTGATCCACATGCCGCAGCTCCCCAACTCCCGCACCGAGTCCGACGGTTCGGTCGTCATCCGGGTCATGAGCTACAACATCCGCTCGATGCGCGACGACACCGACGCGCTCGCCCGCGTCATCACCGCCTGCGCCCCCGACCTGGTCCTCGTCCAGGAAGCCCCTCGCTTCTTCCGCTGGCGCAAGAAACTCGCCCGCCTCGCGGCCGCCTCCGGCCAGGTGATCCTCACCGGCGGCGGCACGGCGGCCGGGCCGGCCGTCCTGTGCTCCCTGCGGGCCACGGTCGAACGCACCGAGGACGTCCTGCTCCCCCTCACCCCCGGCGAGCACCGCCGCGGCCTCGCCACCGCCGTCGTCCGCATCGGGGGCGCCCGCCTCGGAGTGATCAGCTGCCACCTCGGCCTCCGCGAGGACGAGCGGTACGACCAGGGCGGCATGCTGCTCGACCGCCTCGCCGGCCTGGGAGTGGAGCACGCCGTCGCCGGCGGCGACCTCAACGAGAGGCCCGGGGGCCGCACCTTCGGCCTGCTGTCCGGCACCCTGCGGGACTGCCGCACCACCGCCCCCTGGGGCGCCGGGCACACGTTCCCCTCCACCGCGCCGGACCGCCGTATCGACGCGGTCTTCGTCACCAAGGGCGTGGAGGTACTGGGCTGCGGCGTGCCCCTCGGCCTCCCCGGTGTCACCGAGAACGACCTGAGGGCGGCCACGGACCACCTCCCGGTCCTCGCCGCCCTCACCGTCCCGGCCGCCTAGGGCCTGTTGCGAAAGCGGCGCCTGCCGCGCTTGCGCAACAGGCCCTAGACGACCGCTCCCCGCCCCGGGTCCCCGTCGTCCTCGTCGTCCGGGCGCATCCGCACCACCAGGGTGGCGAAGCCGCCGAGGAAGCCGCCGATGGAGACCGTCGTCAGCCACCACGTCATGTCCCAGCCGAGCAGCACCGCCAGCAACAGCAGCAGCGGCCCGCCGATCACCCCGAGCCAGGCGAACTTGGCCGTGGTGTCGGCGGCCGGCAGCGGCGGCGGCTCCGGCGGCACGAAGTGACCCTCGTCGTCCTCGTCGAAGTCCTCCTCGGCCGGCTCCGGCGCGGTGTGGTCGCGGGGGCCCACGCCGGGCGCGAAGGAGACGGAACTGCCCAGCGGCTTGGCCGGTTTCGGCTCCTGTTCCTCACCCGGGTCACGGGGTTCGTCCTCGTTCGTCCTGGACTCCAGGAGCGCCAGGTCCTCGACCGACTTGAACGGCTTGGCCCCCGGCGGGTCCGGCGGCTCGTCGCCGTACCCCGCGACGATCGCCGCCCACGCGGCCTCCTCGTCGAAGGGCACGCTCTGCTCCTCCGGCTCCCGGCCCCGGCGGGCATCCAGGCCGTCCCGCTCCTCCCGGTTCTCCCGGTCCTCGCGGTCGGAGTCGTGCTCAGCCACCTACGGCCGTCCCTTCCTTGCCGACACTGGGCGCGATCCGGGCGATGAACGCGTAGCTCTCCTCGAAGATCCGGTCCGCATCGTGGTCCAACGTTGCCACGTGGTAGCTCTGTTCCAGGAGGATCTCGGTCACGTCCACGGACGACACCCGGCTCAGGACCCGGGCCGAGTCGGCGGCCGGAACGACATGGTCCTGGACACTGCGCAGCAGCAGCAGCGGCTGCGTGACCTGCGGAAGCTCTCCGTCGACCTGCCGCAGAAAGCCCCGCAGGGAGTGCGCCGACCGCAGCGGCACCCGCTCGTAGCCCGTCTCCACGACACCCTCCTTCGCGATGTCGCTCACGATCCCCTTCGTCGACCGCACGAAGTGGTGGGCCACCGGCAGCGCGTACGCGGACAGCCCGTGCACCCGGTTCGCCGGATTCACCACGACGACACCTCCGACGCCCTCGCCGTGCTTCGCGGCCAGCCGCAGCGCCAGGGCGCCGCCCATGGACAGCCCGGCCACGAACACCCGGGAGCACCGCTCGCGCAGGGCGCGCAGCTCGCGGTCCACCTCCGCGTACCAGTCGGGCCAGCCGGTGAGCGTCATGTCCTCCCAGCGCGTGCCGTGACCCGGCAGCAGGGGCAGTGAGACGGTCAGACCCCGGTCGGCCAGGAACCGGGCCCAGGGGCGCAGCGACTGCGGGGAACCGGTGAAGCCGTGGCAGAGGAGGACCCCGACCTCCCCGCCCTCGTGGCGGTACGGCTCGGCTCCAGGAAGGACCGGCACCTTCGGTCTCCTGTCTTCGTCTGTTCATGGTGGGAGGGACGTGTGCTTCACGGTACGCGACCGCACCGACACCGACCAGGGCCGTCGGAGCCTTTGCCGCCGCTCCGGGTTAAGGTCTGAGGACACATACAGGAGGCACTCGGGTGTTGTACGGCGCGATGAAGGTCGCTATCGGGGGACCGCTGAAGGTCACCTTCAGGCCCTGGGTGGAAGGCCTCGAGAACATTCCCGCCGAGGGGCCCGCGATCCTGGCGAGCAATCACCTGTCGTTCTCGGACTCGTTCTTCCTGCCGGCGGTCCTGGACCGCAAGGTCACGTTCATCGCGAAGGCCGAGTACTTCACCACACCCGGCGTGAAGGGCCGGCTGACGGCCGCCTTCTTCAAGGGCGTCGGCCAGCTCCCGGTGGACCGCTCCGGCGCGCGCGGCGCCGGCGAGGCCGCGATCAGGAGCGGCATAGAGGTGCTGGAGCAGGGCGAGCTGTTCGGGATCTACCCGGAGGGCACCCGCTCGCCCGACGGCCGCCTCTACCGGGGCAAGCCGGGCGGCCTCGCCCGGGTGGCGCTCGCCAGCGGCGCGCCCGTCATCCCGGTCGCGATGATCGACACGGAGAAGATCCAGCCGCCCGGCAAGGTGATGCCCAAGCTGATGCGGCCCGGCATCCGCATCGGCAGGCCGCTGGACTTCAGCCGGTACGAGGGCATGGACCACGACCGTTTCGTGCTCCGCGCGCTGACGGACGAGGTCATGTACGAGATCATGAAGCTCTCCGGCCAGGAGTACGTCGACATGTACGCGACCGCCGCCAAGCGGCAGATCGCGGAGGCGGCGAAGGCCGGGAAGGAAGCGGAGAAGGCCGCGAAGGCGGCGCTCGCGCAGGCCGAGAAGGATCAGGCCAAGAAGGAAAAAGAGCAGTAGGCGGCGCTCCGGGGGCGGGGGGACGGGTCGGATGGCCAGGCGCGAGAGAGTCATGAGGATGTCGGTCGAGCTGCCGCTGTGGCGTGCGCTCACCGGCTACCGGGTGCTGACGATGCTGTACGCGGTCGGCCTGTTCGCCGCCGCCTACGACGACTACGACCGGCCCCGCGTCGCCGTCGCCTACTTCGCCGTCCTGTTCGTCTGGACGCTGGCCACCGTGCCTCGGGTGCAGAACGCGGTGGCCTGCACCAAGCGCTTCCTCGCCGTCGACCTGGCCGTCGCGCTCACCGGCATCGTCCTCACCCCGTTCGTCGTCACCGACCGGCACATCCTGGCGGGCGGACCCACCCTGCCCTCGATCTGGACGGCGGGCTCGGTCCTCGCGTTCGCCATCAAGGGCGGCTGGCGCTGGGCCGCGTTCGCCTCCACGCCCGTCGCCGCCGCGAACCTGATCGAGCGCGGCCATCCGGCCCGCGACACCGTCCACAACGTGATCCTCGTCTGGGTCGCCTCCATCGCCATCGGCTACGTCGTCGAGGTCGCCCGCGCCTCCGAGCGCACCCTCGCCCGCGCCCTGGAGATCGAGGCCGCCACCCGGGAGCGGGAGCGGCTGGCCCGGGACATCCACGACGGTGTGCTCCAGGTGCTGGCGATGGTGCAGCGGCGCGGCGCGGTCATCGGCGGCGAGGCCGCCGAGCTGGGCCGGCTGGCCGGGGAGCAGGAGGTCGCGCTGCGCACGCTGGTCTCCGGCGGGCTGGTACCGGTTTCCCGGGTGTCGGAGGACGCAGCCGAGGGGGCCGTCGTCCGCCTGGTCGACGAGCCGGAGGAGAGCGACGGTCCGCTCGACCTGCGCACGCTGCTCGCCCCGTACGCCGCCGCGCGGGTCAGCCTCGCCGAGCCGGGCGCGCCGGTGCTGCTGGAGCCGGCCGCGGCCCGGGAGCTGGCCGCGGCCGTGGGCGCGGCCCTGGACAATGTGCGCAGGCACGCCGGGGAGGACGCCCGGGCCTGGATCCTGGTCGAGGACGAGCCCGACGAGGTGATCGTCTCGGTACGGGACGACGGGCCCGGGATCCCGGAGGGGCGGCTGGCGCAGGCCGAGGGCGAGGGGCGGCTCGGGGTCGCCCAGTCGATCCGGGGCCGGCTGCGCGACCTCGGCGGCCGCGCCGAGCTGATCTCGACTCCGGGGCAGGGCACGGAGGTCGAGCTGACGGTACCGAAGGAACACGCGAAGCGGGGGAAGGCAGGACTGCGATGAGCCAGGACCAGGGCGGACAGGCCGGGGCCGGCGGGCCGATCAAGGTCATGGTGGTCGACGACCACCCCATGTGGCGGGACGCGGTCGCCCGGGACCTGGCCGCGTCCGGCTTCGACGTGGTCGCCACCGCGGGCGACGGCGAGCAGGCGGTGCGCCGCGCCCGGGCCACCACGCCCGACGTGCTCGTCCTCGACCTCAACCTGCCGGCCAAGCCCGGGGTGCAGGTGTGCAAGGAGGTCGTCGCCGCGAACCCGGCGCTGCGCGTCCTCGTGCTCTCCGCGAGCGGTGAGCACGCCGATGTGCTGGAGGCGGTCAAGTCCGGTGCCACGGGCTACCTGCTGAAGTCGGCGTCCACGGAGGAGCTGCTGGACGCGGTGCGCCGCACGGCGGTCGGCGACCCGGTGTTCACCCCCGGCCTCGCCGGACTGGTCCTCGGCGAGTACCGCCGTCTGGCCTCCGACCCCGGTCCCGCGTCCGGCGGGGACGAGCCGGACGCGCCCCGCCTCACCGACCGGGAGACCGAGGTGCTGCGGCTGGTCGCCAAGGGGCTGAGCTACAAGCAGATCGCCGAGCGCCTGGTCATCTCCCACCGCACGGTCCAGAACCATGTGCAGAACACCCTCGGCAAGCTCCAGCTGCACAACCGGGTGGAGCTGGTGCGGTACGCGATAGAACGCGGCCTGGACGACGCGTAACCGCCCGGCGGGGCCCTCCGTGCCGCTAGTGTCGCGGCAGGGAGCGTTCGCCCCGTCGCGACGCCCGGCACGCCCTCTCGCCGCACCGGCCGAAAGCCCAAGTACATCCAGTACGAGAGCTTCCGGCCGGTACGCCGAGAGCACGCACCGGACGCCGCTCCTTGACGGGCGAACGCTGCCTGCCGCGGCACCAGCGTGGGGCCGGGAAGCGGAGGACCGGTGGAGGGGGACCTGCATGCGTGTCGGAGTACTGACCGGAGGCCGCGACTGCCCGGGGCTCAACGCCGTGGTGCGGGCCGTCGTCCGTAAGGGCGTACAGGAGTACGGCATCGAGTTCGTCGGCTTCGTCGACGGCTGGCGCGGCCCCCTGGAGGGCGAGACCGTCCCGCTCGACATCCCGGCGGTGCGCGGCACCCTGCCGCGGGGCGGCACCATCCTCGGGTCCTCGCGGACGGACCCGCTGCGGCAGCCGGACGGTGTCCGCAGGATCCGGGACAACCTCGCCAAGCACGAGGTCGGGGCGCTGATCACGATCGGCGGCCGGGACACGCTCCGCACGGCCGCGCGCCTGGCGGCCGACCACGGGCTGCCCTGCGTCGCCGTGCCCAAGACCATCGACAACGACGTGCCCGGCACCGACTGCACCCTCGGCTTCGACACCGCCGTCGGTGTCGCCACCGAGGCGATCGACCGGCTGCACACCACCGCCGAGTCCCACAAGCGGGTGCTCGTCGTCGAGGTGATGGGCGGTGAGACGGGCTGGATCGCCCTGCGCTCCGGGCTGGCCGGCGGCGCGAACGTCGTCCTCATCCCCGAGCAGCCCTTCGACATGGACCAGGTGTGCGCCTGGGTCACCTCCCGTTTCCGCGCGTCGTACGCGCCGATAGTCGTGGTCGCCGACGGGGCCGTACCCCGGGACGGCTCGGTGGCGCTCGGGCCGCGGCCGGGCTCCGGGGCCGGCGCGGCGCGGCTGTCCGGGGTGGGGGAGTGGCTGGCCGGGGAGATAGAGCGGCGGACCGGGAAGGAGGCCCGCACCACGGTCCTCGGGCACGTCCAGCGCGGCGGCAGCCCCAGCGCCTTCGACCGCTGGCTCGCCACCCGCTTCGGCCTGCACGCCGTCGACGCCGCGCACGAGGGCGACTTCGGCACGATGGTCGCCCTGCGCGGCACGGACATCGTGCGCGTACCGCTGGCGGAGGCGACGGGGCCGCTGAAGAGCGTGGACCCGAGGCTGTACGCCGAGGCGGGCGTGTTCTTCGGCTGACGTCCGGGCGGCTCCGGCCGGCGCCCCGCACGGGCCCCGTCCCCGTATAGTCGCCAGAGTCGGACAAATGCACCCAAACGTTGCGGAGGGCCTTGTGGAGATCCTCGTCTTCGGTGTGCAGGCCGACGAGAAGCCCCTGATCGAGCGGGCTTTCGCCGGCCACCACGAGGTCCGCTGCGTGGACGTCTTCCTCAACGAGGACACCGCCCCCATCGCGGCCGGCTACGAGGCCGTCTCCACCAGCGTCAACGCCGTCCTCGACCGCCATGTCCTGAACATCCTGGCGGCCGGCGGGACCAGGATGATCGCCCAGCGCTCCACCGGCTTCAACAACATCGACCTCGCCGTCGCCGAGCGCCTCGGCATGACGGTCGCGCGGGTGTCGTCCTACTCGCCGTACGCGGTGGCCGAGTTCGCCTGGACCCTCGCCCTGGCCGTCAACCGCAGGATCGTGCGGGCCGCCGTCCGCACCCGCGACTTCGACTTCCGGCTGGACGGACTGATGGGCCGGGACCTGCACGGCCGCACCGTGGGCGTGCTGGGCACCGGAAAGATCGGTGAGGCCTTCACCCGGATCGCCCACGGCTTCGGCATGCGCCTGCTCGGCTGGGACGTCGCCGAGAACCCCGCCTGCATGGAACTCGGCATGAAGTACGTCGCCAAGGAGCGGCTCCTCGCCGAGTCCGACCTGGTCACCCTGCACGTCCCCCTGATGCCCGAGACCCGGCACCTCGTCGACGCCGACGCCCTGAAGGCCATGAAGGACGACGCGATCCTGGTGAACTCCAGCCGCGGCGGACTGATCGACACCACGGCCCTCGTCGCCGAGCTGCGCGAGGGCCGCTTCACGGGCGTCGGCCTGGACGTCTACGAGGCGGAGGCGGGCCTGTTCTTCCAGGACAGGTCCCTGGAGGCCGTCGACGACGACACCCTGGCCCGCCTCGTCACCTTCCCGAACGTCCTGGTCACCTCCCACCAGGCGTACTACACCGAGGACGCCGTCGGCCAGATCGTCGACGCCACGGTGCGGAACGTCCTGGACTACAAGGCGGGCCGCCGCTCGGAGAACGTGCTCGTCCCGCGCACCTGAGCCACCAGCTCCCGTACGACCGAGGCCCCGTCCAGCGTCAGCACGGACTCCGGGTGGAACTGCACCCCGGCGAACCCGGCGCCCCGTACCGCGTGCACCTCCCCGTTCTCAGCCCGGCTCACCTCGACGCCGTGCGCGGTGAGCTCCGCCAGCGCCTCGTCGTCGCAGCGGGCCACGAAGCTGTTGTAGAAGCCGACCGTCTCGGGCCGCCCGAACAGGTCGATCTCCGTCTGCGCCCCCTGGTACGGCACCTCCTTCCGCACGATGTCCAGCCCCAGCTCCGCCGCGATCAGCTCGTGGCCGAGGCAGACGCCGAGCACACCGTGCCGGTGCCCGCGGAGCACCACGGAGGTCAGCTCCCGCAGGAAGCGCATCTTCGGGTCGGTCGGGTCGGACGGGTCACCGGGGCCGGGGCCCAGCACGAGCGGCCCCTCGTGCGCGAGCACCGCCTCCCGCAGCCCGGCCTCGTCGTAGCGCCGGACGGACACCTCGAGGCCGCTGGAGCGCAGCACGTGCGCGAGCATCGCGGTGAACGTGTCCTCGCCGTCGACGACGAGCGCGTGCCCGGTGAGGTCGTGCGTCCGCTCCTGCATCCGCAGCCAGAACGGCGCCAGCGAGGCCCGCCGTCCGTCCAGCGCGGCCCGCACCCGGGGATCGTCGGCCAGCCGGAGACCGGTGTGCTCAGACCGGGGCCTGCCCGGCCGTACGCCGAGGGCCGCCAGCACCCCGGCCGCCTTCGCGTGCGTCTCCGCGACCTCGCCCGCCGGGTCCGAACCCCGTACGAGCGTGGCGCCGACCGGCACCCGCAGCCGCCCGGCCGCGTCGATGTCGGCGGTCCGGATGAGGATGGGGGAGTCGAGGGTCTGGGCGCCGCCGGAGTCCCTGCCCAGCAGCGCGAGGGCGCCCGCGTAGTAACCGCGCCCGCCGACCTCGTGGCGCTCGATGACCCGGCAGGCGTTCTGGACCGGCGAGCCGGTCACGGTCGCCGCGAACATCGTCTCCCGCAGGACCTCCCGGGCGTCCAGCGAGGACTTCCCGCGCAGTTCGTACTCGGTGTGCGCGAGGTGCGCCATCTCCTTCAGCCGGGGCCCGATCACCACCCCGCCCATGTCGCCGACCGTGCACATCATCTTGAGCTCCTCGTCGACCACCATCGACAGCTCCTCGATCTCCTTGCCGTCCGCGAGGAAGCCGAGCAGCTGCTCCGGCGAGGGTCCCTCGGCCGGATAGCGGTACGTTCCGCTGATCGGGTTCATGACGACCGTGCCGCCGGACATCCGCACATGCACCTCGGGGCTGGCCCCGACGAGCGTCCGCTCCCCGGTGTGCACGACGAACGTCCAGTAGGCGCCCCGCTCGCCTTCGAGGAGCCGCCGGAAGAGGGCCAGGGCGTCCCCGCGGGAGAACCCCGGGATCTCACCCTCGTACGTCCGGCGGATCACGAAGTTCGCGCCCTCGCCCCGCCCGATCTCGTCCCGCAGCACCCGCCCGACGATCTCGGCGTACTCCTCGTCGGCGACGTCGAAGCCCCCGCCCTCGACCCGCACGTCATGGGCGGGGAGCCGGTCCAGCGCCTCGGCGAGCGGGATGGTGTGGCGCTCCTCGGGGACGAGGACGGACAGCGGCGTGCCGTCGTCGCGGACGTCGAAGCCGCGCTCGCGGATCTGGCGGAACGGCACGAGGGCCAGACCCTCGTCGGGGAGGTCGGCGAGACGGTCGTACGTGGCGACCGGGCCGATCAGCAGCTCGACCGTGTGCTCGTCGTGGCCGGGCGTACGGCGGCGCAGGAGGGCGAAGGGACGGGTGTCGTGCGGCAGGTCCTGAAGGTTCATCGGTCGGGGTCTCTCTCGCTGGGAGGGGGAGAGGAACGACCCCGGGAACACCGAAGGCCGCCCCTCGGGCGGCCTTCGCGAAGTCTTGCGTACGCGCAGTCAGTGGGCCGCCGGATGAGCGGTCCACCACCAGTTCTGGGTCGAAAGCGCGAACATGCGCCGCACCCTACCCCATGGGCGGCGGGTCGCGTCCACAGGTGAGCGGGACACCGTCTCACCTGTCGAGCCGGGAGAAAACGACGCGACACGACCCCGTAATGTTGAGGGCGTGACCGTGAACGCTAAGACCAGCCCCGGCGCTGGCAACACCTGGCGAGACCTGCCCGCGGCGCAGCAGCCCGAGTACCCCGACCCCGAGGCTCTGCGCGCAGTCGTTGCGGAGCTGGAGTCGTATCCGCCGCTCGTCTTCGCGGGCGAGTGCGACCAGCTGCGCGCCCGGATGGCGGCCGTCGCCAAGGGAGAGGCGTTCCTCCTCCAGGGCGGCGACTGCGCCGAGGCCTTCGACGCGGTGTCCGCCGACCACATCCGCAACAAGCTCAAGACGCTGCTCCAGATGGGCGCCGTGCTGACGTACGCCGCCTCGGTGCCGGTCGTGAAGGTCGGCCGGATCGCCGGCCAGTACTCCAAGCCGCGTTCCAAGCCGACCGAGACCCGCGACGGCGTCACCCTGCCGACCTACCGCGGCGACTCCGTCAACGGTTTCGACTTCACCGAGGCCGCCCGCGTCCCGGACCCCGAGCGCCTGAAGCGCATGTACCACGCCTCGGCGTCCACGCTGAACCTGGTGCGTGCCTTCACCACCGGCGGCTACGCCGACCTGCGCCAGGTCCACGCCTGGAACCAGGACTTCGTGAAGTCGTCCCCCTCCGGCCAGCGCTACGAGCAGCTCGCCCGGGAGATCGACAACGCGCTGAACTTCATGCGGGCCTGCGGGACCGACCCGGAGGAGTTCAAGACCGTCGAGTTCTACTCCTCGCACGAGGCGCTGCTGCTGGACTACGAGTCGGCGCTCACCCGCGTCGACTCCCGCACCGGGCAGCTGTACGACGTCTCCGCGCACATGGTGTGGATCGGCGAGCGCACCCGCCAGCTGGACCACGCGCACATCGAGTTCGCCTCGAAGATCCGCAACCCGATCGGGATCAAGCTCGGCCCGACCACCACGGCCGAGGACGCGCTGCAGTACATCGAGCGCCTCGACCCCGACCGCGAGCCCGGCCGGCTGACCTTCATCGTCCGCATGGGCGCCGACAAGGTCCGCGACAAGCTGCCCGAGCTGGTCGAGAAGGTCACCGCCTCCGGCGCGGTGGTGGCCTGGGTGACCGACCCGATGCACGGCAACACCTTCGAGGCGGCCTCGGGTCACAAGACCCGCCGCTTCGACGACGTGCTCGACGAGGTCAAGGGCTTCTTCGAGGTCCACAAGGCCCTCGGCACCCACCCGGGCGGCATCCACGTCGAGCTCACCGGTGACGACGTCACCGAGTGCGTCGGCGGCGGCGACGAGATCTTCGTCGACGATCTCCACCAGCGCTACGAGACGGCCTGCGACCCGCGTCTGAACCGCAGCCAGTCCCTCGACCTGGCGTTCCTCGTCGCGGAGATGTACAGGGACCAGTGACGGTCGCGTCCGTCACCGGGACATGAAGTGGGGCGCGGATCACATACGATCCGCGCCCCACTCCACTTTTGCACTTCCGGCAGCCCGGGTAAGGTTAGGTTTGCCTCACCGGTCAACGGGACGGCATGAGTCATCGATCCCGGCGGGAGGTGGATCCGCGTGTACGTCTGCAGCTGCTTCGGTGTGACCGAGGCGCAGGTCCAGCAGCACGCGGAGGACGGCGCCTGTACGCCCCGCCAGATCGCCTCCGCCTGCAAGGCCGGCACCGACTGCGGCTCGTGCGTACGCCGGATCCAGGCGATCCTCGGCCGGGGCGCGTGCCCCCGCCGCGAGCAGGCCGACCAGGGCCGGCCGCTCCTCTCCGGGCTCGAACGGCTCGACGAGGCGGCCTAGGGCCTGTTGCGCCCTAGCCCTCAGGCTGCTCGATCAGCTGTGCGATGTAGAGGGCCTCGCCGAGCTTCTCCAGCAGCTCCAGCTGGGTGTCGAGGTAGTCGATGTGGTGCTCCTCGTCCGCGAGGATCGACTCGAAGATGTTCGCCGACGTGATGTCGCCCTTCTCCCGCATCACCTTGATGCCCCGCCGCAGCCGGTCGATCGCCTCGACCTCGATCTGCCGGTCGGCCTCGAACATCTCCTTGACGGTCTGGCCCACGCGCACGTGGAACAGGCGCTGGTAGTTGGGCAGCCCCTCCAGGAACAGGATCCGGTCGGTGAGCACCTCCGCGTGCTTCATCTCGTCGAAGGACTCGTGCCGCGTGTACTTCGCGAGCTTCGTCCAGCCGAAGTTCTCCTGCATCTTGGCGTGGAGGAAGTACTGGTTGATCGCGGTGAGCTCGGCGGTGAGCTGCTCGTTGAGGAACTCGATGACCTCGGGGTCGCCCTGCATCGCAGAGGCTCCTTCCACGTGGGGGTCGGGAGGTTGCCGCCGCATGATTTCACCGGCGTAGAAGATCGTCCAGTAAGTGTGTACTTAGTAAGTTGGTGCATGCTTAGCCGGTGTTGCCCGATTCGGGACCTGGCCGGTCATGGGCACTGTGTCGGGTCTGTCAGGATGGAGACATGGGTCAGCCGGTGGAGCGCGAATCTGGGGAAGCAGCACCGTCCGAGCTTCCGCCGGGGCAGCGACTGCAGCGGGGCTGGCCGGTCACCCACTACGGTCCGGTCCCCAAGTTCCGCGCCGAGCGCTGGGAGTTCCGGGTCTTCGGCGCCACCGCCGACGGTGAGAAGCGCTGCTGGAACCACGAGGAGTTCACGGCCCTGCCGTACACCACCGTGGTGGCCGATCTGCACTGCGTCACGAAGTTCAGCATGCTCGGCGCCGAGTGGGGCGGCATCCCGGCCCGGACCGTCCTGGAGATCGCCCCGCCCGCCGCCGACGTCACCCATGTGATGGTGTGGGCGGAGTACGGCTTCAGCTCCAACCTGCGCCTCGCGGACTTCGCCTCCGAGCGCACGATCTTCGCCACCCACAAGGACGGCGAGCTCCTCACCGCCGAGCACGGCTTCCCGGTCCGCCTGGTCGTCCCCCACCTCTACGCCTGGAAGGGGCCCAAGTGGGTCCGCGGTGTGGAGTACATGACCGCCGACCGCCGGGGCTTCTGGGAGGAGCGCGGCTACCACAACATCGGCGACCCCTGGCAGGAGCAGCGGTACTCCTACCAGGAGGAGCCCGGGGACGGCCCCGAGCTCTGACTCCCGGTGCCCACGCCCGTCAGTGGTGGTACCGGTGCACCACCGCGTGCCCCTTGCCGCGCCCGATCATCCACTTGTTGACCGGCACGGTGACCACGAAGGCGATGACCAGCGAGATCGCGAGCGAGGCCCAGAACAGGACGTCGGCGAGCTCGGCGTCCATCGCGTCCGGCCACAGCGCGATCACGCCGTTGTCGATCAGCTCCATCACCGCGATCGACAGCGTGTCCGCGGCCAGCGCCACCCGGAGGGCGGCACGGAAGCCGAGGCCGGCCTTCAGGACCCCGCGCAGGGTGAGCGAGTAGCCGAAGAAGAAGGCCAGGACGATCGCCAGGACCGTGGTCGGCACATTCCCCCAGCCGAGCGCCGTGCCGATGACCATGCCCAGCACCTCGCCGATGGCGCAGCCGGTGAGGCAGTGGAGGGTGGCCTGCGCGGCCGTGGCCCAGGTGCTGCCGTCGGCCGGCGCGTGCCGGTGGTGAGCGTGTGCCGTGTGCGCCTCGTGCTGCATGATGCCCCCAATGTCGGACTACGGTTCCTGCACCGGTCGGAACCGTATACCCCCCAGGGGTATTCCCGAACGGGTCACATCTCGCGGAGTTTCTTCAGCCGCTCCACGTCCGCCGCATGCCCCTCCTTGCCGCCGGGGGTCTCGATGACCAGTGGGACGCCCTCCGTGGCCGGGTGGGTCATCAGGGCACGGAACGGGTCCTCGCCTATGTGACCGGCGCCGATGTTGGCATGCCGGTCCTTGTGAGCGCCCACCACGTCCTTGGAGTCGTTGGCGTGGATCAGCTTCAGCCGGCCCTCCCCGACGGTGTCCACCAGCAGGTCGAGGGTGCGGTGCATGCCGGACGGGCCGGTCAGGTCGTGCCCGGCGGCGAACACATGACAGGTGTCGAGGCAGACGCCGAGCTTCGGATGGGCGTCCAGCGCCTCGAAGTACGGCCCGAAGTCCCAGGTCCGGGAACACAGGGAAGCGCCCTGCCCGGCGGTCGACTCCAGGAGCAGGAACGGGTCGTCGTCATGGGTCAGCTCGTCCAGCAGCGGCAGCAGACGCTCCCGCACCTGCCGCAGCGCCACCGACCGCTCCCGGCCGCCCGTCGCGCTCCCCGTGTGCACGACCACTCCCAGGGCGCCGATCGCGCGCCCCCGGCGCAGCGAGTGCCGCAGCGACTCCACGGACCGCTCCACCGTCGCCTCGGTGTGCGAGCCGAAGTTGATCAGGTACGGCGCGTGGACGTACGCCGGGATCGACTCCGCCGCGCAGACCTCCCGGAACGCCTCGTCCTGCGCCGGGTTCCCGGCCGGGGTGGCCCAGCCGCGCGGGTTGGCGACGAACACCTGGACCGTCTCGGCCTTCAGGTCATGGGCGTACGACAACCCCACGGAGTGCAGTCCGCCGGCCACGGGGACATGGCCGCCGACGGGATTGCGGGAGGGGAAGGGGCGTTTCTGACTCACCCGTTCAGGGTGTCATGCCCCTGGACCCGCCCCGGCACCGCCCGATCACCGGATGGTGATCGTGATCGTCGACCCCTTGGGCGCGGTCCCGCCGCCCTCCACCGACTGGCTCTTCACCGTGTCGCCGAACAGCCCGAGCAGCCCGCGGTCCTCCTCCACCTCGAACCCGGCGGCCTCCAGCGCGTCCTTCGCGTCGCCGACGCTGTCGCCGACCACGTCCGGGACCTCGACCATCTCCGGCCCCTTGGACAGGGTCAGCGTCACCGTGTCGCCCTCGGCGACCTGCTTGTCCGCGTCCGGCGACTGGGCGGCGACCTGGCCCTTGTCGAACTCGGAGGTGATCTCCTCCGAGGAGACCTCCACCTTCAGGCCGGCCTCCTCCAGCTCGGCCCGGGCGTCCTCCAGGTCCTCGCCGGTGACGTCCGGGACGTCGACCGGGCTGCCCTTGCTGACGACGATCGCCACCGCCGAGCCCGCGCGCCGCTCTACGCCCGCCTCGGGGCTGGTGCTGACCACGAACCCCTTGATGACGTCACTGCTGAACTCCTCGGTGACCAGCCCCGGCTCCAGGCCGTCCGACTTCAGCAGCTCCTTGGCCTTGTCCAGCCGGGAGCCCGTCAGGTCCGGCACCTTCACGGTCTGCGGGCCGTTCGAGACGGTCAGCGTGACCGAGTCGTGCTTGCGGATCCTGGCGCCCGGCTCCGGGTCCGTGCTGATGACGCTGCCGCGCTTGATCGTGTCGCTGTAGGCGTGCTCGACCTTGCCCACTTCGAGGCCGGCCGCCTCCAGCCGCTTCTCCGCCTTCGCCTGGGACTGCGTCAGCACCGCGGGGACCTTGGTGAACTGACCGGAGTTGATGTACCAGACGCCCGCGCCCACCCCCAGCACCAGCAGCACGACGGCGAGGACCGCGAGCATTCCGCCCCGGGGCCGCCCGGTCCGGCGCCGGGGCGGCAGGGGCGGAGGGCTCTGCAACCGGGACGTGCGGTGGACGGAGCCGTCGTCGCCGGGGAGGTCGTCCTCGTTGACCGGCAGCGGTCTGGGCACGGTCAGCGAGCGGGGGATGACGCTGGTGCGGTCCTCGGCGTTGTCGTGCGCCGCGGACACGGCCTGCGGGGGCAGCGCGTCCAGCTGTTCCTCGCTCAGCGCGCCCCGCGCGTCCCGCACCTGTCCGAGGAACGCGGCGGCGTCGTACGGCCGGACGGCCGGGGTGCGGGCGGTGGCCGAGGCCACGAGCTCGTCCAGGACGAGGGGCAGCCCCGGCACGGCGGCGGAGGGCGGCGGGACATCCTCGTGGAGATGCTTGTAGAGCACGATCGCGGGGGAGTCGCCCTCGTGCGGCTTCTCACCGGTGAGCATCTCGTAGAGCACGACACCGCACGCGTACACGTCGACGCGGGCGTCGGCGGCACCGGACTGCTCGATCTGCTCGGGCGCGAGATACGAGACGGTCCCGAGCACGGCCCCGGTGGTACTGGTCACGGTGTCCACGGACCGCACCAGCCCGAAGTCCGCGACCTTGACCCGCCCGTCGTCCCCTATCAGCACGTTCTCGGGCTTCATGTCCCGGTGCACGAACCCGGCCCGGTGCGCGGCGCCGAGCGCGGCGAGCACGGGCTCCAGGATGTCGAGCGCGGCCCTCGGCTGGAGCGCCCCGCGCTCGCGCAGCACGTCACGCAGGGTGCACCCGGCGATGTACTCCATCGCCAGATACACGTACGACCCGTCCGCGCCCTGGTCGAACACCTGGACCACGTTGGGATGCGCGAGCCGAGCCACGGACTTGGCCTCACGGATGAACCGCTCGACGAACGACCCGTCGGCCGCGAGCGCCGGGTGCATCACCTTGAGCGCGAGCACACGGTCGAGGCGGGTGTCCACGGCGCGATAGACCGTGGCCATCCCGCCCACCGCGATGCGCGCGTCGACGCGATACCGACCGTCGAGCACCTGCCCGACCAGAGGGTCCTGAAGGGTCGTGTCCACGCAGCGAGTCTACGAGCCACCACCGACACCTCTACGGCTTCCACCCCTTCGGAGCAGGACTGCAGCCGACCTGTGACGCGAACCCCACCCCGGATCCGCGGACACCCCCGCGAAAGCCACCCCCACCCCCCCACCAAGGAAAGCCCCCCGCCCGCCCGCCCGAAAGCCGCCGACACACCGGGCGCGCCCGCGACGGGCCGGCGAACGGCGGTCGGGGGCACTGGGGGGCGGCGTCGGTGGTCGGGGGCCGGGCGGGCTCGCGGTATCCGGGAGACGGCCGTCGGTAACCGGGCGGGCCTGCGGCGGGCCGGGGGGCCGTCGAGGGTCCCGGCGGGCTGGTGCCGGTGGTGGGAGGGCCGGGTGGGCCCTGCGGTTTCCGGTGACGGTCGGCGGTGGGCCGGGCGGGCTCGCGGCGGGCCGGGCGACGGCCGTCGGCGCACCGGTCGCGCCTGCGACGGGGCAGCGAACGGCGGTCGGGGGCACTGGCGGGCCGGTGTCGGTGGTCGGGGGGCCGGGCGGGCCGCGCGGCCGGGGGACGGTGGGCCGGGCGGCCTGCGGCGGGCCGGGCGACGGCCGTCGGGGGTCCCGGCGGGCCGGTGCCGGCGGTCGGAGGGCCGGGCGGGGCCCCGCGGCGGGCCGGGGGACGACTGGCGGTGGGCCGGGCGGGCCCGCGGTGGGCCGGGGGACGGTCGGCGGGGGTACTGGCGGGCTGGGGTAGGGGGGGCGGAGGGGGCGTGGTGGGGTGGGCGCCGGTGGTGGGTGGCCCCCGCGGGCGAGGGGCACCTCTTGTCCGACTGGAAACGGGTGGTGGGTGGGAGAGGGACGACGGGAGCGGTCCGGCGGTCAGAACGCGGGACGCTCGGGATCCAGCACGGCCAGGCCCTCCGCAGGAGACGACGCCTCGGCGAAGTAGCGCCGGGGGATCCGGCCCGCCAGCCGGGCCAGCCGTCCCGCCTCGACACCGGCCCGCATGGCGCACGCCATCCGCTCGGGATCCGCCGCCCGCGTCACCGCCGACGCCAGCATCACCCCCGCACACCCCAGCTCCATCGCCAACGCCACGTCCGACGCCGTACCGGCCCCCGCGTCCAGGATCACCGGCACCCCCGCCTGCTCCACGATCAGCTGGAAGTTGTGCGGATTGCGGATCCCGAGCCCCGATCCGATCGGCGACCCCAGCGGCATCACCGCCGCGCACCCCACGTCCTCCAGCTTCCGCGCCAGCACGGGATCGTCGTTCGTGTACGGCAACACCGTGAACCCGTCGTCCACCAGCGTCTCCGCCGCCTCCAGCAGCTCCACCGGATCCGGCAGCAGGGTCCGCTCGTCGGCGATGACCTCCAGCTTGATCAGATCGGTCCCCAGCGCCTCCCGCGCGAGCCGCGCCGTCAGCACGGCCTCCCCGGCCGTGAAGCACCCCGCGGTGTTCGGCAGCACCCGGATGCCCAGCCGCTCCAGCACCGACAGCACCGAACCCCGGACAGCGGGGTTCACCCGCCGCATCGCGACCGTCGTCAGCTCGGTCCCGGACGCGACCAGCGCCCGCTCCAGCACCTCCAGGCTGGGCGCACCCCCCGTACCCATGATCAGCCGGGACGAGAAGGACGTACCACCGAGGAAGAAGGGATCGTCGGCCACGGCGCTCATCCTCCCTGCACGGCGGTGAGGACTTCCACGCGATCACCCTCGGCGAGTGCCGTGGCGGACCACCGCGCGCGCGGGACGACCGTTTCGTTCAGCGCGGCGGCCACCCCGGAGGGCGCCCGCGTCAGGGACCGTACGACGCTGTCGAGGGCCGTACCGGGAGCGACCACCTGCCGCTCGCCGTTCACCGAGATGTTCATGCGGGCAGCTCCGTGAGGACGGCGGCACCGAAGCGCCGGGGGGTGAAGGGAAGGGCCTCGTCGGGGAGTTCACCGGTGGTCAGGACGTGCGCCATCACGTCACCGGTCACCGGAGTCAGCAGCACCCCGTTGCGGTAGTGCCCGGTGGCCAGCAGCAGTCCGTCCAGCCCGGTCGGCCCGAGCAGCGGCGCGTTGTCGGGGGAGCCGGGGCGCAGTCCCGCGCGTGTCTCCACCAACGGCAGTTCCGTGATGCCGGGGACCAGTTCGTGCGCGTCGCGCAGCAGTTCGTAGACGCCCCCCGCCGTCACCGTCGTGTCCCAGCCCAGCTCCTCGCTCGTCGCCCCCACGACCAGCTCGCCGTTCTCCCGGGGCACCAGGTACACCTGACTCCCGCGCACCACGGCCCGCACGGTACGGCTCAGGAACGGCGCGTACCCGGCCGGCACGGTCAGCCGCAGCACCTGCCCCTTCACCGGCCGCACCGGCGGGAGCACGTCCTCCGGGACGCCCGCCAGCCGCCCGCTGAGGCTGCCCGCCGCGAGCACCACCTGCCCCGCCCCCAGGGCCGTACCGTCCCCCGTCACGACCCCCACGGCCCGCTCGCCCCCGACCGACAGCCGCTCCGCCCACGCCCGGTGGAAGACCACGCCCGCCCGCTCGCACGCGGCGACGAGCGCGTCGGCCAGCCGCCGCGGATCGATCTGGTGGTCGCCGTCCACCCGCAGCCCGCCGCGCACCCCCGGTGCGAGCATCGGCTCCAGGCGCCGGCACTCCCGCCCCGTGAGCCACTCCGAGTCCAGCCCCGACCCGGCCTGCAGCGCGTGCAGTTCCCGCAGATGGGCGCGGTCGTCGGCGTCCAGCGCGACCGCGAGCGTGCCGCACCGGCGGTAGCCGAGGTCCAGCCCGGTGACCTCCGTCAGCTCGGCGGCGAAGTCCGGGTAACGGCGGGCCGAGGCCAGGTTCAGGCCGAGCAGGGTCTGCTCGCCGTGGTGCAGTTCGGTGACGGCGGCCAGCATGCCGGCGGCCACCCGCGCGGCCCCGCCGCCCGGCTCCGGGTCCACCACGGCGGTGGCGAACCCGCGCTGCGCGGCCCGCCACGCCGTGACGAGCCCGATGATCCCGCCCCCCACGACCAGGACGTCGGATGTACGTGTACGCGACATGGGCGTCCAGCCCCTCCCTTCGCCGGCATGACCCGGATCAGGTTCGTACGGTCGGAGGCCGCCAGCCTCCCTCTCAGCCCGGTGCGTCCGGGCTCCCGCGAGTGCTCTACGTTGGCCACACCCTAGCCCGTGGTTCCGCGCACCTGTAAAGGGAGCCTTTCGTCATGCACCGCTCGCTCGACGGTCTCGTCCTCGCCCCCGTCGCCGACCAGGCCCCGGGCCAGGTCGGCACCCGCACCCGCTTCGCCTACCGCGAGCGGGACGGTGTGATCTGGGCGGACTACGCGGGCGGCGACGTCGTGCGCGGCCATCTCGTGGGTACCCGTCAGGGGGACCGTCTCGACTTCCGGTACGTCCAGCTCAAGCACGACGGCACGACGTCCTCGGGGCACTGCGTCTCGACGGTCGTGGAACTGCCCGACGGGCGCGTGCGCCTGGAGGAGACCTGGTCCTGGGAGTCGCAGCAGGGCAGCGGCACCAGCGTTGTGGAGCAGGTCACGGAGCAGGACGGCTGACTGACGGATCGTCACATGTCTAGGGTGATCGGGTGAGTGAGCAGAGGCGGGAAGAAGACAGGCCGGCGGGGCGGCACGTGGTCGTCGTCGGCGCGGGCATGGCCGGGGTGCAGACCGCGGTCGCCCTGCGGGAACAGGGCTTCGGCGGCACCGTGTCGCTGATCGGCGCGGAGCCCCACCAGCCCTACGACCGGCCCCCGCTGTCCAAGGCCGTGCTGCTCGGCAAGGCCGAGGGTTCCGCGTTCGAGGTCGACTTCGAGAGCCTCGGCATCGAGCTGCTGCTCGGCCGCGAGGTCCTCGGCCTGCGTTCCGCCGACCATGAGGTGGACACCGAGGCCGGGCCCGTCCCGTACGACGTCCTCGTCCTCGCCACCGGTGCCGAGCCGGTCCGGCTGCCGGGCGCCGAGGGCGTGCCCGGCGTCCATCTGCTGCGCACCCTCGACGACGCCGAACGGCTGCGGCCGGTGCTCGCCCGCCAGCACGACATCGTGGTCGTCGGCGCCGGCTGGATCGGCGCGGAGTTCGCCACCGCCGCACGCGAGGCCGGCTGCGCGGTCACCGTCGTGGAGGCCGCCGACCGGCCCCTCGCCGGCGCCCTGCCGGCCGAGGTCGCCGCCCCGATGACCTCCTGGTACGCCGACAGCGGCGTCACCCTGCGCACCCACGCGCGCGTGGAGCGCGTCGAACCCGGTGCGGTCGTCCTCGACGACGGCTCCCGGCTGCCCGCCGGCGCCGTGGTCGTCGGCATCGGCGCCCGCCCCGCCACCGCCTGGCTGACCGGCTCCGGCGTCGAACTGGGCGCGCACCACGAGGTCGTCGCCGACGACCGGCTGCGCACCTCGGTGCCGGACGTGTACGCGGTCGGCGACTGCGCCTCCTTCCCCTCGGGGCGGTACGGCGAACGCCTCCTCGTCCACCACTGGGACAACGCCCTCCAGGGCCCGCGCACGGTCGCCGCCAACATCCTCGGAACGGCCACGGACGAGCCCCCGGTGATCTACGACCCGGTGCCGTACTTCTGGTCCGAGCAGTTCGGCCGCTTCGTCCAGTACGCGGGGCACCACGCGGTGGCCGACCGCATGGTGTGGCGCGGCGATCCGGCCGGACCGGCCTGGAGCGTCTGCTGGCTGCGCGAGGACCGCCTGGTGGCTCTGCTGGCGGTGGGGCGCCCACGCGATCTCGCCCAGGGCAGGAAGCTGATCGAGGCAGCCCGCCGCATGGACCCGGAGGCCCTGTCGGACCCGGCCCGCCCCCTGAAGAACGCGACCGCGGTTCCCTAGGGGCGCGGGGCTGTGGCACAGGCGGCTCCGCCGCGTGGGCGCGACCGGTCCCCGCGGCGCCGCCCCCGGAGAACGGCCATCGCGGCCCGCCCGGACATGCGCCTACCCTTGACCCCGTGACCGAGATTGACGCAAAAACCGATGCTCTCGTCCCCGCCTGGCTCACCGTGCCCGACATCGCGGAGATGCTCGATGTCGACGTGATCCGCGTGCGGCAGCTGATCAAGGAAGGCCAGCTCATCGCCGTACGCCGTGGTGAGAACCGCGCGCTGCACGTCCCCGCCGCCTTCATCGACGGGGACAAGGTCGTCAAGGGCCTGTCCGGCACCCTGACGCTCCTGCGGGACGACGGCTTCACCGACGAAGAGATGCTGGAGTGGCTCTTCACGCCCGACGACAGCCTGCCCGGCACCCCCGCACAGGCCCTCAGCGAGAATCGCGGTACGGAGGTGAAGCGCCGCGCCCAGGCGCTCGCCGTCTGAGGCAACCGGTAACGACACGACGGAACAACGGGGGACACCGATGACCGACACCGCCCGCGCCCGCCTCGCGGACGCCCGTCTCTACCTCTGCACGGACGCCCGCACCCGCCAGGGCGACCTGCCGGAGTTCCTGGACGCGGTGCTCGCGGGCGGCGTCGACATCGTGCAGCTGCGGGACAAGGGCATGGAGGCCGCCGAGGAGCTGGAGCACCTCGCGGTGTTCGCCGAGGCCTGCGCCCGGCACGGGAAGCTGCTCGCGGTCAACGACCGCGCGGACGTCGCCCACGCCGCCGCGGCCGACGTCCTCCATCTCGGCCAGGGCGACCTGCCGGTCCCCGCAGCCCGCGCCGTCCTGGGCGACGGCGTCCTCATAGGCCGCTCCACGCACGCCGAGGCGGAGGCCGGGGCCGCCGCCGTCCAGGAGGGCGTGGACTACTTCTGCACCGGCCCCTGCTGGCCCACCCCCACCAAGCCGGGCCGGCACGCCCCCGGCCTCGGCCTGGTCCGCCACACGGCCGCCCTGGGCACGGACCGGCCCTGGTTCGCGATCGGCGGCATCGACCTCGGCAACCTCGACGAGGTGCTGGAGGCGGGCGCCCGCCGGGTCGTCGTCGTCCGGGCGATCACCGAGGCGGACGACCCGGGTGCCGCGGCGGCGGAGTTCGCGAAGCGACTGCGCGACGTCTGACGGCCCCCGGCCCGTCCGGTCGGGGTCCGTCCGCCCCGGGTCCGTCCGTCCCGGTCCGGCGGTCCCTGCGGCCGCTTCGGCCGGACGCCTGTCCGAAGGGTGGACAACAAGCCGACAATCCGGGCAAATATCCGTCATCCGGTTGGGTGACCGTCGGCCCCTGGTTAACCTGCGGGTATGGCCCTTGGAACCGCATCCACCAGGACGGACCGCGCACGCACCGTGCGCGACATCCTGGCCACCGGCAAGACGACGTACTCGTTCGAGTTCTACGCGCCGAAGACGCCCAAGGGCGAGCGGAGCCTGTGGGAGGCGCTCCGCAGGGTCGAGGCGGTCGCTCCGGACTTCGTCTCGGTGACGTACGGTGCCGGCGGCTCCACCCGGGCGACCACGGTCAGGGAGACCCAGCAGATCGTCGTCGACACCACCCTCACCCCGGTGGCGCATCTCACCGCCGTGGACCACTCCGTCGCCGAGCTGCGCAACATCATCGGCCAGTACGCCGACGCCGGGATCCGCAACATGCTGGCCGTGCGCGGCGACCCGCCCGGCGACCCGATGGGCGACTGGGTCCCGCACCCGCGGGGCCTCACCTACGCCGCCGAGCTCGTCCGGCTCATCAAGGAGTCCGGCGACTTCTGCGTGGGCGTCGCCGCCTTCCCCGAGATGCACCCGCGTTCCAGCGACTGGGACACGGACGTCTCGCACTTCGTCGACAAGTGCCGGGCGGGCGCCGACTACGCCATCACGCAGATGTTCTTCGAGCCCGAGTCGTACCTGCGCCTGCGTGACCGGGTGGCGGCGGCCGGCTGTGACACCCCGGTCATCCCGGAGGTCCTTCCGGTGACGAGCGTGAAGATGCTGGAGAGGCTGCCGAAGCTCAGCAACGCCTACTTCCCGGACGTCCTGAAAGAGCGGATGCTCACAGCCAAAGACGATCCGGCCGCTGTACGCTCGATGGGCATCGACTTCGCCACGGAGTTCTGCGCACGGCTGCTGGCCGAGGGAGTGCCCGGACTGCACTTCATCACGCTCAACAACTCCACGGCGACGCTGGAAATCTACGAGAACCTGGGTCTGCACCACCCGCCGCAGGCCTAGACCGGTCGCACCCACATACGACACACTGCGTAGCGGCCACTGGGAGAGGGGCGTACATGGGCTGGACGGTCCTCTACATCGCGTTCGGCATCGTCGCGCTGTGGCTGCTGGGCGAGGTGCTGCTGCAGTACAAGGCGCGCCTGCGCTGGCGGCTGCTGGCGTTCGTCGGCTTCCTCGGCGTGGTGCTCGGTGTCCTGATTCCATCGGTGATCGTCATCGGACTGGGCGCGGCCGCCTTCGCGGTCGGCCAGACCTATGTCACCCTCTCGTTCCGCCGCGGCTTCGCCGAGGGCTGGGCCGTGCGGCGCGGCGACGCCGAGGGGGCGCTCCCCAAGGGCCTGTCCCGAAGCCGCCGCGGCAAGGCCGAGCGCCAGGATCCGACCCTGGAGGTCACCGACCTGGACGGCGGCGAGGCCACCGCTCGTCTCGACGGCGCCGAGGGCTCCTTCACCGGCGACAGCCTCGGATACGGCCAGGACAAGGGCGCCTTCCGCGACGACGACTACGACCACGACGACGTGTTCACCCCGGCCGCACGCGCCGCGCAGGCCTCCGCGGCCGAGACCACCGTCTACTCTCCGCAGCCCCTGCCCGACGACACCAACGCCTACGGCATATACAGCGACTCCGCGTACGCGGCCGCCACCGGACAGCCCCAGGACCAGTACGCGACGGCCGCCCAGGGCGCCGACCAGACCTTCGGCTACGACGGCTACTCCGGGTACAACCAGCAGCAGTACGGCTACGACACCACCGGCCAGCAGCAGTACGCCGCCTACTCCGACCCGTACATCGGCACCCAGACCTACGGCGGCGGCACCTACGACGCCGGCTACGACCAGCAGCAGTACGGGCAACAGGGCTACGCCCAGGAGCAGTACGGCACCGGCGGCTACGGCGAGACGCCGGCCGGCGGCGTCTGGGTCCCGCAACAGCGCAGCACCGACGACCCGTTCGGCGGCGAGCTCCCGCCCGAGCAGCAGTACCCGTACCAGGGTGACGAGCAGCAGGGGCAGGGCAACGGGTACGACGACCAGTACCGGTTCTGACGCTCCGGCACGCCGTACCGATTCTCACCGGCCCTGCGCCGCTCCCGGGCCGGTCCCGGGGCCCCGCTGACCGATGAGTCGCCGGGGGACCCGCCGCCGGACGCTCACTGCGAGCCCCGGAACTCCGGCCCCTCCACCACCAGTCCGGCCACCAGCGCGCCCGACATGCCCGCGTGAGGGAGCCCGCCTCCCGGGTGCGACCAGCCTCCGGCGGTGAACAGCCCCGCCACGCCGGTCGAGTTCGCCGGGTGCAGCAGCCGGCCGCCGGCCGCCGCCAGCGCCGGCGCCGGGACGGCACCGCCCGCGGCGCCGCTCTCCTCCGCGATGTCGGCGGGGGTGCGCACCTCGCGCCACAGCACACGCTCGCGCAGATCCGGCACGGCCCGCTCGGCGGCCGTGAGCAGCGCCTCCACGTGCTCCTCGCCCGGCTGCGACCCGGCGGGGACGACGGCACTCAGCGTGACCGCCTCGTGGTCGCCGTCCGGCACCAGCGCCGGGTCGCCCGGCCGCAGCACGGTGACCGTCGGCCGAGCGGGCACCCCCGGCGCCGCACCGAAGAGGCTCTCCAGTTCGCCCGAGCGGTCCTCGGTGTGCACCACGGTCCGGTGCGCGGTGCCCTCCGGCCGGGCGCCGCGCAGCGCCAGCAGCACGGTCAGCCGGCTGGGCAGACCCTGCTGGGGCGCGACCTCGCCCTCGCCCCGGACGGGAAGCCCCGCGGCACCGCCGGGCGCGACCACGAAGTCGGCGTCCACCACCTCGCCTCCCCCGGAGCCGGCACCCCCGGCCAGCTCCACGCCCGTCGCCCGGCCGTCCTTCTCCAGAACCCGGGTGACCTCGGCGCCGAAGACGAACTCGACCCTGCGCGCCAGACACCGCTCGTACACCGCGCGGGCCAGCTCCCGCAGACCTCCGCGCACGTACCACGTGCCGAAGGCGTGCTCCATGTAGGGCAGGACGGCCGCGCTCGCCGGAGCGGTCCGCGGATCGAGGCCGTAGGCCAGCGCGTGCCCTTCCAGCAGCGCGGCCAGCCGGGGTTCGCGCAGTTCCCAGGCGCCGACCTCGGCCAGCGTGCCGGCCCGGCGGGTGCGCAGCAGACGCTTGTGCGGCACCGCGGGATAGGGCTCACGGTCGGCCAGCACCCGCCAGTTCGGCCACAGGGGCTCCTCCAGGAGCGGGCGGCGGGTGCGGTCCCAGGTCTCGCGGGCCCGCACCAGGAAGTCGCCCCAGCGCTGCCCGGCGCCCGAGCCGAGCGCCTCGTCCAGGGCCGAGACGACGCCCGCGCGCGAGGCGTTCGGCAGGGACACCTCGGTGCCGTCCGCGAACACGTGCCGCGCCGACGGGTCGACCTGGACCAGCTCGACGCGGTCCTCCAGCGGCTCCTTGCCGGTCTTGACGAACAGGTCCCGGTAGACCGCGGGGAGGGTGAGCAGCCCCGGTCCGGTGTCGAAGCCGAAGCCGTCCCGCTCGAAGCGGCGCACCGCTCCGCCGTACGTGTCCGTGCGCTCGTACACCGCCACCCGGTGGCCCGCGACGGCCAGCCTGGCGGCGGTCGCCAGCGCGCCCATCCCTGCGCCGATCACCGCAATCCGTGCCATGCCCGCGACTTTATCGGCCGCCGCCGGACGGTACGCCGCCAGCCCGGCCGCCGCTCCCCGCGCCCCGGCGGCCCGAGGGGAGTACGGGCACGGACGCGATCGTGACCAGAGGACCGCGCCGTGTTCTGAGCCTGAGCACGCGGTTCTGAGTACGCGTACCTAGAGGGTGAGTTGAGTACGCGCGCGGATGGGAGCCGGCCCGCGCGGACGGGAGAGTGGAGGCACGGAAAGGGGCGCGGCTCCGGCACCGGCGACACGGGGCGCCGGAACGGAGCGGCCCTCGATCCGCTCCTTCCGCCGGCCGGTTCGGCGGGAGCGAGGCACGGGGGGACCGCGGGGGAACGACCGCACGGGGGAACGACGGGGGAGGGGAACGGGGGAGCAGGAGGAAGCGCCGGTTCGTGGTGGCCCGCGGGGGACGCGGCCACCAGGGACCGGCGCTTCCGTGCGCCCGGCTCCACCCGTCCGGGGCCGGCCTCAGCGGCCGCCGCTCACCCGGCCCTGCAGCAGCCGTGACAGCGCCGCGTGGACGTCGTCCAGGGAGCGTTCCGGCTGGAAGGCCCGCCAGTCCAGGGCGGCCACCAGCACCATGCCGACCAGTGCCGCCGCGGTCAGCTGGACGTCGATCTCGTCACTGAACTCGCCTGCCTCGACGCCCTCGCGCAGCACGCCCTCCACGACGGCCACCGCCTCCTGCCGCACCACCATGAGCGTGGACTGCCAGGCCCGGTTGGTGCGCCACAGCTCCGCCACGTACAGCTGGGTGAAGGACGGGTAGCGCTCGATGAAGACGAGCCCCGCGCGGATCATCGCGTCCAGGGCGTCGACCTTGCTGCCGCCCTCCCGCGCGGTGCGCTCGGCGGCCTCGCGCAGGGAGGCCGTGAGGAGGCCCACGCCGTGCCTCAGCAGCTCCTCGAAGAGGACCGACTTGCTCGCGAAGTTGTAGTAGACGGTGCCCTTCGCGACGCCCGCCCGCTCGGCGATCTCGTCCACCGTGGTGGCGGAGAAGCCCTGTTCGGCGATGAGTGTGACGGCCGCCTCGTAGAGCTTCTGCCGGGTGGCCTCGCGGCGGGTGCGGCCGCCCGACGTGGTGCTGCTTTCCATGGTCCCGATTGTCACAGGAAGCCGACCTCCCGTATGCCGGATCTTCACAGGCTGAGTTCCGGGTGCAGCCGGTCCAGGGTCCACACCTGGCGGCGGCGCGCCGACAGCGCGGTCAGGGCGAGGGCTCCCGCGGTGAAGAGGACGAGCACCCCGCACGCGTGCCACACCGGTCCGAGACCGCCGCCCGTGATGAGCCTGCGCAGCGCCTCGACGACGTAACTCATCGGCAGGTAGGGGTGGATGGCGTTGAAGAAGCCGGGGCTGGTCTGCACCGGGTAGGTGCCGCCCGCCGACGTCAGCTGCAGCATCAGCAGGGCCAGCACGAGGATGCGGCCCGCCGCGCCGAAGCGGGCGTTGAGCCACTGCACGAGGGCCGCGAAACACGCCGTCACCAGGAACAGGAAGCCCACCGTCCCGGCCGCGTGGGCCATCTTCAGGCCGATCGCCCAGTGCAGCACCGCCATCAGCGCCGTCGTCTGCAGCACTCCGATCGCGACGACGGGCAGCCAGCCCGCCAGCGCGATCCGCCAGGCCGAGGCGCCCGCGGCGAGCGCGCGCCGGTTCATCGGCGGGATCAGCATGTACGCGACCATCGCGCCCACCCACAGCGACAGCGGGATGAAGTACGGCGCGAAGCCGGTGCCGTAGTTCGCCGCCTTGTGCAGGTCCTTGGAGGCCAGCTGCACGGGGTCGGCCATGACGGCGGTGCGCGCGTCGCGCTGCCGCTCGTCGTAGTCGGGGATCTGCGCGGCGCCGTCGTGCAGTCCGTCGGCGAGCCTTCCCGAGCCGTCGGAGAGCTTGAACATCCCGCCGTTGAGGTCCTCGGCGCCCGTCCTGAGCCTGCCGACGCCCTGGTTGAGGTCGCCGGCGCCGGTCTGGGCGGTGCCGAGGCCGGTGTGCAGCTCCGCGGCTCCCGCGGCGACCTTCTTCGCGCCCGTGTTCAGGGCGTTGATCCGGGTCACGGCGTCGTCGAGGTCCTCGGAGAGGTGCGGGGCGCGGTCGGCGAGGGCCTGCGCCTGCTGCTGGAGCGTGCCGAGGTGCGAGCGCATCGTCCTCAGGTCGCCGTCCTGGTCCGCGATCAGCGTGTTGAGGTCGTCCGCGATCGTGGCGACGTCGGCCGCCGTGTCCCTGGCCTTCTTCAGGTCCGCGCAGGCCGGGTCGGGCAGGACCGGGTTCTCGCAGCGCGCCCGGTAGACGGCGGACAGGGTGTCCGAGGCCGCGTGCGCGCCCTCGGCGGCGGTCGGCGCGGCCTTCACCAGGGTGTCGAGGTTGGCGCGGACCGCCGCGGCGGAGTCGGCGACCAGTTGCGCGGTGTCGCCGATGGTTTTCTCGTTGCCCTCCAGGAAGGGCCCCACCTGGCCCGCGACCCCGTTGACCCGGTCGGCGAGCGTCTGGGTGCCGTCCGCGACCTTCCGCGAGCCGTCCTGGAGGTCGCCGGCGCCCGAGGTGAGCTTCTGCAGGCCCGTGGCCAGCGTGCCGCTGCCCTTCTGGGCCTCCGTCAGACCGTCGGCGAGCTCCTTGGAGCCCTTCTCGGCCTTGCCGATGCCGCCCTTGAGGTCGTCGGCGCCGTCGGCGGCCTTCGCGGTCGCGCCGTGGATGTCGGAGAACGACACGAAGATCTTGTCCAGGAAGGACCGCGAGGCCTTCGTGGAGGCGGCCGTGCGCACCTCGCTGAAGACCGTCCGCGAGATCTGCCCGACGATGTAGTTGTTCGCGTCGTTCGTGCGCACCTGGAGGGCGCCGGTCTCCGGCGTGTCGCCCGCGCTGGAGGCGATCCGCGCGCTGAAGTCGGCCGGCACGGTCAGCGACAGGTAGTACGTCCCGTCCTCCACGCCCGCGCGTGCCTGCTCGGCGCTCACCTCGCGCCAGTCGAAGACCTCGCTGTCGAGCAGTCCCCCGGCGATGTCGTCGCCGGCGGTGATCCGCTTGCCGTCGGCCTTCGCCCCCCGGTCCTGGTTCACCAGGGCCACGGGAATGCGGTCGAGCCGGCCGTACGGGTCCCAGAACGACCACAGGTACAGCGCGCCGTACAGCAGGGGCAGCAGCAGAAGCGCGACCAGCGCGGCCCGCGGCAGCTTCCCCCTGCCGAAGCGGCGCAGCTCAAGCGCTGCCAGTTTCGGCGCGTGCATCGGTCTCCTCCTCCGTCTTCTCCTGCGTCTTCTCCTGCGTACGGGTGGACACCGTGGCGGCGCCCTCGGGCGCCTGCGCGCACACCGCCACGACGGTGGTGCCGGCCTCGGCGACGGACCGCAACTGGCTCCAGATCTCCGTGCGTTCGGTCTCGGAGAGCTTCAGGTCGGTGTCGTCCACGCCGAGCAGCCGCGGCCGCCCGACGAGCGCGAGGGCCACCGACAGCCGCAGCGCCTCCAGCCGCTCCAGATCGCGTACGGCGGTCCGCGCGCCCTTGGGCAGGGACGCGCGGTCGAGCCCGGCCGCGGTCAGCGCGGCGTCGATCCTCAGTTCCGTCTCCGCCGCCCGCTCCGCACGCGGGCGCAGCAGGTCCCGTACGGACCCGGCGAACCGCCGCTGCAGCAGCGCCCGTTCGCGCAGGTGCTCGCCGACGGTCAGTGCCGGGTCGAGGTCGGTGACACCGGTGACGTGCGCGAGCGCGCTGACATGGCGCACGGCCGCCAGCTGCTTCGGCAGCCGTGCCGTGCCGACCATCGCGGTCCCCTCGGTGGCCTTCATCCGCCCGGTGAGCGCGAGCAGCAGACTCGTCCGGCCGGTGCCGGACGGTCCCTCGATCGCGAGCAGCGAGCCGGGTTCGGCGTCGACGCCGATGTCCCGGAAGGCCCAACCGCGGGGACCCTTGAGGCCGAAGCCCTCGGCTGTGATGCGGACGCCGCTCACAGTCCCCCCTTGCGTTTCTGCTTGATTCTCTGCTGGACTTTTTGAACTGACTGGTCAGTGCAAAAACTATCCCGAACCTTCGATCGAAGCAAAAGCCCAGGTCAGAACGGATTGTCAGTGGCATACCTCACGATGGGCACATACGGCACCACCTGACAGGGCGTGCCGTCACACAGACGACAGGAGGTTCGTCATGGCCAGCTACCACGCAGCCGCCGCCCACCGGCGCCGCGCCACCGGCCCTGCCCCCTCACTGACCGGCCCGGCGAGCGACGTGCACCCCGTGCTGCGCCGGACGACGGCCCCGCCCGCCGCCCTCGACCTGCTCGCCCAGGCCCGCGCCGGGCTGGAGGAGGCGGCCGTCCTCGAAACGTCCAACGAGCGCTACGCCACGGCCCACCTCGCCGCCCTGCGCACCGCCGCCGCCGTGCTCGCCGCGCGCGGCCGCCCCGAACCCTCGCCCCGAAAGCGGGCCCGCATCCGGAGCGCCTGGGAAGTGCTCCCCGAGATCGCGCCCGAACTCACCGAGTGGAGCGCGCTGTTCGCCTCCGGGGCCCGGCGCCGCGCCCGGGCCGAGGCGGGCATCCAGGGCGCGGCCAGCCGCCGGGACGCCGACGATCTGATACGCGACGTGGCGATGTTCATCCGCCTCGTCGAGCGCATGCTCGTCCTCCAGCCGGTCCTGCCCCAGCCCCGGCGGGACGGGGACGACCCGGACGGCAGGGGAGCGGGGCGCACCATGCCGGACGCGGGCTGATCCACGGCCGCGCCGCCTGCCCGGACCCGAGAGGGGTGCGGCGTCGAGGGCGGGCGGACCTCGGCGGCCGCAGTGCCCGGGCGAGGTACCGGAGGCAATAGGGTGGAAGGCGCCTGAAGCCTTCTCTCCGCCCGCCCGAGCGTCGGGCGGGAGCCGGGGAGGCAGCCCGTTCGCCCCGCCGCGCAAGAGGCGGTGCCCCGCCGAGGAGTCAACTGCCGTGTCGGACCCGATGCGACCCCGCGCCTCCCTCCGTACCGCCGTGGTGTGGGAGGTCCTCCAGGACGCCCTCGAACGCCGGGTCAAGGCCACCGGCCGCGAGACGCTGGACGTGCTCGACACCGGCGGCGGCAGCGGCAAGTTCGCGGTGCCCGTGGCCCGCCTCGGCCACCGCGTCACCGTCGTCGACCCGAGCCCCAACGCGCTGTTCGCCCTGGAGCGCCGCGCCGCCGAGGCCGGCGTCGCCGACCGTGTGACGGGCGTCCAGGGCGACGCCCACGGCCTCTTCGACGTGGTCGAGCGCGGCCGCTACGACGCCGTCCTGTGCCACGGCGTCCTGGAGTACGTCGACGACCCCGCCGAAGGCGTCCGCAACGCCGTGGCCGCCCTGCGCTCCGAGGGCGTCCTCAGCCTTCTCGCCGCCGGCCTCGGCGGAGCCGTCCTCGCGCGCGCCCTCGCCGGGCACTTCAAGGAGGCCCGGCAGGCCCTCACCGACCCGGACGGCCGCTGGGGCAGCGGCGACCCCGTACCGCGCCGCTTCACCGCCGAGCAGCTCACCGGGCTCGTCGAGGGCGCGGGCCTGCGGGTCGGCGCGGTGCACGGCGTGCGGGTCTTCGCCGACCTCGTCCCGGGCGTCCTCGTGGACACCGAACCCGGCGCCCTGGACGCCCTGCTGAAACTGGAGGAGGCGGCCGCCGAACTCCCCGCCTTCCACTCCGTGGCCACCCAGCTCCATGTGCTCGGTGAGACGCGGGGGGCCGACGAGGCCTGAGCCCGCTCCCGGGGCGCGCCGCTGATCAGCGGCTGGGCCGCACATGGAGTACGCCACAGGCCCCCCGTTCGGGCGCTGTGCGCCGTATGATCGAGGGAGACCGCCCGGCATGACGGGTCGGCCGCCGGGGAATGGAAGCCTCAGCGGACCGGGACGCCCATGGCGGGCTCCGGTTGGCCAATTGGCGTAGAGGGGCGGGTTTCACGGGGGCGATTCCCTGCCTATCCTGAAGGGACCCCCGGGTCGCCCCGGCGACTGCACGATGAGGAGGACTCCGTGCCGCTCTCGGAGCACGAGCAGCGCATGCTCGAGCAGATGGAGCGAGCGCTGTACGCAGAAGATCCCAAGTTCGCGTCGGCGCTTGAGGGAAGCGGGCTGCGTACGTACACCCGGCGGCGGGTCTACCAGGCGGTCGCGGGCTTCCTCGTGGGTATCGCGCTCCTCATGGCCGGAATGGTCGCCAAGCAGGTCTGGCTCAGCGTGGTGGGCTTCCTCGTCATGCTGGGCTGCGCGGTTCTCGCCGTGACCGGCTGGCGCAAGGCCCCCAAGCCGGGCGAACAGCCCGCGGGTGCCCCGCACGCACGCGGTCAGGGACGGCCCAAGCGCTCGATGATGGACCGGATCGAGCAGCGCTGGCAGCGCCGCCGTGACGAGCAGGGCGGCCACTGACCCGGCGCCCCGCCCCGTACCGACGCTGAGGGGGTGACCACCCACCGGGTGGTCACCCCCTCACGCATGCTCCCACGGTCGCCCGCCACCGCCCCGTTGCTCCGCCCCCCGCATGGGCCGCAGGCGCGGCCCGCCCGTTCCGTCGCCCCGACCTCCCGCGCGGCAAGGCCCCTCCGCTGAGCCGGACGGGTGCCGCTCGGACGGGTGCCGCTCTGACGGGCGGCATCGGGGCGAGCCTCTTCAGGGCTGGCCGGGTCGCGGTGGCCGGGTCGGCTGTGGGGCGGGGGCCCGGAACGGCAGGCACCTTCTTCTGAGGCGGCAGCTGCCGATCGGGATCGGGCGGCGGTCGCTGCCGGCGAGCCGCCTGTCCCGGAGCCGCCGGTCGGCAGCCGCTCCCGCCGGTCACCGGCGGGAGCGGCCGTCGACAGGGCCGCCGGTCGCGCTCAGCCGCTCTGCTGGCCGGACGGGCGGCGTAGCAGGGCTGCCAGATGGGCCGCCCGGGATGTCCAGGACGCCTTGACGGCCGCCCAGCGGTCCGAGAGGTCCCAGAGCGCGCGGACGGCCGACCGAGGCGCGAGGACCGCCCGCACCCGTGTGGACCAGCTGACCCTCGCCCGCAGGGCCGCCCGTACCTGGCGGACGTCGTCCGACAGCCCGGCCTCGGCCCGCGGGCGCGGTGCGAACAGGACCTGCTCGACGGCACCCGCCACCCGGTGCACCGACCGGCCCACCGTCTCGTCCAGCTCCCCGATCCGGACGATCCGCGCCGCCGCCCGCCGGGGGGTCAGCGCCTCGTCCGGCTCGATGCCGTAGTCCCAGGCGGTGTCGATCAGCTCGCGCCAGACCGCCAGGACATGCGCCACGGCAGCCTCGGCCGCCTCCTGGGACGGCGTGTCCAGCCGGATCGCCGAACCGGCGTCCCGCGCCTCCGGCCCGTCCGTGTCACCGCTCCCGGGCCGGCCGGAGGCGTCCCCGGCCCCGGTGCCGGCCCCCGCGTGCTGGGCCGACGCCAGCCGCACCGACCGCCGTCTCAGCCGCCACAGCATCGGCAGCAGCGGCAACGTCAGTGCCGCGGCCCCCAGCAGGATCCAGCCGGCGATCTCGTACCACGGGGTGCCCTGGTCGCTCTGCTCCGCCTGGTCCAGCGGCAGCGCGGCCCCGCAGCCCTCCAGCTTCTTGTCCTGCGCCGAGCAGCTCGTGCTCGCCGACGGCGCGGCCGACGGCGCCGCGTCCGCCGACCGGGAGGACTGCGGCAGGTCGGGAGTGGTCTCGCCCGGCGTGTCCTGCACCGTGTACGTGGGCGTCGTACCGCGTGTCGGCGTCGGCTCGAAGCGGGTCCAGCCCACGCCCTCGAAGTACAGCTCGGGCCAGGCGTGCGCGTCCTTCAGGCTCACCGCCACCGAACCGTCCGCCTGCGGGGAACCGGGCGCGAAGCCCACCGCGACCCGCGCCGGTATGCCCAGCGTGCGGGCCATCGCCGCCATAGCGAAGGAGAAGTGGACGCAGAAGCCCTGCTTGTCCCGCAGGAAGCGGGCGATCGCGTCACGGCCGGTGCCGACCTCCACGTCGGTGTCGTACTCGAAGCCGCCCGTGACCGCGAAGTAGTCCTGGAGCGCGACCGCCTTGTCGTAGGCGCTCGTCGCGCCCGCCGTGATCTCGCGGGCCTGCCGCGCCACCACCTTCGGCAGCGAGTCCGGCACCTTGGTGTAGTCGTTCCTGATCGAGCCGGGCGCCTGGGGCGCCGCGGCCAGCTGCGCCGCCGTCGGCTGCAGGTCGAGGCTCTTCACCTGGTACGTCTTGCCGCTGGTGTTCTGCCCGTGGTCGCCGACGAGGGTCATCCCGACGGGTTCGTACCGCCAGTTGCCCTTGATCTCCACGCTGCTCGGCGGGTACGGCATCGGCAGCCAGTCCTGGGCGTAGCCGTCGGCGGCCGAGATCCGGGTGGTGATCTCCGCGCGCTTGATGTCCGGGCCCAGCCCCGTGGGCGTGGGGAACCGGTCCGGCACGGTCACGATGTGGCGCTTGGACGGCTTCCACGTGGTGCCGTCGAAGTCGTCCAGGGACACGATCCGCAGGTACATGTCCGAGAGGTCGGTGGCGTTGGTGCTCAGCGTCAGGACCTTACGGTCCTCGTCCACGTTCAGACTGTCCCGCAGCGACACCAGCGGGTTGACCGCGGAGATCGTGCCCCCGCCGCCGGTGCCCGCCCCCACGCCCGCCCCGGCGCCGGCCAGCAGCCCGCCCTGGATCGCCGGCAGAGGCAGCAGCGGCACCACGAGGGCCACGCCCAGGGCGGCCATGCCGATGCGCCGGCCGGTGCGCACCGGGGCCACCGGCCCCGGCTGCCCGCCCGGGGTGCGCGGCGCGCCCGCGAAGACCCGGCCCCACTGGGAGAGCCGCTCCCGGCCCTCGGCCAGCAGCAGCATCAGATAGCCGGCGGCGGCCACCAGGAACCACACCCAGTCGCTCGCCCCGTCGGACAGTCCCGCGGCCACCGAGTACAGCGCGAGCAGCGGCAGACCGGCCGGGGCGGCGTTGCGGAAGGTCACCGCGAGGGTGTCCACCGCCAGCCCGATCACCAGCACACCGCCGACCATCATCAGCCGGATGCCGTCGGACAGCGGGGCCGGGATCGCGTACCGCCCGACGTCGTCGGCGCCCGCCTGGAACAGGTCCCCGAAGTGCCGGAATGCCTCCGGGCCGGGGATCAGCCCCAGCAGGGCGTGCTCCCGGGCGAAGAGCAGGGTCAGCAGCATCAGTGTGACCAGCGCCTGGGCGGCCACCGTCAGCGGCCGGGCCAGTGGCACCCGGCGCGCGGCCGCGCCCACCCCGGACTGGACGGCCAGCAGGAACGCCGCCTGGAGGATCCAGGTCGCCGGGTCGACCAGGGGCAGCAGGGCGCACGACGCCGTCAGCGTGGCCGCCGCCGAGCACAGCGTCAGCCGAGCCCGTCCGCTCATGATCCCGCCTCCCCCGCACTCGTCCCGCCCGCCGTCACGACACCCGCCCGCTCCCGGTCGGCCTGCCGCCACAGCTCTTCCAGCGCGGCGCCCCGCGGCACGCTCACGGCGGTCCAGCCCGCCTCCCGCAGCATCCGCAGCCGCTCCTCCTGCCTGTTCATCGGACGGGCCATGCCGTTCGGTTCACGCCCCCACGTGTCGCTGTCCAGCAGGAAGGCCACCGCGCCCCCGCTGCGCTGGCGCATCTTCGCCGCGATCGCCGCCTGCTCCTCGTCGATGTCGCCGAAGAAGGCCACCAGCAGCCCCTCGTTGCCGCCGCGCAGCACGTCGTACGCCCGCGACAGGCCCGCGCCGTCGGAGTGGTCGACCACGGCGAGGGTGTCCATCATCAGCCCGGCCGCGTCCGCCGACTCCTGGCTGGCCCCGGCGAACCCGTCGGCGCCCTCGCCGGGCACCGAGTTGCCGGTGTCCGTCAGCAGCCGTACCGAGAAGCCCCGCTCCAGCATGTGCACCAGCGCGGACGCCGCGCCCGAGACCGCCCACTCGAAGGCCGAGTCGGGGCCGGCCCCCGCGTAGGCCACGCCCCGGGTGTCCAAGAGCACCGTGCAGCGCGCCCGCTGGGGCTGTTCCTCGCGGCGCACCATCAGCTCGCCGTAGCGCGCGGTCGAACGCCAGTGCACCCGGCGCAGATCGTCGCCGTAGCGGTAGCCGCGCGGGATCACGTCGTCCTCGCCCGCCAGCGCCAGCGAGCGCTGCCGTCCGTCGCCGTACCCCTTGGCCTCGCCGCTCAGCCGCACCGGCGGCAGCGCCTCCACCCGCGGGATCACCGTCAGCGTGTCGTACGTCGAGAAGGCCCGGGTCAGTTCGCACATGCCGAACGGATCGCTCAGCCGCAGCTGCAGCGGGCCCAGCGGGTAGCGGCCCCGCAGGTCGGAGCGGACCCGGTAGGACACCTCGCGCCGGCCGCCCGCCTCCACCCGGTCCAGGACGAAGCGGGGACGCGGGCCGAGGACGTAGGGCACCTTGTCCTGGAGCATCAGCAGGCCGGTCGGCAGCCGCGAGACGTTGTCCATCCGCAGATGGACGCGGGCCTCGCTGCCGGCCGGCACGCGCGCGGGGGTCAGCCGGCGGCTGCCGGCGACCCGGTAACGGGTGCGGTAGACGACGGCCGCGCAGATCAGCGGCAGCGCCGCCAGCAGCAGGCCGACCCGCAGCAGATCCGGCTGCCCGAGCACGTACGCGCAGACGGCGGCGGCCATGCCGGCGGCCAGGAAGGAGCGCCCCCGGGTGGTCAGCCCCGCCAGGGCGGTCCGGGCGCCGCCCTTCTCGGCGCGGCCGGCGCCCGGCTGCGCGGTCTGCCCGGTCCCCCCGGTGGCCATCAGAGCCTCCGCGGCGGCTGCTGGGGGTACGCGGGCGTGCTCTGGCCGAGCCCGCCGTAGGCGTGGTGCTGGGGGCCCGTGGGCACCGAGGTGCGCTGCAGGATCTCCTCGACGACCTGCTCCGCCGTGCGGCGGTTGAGCTGCGCCTGCGCGGTGGGCAGCAGCCGGTGGGCCAGGACGGCCACGGCGAGGTTCTGCACGTCGTCCGGCAGCGCGTAGTCCCGGCCGCCGAGGGCTGCGGACGCCTTCGCCGCGCGCAGCAGATGCAGCGTCGCGCGCGGCGAGGCGCCGAGTCTGAGGTCGGGGTGGGTGCGCGTGGCGGCCACCAGGTCGACCGCGTACCGGCGAACCGATTCGGCGACGTGGACCCCGCGGACGGCGTCGATCAGCTTCACGATCTCGTGCGCGTGGGCCACCGGCTGGAGGTCGTCCAGCGGGCTGACCCCGCCGTGCACGTCCAGCATCTGCAGCTCGGCCTCGGGGCTCGGGTAACCGATGGAGACCCGGGCCATGAAGCGGTCGCGCTGCGCCTCCGGCAGCGGATAGGTGCCCTCCATCTCCACCGGGTTCTGCGTGGCCACCACCATGAAGGGGCTGGGCAGTTCGTACGTCTGCCCGTCGATGGTGACCTGCCGCTCCTCCAGCGACTCCAGCAGCGCCGACTGGGTCTTGGGCGAGGCGCGGTTGATCTCGTCGCCGATCACGATCTGCGAGAAGATCGCGCCCGGCTTGAACTCGAAGTCACGCCGCTGCTGGTCCCAGATGGACACACCGGTGATGTCCGAGGGCAGCAGGTCCGGCGTGAACTGGATACGGCGCACCGAACAGTCGATGGACTTGGCCAGCGCCTTGGCCAGCATCGTCTTGCCGACGCCGGGAACATCCTCGATCAGAAGATGCCCCTCGGCGAGCAGCACGGTCAGCGAAAGCCGTACGACCTCGGGCTTGCCCTCGATCACTCCCTCCACCGAACTGCGGACACGCTCCGCAGTGGCGGTCAGATCCGTGAGGCTCGCTCGCTCGTCATAGGTCGTCACCCGGCCCTCCTCGGCCCGTACATTTTCCGGGCCGACGCTCTCTACCGCGGACCGGCCCACCCCGAATCACGTGCGCCACCCGCGAAATGTTCGGCGTGGCGTCACCACCGCATTCTTGCTGCCGTTACCGATTCGTGTCACTCGCCTGTGGACAACTGCCCGCGTTATGTCGGTTCTATGGCCTTTGGGGTGGCCGAGAGTGAGAAATCAACAGCGAAACGACAGCGAACGGCGGCGGGCGGCGACGGGGCGTCGCCGCCCGGCGGCAGGCCGCGTGCGCCGGTCAGGCGGGGTCGATCTCGCGCAGCAGACCCGTCTTCACGTCGAACACGAAGCCGCGCACGTCGTCGGTGTGCAGCAGGAAGGGCGAGGTGCGCACCCGCTGCATGGACTGACGGACGTCCTGGTCGACGTCCCGGAAGGCCTCCACCGCCCAGGCCGGACGCTGGCCGACCTCCATCTCCAGTTCGTTGCGGAAGTCCTCGGTGATCGCCTCCAGGCCGCAGCCCGTGTGGTGGATCAGCACGATGCTGCGCGTGCCCAGCTTGCGCTGGCTGATGGTGAGCGAACGGATCACGTCGTCGGTGACCACACCGCCCGCGTTGCGGATGGTGTGACAGTCGCCGAGCTCCAGACCCAGCGCCGCGTGCAGGTCGAGGCGGGCGTCCATGCAGGCCACGATCGCCACGTGCAGGACGGGGCGCGCGTCCATGCCCGGATCGGTGAACGCGTCGGCGTACCGCTCGTTCGCGTCGACGAGGCGGTCGGTCACCGTGCCGCGTATGGCGCCTTCGGACTCTGTGGTTACGGATGCGGAAGTCGTCATATCCATGACGGTACTGGTCACGGGGCCCGCGGTCCCGTTGTGAGAACGGAAAAAGAGCGTCATCACGCCGCGTTTGTGAGGTAAGCCACACGAGTGAGGCACCGCCGCCCGGCCGGGTGATTTCCCCCGGTACCCCGCTTCGCGGCGGAGGCCGCCCGCGACGCGCAGGCCGGTTGATTGACCGCGAGACACCGTGGACTAAAGTGACGCGAAGCGGGAGGCGGTGATCTCCCTGCTGGACTGAATTCCCCGCGTGCCGCGGCAGGCCTTCCCCATACGAGAGGGCGGGGACCCGGCGGTGCGTCTTCCCGCCGGATCTGAGAGGGCCCCTTGAGCCAGAGTCGACACGTCCCGGTGATGCTCCAGCGGTGCCTGGACCTGTTGGCCCCTGCCCTGCAGCGCCCCGGAGCGGTCGTCGTGGACTGCACGCTCGGCCTCGGCGGCCACAGCGAGGCCCTGCTGACGCGGTTCCCGGAGGCGCGGCTCGTCGCCCTCGACCGCGACAAGGAGGCGCTCAGACTCTCCGGCGAGCGGCTCGCCCCCTTCGGTGACCGCGCCACCCTCGTGCACGCCGTGTACGACGAGCTCCCGGACGTGCTCGACCGGCTCGGCATCGCGCGCGTGCAGGGCGTTCTGTTCGACCTCGGCGTGTCCTCCATGCAGCTCGACGAGGCCGACCGCGGCTTCGCCTACGCCCAGGACGCACCGCTCGACATGCGCATGGACCAGACGACCGGCATCAGCGCCGCCGAGGTCCTCAACACCTACCCGCCCGGCGAGCTCGTGCGGATCCTGCGCGCGTACGGCGAGGAGAAGCAGGCCAAGCGGATCGTCTCCGCGATCGTGCGCGAACGCGACAGGGAACCGTTCACCAACAGCGCGCGGCTCGTCGAGCTGATCCGGGCCGCCCTGCCGCAGGCCGCCAAGCGCACCGGCGGCAACCCGGCCAAGCGCACCTTCCAGGCGCTGCGCATCGAGGTCAACGGAGAGCTGTCCGTCCTGGAGCGGGCGATCCCGGCCGCCGTCGAGGCGATCGACGTGGGCGGCCGGATCGCCGTCCTGTCGTACCACTCGCTGGAGGACCGGCTGGTCAAGCAGGTGTTCGCGGCCGGGGCCGCCACCACCGCGCCGCCCGGGCTGCCCGTCGTCCCCGAGCGCTACCAGCCCCGGCTCAAGCTGCTGACCCGCGGTGCCGAACTTCCCACCGAGGAAGAGGTCGCCGAGAACCGGCGCGCCGCCCCGGCGCGGCTGCGCGGGGCCGAGCGCATCAGGGAGTCCATCGAATGACGGGCGTGCGGCGGGCGCAGGTCGGAAAACCGGACGCGGGGGAGGGCGAGTGAACAAGAAACCCGAACTCAAGGGGAGGGCCGCCCGGCTCGCCCGTCTGTTCCCCGAGAGGCCGCGCCAGGCGGCCCGCACCCCCTTCGTCCTGCTCGTCGTCCTCCTGCTCGGCGGCGGCCTCATCGGGCTGCTCGTCCTGAACTCCGCGCTCAGCGAGGGCTCGTTCCACAAGGACGACCTCCAGAAGGACACCAAGAACCTCACCGACGAGGAACAGGCGCTCCAGCGGGACATCGACTCCTACTCGGCCCCGGACGCCCTGCAACGCCGCGCCCGTGAGCTGGGCATGGTCCCCGGCGGCGACCCCGCCTTCCTGGACCCCGACGGCACCGTGAAGGGCGTGCCCTCGGCCGCGGCCCGCCGGTCCTCCCAGAGCGCCGCCGAGATCGTGCGGCCGCCCGAGGCGATCACCCTCTCCCAGACGATCGCGTCACCGTCGTCCTCGCGGTCGCCCGCCCTCCCGGGCGGTGCTCCCGTGGGGAGCGCGGCCCCCGCTCCGACCGCAGCCCTTCCCACGACCCCCGGCAGGTGACGGAAGTGTCCGACAGGGAACCGCCCCGCCGGCGCGTGCCCGGCCCCGCCCGGCCCTCCCGCCCGGCCTCCGCCCAGCGGCGGCCGGGCCCCGGCGCCCGCCCGGCCCGCCGTCCGGCCGCGCCGCGCCCCCCGGCCCCGCGGGTCATCCGGCTCGGCAGCCCCCGCCCCCGGCTGCGCATGGTCGGGCTGGCCCTGACCCTGGTGATGGCCGCCTTCGTCGTCCGCCTCCTCCAGGTGCAGGCGGTCGACGCCAGCACGTACGCCGCCAAGGCGGACAGGAACCGCTACGTCGGCCAGGTGCTGGCCGCCGAACGCGGCGGGATCACCGACCGCGGCGGGATCGCCCTCGCGAGCAGCGAGGACGCGTACGACATCACCGCCGACCCCACGATGTTCAACCGCGAGAACCTGAAGATCGACGACGGTCCCGAGCAGGCCGCCGCGCTGCTCGCGCCGATCCTCGGCCAGGAGCAGTCCACGCTCGTGGCGAAGCTGCGGCCCAAGGACCGGAAGGCGCGCTACGCCAAGCTCGCCGGCCGGCAGACCCCGCAGGTCTGGAAGCAGATCAAGGACCTGAAGTCCGCGCTCACCACGAAGGCGGAGTCGGACGGCACCACGGTCAACGTCCTCGCGGGTGTCTTCTCCGTGCCCAGCAGCAAGCGCGTGTACCCCAACGGCGACCTCGCCGCCTCCGTACTGGGCTGGGTCAACGCCGAGGGCAAGGGCGGCGGGGGTGTCGAGCAGGCGCTGAACAAGACCCTGACCGGCAAGGACGGCAAGATCCGCTACGCCCAGTCCGGGGGCCGTCAGGTGCCCACCGCCGGTTCCACCGAGACCCCCGCCGTACCCGGCTCCGACGTGGAGCTGACGATCGACCGGGACATCCAGTGGGCCGCCCAGAACGCCATCACCGAGCAGGTCAAGGCGTCCAAGGCGGACCGCGGCTACGTCATCGTCCAGGACACCCGTACCGGCGAGATCCTCGCCATGGCCAACTCGCCGGGTTTCGACCCCAACGACCTCACGACCGCGAACCCGGACGCCCTGGGCAACGCGGCTCTCCAGGACGCGTACGAGCCCGGCTCCACCGCCAAGATCATGTCGATGGCCGCCGTCCTCGAGGAGAACGCCGCCACCCCGCTCACGCACGTGGTCGTGCCCAACCGGCTGCACCGCGGCGACCGGCTCTTCAAGGACGACATCGACCACCCGACCTGGAACCTCACGCTCAACGGCGTGCTCGCCAAGTCCAGCAACATCGGCACGATCCTGGCCACCGGCCAGCTCGGCAAGACCCAGGCCGAGGCCAACCGGGTCCTCTACTCGTACCTGCGCAAGTTCGGCATCGGCAGCTACACCGGGATCGACTTCCCCGGGGAGACGAAGGGCATCCTCGCCCCGCCGGACAAGTGGTCGACCTCGCAGCAGTACACGATTCCTTTCGGCCAGGGCGTGTCCCTCAACGCCCTCCAGGCGGCGTCCGTCTACTCGACGATCGCCAACGGCGGCGTCCGCGTCGAACCGACCCTCGTACGCGGCACCCAGGGCCCGGACGGCCGCTTCACCCCGGCCCCCGCACCCGAGAAGAGCAGGGTCGTCAGCGAGAAGACGGCGAAGACCCTCGCCCGGATGCTGGAGTCGGTCGTGGACGACCAGGAGGGCACCGGCACCAAGGCGCGCATCCCCGGATACCGCGTCGCGGGTAAGACGGGTACCGCCAACCGAGTGGATCCGGCCACCGGCAAGTACAAGGGCTACACCTCGTCGTTCGCCGGGTTCGCCCCCGCCGACAAACCGCGCGTCACCGTCTACTGCGCCATCCAGAACGCCACCCAGGGCAGCTACTTCGGCGGCCAGATCTGCGGACCCATCTTCAAGCAGGTCATGGAGTTCGCCCTGAAGACCCTGCAGGTCCCGCCGACCGGCGCCAAGCCCGCCAGCCTTCCGGTGACCTTCACCCCCTGAGCCCCGACCGCCCGTCAGCCCCCGTCCGTACCGTTCGTCCGCCCCGTCCGCCCCGTCCGTCCCGTCCGCTCGTCCCGTCCAGTGCCGCCCGCCCGTGTTCAGCGCCGAACCAGCCAGGAACCAGCCCGTGACCATGATCACTCCCGACCCCGGGAACCAGGCCTCGCCCGCCTCCTCGCTTCGCCCGCAGGCGGGTGAGCCCGGTACGCTCACCGCCGTGCCACACGCTGATCAGTCCCAAACCACCCAGAAGGGCGCTTCCGTGACATATCCGGGACCGCCCAGGCCGGCTCAGGTCTCCGCCACACCCCTCGCGGAGCTCGCCGGCCGGCTGGGTGCCGCCGCCGTGGAGAGCGCCGCAGCCGTCACGGGCATCACCCACGACTCGCGCGCCGTCCGGCCCGGCGACCTGTACGCCGCGCTGCCCGGCGCCCGGCTGCACGGCGCCGACTTCGTCACCCAGGCCGCCGGCCTCGGCGCGGTCGCCGTGCTGACCGACCCGACCGGCGCCGAGCGCGCCGCCGCGACCGGCCTGCCGGTCCTGGTCGTCGACGACCCGCGCGGACGGATGGGCGAGCTGGCGGCCATGATCTACGGCCGTCCGGGCCGGGACCTGCTCCAGATCGGCATCACCGGCACCTCCGGCAAGACCACCACCGCCTACCTGGTCGAGGGCGGTCTGAAGACCACCCGCGCCACCGGCCTCATCGGAACCGTCGAGATGCGCATCGGCGAGGAGCGCATCAAGTCCGAGCGCACCACACCCGAGGCCACCGACCTGCAGGCGCTGTTCGCCGTGATGCGCGAGCGCGGCGTCGAGGCGGTCGCCATGGAGGTCTCCAGCCACGCGCTGGTCCTCGGCCGGGTCGACGGCTGCGTCTTCGACATCGCCGTCTTCAACAACCTCAGCCCGGAGCACATGGAGTTCCACTCCGGCATGGAGGACTACTTCCAGGCCAAGGCACAGCTGTTCACCCGGAAACGCAGCAAACTCGGCGTGGTCAACCTCGACGACGAGTACGGCCGCCGGCTGGCCCGGGAGGCCGAGGTCCCGGTCGTCACCTTCTCCGCCGAGGGCCACCCCGACGCCGACTGGCGCGCGGCCGACGTCCACATCGGCCCGCTGGACTCGACGTTCACCGTCCTCGGCCCCGACGGCCTGCGGATCGCCGCCAGGTCGCCGCTGCCCGGCCCGTTCAACGTGGCCAACACCCTCGCCGCGATCGTCGCCCTCGCCGTCGCCGGACTCGACCCGCAGACCGCCGCCGACGGTGTGGCCGCCGTGCCCGGCGTGCCGGGCCGCCTGGAGCGCGTGGACGCCGGCCAGCCCTATCTCGCGGTCGTCGACTACGCCCACAAGACGGACGCCGTCGAGTCGGTCCTCAGGGCGCTGCGCAAGGTCACCAAGGGCCGGCTGCACGTGGTCCTCGGCTGCGGCGGCGACCGGGACCGCACCAAGCGCGCGCCGATGGGCGCCGCCGTCGCCCGGCTCGCCGACACCGCCGTACTGACCTCCGACAACCCCCGCTCCGAGGACCCCCTCGCGATCCTCGCGACGATGCTCGAAGGCGCCGCGTCCGTGCCCTCGCACGAGCGCGGCGAGGTGGTCCTGTTCGAGGACCGGGCCGCCGCCATCGCCGCGGCCGTCGCCCGCGCGCACGCCGGTGACACCGTGCTGGTCGCGGGCAAGGGCCATGAGCAGGGCCAGGACATCGCCGGAGTGGTCCGTCCGTTCGACGACCGCCAGGTGCTTCGCGAAGCTATCCAGCAGACCCAGGGATGAACTTGTGATCGCCCTCTCCCTCGCCGAGATCGCAGCAGTCGTCGGCGGGCAGACGTACGACATACCGGATCCGTCCGCGCAGGTGACCGGACCGGTCGTCCGGGACTCCCGCGAGGTGGAGCCCGGCAGCCTCTTCGTCGCCTTCGCCGGCGAACGCGTGGACGGCCACGACTTCGCGGCCGCGGTCGTCGAGGCGGGCGCGGTGGCCGTACTGGCCTCGCGCCCCGTCGGCGTGCCCGCGATCGTCGTGGACGACGTCCAGGCCGCCCTCGGCGCCCTCGCCCGGCACGTCGTGCGCAAGCTCGGCACGACGCTCGTCGCGCTCACCGGCTCGGCGGGCAAGACCAGCACCAAGGACCTCATCGCCCAGGTGCTCCGGCGCAAGGCGCCGACCGTCTTCACGCCCGGCTCCCTCAACAACGAGATCGGGCTGCCGCTGACCGCCCTGTCCGCCACCGAGGAAACCCGCTTCCTGGTACTGGAGATGGGCGCCCGCGGCATCGGACACATCCGCTACCTCGCCGGTCTGACGCCCCCGAGGATCGGCCTGGTGCTGAACGTCGGCTCCGCCCACATCGGCGAGTTCGGCGGCCGTGAACAGATCGCACAGGCAAAGGGCGAGTTGGTGGAGGCCCTCCCCGCGGCGAGCGAGGGCGGCATCGCGATCCTCAACGCCGACGACCCGCTGGTCCGGGCCATGGCCTCCCGTACGAAGGCGAAGGTGGTCCTTTTCGGAGAGTCCGGCGAAGCGGACGTACGGGCCGAGAACGTACGACTCACGGACAGCGGACAGCCCTCCTTCAGTCTTCACACACCCTCCGGGTGCAGTGATGTGACCATGCGCCTGTACGGTGAGCACCACGTGTCGAACGCGCTCGCCGCGGCCGCCGTCGCCCATGAGCTGGGCATGTCCGTCACTGAGATCGCCACCGCGCTCTCCGAGGCGGGCTCCCTCTCCCGCTGGCGGATGGAGGTCACCGAGCGCCCGGACGGCGTGACGATCGTCAACGACGCCTACAACGCGAACCCCGAGTCCATGCGGGCGGCGCTGCGCGCGCTGGCCGCCATGGGTGGAGCCTCACAGGCGAAGGGGGGCCGGACCTGGGCGGTGCTCGGCAAGATGGCCGAGCTCGGGGACGAGGCGCTCGCCGAGCACGACGCGGTCGGACGGCTCGCCGTCCGGCTCAACGTCAGCAAGCTCGTCGCGGTCGGGGGCAGGGAAGCCGCCTGGCTGCAACTGGGCGCATATAACGAGGGTTCGTGGGGTGAGGAGTCGGTGCACGTGTCCGACGCACAGGCGGCGGTCGACCTGTTGCGCAGCGAGCTGCGCCCGGGGGACGTCGTACTCGTGAAGGCGTCCCGTTCGGTCGGCCTCGAGAGCGTCGCCCAGGCGCTGCTCGCGACCGGTGCCGAGGGTGAGGTTTCCGCCCGATGATGAAGCAGATCCTGTTCGCGGGTGTCATTGGCCTCTTTCTGACGCTGATCGGCACGCCGTTGCTGATCAAGCTGCTGGCGCGCAAGGGCTACGGCCAGTACATCCGCGACGACGGCCCGCGCGAGCACGCCAGCAAGCGCGGTACGCCGACCATGGGCGGTATCGCGTTCATCCTGGCGACGATCGCGGCGTACTTCCTGTCGAAGGTCATCACGGGCAAGCCGCCGACCTACTCGGGCCTGCTGGTGCTCGGCCTGATGTTCGGCATGGGCCTGGTCGGCTTCCTGGACGACTACATCAAGATCGTCAAGCGGCGGTCGCTGGGTCTGCGGGCCAAGGCGAAGATGGCCGGCCAGCTGCTCGGCGGTATCGCCTTCGCGGTGCTCTCGCTGCAGTTCGCGGACGCCCGCGGCAACACGCCGGCCTCCACGAAGCTGTCGTTCATCACGGACTTCGGCTGGACGATCGGCCCCGTGCTGTTCGTCGTCTGGGCGCTGTTCATGATCCTCGCGATGTCGAACGGCGTGAACCTGACCGACGGTCTGGACGGCCTCGCCACCGGTGCCTCGGTTCTCGTCTTCGGCGCCTACACTTTCATCGGCGTCTGGCAGTACCAGGAGTCCTGCGCCAACGGCGAGACCCTGACCAACCCCGGCGCCTGCTACGAGGTGCGCGACCCGCTGGACCTCGCGGTCGTCTCCGCCGCGCTGATGGGTTCCTGCCTCGGCTTCCTGTGGTGGAACACGTCGCCGGCCAAGATCTTCATGGGCGACACCGGTTCGCTGGCGCTCGGCGGTGTGCTCGCCGGTCTCGCGATCTGCTCCCGCACCGAGCTGCTGCTCGCCATCCTGGGCGGTCTGTTCGTCCTCATCACCATGTCGGTGGTCATCCAGGTCGGCTCGTTCCGGCTGACCGGGAAGCGCGTCTTCCGCATGGCGCCACTCCAGCACCACTTCGAACTCAAGGGCTGGTCGGAAGTCCTTGTCGTGGTCCGATTCTGGATCATTCAGGGCATCTGTGTGATCGTCGGACTGGGTCTCTTCTACGCGGGATGGGCAGCAGACAAGTGACCGATGGGCAGGGGCTCTCCTGGGAGGGCAAGCACGTCACCGTCGCCGGGCTCGGCGTCTCCGGCATCCCGGCGGCCAAGGTGCTGCACGGGCTCGGCGCGCGGGTCACCGTCGTCAACGACGGCGACGACGCCCGCGCGCGTGAGCAGGCCGCCGAGCTGGAGGCACTGGGCGTCACCGTGCGCCTGGGTGACGGGGCCACCCTGCCCGAAGGCACCGGACTCGTCGTCACCGCACCGGGCTGGAAGCCGGACAAGCCGCTCTTCGCGGCGGCCGCCGAAGCCGGCGTGCCGGTCTGGGGCGACGTCGAACTCGCCTGGCGGCTGCGCGGCCCCGACGCGGCCCCCTGGCTGTGCGTCACCGGCACCAACGGCAAGACGACCACCACACAGATGCTGGCGTCCATCCTGAAGGCGGCCGGCCTGCGCACGGCGGCCGTCGGCAACATCGGCGTCTCGCTGCTGGACGCCGTCCTCGGGGACGAGGAGTACGACGTCCTGGCCGTGGAACTGTCGAGCTACCAGCTGCACTGGGCGCCCTCGCTGCGCGCCCACTCGGCCGTCGTCCTCAACCTCGCCCCCGACCACCTCGACTGGCACGGCTCCATGGAGGCGTACGCCAAGGACAAGGGCCGTGTCTACGAGGGCAATCGGGTCGCGTGCGTCTACAACGTCGCCGACAAGGCCACCGAGGACCTGGTGCGCGAGGCGGACGTCGAGGAGGGCTGCCGGGCCGTCGGCTTCACCCTCGGCACCCCGGGACCGTCCCAACTGGGCGTCGTGGACGGCATCCTGGTCGACCGCGCCTTCGTCGAGAACCGGCAGAAGAACGCCCAGGAGCTCGCCGAGGTCTCCGACGTCGACCCGCCGGCCCCGCACAACATCGCCAACGCCCTTGCCGCGGCGGGCCTCGCCCGCGCCTTCGGCGTGCCTCCCCAGGCCGTACGGGACGGCCTGCGGGCCTTCACCCCGGACGCCCACCGCATCGCCCACGTGGCCGAGGTGGACGGCGTCACGTACATCGACGATTCCAAGGCCACCAACACCCACGCGGCGGAAGCCTCGTTGGCGGCGTACGAGTCCATCGTGTGGATCGCGGGCGGGCTCGCCAAGGGCGCGACCTTCGACGAGCTGGTCGCCAAGTCGGCGGAGCGACTGCGCGGAGTGGTCCTCGTCGGCGCCGACCGCGCCCTGATCCGGGAAGCCCTCGCGCGACACGCCCCCGAGGTACCCGTGGTCGACCTCGACCGGACCGACACTGGGGCGATGCTCGCGGCTGTCCAGGAGGCCCGGCGCCTCGCGCGCGCGGGAGACACGGTGCTGCTCGCCCCGGCCTGCGCCTCCATGGACATGTTCGTCAACTACAACCAGCGCGGGGACGCGTTCGCTGAGGCGGTGCGTGAACTCGCCTGACGGCGGGTCTTGGTCGCGGCTGTTGCTCCAGGAGCTTTGGAGGTGCCGGTGCCTGACGTTGTGACCTTCGGCTGCGGGTCGTGGGGGCTGGTCGCGCAGTTCCCCGCGCCCCTGGGCGGGCTGCAGTTGCGTGTCCTGCATGGGAGCCGTCGTGCCCAGTAGTCGTACCGGGCGGCCACCTGTTCAGCGGGCTGTCCGAAGGCCCCCCACCCCGCGCCCCCCGCGTGACAACCCCGTCCTGCGGCTCTACACACGCGCGCGCAAGGCCTGGGACCGGCCGCTGACCGCGTACTACGTGATCCTCGGCGGCAGCCTGCTGATCACCGTGCTCGGTCTGGTGATGGTGTACTCCGCCTCGCAGATCACCGCGCTGCAGATGTCGCTGCCGGGCTCGTTCTTCTTCCGCAAGCAGTTCCTGGCCGCCTCCATCGGCGCCGTGCTGCTGTTCGTCGCCTCCCGGATGCCGGTCAAGCTGCACCGGGCGCTGGCCTATCCGATCCTCGCCGGAGCCGTCTTCATGATGGCCCTGGTGCAGGTGCCCGGGATAGGGATGGCGGTCAACGGCAACCAGAACTGGATCTCGCTCGGCGGCTCCTTCCAGATTCAGCCCAGCGAGTTCGGCAAGCTCGCCCTGGTGCTGTGGGGCGCCGACCTGCTGGCCCGCAAGCAGGACAAGAAGCTGCTCACGCAGTGGAAGCACATGCTGGTGCCCCTCGTGCCGGTGGCCTTCATGCTGCTCGGGCTGATCATGCTCGGCGGCGACATGGGCACCGCGATCATCCTCACGGCGATCCTGTTCGGGCTGCTGTGGCTCGCGGGGGCGCCCACCCGGCTGTTCGTCGGGGTGCTCTCGGTCGCCGCCGCGATCGGCGTCGTCCTGATCAAGACCAGCCCGAACCGGATGGCCCGGCTGGCCTGCATCGGCGCCACCGAACCCAAGTCGGGGGCCGCGGACTGCTGGCAGGCCGTGCACGGGATCTACGCTCTCGCGTCCGGCGGGATCTTCGGCTCCGGACTGGGGGCGAGTGTGGAGAAATGGGGACAACTCCCTGAAGCCCACACCGACTTCATCTTCGCCGTCACCGGTGAGGAACTGGGCCTCGCGGGGACGCTGTCGGTGCTCGCCCTGTTCGCGGCTCTAGGCTATGCGGGTATCCGCGTGGCCGGACGCACGGAGGACCCCTTCGTGAGGTATGCCGCGGGAGGTGTGACCACCTGGATCACCGCTCAGGCGGTGATCAACATCGGTGCGGTGCTCGGCCTGCTGCCGATCGCCGGCGTCCCCCTCCCGCTGTTCTCCTACGGGGGATCCGCCCTGCTGCCGACCATGTTCGCGATCGGGCTGCTGATCGCCTTCGCACGCGACGACCCCGCTGCGCGGACGGCGCTTGCGATGCGGCACCCCCGCTTTGGTAGAAAGCGGGGGGCTGGGGGTCCCCAGCCCGACCGGGGACCTCGGAGATGGAACACGATGCGACGGCGTGCCTCGGCGGCGCGTTCGTCCGGAGAGCGGTGAATTTCGGTGCATGTCGTACTCGCTGGTGGGGGGACCGCCGGCCACATCGAGCCCGCGCTCGCCCTCGCGGACGCCCTGCGCAGGCAGGACCCCACCGTGGGGATCACGGCCCTGGGCACCGAGCGCGGACTGGAGACCACGCTCGTTCCGCAGCGGGGCTACGAGCTCGCGCTGATCCCGGCCGTGCCGCTGCCGCGCAAGCCCACCCCCGAGCTGATCACCGTCCCGGGCCGGCTGCGCGGCACGATCAAGGCCGCCGAGCAGATCCTGGAGCGCACCAAGGCCGACGCCGTCGTCGGGTTCGGCGGCTACGTCGCCCTGCCCGGCTACCTGGCCGCCAAGCGCCTGGGCGTGCCGATCGTGGTCCACGAGGCCAACGCCCGCCCGGGCCTGGCCAACAAGATCGGCTCCCGGTACGCCGCCCGGGTCGCGGTCTCCACGCCCGACAGCAAGCTGCGGGACGCCCGCTACATCGGCATCCCGCTGCGCCGCTCCATCGCCACCCTGGACCGCGCCGCGGCGCGCCCCGAGGCCCGGCACATGTTCGGCCTCGACCCCAACCTGCCGACGCTGCTCGTCTCCGGCGGCTCGCAGGGCGCCCGCCGGCTCAACGAGGTGGTCCAGCAGGTCGCGCCCTGGCTGCAGCAGGCCGGCATCCAGATCCTGCACGCGGTCGGCCCGAAGAACGAACTGCCGCACGTCCAGCAGATGCCGGGAATGCCCCCGTACATCCCGGTACCGTATCTGGACCGGATGGACCTCGCGTACGCCGCGGCCGACATGATGCTCTGCCGCGCGGGCGCGATGACCGTCGCCGAACTCTCCGCCGTCGGACTGCCGGCCGCGTACGTGCCGCTGCCCATCGGCAACGGCGAACAGCGGCTGAACGCCCAGCCGGTGGTCAAGGCCGGCGGCGGACTCCTCGTCGACGACGCGGAACTGACCCCCGAATGGGTCCGGGAGAACGTTCTGCCGGTGCTCGCCGACCCGCACCGGCTGTACGAGATGTCCCGCGCCGCCGGTGAGTTCGGCCGCCGGGACGCCGACGACCTGCTCGTGGGCATGGTGTACGAGGCGATCGCCGCCCACCGCGCCCACCGCTAGGGCCTGGCGTCCGGATCGGGCCGGCCGTGCGGCGCGGTGCGTGCCGGGCCCCCGCGACGCCGGGACGTCCCGGACGGCGGGGCCTGAGCACGGCAGGCAGAGCTATGTGAGCGAAGGGCAGGGAGCGTGGCCGGATCCGCCACCGCCGAGCGCGGTGCACGCCAGGAGGAGTCGTCCGGCCCGCCCCTCGTCCGCAGGCTGGGACCCCGCCGGCTTCGTGTGATCATCATCCTCGCGCTCGCGGTGGCCCTCCTCGGCGGGGGCGCGGTGTGGGTGCTGTACGGCTCTCCGTGGACGCGCGTCGAGCGCGTCCCGGTGTCCGGCACGGACGTGCTGACGCCCGCCCAGGTGCGCGAGGCGGCCGCGGTGCCGGTCGGCTCGCCGCTGATCTCCGTCGACACGAGGGCGATCGAGGCGCGCGTGCGGGTGAAACTGCCCCGTGTCGACGAGGTGGACGTGGTGCGTTCCTGGCCCCATGGAATCGGCCTGAAAGTGACCGAGCGCAAGCCCGTTCTGCTCATCCGAAAAGGGTCGAACTTCGTGGAAGTGGACGACGAAGGCGTCCGTTTCGCCACGATTCCCGAAGCGCTGAAGAACGTACCGCTCCTCGAAATGGCCGTCTCCGCGTCGGGTTCGGGAGGGTCGGGTGCCGCGAGCCTGCGCCGCTTCGGAGAGCACCGGCTGGTGCGCGAGGCGGTGAAGGTCGCCGGGCACATCCCGGACGCCGTCGCCGGGCGGACCCGCGCGCTCAAGGTCCGTTCCTACGACGACATCTCGCTGGAGTTGACCGACGGCCGCACGGTCGCCTGGGGGAGCGCCGAGAAGGGCGCCCTGAAGGCCAGTACCCTGAGTGCTCTCATGAAAGCCTCCCCGGCCGCGCGGCACTTCGACGTCAGTGCGCCCACGGCCCCTGCGTCATCGGGCAGTTGACGCACATCCGCGCAGGCCAGCACCCTGGTTGGGCAGCGACACGGCTGATCACATAGGGTGAAAAGAAAAACGGGAGGTTCGGCGTGTTCGTTGAACGGGCGCCACTTGTCGACTTAGTGTCCTGTTCAGAAGACTCCAAGGAACAGACACACTGGTAACCCTAAACTTCAGCGTTAGGGTTCGGGTCGGCGAAACGGACCGTCCCATTCGGCATCAGTCGTCGGATTCGCACCACCTGCGAGGCGGCGACACGTAACTCGAGGCGAGAGGCCTTCGACGTGGCAGCACCGCAGAACTACCTCGCAGTCATCAAAGTCATCGGTGTCGGCGGCGGTGGTGTCAATGCCATCAACCGGATGATCGAGGTCGGTCTCAAGGGCGTCGAGTTCATCGCCATCAACACCGACGCGCAGGCGCTGTTGATGAGCGACGCCGACGTCAAACTCGACGTCGGCCGCGAACTCACCCGCGGACTCGGCGCCGGCGCCAACCCGGCCGTCGGCCGCAAGGCGGCCGAGGACCACCGCGAGGAGATCGAGGAGGTCCTCAAGGGGGCCGACATGGTCTTCGTGACGGCCGGTGAAGGCGGCGGCACCGGCACCGGCGGGGCGCCCGTCGTGGCCAACATCGCCCGGTCCCTGGGCGCCCTCACCATCGGCGTGGTCACCCGCCCGTTCACCTTCGAGGGACGGCGCCGGGCCAACCAGGCCGAGGACGGCATCGCGGAACTCCGCGAAGAGGTCGACACCCTCATCGTCATCCCCAACGACCGCCTGCTGTCCATCTCGGACCGCCAGGTCTCGGTCCTGGACGCCTTCAAGTCGGCCGACCAGGTCCTGCTCTCCGGTGTCCAGGGCATCACCGACCTGATCACCACCCCCGGCCTGATCAACCTCGACTTCGCCGACGTCAAGTCGGTCATGTCCGAGGCCGGTTCGGCCCTCATGGGCATCGGCTCGGCCCGCGGCGACGACCGCGCGGTGGCCGCCGCCGAGATGGCGATCTCCTCGCCGCTCCTGGAGGCCTCCATCGACGGCGCCCGCGGCGTCCTGCTCTCCATCTCCGGCGGCTCCGACCTCGGCCTGTTCGAGATCAACGAGGCCGCCCAGCTGGTCAGCGAGGCGGCCCACCCCGAGGCCAACATCATCTTCGGCGCGGTCATCGACGACGCGCTCGGCGACGAGGTCCGGGTCACGGTCATCGCGGCCGGCTTCGACGGCGGCCAGCCGCCGGCCCGCCGGGACAACGTCCTCGGCTCGTCCACGGCCTCCCCCCGCCGCGACGAGCCCACTCCGGTACGGCAGCCGGAGAGCCGCCCGTCCTTCGGCTCGCTCGGCAGCGTCACGCCGAAGGAGGAGCCGGAGCCGGCGCCCGAGCCGGTGGCCGACCTCCCGGTCGCCCCGCCGGTGCCGCCGTCGCGGACCTACTCGGACAGCGCGGCCGAGGAGCTGGACGTGCCGGACTTCCTGAAGTGATAGGACAGCGCGAGAGCGCGAGCGGCGCGCACTTCGCCTTCACCGACCGGTGGGGCGGGGTGAGCGCCGCTCCGTATGAGGAGCTCAACCTCGGCGGCGCGGTCGGCGACGACCCCGGCGCCGTACGCACCAACCGGGAACTGGCCGCCAAGGCTCTGGGGCTGGACCCTGGAGACGTGGTCTGGATGAACCAGGTGCACGGCGCCGACGTGACGGTCGTCGACGGGCCCTGGGGGGACGAGCCGGTGCCCGCGGTCGACGCGGTCGTCACCGTGCGGCGCGGGCTCGCGCTCGCCGTCCTCACCGCCGACTGCACACCCGTCCTGCTCGCCGACCCGGTCGCCGGGGTCGCCGCCGCGGCCCACGCGGGCCGGCCCGGCATGGTCGCCGGGGTCGTCCCCGCCGCCGTGCGGGCCATGGTGGAGCTCGGCGCCGAACCGTCCCGGATCCTCGCCCGCACCGGACCCGCCGTCTGCGGCCGGTGCTACGAGGTGCCCGAGGCGATGCGCGCCGAGGTGGCCGCCGTCGAGCCGGGGGCGCACGCCGAGACGAGCTGGGGCACGCCGGCGGTCGACGTGACCGCCGGGGTGCACGCGCAGCTCACGCGGCTCGGGGTGCGCGACCGGGAGCAGTCGCCGGTGTGCACGCGGGAGTCGCAGGACCACTTCTCGTACCGCCGCGACCGCGCCACGGGGCGACTCGCGGGATATGTCTGGCTGGACTGATGGACATGACGGACCGTAGGGACGAACTCGCCGGAAATCTGGCGAAGGTGGAGGAGCGCATCGCCCGCGCGTGCGCGGCCGCCGGGCGCAAGCGGGAGGAAGTGACCCTGATCGTGGTCACCAAGACCTACCCGGCGAGCGATGTGCGGATCCTGTCGCAGCTCGGCGTGCGCCATGTCGCCGAGAACAAGGACCAGGACGCCGCGCCCAAGGCCGCGACTTGCTCGGACCTGTCGCTTTCATGGCACTTTGTCGGCCAGTTGCAGACCAACAAGGTGCGATCCGTGGTCGGTTACGCGGACTTCGTGCAGTCCGTCGACCGGGCCCGGCTGGTGACCGCGCTGTCGAAGGAGGCGGTGCGCGCCGGGCGGGAGGTCGGGTGCCTCGTCCAGGTGGCGCTCGACGCGGGTGACTCGGCGCGCGGGGACCGGGGCGGCGTGGCGCCCGGCGGGATCCAGGAGTTGGCCGATCTGGTGGCCGGCTCGCCGGGGCTGCGGCTGGACGGACTGATGACCGTCGCACCTCTGACCGGGGAGTACGCGGGGCGTCAACGGGCGGCGTTCGAGCGGTTGATGGATTTGTCGACTGACCTGCGCCGAGCCCATCCGGCTGCGAACATGGTCTCCGCAGGGATGAGTGCGGACCTCGAGGAGGCCGTGGCGGCCGGGGCGACACATGTGCGCGTCGGCACTGCGGTACTCGGAGTCCGCCCCAGGCTCGGGTAACGTCGCCAGGAAGTCGGACCACAGCAGAAAATATGGTCATTACCGCCGGTAGGCGGGCACAAGGGCCACGTGGATCGCGGGACTTGGCAGTCGAAAGCCGATCCACCACAGAGCGGAGGACTCAGAGCATGGCCGGCGCGATGCGCAAGATGGCGGTCTACCTCGGCCTCGTGGAGGACGATGGGTACGACGGCCGGGGTTTCGACCCCGATGACGACTTCGAACCCGAGCTCGACCCGGAACCCGAACGGGATCACCGGCGTCACGAACAGTCCCACCAGTCGCACGGATCACACCAGTCCCCGAGGGACGAAGAGGTGCGAATCGTGCAGCCGCCCGCGCCGCGCGAGCCGGTGGCCAGATCCACTTCGCTCGCCGCGGAATCCGGGCGCCCGGCGCGTATCGCGCCCGTGGCATCCATCACACAAGAACGTCAGTCCCTGGAGAAGAACGCACCGGTGATCATGCCCAAGGTCGTGTCGGAACGAGAGCCGTACCGGATCACCACGCTTCACCCCCGGACCTACAACGAGGCCCGTACCATCGGGGAACACTTCCGTGAGGGCACCCCGGTGATCATGAATCTGACTGAGATGGATGACACAGACGCGAAGCGACTTGTCGACTTTGCGGCCGGTTTGGTGTTTGGTCTTCACGGCAGCATCGAGCGGGTGACGCAGAAGGTGTTCCTGTTGTCGCCTGCTAACGTCGATGTCACGGCGGAGGACAAGGCCCGCATCGCAGAGGGCGGGTTCTTCAACCAGAGCTGAGACGCAAGACCGGAAAAAGCAGTACAAAGAAGTACAACGCAGTACAGAGCGGCACGGAAACAGGGGAGAGGGAAGCACCGAACATGGGCGTGGTCCTGGATGTCGTCTACATCGCGCTGATGGTGTTCCTCATCGTGCTGATCTTCCGGTTGGTCATGGACTACGTCTTCCAGTTCGCCCGCTCATGGCAACCCGGCAAGGCGATGGTGGTCGTTCTGGAGGCCACCTACACTGTCACCGATCCACCGCTCAAGCTTCTGCGGCGGGTAATCCCGCCGTTGCGTCTCGGGGGCGTGGCGCTCGACCTGTCCTTCTTCGTACTGATGATCATCGTCTACATCCTGATCTCGATCGTGAGCCGGCTGTGAGCGATGTGAACTACCGTCTTGCCGATGCCGACGACTACGTTGAGGTGAAGAGATGCCGTTGACCCCCGAGGACGTGCGGAACAAGCAGTTCACGACCGTCCGCCTCCGAGAAGGCTATGACGAGGACGAGGTCGATGCCTTCCTCGACGAGGTCGAAGCCGAACTGACGCGCCTGCTCCGCGAGAACGAGGACCTGCGCGCCAAACTGGCCGCGGCCACGCGCGCTGCTGCCCAGAACCAGCAGAACATGCGCAAGCCCCCGGAGCCGCAGGACCAGCAGGGCGGCATGCCCCAGCAGGGCGGTATGCAGCAGGGCGGCATGCCTCAGCAGGGCGGTATGCAGCAGGGCGGTATGCCTCAGCAGGGGATGCCGCAGCAGGGCATGCGAGGTCCCGGCGCTCCGGTGCCCGCCGGCATATCGGGCCCGCCGCAGCAGCAGATGGGTGGCCCCATGGGTGGCCCGCCCCAGCTGCCGAGCGGTGCCCCGCAGCTGCCCGCCGGTCCCGGCGGTCAGGGTGGTCCGCAGGGTCCCGGCCCGATGGGTCAGGGTCCGATGGGCCAGGGCCCCATGGGTGGCCCGATGGGCGGTCAGCCCCCGATGCAGCAGCAGATGGGTGGCCCGATGGGCGGCCCCATGGGCGGTCCGATGGGCGGCCCCGGTCAGGGCCCCGGTGGCGACAGCGCCGCCCGTGTCCTCTCGCTGGCCCAGCAGACCGCCGACCAGGCGATCGCCGAGGCCCGCTCCGAGGCGAACAAGATCGTCGGTGAGGCCCGCAGCCGCGCCGAGGGTCTGGAGCGTGACGCCCGTGCCAAGGCCGACGCCCTGGAGCGGGACGCGCAGGAGAAGCACCGCGTCGCGATGGGCTCCCTGGAGTCCGCCCGCGCCACGCTGGAGCGCAAGGTCGAGGACCTGCGCGGCTTCGAGCGCGAGTACCGTACGCGCCTGAAGTCGTACCTCGAGTCCCAGCTGCGTCAGCTGGAGACCCAGGCCGACGACTCGCTCGCCCCGCCGCGTACCCCGGCCACGGCTTCCCTGCCGCCGTCCCCGGCGCCCTCCATGGCACCGGCCGGCGCCAGCGCTCCGTCCTACGGTGGTAACCAGGGCATGGGCGGCCCGAGCCCGGCCGCGCCGTCCTACGGCGGGCAGCAGCAGATGTCCCCGGCCATGACTCAGCCGATGGCGCCGGTTCGTCCGCAGGGTCCCTCCCCGATGGGCCAGGCTCCCTCGCCGATGCGTGGCTTCCTCATCGACGAGGACGACAACTGACGGCCAGTAGTACGCCTTAGGCGTCGGCAGCGTTCAAAGGGCGGGCCCCGGATTCCGATCCGGGGTCCCGCCCTTTTTACGCGTGTTGACGAGGGTGGCGGTGCGGCCGCCGGACCGCCGAAGGGCCCGGTCCCCCGCGGGGGACCGGGCCCTTCGTACGTCCTTACGCCTTGCGCAGGCGGAACGTCAGGGTCAGGCCCTCGTCGGTGAACGGCGTGCCGTAGGTGTCGTCCGCCTCGCCCTGGGCGAAGTCCGTGGCGAGGACCTCGTCGGCGATCAGGCCGGCATGGCCGGTCAGGGCGTCGACGGTGGCCGGGTCGGTCGCGGTCCAGCGCAGCGCGATGCGGTCGGCGACGTCGAGGCCGCTGTTCTTGCGGGCCTCCTGGATCAGGCGGATCGCGTCACGGGCCAGGCCCGCGCGGCGCAGCTCCTCGGTGATCTCCAGGTCGAGAGCGACCGTGGCGCCGGAGTCGGAGGCGACCGACCAGCCCTCGCGCGGGGTCTCCGTGATGATGACCTCGTCGGGGGCGAGGGTGATCGTCTCGCCGTCGACCTCCACCGACGCCGTGCCCTCGCGCAGGGCGAGGGAGAGCGCGGCCGCGTCGGCGTTCGCGACGGCCTTCGCCACGTCCTGGACGCGCTTGCCGAACCGCTTGCCCAGGGCGCGGAAGTTGGCCTTGGCGGTGGTGTCGACCAGGCTGCCGCCCACCTCCGACAGGGACGCGAGCGACTCGACGTTGAGCTCCTCCGTGATCTGCGTGTGCAGCTCGGGGGAGAGGGTGTCGAAGCCGGTGGCCGCCACGAGGGCGCGGCTCAGCGGCTGGCGGGTCTTCACGCCCGACTCCGCGCGTGTGGCGCGGCCCAGCTCCACCAGGCGGCGGACCAGGACCATCTGCTTCGACAGCTCCGGGTCGATCGCGGACAGGTCCGCCTCCGGCCAGGGCGACAGGTGCACGGACTCCGGGGCGCCCGGGGTGACCGGCACGACGAGGTCCTGCCAGACCCGCTCGGTGATGAACGGGGTCAGCGGGGCCATCAGCTTGGTGACGGTCTCCACGACCTCGTGGAGGGTGCGCAGCGCGGCCTTGTCGCCCTGCCAGAAGCGGCGGCGGGAGCGGCGCACGTACCAGTTGGACAGGTCGTCGACGAACGCCGAGAGCAGCTTGCCGGCGCGCTGGGTGTCGTACGCCTCCAGGGCCTGCGTCACCTGGTCGGTGAGCGCGTGCAGCTCGGAGAGCAGCCAGCGGTCCAGGAGCGGGCGGTCGGCGGGGGCCGGGTCGGCCTCGCTGGGCGCCCACCCGGACGTACGGGCGTACAGCGCCTGGAAGGCGACCGTGTTCCAGTACGTGAGGAGCGTCTTGCGGACGACCTCCTGGATCGTGCCGTGGCCCACCCGGCGGGCCGCCCACGGGGAGCCGCCGGCCGCCATGAACCAGCGGACCGCGTCGGCGCCGTGCTGGTCCATCAGCGGGATGGGCTGCAGGATGTTGCCCAGGTGCTTGGACATCTTGCGGCCGTCCTCGGCGAGGATGTGGCCCAGGCAGACGACGTTCTCGTACGACGACTTGTCGAAGACGAGCGTGCCCACCGCCATCAGCGTGTAGAACCAGCCGCGGGTCTGGTCGATGGCCTCGGAGATGAACTGCGCCGGGTAGCGGGACTCGAACAGGTCCTTGTTCTTGTACGGGTAGCCCCACTGCGCGAACGGCATCGAACCCGAGTCGTACCAGGCGTCGATGACCTCGGGCACGCGCGTGGCCGTCCTGCCGCAGCCGTCGTGGCGGCAGGCGAAGGTGACCTCGTCGATGTACGGGCGGTGCGGGTCCAGCTCCGACTGGTCGGTGCCGGTCAGGTCGGTCAGCTCCGCGCGGGAGCCGACCACGGTGAGGTGGTCCTCCTCACAGCGCCAGATCGGCAGCGGGGTGCCCCAGTAGCGGCTGCGGGACAGTGCCCAGTCGATGTTGTTGTTCAGCCAGTCGCCGAAGCGGCCGTGCTTGACCGTGTCCGGGAACCAGTTGGTGTTCTCGTTCTCCTGGAGGAGGCGGTCCTTGATCGCCGTGGTGCGGATGTACCAGGACGGCTGCGCGTAGTAGAGGAGCGCGGTGTGGCAGCGCCAGCAGTGCGGGTAGCTGTGCTCGTACGGGATGTGCCGGAAGAGGAGGCCGCGCTGCTGGAGGTCCGCGGTGAGCTGTTCGTCGGCCTTCTTGAAGAAGACGCCGCCCACCAGCGGGACGGACTCCTCGAAGGTGCCGTCGGGGCGGACCGGGTTGACCACGGGCAGGCCGTAGGCGCGGCAGACCTTGAGGTCGTCCTCACCGAAGGCGGGGGACTGGTGGACCAGACCCGTACCGTCCTCGGTGGTGACGTACTCGGCGTTGACGACGTAGTGCGTCGCGACGTCGGCCGGGAACTCGACCAGCTCGAAAGGACGTTGATAGGACCAGCGCTCCATTTCGGCACCGGTGAAGGTCTGGCCGGTGGTCTCCCAGCCCTCCCCGAGCGCCTTGGCCACCAGGGGCTCGGCGACGACCAGCTTCTCCTCGCCGTCGGTCGCGACGACGTAGGTGACGTCGGGGTGCGCGGCCACGGCCGTGTTGGAGACCAGGGTCCACGGGGTCGTCGTCCAGACGAGCAGCGCGGCTTCGCCGGCGAGCGGACCGGAGGTGAGCGGGAAACGCACGTACACGGACGGGTCGACGACCGTCTCGTAGCCCTGCGCCAGCTCGTGGTCGGAGAGGCCGGTGCCGCAGCGGGGGCACCAGGGGGCGACACGGTGGTCCTGGACCAGCAGACCCTTGTTGAAGATCTCCTTGAGCGACCACCAGACCGACTCGACGTACTCCGGGTCCATGGTCCGGTAGGCGTCGTCGAGGTCGACCCAGTAGCCCATGCGGGTCGTCAGCTCGGCGAAGGCGTCGGTGTGCCGGGTCACGGACTCGCGGCACCTGGCGTTGAACTCGGCGATGCCGTACGCCTCGATGTCCTGCTTGCCGGAGAAGCCGAGCTCCTTCTCCACCGCCAGCTCCACGGGGAGGCCGTGGCAGTCCCAGCCCGCCTTGCGGGCCACGTGGTAGCCGCGCATGGTGCGGAAGCGGGGGAAGACGTCCTTGAAGACGCGCGCCTCGATGTGGTGGGCGCCCGGCATGCCGTTGGCGGTGGGCGGGCCCTCGTAGAACACCCACTCGGGGCGGCCCTCGGACTGCTCCAGGCTCTTGGCAAAGATCTTCTGCTCGCGCCAGAAGTCGAGCACGGCGTGCTCGAGGGCGGGCAGGTCGACCTGGGCGGGCACCTGGCGGTACTGCGTCATCGATCTTCCTCCGGCGGACGTACTGCCTTCCGTCGGAGGGACGAGAGCCTTCTTGCCTGTCTACGCCGTGTGCGGCGCGCTCCCGCGGTACCACCCTCCTTGGCCCTCCGGCGCACCCTGCGCTCCGGTGAGCCCCCTCATTGGGGTCGCGATGCCGGTTCTACTCGCCTGTGCCGTACGGCCCGGGCTTTCTTCCGGCGGCTCCGGGGTGATCTTCACGTCGCGCTCGCCCCCGGGCTTCCACCGTCCCCGGGTCGCTCTGGGCTGCGTACGCCGCTACTCGTCCCCATCCACGCTTTTCGCTCCGCCCAGTGTACGGCGCCGCACCGACCGCGGCCGACCGGTTTACGCCGCCCCCGGACGGGCGGCGGGACCCGGGGTGGGGCGACCCGAATGGAGGCCTGTTCACGGGGTACGCGTGTTCGGATTCCAGGGTGGTCGGCTCGGCGGATTACCCGCCGGGGAGCTGGGCACAACGCAGGCAGGCCGGCCACGCGGCGTGCGCGAGGCGGGCGATCCGGGCGGTGTGCCCCGTTGCCGCGGCCTTCAAGTCGATTTATCGTCCCAGCACGATTCGCGTGCAAGATCACAATATGTGAAGGGGCCGCGGCCATGGTGGCGAAGAAGACCGCCGTACAGCCGTCCGGCAGGTCCACGAAGGCCTCCGACGGCGCGGCCAAGGACGTCGGCGGCAAGAAGAGCACGCTGGCGGAGGACGCCGGCCGTGCCGCCAGGACGGTGAAGACCGCGCGGGCGGCGGAGGCGGGCGGGGCTGCGGCCCGCGGGGCCGCGGCCGGCAGGAAGACGGCCGCGAGGAGGACGAGCGCCGGGACGGGCGCCGCAACGGGCGGCGAGACGCGCGCCAAGACGCGTGCCCCCAGGAAGACCGCTGCCAAGAAGGCGGCGGCGAAGGAGAGGGCCGCACTGGACACAGACCTCGCGAGGGCCGCCGCCGAGGCGGCCGTCGCCCCGGAACCGGCGGCCAGGAAGACGGCGGCCAGGAAGACGGCGGCCGAGCGGGCGGGTGCCCGGAAGCCCGCCGCGAAGAAGACCGCCCGCAAGGAGGCCGTGGGCAAGCCCGCCACGGGGAAGGGGACGGCGGGCGAGCCGACGGCGGGCAAAGGGACCGCGGGCAAGCCGACCGCCGCTGAGAAGTCCTCCGGGACACGGGCCGCCGCTGAGAAGTCCTCCGGACAACGGGCCACCGGTGAGAAGGCCGCCGAGGCGCGGGCCACTGATGGGAAGGCCGCCGGTGAGAAGGCCGCCGGTGCGCGGGCCGCCCGCGAAGAGGGCGCCGGCGGGAAGCCCGCCCGGAAGAGCGCGGTGCGTAAGGAGACCGCCGGGAGGAAGACCGCGGGGAAGAAGGCTCTCGGGAAGCAGGCCGCGGCCGTGAAGGGGGCTGTGGAGGAGATGGCCGTCGAGGAGGCGGTCGCTCCGACGGCGGCGGCGAAGAAGGCGGCTGCCGGGAGGACGGCCGCTCCCAGGACGGCCGCCAGGAAGGCGGCCGGCGGGAGGACAGCCGGCAGGAAGGCGGCAGTCGCCGGCAAGGCCGCGGACGCCGGGGGCGTGGGAGCGGCGGGTGCGGGAAGGAAGAGCACGGCCAAGAAGGTGGGCGCGGCCTCGGCCGCGGAGCAGACGGGAGCCACGACAGTGGTTGCGAAGAAGACTCCTGGCACGGCCACGGCGGCTGCGAAGAGCGCCGTTCCCAAGGCACGCCTCGCCGCGGTGGAACCGGGCGAACTCGCGGTGCGCCCCGGTGAGGAACCCTGGACCCCGGAGGAGGTCGAGGAGGCCCGCGACGAACTGCAGTCCGAGATGGAACGGCTGCGTGCGGAGCTCGCCTCGTCGGAGACCTCCCTGGCGGGGCTGATGCGGGACTCGGGCGACGGCGCCGGCGACGACCAGGCGGACACCGGGACCAAGAACATCACGCGCGAGCACGAACTGGCGCTGGCCGCCAACGCGCGCGAGATGCTGATCCAGACCGAGCACGCCCTGGAGCGGCTGGACGCCGGCACGTACGGCCTGTGCGAGAACTGCGGCAAACCCATCGGAAAGGCCCGGATGCAGGCCTTCCCCCGGGCCACCCTCTGTGTCGAGTGCAAGCAGAAGCAGGAGCGCCGGTACTGATCGCGTGCGGGTGCGGGGGCGTGTCGTACCCTCGTCCTCAGTCAGGTACCTAGGTCGAGGGACTCACGTGGCAGAGGCGGAGCGCATCATCGGTACGCCGGATACCCCAGAGGCGGCAGGGGCCGAGCCGGAGCAGTCGCCCGGCCCGGACCTCCCGGACGGGCAGGAGAGCACCGAGGCGCGGCCCAGGGGCAGGCGCCGCATCGCCGTGCTCTTCGCCGTCGCCGCGTTCGCCTACGCCCTCGACCTGATCAGCAAGATGATCGTGGTCGCCAAGCTGGAGCACCACGCGCCGATCGAGATCATCGGGGACTGGCTGAAGTTCGAGGCCATCCGCAACGCCGGCGCGGCCTTCGGCTTCGGCGAGGCCTTCACGGTCATCTTCACGGTGATCGCGGCGGCGGTGATCGTGGTGATCGCGCGGCTCGCCCGCAAGCTCTACAGCCTGCCCTGGGCGATCGCCCTGGGGCTGCTGCTGGGCGGTGCGCTGGGCAACCTCACCGACCGGATCTTCCGCTCGCCGGGTGTCTTCGAGGGCGCGGTCGTCGACTTCATCGCGCCGAAGCACTTCGCGGTCTTCAACCTCGCCGACTCGGCGATCGTGTGCGGCGGCATCCTGATCGTGCTGCTGTCCTTCAAGGGACTCGACCCGGACGGGACCGTCCACAGGGACTGAGCCCGCCCCGGGGCCGCCCTCGGTTCGTCCACAGGCCCGTACGGGTGGGTCGGAGGCTTCCGGCATACTCGTCGGGTGAGCACGATTCCCGAGATCCGTACCCTGCCCGTGCCGGACGGCCTGGAGGGCGAGCGCGTCGACGCCGCCATCTCCCGCATGTTCGGCTTCTCCCGCACGAAGGCCGCGGAGCTCGCCGCTGCGGGGAAGGTCTCGGTCGACGGCTCGGTGGTCGGCAAGTCGGAGCGGGTGCACGGCGGGGCCTGGCTCGAGGTCGAGATGCCGCAGGCGCCCGCGCCGGTGCAGATCGTCGCCGAGCCGGTCGAGGGCATGGAGATCGTGCATGACGACGACGACGTGGTCGTGATCGTCAAGCCGGTGGGCGTGGCCGCGCACCCGTCGCCCGGCTGGAGCGGTCCGACCGTCATCGGCGGGCTGGCCGCCGCCGGCTACCGGATCTCCACCTCCGGTGCCGCCGAGCGCCAGGGCATCGTGCACCGCCTCGACGTGGGCACCTCGGGCCTGATGGTGGTCGCCAAGTCGGAGCGCGCGTACACCTCGCTCAAGCGCCAGTTCAAGGAGCGCACGGTCGACAAGCGCTACCACACGCTCGTCCAGGGCCACCCCGACCCGACCAGCGGCACCATCGACGCGCCCATCGGCCGGCATCCGCACCACGACTACAAGTGGGCGGTCACCGCCGACGGCAAGCCGTCCGTGACGCACTACGACCTGATCGAGGCCTTCCGCGCGGCCTCCCTGCTGGACGTGAAGCTGGAGACCGGCCGCACGCACCAGATCCGCGTCCACATGGCCGCCCACCGCCACCCCTGCGTCGGCGACCTCACCTACGGCGCCGACCCCACCCTCGCCAAGCGGCTGCGTCTGACCCGCCAGTGGCTGCACGCGGTACGGCTGGGCTTCGAGCACCCCGGCGACGGGCAGTGGGCGGAGTTCGCCAGCGACTACCCGGCCGACCTGCAGAAGGCCCTGGACCAGGTCCGCGAGGAGACCTACGGATGACCGGCACGCGCGGGTACGCGGTGCGCGTCGCCGAGGACCCCGCAGACCTGGAGGCGTGCTTCGCGGTGCGCAAGGAGGTCTTCGTCCGAGAGCAGGGCGTGCCTGAGGACCTGGAGTACGACGAGCACGACGCCGGAGCGGTCCATGTGCTGGCGGTCCGGGAGGACGGCGTACCGCTCGGGACCGGGCGGCTGCTGTACGGCGAGGCGGCCGCGGCGCGGACCGGCGGCGACCCGGCGGTCGGATCGCTGGGACGGCTGGCCGTCGCGCGTGAGGCGCGCGGGCTCGGCGTCGGGGTCGCGCTGGTGCGGGCCATCGAGGAGGCGGCACACGCGCGTGGCCTCGCGGCCGTCGATCTGCACGCGCAGACGCAGGCACTGGGGTTCTACGAGCGGCTGGGCTACGAGGCGTACGGGCCGGAGGACATGGAGGCGGGGATCGCGCACCGGTCGATGCGCCGCTCCCTCTGACCGGCGGTGATGCCGCGACGTGCCCGGCAGGGGCGCGTGCGACGCTGGAGATCTGGATGTACTTGATCGTCTAGACCTTCGGAGCGCTGACCGTGGATCAGCTGGCCCTTCTGTTCGTCCTGTTGCTCGGGGCCGTGGTGAGCGTCCCGGTCGGGGACCGGTTCGGACTGCCGGCGCCGGTGCTCATGACGCTGCTCGGCATCGTCCTGGCCGTGGCCGACTTCGTCCCCAACGTGAACGTCCCGCCCGACCTGATCCTGCCCCTGCTGCTGCCGCCCCTGCTGTACGCCGCCGTACGGCGGACCTCGTGGCGGCAGTTCACGGCCAACAAACGGCCCATCTTCCTGCTCGCCGTCGCGCTGGTGTTCGTCACGACCGTGTGCGTGGCCGTCGTCGCCCACGCGGTCGTGCCGGGCCTGCCGATCGCCGCGGCCGTGGCGCTGGGCGCTCTGGTCGCGCCGCCGGACCCGGTGGCGGCGACCGCCGTCGCCGGGCAGCTGGGGCTGCCCCGCCGGCTCGTCTCCATCCTGGAGGGCGAGGGGCTGTTCAACGACGTGACGGCCATCGTGCTGTACCACGTCGCGATCGCCGCGGCCGTGAGCGGCTCGTTCTCGCCGTGGCAGGCCGGCCTCGACCTCGTGCTGTCCGCCGTGGTGGCGGTGGCGGTGGGCGTGGCGCTCGGGTGGGGCGCGAACAGACTGCTGGACATGCTCGGGGACACGACGCTGCAGATCGGGCTGACGCTCCTGGTGCCCTACGCCTCGTACGTGCTGGCGGAGGAGTTCCACGGGTCCGGGGTGCTGGCGGTCCTGACCACCGCGCTGTTCCTCGCCGAGTACGCCACCGACCCCGACGACGTGCTGACCCGGCTGGCCGGCCACACCTTCTGGGACATCATCGACACGCTCGTCACGGGCGTCGCGTTCGGGCTGATCGGCCTGGAACTGCACATCGCGATCCGGACGGCGTCCGGGCGGTGGGGGGAGATGCTCGGCTGGGCGGCGGTGATCGTGGCCGTGGTCGTCGTCGTACGGCTGCTGTGGCTGATGCCGGCGACCTGGCTGACGAAACGGCTGCACGCCCGGCGGGACCACGACGAGGACATCCCGATGACCTGGCGGGAGACCGTCGTCATGTGGTGGTCGGGGATGCGCGGGGTCGCGTCGGTCGCGCTGGCGCTGGCCGTGCCGCTCAGGACCGACGAGGGAGCGCCGTTCCCCGACCGGGACGAGATCATCTTCATCGCGTTCGGTGTGATCATGGCGACGCTGATCCTGCAGGGACTGACCCTGCCCTGGCTGGTGAAACGGCTCGACGTGCAGTCCGACACCGACCGCGAGAAGGAGTTCGAGAAGGAACTGGCGGTGCGGGCGGCCAAGGCGGCCAAGCGCAGGCTGCGGGAGATCGAGGCGGAGGAGGACCTGCCGGAGGAGCTGTCCGAGCAGATGCTGCGGCGGGCCCTCGACATCGGCGTGCGGATCAGTCCGGACGTGGGGGAGGACGAGCGGCGGGAGGCGCACGAGCAGCGGGTGCGGCGGCTGAAGCGGGTGCGGCGGATCCAGGGCGAGATGCTGAGCGCGGCGCGGCACGAGGTGGTGGCGGCGCGCAGTGAGCCGGGTGCGGATCCGGAGATCGTGGACCGGGTGCTGCGTCATCTGGACGTCCGCAGCCTGCGGTGATCGCCGGTTGGCCGGAAAGCGTCGTCGCCCGCCGTGGTGTCCGCCCTCGGCGGCCTCCCGTCCCTAGGATCGGTTCCCATGGCACGCAACGTGGTCATCAGTGGTGGTGGTACGGGGATCGGGCTCGCCGCGGCGCACGCCTTCGCCGCGGACGGGGACCGGGTCCTGCTGCTCGGCCGGCGGGCGGAGGTGCTGGAGAAGGCCGGGGTCGACGGATCCCTGACGTATGCCGCCGACCTCGGTGAGCCCGAGGACGTCAGGGGTGTCGCCCGGTTCGTCGCGGCGGAGTTCGGGACCGTCGACGTGCTCGTCCACAGCGCCGGCGGGACCGGGCAGCTCGAACCCGCCGCCGGGAGCGAGGATCCGCTCGACCGGGTCGCGCACCTGTGGACCGTGAACTTCCGGATCAACACCCTCTCCGCCGCGCTGCTCACCGAGGCCCTCAAGGACCGGCTCGCCTCCCCGGGCGGACGGGTGCTGTTCGTCAGCTCGATCGCCGCCTACCGGGGGTCCGGCAGCGGGGCGTACGGCGGGGCCAAGGCCGCGCTGCATCCGTACGCCCGTGATCTCGCGCGGGAGCTGGGGCCGCGCGGGATCACGGCGAACGTCGTCGCCCCCGGCTACGTCGAGGACACCGGGTTCTTCGGGGAGGCCATCGACCCCGCCCGGCGTGAGCGGCTCATCGGCGAGACCTTCACCGGACGGGCCGGCACGCCGGGCGACGTCGCGGCCACCCTGCACTGGCTCGCCTCGCCCGCCGCCGGACACATCACCTCACAGGTGATCCAGGTGAACGGCGGCGCCGAGCGCGGCAACTGAGCCGGCCGCGGGTCACATGCGGTGCACGGCCCCGTCCCGGTCCCGGGAGGAGGCCTGGCCGGGGAGCCGGCCCGGCGGCGGGGTGGCGTCCGCCGTGTTGACGCGCGGGAGCGCGTACGGGTGCTCCCTGGCCAGCCAGCGGACCATCTGCTCGCGGACCGCGACCCGGACCGTCCAGATGTCGTCGGCGTCCTTCGCCGTGACCAGGGCCCGCACCTGCATGGTGTTCGGGGTGGTGTCCGTGACGTCCAGGCCGCAGGCGCGGCCGTCCCAGGCCGGGCACTCGCGCAGGATGTCGCGCAGCTTCTCGCGCATCGCGTCCACCGGCGCGGTGTGGTCGACGTGCCAGTAGACGATGCCGGTCATCTGCGGTGTGCCGCGCGACCAGTTCTCGAACGGCTTCGAGGTGAAGTACGACACCGGCATGGTGATCCGGCGCTCGTCCCACGTCCGCACCGTCAGGAAGGTCAGCGTGATCTCCTCGACGGTGCCCCATTCGCCGTCCACCACGACCGTGTCGCCGATGCGCACCATGTCGCCGAAGGCGATCTGCAGCCCGGCGAACATGTTGCTGAGCGTCGACTGGGCGGCCACACCGGCGACGATGCCGAGGATGCCGGCCGAGGCCAGCAGCGAGGCACCCGCCGCGCGCATCGCCGGGAACGTCAGCAGCATCGCCGCCACCGCCACCACCCCGACGACGGCCGACACCACCCGCATGATCAGCGACACCTGGGTGCGGACCCGCCGCACCCGGGCCGGGTCGCGGTGCACGCGCGCGTAGCGGGAGTACGACGTCTCGACGATCGCCGCCGCGATGCGGATCACCAGCCAGGCGGCCGAGCCGATCAGCACCAGGGTGAGCACCTGGCCGATCCCGGTCCGGTGGTCCTCCAGCAGCTGCGCCTCGTCGTACGCCCCTCTCAGCATCGCCGCGCACAGCACCAGCTGATACGGAATGCGGCCACGGCGCAGCAGACCCCACAGCGGGGTCTCCGGATGCCGTCGGTCGGCCTTGGACAGCAGACGGTCGGTGGCCCAGCCGATGAGTATTCCCAGTACGACCGAACCGCCGACCACGATCACGGGTCGGAGCAGGTTCTCCATGCCTTCGAACGTAACCGGGTCCGCGCGACCTTGAACATGCGGTTTCTGTGAGGAGGCGCACGCACAGGGTCGTCGGTGCAGGCTGGCACCATGGGCGCATGAACATCATGCTCTTTCACTCGACCTACGGACTGCGTCCCGCGGTGCGCGCGGCGGCCGACCGGCTGCGCGCGGCCGGCCACGAGGTGTGGACGCCGGACCTCTTCGAGGGGCGTACGTTCGGGACGGCCGAGGAGGGCATGGCCCACAAGGAGGAGATCGGCAAGGACGAGCTGCTGAGGAGAGCCGTCCTGGCCGCCGCGCCCTACTCGGAGCGAGGGCTCGTGTACGCCGGTTTCTCGCTGGGCGCGTCGATCGCCCAGACCCTCGCCCTCGGCGACGAGAAGGCGCGCGGCCTGCTCCTCCTGCACGGCACCTCGGACCTCGCGCCCCATGTCTCGGTGGACGGGCTGCCGGTCCAGCTGCACGTGGCCGAGCCGGATCCGTTCGAGACCGACGACTGGCTGAGCGCCTGGTACCTGCAGATGGGCAGAGCGGGCGCCGACGTGGAGATCTACCGGTACGCGGGCGCCGGGCACCTGTACACCGATCCCGGCCTGCCGGACTACGACGCGGAGGCCGCCGAGGCCACCTGGCGGGTGGCACTCGGCTTCCTCGAGTCGCTCTAGCCGGCTCAGACCGGGTCGTACGTCCGCTCCACCTTCTGCGTACCGCTGCGCGTGCGGTACGAACGCCACCAGGAGGAGGTCGCGGTGGCGCTGGTGCGGTCGGACAGGACGTAGTAGTCCATCTGCGCGCGGCCGGCGGTGATGTCCAGGACGCCGTAGCCGTGGCGGTCGGTGTCGACGAAGTGGACGTGCCGGTTGGCCGCCTTGATGATCGGCGCGGCGATCGCGGTGAGGGTGCCCTCGGGGACCTTCACGATGTCGTCGAGGTTGTCGGAGGTCACCGAGGTGACCACGAACTCCGTGGCGGCCGAGGCCGACAGGGGGTAGGTCCCGGCGTCCACGGGCACGTCGTTGGCCCACGCCATGTGGATGTCACCGGTCAGGAAGACGGTGTTGCCGATGGCGTTCGAGCGCAGGTGGGCCAGGAGTTCGCGGCGGTCGTCGGTGTAGCCGTCCCACTGGTCGGTGTTGAGGGCCAGGCCCTCCTGGGGCAGGCCGAGCAGCTTGGCGAGCGGCTTGAGCAGGTCCGCCGAGAGGGAGCCGATGGCGAACGGCGAGATCATCACGGAGTTGCCGACCAGCCGCCAGGTGGTGTCCGACGCCTTCAGGCCTGCCTTCAGCCAGTCGAGCTGGGCACGGCCGGTGAGCGTGCGGTCCGGGTCGTCCACCGAGCCGTTGCCGACCTTGACCTGCTGTGAGCGGAAGGAGCGCAGGTCGAGCAGGGACAGGTCGGCCAGCTTGCCGAAGCGCAGCCGGCGGTAGGTGGTGCCGGCGATCGCCGGGCGGACCGGCATCCACTCGAAGTAGGCCTGTTTGGCGGCCGCCTGACGGGCCGCCCAGGTGCCCTCGGTGCCCTCGGTGTGGTTCTCGGCGCCGCCCGACCAGGTGTCGTTGGCGAACTCGTGGTCGTCCCAGATCGCGACGACGGGCGCCTTGGCGTGCAGGGCCTGCAGATCGGGGTCCGTCTTGTACTTGCCGTGCCGGGTGCGGTAGTCGGCGAGCGTGAGGATCTCGTGCGTGGGCGAGGTCTGCCGTACGACGGTGCCGCGCGCGCCGTACTCGCCGGTGCCGTACTCGTAGATGTAGTCGCCGAGGTGCAGCCAGGCGTCCAGGTCGCCGCGGGCCGCAAGATGACGGTACGAGGAGAAGTAGCCGGCCTCCCAGTTGGCGCAGGAGACCACGCCGAAGCGCAGGTTCGCCACCGAGGCGTCCGCCGCCGGCGCGGTGCGGGTGCGCGCCACCGGGGAGTCCGTGCCGCCGGCCGAGAAGCGGAACCAGTAGTCGGTGGCCTGCTCCAGGCCGCGGATGTCGGCCTTCACGGTGTGGTCGGAGGCGGCCGTCGCGGTGGTGGAGCCCTGGGCGACGACGTTCGTCAGCGCCTTGTCCCTGGCCACGGTCCAGCTGACCTCGACGTCCTGGCCGAGCCCCGAGCCCGGCACCGCCTCGGCGGAGGGCGTCACCCGGGTCCACAGCAGGATGCCGTCGGGCAGCGGGTCGCCGGAGGCGAGACCGTGCAGGAAGGACGGAGTGTCCGCGGCGGCGCGGGCCGGCAGGGCGGCGGCGAGCGGGCCGGCCAGCACGGCAGTGGCCGCCGCGGCCTTGACGACCGTACGGCGGCGCGGAGACAGCGCGTTGGGGCGCTCTGACGAGGTGTCGGCGCTCTCGGAGGATCTGAATCGACTGGTCACGGACGATGAGATTACTGACCAGTACGACAAAAGAGCGGGCGAACGTGTAAATGTTCGCCCGCTCTTTGACTCAGCGTCGGATCAGGCCTTGAGCGCCGCCTCGATCGCCGTGTTGAAGTCGGCGACGGTCATCGGCGCGTTCTTCCCGTCGGAGCCGGTGAGGGTCTTGCCGTCCATCTTCAGGGTCGGGGTGCCCGAGACGCCGCTCTTGTCGAAGGTCTTCGACATCTCCAGCGCCCACCGGTCGTAGGTGCCGTTCTTCACGGCCTTCTGGAACTCGGTGTTGTCCTTCAGCTCCGGGACGGTGTTCGCCACCTTGATCAGGTAGGAGTCGTCCTTGAACTTGTCCTCGCTCTCGTCGGGGTGGTACTTCGCCGAGTACATCGCGGTCTTGTACTCGAGGAACGCCTCGGGGCTGACGTCGAGCGCGGCCCCCAGGGCGCTCAGCGCGTTCTTGGAGCCCTCACCGGTCAGGCTGCGGTCGAGGAAGGTGGCGCCGACGTACTGGAGCTTGAACTTGCCGTCGTCGTAGTCCTTCTTCACCGTCGCGCCGACGGTCTGCTCGAACTGGGCGCAGACCGGGCAGCGCGCGTCCTCGTACATCACGAGGGTCTTCTTGGCGCTGTCCTTGCCGAGGACGACGGTCGTGCCGTTCTTGCCGCTGGTGTTGGCCGGCTTGACCAGCTCGGCGGTCTTGGCCTCCTCCCAGTAGCTCGGCTTGTTGGCCTGGACGACGGCGTAACCTATGCCGCCGGCCGCGGCCAGCACGCCGACGGCCGAAGCGGCCACGATGAGCTGCCGCCTGACCTTCGCCCGCTTGGCCTGCTTCTCGCGCTCGATGCGCAGCCGCTCCCGGGCCGCCGTCTTCGCCGCCTGGCTGTTCCGCTTGCTCATGTCGGTGTTCTCCATCAGGGATGCGCACGGGTCGTGCGCGGATACGTGTGAGGGACTGCTCGTGCTCGTGAGGTGCGCGGGCGAGGCCGCGCGAAGGGTGTCTCCGGGCCGTGCCGCTCAGGCGGCGAGGCCGAGGGCGGCCGGGCGCGGTGGTCCGCGCCGGCCCAGGGAGTGCACGAGGATCCGGTCCCTGGCGGTGGCCGTGCGGTGCGCGGGCCGCGGCAGGCGGCGGGCCGCCGGGGCGCGTCGTACGGTCACGGCGGCGACCGCCAGCAGCAGCGGCCGGAAGGTGGTCGCGGCGGTCGCCCGCAGCAGCTGGGCCAGCGCCCGCTCGCCCCGGCGCAGCCAGGCGGCCGCGATCAGGCCGACGGTGACGTGCGCGCCGAGCAGCAGCCAGGCGGTGGCCGGGTCGGCGTGGGCGAGGAGCCCGCCGAGCCGTTCGGGGTCGGTGCCGGTGACCTGGGCCAGGGGGGCGCCGACGCGGGTGCCGTCGCCGCACAGGACGTTCCAGCCGACCGAGGCCAGCGGGCCTGCCACCGGGCCGCCCGCGCGGCCGTAGCAGACGTGCTGGCCCGTGGTGAAGACGGTGTCGGCCGCCAGCTCCAGCGGGATCAGCAGGGCGGCGATCCGCCCGAAGCCGCACTCGCGGCCCGCGAGGGCGTACGCGAGGACGAACACGGCGGCCGCGACGGCGGCCACCGTGTTGAACGGCAGCGGGGCCCGGGACAGCAGGACGTGCGACGCGGTGCTGAGCGTCACGACGACTGCCGTGAACAGCGCCGCGCGTACGGCTCTGAGTCGGGTCCCGGATATGTCCATGGCGGAGGAAGTCTGTCACGCACTCCCGTAAGAGACCCCTAAAGGGGCCCTGTGAGACGGCGGACCGTTAGCGAGCTGTTGTCACAGACCGGGGATCCGGCCGTTGCGGAACAGGTCGACGAAGATCTGGTGGTCCGCACGCGCGCGTGCGCCGTAGCTGTGCGCGAAGTCCACCAGGAGGGGGGAGAAGCCCGCCTCGTCGGCCGCGATCGCCGCGTCGATGGCCCGCTCGGTGGAGAACGGCACCAGCGACTCGCCGGAGGTGTCGTCCGCCGCCGCGTGCATCGTCGCCGTGGCGCGGCCCAGGTCGGCGACGACGCCCGCGATCTCCTCCGGGTCGTCGATGTCGCCCCAGTCCAGGTCCACGGCGTACGGCGAGACCTCGGCGACCAGCTGGCCCGCGCCGTCCAGCTCGGTCCAGCCCAGCCACGGGTCGGCGTGCTGCTGGAGGGCGCGCTGCGAGATCACCGTGCGGTGGCCCTCGTGCTGGAAGTAGCCGCGGATCGCCGGGTCGGTGATGTGACGGGAGACGGCCGGGGTCTGGGCCTGCTTGATGTAGATCACGACATCGTTCTCCAGGGCGTCGGTGTGGCCCTCCAGGAGGATGTTGTACGAGGGCAGCCCGGCCGAGCCGATGCCGATGCCGCGGCGGCCGACGACGTCCTTGACGCGGTAGGAGTCGGGGCGGGACAGGGACGCCTCCGGCAGGGTCTCCAGATAGCCGTCGAAGGCCGCGAGCACCTTGTAGCGGGTGGCCGCGTCCAGCTCGATGGAGCCGCCGCCCGGCGCGAAGCGGCGCTCGAAGTCGCGGATCTCCGTCATGGAGTCCAGGAGGCCGAAGCGGGTCAGCGAGCGGGCGTCGCGCAGCGCGTCCAGCAGCGGGCCCTGAGCGGTGTCCAGGGTGAACGGCGGAACCTCGTCGTTCTTGGCGCCGGAGGCCAGCGCGCGGATGCGCTCGCGGTACGCGCCCGCGTACACCTGCACCAGCTCGGTGATCTGGTCGTCGCTGAGCGCCTTCGCGTAGCCGATGAGGGCGATCGAGGCGGAGAGGCGCTTGAGGTCCCAGGTGAAGGGGCCGACGTACGCCTCGTCGAAGTCGTTGACGTTGAAGATCAGCCGGCCGGTGGCGTCCATGTACGTGCCGAAGTTCTCCGCGTGCAGGTCGCCGTGGATCCACACGCGCGAGGTGCGCTCGTCGAGGAACGGGCCGCCCAGCTTCTCCCCGTCCAGGTCGTGGTAGAAGAGCGCCGCCGTGCCCCGGTAGAAGGCGAACGCCGAGGCCGCCATCTTGCGGAACTTCACACGGAACGCGGCCGGGTCGGCGGCCAGGAGCTCGCCGAACGCGGTGTCGAAGACGGCGAGGATCTCCTCGCCGCGGTGCTCGTCGTTGAGCTGCTGAACCGACATCGCGGGTGCCTCCTGGTGCATGACGTGTACGACAGCGTTTCTGTCGTCTCCAACGGGCGGAGCCGCGCGGAAGTGCCCGCGGACCCCGGTGTGAAGGTACGCGGGGAAGCGGTCCGAGTGTCAGTGGCGAGGCATAGACTTCGACGCTGACCCCCGGACTGTCCCCCAGCCCGTCGTCGAGTGTTTCCCTTGGAGGCCACGCCGTGTCAAAGCCGCCGTTCACGCACCTGCACGTCCACACCCAGTACTCGCTGCTGGACGGTGCCGCGCGGCTGAAGGACATGTTCAACGCGTGCAACGAGATGGGCATGACCCACATCGCCATGTCCGACCACGGCAACCTCCACGGGGCGTACGACTTCTACCACTCCGCGAAGAAGGCCGGAATCACCCCGATCATCGGGATCGAGGCGTATGTCGCCCCCGAGTCGCGGCGCAACAAGCGCAAGATCCAGTGGGGCCAGCCGCACCAGAAGCGCGACGACGTCTCCGGTTCCGGCGGCTACACCCACAAGACGATCTGGGCGGCGAACGCGACCGGCCTGCACAACCTCTTCCGGCTCTCCTCGGACGCGTACGCCGAGGGCTGGCTGCAGAAGTGGCCCCGCATGGACAAGGAGACCATCGCCAAGTGGTCCGAGGGGCTCATCGCCTCCACCGGCTGCCCCTCCGGCGAGCTCCAGACCCGGCTGCGCCTCGGCCAGTACGACGAGGCCCTGAAGGCGGCCGCCGACTACCAGGACATCTTCGGCAAGGACCGCTACTTCCTGGAGCTGATGGACCACGGCATCGACATCGAGCACCGGGTCCGCGACGGTCTGCTGGAGATCGGCAAGAAGCTCGGCATCCCGCCGCTGGTGACGAACGACTCGCACTACACGTACGCGCACGAGGCGACCGCCCACGACGCCCTGCTGTGCATCCAGACCGGCAAGAACCTCTCCGACCCGGACCGCTTCAAGTTCGACGGGACCGGCTACTACCTGAAGTCCACGGAGGAGATGTACGCCATCGACTCCTCGGACGCCTGGCAGGAGGGCTGCGCCAACACGCTCCTGGTGGCCGAGCAGGTCGACACCACCGGGATGTTCGAGAAGCGCGACCTCATGCCCAAGTTCGACATCCCGGAGGGCTACACCGAGGTCAGCTGGTTCCGCGAGGAGACCATGCGCGGCATGCACCGCCGCTTCCCCGACGGCATCCCGGACGACCGTATGAAGCAGGTCGAGTACGAGATGGACACCATCATCTCGATGGGCTTCCCGGGCTACTTCCTCGTCGTCGCCGACTTCATCATGTGGGCCAAGAAGCAGGGCATCGCGGTCGGCCCCGGCCGAGGCTCCGCGGCCGGTTCGATCGTCGCGTACGCCCTCGGCATCACCGACCTCGACCCCATCCCGCACGGTCTGATCTTCGAGCGGTTCCTCAACCCCGAGCGCATCTCGATGCCCGATGTCGACATCGACTTCGACGAGCGTCGGCGCGTCGAGGTGATCCGGTACGTGACCGAGAAGTACGGCGCCGACAAGGTCGCCATGATCGGCACGTACGGCACCATCAAGGCCAAGAACGCGATCAAGGACTCCGCGCGCGTGCTGGGCTACCCGTACGCGATGGGCGACCGCATCACCAAGGCCATGCCCGCCGACGTCCTCGGCAAGGGCATCCCGCTCTCCGGCATCACCGACCCCGCCCACCCCCGCTACTCGGAGGCGGGCGAGGTCCGCTCGATGTACGAGAACGAGCCGGACGTGAAGAAGGTCATCGACACCGCGCGCGGGGTGGAGGGCCTGGTCCGGCAGATGGGTGTGCACGCCGCCGGCGTGATCATGTCCAGCGAGACCATCACCGAGCACGTCCCGGTCTGGGTGAGGCACACCGACGGCGTGACCATCACCCAGTGGGACTACCCGAGCTGTGAGTCGCTCGGCCTGCTGAAGATGGACTTCCTGGGCCTGCGCAACCTCACGATCATGGACGACGCCGTCAAGATGGTGAAGGCCAACAAGGGGATCGACATCGACCTCCTGGCCCTCCCGCTGGACGACCCGACGACCTTCGAACTGCTCCAGCGCGGCGACACCCTCGGCGTGTTCCAGTTCGACGGCGGCCCCATGCGCTCGCTGCTGCGGCTGATGAAGCCCGACAACTTCGAAGACATCTCCGCCGTGTCGGCCCTGTACCGCCCGGGCCCGATGGGCATGAACTCGCACACGAACTACGCCCTCCGCAAGAACGGCCAGCAGGAGATCACCCCGATCCACCCCGAGCTGGAGGCACCGCTCAAGGAGGTCCTGGACGTCACCTACGGCCTGATCGTCTACCAGGAGCAGGTGCAGAAGGCCGCCCAGATCATCGCCGGCTACTCGCTCGGCGAGGCCGACATCCTCCGCCGCGTGATGGGCAAGAAGAAGCCCGACGAGCTGGCGAAGAACTTCACCATCTTCCAGTCCGGCGCCCAGAAGAACGGCTACAGCGACGAGGCCATCCAGGCGCTGTGGGACGTGCTGGTCCCGTTCGCCGGGTACGCCTTCAACAAGGCCCACTCGGCCGCGTACGGACTGGTCTCGTACTGGACCGCGTACCTGAAGGCGAACTACCCCGCCGAGTACATGGCCGCGCTGCTGACGTCCGTCAAGGACGACAAGGACAAGTCGGCGATCTACCTCAACGAGTGCCGTCGCATGGGCATCCGGGTGCTCCCGCCGAACGTGAACGAGTCCGAGGCCAACTTCGCCGCCCAGGGCGACGACGTGATCCTCTTCGGCCTGTCCGCCGTCCGCAACGTCGGCACCAACGTCGTCGAGTCGATCATCAAGTGCCGCAAGGCCAAGGGGAAGTACGCCTCCTTCCCCGACTACCTCGACAAGGTCGAGGCCGTGGTCTGCAACAAGCGGACGACGGAGTCCCTGATCAAGGCCGGCGCCTTCGACTCCATGGGCCACACCCGCAAGGGCCTCACCGCGCAGTTCGAGCCGATGATCGACAACGTGGTGGCGGTCAAGCGCAAGGAGGCCGAGGGGCAGTTCGACCTCTTCGGCGGGATGGGCGAGGAGCAGACGAGCGAGCCCGGCTTCGGACTCGACGTGGTCTTCACGGACGAGGAGTGGGAGAAGACCTATCTGCTCGCCCAGGAGCGGGAGATGCTCGGCCTGTACGTCTCCGACCACCCGCTCTTCGGTCTGGAGCACGTGCTGTCCGACAAGGCGGACGCGGGCATCGCCCAGCTCACCGGGGGCGAGCACGCCGACGGCGCGGTGGTGACCATCGGCGGCATCATCTCGGGTCTGCAGCGCAAGATGACCAAACAGGGCAACGCCTGGGCGATCGCCACCGTGGAGGACCTCGCCGGCTCCATCGAGTGCATGTTCTTCCCGGCGACCTACCAGCTGGTGTCCACCCAACTCGTCGAGGACGCCGTGGTCTTCGTCAAGGGCCGCCTCGACAAGCGCGAGGACGTGCCCCGTCTGGTCGCGATGGAGCTGATGGTCCCCGACCTGTCCACCGCGGGCGCCAACGCGCCGGTGGTCCTCACCATCCCGGCCACCCGGGTCACCCCGCCGATGGTCAGCCGGCTCAACGAGATCCTCACCCACCACAAGGGTGACAGCGAGGTCCGGATCAAGCTCCAGGGGCCGACCAGGACGACCGTACTGCGCCTGGACCGGCACCGGGTCAAGCCCGATCCGGCCCTCTTCGGCGACCTCAAGGTGCTGCTCGGCCCGTCCTGCCTGGCGGGCTGACGAGGACCCGCGGTGGTCCACGCGAGGGGCGCGTCCGGAACCGGACGCGCCCCTCGGTGTGCCTGGGCTGCAACAGCCCGCCGCGCGGATGTCAGTTGTGACCGAAGCGCTTCTGCCGGCCCTTGCGGGCGACGTCCGCGGGAGTCACCCCCGCGATCTGTTGCTCGCCCTGCTCCTGCATCGAGGAGTGCTGCGCCTGCTGCGGACCACGCTCGGACTGCGGCTGCTTACGATCCTGCTTCTTGTTCTTGGCCATGGTGATCTGCCTCCTGTGGGGGATCTAGGGGCCAGGGCCGCGACCAGATTCACATAGGCTGACTTACGACGCATTTCGGATAATTACCGTCCGTGACAGGGATTCTCGGAGCGGATCGCCCCGAAACGCCACGCCGAAGATCGAGTTCGGGCCGTTAACCCCCGCACGGTCGGGCAGACTCGAAGGAAGCCCGAAGCAAACCTCCAGGGAAGAGGGTGAGTCGCGTGGACCGCTGCATCGTCCTGGTGGACGCCGGGTATCTGCTGGGGGCCGCCGCCAGCCTCCTCGCCGGAGAACCCTCGCGATCCCGGATCACCGTCGACCACCCCGCCCTCGTCCAGGGCCTGCGCGAACAGGCCGAGTCCGACACCGAACGCCCGCTGCTGCGCATCTACTGGTTCGACGGCGCCCCCGACCGTGTCCCCCAGCCCGAGCACCGCAGGCTGCGGGTCATGCCCCGGGTCACCGTCCGGCTGGGCGCCCTGACCCGCAGCGACGGGCGGTGGGCCCAGAAGGGCGTCGACGCCGCGATGCACGCCGAACTGACCGAGCTGGCCCGCAACCGCGCCTGCTCCGACGTCGTGCTGGTCACCGGCGACGGCGATCTGCTGCCCGGCATGATGGCCGCCAAGGAGCACGGCGTCGCCGTCCACCTGTGGGCCGTCCAGGCCGCCGACGGCGACTACAACCAGTCCGAGGACCTGGTCGCGGAGGCCGACGAGCGGCGCGTCCTGGACCGTACGTGGATCACCAAGGCCGTACGCGCCAAGGAACTCGGCGGGGTGTGCGCGCCGCCGCCCGCGCCCCGGCCCGAGATCGCCGCGATCCTCTCCGCGCCGCTGCCCGACGCCGGCCTCGCCCCCGCCGCCGAGCGCCCCTCCGAGGAGCCCGAGCACGCCACCGCGGCCTCCGACGACCGGGGCGGCACGCAGGAGCGCGTCCCCGCGCCCAAAGGCGTCCCCACCCCCAAGGACCTCGCGGCCCTGCGCGCGCCCGGCACCCATCCGGTCCAGCACCCCGCCACCGCGACCCTGCGCTGGTCCTCCGACCGGGGCTGGGTCGACCGGCCCGGTGTCGTCGCCGAGCCGCCCGAGGCCACCTCCATGCCGACGCTGGCGCAGCTGACCACGGCGGAGCAGCGGTGGGCGGACCGCGAGGAGGACATCACCACCGTCGGCGGCGATCCGTACGAGGTGGGGCAGGTCTTCGCCCGCCGGTGGATGGGACGCCTCGGCGACCAGAGCCATCTGCAGAAACTGTCCGGCATGTACCCGCGGATCCCGCACCGCATCGACGGCGAGCTGCTCCGGTACGCGGCCCGCTTCGGACTGCTCGCGCACAAGGACGACCAGATCGACGAGCACGACCGCTACGCCATCCGGGCGGGCTTCTGGCGCGAGGTCGACGTCCGGACCGCCGCCGAGCACGCGCCCGCGGGGGACTGACGGGGACCGAACCGGGCACTCGGGGCGCCCCCGACGGCGACCGGGCCGCCCCGACCCCGTACCCTCGTCCCTTGTGAGTACGCGCGCGGCATCGGCCATCCGGCACGAGGACCAGGTCGTGTGCGCCGTGCGCGGACTGACCAAGACCTATCCGGCGGTACGGGGCCGGCGCGGCACCCCTGCGACCCCCGAGGTACGGGCCACCGACGCCGTGGAACTGGACATCCGGCGCGGTGAGATCTTCGGGCTGCTCGGCCCGAACGGGGCCGGCAAGTCCACCCTCGTACGGCAGCTCACCGGGCTGATGCGGCCCGACGCGGGCAGTGTGGAGATCCTCGGACACGACATCGTGCGCCACCCCGAGCGGGCCGCGCGCATCCTCGCCTACCTCGGCCAGGAGTCCACCGCCCTCGACGAGCTCACCGTCTCCCTGGCCGCCGAGACCACCGGACGGCTGCGCGGCCTCGACGTACGCCGGGCCCGGCAGGAACGGGACGCCGTCCTCGACGAGCTGGGGCTCACCCCGATCGCCGGGCGGCCGCTGCGCAAGCTGTCCGGCGGACAGCGGAGGCTGGCGTGCTTCGCGTCCGCCCTGGTGGGGGAACGGCCGTTGCTGGTGCTGGACGAGCCGACCACCGGGATGGACCCCGTCGCGCGGCGGGCGGTGTGGAGCGCCGTCGACCGGCGCAGGGCCGAACGGGGCACGACCGTGCTCCTGGTCACCCACAACGTCATCGAGGCCGAGACCGTGCTCGACCGGGTCGCGGTCCTCGACAAGGGCCGGGTCATCGCCTGCGACACGCCCGCCGGACTCAAGGAGCAGGTCGCCGGCGAGGTGCGGGTCGAGCTGGTGTGGCGGGAGCGGGCGCCGCTGGACGTGCCCGAGGTCGCCGCGCTGCGGGAGCGGGCCGTGGAGTCCGGGCGCCGCTGGACGCTGCGGCTGGCCCCCGACGAGGCCCGCGCGATCGTCGCCACCGTCACCGGCGGGGCCGCCTTCGCCGCCCTGGACGACTTCACCCTCGCCACGCCCAGCCTGGAGGACGTGTACCTGGCGCTGGGCGGGGCCGCGCGGCAGGGGCTGGTGAGGGCGTGAGCGCGAGGAGGCCCGGGGCCGTATCAGACGGTGCCCGCGTGTCCGTATGGGACGCTGTGAGAGCCGTAGGGAAGAGGAGCAGCGCCACGTGAGTGTCGTACCCGCCGAGGTTCTGCCGGGCAGCACCCGGGCCGTCACCGAGACCGTCCGGGGCGCCGCGGAGCTGGCGCCCCGTGCGCGGCTGTGGCCGTCGCTCGTGGCCGTGTACCGGGCGCAGCTGTCCCGGGCGCGGGTGGCGCGGATCCCGCTGCTGTTCGTGGCGACCTTCCAGTCGGTCGGCATCCTGATCATGATGCGGGGCGTCGTGGACGGCGGCAGCGAGGCGGAGTCGGTCGTGGCCGGCTCGGCGGTGCTCGTCGTCGCGTTCGTCGCGCTCAATCTGCTGGCGCAGTACTTCGGGCAGCTGCGGGCGAGCGGCGGCCTCGACCACTACGCGACGCTGCCGGTGCCGCCCGCCGCCGTGGTGCTGGGGGCGGCGGGGGCCTATGCCTCCTTCACCGTGCCCGGAACGCTGGTGACGGCGGTGTTCGGGTGTGTGCTGTTCGGGCTGCCGCTGACGCATCTGTGGGTGCTCGCGGCCGTCATCCCGCTGGCGGGCGCCGCGCTCTCCGGGCTGGGCGCGGCCTTCGGGCTGCTCGCGCCGCGGCCGGAGCTGGCCACCGTGCTCGGGCAGCTCGGGATGTCGGCCGCGCTGCTGCTGGGGGTGCTGCCGCCGGACCGGATGCCGGAGGTGGTGCGGTTCGCGCGGGATCTGCTGCCCTCGACCTACGGGGTCGAGGCGTTCGCGCGGACGTTCGGACCGGATCCCGACTGGGCGTTCGTGCTCGGGGACCTCGCCGTGTGCGCCGGTGTGGGCGTCGTTTCGCTGGCCGCCGCCACCTGGGCCTATCGCCGGGCCGCCGTCCAGTGACGCGCCGCACAGGCGCGCCTGGCACGATGTCAGGGTGACCGCACCGCTGACTCCGCCTCCGCCGCCGCACGAACCGTCTCCGCAGGGCGCCTGGCCGCCCTCGCCGGGCGGGTACGCGGGGGTGGCGGCCGCCGCGCCGCACGACGCCGCGTACGGACAGGACGGGCCTGGCATGAAGACCGAGTTGCGGGAAGCCGCCGTGGTCACGGTGGTCGTGACGCTGGCCGGGGCGCTGCTCGGGTTGCTGTGGAAGTGGCTCGCGCCGTCGGTGCCGCTGGTCGGTGACGTGGTGAGCGGGCAGTGGGTCGTCTACCTCAAGGACACCGAGGGGGAGCAGGCGATCGGGGTGGACGGGACGTTCACCCTGCTGGCGCTGGCGTTCGGGGCCGTGAGCGCGGGGGCGGTGTTCGCCTGGCGGCGGCGCGGCGGTGTGCCGCTGGTGGTGGCGCTGATGGTCGGCGGGCTGCTGGGGTCGGTGCTGGGGTGGCGGCTCGGGGTGTGGCTCGGGCCCGGCTCGGACGTGATCGCGCAGGCCAGGGCCGCGGGCAAGGGGGTGACCTTCTCGGCGCCGCTGAAGCTCGGGGCCAAGGGGGCGTTGCTGGCCTGGTCGCTGGCCGCGCTGCTGGTCCATCTGGGGCTCACGGCGCTGTTCGGCCCCCGGGACCCCGAGCACGCGCCGCAGGGGCCGGTGCCCAAGGATTCCTTCGGGGCGCCGTTCGCCTGAGGTGTGGCGGGAGTTCGGTCCGGTGGCGGCGGGGGCCCCGGGCATGCGCCGCAGGGGCCGGTGCCCAGGGATTCCTTCGGGGCGCCGTTCGCCTGAGGTGTGGTGGGAGTTCGGTCCGGTGGCGGCGGGGGCCCCGGGCATGCGCCGCAGGGGCCGGTGCCCAAGGATTCCTACGGGGCGCCGTTCGCCCAGGGCGTGTTGCGGGAGTTCCGTCCGCCCGGCGACGCCTGGCACGCACGCTCGCCGCGTTGCGGGGGTCGTCCCGACGCACCCGCGGGCGACCCTCCGCCGTGCCGTCGTACCCGCCGGACGCCGTCGGCCCCGCTCTTCGGGCGGACGACGCCCCCTTCGCGACACGCTGGCGGCGGGCGCCGCCCGCCCCGCTTGGACAGGGTCTCGTCTTCGCCCGCCCGGTGTGACGTGTGACGGGTGCGCCGGCGGGCGTCCGCGGTGTGCCGCGGGCCGCCCGGCGGACTCAGCCCCGGCCGATCGGGGCCAGGACCGCCTCGGTCAGTTCGGCCAGGGCGGTGGGGGAGAGCTCCACCTCCAGGCCCCGGCGGCCCGCCGAGACGCAGATCGTGGCGTGGGCCGTGGCCGAGTCGTCGAGGACCGTGGGGAGTTTCCTGCGCTGGCCGAGGGGGGAGATGCCGCCGCGGACGTAGCCCGTGGTGCGCTCGGCCAGGGTGGGGTCGGCCATGGCCGCTCGCTTGCCGCCCACCGCCGAGGCGAGGGCCTTGAGGTCCAGGGTGCCCGCGACCGGGACGACGGCCACGGTGAGGGTGCCGTCCACGTCCGCGACCAGGGTCTTGAAGACCCGGTCGGGCGAGACGCCCATCGCCTCGGCGGCCTCCTCGCCGTAGGAGGGGTGGCTCGGGTCGTGGTCGTAGGAGTGGACCGTGAAGTCCACGCCGGCCGAGGCCAGGGCCACCGTGGCGGGGGTGCCGCCGGACTGCTGCTGCTTCTTCGGCTTCTTCGCCATGCTTCGTGGGCGCCTTCAGGTCGGGACGTCAGTTGAGACTCGTCGGCCCGTGCGTCAGCTCCGACGCGGGCAGCGAGGGCAGGCTGCGGATGATCGCGGTCTCCGAGCGCAGGAGCTTCAGCTCGTCCCGGAGACGGGAGGCCGTGTCGGGGGCCTGCAGGAGGCGCTGCTTGGCCGGGGTGTCCAGCATCATCGCCGCCGCCACCAGGTACGAGACCACGGACGGGTCGTCGGGCAGGTCCGCGCCCGTCGCCAGGGAGCGTTCCCGGGCGCCCGCGAGGCGCTTCTGGTACTGGCGGAAGGCCCGCAGGACGCCCTCCGCCAGCGCTCCCGCCCCGTCGCCCGGCTCTTCCGGGAGTTCCTCCAGCTCCGCCGTGAGGAAGGGGCCCGAGGCGTCCACGGAGAGGAGGCGCACCCGGGTCGTTCCGGTGGCCAGGACCTCGAAGGTCCCGTCCGCGCGTTCGCGGATCGTGGCCGCGTCGGCGACGCAGCCGGTGCCGTGGAACGCCTTGAGGGGGTCCTCGCCGAAGCCGGCCGCCGGGCCGCGCTCGGGCAGCGCCGTCTGGTCGGGCAGGCCCGGGGCGCTGGGCGCGACCTCGTGGCCGTCGCGGATGGAGACGACGGCGAAACGGCGCGGTTCGTCCTCGGGGGTCTTGAGCAGATCGCGCATCATGGCGCGATAGCGCTCCTCGAAGACGTTCAGCGGAAGCACGAGCCCCGGGAACAGCACCGTGTTCAGGGGGAAGAGCGGCAGACGGACGGTGGTCACGGCGCAGAAGCCTAGTGGTCGTCCGGGTGCGCTCGGTCGCCGTGACCATTCCGTGGATGCCCCGGGCCCGTCACGGGCCTCCCCGCGCGCACGTCCTCGCGCACCGCGAGGAAGTGACCGAGCGGGTCGTCGGACAGCCGGTCCCAGGGGAAGGACGTGGCGTACGGGCCGATCAGGCGCAGCTGGACGAGGGCGTCGTCGCGCCGGCCGAGGCGGACGAGGACGTACGTCAGCAGGTTGCGGATCTCGGCCGGCCAGGGGTCCAGGGACGGGAAGCGCGCGGAGAGGGCGATGGCACGGTCGGCCGCCGCGTCCAGCCGTTCGCGCGGGACGTCCGGGCCGCAGCCGTCGGTGAGGTAGGCGAAGGCCGCCCGGACGGGGAGAGCCTGGACCAGTGAGCCCGCAGGGGCGTCCTGTGCCGCCCGGTCGGCGAAGTCGAAGCACTCGCGGTGCGAGCCGTGCCAGGACTCGGCGAGGTAGCGCTTGGCGGCCACATGGCAGCCGTAGTGGTGCGGAGCGCGGCGCACGGCTGCCGTCCACAGCTCGCCGAAGTACTTGTGCCCGGCCCGGGTGCCGCGCGCGTGGTCCAGGGCGATGCGCCACGGCACGGGGTCACGGTGGTCGGCCTGCGCGGCCGCGGTGATCAGCGGGCTCACCTCGCGCAGCAGTTCCGCCCGGGCCGGTGAGCGCCAGGCGCGTTCCACCGCGAGCTGGGCGGAGAGCAGCAGCACGTCCGGGTCGCGCGGAGCGGCCGCGCGCCACTCCTCGAACCACTCGTCGCGCGAGCGGGCGAAGGAGGCGAGCCGGGTCACGTACCGGTCGCGGTACTCCCACTCGGCCCGCTCCCGGGTGCGGGACAGCAGTTCGGCCGCCGGGGCGTGGGCACCCCGGCCCGCCGCGACCAGCGCGGGGCCGAGCCGGTCGTCGGGCACGTCGAGAAGCACCTCGTCGTCGGCGGGGAGCCCGGCGCCGGGGTGGTGGGGGGCGGCGGTCCGGGCCGACCGGGAGATCCGGGAGGCACGGATGAAGGGGGGCAGCAGAGCCATCGTGCGGCCCATTGAAAAGGCGCAGGTCGGGTTGCGCCAGAGGGAGCGGGCAACCTCGGGAAAGTTGTACGCCGCCAGGTCAAGGAAACGTAAAAAGGTGAGACCTGTTCACTCTGTCGCAGCAGCCGCGCCGACCCCGGCCGCAGCAGCCGCGCCGACCCCGGCCGCAGCAGTGGCGTCACCCCCGCCGCAGCAGCCGCGTCGCCCCCGCCGCCACCGTCGTCGCCAGGATCCAGCCGAGCAGGATCAGCGCCGTCGACAGCCACTGCCAGCCGCCGGTGAGCTGCCACTGGCCGACCTGGCCCAGGTCGATCACCGGCAGCAGCAGGTCGAGGGTGAACAGGGCCGGGTTCCAGGGCGGGTGCCCGTCGCGGTCCACGGGGGGATGCGGGGCGTTCGCGAAGGCCAGGGAGCTCGCCGCCCACAGCACCGCCATCCACACCGCCGCCCGGCCGGGCCGGTACCCGTAGGCGACCGTCAGGTCCTGCACATAGCCCCAGAGCTTCGCGGCGGGCGGCAGCGTCTCCCGGCGGCGGCGCTGCTTGGCGAGCAGCACCTCGCGGGCGTCCTCGTCCTCGCCGCCCGCCCGCAGTACCGTCGCCAGCCGCTCGTACGGCTCCGGGGCGTACTCCGCGGTCGCGGCGGCCACCCACTCCAGCCGCGCGGCCAGCGGGAACGGGCCCTGCGGCACCAGATTCTCGTACGCGAAACCGCCCATGTGCAGATTGCCGGGGCCCGGCCAGGCGCTCGCCCGGTCCACCAGGTTGATCACCCGGGCGCCGGACAGCACCACCTTCCCGCGCTGCGGCCGCTCCCCGAGGAACCGCAGCTCGGGCGTCTGGACCCGGCGCAGCGACAGTTCCTGCTCCTCCGTGAAGGAGAAGCGCGCCTGCTCCAGGTCCACGGCGTCCCCGAACCGTCCGTCGTCCAGGCGCACCCCGCCCCGGCACTCGAACCGCTGGACCCGCGTCCCGCGCGCGGGCGTCGTCCCGCTCAGCGCCTGGCCGCCCACCCCGGCGGGCGTCAGGTACAGGGAGCGCTCCACGGTCAGCTGGGGCGCGTTGAGCGCGAACCGGGTGTACGGGTTGGTCAGCCGGGCCCCGCGCAGGCTCAGCGACACGCCGATCTGGGCGCTGCGCAGCCTCAGCTCGCCGTGCGACTCCAGCAGCTCCGCCTGGAGGTCCTGGCCGACGCTCAGTCCGTCGGCGGAGACCGAGCGGCCGGTGCGGTCGCGGTAGACGATCGCCTGGTTGAGCAGCAGGTCCGTGCCGATCTGCGCGTCGGTGAGCCGGACGCCGTTGTGGAAGCGGCAGCGGGGGAGATGCAGATCGCCCTCGGTGTGCAGCCGGGCCGCCTCCAGCCGCGGCACCGAGCAGTCCACCATCCGGAGGGTCGCGAACCGCGCCTCCGGCAGCAGGACGTCCCGCTCGAACCGGCAGCGCCGAAGCTCCACGTACGGCACCACGGTGCCGCCCGCCAGGTCCAGGCTGCCGTTGATCTGCACGCCGACCAGCTTGAGGGAGGACACCCGGCCGGCCAGCGCGGGCGGCCCGTCGAGGAGGAGCCAGGCGACGATCCGGGCCCGCACGGTCCGCGCCGCGCCCCACGGATGACCGCCGTGCGGGTCGTCGACTACCGAGTCCCCGCTGCTCAGGTCGTACACGGTGCCGTTGCGGAAGGCCTGCCACATGCCGGCCTCGGCGGCGGTCAGGTCGTCGGGGATGTCCCCCGTGCCGATTCCGTCCCCTTCGGTCACCATCTGCCCGCCCCCTTTCCCCGTTTCCCTCGCTCACCGGCTCCACCGAGCCGTTGATGCCCCTGTGTGACCCTACGGAAGCAAGACGTGAAGGTGATCTTCCGGGTTCCGGCCACGTTCTGTATCAGCCACTGATACGCGCGGACGGTGCCGGATGCCGGTCTGAGAGAATTGGGCTGTGATCTCTCGAATCGATCTGCGCGGCGACGCCCTTCCCGAGGGCCCCGCCCTGCGTGACCTGCTGCCCCGAGCCGACTTCGACGTTCAGGCCGCCCTGGAGAAGGTGCGTCCGATCTGCGAGGCCGTGCATCATCGGGGCGACGCGGCGCTGATCGACTTCGCCGAGAAGTTCGACGGAGTACGGCTGGAATCCGTCCGCGTCCCCGCGCAGGCCCTCGCCGACGCCCTGGAGCGGCTCGACCCGGCCGTGCGCGCGGCCCTGGAGGAGTCCATCCGGCGGGCCCGTCTCGTCCACCGCGAGCAGCGGCGTACGACGCACACGACCCAGGTCGTGCCGGGCGGCTCGGTGACCGAGAAGTGGGTGCCGGTCGAACGGGTCGGGCTGTACGCGCCGGGCGGCCGGTCGGTCTACCCGTCCTCCGTGGTCATGAACGTCGTCCCGGCCCAGGAGGCCGGCGTCGAGTCCGTCGCCCTCGCCTCGCCCGCGCAGGCCGAGTTCGACGGCCTGCCGCACCCGACGATCCTCGCCGCGTGCGCCCTGCTCGGCGTCGACGAGGTGTACGCGGCGGGCGGCGCCACCGCCGTCGCGATGTTCGCGTACGGCACCGAGTCCTGCGCCCCCGCCAACATGGTCACCGGCCCCGGCAACATCTGGGTCGCCGCCGCCAAGCGCTACTTCACCGGCAAGATCGGCATCGACGCCGAGGCCGGCCCGACCGAGATCGCGGTCCTCGCCGACAGCACGGCCGACCCGGTGCACGTCGCCTCCGACCTGATCAGCCAGGCCGAGCACGACCCGCTGGCCGCCGCCGTCCTGGTCACCGACTCCGTCGAACTCGCCGACGCGGTCGAGAAGGAGCTGGAACCGCAGATCGCCGCCACGAAGCACATCCACGACCGGATCGTCCCGGCCCTCGAGGGCCGGCAGTCCGCGATCGTGCTCGTCGACGGCATCGAGGAGGGCCTGCGGGTGGTCGACGCCTACGGCGCGGAGCACCTGGAGATCCAGACGGCCGACGCCGCCGCGGTGGCCGACCGGGTGAAGAACGCGGGCGCGATCTTCATCGGCCCCTGGGCGCCGGTCTCGCTCGGCGACTACGCGGCCGGGTCCAACCACGTGCTGCCCACCGGCGGCTGCGCCTGCCACTCCTCGGGCCTGTCCGTCCAGTCCTTCCTGCGCGGCATCCACATCGTCGACTACACGAAGGACGCGCTGGCCGAGGTCGCGCACCACGTGGTGACGCTGGCGGAGGCGGAGGACCTGCCCGCGCACGGCGCGGCGATCAAGGCAAGGTTCGGGTGGAAGGTACCGACGAGCAAGTGAACCCCGGAATCGACGATCTTCCCGTACGGGACGAGCTGCGCGGCAAGTCCCCTTACGGCGCTCCCCAGTTGGACGTCCCCGTACGGCTGAACACCAACGAGAACCCCTACCCGCTGCCCGAGGCCCTGGTCGAGCGGATCGCGGAGCGGGTGCGCGAGGCGGCCCGCGACCTCAACCGCTACCCGGACCGGGACGCCGTGGAGCTGCGCACCCGGCTGGCCGCGTACCTGACCGACACCTGCGGGTACGAGGTCGGCCCGGCCAACGTGTGGGCCGCCAACGGCTCCAACGAGGTCATCCAGCAGCTGCTGCAGACCTTCGGCGGCCCGGGGCGTACGGCGATCGGCTTCGAGCCGTCGTACTCGATGCACGGACTCATCGCGCGCGGCACGGGCACCGGATGGATCTCCGGCCCGCGCAACGAGGACTTCACCATCGACGTGGCGGCGGCCGAGAAGGCCATCGCCGCGCACCGACCGGACGTCGTCTTCATCACCACCCCCAACAACCCCACCGGCACCGCCGTGCCCGCCGAGACGGTCCTCGCGCTGTACGAGGCCGCGCAGGCCGCCAAGCCGTCGATGGTGGTGATCGACGAGGCCTACGTCGAGTTCAGCCACGGCGACTCGCTGCTGCCGCTGCTCGAAGGGCGGCCGCATCTCGTCGTCTCGCGGACGATGTCGAAGGCCTTCGGCGCCGCCGGACTGCGCCTCGGCTACCTCGCCGCGCACCCGGCCGTGGTGGACGCCGTACAGCTGGTCCGGCTGCCGTACCACCTCTCGGCTGTCACCCAGGCGACCGCGCTGGCCGCCCTGGAGCACACCGGCACGCTGCTGAAGTACGTCGAGCAGCTGAAGTCGGAGCGCGACCGGCTCGTGACCGAACTGCTCGCGATCGGCTACGAGGTCACGGCGTCCGACGCCAACTTCGTGCAGTTCGGCCGGTTCGCCGACGCCCACGAGGTCTGGCAGCAGATCCTCGACCGGGGCGTCCTGGTCCGGGACAACGGCGTGCCGGGCTGGCTGCGGGTGACCGCCGGAACCCCGGAAGAGAACGACGCGTTCCTCGACGCGGTCCGTGAGTTGAAGAAGGAGCAGAGCGCATGAGCCGCGTAGGACGTATAGAGCGGACGACGAAGGAGACCTCGGTCCTCGTCGAGATCAACCTCGACGGCACCGGCAAGGTCGACGTGTCGACCGGTGTCGGCTTCTACGACCACATGCTCGACCAGCTCGGCCGGCACGGTCTGTTCGACCTGACCGTGAAGACCGACGGCGATCTGCACATCGACTCGCACCACACCATCGAGGACACCGCCCTCGCCCTCGGCGCCGCCTTCAAGCAGGCCCTCGGCGACAAGGTGGGCATCTACCGCTTCGGCAACTGCACGGTGCCGCTGGACGAGTCCCTCGCCCAGGTCACCGTCGACCTGTCCGGCCGCCCCTACCTCGTGCACACCGAGCCCGAGAACATGGCGCCGATGATCGGCGAGTACGACACGACGATGACCCGGCACATCCTGGAGTCCTTCGTCGCCCAGGCCCAGATCGCGCTGCACGTGCACGTGCCCTACGGGCGTAACGCGCACCACATCGTGGAGTGCCAGTTCAAGGCGCTGGCCCGGGCCCTGCGCTATGCCTCCGAGCGCGACCCGCGCGCGGCCGGCATCCTCCCCTCCACGAAGGGTGCGCTGTAACACCATGAACGGTCTGTCGACCCTTCTGATCGTCGTCGGTCTCTTCCTGGCCGGCGGCATCTACTCCTTCGTCAAGCAGGACATGCCCCGGAGCCTGGTCGTGCTGCTGTCGATCGGCGCCGGCATGTGCCTCGTCGCGGGTGTCATGAGGCTGGAGGTGTGGAGTTGAGCGCGGTGAGCAAGAAGGTCGTCGTCTTCGACTACGGCTTCGGCAACGTCCGTTCCGCCGAGCGTGCCCTCGCGCGCGCCGGGGCCGACGTCGAGATCACGCGTGACTTCGACCGGGCCATGAACGCCGACGGGCTGCTGGTCCCGGGCGTCGGCGCGTTCGCCGCCTGCATGCAGGGCCTGCGGGAGGCGCGCGGCGACTGGATCATCGACCGCCGGCTCTCCGGCGGCCGTCCCGTGATGGGCATCTGCGTCGGCATGCAGATCCTGTTCGCGCGCGGCATCGAGCACGGCGTCGAGACCGAGGGCCTCGACGAGTGGCCCGGCGCGGTCGAGCCGCTCCAGGCCGAGATCGTGCCCCACATGGGCTGGAACACCGTGGACGCCCCCGCCGACTCCGAGCTGTTCGCCGGCCTGGACGCGGACGCCCGCTTCTACTTCGTGCACTCCTACGCGGTCCACGACTGGTCCCTGGAGACGTACAACCAGGCCATGCACGCGCCGAGGGTGACCTGGTCGACGCACGGCAAGCCGTTCGTGGCCGCCGTGGAGAACGGCGCCCTGTGGGCCACGCAGTTCCACCCCGAGAAGTCCGGCGACGCCGGAGCCCAGCTCCTCACCAACTGGATCGGAACCCTGTGAGCAAGCTCGAACTCCTCCCCGCCGTCGACGTCCGCGACGGCCAGGCCGTCCGCCTCGTGCACGGCGAGTCCGGCACGGAGACCTCGTACGGCTCCCCGCTCGAGGCCGCCCTCGCCTGGCAGCGGTCGGGCGCCGAGTGGCTGCACCTGGTGGATCTGGACGCCGCCTTCGGCACCGGCGACAACCGGGAGCTGGTCCGTGAGGTCACGCAGGCGATGGACATCAAGGTGGAGCTGTCCGGCGGCATCCGCGACGACGCCACCCTCGCGGCCGCCCTCGCCACCGGTTGCACCCGCGTCAACCTCGGCACCGCCGCGCTGGAGACCCCGGAGTGGGTCGCCGGGGTCATCGCCGAGCACGGCGACAAGATCGCCGTCGGCCTGGACGTACGGGGCACCACCCTGCGCGGCCGGGGCTGGACCCGCGACGGAGGCGACCTCTACGAGACGCTGGAGCGGCTCGACAAGGAGGGCTGCGCCCGGTACGTCGTCACCGACATCGCCAAGGACGGCACCCTGCAGGGGCCCAACCTGGAGCTGCTGAAGAACGTGTGCGCGGCGACGGACCGCCCGGTGGTGGCGTCCGGTGGCGTGTCCTCCCTGGACGACCTGCGGGCCCTCGCCGGGCTGGTGCCCCTCGGTGTCGAGGGCGCCATCGTCGGGAAGGCGCTGTACGCGAAGGCGTTCACCCTGGAAGAGGCCCTGGAGGCTGTGTCGTCATGACGTCCGAAGCCGTGCGGCGGGTGCAGAGCGGAAGTCCCTGGGAAGAGAGTTTCGGTTTCGCACGGGCCGTCATGGCGGGAGACCGTGTGCTGGTGGCGGGCACCACGTCCTTCAAGGGCAGCGTGCTCTACGGGGAGGGCGACCCCTACGAGCAGGCCAAGGTGGCCTTCACCAGCGCGGTCGAGGCGCTCGGCGCGTTCGGACTCGGCGTGGAGTCCGTGATCCGTACCCGGATGTACCTGACGCATCAGCGGGACGTCGACGACGCGGGCCGGGCCCACAAGGAGTTCTTCGACGCGGTGCGTCCGGTGTCCACCCTGCTGGTGGTGGAGGGTTTCGTCGACCCGCGCATCCTGGTCGAAGTGGAACTAGAGGCATTCAGAGGAGCCGTGAACTCATGACCCTGGCGGTCCGAGTCATCCCCTGCCTGGACGTGGACAACGGCCGGGTCGTCAAGGGCGTCAACTTCCAGAACCTGCGCGACGCGGGCGACCCGGTCGAGATGGCCAAGGTGTACGACGCCGAGGGCGCCGACGAGCTGACGTTCCTGGACATCACCGCCTCGTCGGGCAACCGCGAGACCACCTACGACGTGGTGCGCCGCACCGCCGAGCAGGTGTTCATCCCGCTGACCGTCGGCGGCGGGGTGCGTACCCCCGAGGACGTGGACAAGCTGCTGCGGGCGGGCGCCGACAAGGTGGGCGTCAACACGGCGGCCATCGCCCGCCCGGAGCTGATCAAGGAGATCGCCGAGCGGTTCGGCAGCCAGGTGCTGGTGCTGTCGGTGGACGCGCGGCGCACCGGGTCGGGGTCCTTCGAGGTGACGACGCACGGCGGCCGCAAGGGCACCGGCATCGACGCGATCGAGTGGGCGCACCGGGCGGCCGAGCTGGGCGCCGGCGAGATCCTGCTGAACTCGATGGACGCCGACGGCACCAAGGACGGCTACGACCTGGAGATGATCGCCGCCGTCCGCAAGCACGTGACGGTCCCCGTCATCGCCTCCGGCGGCGCCGGAAAGCTCGCCGACTTCCCGCCGGCCGTCGAGGCGGGCGCGGACGCGGTGCTGGCCGCGTCGGTGTTCCACTTCGGCGACCTGCGCATCGGCGAAGTGAAGCAGGCCCTGCGCGAGGCAGGCCACCCGGTGCGCTGACCCCGCGCCGCCTTCTGAGCCCCGGCTGCCCGACGGCGGCCGGGGTCGAAGCCGGGAGGGGCCGGGCGGGTCGCCGGCCGGTCGTTCCTTGCGGGTGCGCTTGGCGTCGGTGCCCTCGCGTACATGCCGAGTGCCGCCGCCTCGGTCGGAGCCTGGGGCACCGGCCCGGTCTTCGTGGTCAGCGCGAGGCTCACTCCTTCGGCTGAGCGAGTTGCACCAGGTTGCCCACCGTGTCGTCGAGCACGGCCGTCACGACCGGGCCCTGCTCCTGCGGGGGCTGGGTGAAGCGGACGCCGAGGGCGCGCAGCCGCTCGTACTCCGCCTCGATGTCGTCGACGGAGAAGACGATGCACGGCAGCCCCGCCTCCTTCACCGCCGTGCGGTAGGGCTCGGCGATGGGGCCCTGTCCCGGCTCCAGCAGCAGCTGGAGGTCCGGCTGGGCGCCCTCGCGCGCGCCGACCGTGACGAACAGGGTGCCGCCGCCCAGGTCCATGTGGAGACGGGTCTCGAAGCCCAGCACCTCCGTGTAGAACGTGTGGGCCTCGGCGACGTCGTCGACGTACACGCTGGTCATGGCGACCTTGATCACGGCGGCGCCTCCCGGTCGGCGGATCAGATTCCGAGCTGCTTGCCGCTGTGCAGCCGCTCGATCGCTTCCTTGTCGCCGTCCAGCTCCACCTTGGCGGCGCTCTGACGCCCGTACAGGAACAGCAGCAGTTCCGACGGCTCTCCGGTGACCGTCACGACCGGGGTGCCGCGCTGGGCGACCACCGTACGGCCGTCCGCGCGGCGCAGCACCAGGCCGGTCGGGGAACCGCGGCCCATCAGGCGCGCGGTGCGCTCCAGACGGGACCACAGCGCGTCCTGGAAGACGGAGTCGAGCTCCCGGGGCGTCCAGTCGGGCTGGGCCCGCCGGACGTCCTCGGTGTGCACATAGAACTCGATCGTGTTGGACGCCTCGTCGAGCTGCTTCAGCTGGAAGGGAGAGAACCTCGGCGGGCCGGTGCGGATCAGCGTGATCAGCTCGTCGTACGGCTTCGCGGCGAACTCCGCCATCACCCTGTCCAGGCGGGGGGCCAGTTGCTTGATGAGGATGCCGCCGGCGGCGTCCGGGCGGCGCTCGCGCACCACCACGTGCGCGGCCAGGTCCTGTGTCTCCCAGCCCTCGCAGAGGGTCGGGGCGCCCGGACCGGCGGTCTCCAAGAGGTCGGCGAAAAGGAGTCGTTCACGCTTGGCGAAGGTCGACATGCAGTCAGCCTACGACTACGTAACAGGTCCGCCCAGTGGACGGCGGGCCGTCACCGTCCGTCGCGCGCGGCACAATGGCACCCATGACCAGCACGCCCTCGCCCAGCCGCCTGGACCCCGAGATCGCCGCGCGCCTCAAGCGCAGCGCCGACGGGCTCGTCCCCGCCATCGCCCAGCAGTACGACACCGGAGAGGTGCTCATGCTCGGCTGGATGGACGACGAGGCGCTGCACCGCACGCTCACCACCGGCCGCTGCACCTACTGGTCGCGCAGCCGCCGGGAGTACTGGGTCAAGGGGGACACCTCCGGTCACTTCCAGTGGGTCAGGTCCGTCGCCCTCGACTGCGACGCCGACACCCTGCTGGTCAAGGTCGACCAGGTCGGCGCCGCCTGCCACACCGGCGCCCGCACCTGCTTCGACGCCGACGTCCTGCTCAAGGACGGCGCCGATTCCGGCGCCGCCGCCTCGGATCAGTAAGGTCAGCCGCCATGGACCTCGAGACGTTCCGCAAGCTGGCCACCGACCGGCGGGTCATCCCGGTCACCCGCAAGCTCCTCGCCGACGGCGACACCCCGGTCGGGCTCTACCGCAAGCTCGCCGCCGAGCGCCCCGGCACCTTCCTCCTGGAGTCCGCGGAGAACGGCCGGTCCTGGTCCCGCTACTCGTTCGTGGGCGTACGCTCCGCGGCCACCCTCACCGCGCGCGACGGCCAGGCGCACTGGCTCGGCGTCCCGCCCGTCGGCGTCCCCGTCGACGGCGACCCGCTGGCCGCCCTGCGCGCCACCATCGAGGCCCTGCACACCCCCCACCAGGAGGACCTGCCGCCGTTCACCGGCGGCATGGTCGGCTACCTCGGCTACGACATCGTGCGCCGCCTGGAGAAGATCGGCCCCGGCGAGCGCGACGACCTGCGGCTGCCCGAGCTGACCATGCTCCTCACCAGCGACCTCGCCGTCATGGACCACTGGGAGGGCTCCGTCCTGCTGATCGCCAACGCGATCAACCACAACGACCTCGACACCGGCGTCGACGACGCGTACGCGGACGCGGTGGCCCGGCTGGACGCCATGGAGGCCGACCTCTCCCGCCCGGTCGCCCAGCCCCCGGCGGTCCTGCCGCCCTCCGAGCTGCCCGAGTACACCGCCCGGTGGGGCGGCCCCGACTTCCAGGAGGCGGTCGAGGACATCAAGGAGCGCATCCGCGCGGGCGAGGCCTTCCAGGTCGTCCCCTCGCAGCGCTTCGAGACGCCGTGCACGGCGAGCGCGCTGGACGTCTACCGGGTCCTGCGGGCGACGAACCCCTCCCCGTACATGTACCTGTTCCGCTTCGACGGATTCGACGTCGTGGGCTCGTCCCCCGAGGCCCTGGTGAAGGTCGAGGACGGACGGGCCATGGTCCACCCCATCGCCGGCACCCGGCACCGCGGCGCCACCCCGCAGGAGGACCAGGCCCTCGCCGACGAACTGCTCGCCGACCCCAAGGAGCGTGCCGAGCACCTCATGCTCGTCGACCTGGGCCGCAACGACCTCGGGCGGGTGTGCGAACCCGGCTCGGTCGAGGTCGTCGACTTCATGTCCGTCGAGCGGTACTCGCACGTCATGCACATCGTCTCGACGGTCACCGGCAAGGTCGCCCGGGGCCGCACCGCCTTCGACGTGCTCACCGCCTGCTTCCCCGCGGGCACCCTCTCCGGCGCCCCCAAGCCCCGCGCCATGCAGATCATCGACGAGCTGGAGCCGTCCCGGCGCGGCCTGTACGGCGGCTGTGTGGGCTACCTGGACTTCGCGGGCGACTCCGACACCGCCATCGCCATCCGCACCGCCCTGCTGCGCGACGGCACCGCCTACGTCCAGGCCGGCGCGGGCATCGTCGCCGACTCCGACCCGGTCGCCGAGGACCAGGAGTGCCGCAACAAGGCGGCGGCGGTGCTCCGCGCGGTCCACACCGCGAACCGGCTGCGCGGGTAGCCCGTTCCCCGCGGCAGTGGGGCGCGAATCACTGAGCCCCGGGTGACGGTTCGCCCGGGGTTCAGGCGATAGTGGACTCCGTGACTGCCGTACCTCACCCCCGTTCCGCATCCGCCGCCTCCGCCCGGGCCGGCCGCCTGAGCCTCGCGCTCGCCCTGCTGTCCGGCGCGCTGGGCGCGGCCGTGGCCCTGCTGGCCACCCGGCAGCGCTGGTCGCAGGGCACGGCGACGGTGGCCGGCGGCGCCTTCCCCCTCACCGCCAAGGGCAGCGACGTCACGGGCGTGCCCGCGGCGCTCGCCATAGTGGGCCTCGCCGCGCTCGTCGCCGTCTTCGCCGTCCGCAGGGCCGGCCGCCTCGCGGTCTCCGCCCTCCTCGCGCTCTCCGGCGCCGGCATCGTCGTCGCGGCCCTGATGGGCGCCTCCGACGACTCCGCGCTCGACGAGCAGGCCGCGAAGGCCTCCGGCGACACCTCCGCCACCGTCGCCTCCTTCACCCACACCGCCTGGCCCTACGTCGCGGCCGTCGGTGGTGTCCTGATCCTCCTGGCGGGTCTGCTGGCCCTGCGCTACGGCCGCCGGTGGCCCGCGATGTCCGGCCGCTACGAGCGCGGCGGCGCCCCCCGCCGGCGCAACGCCAGGCCCGTCGACCCCGACCGGCCCGAGGAGATCTGGAAGGCCCTGGACCGCGGCGAGGACCCCACGGGCGCCGACCCGGCCTGACCGGGATCCGCGTCCGGTTCCCGGTGTGGCGAATCAGACGTCGCAGGAAGCCACCCCAGCGTCCCGGACGCGTCCGCGTACGGGACAATGGACCGCGAGCCTCCGGCTCGGACGGACCCACAGACAGTAATGAGGAGCAAGTCATGGCGGGCAGCAGCCACGGACACACCCCGGCCGCCTGGACCGGTGTCACCATCGCCTTCATCGGTTTCTGCGTCGCGGGCGCGTTCATGGTGATGGCCCAGCCGGTCGGCTTCTGGGCCGGCATGGTGATCGTGGCCCTCGGCGGTGTGGTCGGCGCCCTCATGCGCGCCGCGGGCCTGGGCCAGCCGAAGGAGGCCCGCCCCGCGCACAAGGTCGCGCCGAAGGCGACGGCCGAGCCCGCGAGCGTCGAGGGCTGAGCCTGCCGGACCTCGCGTGAGGGGCGGCCGGGAGCACCCGGCCGCCCCTCACGCGCGTGTACGGCCCGCGCCGGGCAGAATGCGAGGCGTGAACGCCGACAGCCGGACGACGACGCCGACAGCCGTGGGACGACTGGCCGTGCCCGCCGGGATCCTCGCCGCCGTCGCCGGAGCCTTCGCCTACGTCGGGGCCGTCGACCCCAACGAGCCCGGCCACTACCCGGTCTGCCCCCTGCTGCGCCTCACGGGCCTGTACTGCCCCGGCTGCGGTGGCCTGCGCAGCGCGCACGCCTTCGTCCACGGCGACCTCACGACCGCCCTGCACGACAACGCGCTGGCCGTCGTCGCCTATCTGGCCTTCGCCGTCGTGTGGACCGTCTGGGTGGTCCGCGCGGCCCGCGGACGCTCCCTGCGGATCGGCCTCGGCCCCCTGCGGATGTGGTCCCTGGGCGCGTTGGTGCTGGTCTTCACCGTTGTCCGGAACCTGCCCTCCGGTGGCTGGCTGCACCCTTGATCAACAGTCGAATGTCCAGGTAGTGGGACCGCCCTCAACCGGATGTGAGGCCTTCGGCCTCCTCCGGATACCATCGCAGTGACCATCGCTTTTCCACCGGTCGTGGTCGCTGGAACTGTCAGTCGTCTCTCAGCCATCCGGAAGGGGGCCGCTCGCGTGAGTGTGCTCGACGAGATCATCGACGGAGTCCGTGCCGACCTCGCGGAGCGGCAGGCGCGCGTCAGCCTCGACGAGCTCAAGGAGCGCGCGGCGAAGGCTCCCGCCGCCAAGGACGGGGTCGCCGCACTCCGGGGCGACGGTGTCAAGGTGATCTGCGAGGTCAAGCGCTCCAGCCCGTCCAAGGGCGCGCTGGCCGCCATCGCCGACCCCGCGGGCCTGGCCGCCGACTACGAGGCGGGCGGCGCCGCCGTCATCTCCGTCCTCACCGAACAGCGGCGCTTCGGCGGCTCGCTCGCCGACCTCGAGGCGGTCCGCGCGCGCGTGGACATCCCCGTGCTGCGCAAGGACTTCATCGTCACGTCGTACCAGCTGTGGGAGGCCCGCGCGTACGGCGCCGACCTCGCGCTGCTGATCGTGGCCGCCCTCGACCAGCCGGCCCTGGAGTCGCTGATCGAGCGCGCCGTCTCCATCGGCCTCACCCCGCTCGTCGAGGTGCACGACGAGGAGGAGGTCGAGCGGGCGGTGGACGCGGGTGCCAAGATCATCGGTGTCAACGCGCGCAACCTGAAGACGCTGGAGGTCGACCGCTCCACCTTCGAGCGGGTCGCCCCCGAGATCCCGGACCGCATCGTCAAGGTCGCCGAGTCCGGCGTCCGCGGCCCCCACGACCTCATCGCCTACGCCAACGCCGGCGCCGACGCGGTCCTGGTCGGCGAGTCCCTGGTGACCGGCCGCGACCCCAAGACGGCGGTGGCCGACCTCGTCGCGGCGGGCGAGCACCCCGCACTGCGGCACGGCCGGGGCTGATCTTTCGCTAGGCTGGCCCCGATGACTCCGACGACCCCCGCCACCACCACGGACCGGTACGCCCGCCTCGCGCGCGGCTGCCGCCCCCGTGGCTGCCGCGCGCCCGCCCGCAGGGTGCACGGGCGCAGGGTCAGGTACGTCATCGGAGACGAACCGGGACAGGTGAACGGCCGTCGATGGCAGCGCGCCCTTTAGGGGCGCGGGGAACTGCGCGACACGAGCCACGGACGGTCCTTCACCGTCGGACGAGCCCCGCCCCCACGGCGATCAGGTAATTCCCAACTCACCGTGAGGTTTCCGCATGCCCAGCGAGTTCTTCATCCCCGACCCGGAGGGTCGGGTCCCCTCCGCCGAGGGCTACTTCGGCGCGTTCGGAGGCAAGTTCATCCCCGAGGCCCTGGTGGCCGCCGTGGACGAGGTCGCCGTCGAGTACGACAAGGCCAAGCACGACCCCGAGTTCGCCCGGGAGCTCGACGACCTGCTCGTCCACTACACCGGCCGCCCCAGCTCCCTCACCGAGGTGCCGCGGTTCGCCGAACACGCCGGTGGCGCCCGTGTGTTCCTCAAGCGCGAGGATCTCAACCACACCGGCTCCCACAAGATCAACAACGTGCTCGGCCAGGCGCTGCTCACCAAGCGCATGGGCAAGACCCGCGTGATCGCGGAGACCGGCGCCGGCCAGCACGGCGTGGCGACGGCCACCGCCTGCGCCCTGTTCGGGCTCGAATGCACGATCTACATGGGCGAGATCGACACCCGGCGCCAGGCCCTGAACGTGGCCCGGATGCGCATGCTGGGCGCCGAGGTCGTCGCGGTGAAGTCCGGCAGCCGCACCCTGAAGGACGCCATCAACGAGGCGTTCCGCGACTGGGTCGCCAACGTCGACCACACCCACTACCTCTTCGGCACGGTCGCGGGACCGCACCCCTTCCCGGCCATGGTCCGCGACTTCCACCGGGTCATCGGCGTCGAGGCCCGCCGCCAGCTCCTGGAGCGCACCGGGCGCCTGCCGGACGCCGCCGTCGCCTGCGTCGGCGGCGGCTCCAACGCCATCGGCCTCTTCCACGCCTTCATCCCGGACGCCTCCGTCCGTCTGATCGGCTGCGAGCCGGCCGGACACGGCGTGGAGACCGGGGAGCACGCGGCCACCCTCACCGCCGGCGAGCCCGGCATCCTGCACGGCTCGCGGTCCTACGTCCTCCAGGACGACGAGGGCCAGATCACCGAGCCGTACTCCATCTCGGCGGGCCTGGACTACCCGGGCATCGGCCCCGAGCACTCCTACCTCAAGGACAGCGGCCGCGCTGAGTACCGCGCGGTCACCGACGACGCGGCCATGCAGGCGCTGCGGCTGCTGTCGCGCACCGAGGGCATCATCCCGGCCATCGAGTCGGCGCACGCCCTCGCCGGTGCCCTGGAGGTCGGCAGGGAGCTGGGCGAGGACGGGCTGATCGTCGTCAACCTGTCCGGCCGCGGCGACAAGGACATGGACACGGCCGCCCGCTACTTCGGGCTGTACGACACCGACGCCGAGGTCGCCGCCAACGCGGCCGACACCGCCGAGATCGAGGGGGACGCCAAGTGAGCGGGAACATTCAGCTGCTGTCCGACACCCTCGCCGCCGCCAGGGCCGAGGGCCGCTCCGCGCTCATCGCCTACCTCCCGGCCGGGTTCCCGACCGTGGACGGCGGCATCGAGGCGATCAGGGCCGTCTTCGACGGCGGCGCGGACGTCGTCGAGGTCGGTCTGCCGCACAGCGACCCCGTGCTCGACGGGCCGGTCATCCAGACCGCCGACGACATCGCCCTGCGCGGCGGGGTGCGGATCGCGGACGTCATGCGCACGGTCCGCGAGGCGTTCGAGGCCACCGGGAAGCCGGTGCTCGTGATGACCTACTGGAACCCCGTCGACCGCTACGGCGTCGAGCGGTTCACCGCCGAACTGGCCGCGGCCGGCGGCGCGGGCTGCATCCTGCCCGACCTGCCGGTGCAGGAGTCGCAGCTGTGGAGGGAGCACGCCGAGAAGCACGGCCTGGCGACGGTCTTCGTCGTGGCGCCCAGCAGCAAGGACGAGCGGCTCGCGCAGATCACCGCGGCGGGCAGCGGGTTCGTCTACGCCGCCTCGCTGATGGGGGTCACCGGCACCCGTGAGTCGGTCGGCACGCAGGCCCAGAACCTGGTCGAACGGACCCGGGCCACCGGCACCGGACTGCCGGTCTGCGTCGGCCTCGGGGTCTCCGACGCCGGGCAGGCCGCCGAGGTGGCCGGCTTCGCCGACGGTGTGATCGTCGGCTCCGCGTTCGTCAAGCGGATGCTGGACGCCCCGGACCACGCGGCCGGCGTCGAGGCGGTCCGGAAACTGGCGGGCGAGCTGGCGGCGGGCGTGCGCCGCACGGCGTGACACCACCCGCTGTCTCACTCGAAGGGGTGGACCTGGGACCGGGGAGGCGCATTGCGCCTCCCCGGTTCGTTCTGGGGGTGTGAGCGAGAAGAATCGTGAGGGAAAGCGCACCGCCCGGGAGCGACTGGCGGTGGAGCGCGAGAAGCAGAAGGCCGCCGAGCGGCGGCGGCGCACACTGATCGTCGGCGCGAGCGTCGTCTGCGTGCTGGGCCTGGCCGCGGTGATCGGCGTCCTCGCCGCGAACTCCGGCAAGGACGAGGACAGCGCCAAGTCCGGCCCGGTCGTGGCGCCTTCGGGGGCCCAGGGCAAGGACGCCCTGGCGATCCCGGCGGGCAAGGAGAGCGCCAGGTCCACGCTCACCGTGTGGGAGGACTTCCGCTGCCCGGCCTGCAAGGCCTTCGAGACGGCGTACAGACCGACGATCCATGAGCTGACGGACGCCGGCCGGCTCAAGGTCGAGTACCACCTGGCCACCCTCATCGACGGCAACATGGGCGGCAGCGGCTCCCGCAAGGCGGCCAACGCGGCGGCCTGCGCCCAGGACGCCGGAAAGTTCACCGCGTACCACGACGTGCTGTACGAGAACCAGCCGACCGAGACGGACGACGCGTACAGCAAGAACAGCAAGCTCATCGAGCTGGCGGGCAAGGTCGAGGGCCTCGACACGCCGGCGTTCCGCGCCTGTGTCGAGAAGGGCACGCACGACAGCTGGGTGGCGAAGTCCCACGAGGCCTTCCAGAACGGCGGCTTCAGCGGCACGCCCACCGTGCTGTTCAACGGCAAGAACATCTACCAGGACCAGACGATGACCCCGGCGAAGCTCAAGCAGATGGTGGAGGACGCCAACCAGGGGTGAGGGTTTCTCACCGGCCCGTTATGGAGCCGTAGCCGGGCTGCCTGCCGTGGGCCCGCCGCGGCAGGGTAGCGTCGGACCTGCCATGGAACTTGCCTACATTCCCAGCCCGTCGCGCGGAGTGCTGTACCTCGGCCCCGTCCCGCTGCGCGGCTACGCGTTCTGCATCATCATCGGCGTCTTCGTCGCGGTCTGGCTCGGCAACAAGCGCTGGCTCGCCCGGGGCGGGCGCGCCGGCACGGTGGCCGACATCGCGGTCTGGGCGGTGCCGTTCGGACTGGTCGGCGGCCGGCTGTACCACGTGATCACGGACTACGAGCTGTACTTCACCGAGGGCCGCGACTGGGTGGACGCCTTCAAGGTCTGGGAGGGCGGCCTCGGGATCTGGGGCGCGATCTCCCTCGGCGCGGTCGGCGCGTGGATCGGCTGCCGCCGCCGCGGCATCCCGCTGCCGGCGTACGCCGACGCCATCGCGCCGGGCATCGCCCTCGCGCAGGCGATCGGCCGCTGGGGCAACTGGTTCAACCAGGAGCTGTACGGGAAGCCGACCGACGTGCCCTGGGCCCTGCACATCACGTCCTCGGCGGACGGCCGGGTGCCGGGCTACTACCACCCGACGTTCCTGTACGAATCGCTGTGGTGCGTCGGCGTCGCCCTCCTCGTCATCTGGGCGGACCGCCGCTTCAAGCTGGGTCACGGCCGGGCGTTCGCGCTGTATGTCGCCGCGTACTGCGCGGGGCGCGGGTGGATCGAGTACATGCGCATCGACGACGCCCACCACATCCTGGGCATCCGGCTCAACGTCTGGACCGCGATCGTCGTGGGTCTGCTCGCGGTGACGTACATCGTGGTGTCGGCGAAGAAGCGGCCGGGCCGGGAGGAGATCGTCGAGCCCGGAGCGGACGCCTCCGGCGGTGGGAGCGAGGCCGACGGCGCGGGCGAGCCGGACGACGAGTCCAAGACCGAGTCCAAGACCGAGTCCAAGACCGAGTCCAGGGCAGAGAACGAGGACGAGCCCAAGGCCGAGGCGAAGGACGAGGCCACGGCGGCGGGTGAGCCCTCGGACACCGAGGCGGCCGAGGACGAGGCCAAGGACAAGGACAAGGACACGGTGAAGGACGAGGCCGAGTCGGCGGGCAAGAAGAGCTGACGGCCGGTTCTACGACGACGAGGGCGCCCGGGTCTGCCGGGCGCCCTCGTCGCATGCGGGCGAGTGAAGGAGAAGTCAGCTTCTGCGGGCAGCCAGTGACAGGGTCCGCCGGGCTGCCGCCACCACCGCCGCGTCGATGAAGCGGCCGTCCGGGAGGGCCTGGGCGCCCTGTTCCGCCACCGCGGCCTTGACGATCGTCTCGGCCTCGTCCAGCTCCTGCTCGGTCGGCAGGTAGGCGCGTTCGATGATGGGGAGCTGGCGGGGGTGGACGGCGGCGCGGCCCAGGAAGCCGAGGGCGCGGCCGTGGGCGCAGGAGGCCGCCAGGCCGTTCAGGTCCCGGGTGTCGGGGTGGACGGACTGCGAGGGCGGGGCGAGGCCCGCGGCCCGGGCGGCGACGATCACCCGGGAGCGCGACCAGTCGAGGCCCGTGTCGTCACGGATGCCGAGGTCGGCGCGGAGGTCCGCCTCGCCGAGGGCGATGCCCCGCAGCGCGGGGTGCGCGGCGGCGATCGCGAAGGCGTGCTCGATGCCGAGGGCGCTCTCCAGGAGGGCGTACAGCGGCGGTGCCCCGCCGTCGGCCGGAACGGTGGCCTCGGCGATGCGGACGATCTGCCGCGGTGAGGTGACCTTCGGCAGCCGCAGACCGCGTACCCCGGGCAGGGCGGCCACCGCCTGGAGGTCGGCGGAGGCCAGCGGACCGTCGAGGGCGTTCACCCGGACGTGCACCGGAACCGGCTGCGGTTCGGAGAGACGCTCGGCGGTGGCCTTGCGGGCGTACGCCTTGCGGTCCGGGGCGACGGCGTCCTCCAGGTCGATGACGACGACGTCGGCGCCCGAGGCGAGGGCCTTGCTGACGGTGTGGGGGCGGTCGCCCGGGGCGTACAGCCAGGTGAGGGGGAACGGGGTCACAGGGCGCCCTCCGCGCGGAGGGCGGTCAGTTCGGCCGCTGTCAGGCCCAGTTCCGTCAGGACCTCGTCCGTGTCGGCGCCGTGCGGGCGGCCGGTCCAGCGGATCGCGCCGGGGGTGGCGGAGAGGCGGAAGAGGACGTTCTGCATGCGGATGCGGCCCAGCTCGGGGTCGTCGACGGCGGTGACCGTGCCGAGGGCCTGGTACTGGGGGTCGGCCATCACGTCCCGTACGTCCTGGATCGGGGCGACGGCGGCCTCCGCCTTCTCGAAGGCGGCGAGGACATCGGTGCGGGTGCGGGCCGCGATCCAGGTGCCGACCGCCGTGTCGAGGACGTCGGCGTGGGCGGCGCGGCCGGCGCCCGTCGCGAACCACGGCTCCTCGATCAGGTCGGGGCGTCCGACCAGCCACATCACCCGTTCCGCGATCGACTGGGCCGAGGTGGAGACGGCGACCCAGGTGCCGTCGGCCGTGCGGTAGGTGTTGCGCGGGGCGTTGTTGGCGGAGCGGTTGCCGGTGCGCTCCTGGACGTATCCCAGCTGGTCGTACCAGAGCGGCTGGGGGCCGAGCACCGCCAGCATCGGCTCGATGATCGCCATGTCGACGACCTGGCCCTCGCCGGTGCGCTCGCGGGCGGCGAGAGCGGTCATGACGGCGTAGGCCGTGGCCAGGGCGGTGATCGAGTCGGCGAGGCCGAACGGCGGGAGCGTAGGGGGCGCGCCCGGCTCACCGGTGATCGCCGCGAAGCCGCTCATCGCCTCGGCGAGGGTGCCGAAGCCGGGGCGGTGGGCGTACGGGCCGAACTGGCCGAACGCGGTGACCCGGGTGAGGACCAGGCGGGGGTTGGCGGCGGAGAGCTCCTCCCACCCCAGATCCCACTTCTCCAGGGTGCCCGGACGGAAGTTCTCGATGATCACGTCGGCGGTGGCGGCGAGCCGCAGGAGGGTGGCGCGGCCGCCGGGGGTGGACAGGTTCAGGGTGATCGCGCGCTTGTTGCGGCCGAGGAGCTTCCACCACAGGCCGATGCCGTCCTTGGCCGGGCCGTGGCCCCGGGAGGGGTCCGGCTTCGTGGGGTGCTCGACCTTGACGACCTCCGCGCCGAAGTCCCCGAGCAGGGTGGCGGCGAGCGGGCCGGCGAAGAGGGTGGCGAGGTCCAGGACGCGCAGGCCGTGCAGCGGCGCCGACTCGGTCGCGGCGGTGACGGTCTTCTCGGTCATGAGGCGTACCCCACCGCACCGGACCCGTGGGGCACCGGCCGGCCGGCGGAGGCGATGAGGTCCGGGGTCGTGCTGTCTGGCACCACGGTGTCGGTCATGGGCGGAACGCCTCCCGGGGCGTGAGGGACCAGGTGAGGTGGGCGAGGGCGTCGAAGCCGGTGCCGTCGAAGCCGGCGACGGAGGTGGCGAGGCGGTTCTTGAGCGGGGCCGTCCAGCGGTCGGGCAGGGCGGCGGGGTCGCCTGCGAGGAGCGCCGCGATGCCGCCGGCCGTCGCGCCGTTGGAGTCGGTGTCCCAACCGCCTGACACGGCACGGCAGATGGAGCCGCTGAAGTCGCCGTCCGCATGGGTGAGGGCGGCGGCGATCAGGGCGGTGTTGGGGACCGCGTGGACCCAGTGGGCGGTCTTGTGGGCGGCGTGGAGTTCGTCCACCACCGTGTCGAAGTCCCGGTGTGCCTCGGCCAGCCGGACGGCGTGTGTGATCGCTTCGGCGAGGCGGGAGCGGGGTGGCACCACCGTGAGGCCGGCGCGGAGGCAGGTGTGGACGTCGTACGTGCCGGCCGCGGCCGTGGCGACGGTGGCGGCCGTGAACATCGCCGCGTAGACGCCGTTGGCGGTGTGGGTGAGGGTGGCGTCCCGGTGGGCCTGCTCCGCCGCGGCGGCCGGGTCACCGGGGTTGGTCCAGCCGTGGACGTCGGCGCGGATGAGGGCGCCGATCCATTCACGGAAAGGGTTGCGGTGGCGGGCGGTGTGCGGGGGTTCGATGCCGGAGAGGAGGTTGCGGTAGGCGATGCGCTCGGCCGTGAAGGTGCGGCCCGCCGGGAGTTCGTCGAGCCAGAGCCGTGCCACGTCGGTGGTGGTGAAGCCGCGGCCGTGGCGTTGCATCAGGAGCAGGTTGAGGAGGGGGTAGTTGAGGTCGTCGTCCTCCGGCATGCCGTCGATGTTCTCGGCGAGGGAGGTAGGCGCCGAACGGCGGTTCCAGGGGTGTGCCGCGAGGAGTTCCCGGGGGACGCCCCGGGCGGTGAAGTACGTGTGGAGGGGCCAGTTGCCGGTGGACCTGGCGAGGCTGCGGATGGCGTCGAGGGAAAGTTTCTCCACCGGTTTGCCCAGCAGGCAGCCCGCCGCCCTGCCGAGCCAGGCCGCTTCCAGGGCGGCCGGGCCGGGGGCCGGGCGGGGGCGGGTTCCGCCCACCCGCGGCTGCGGGGTGCCGTCCGCGCCGCCCCGGCCGAACGACTGCCCGCGGCTGCGGCGGATGGCGGCCAGGTCGGTCGGCTCGTCGTCCGCCCGTCTGCTCGGCAGGTCCGCCAGTTCGTCCAGCAAGTCCTCCGCCAGCTGGCGCAGATAGCGGGAGGCGCGGTCGGACGACGCTCCTGCCCGGGCGGGGGACGGCGGGCCGCCCGCCGCTCGCCAGCGGGCCGCGATGGCCCAGGGCTCCCGGCCGTCCTCGGTCGCCTGGCGGAGTTCGTGGCCGAGGAGGTCCTCCGGCTGGACCCAGGTCAGGCGCAGCATCCCGGGCCTCCGAGGGTGGTGAAGGCCGCCTCGTGGGCGCGGCGTCCGCGGACGTCCTTCGCGAAGATCTCCCGGGTGACCTCGGTGAGGACGCGGGCCGGTTCCCGCAGGTCCAGCCGGCTGGCCTCCTCGACCTGCTTCGACCAGTCGTCGGGGACCGGAGAGCCCAGGGCGCCGGCCAGCGCGCCCGCCATCGTCGCGATCGAGTCGCAGTCCCGGCCGTAGTTCACCGCGCCGAGGACCGCGTGCCGGTAGTCGCCCCTCGCCACCAGCAACATGCCCAGGGCGACCGGGAGTTCCTCGATCGCGTGCAGACGGGACGGGCGGCGGGCGGCGAGGGAGGGCCGCCGGTAGTCGGGGCCCACCGTGTCGTACGGGGCCACCGCCTGTCGCAGGGGGACCAGCGCCGACTCGAAGTCCCGGTGGCGGGACGCCTCTTCGCAGACCTTCTCGATCGCCGTGCGGGTGCCGTCCTTGGCCAGGGCGAGACAGGCCGAGACGACCGACTCCGCCGTGGCACCCGGTGCGCAGGCCGCCGCGACCGCCGCCGCGAAGACGCCCGCCGCCTCCCGGCCGTACGAGGACTGGTGCGCACCGGCGATGTCCAGGGCCTCGGCGTACGCTCCCGCCGGATGGGCCGCGTTGACCAGGCCGACCGGGGCCATGTACATCGCCGCACCGCAGTTGACGATGTTGCCGACGCCTGCCTCCCGGGGGTCGGCGTGGCCGTAGTGCAGTTTCGTCACCAGCCACTTCTCCGCCAGGAAGAGGCGGTGGAGGGGGAGGGCCTCGGCTTCCAGTTCCGGGATCCAGCGGGGGGTGGTCATCAGGTCAGGGACCAGGTGGTCCGTGATCGCGTAGGCGTCCAGGTGGTCGCGGACGCGGGCGTAGACCCTGATCAGCGCATGCGTCATCAAGGTGTCGTCGGTGACGTGGCCGTCGCCCTTGTGGTACGGGGCGATCGGGCGGGCGGTGCGCCAGGCGTCGCCGTTCCAGGGGCCGACGACGCCGTGGACGCGGCCGCCGTGGCGTTCGAGGATCTGGTCGGGGGAGTAGCCCTCGACGGGGCCGCCGAGGGCGTCGCCGACCGCCGCGCCCACCAGGGCGCCGGTGATCCGGTCTTCGAGACCGCTTTCTGGTTCTTCGGGCGTCATGCCCCGAATCATCCTCCTGGTGGCGCCGGTTGTGCGGCTTCCAGGAGTCCGGCGAGTTCCACCAGGTCGGTGCCGGTGAGGCGGGGGAGGACGCAGCCGGACAGGACACGGCAGGTGTCCCGCCAGGAGGCGGGGATCGCGTCTCCGCCACCGAGGGCACCCGTCAGCGCGCCGACGAGCGCCGGGGCCGAGTCCGCGACGCGGGACAGGCAGGCCGCTGCCGGTACCGCTTCGGAGATACGGCCGTGAGCGGCCAGGGCCAGGGCCAGGGCCACCGGGACCGTTTCCGCCGCCGCGATGCCGTAGCTGTAGACGTGGTCGACGATCTGGTGTTCCAGGAGGGGGATCAGGGCGAAGGCGCTCTCGGCGTCCCGGGCGAGCTCGAGGGCGTGGCGGGCGTTGCGGCCGATCTCGGTGTGCCCCGGGAGTTCGGCGAGCGCCGCGCTCACGCAGGCCTCGGGGGGCGCCCCGGCCAGGGCCACGGCGAGGGCCGCCGCCATCGCCCTGGCGCCGTGCACGCCGTCGCCGTCCTGGGTGTAGCGGGCGTCGAACTCGGCCAGTTCGGCGGCGAGCCGGGGATCGCCGGGGTGGGCGACGGCCAGCACGCAGGCGCGGACGCAGGCGGCGTCGTCGAAGTAGTGGGGGTTGTCGTGGCCGGTCGCCGGGGGGCGCAGGCCGGTGGCGAGGTTGCCGAGGCCGGCCCGGACCGAGATGCGGGCGCGGAGGGGGAGGACGGCGGACTCGATCTCGGGGGCGCGGTCCGCCGCGGCGGCGACCTCGCTCGCGATCGCGTTCCAGGTGAGGTCGATGGCGGCGCGCATACGGCGTTCCCGGCTGAGGTCGCCGAGGACGGTGTCGTCTCCGGCCCTCAGGACCGCCTCCGCCGCGAAGGCCGCCCACTCGGCGTCGTCGGAGGGGCCGAGGCGGAGGGGTTCGGGGGGCTGGTTGAGGGCGATGGGGACGGGGAGGGTGGTGGTGGCGTTCTGCTCGGCGAAGGTGTCCAGTTCGCGGGTGAGGCGGCGGGTCCACTCGGGCATGCGGGCGGCGCGGTGCCGTGCGGCGGGCCAGCCGGCGGCGTCGCCTGCGGCCAGGCCCAGGAGGAGGCCCTCGACGCGGTGCGCGTGCGCGGGCGGAAGCGTGGTCGAACGGGCCTCGGCTTCGCCTTCGGCCCGCCGTCTCCCACCCGCACCACCCGTGCGGGTTGCGTGGTCGGGTGCGGGTGGCCCTTGTGGGGCGTTCTCGCCGTCGGCGGGTGCGGGGGGTGCTTGTGGGGTGTTCTCGCCGTGGGCGGGTGCGGGCCGTGGGTGGGGGGCGGCGTCGTCTTCGGTGGGTGCGGACGGTGTGGACGGGAGTGGGTTGGTGGTGGTGCGGGTTGCGTGGTCGGGTGCGGGTGGTCCTTGGGGGGTGTGCTCGCCGTGGGCGGGTGCGGGGGGTGCTTGTGGGGTGTTCTCGCCGTAGGCGGGGGCGGGCCGTGGGTGGGGGGCGGCGTCGTCTTCGGTGGGTGCGGACGGTGTGGACGGGGGTGGGTTGGTGGTGGTGCGGGTTGCGTGGTCGGGGGCGGGTGGTCCTTGGGGGGTGTTCTCGCCGTGGGCGGGGGCGGGGGGTGCTTGGGGGGTGTGTTCTTCGGGGGCCGGGGGTGTCGAGGCTGTGTTCGGGCCTTCGTCCCAGGGGCCGGGGGGTCTCATACGGGTGCCTCCGTGTCGGTGTCCGCCGCCAGGGCGAAGGGGGCCGGGGTGTCGCGGCGGAGCAGCTCCGACAGCGACTCCGGTACGACCAGGCCCTCTCCCCACTTGCCGCCCTCGCCCGGCACCAGCAGTTCGGCGACGTCCAGGACGTGGTGGCCCGCCATGGAGGGGAGGCAGCTGCCCCGGGCGGGGCCGATCGCGGCCGACCAGGCCGTGGGGATGGCCGAGACGCCTTGCGTGGCCCCGGCGAGGGCGCCCGCCACGGCCGCCGTGGTGTCGGCGTCCCGGCCCATGTTCACGGCCGTGAGGACGGCTTCCGGGAAGTCGCCGTCCGCCGCCGCGTAGGCGCCGAAGGCGAGGGCGACGGCCTCCGGGGCGAGGTCGGTCCAGGGGTAGCCGCCGATGACGACGGCGGAGCGGACCGCGCGTTCGCCGCGGTGGGCGACGGCCACCGCCCGGCGCAGCGAGCGGGCCGTCCAGGAGTCCTCCGGGACCACGGCCAGCGCGGACGCGACCACCGCGATCGTGGACGCGCCCGCCATCGCCGCCGCGACGCCCGCGGCGACCGCCTGGCCGCCGTAGATGCCCTCGCCGTCATGGCTCACCGAGCCGTCGATGGCGACCAGTCGGGCCGCCTCGGCGGGGCGGCCCGCCGCGAAGACGCCGAAGGGGGCCGCGCGCATGGCCAGGCCGTCGCTCCAGGCGTGGCGGTGCTGGGCCGAGATCGGGGCGGCGAGGCCTCGGCGGAGGTTCTCCAGCGTGCCCCGTTCGCTGAAGCCGGCGCCGCGGAAGGGCCCCTCGGCGCGGTCCGCGATCCACTCGTGCCAGGCCGCCTCGACATGGGTCTGGGTGAGGGCCGAGCCGTGCCGGGCGAGGAGGAGGCCGGAGAAGATCGCGTACTCCGTGTCGTCCGTTCCGGCCGGCTTCTCCGTCACGTAGCCCGTGATGCGGCCCCAACGGGCGCGGATCTCGGACGGCTTCAGGTTCTCGGCCGGTGCGCCCAGGGCGTCTCCGACGGCGAGGCCGAGCAGGGCGCCGCGGGCTCGTTCACGGGTCGTCGTCATACGCGGCCTCTCCTGACGGAGGCTCCGCACGGACGCGGAACCGTTTGCGGATGTGTCCCACCATCGGCGGTTGACCCGTGCCTCCCGCCCCCTCATGTCACCCGGTCGACATCTGTGCACCCTTGCGATCGAATGAGCGCTCGAAGGTAAAAGCCCAGGTTAGCCGAGCCTTTCCTTCCTGGCGGACGGGAATCGGGAGGCGTATTTTTGCGTTGTCAGAAATTAGAACCTGTCCAAAGTTAGCTTTGCCTTAGCTTCCTGGCTCACCTGTTCTGGGGGATTCATGGCCATCATCGACGTCGAAGCGCCCTTGCACGAGGCGCACCGTGACAACCACACCCACCGCGATGTGAACGGCGGCTGGCTGCGCCCCGCCGTCTTCGGTGCGATGGACGGCCTGGTCTCCAACCTCGCCCTGATGACCGGTGTCGCGGGCGGGTCGGTGAGTCAGCACACCATCGTGCTCACGGGGCTCGCGGGGCTGGCCGCGGGCGCCTTCTCCATGGCGGCCGGCGAGTACACCTCCGTCGCCTCGCAGCGCGAACTCGTCGAGGCCGAACTGGACGTCGAACGGCGGGAGCTCAGGAAGCACCCGAAGGACGAGGAGGCCGAGCTCGCCGCCCTGTACATGGCGCGGGGCGTCGAGCCCGACCTGGCCCGGCAGGTCGCCGGGCAGCTCTCCCGCGACCCCGAGCAGGCGCTGGAGATCCACGCCCGCGAGGAGCTGGGCATCGACCCCTCCGACCTGCCCTCGCCGCTGGTCGCCGCCGTGTCCAGCTTCGGTTCGTTCGCGCTGGGCGCGCTGCTGCCCGTACTGCCGTATCTGCTCGGGGCGAGCGCGCTGTGGCCCGCCGTCCTGCTGGCGCTTTTCGGGCTGTTCGCCTGCGGGGCCGTCGTGGCCAGGGTGACCGCACGGACCTGGTGGTACAGCGGGCTGCGGCAGCTCGCGCTGGGAGGCGCGGCGGCCGGTGTGACGTACGCCCTGGGCAGTTTGTTCGGAACGGCCGTAGGATAGGTCGACCGCTACTTATGCGTTGGGCCGCATAAGTAGCCGTTACTGACTGGTTTCGAGTGCTTAACCAGCGGGCATGAGCCGTAAGCGCTGTGGGCAATGACGCCTGGGGCGCACTCGCGGGGTGAACGACGACGCTCCTCCCGCCCCCTCGGACCGACGGACATCGATCTGTCCCGTTCGGTCCCCCCATACTTCCAGCCACGCGCGCGGTACCCCCGCCGCAAGCCCGTGGCGTCCGCATGTTGGAACGGAGTATCCGGTTCCCGAGAACCGCTCCATCATGTAACCTGCACGAAATTTTGCGCACACGCAGAGGGCCAACGTCGTCCCTCGGCACGCCAGACATGCCACTTGAGACGACGACGGGAGAGCCGATGCGTACGCCGCGCCAGCCGTCCCAGCATTCCGCGAATGGCCAGAACTGGTCCTTCATGGATGCTCGCCCTGCTGCGCAGGGTATGTACGACCCCCGCAACGAGCGCGACGCCTGCGGCGTCGGCTTCGTGGCCACCCTCACCGGTGAGGCGAGCCACACGCTGGTCGAGCAGGCGCTGACCGTTCTGCGCAACCTCGAGCACCGCGGCGCCACCGGCTCCGAGCCGGACTCCGGCGACGGTGCGGGCATCCTCACCCAGGTCCCCGACGCGTTCTTCCGCGAGGTGGCCGGATTCGAGCTGCCCGAGGCCGGCTCCTACGCCGTCGGCATCGCCTTCCTCCCGGAGGACGGCATCCAGGACGTCGTCTCGCAGATCGAGACGATCGCCGCCGACGAGGGCCTCACCGTCCTCGGCTGGCGTGAGGTCCCGGTCGCCCCGGAGCTGCTCGGCGCCACCGCCCGCTCGACGATGCCCGCCTTCCGTCAGATCTTCGTGACCGACGGGGCCAGCCAGGGCATCGACCTCGACCGCAAGGCCTTCGTGCTGCGCAAGCGCGCCGAGCGCGAGGCCGGCGTGTACTTCCCGTCGCTGTCCGCGCGGACGATCGTCTACAAGGGCATGCTGACCACCGGCCAGCTCGAGCCCTTCTTCCCGGACCTGTCCGACCGCCGCTTCGCCTCGGCCGTGTCGCTCGTCCACTCGCGCTTCTCCACGAACACCTTCCCGTCGTGGCCGCTCGCGCACCCGTACCGCTTCGTCGCGCACAACGGTGAGATCAACACCGTCAAGGGCAACCGCAACTGGATGCGCGCCCGCGAGTCCCAGCTCGTCTCCGACCTGTTCGGCGACCAGGGCCTGGAGCGGATCTTCCCGGTGTGTACGCCGGACGCCTCCGACTCGGCGTCCTTCGACGAGGTGCTCGAGCTGCTCCACCTCGGTGGCCGCTCGCTGCCGCACTCCGTGCTGATGATGATCCCGGAGGCGTGGGAGAACCACGACTCCATGGAGCCCGCCCGGCGCGCCTTCTACCAGTTCCACTCCACGATGATGGAGCCCTGGGACGGCCCGGCCTGTGTCACCTTCACCGACGGCACCCAGGTCGGCGCGGTCCTCGACCGCAACGGTCTGCGCCCCGGCCGCTACTGGGTCACCGACGACGGACTCGTCGTCCTCGGCTCCGAGGTCGGCGTCCTGGACATCGACCCCGCCAAGGTCGTCCGCAAGGGCCGGCTGCAGCCCGGCAGGATGTTCCTCGTCGACACCGCCGAGCACCGCATCATCGAGGACGACGAGATCAAGGCGCAGCTCGCCGCCGAGGCCCCGTACGCCGAGTGGCTCGAGGCCGGCGAGATCGAGCTGGGCGACCTGCCCGAGCGCGAGCACATCGTGCACACCCACGCCTCGGTCACCCGCCGCCAGCAGACCTTCGGCTACACCGAGGAGGAGCTGCGCGTCATCCTGGCGCCGATGGCGAAGGCCGCCGCCGAGCCGATCGGTTCGATGGGCACCGACTCGCCGATCGCCGCGCTGTCCTCCCGCCCGCGCCTGCTCTTCGACTACTTCACCCAGCTGTTCGCGCAGGTCACCAACCCGCCGCTGGACGCGATCCGCGAAGAGCTGGTCACCTCCCTGCGCTCGTCCCTCGGCCCCGAGGGCAACCTGCTGGAGCCCACGGCCGCCTCCTGCCGCTCGGTCACCCTGCCCTTCCCGGTGATCGACAACGACGAGCTGGCCAAGCTCATCCACATCAACGCCGACGGCGACATGCCCGGCTTCAAGGCCGCGACCCTGTCCGGTCTGTACCGGGTGCACGGCGGCGGTGACGCCCTTGCCGCGCGCATCGACGAGATCTGCGCCGAGGCCGACGCCGCCATCGAGAACGGCGCCCGTCTGATCGTCCTGTCGGACCGCCACTCGGACGCCGAGCACGCGCCGATCCCGTCGCTGCTGCTCACCGCGGCCGTCCACCACCACCTCATCCGCACCAAGCAGCGCACCCAGGTGGGCCTGCTGGTCGAGGCCGGTGACGTCCGAGAGGTCCACCACGTCGCCCTGCTGATCGGCTACGGCGCCGCCGCCGTCAACCCGTACCTGGCGATGGAGTCGGTCGAGGACCTGCTGCGCGCGGGCACCTTCATCAGCGGCCTCGAGCCCGAGCAGGCGATCCGCAACCTGATCTACGCGCTCGGCAAGGGCGTGCTGAAGGTGATGTCCAAGATGGGCATCTCCACCGTCGCCTCCTACCGCGGCGCCCAGGTCTTCGAGGCCGTCGGTCTCGACGACGCCTTCGTCGAGAAGTACTTCAGCGGCACCGCCACCAAGATCGGCGGCGTCGGCATCGACGTCGTCGCCAAGGAGGTCGCCGCCCGGCACGCCAAGGCGTACCCGGCGTCCGGCATCGCGCCGGCCCACCGCGCCCTGGAGATCGGCGGCGAGTACCAGTGGCGCCGCGAGGGCGAGCCGCACCTGTTCGACCCGGAGACGGTCTTCCGCCTCCAGCACTCCACGCGCACGGCCCGCTACGACATCTTCAAGAAGTACACGGACCGCGTGAACGAGCAGTCCGAGCGGCTGATGACCCTCCGCGGCCTGTTCGGCTTCAAGACGGGTGCGGAGGGCCGCGCGCCGATCTCCGTCGACGAGGTCGAGCCGGTCTCCGAGATCGTCAAGCGCTTCTCCACCGGCGCCATGTCGTACGGCTCCATCTCCAAGGAGGCGCACGAGACCCTCGCCATCGCCATGAACCAGCTGGGCGGCAAGTCCAACACCGGTGAGGGCGGCGAGGACGCGGAGCGCCTGTACGACCCGGCGCGCCGCTCGGCGATCAAGCAGGTCGCCTCCGGCCGCTTCGGCGTGACCTCCGAGTACCTGGTCAACGCGGACGACATCCAGATCAAGATGGCCCAGGGCGCCAAGCCCGGCGAGGGCGGCCAGCTGCCCGGCCACAAGGTCTACCCGTGGGTCGCCAAGACCCGGCACTCGACCCCGGGCGTCGGTCTGATCTCCCCGCCGCCGCACCACGACATCTACTCCATCGAGGACCTGGCCCAGCTGATCCACGACCTGAAGAACGCGAACCCGCAGGCGCGGATTCACGTCAAGCTGGTCTCCGAGGTCGGCGTCGGCACGGTCGCGGCCGGTGTGTCGAAGGCGCACGCGGACGTGGTGCTCATCTCCGGCCACGACGGCGGCACCGGCGCCTCCCCGCTGACCTCGCTGAAGCACGCGGGCGGTCCCTGGGAGCTCGGTCTCGCCGAGACCCAGCAGACGCTGCTGCTCAACGGTCTGCGCGACCGGATCGTGGTCCAGACGGACGGCCAGCTGAAGACCGGCCGTGACGTGGTCATCGCCGCGCTGCTCGGCGCCGAGGAGTTCGGTTTCGCGACCGCGCCGCTCGTCGTCTCCGGCTGCGTCATGATGCGCGTCTGCCACCTGGACACCTGCCCGGTCGGCATCGCCACCCAGAACCCGACCCTGCGGGACCGGTTCAACGGCAAGGCCGAGTACGTGGTGAACTTCTTCCGGTTCATCGCGCAGGAGGTCCGCGAGCTGCTGGCCGAGCTGGGCTTCCGCTCCATCGAGGAGGCCGTCGGCCACGCCGAGGTCCTCGACGTCCAGCGCGCCGTCGACCACTGGAAGGCGCAGGGCCTGGACCTCGCCCCGCTGTTCTACGTGCCCGAGCTGTCCGAGGGCGCGGCGCTGCACCAGGTCGTCGCCCAGGACCACGGCCTGGAGAAGGCGCTCGACAACGAGCTGATCAAGCTCGCCGCCGACGCGCTGGCCGCCGACTCGGCGAACGACGCCCAGCCGGTGCGCGCCCAGGTCTCGATCCGCAACATCAACCGCACGGTCGGCACCATGCTCGGCCACGAGGTGACGAAGAAGTTCGGCGGCGCGGGCCTGCCCGACGACACCATCGACATCACCTTCACCGGCAGCGCCGGCCAGTCCTTCGGCGCCTTCCTCCCGCGCGGTGTCACGCTGCGCCTGGAGGGCGACGCCAACGACTACGTCGGCAAGGGCCTCTCCGGCGGCCGGGTGATCGTCCGTCCCGACCGGGGCGCCGACCACCTCGCCGAGTACTCCACGATCGCGGGCAACACCATCGCGTACGGCGCGACCGGCGGCGAGCTGTTCCTGCGCGGCCGTACCGGTGAGCGGTTCTGCGTCCGCAACTCCGGCGCGCTGGTCGTCTCCGAGGGCGTGGGCGACCACGGCTGCGAGTACATGACCGGCGGTCACGCCGTGGTCCTCGGCGAGACGGGCCGCAACTTCGCGGCCGGCATGTCCGGCGGTGTGGCCTACGTGATCGACCTCGACCGCGACAACGTCAACGTCGGCAACCTGGACGCGGTCGAGGCCCTGGACGACGCGGACAAGCAGTGGCTGCACGACGTGGTGCGCCGCCACGCCGAGGAGACCGGTTCGACGGTCGCCGAGAAGCTCCTCGTGGACTGGGACGCGTCCGCGGAGCGCTTCAGCAAGATCATCCCCAGCACGTACAAGGCAGTGCTCGCCGCCAAGGACGCCGCCGAGCGAGCGGGACTCTCCGAGTCCGAGATCACCGAGAAGATGATGGAGGCGGCGATCAATGGCTGACCCGAAGGGCTTCCTGAACCACGGCCGTGAGGTCGCCAAGTCCCGCCCGGTCGACGTGCGTCTGAAGGACTGGAACGAGGTCTACGTCCCCGGCTCGCTGCTGCCGATCATCAGCAAGCAGGCCAGCCGGTGCATGGACTGCGGCATCCCGTTCTGCCACAACGGCTGTCCGCTCGGGAACCTCATCCCCGAGTGGAACGACTACGCCTACCGCGAGGACTGGTCGGCCGCGTCGGAGCGCCTGCACGCCACCAACAACTTCCCGGAGTTCACCGGGCGGCTGTGCCCGGCTCCCTGCGAGTCGGCGTGCGTGCTCGGCATCAACCAGCCGGCCGTCACCATCAAGAACGTCGAGGTCTCGATCATCGACAAGGCGTGGGACGCGGGCACCGTCGCCCCGCAGGCCCCGGAGCGCCTGTCGGGCAAGACCGTCGCGGTCATCGGCTCGGGCCCGGCGGGCCTGGCCGCCGCCCAGCAGCTCACCCGGGCGGGCCACACCGTGGCCGTCTACGAGCGCGCGGACCGCGTCGGAGGCCTCCTCCGCTACGGCATCCCCGAGTTCAAGATGGAGAAGCGGCACATCAACCGCCGCATCGAGCAGATGCGCGCGGAGGGCACCCGCTTCCGTACCGGCATCGAGATCGGCCGCGACCTCAAGGCGACCGACCTGAAGAAGCGGTACGACGCGATCGTCATCGCCGCCGGCGCCACGACCGCCCGTGACCTCCCGGTTCCCGGCCGCGAGCTCAAGGGCGTGTACCAGGCCATGGAGTACCTGCCGCTGGCCAACAAGGTCCAGGAGGGCGACTACGTCACCTCCCCGATCTCGGCCGAGGGCAAGCACGTCGTGGTCATCGGCGGCGGCGACACCGGCGCCGACTGCGTGGGCACCGCCCACCGCCAGGGCGCGGCCTCCGTCACGCAGCTGGAGATCATGCCCCGCCCGGGCGAGGAGCGGAACCCGGTCTCCCAGCCGTGGCCGACCTTCCCGATGCTCTACAAGGTCACCTCCGCGCACGAGGAGGGCGGTGAGCGGGTCTACTCCGTCTCCACCACCCACTTCGAGGGCGACGAGGACGGCAACGTCCAGTGGCTGCACCTCGTCGAGGTCGAGTTCGTCGACGGCAAGCTGACCCAGAAGCCGGGCACGGAGCGCAAGATCCCCGCCCAGCTGGTCACCCTCGCCATGGGCTTCACCGGCACCGACCGGGAGAACGGCCTGGTCGAGCAGTTCGGCCTGGAGCTCGACGAGCGCGGCAACATCGCCCGCGACGCCGACTTCCAGACCAACGTGCCGGGCGTGTTCGTCGCCGGTGACGCGGGCCGCGGCCAGTCGCTCATCGTGTGGGCGATCGCCGAGGGCCGCTCGGCCGCCCGCGGCTGCGACCGCTTCCTGACCGGTGCCAGCGACCTGCCGGCGCCGATCCGCCCGACGGACCGCTCGCTCATGGTCTGATCCGTCCCGGATCACAAGACGTCCCGTACAACGGCGTGCGGAACACTGACAGCGTCTGCCCCACAGTCCCCGACCGGACGACTGGGCAGGCGCTGTCGCACGTCCTCAGCCGTTCTCGTCCGGCCGCACCCCGATGTGGTCCTCCTCCAGCTCCAGCACCACCCGGTCCGCCATGCCCAGGGCCGGCGCCACGCAGGGCCGCGTCCCCGGCGGAGCCGGCGAAGGAGGCGAGCGCGGCGAGCACCGAGGTGGTCAGCAGGACGGCGAGCAGGGCGGCCGTGAGCAGCAGCCGGTGCGCGCGCAGGCGCAGCAGCACGAAACGAAGCCCGTCACTCTTCCCCCATGCCCGCCCGAGCCGCCCTTCCCCCAACCGGGCATGCATATCACGGAGTTACCTGTCAGGCGCATGTGTTCGAGGGCAGGTCGTTCCGCTCTTGACCGTCCGGACGGGTTCCGGATGGGATGCGGTGACGACCGAGAACACCAGTCCGGCGTCCGGGGCCGCTCTCGCCGACGGCCCGTCCGAGCGGCCGGTGCTGCGGGTGGAGGGCCTGTACCACTCCTACGGCACGGGCACCGCGGCCGTACCCGCCCCCTGCGCAGGGCCTCCTTCGCCGTCCGGCGCGGCGAACTGGTCGCTCTCAAGGGCCGTTCGGGCTCCGGCAAGACGACGCTGCTCCATCTGATCGGCGGGCTCGACTCCCCGCGGCGCGGCCGGGTCGTCCTCGACGGCACCGACCTGTCGGAGCTCGGCGAGAGCGAGCTGCTGGAACTGCGCCGCGACCGGATCGGCTTCGTCTTCCAATCCTTCGGGCTCATCCCGATCCTCACGGCCGCCGAGAACGTGGGCGTGCCGCTGCGGCTGCGCCGGACCGGTCCCACGAACGCGAGGAACGGGTGGCCCTGCTGCTGGCCCTGGTGGGCCTCGCCGGTCACGCGGCGCAGCGGCCCGCCGAGCTGTCCGGCGGCCAGCAGCAGCGGGTCGCCGTCGCCCGGGCCCTCGCCAACCGCCCGGCCCTGCTGCTCGCCGAGGGCTGAGCACACCCGGCGTCACGGTGATCCCGGCTCACCAGAGCCGGCGCCGGTGGATGTGGGAGGGTGTGCGCCATGGTCGCGATCAGTCTGAGCAAGGTCCAGGAGACCGCTCCCGCGCTGGTGAACCTCTACAAGAGCGCCGGGGTGTCCCTCACGAAGCACGGCCTCGACCGGCAGCGCGCCGCCGTCTACCTGGTGGTGGACTACTCGGGGTCGATGAAGCCGTACTACCGGGACGGCAGTGTGCAGGCGCTCGCCGACCGGGTGCTGGGCCTGTCCGCGCACCTGGACGACGACGGCCGGGTCCCCGTCGTGTTCTTCTCCACCGACGTCGACGCCGTCACCGACATCGAGCTCGCCGGCCACCAGGGGCGCGTGGAGCGGATCGTGGCCGGGCTCGGGCACATGGGCAAGACCAGCTACCACCTGGCGATGGACGCGGTCATCGACCACTACCTCGACAGCGGCGCGCGCGAGCCCGCCCTAGTCGTCTTCCAGACCGACGGCGGCCCGATCAACAAGCTCGCCGCCGAGCGCTACCTGTGCAAGGCGGCGCGGCTCCCGCTGTTCTGGCAGTTCATCGGCTTCGGCGACCGGAGCAGCAAGCAGTTCGACTTCCTGCGCAGGCTCGACGAGCTGGCGGTGCCCGGCAGGCGGGTGGTCGACAACGCGGGCTTCTTCCACGCCGGCCCGGACCCGCGCCGGATGCCGGACGCCGAGCTGTACGACCGGCTGGTCGGCGAGTTCCCGAAGTGGCTGGTGGCGGCGCGGGCGGCGGGGATCGTACGGCCGTAGGTCCCTCACCCGGCTTGCTCCGCGGTCCCTCGCAGGGCGAGGAGGCGTTCGGCGAAGCGCTCTCCGATCCGGCGGTGGGTGGCCGTGTCCGGGTGAAGGCCGTCGGGCAGCGGGAGTTCGGCGGCGTCGGACTCGCCGTAGAGGTCGCGGCCGTCGACGTAATGGAGGTTCGGGTCCTCGGCCGCGCGCTGCTCCACCGTGCGGGCCAGCTCCTCGCGGATGACGCGCAGGGTCAGCTTCCCGCTCGCCACCTCGGCCGGATCGCCCATCGGCTGGAACGACAGCCCCCCTCCGGTGAGGTCGGGGGCGGTCGGGCCGGGTGTGTCCTCGTGCATCGGGCACAGGATCGGTGAGACGACCAGCAGCGGTGCGCTCGGGTGGCCTTCGCGGACGGTGTCGAGGAACCCGTGGACGGCGGGTCCGAAGGCCCGCAGCCGCATCAGGTCCATGTTGACCAGGTTGATTCCGATCTTGACGCTGATCAGGTCCGCGGGGGTGTCCCGCAGGGTGCGGGCGGTGAACGGGTCGAGCAGGGCGCTGCCGCCGAGGCCCAGGTTGACCAGCTCCACTCCGGCGCGGGCCGCGGCGACCGCCGGCCAGATGGCCGTGGGGCTCGCCCCGTCCGAGCCATGGCTGATCGAACTGCCGTGGTGCAGCCACACGCTGCGGCCGGAGGGCCGCGCGGGCTCCACGGGCGCGTCCGTGCGCAGGGCGACCAGTTCGGTGGTCTCGTTGTGCGGCAGCCAGATCTCGATGTCCTTCATCCCGCCCGGCAGCCCGGTGAAGCGGACGGTGCCGACCGGGCCGGACTGCGTGCGGGTGGTGCCGTCGGTCAGGTCGACGGTCAGGACGCGGCCGCCGCCCGTCACGCTCGCCTGCCCGGCCGGGCGGCCGTCGACCAGCAGGTCGTACAGACCGTCCGGCCGGGCCGGGGCGCCGACGTAGACGCGCCGGGTGGGCAGCGCGTCCAGCTCCACGGCGGTGGCCCGGCTGCGGAACACCAGCCGTACGCCCGAGGGCTGGGACTCGGCCGTCGCCAGCTGGTCGTCGGAGCACTGGGCGCGGGCCCGGGCCGGCAGCCGGTGCGGCAGCACGCCGTGCTCGGTGCGCTCGAGGTCGAGGGCGCCGCGCAGCAGGTCTTCGGTGACGGGCGTGGTGATCCACGCGGGCCCGGTCACGGGGCGGCCGGCCAGTTGCGCAGCAGGGCGTCGAGGGCGTCCAGGACGCGGGTCCAGGTCTCGTCCGTGTCGGGGGCGCTGTGGCTGAAGCCGCCGCCGAGCTCCAGGCCGACGTAGCCGTGGAAGACGCTGCCCAGCAGCCGGACCGCGTGGGTGCTGTCCGGCTCGGTGAGGTCGTAGCCGCGCAGGACCGCCCGGGTCATCTGCGCGTGCCGGACGCCCGCGCTCGCGGCGGCCGTCTCCGGGTCGAGGCGGAGCTGGGCGGCGGCGTAGCGGCCGGGGTGGCGGTGCGCGTAGTCGCGGTAGACGTTCGCCAGCGCGGTCAGGGCGTCCTTGCCGGCCCGCCCCGCCAGCGCGTCGGCGGCGGCGTCGGCGAGTTCCTCCAGGGCGAGCAGGGCGATCCGGGTCCTGAGGTCCTGGGAGTTCTTCACGTGCGAGTACAGACTCGCCACCTTGACGTCGAACCGCCGGGCCAGCGCCGAGACGGTCACCTCGTCGAAGCCGACCTCGTCGGCCAGCTCCGCGCCCGCCCGCACCAGGCGTTCCGTGGTCAGTCCGACCCGTGCCATCGCCGTCCTCTCGTCGTCCGAGTCCATTATGCATTTGCCTAAAAGCTTTAGGCAAATTACCGTCATGCATATGAAGCCGTTGACCGAGCAGCAGATCCGCGCCGCCTTCGTGAACTGCACCAAGGGCGAGGCCACCCGCCTGTCCGTGCCGCGCGACCTGGCCGACCGTCCCTGGGACGCGCTCGACTACCTCGGCTGGCGCGACCCGCAGGCCCCCGGCCGGGCCTACCTCGTCGCCGAGCTGGACGGCGGGCCCAGGGCCCTCGTCCTGCGCGCCGCCGCCCCGGCCGTCGGGCAGGCGCGGCGCAGCATGTGCTCGATGTGCCTGACCACCCATTCCGGCGGTGTCTCGCTGATGGTCGCCCCGAAGGCGGGCCGGGCCGGACAGCAGGGCAACTCGGTGGGCGCCTATCTGTGCGCCGACCTCGCCTGCTCGCTCTACGTGCGCGGTCTGCGCGACGCGGGCATCGGCGCCCGGCTGCACGAGACCATCACCCAGGAGGAGAAGATCCGGCGGACCGTGACCCACCTGGCCGCCTTCTTCGCCAAGGTCACCGGCTGACCGTCAGGCGCGGGCGGCCAGCAGCGCGGCCCGGCACTGCGCCGGAGTGCCCCACGCCGTCCGCAGCGCGCGGGCCTTGGCCAGCCAGAGCGACAGGTCGTGCTCCGCGGTGTACCCGATCGCGCCGTGCAGCTGCAGCGCGGTCCGGGCGGTCGTGTACGCCGCCTCGCAGGCGCTCACCTTCGCCGCGGCCACGTCCGCCGGCGCCATCGTCACGGCCGCGCCCCAGACCAGCGGGCGGGCGAACTCCACCGCGATCCGCGCGTCCGCCAGCCGGTGCTTGACCGCCTGGAACGATCCGACCGGCACGCCGAACTGCGTGCGCCGCCCGACGTACGCCACCGTCCGGTCGAGGAGCGCCAGTCCCACGCCGAGGGCCTGGGCGGCGGTGGCGAGCCGGGCCCAGAGCAGGGCACGGCCGAGGGGCGGGCGCGCGCAGAGAAGCTCGCCGCCGGGCCGCAGACGGGTGAGCCGGCGGGCGGGATCCAGGGAGGCGCGGACCGGGCCGTCCCGGCCGGGGGCGAGGCGCAGCCCGTCGGGTGCCAGGGACAGCCGCACGGCCGCCGCGTCCCCGTCCAGCGCGTACGCCCCCTCGTACGCCACCGTGGCCATCGACCCGCCCGAGGCCAGCGCGGGCAGGAAGCGCTCGGCCTGCCCCGGTTCGTCGATCAGGGCCGCCGCGGTGACCGTCTCCACCAGCGGCCCCGGCACCGCGTGCCGGCCCAGCTCCACGAACGCCACCGCCAGGTCGGCGGGCCGGGGACCCAGTCCCTCGTACGCCTCGGGCACCGCCAGGGCGAACACCCCCGCCTCGGCGAGACGGCGCCACAGGGCACGCCCGCGCGTGTGCTCACCCCGACTCCAGTCCCGGACCACCCCCGGGGTGTCGGCCGCCGTCAGCAGCGCGTCCAGGGAGCCGGCGAACGCCCGCTGCTCGGCGTCGAGGAGGAAGCGCATCAGCGGCGTCCCTTCGGCAGGCCGAGCAGACGCTCGGCGACGATGTCGCGCTGGATCTCGTTCGTCCCCGCGTAGATCGGTCCCGCCAGGGAGAACACATACCCTTGCGCCCACTCGGTGTCCGCCGGCTCGCCCTCCTCACCCAGGAGGTCGAGGGCCGTCTCGTGCAGCGCGACGTCGTACTCGGACCAGAAGACCTTGTTCAGGCTGGACTCCGGTCCGAGCCGCTCGCCGGCCAGGAAGCGGGAGGCGGCCGCGTAGGTGAAGAGCTGGTGGGCACGGGCGCCGATGAGGGCGTCGGCGACGCGCGCGCTCGTCTCCGCGGGGCTGCCCCGCTCCCGCCAGAGGGCGTGCAGACGGTCGGCGGCCGCGAGGAAGCGGCCGGGGGAACGCAGGGTGAGGCCGCGTTCGTTGGCGGCCGTCGACATCGCGATCCGCCAGCCCTGGCCGGGCTCGCCGATCACGTCCTCGTCCGGCACGAACACCTCGTCAAGGAACACCTCGGCAAACGCCGGCTTCCCGTCGAGACGGCCGATCGGACGGACGGTGACCCCGGGCGCGCGCAGGTCGAACATGACGTAGATGAGGCCCTGGTGGGGCTTGGGGGTGCCGGGCTCGCCGCGGAACAGGCCGAAGGCGCGGTCGGCGAAGGCCGCGCGGGAGGACCACGTCTTCTGGCCGCTCAGCAGCCAGCCGCCGTCCGCGCGCACCGCCCGGGAGCACAGGGCGGCCAGGTCCGAACCGGCCTCGGGCTCCGACCACGCCTGTGCCCAGACGGTCTCGCCGGTGGCCATGGGCGGCAGCACGCGGGCTCTCTGCTCCGGCGTGCCGTGCTCCAGCAGCGTGGGGGCGAGCAGGCCGATCCCGTTCTGGTTGACGCGCCCCGGGGCGCCCGCCGCGTAGTACTCCTCCTCGAAGAGCAGCCACCGGAGCAGACCCGCGTCCCGCCCGCCGTAAGCCGTCGGCCAGTCGACCACCGACCAGCGGTCCGCGGCCAGTTCGGCCTCCCACGCGCGGTGCGCGGCGAAACCCCCGGCCGTCTCCAGCGAAGGGAGCGGCTCCGGCGGCACATGCGCGCGCAGCCAGTCCCGGGCCTCGGCGCGGAACGCCTCGTCGGCGGGGGAGTGGTCGAGGTCCACGGGCGCCCTCCTTCGGTGCGCGTGCTTCCCTAACAAGTGTTTGGTAGGTTAGCGTGCTGTCATGACGAACGTCGAGGGTCCGCCGTACGTTCCCGGGCACGCGCTCCTCGCCGGCCGCAGCGCCGTCATCACCGCCGCGGCCGGCACGGGCATCGGCGGGGCGACCGCGCGCCGCTTCCTGGAGGAGGGCGCGCGCGTGCTGATCAGCGACGCGCACGCGCGGCGCCTGAAGGCGTACGAGACCGAACTGGCCGAGGAGTTCGGCGCCCCGTCGGTGGCCGCGCTGCCCTGCGACGTCACCGACGAGACCCAGGTGCGCGCGCTGTTCGACACCGCCGTGCGCGAGCACGGACGGCTGGACGTCGTCGTCAACAACGCCGGACTCGGCGGCACCTCGGACCTGGTGGACATGACCGACGAGCAGTGGGGCCGCGTGCTGGACGTGACGCTGAACGGCACCTTCCGCTGCACCCGCGCGGCCCTGCGGCTGATGCGGGAGTCCGGCGGGGGCGTCGTCGTCAACAACGCCTCCGTCGTCGGCTGGCGCGCCCAGGCCGGCCAGGCCCACTACGCCGCCGCGAAGGCGGGGGTTATGGCGCTGACCCGGTGCGCGGCGATCGAGGCCGCCGCGTACGGCGTGCGGGTCAACGCCGTCTCGCCGAGCCTGGCCCTGCACCCGCACCTCGCCAAGGTCACCACCCCCGGCCTGCTGGAGGAACTGACCGCGCGTGAGGCCTTCGGACGGCACGCCGAGCCCTGGGAGGTGGCCAACGTGATCGTGTTCCTCGCCTCCGGCTACTCCTCGTACATGACCGGAGAGGTCGTCTCCGTCAGCAGCCAGCACGCCTAGGACGACAATGGGCCCGTGCCGACCAAGAAGAAGCCCCAGGTGACCGCCACCGAGCCCCCCGCGGCCACCACCGCCCGCGACCGCCGCGGCGAACTCCTCAGCACCGCCGCCGAGGTCTTCGCCGAGCAGGGCTACAACGCCACCACCGTCCGCAAGATCGCCGACCACGCGGGCATGCTCGCGGGCAGCCTCTACTACCACTTCGACTCCAAGGAGTCGATGCTGGAGGAGATCCTGCGCACCTTCCTCGACGAGCTGTGGGACGGGTACGACACCGTCCTCGCCGCCGGCCTCGGACCCCGCGAGACCCTGGAAGCCCTGGTCACCGAGTCGTTCCGGGAGATCGACCGGCACCGCGCCGCCGTCGCGATCTACCAGAAGGAGAGCCGGCAACTCGTCGCGCAGGAACGGTTCGCGTTCCTCGCCGAGTCACAGCGCCGGTTCGAGAAGGCATGGCTGTCCACGCTGGAGCGCGGGGTCGCCGACCGGGTCTTCCGCGCCGACCTCGACGTCCGCCTCACCTACCGGTTCGTCCGCGACACCGTCTGGGTCGCCGCGTCCTGGTACCGGCCCGGCGGACAGCACAGCCCGGAGGAGATCGCCCGGCAGTACCTGTCGATGGTGCTGGACGGGATCGCCGTACGTGAATAACCGCTGATTACTGGGAGTCGCCATGGCCGAGGCCTACATCGTCGAAGCGGTCCGCACGCCCGTGGGGCGGCGCGGGGGAGGGCTCGCCGGGGTCCATCCCGCGGACCTCGGGGCGCACGTGCTGAAGGAACTCGTCGCGCGCACGGGCATCGACCCGGCGGCCGTGGAGGACGTGGTCTTCGGCTGCCTGGACGCGGTCGGGCCGCAGGCCGGCGACATCGCGCGCACGTGCTGGCTGGCCGCCGGACTGCCAGAGGAGGTCCCGGGCGTGACCGTGGACCGCCAGTGCGGCTCCTCGCAGCAGGCCGTGCACTTCGCCGCGCAGGCCGTGCTGTCCGGCACCCAGGACCTGGTCGTCGCCGGCGGGGTGCAGAACATGTCGCAGATCCCCATCGCCTTCGCCACCCGGCAGGCCGCCGAACCGCTCGGCTTCACCCAGGGACCCTTCGCGGGCAGCGAGGGCTGGCGCGCCCGCTACGGCGACCGGCCCGTCAACCAGTTCGCCGGCGCCGAGATGATCGCCGCCAAGTGGGGCATCAGCCGCCGGGACCAGGAGGAGTTCGCGCTGCGCTCCCACCGGCGGGCGCTGCGCGCCATCGACGAGGGGCGCTTCGAGCGGGAGACCGTAGCCCACGGCGGGGTCACGGTGGACGAGGGGCCGCGCCGGGACACGTCCCCGGAGAAGATGGCCGCCCTCAAGCCCGTCATGCCCGGCGGGACCGTCACCGCCGCCTGCTCCTCACAGGTCTCCGACGGAGCGGCCGCCCTGCTGCTCGCCTCCGAGCGGGCCGTGCGGGAGCACGGGCTGACGCCCCGCGCCCGGGTGCACCACCTCTCCGTCCGCGGCGAGGACCCCGTCCGCATGCTGACGGCACCGATCCCCGCCACCGCCCACGCGCTGAAGAAGACCGGCCTGACCATCGACGACATGGACCTCGTCGAGATCAACGAGGCCTTCGCACCCGTCGTCCTCGCCTGGCTGAAGGAGACGGGCGCCGACCCGGAGAAGGTCAACGTCAACGGCGGCGCGATCGCCCTCGGCCACCCGCTCGGCGCGACGGGCGCCAAGCTGATGACGACGCTGCTGCACGAACTGGAGCGCACCCGCGGCCGCTTCGGACTCCAGACGATGTGCGAGGGCGGCGGCCAGGCGAACGTGACGATCATCGAGCGGCTGTGACGGAGAGCGGCGCGGCGGCGACGGGCCGACGGGCGGAGGTCAGGAGGCCGCTCTGAGCGCCCCCAGCGAGTCGAGCACCTCCTCGGCCTCCTTCATCATCCGCTCCAGCAGCTCCGCGCACGACGGCAGGTCGTCGATCACCCCGGCGACCTGCCCGGACGCCATCACCCCCAGATCCGTACGGCCGTCCACCATCGCCGACTTCAGCAGCATCGGCGTGTTGGCGGCCAGCAGGACCTGGCTCCAGGACAGCTGCTTGCCGTGCCTCAGGGCGAGCCCGTCGCGGACCAGCTGCCGCCAGGTCAGCCCGGACAGCCCGCGAAAGCCCGCCGCCCGGCGCACCGCGTGCGCCAGCGCCCTGACGCGACCGGAGCCCTCCAGCGCGGTCACCAGTTCCGAGCGCAGCATGCGGTGCGGCAGCCCGTCCACCGCCCGGGTCACGGTCACGTCCTGGACCGTCGCCGCCAGGTAGCGCGCCTTCACCGCGTCCGGCACCGTCGAGTCCGACGTCAGCAGGAACCGCGTGCCCATCGCGACGCCCGCCGCGCCGTACGCCAGCGCCGCGACCAGGCCCCGCCCGTCGAAGAAGCCCCCGGCCGCCACCACCGGGATGTCCACGGCGTCCACCACCTGCGGCAGCAGCACCGTCGACGCCACCTCACCGGTGTGCCCGCCGCCCTCCCCGCCCTGGACCACCACCGCGTCCGCACCCCAGGCCGCGACCTTCTCGGCGTGCCGGCGGGCGCCGACGGACGGGATCACCACGACCCCGGCCTCCTTCAGCTCGGCGATCAGCTCCCGGGACGGCGCGAGCGCGAAGGACGCCACCCGCACCCCTTCCTCGACGAGGATCCGCACCCGGTCACCGGCGTCCCCCGCGTCCGCCCGGAGATTGACCCCGAACGGCGCGTCCGTACGGGACTTGACCTCGCGTATCGCCTCGCGCAGCCCGTCGGCGGTCATCGTCGCCGAGCCCAGGACGCCCAGCGCCCCCGCGTTCGCCGCCGCCGACACCAGCCGCGGCCCCGCCACCCACCCCATCCCGGTCTGCACCACCGGATACCGGACCCCGGTCAGCCGGGTGAGCGCGGTCTCCCTCACCCCGCGACCTCCTTCGCACGGGCGTTCCCCGGATCGAGCACCTCGCGAATCAACCGCAGCTCCCGCGCGGACGGCTCACGCGTGTACGGCACCTCCTCCGGCACCTCCAGCGCGAAACCCGTCGCCTCCCGGACCTGCTCCACCGTCACCCCGGGATGCAGCGACGCCAGCCGCATGGACCGGTCGGGCGTGGCGAAGTCGAAGACGCCGAGGTCGGAGACGACCCTCGGGATGCGGTGATGGCGAGCCCCGGCCGCGCGGTCGTACCCCACGCCGCACACCATGTCGACCTTCTCCACGAAGACCCGCCGGGAGTGTCGCGGCACCCAGTAACTCGTCGGGTTGTTCAGGGTGTTGACCGGAGCGCCCCGCACCCCGAGCAGCTGCCGCCGGGGTCTGGCCCAGTCGCCGATGCACGAGATGTTCTGGTTGCCGAACCGGTCGATCTGGCTCGCGCCCATCATCACGTGCCGCCGCCCCCCGGTGACCAGCGTCAGGTGCCGGCGGTACGGCAGCCAGCCCTCCACCGCGCCGTCGGGCGAGACGACCATCGCCTCGCCGTCGGTCAGCAGCAGGTCCGGCGAGAAGGTGTGCCGGGCCAGACGGGCGCCGAGGGAGGGGATCAGGCCCATGGGGCTCGCCAGGATCTCACCCCCGCCACGCCACGCCTCGGCACAGGCCACGACGCAGTACTCGGCACGGCCGGCCCCGGTCATGACTCCTCCCCGACCGCTGACTGGTACGCCTGTTCGTCTCCGGTGAGATAGCGGGCCGCGAACTCCGGCCAGGGCATGGTCGCGTACCGCTTCTGGAACGCCTCGTCCCGGCCGTAGTCGGGGGCGCAGGACGTGAAGTGCGCGCCGTTCGGCGCCTCCACGACCCCCGTCACCGTGTGCCGTCCGATCAGCAGCGACTGCGGCGGGCCCGCCTTCGTCAACTCGGCCGTGTCGACGATCCGCTCACAGGAGACGTACGCGGCGTCCGCCGCCTCGCAGAAGAGGTCGTCGAAGTACGGATCCGGGCCCAGGTACTGTCCGTTGCCCAGCCGGTCGGCCCGGTTGACGTGCACCAGCGCCGCGTCCAGCCGCAGGGCGGGCATGGCCACGAACGTCTCCCCGTCCTCGTACGGAGAGGTCACGGTCCGCAGGCCGGGGTTGACCCGCATCACGTCCGAACCGATCCCCGCCCGCACGGGCAGGAAGGGCAGCCGGTTGGCGGCCGCGTGCAGGCCCCACATGAACATCGCCTCGTCGACCTCCGTCAGTTCGAACGCCCCGCGCTCGCGCGCCGCCCGGTAGTGCGGTTCGAGCGGGATCGAGTCGAGGGTGGCGAAGGCGGCGACCAGCCTGCGGACGCGGCCGGCCGCGGCGAGCATGCCGACGTCCGGTCCGCCGTACGAGACGACGGTCAGGTCGGTGACCTCCGACCGCAGCAGGGCCCGCACCAGCGCCATCGGCTTGCGCCGCGAGCCCCAGCCGCCGATGCCCACGGTCATGCCGCTCTCCAGCCGGGAGACGACCTCGTCGGCGCTCATCGTCTTGTCGCTCACCTACGCCCCCTCCTTCCCGAACCTGTCCCGGACCCGGTCGGCGACCCCGCTGAGGCTCGCCTCGAAGGTGAAGCCCTGCTCGAAGCGGTAGCTGCGGCGCACGTCGACCGGATCGATGCCGTTGAGCGCCGCCTTGGCCAGCCGCAGCAGCTCCCCGTCCTTGGCGGCGATCTCCCGCGCCAGCTCCACGGCCGCCGCCCGCAGGCCGTCCCGGGGCACCACCCGCCACACCGAGCCGTGCGTGCGCAGCTCGGCCGCGGTGACCGTGCGCGCGGTGAAGTACAGGGCGCGCATCAGGTGCGGGGGGACCAGCCGGGCCAGATGGGTGGCCGCGCCCAGGGCGCCGCGGTCCAGCTCGGGCAGCCCGAAGGTGGCGTCCTCGCTCGCCACGACCACGTCCGCGTTCCCCGCCAGGCCGACGCCGCCGCCCAGGCAGAAGCCGTGCACCGCCGCCACCACCGGGACCTCGCACTCGTACACCGCCGCGAAGGCCTGGAAACAGCCGCGGTTGGCGCCGACCAGCGCGCTGTGACCCCGCGTCTGTATCTCCTTGATGTCCACGCCCGCGTTGAACCCCCGCCCCTCGGCGGTGAGGACGACGCACCGGGTCTCCGGGTCGCGGCCCGCCGCGCGCACGGCGTCGGCCAGCGCGAACCAGCCCGCCACCGGCAGGGCGTTCACCGGTGGGAAGTCGACCGTGACGAGCGAAATCCCCTTTTCCGGGGACGAGGTGGAGACACCCATGGACGCATCAGCTACCTTCGCACTCAGCTGCCTTTCCACCAAACATTTGTTAGGTGTGAGGCTTCGAAGCTAGCAGCCGTCGAAGACGAGCGGGAGAGCCTGTGGACAACTCGCTGCGCGGCAGGACCGTCCTCGTCACCGGCGGCACCCGGGGCGTCGGTGCCGGTGTCGCACGGGCCTTCGCCGAGGCCGGCGCGGAGGTGCTGGTGTGTGCCCGCCGGCCGCCGGAAGTCCCTCTTCCCGAGGCCCGGTTCGTGCCGCTGGACGTGCGGGACGCCGACGCCGTACGGCGGTTCTTCGCCGGGCTGGACCGCCTCGACGTCCTCGTCAACAACGCGGGCGGCGCCCCCTACCGCCTGCTCGCGGACGCCGACGCCGAGCGCCACGCGCGGGTCGTCGAGCTCAACCTCCTCGCACCCCTGACCGTGTCCCTCGCCGCCCACGACCACCTCAGGCGCGCCAAGGGCTCGATCGTGATGATCGGCAGCGTCAGCGGCAGCCGCCCCTCGCCCGGCACGGCGGCCTACGGCGCGGCCAAGGCGGGCCTGGAGAACCTCGCCCGCTCGATGGCCGTGGAGTGGGCGCCGGAGGTGCGGGTGAACACCCTGGTTGCCGGCATGGTCCACACCGAACTCGCCCACCTCCACTACGGCGGCGCGGACGGCGTCCGGGCCGTGGCCCGCACGGTCCCGCTGGGCCGGCTGGCCCTCCCCGCCGACGTGGGCGCGGCCGCCGTCTTCCTCGCCTCCGACGCGGCCGCGTACATCAGCGGGGCGAGTCTGTCCGTGCACGGGGGAGGGGAGCGGCCCGCCTTCCTCGACGCCGCAACTGTCGACAAGGAGACGTGAGATGAGCGGAATCTGCGACGGGCGGGTCGTCGTCGTCACCGGCGCCGGCCGCGGGCTCGGACGGGCGCACGCGCTCGCCTTCGCGGCGGAGGGGGCACGGGTCGTGGTCAACGACCTCGGCGTGGGCCTGGACGGCAGGCCCGGTGCCGGCGGCCCGGCGCGGCTGGTCGCCGAAGAGATCCGGGCGGCGGGCGGCGAGGCGGTCGCCCACGACGGCGACATCGCCACGCCCGAGGGCGCCGGCTCCCTGATCGCCACCGCCCTGGAGACGTACGGCCGGCTCGACACCCTCGTCAACAACGCCGGGTTCCTGCGCGACCGGATGCTGGTCAACCTGGACGAGGACGACTGGGACGCTGTCGTACGCGTCCACCTCAAGGGCCACTTCCTGCCGCTCAGGCACGCCGCCGCGCACTGGCGGTCCGAGGCCAAGGCGGGCCGGACGCCGGCCGCCCGGATCGTCAACACCAGCAGCGGGGCGGGGCTGCTGGGCTCGGTGGGGCAGGGCAACTACAGCGCCGCGAAGGCCGGGATCGTCGCCCTGACGCTGGTGGCGGCCGCCGAACTCGCCCGCTACGGCGTCCAGGTCAACGCGGTCGCGCCCGCCGCCCGCACCCGGATGACGGAGCGGACGTTCGCCGAGACCATGGCGGTCCCCGCGTCCGGCTTCGACGCCATGGCCCCGGAGAACGTCTCCCCCCTCGTCGTCTGGCTGGGCTCCGCCGCCAGCACGGGCGTCACCGGCCGCGTCTTCGAGGCGGAGGCCGGCCGCATCACCGTCATGGAGGGCTGGCGCCCCGGCCCCACCGCCGACAAGGGCGCGCGCTGGAGCCCGGCCGAAGCGGGGGAGACCGCACAGAAACTGCTCGCCGAGGCGGAGACGCCGGGGCCGGTGTACGGGGCCTAGGGGGTGTTTCGAAAGTCCCGCACAGTACCCGCGGCGCCCGGCACGCACCCTCGCCGTACCGGACGAAGACCCAAGTAGCTCCGCTACGAGGGCCTTCGTCCGGCACGCCGAGGGCACGCACCGAACACCGCGGGCACCGCACAGGACTTTCGAAACACCCCCTAGCCCCGTCGACCGACCACACTCACCGGCCGCCGCCCTCGGCCGCCACCGACCGACGACCGGCCCTCTGCCCGCCCGGCGCGGGCCCCGTCCCACCTCCGTCCGTGAGCGTGCGCGCGGCGTGCGTCAGCGAGGCGGCGCGCGGTCTTCGTCCTTCGGCGGGCCGACCGGGCCTCTGCCGCCCGGCAGGCCCTCGCCCCGCCCCCCCGTCCGGCAGGCCCTCGCCCAGCCCCCGTCCGTCAGGCGCGTGCCCAGCCCCCGTCCGTCAGGCGCGTGTCCCGTCGCCGTCCGTCAGGCGCGTGTCCCGTCGCCGTCCGTGAGGCGGGCCGTGGCCTTGCGCTGGGCCTCGGTCATGGCTTCGAGGAAGCGGTTCACGGTCTCCAGCTCCTCCGTGCCGAACTCCTCGCACACCTCGACGATGTCGCGGGCCCAGTCCTCGAAGAACCCCGCGAGCTCGGCCAGCTTGTCCTCGTCCAGTTCGACGAGGACCCGCCGCTTGTCCGTGGGGTGCTTGACCCTGCGGACGAACCCCTTGGCCTCCAGCCGGTCGACCAGACCGGTCACCGAGGCCGGGGCGAGGCCGGTCAGCCCGGCCAGGTCCTTCGCCGTGAGCGGGCCCTGGCGCTGGAGGAAGTCGAGGGTCTTCTCCTCGGTGGCGTTGAGCCCCTGCCGGGCGGCGACCGCCGAATGGAACATCACGGTGACGGCGCTGTTCTGCCGGCCCACGGTCATGAGGCGGTCGAGGGCCGCGGCCCGCCGTGCGTCGTTTCCGGTCTCTGCCATGCCTCCAGGGTAGACGAATATTTCGTTCGCTCGAACTAAAGACTTGCGGACGGGCCGCTGCCGGTGCAAGTCTTTCGTTAGGTCGAACGAAATAAATTCACCGGCAGGAGAGAGCCATGTCCACCACCGTCACGCCGTCCCCGCCCCCCGTCACCGCTCCCCATCCGCGCCGCTGGGCCGCCGCCGTCGTCATGATGGTCGCCGCGCTCATGGACCTCCTCGACACCACGGTCGTCAACGTCGCGATCCCCTCCATCGGCACGGACCTGCACGCCTCGCCGAGCGAGCTGCAGTGGACGGTCTCCGCCTATCTGCTCGGCTTCGCGGCCGCCCTCATCGTCTCCGGCCACCTCGGCGACCGCCTCGGCCGCCGCGCCCTCTTCCTCACCGGCACCGCCGGCTTCGGACTGGCGAGCCTCGCCTGCGGAATCGCCCAGACCCCCGGACAGCTGATCGCCGCGCGCGCCGTCCAGGGCGTCCTGGCCGCCGTCCTCGTCCCCCAGGTCATCGGCTCCTTCCGCACCCTCTTCCAGGGCCGCGAACGCGGCGCCGCCTTCGGCATGTACGGCGCCGTCGCCGGGTTCGCCTCGGCGGTCGGACTGCTGCTCGGCGGGGTACTCACCGACGCCGACCTGTTCGGCTGGGGCTGGCGCTCGGTGTTCCTGGTGAACGTGCCGGTCGCCCTGGCCACCCTCGTCGCCGGAGCACTCCTGGTGCCCGCCACCCGGGAACGCTCCGCGGGGCGCCCCGACGCGCTCGGCAGCCTCGTCCTCGCGGGCGGGCTGGTGGCCGTCGTGCTGCCCCTGGTGCAGGGACGCGAGAACGGCTGGCCCCTGTGGGGCTGGATCTGTCTGGCGGCGGGCCTGCTCGCCGTCACCGGCCTCGGTGTGGTCGAGGCGCGGCGGCACGGCACCACCACGGTCCCCCTGCTCCCGGCCCGCGCCTTCCGGCTCCCCGCGTTCTCCGTCGGCGTCCTGGTCCAGCTGCTCTTCTCCCTCGCGATGCAGGGCTTCTTCCTCGCCTTCGCCGTCTGGCTGCAGGCCGGCGAGGGCTACACACCGCTGCAGGCCGGCCTGCTGACCGTCGCCTTCTCCGTCGGCGGCTTCCTCACCGCCCCTGCCGCCGACAGCCTCGCCGTGCGATACGGGCGGCTCGTCCTCGGCGCCGGAGCGCTGCTCATGGCCGCCGGACACGCCTGGGTGTGGTCCGCGATCGACGGCGCCGCCGACACCCACACCGGCGCCTGGCCGCTGGTCCCCGGCCTGGTCGTGGCCGGCGCCGGCCTCGGCTTCCTGGTGGTGCCCCTGGTGAACGTCGTCCTGTCCGCCGTACCCGCCGACCTCGCCGGCGGCGCCTCCGGGATCTTCTCCACCGCGCAGCAGTTCGGCGGCGCGCTCGGCGCGGCGGTCGTCGGCACGGTGTTCTTCGGCCACGCCGACGACGGCCTCAGCCAGGCGCTGGGGGCGGCGATGCCCTGGGTGACCGGCGGGTTCGTGGCGTGCGCGGGCCTGTGCGCGCTGCTCCCGCGAACGGCCGTCCCCCACGACTGACCCCGGGCCGCTCCCGCGAACGGCCACCCCGACTGTCCCGGGCCGACTGACCCGGGCCGGTCGCCCTCGGTGCCCTGACCTACGTGTCGCACTCCAGAACCGTCCGGCACAACCCGCACCTCGCCCGCACCCGCCCCTTCACGGGCACCCTGATCCGCTGATGACAGGTGGGACAGGGGAACATCACCCGCAACGGCCCCTGAGGGTCGGGCGCGAACGTGTACGGCACGTCCGGTGCCCCCGCGGGGCGGCGGTCCTGGGCGTGCCGCCGGTCCCGGGCGTACCGGCGCCGCCCCGCCCAGCCCGCCGCCGTCAGCGGCGGCTGCCGCTCGTCACGCAGCGCCCGCTCCCGGCCCCGCACATAGGCCGTGTACGCCTGCGCACTGGTGAACCACGTCGACGGATCCTCCCCGAACACCTGCGACCGCTTCGCCAGCACGTACCCGAACTCCTCCGGCGTCAGATACCCCAGCTTCTGCGAGGAGGCCGCGTCCTCCCGGTAGGCGTCCAGCAGCAGCCAGCCCGCGCCCAGATACGTCGTCGCGGTGTCCGTGAGGATCTCGTTGTCCCGCGTCCCCGGGAACGACAGGTCCAGACGGTGCAGATAGACGTGCATGATCTCGTGCGCCAGCGCCGCGCCGATGTCCCGCCGGTGCCTGCGGAACCGGTCGTTCAGCTCGACGAAGTACTCCGGGCCCGCCGTCAGCTCCACGTTCGCCGCGTGCTCCATCTCCCGGAACGCGACGATCATCCGCGCGTCCGGCAGCCGGAAGTGCCGCACCAGCTCCCGCGCCACCCGCTGCGCCCCCAGATGCAGGTCGTCGGTGTCGCAGAACGCCACGTCCGCGGGGGCCACACTGGCGCCGAACTGGTGGATGGTGTCGTACGACAACCGCCGGTACAACGCCGTGACGGCCGCCCGCACCGTCTCCAGATGCGGATAGCCGTGCTGCACCGGTCCGCCGTCGGCCACGCCCGCACCCCCAAGACGCCGAGCACCCGATTCCACTGTACGGGCAGCGCGGACGCCCGCAGGGGCATGCCCTAGGGTGATCGCCCATGACCACCCGCAACACCCCCGGCACCGGCACCGGCGACGTCGACCCGGCCGTCCGCGCCGAGCTCGCCCGGCTGCGCGACAGCATCGACAACATCGACGCGGCCGTCGTCCACATGCTCGCCGAACGCTTCAAGGCGACCCAGCAGGTCGGCCACCTCAAGGCCCGCCACCAGCTGCCGCCCGCCGACCCGGCCCGCGAGGCCCGCCAGATCGAGCGGCTGCGCACCCTCGCCGAGAACGCCAAGCTCGACCCCGCGTTCGCCGAGAAGTTCCTCAACTTCATCATCGCCGAGGTGATCCGCCACCACGAGCGCATCGCCGAGGACGCCGTCCACGAAACGGCCCCCACCGCCGGCTGACGGACCCCTCGTCCGGCCCGGGATCCACCCCGGCGCCGGCCCGGCTCCGGCCCGGCGCCTCCGGCGCGAGAAGGGACATAGGGCGCGTACCGATCCGCCCCTGTGCCCGGCCTGCGGTATCAGGCAGCATGTCGTTCATGTCCGTACTGACGCGCGACGAAGCGCAGAACCGTGCCCAGCTCCTCGACGTCCACCGCTACACCGTCGAGCTCGACCTGACCACCGGCGACGAGACCTTCGGCTCCCGCACCGTCATCGAGTTCACCGCGCGCGCCGATGGGGACACCTTCGTCGAGATCAAGCCCGCCGAGCTGCGCTCCGTCACCCTCGACGGACAACCGATCGACCCCGAGAGCCTGGACGAGAACCGGCTCGCCCTGAAGAACCTCGGCGCCGGCGAACACGAACTGCGCGTCGACGCGACCATGCGCTACTCCCGCACGGGCGAGGGCATGCACCGTTTCACCGACCCCAGCGACGGCGAGACGTACCTCTACACGCAGTTGTTCATGGACGACGTCCAACGCGTCTTCGCCGCCTTCGACCAGCCCGACCTCAAGGCCGTCTTCGAACTGACCGTCGACGCCCCCGAAGGATGGACCGTCCTCGCCAACGGCATCGCGCGGCACCTCGGCGACGGCCGCTGGCAGGCCGCCCCCACCCCCCTCATCTCCACCTACCTCGTCGCCGTCGCCGCCGGACCCTGGCACTCCGTGCGCACCGAACACCGCGGCCTGCCCTTCGGCATCCACTGCCGCCGCTCCCTGGCCCCCTACCTCGACGCGGACGCCGACGAGATCCTCGACATCACGCGCGCGTGCTTCGACCGCTACCACGAGAAGTTCGAGGAGCCCTACCCCTTCGACTCCTACGACCAGGCGTTCGTCCCCGAGTTCAACGCCGGCGCCATGGAGAACCCCGGACTCGTCACCTTCCGCGACGAGTTCGTCTACCGCTCCGCCGTCACCGACACCGAACGCCAGACCCGTGCCATGGTCATCGCCCACGAGATGGCCCACATGTGGTTCGGCGACCTCGTCACCCTGCGCTGGTGGGACGACATCTGGCTCAACGAGTCCTTCGCCGAGTACATGGGCTACCAGACCCTCACCGAAGCCACCCGCTTCACCGACACCTGGACCGACTTCGGCGTCGTGCGCAAGGCCTGGGGCTACGACGCCGACCAGCGGCCCTCCACCCACCCCGTCGCACCCGAAGCCGTCCCCGACACCGCCTCCGCCCTCCTCAACTTCGACGGCATCTCCTACGCCAAGGGCGCCTCCGCCCTGCGCCAACTGGTCGCCTGGCTCGGCGAGAAGGACTTCCTCGCCGGCATCAACACCCATGTCGGCCGGCACAGGTTCGGCAACGCCGCGCTCGCCGACTTCATCGACTCCCTCGCCGCCGCCACCGAACGCGACGTGCACGCCTGGGCCGACGCCTGGCTGCGCACCACCGGCGTCGACACCCTCACCCCCGTCGTCACCGGCGACAACGGCGACCACCACCTGACCGTCGAGCACACCGGCAGCCGCCCCCACCGCATCGCGGTGGGTCTCTACGACCAGGATCCCGCCGACGACGGCGGCCGCCTCGTCCTGCGCGAACGCCTCCACCTCGACATCCCGCAGAGCGAGCCGCTGCCGCTCGGCAAGCGCCCCACCCTGCTCCTCCTCAACGACCGCGACCTCACCTACGCCAAGATCCGCTTCGACCCGCGGTCCTCCCGGAGCATCACCACCAGCCTCAGCGGCCTGCCCGGCCCGCTCACCCGCGCCGTCGTCTGGAACGCCCTGCGCGACGCCGTCCGCGACGGCGAACTCGCCCCCGCCGCCTACCTGGCGACCGCCCGCGCCCACCTCCCGCACGAGACCGACCTCGCCCTCGTCCAGGGCGTCCTCGCCTTCGCCTCCGCCCACGTGGCCAACCGCTACACCGCCCCCGAGGAGCGCCCCGCCGCCCTCGCCACCCTCTCCTCCCTGTGCCGCGACCTCATCCGCCGCACCGAGGACGGCGACCACCCCGGCCTGCGCCTGATCGCCGTACGCCACTTCATCAACGTCGCCGCCCACCCCGACACCATCGACGCCTGGCTCGCCGACGGCACCGTCCCCGGCGGACCCGAACTCGACCCCGACCTGCGCTGGCGCGTCCTCGCCCGGCTCGCCGTCCTCGGCGCCACCGACGAGGCCGCCATCGCCGCCGAGTTGGAGCGCGACCCCTCCGCCACCGGACGGGAGGGCGCCGCCCGCTGTCGCGCCGCCCTCCCCGACACCGAGGCCAAGGCGAGGGCGTGGGCGTCGATGTTCGCCTCCGACGACCTCTCCAACTACCTCTTCACGGCCACCGCCCAGGGCTTCTGGCAGCCCGAACAGGCGGATCTCGTACGCGAGTACGTCCCGCGTTTCTACGAGGACGCCGTCGCCGTCGCCGCCCGCCGCGGGCCCGCCATCGCCGACGCCGCGGGCCACTGGGCCTTCCCCGCCCACGCCATCGACCCCGAGGCACTCCGCCTCGGCGAGGCCTGCCTGCGCGACGCCGACCCGATCCCGGCGCTGCGGCGCAAGCTGGCCGACCAACTCGACGACCTGGCCCGGGCCTTGAAGGTGCGCTCCGCCCACGGCGCCGCCTGACCGGCACGTTCCCCCCGGTGATCGGTACCCCCTTTCGGGTACCGATCGCCGGTGTTTTCGGGCGTGTCTCCGCAACGGCGTACAAGCTGGAAACCCCCTCGGCCCCGCGCCCGCCCGGAGAACTTCCATGAGCACCCCGCCGCTCGCCTCAGGCCCCGAAGGCACCGGCGCCCTGCGGCCGTTGCTCACCACCGTCCTCGACGCGCTGGACGCGGGCGCACGGGCACGCGGGGGACCCCTCCCGGCCGGCGGCCCCGAAGCGGTCGCGGCCCGGCTCCGGGCCGCCGTGGGCGACGTACTCCCCGACCGGGGCGACCCGGACGCCCTGGCCACCGTCGTCCGCGCCCTCGCCGAAGGCGCCGCCGACCCCGCCCACCCCCGGTGCGCCGCCCACCTGCACTGCCCGCCCCTCGCCGTCGCCACCGCCGCCGACCTCGCCGCCTCCGCCCTCAACCCCTCCCTCGACTCCTGGGACCAGGCCCCGGCCGCCTCCGAACTGGAGACACTGGTCACCAAGGCGCTCGCCGCGCAGGTCCACGGGACGGCGAGCGGCGACGCCCTCGTCACCACCGGCGGCACCGAATCCAACCAACTCGCGCTGCTCCTGGCCCGCGAGACCCTCGGCCCCGCCGTCCGCCTCGTCTGCGCGGCCAACGCCCACCACTCCCTGACCCGCGCCGCCTGGCTCCTCGGCCTGCCCGCCCCCGTCGTCCTCCCCGCCCCCGGCGGCACGCTCGACCCCGCCGCCCTCGACGAGGCCCTCGCCACCCACCCCGGCCCCCACCTGGTGGCCGCCACCGCCGGCACCACCGACGCCGGACTCATCGACCCCCTCCCCGATGTCGCCGCCCGCTGCCGGGCCCACGGCGCCCGCCTGCACATCGACGCCGCCTACGCCGGCGGACTCCTCTTCAGCGACCGCCGCCGCGCCGCACTCGCCGGTCTGGACGCCGCCCACACCGTCACCCTCGACCTGCACAAACTCGGCTGGCAACCCGTCGCCGCCGGCCTCCTGGCCGTCCGCGACCCCGCCGACCTCACCCCCCTCCACCAGCACGCCGACTACCTCAACGCCGACGACGACACCGAGGCTGGTCTCCCCGACCTCCTGGGCCGCTCCCTGCGCACCAGCCGCCGGCCCGACGTCCTGAAGATCGCCGTCACCCTCAAGACCCTCGGCCGCCAGGGCCTCGGCGCCCTCGTCGACCAGGTCTGCGACCGCGCCCGGGAACTCGCCGCCCTCGTCCAGGAGCACCCCCGCCTCGAACTCCACGCCCCGCCCACCATCAGCACCGTCCTCTTCCGCCCCACGGGCGCCCCCGACGCCGCCGTCGCCGCGATACGCCGCCGCCTGCTCACCGACGGCCACGCCGTCCTCGGCCGCGCCCGCGTCGACGGCCGGCTCTGGCTCAAGACCACCCTCCTCAACCCCCACACCCACCCCCACGACCTGGCCGCCCTCCTGCACCTGGTGGAAGGAACAACCCCCGCATGAACACGCCCCCGCCCGCCGACACACCCCCACCCCCCTACAGCACCCGCGACCTCGTCGGCATCGGCATCGGCCCCAGCAACCTCTCGCTCGCCGCCCTCGCCCACCCCCTCGCCGAGCTCGACACCGTCTTCTACGAACAACGCCCCCGCTTCGACTGGCACCCCGGCCTCCTCATCGACGGCGCCCGCGTCCAGGTCCCGTTCCTCGCCGACCTCGTCACCCTCGCCGACCCCGCCAGCCCCTGGACCTTCCTCAACTACCTCAAGACCCACCACCGCCTCTACCCCTTCTACTTCGCCGAGCGATTCCACATCCGCCGCACCGAATACGACACCTACTGCCGCTGGGTCGCCGACAACCTCCCCGCCCTCCACTTCCGCCACCAGGTGGACGCCGTCCGCTGGAACCCCGACCGGGACGTCTTCGAGGTCGACTTCACCCAGCTCGACAGCGACGGAGAAGCCGAAGCCCTCGGCCGCACCCACACACGCAACGTCGTCCTCGGCATCGGCACCGAGCCCTACGTCCCCGACCCCCTGCGCCCCCTCGTCGACGCCCCCGGTGTCCCCGTCCTCCACGCCACCGACTACCTCACCCACCGCGACACCCTCCTCGGCGCGGGCCACGTCACCGTCGTCGGCTCAGGCCAGTCCGGCGCCGAGGTCTTCCTCGACCTCCTGCGCCACCGGCCCCCGGGCCGCGAACAGCTCCTGTGGATCGGCCGCACCGCGGCCTTCGCCCCCATGGAGTACTCCAAGCTCGGCCTCGAACACTTCACCCCCGACTACACCCGCTACTTCCACGCCCTCCCCGAACCGGTCCGCGACCAGGTCGTCACCGCCCAATGGCAGCTCCACAAGGGCATCGACGCCGGCACCCTCGACGCCATCCACGACGAGCTCTACCGCCGCACCCTCCACGGCGGCTGGCCCGACGCCGTCCTCACCCCCGGCGTCCGCGTCCGCACCGCGGGCCGCATCGCGACCACCAGGATCGAACTCCATCTGGAACACACCCAGCAGAACACCCGCTCACGCCTCATCACCGACGCCGTCGTCCTCGCCACCGGCCACCGCGAACGGCCCCTCGACCGCATCCTCGCGGGCCTGGACCCCTACATGCGCCGCGACAACAGCGAACGCCCCCGCATCGACGAACAGTTCCGCCTCGTCCTCGACCCCGCCGTCACCGGCGCCGTGTACGTCCAGAACGCCGAACGCCACACCCACGGCGTGGGCGCCCCCGACCTCGGCCTCGCCGCCTGGCGCGGCGCCACCATCCTCAACACCGTCACCGGCAAGGAGAACTACCCGCTCCCCGCCCGCACCGCCTTCACCAGCTTCGGCCTGGAACAACGACAGCCCCAGATCCCGCCCGCACGCCAGCCGAGAACGCTGACACCCCTCAAGGACGGAATCTGAGGCCGCCGCCGCGGACCCTCAGGCCCGACGCCCGGCTAGAACACCGGCGTACCGTTCCGCGTGAGCTTCCAGTCCACCGACGCGAAGTCCTTCGGGTCCAGCACACCCTTCGCGGTCACCCACTCCGCGATCCGGGTCCGGATCTCCGTCGACTCCGACCACACCTCGGTGGCGGAGGCCACGTGCGGGAACGCGCCGCCGCCGTTCGCCCGGTAGTTGTTCACCGCGAACACGAACTGCTGGGCGTCGTCGAGCGCCGCACCGTTGTACGTCAGGTTCTTGATCCGTGAACCCGCCGCCTGCGCGATGTCGATCTCGTACGACAGCCCCGAGACGTAGTCGTAGTTGTAGTCCGGCCGGCTGTTCGCGTTCGTCAGCTTCTCCACGTCCACGACGGCGTCCGCCGCGGTCTGCACGAAGTACTCCGCCGAGTACTCCAGGTACGCCCTGATCTGCGCACCCGTCAGCAGCTTCGCCACCAGCGTGTTGTCGTACACGTACAGGCTCGACAGATCCCGGATCGTCACCTGGCCGGCCGGGATCTCCGACGTTCGGGAGAACGGCGACGCCTGGGAGATCACCGGCAGTGACGCGTACGACGTCCCCGCCAGGGCCGCCTTGACGACGTCCTCCTGGACCTTGGTGATCAGGTCGATGATCGGGGCGTCCTTGTACCGCGCCTCCACCGTCGTCAGCGTCTCGGTCGCCGTACCGACCACCTGGTTGACGTACTCCACGACCTTCGCGTGCTCGTCGCCGAGCAGCTTCGTGATCTTCGGGTCGTCGGCCACCGTGTTGGAGTTCAGCACCTTCGAGGACACGGACTCGACCGTCCACCGGCCCTTCTCGAACACCAGCTCGATGTCGAAGAGGGACAGCCGCTCCGCGTACGCCAGCGGCTCCGACAGCACCACCGTCCTGCCGGTCTTCGCGTTCGTCACCTTCAGCTCGGGGATCTCCACGTGCGCGTGCCCGACCAGGATCGCGTCGATGTCCGGCACCTGCTGCGCCACCAGCGCCGCCGAGTTCTCGACGTACGGCAGCTGGTCACCGTACGAGGACGTGCCGGAGGAGCCGGAGTGCGCCGAGACGATCACCACGTCCGCGCCCATCGACTTCAGCTTCGGCACCCACTTCGCGGCCTGCTCCTCCAGCCCGGGGAACGCCAGCTTGCCCTGCACATAGGCCTTGTCCCAGATGGCGATACCGGGGTTCGTCAGGCCCAGCACCGCGACCTTCACGGGCCGTGCGCCCCGCACACAGAAGGTCTTGATGACGTAGGGCGGAAACGCCGGCTTCAGCGTCTTCGCGTCCACCGCGTTCGCCCCCAGCAGCGGGAACCGCAACTGCGACTCGAACTTCCGCAGCGTCTCGATGCCGTAGTTGAACTCGTGGTTGCCCAGCGCCGCCGCGTCGTACCCGATCGCGTTCATCGCCTGCGCCATCGGGTGCACCGGACCACCCTTCGCGGTGATCGGGTCCACCTTCGCGTAGTAGTACGTCAGCGGCGTGCCCTGGATCGTGTCGCCCGCGTCCAGCAGCAGCGTGTTCTCCCGCCCCTTCTCGGCGCGGACCTGGTTGACGAGGGTCGAGATGCGCGCCAGCCCCTGGGCGTTGCCCGCCTTGTCCGCGTACTCGGCGTTCTTGAAGTAGTCCCAGTTGAAGACGTGACCGTGCAGGTCCGTCGTCCCCATCACCGTCAGCGAGTACCGCTTCGGCTGCTTCCCCGGCTTCTTCGCCTCCGCGGCCTGCGCCGACGGAGCCGCGGCCGCGCCCGCGATCGCCACCCCCGCCCCGGTCACGGCGGACTTCTTCAGGAACTTCCGGCGGTTCAACGGCATGTCTCGTGCTCCTCGGGGACTGGTCAGCGACGCGCGTAGACGAACGCGCGTAGATTCTGACCCGTCCATGACCGAAGACAACAGGTCCCGGAGGTTTCGATCTGGTGACCAGACCGGTCAACTCCGGCCTGCCAAAAGGGAAAGCCATGACAAGGTGGGGCGTATGACCTCACCGCAGCTTCCTCCGTACGGCACCCCCGACACCCCCCTCCTCGCGGTACGCGGCGAGGCCGAGATCGAGGCCGACCCCGACCTCGCCCGCATCGACGTCACCGTCACCGCCCGCGGCAAGGACCGCCGCGCCACCCTCGACGACCTCACCCGCCGCAACGCCACGGTCGTCGAGCTGATCAAGTCCTACGGCGACGCCGTCGAGGACGTCTCGACGGGTGCCGTGTCCCTCACCCCCGAACTCGGCCAGCGCGGCCGGGGCGAACGCGTCCGCGCCTACCACGGCCGGGTCCACCTCACCGCCGAGCTGACGGACTTCACCGCACTCGGGGAACTCACCACCCGCCTCGCCGATCTGGATCTGACCAGGGTGGACGGCCCCTGGTGGACCCTGCGCCCGGACTCGCCCGTCCACCGCCGCGCCCGCCAGGAGGCCGTACGGGACGCCGTACGGCGGGCCAAGGAGTACGCGGAGGCCCTGGGGACGACGGTCGGCGCGCTGATCGAACTCGCCGACACCGGCACCGGCTCGGTGCCCGGACGTCCCCAGGCCGGCTTCGGGCGCCGTATGCGCCGGATGGCGGCGGCCGCGGAGGAGGTCGAACCGGCGCCGGAGCCCCTGGACCTGGAGCCGCAGCGGATGCGGATCAGGGCGGAGGTCGGCGCGCAATTCACGATGGTTCCACCGGCCCTGTGAATTCACCCGGACCGCGCATTCGGGCGGACCGCGAAATCGAGCGGGCGTGTGAATCGGATATCGAATGCTCATAAGAGCGGTACCCCGCACAATGCAACAGTTGTCAACTCCCCTTCACTCAAAGGTTGTTGAGCAGTCATGTCCTCCCAATTCGCTACCGATCGGTAAGTCATAGGCTCGACTCATGCGCCGAGCAAAAATCGTTTGTACCCTGGGCCCCGCCACCGACTCCTACGACCAGCTCAAAGCCCTGGTCGACGCCGGAATGGACGTGGCCCGCTTCAACCTCAGCCACGGCAGCCACGCCGAACACGAGGAGCGCTACCACCGCGTCCGCAAGGCCTCCGACGAGACCGGCCGCAGCGTCGGCATCCTCGCCGACCTTCAAGGCCCGAAGATCCGCCTCGGCCACTTCGCGGAAGGACCCGTACTCCTTGAACGCGACGACACCTTCACCATCACCGTCGAGGAGGGCGTGGCAGGCGACGGCACCCGCTGCGGCACCACGTACGCGGGCCTCGCGGACGACGTGACGCCGGGGGAGCGCATCCTCGTCGACGACGGCAAGGTCTGCCTGGAGGTCACCGAGGTCGACGGCCCCCGCGTCCGCACCCGCGTGGTGGAGGGCGGCGTCATCTCCGACCACAAGGGCCTGAACCTGCCCGGCGTCGCGGTCTCCGTCCCCGCCCTCTCCAAGAAGGACGAGGACGACCTGCGCTGGGCCCTGCGCACGGGCTTCGACGTCGTGGCCCTGTCGTTCGTCAGGAGCGGACGGGACATCGTGGACGTCCACCGGATCATGGACGAGGAGGGGCGCAGGCTGCCGGTCATCGCCAAGGTGGAGAAGCCGCAGGCCGTCGAGAACATCGACGAGATCGTCGCCGCCTTCGACGGGATCATGGTGGCCCGCGGCGATCTGGGCGTGGAGATGCCCCTGGAGCAGGTCCCGGTCGTCCAGAAGCGGGCCGTCGCGCTGGCCAGGAGGAACGCCAAGCCGGTCATCGTCGCGACGCAGATGCTGGACTCGATGATCGAGAACTCCCGCCCGACCCGCGCCGAGGCCTCGGACGTGGCGAACGCCGTCATCGACGGCACGGACGCGGTGATGCTGTCCGGCGAGACGAGCGTCGGCAAGTACGCGGTGGAGACCGTCCGGACGATGGCGAAGATCGTGGAAGCCGCGGAACAGGACCTCCTCGCGAAGGGCCTGCCGCCGCTGACGGAGAGCAACAAGCCCCGCACCCAGGGCGGCGCCGTGGCCCGCGCGGCGGCGGAGATCGGCGACTTCCTCGGCGCGAAGCTCCTGGTCGCCTTCACCCAGAGCGGCGACACCGCCCGCCGTCTCTCCCGCTACCGCTCCCCGATCCCCCTGCTCGCGTTCACCCCGGAACCGGCGACCCGCTCACAGCTCAGCCTGACCTGGGGTGTGGAGACGTTCCTCAACCCGCCGGTGGACTCCACGGACGCGATGGTCGACCAGGTGGACGAACTCCTGCTGAAGTACGGCCGCTGCGAGAAGGGGGACGTCGTGGTCATCACCGCCGGCTCGCCCCCGGGCGTGTCGGGCTCGACCAACCTGGTCCGCGTACACCACGTGGGGGAGGACGACAGTCCCAAGTAGCGGGCTTTCGTCAGTTCTTGGAACCGCGAAAAAAGCGGATGTTCACGAGAACGAGAACATCCGCTTCTGAATGACATCCTTGAAAAACAAGGAAAAGTACCCCGGGTCGGATTCGAACCGACGCTGTATGGTGTTTGAGACCATTGCCTCTACCGCTGGGCTACCGGGGCTCCCTTTAAAAACAAGGTCGACAGCCACCCGCCGTGCCCCCACCTTACCGCAGCTGGGTAGGCTCTTGTCAGCAGTACCCCTGCCCTGAACGAGGAGCCCCCGTGACCGCCCCCGAGTCGCCCCAGCCCGTAGACGCGCCCGACGACGACAAGTCGCACGTGCCTCCGCTGACGACCCGTGTCGTCATTGCCGAGGACGAGGCCCTGATCCGACTCGATCTGAAAGAGATGCTGGAGGAGGAGGGCTACAGCGTCGTGGGCGAGGCGGGTGACGGCGAGCAGGCGATCGAGCTGGCCCGCGAGCACCAGCCGGACCTCGTGATCCTCGACGTGAAGATGCCGAAGCTGGACGGCATCTCCGCCGCCGAGAAGATCGCCGAGGAGCGGATCGCCCCGGTGCTGATGCTCACCGCCTTCTCGCAGCGCGACCTGGTCGAGCGGGCCCGCGACGCCGGTGCCATGGCGTACCTGGTCAAGCCGTTCAGCAAGAGTGACGTCGTGCCGGCGATCGAGATGGCCGTCTCCCGGTTCACCGAGCTGAAGGAGCTGGAGAAGGAGGTCGCCGACCTCACGCTCCGCCTGGAGACCCGCAAGCTGGTCGACCGGGCGAAGTCCATCCTCCAGACGGAGTACGGGCTGACCGAGCCGGCCGCGTTCCGGTGGATCCAGAAGACGTCCATGGACCGGCGCATGTCGATGCAGCAGGTCGCCGAGGCCGTCATCCAGGATGCCGAGGAGAAGAAGGCGAACAAGGGCTGATCCCCTGACGCCCGTGCACAAGCGACGAGGCCCGCGCCCGGAGAAGGGGCGCGGGCCTCGTCGTGCCGGGGAGGCTCAGTCCTCGCCGAGGTAGGCCTTGCGGACGGACTCGTCGTGCAGGAGGTCCTGGCCGGTGCCGGAGAGGACGATCTTGCCGATCTCCATCACATGGCCCTGGTCGGCGAGCGACAGGGCCGCCTGGGCGTTCTGCTCGATGAGCAGGATCGTCATGCCCTGGGACTTCAGCTCGGCGATGGTGGCCATGATCTTCTGCATCATGATCGGCGACAGGCCCATGGACGGCTCGTCGAGCATCAGCAGCTTCGGCTGGGACATCAGGGCGCGTCCCATGGCCAGCATCTGCTGCTCACCGCCGGACAGGGTGCCCGCGGCCTGCTTGCGGCGCTCTCCCAGGATGGGGAAGAGGTCGTAGGCGCGCTGGATGTCCTTCTCGATGCCCGCCTTGTCGCTGCGGAGGAAGGCGCCGAGGCGGAGGTTGTCCTCGATCGTCATGCGCGGGAAGATGTGCCGCCCCTCCGGGGAGTGGGCGAGCCCCAGCGAGACGATGTTGTGGGCGGGGACCTTCTTCAGCGACTTGCCGTCGAACTTGATCTGGCCGCCGACCGGCTTCAGCAGGCCGGACAGGGTGCGCAGAGTCGTCGTCTTGCCGGCGCCGTTGGTGCCGATGAGGGTGACGACCTCGCCGGCCTCGACCTTGAAGGAGATGCCCTTCACGGCTTCGATCTTGCCGTAGGCGACCCGGAGGTCCTCGACTTCGAGCAGTGCGGTCATCGGTCGTTCTCCTTGCCGGGCACGGCGTCCGTCGTGGTGTCGGCGTCCGTCGGGGTCGCGGCGTGCGCCTCGGCCGCTTCGACTTCGGCCACCTCTTCGTCGCCGGGGGCGTTCTCGAAGGGCTCGCCGAGGTAGGCGGCGACGACGCGCTCGTCGCCCTGGACGGTGGCGCTGTCGCCCTCGACGAGCTTCTCGCCCTGGACGAGGACGGCCACGCGGTCGCACAGGTTGAAGATGAAGCGCATGTCGTGCTCGATGACGAGAACGGCGATGCCCTTGTCGCGGATGGCGAAGACGAGTTCCTCCGTCGCCCGCGTCTCCTGCGGGTTCATGCCGGCGGTCGGCTCGTCCAGGAGCAGCAGGCCGGGCTCGCTGGCCAGGGCCCGCGCGATCTCCAGCTTGCGCTGCTCGCCGTACGGGAGGTTGCGGGCGAGGTGGTCGGCCTTCTTCTCCAGCCCGACGAACTCCAGGAGTTCCATGGCGCGTTCGCGGGAGGCGGCCTCGGCCTTGTGGAAGCCGGGTCCGCGCAGGACGGCGGACCAGAAGCCTTCCTTGGTCCGCGTGTGGCGGCCGACGAGGACGTTCTCGAGGACCGTCATGTTGGCGAACAGGCGGATGTTCTGGAAGGTGCGGGCGATGCCCGCGGCGGTGACCTTGAAGGACTTGGGCGGCAGGACGTCGCCCTTGTAGCGGACCTCGCCCTCGGTGGGGATGTACAGGCCCGTGAGGCAGTTGAAGAAGGTCGTCTTGCCGGCGCCGTTGGGACCGATGAGGCCGACGATCTCTCCGGCGTTGACGTGGAGGTCGACGTTGCGGACGGCGGTGAGGCCGCCGAAGCGCATGGTGACGCCGCGTGCGTCGAGGACCTTCTCGCCGGCGGGGGCGACCTGGGTGGTGGTGTCGGTGGTCATGGTGGTCAGGCCCCTGCCTTCGTCAGGACGGTGGGCGCTTCCGCTTCCTCGTGGAACTCGAGCTGACGGCGCCGGTTGGGGATCATTCCCTCCGGGCGGAAGCGCATCAGCAGGATGAGTGCGAGGCCGAAGGCGAAGAGCTGGTAGTCGCCCAGGAACTGGAGCTTGTTGGGGATGAGGAAGAGCAGCGAGGCACCGATGAGGGGGCCGCCGATGGTGCCCATGCCGCCGAGGACGACCGCGGCGAGCAGGAAGGCGGAGTTGGGCGGGATGGGCCCGGCGAAGAGGTACTGCTCGGGGGTCACGGTGTAGGTGACGTGGGCCTGGACGGTGCCGGCGAGGCCGGCGAGCGAGGCGCCGACGGCGAAGGCGATGAGCTTCACGCGGAAGCCGTTGATGCCCATGGCGAGCGCGGCGGTCTCGTCCTCGCGGATCGCGACCCAGGCGCGGCCGATGCGGGAGTCGCCGCTGCGCCGGAACACGGTCACGACGATGGCGGTGATGATCAGCATCAGGAAGAAGTAGTTGGCGAAGCGGCCGATGTCCACGCCGAGGATGTTGTGGACGGCTCCGAAGTCGAACCCGAGGATGTTCAGGTTCGGGATGGAGGAGATGCCGTTGGAGCCGTTGGTGATGTCGGGTCCGGAGGTGCCGTCCAGGTTGTTGGCGGTGATGCGGAAGATCTCTCCGAAGCCGAGGGTGACGATGGCCAGGTAGTCGCCGCGCAGTCGCAGGGTCGGGGCGCCGATGAGGACGCCGAAGACGAGGGATGCGGCGGCGCCGACCAGGGCGGCGGCCCAGAACGGGAAGTGCACGTCGAAGGGCGAGCTGGGCGAGCCGGAGACCATGGCCGCGGCGTAGGCGCCGACGCCGAGGAAGGCGACGTAGCCGAGGTCGAGGAGGCCGGCGAGGCCGACGACGATGTTCAGGCCGAGGGCGACGGTGGCGAAGATGAGGATGTAGACGCCGAGGGTCGCGTACTGGTCGTCGGTCTGGGTGAAGGGGAACAGCGCCGCCGCGACGAAGGCGCCGCAGATGGTGATGTTCTGGTGCCGGGCGGTGATCTGGCTGGCCTGGGCCACCAGGCCGGACTTGTTGAGGGCGGCGAAGCCGAAGCCGGCGGTGATGAGGAAGCCGATGAAGAGCTCGTCGTACTCGGTGCCGATGCCGTAGGTGAAGACCGTGAGGACCACGGCGAGGACGGCGACGATGACCAGGATCTCCGCGTAGGCGGGGAGCTTGCCGACGGGGCGCGCGGTGCCGGTGGCGAAGGCGGCCTTGACGGTCTGCCACTGGTGGGCGGCCTTGTGCTTGGTGTGCTCCCACGACGTGTCGTCGGGGTCGATCGGGTCGGGCTCGGGGTGCTCGAACGGCAGGGCCAGGGCGCCGAGGAAGGCGACGAGGCTGGCCAGGGCGACGACGTAGCCGCCCGGTTCGAGGTTGACGACGCCGCCGAGGTCGACACTGATCGCGATGACCGTGTACCAGCTGGTGGCGAAGGTGGCGAGGGCGGCGAACTTGATGGCCGAGTCGGCGCCCGCGGGGACGAGCCAGCCGAGGCCCTTGACGGAGTAGGAGGCCAGGCAGAACAGGGTGGTGAGGATGCCGCCGATGAGGACGAGGACCTGCAGTCCGCCCGGGTAGCCGTAGACGGTGAGGTCGCCGGGGAAGGCGGACGTCCAGGTCCAGGCGAGGAAGGTGGAGATGATGGTGAGGACGGAGCCGCCGGCGGTGAGGGCGCGGGCCGCGGTCTCGGGGATGCCGATGAGGCCGGCCGGGGCGGAGGCGGTCTTGCCGAACGCCTCGGGGGTGGTGGTCTGTGTCGTCATCGGTGTCACGCCCTGTCCGCGACGCGCTCGCCGAGCAGGCCCTGGGGCCGGAACAGCAGAACGAGGATGAGGAGTACGAAGGCCCAGACGTCTGCCCAGGAGTTGCTGCCGAACTGGTCCATGCCCGGGATGTCGGCGATGTAGGCGGTGGCCAGCGTCTCGGCGATGCCGAGGACGACGCCGCCGATCATGGCTCCGTAGATGTTGCCGATGCCGCCGAGGACGGCCGCGGTGAAGGCCTTGAGGCCGAGCAGGAAGCCCATGGTGAAGGAGATCTGGCCGTACTTGAGGCCGTAGGCGACCGCTCCGACGGCGGCGAAGGTGGCGCCGAGGGCGAACGCGATCACGATGATGCGGTCGGTGTTGACGCCCATGAGCTTCGCGGTGTCCGGGTCCTGGGCCGTGGCCTGCATGCCGCGTCCGGTGCGGGTCTTCATCACGAAGTAGGCGAGGAAGGCCATGCTGAGGGGCGCCGCGACGAGCAGGAAGATGTCACCGGTCTGGATGGTGACGCTGCCGATCTCGAAGGGGCCGCCCTCGATCTGGGGGAACACACGGGCGGACTTCGCCTCGGGGTACCAGGCCCAGACGGCCTGCTGCAGGCCGAGGGAGAGGCCGATCGCGGTGATGAGGGGCGCGAGGCGTGGTGCGTTGCGGAGGGGACGGTAGGCGAACCGTTCCGCTCCCACGGCGACGGTCACGGAGACCAGGACGGCGCCGACCAGCATCAGAGGCAGGGCGACGGCCATGCCGGTGCCGTCGGGCAGTATGTACACGTAGACCGTGAGAGCGCCGAACGCTCCGGTCATGAAGATCTCGCCGTGGGCGAAGTTGATGAGCTGGACAATGCCATAGACCATTGTGTAGCCGATGGCGACCAGGCCGTACATGGATCCCAGTAGCAGGCCGTTGACCAGCTGCTGCGGCAGTTCGTTCACCGCATGTCCTCCGAGACGGTTCGGATGTTTCGACGGGTGGGGCCGGATGCGAGTCCGCGCGGGGCGCCAGTGGAACAGCGCCCCGCGCGGCTCAGGAGTGGTGCGGGCGGAGGTCAGCCGGTGTAGGTGCCGGTCTTGACGGGCTTCCAGGCACCGCTCTCGACGGAGTAGACGGTGAGCTGCTTGTTCGTGGCGTCACCGAACTCGTCGAAGGAGACCTTGCCGGTCACACCGTCGAACGAGACGTTCTGCATCGCGGCCGTGATCTTGGCGCGGGCGTCGTCCGGCAGCTTGCCGTCGTTGTCCTCGACGACCTTCTTGACGGCCTCGATGATGGCCCAGGCCGAGTCGTAGGCGTAACCGCCGTAGGCGGAGTACTCCTCCTTGTAGCCGGCGTCCTTGTAGTTGGCCACGAACTCCTTGGCGGAGTCCAGCTCCTCGACCGGGGCGCCGACGGAGGTGGAGAGGTCACCCGTCGCGCTGGAGCCGGCCAGCGGGATGTAGTCCGCGGAGTTGATGCCGTCGCCGCCGACCAGCGGGATCTTGGCACCGGCGGCCTTGATCTGCTTGCTCAGCGGACCGGCCTGCGGGTACTCACCGCCGTAGTAGACGACGTCGGCGCCGGAGTTCTTGACCTTGGTGGCGACCGCGGAGAAGTCCTTGGAGTCCGGGTTGATGTGCTCGGTGCCGACGACCGTGCCGCCGAGCTTCTTGAACTCCTCGGTGAAGGTGGCGGCCAGACCGGCGCCGTAGGTCTTCTTGTCGTCGATGACGAAGACCTTCTTCTTCTTGGCGTCGTTGAAGACGTACTGCGCGGCGAACGGGCCCTGGATGGCGTCCGTGGTCGCGGTGCGGAAGTACGACTTGTAGGTCCGCTTCTTGGACTTCGCCCAGTCGGTGCCCTGGGTGAGCGCCGGGTTGGTGTTGGCCGGGGAGACCTCGACCAGCTTGGCGTCGTCGAAGACCTTCTGCATCGACTCGGCGACGGAGGAGTTCAGCGGGCCGACGACGCCGAGGACGCTCTTGTCGGCGACGAGGGCCGTGGCGTTCTGCTGACCCGCGGAGGGCTGCGCCTGGTCGTCCTTGGCGACGATCTTGAAGGTGACGCCGTCGACGTACTTCTGCTTGTTGGCCGTCTTGGCTGCGAGGTCGGCGGAGTTCTTGATGCCGAGGCCCATCGCGGACAGGTCGCCGGTGAGCGGGGCGTCGACGCCGATGGTGACGGTGGTGCCGCCGCTGTCGGAGCCCTTGTCGTCGCTGTCGCGCGAGCCGCAGGCAGTGAGGGTGAGTGCTCCCGCAGACAGCGCAGCGGTGATGGCGATGAGCGAACGTTGACGCACGTTCCAGTCCTTTCCCTGGGCGGCCCTCCCCCCTGGAAGAGGCCGAGTCGAGCGCCGGGCCGAAGGGGTTTTCCAGGCGGCGCGGTGACTGGGCGTGACTCTAAGCGGGTGGAGGGAACGTGGAGGAGGGTCTGACCAAGGCTGTGACGCTCTTGTTATGACACGAGGTAATGCAGAGCGGTACTTGGCGGGTGGAACAGCGAAATTCAGGCCGATTCGCCCTGTCCACATGTTGAGAACGCGCAGGATGAACCCTGATGGGTTCAGGCGTCTCGGGCGTTTTGGTGATTACAGTGAATCGTTGCTACAGGCGACCTGTAGGGCCTGGGAGAGGTCTCGCGCATAGCGGGGACCCAGGATGAAACTCCGCACTTGTATTGCACGCGCATTACGTAGAGTTACGTCGATGAAAGGCAGCCCGGCGTTCTCCGGTACTTTCCCGCATTCCGTCACGTGCAGAGCGATGACGATCTTGCGCGCGGAACCCGCCTTTGTGCGGAACGGAGCCCGCGGATCCGAGGTCAGGGAAACGCCGGCGTACGGCTGGGACACCCGCGTCACGGTGACCGGTGGGCCCGACTCCACGTTCAGCAGCACCTCGAAGGCGAGGGTGTGGGGCGGGGCGCCCGGCGGGACGGTGTGCCCGCCCAGGTAGCTGACGTCGACGACCTGGGCGGGGAACGGCGGTCGGGGGGTGGCCTGTTCGCGTCCATGGGGGCGGGTCGCGTACAGGAGGCCGCCGCCCGCGAGGAGGCCGACGGCGGTGACGGTGGCGAGCACGGCCCTGCGGTGGGCGGCGTAAAGGAGGGTCAGGCGGGCGAGGCGGGGGTGCGGCTGCGGCTGCGGGGAGGGCGTGGGGGCGCCGGTGGGGGCGTTCCACGCGTGCGTGCCCCCATCGGCGCTGGGGTCCCACGCGTGGGTGCCCTCGCCGGGCTCGACCGGGCCGATGCCGCTCACTGCCAGGGACCTTCGCCCGGGCCGCCGGAGCGGTACCACTCGGTGCAGCCCGCGCGTGTCTCACGGTCGATCAACTCGTCGGCGGCGTCCGCTCCGTGGCGTTCCTTCTCCGTCCGCGCGGCGTCCACGACGCTCCGCAGGATCTCGTACTGGCCGTTGGACAGTCCCATCGACTGGTAGTCGCCGTAGGTGCCGCCGTCCAGGACCTCCCGCGACCAGTGGGCGACGAGGCGGGTGCACAGTTCCTCGGGCGCGGTGGGGGCGGGGGAGGGGGAGGTGCTTCGGGCGGTGTCGTGCCCGGCCGGGTCGCCGCAGGCGGTCGCCGACACCCCCGCGAGCAAAGCCAGTCCGAGCAGCCGGGCCGCGGCCCGCGCCTTGTGCGCCCCTCCCCTTGTCATGCCCCGACGCTAGGCCGCCGGGGCGCGGTAGGGCAACGGGCGCCCGGCGCATGCCGGCTCGGGCGCCCGTGCACCGTCAGCCCGCGGTGGGGGCGTCCCGCAGCAGACAGGTCAGCCGCGCGGTGCACACCCGCCGCCCCTCCTCGTCGCTGATCACGATCTCGTACGTCGCCGTGGAGCGCCCCTGGTGCACGGGTGTGGCCACGCCGGTCACCAGGCCGGAGCGGACGCCCCGGTGGTGGGTGCAGTTGAGGTCGACGCCGACGGCGATCTTGGAGCTGCCGCCGTGCAGCATCGCACCGACCGAGCCGAGGGTCTCGGCCAGCACCGCGGAGGCACCGCCGTGCAGCAGCCCGTAGGGCTGGGTGTTGCCCTCCACCGGCATGGTGCCGACCACGCGGTCCGCCGATGCCTCGATGATCTGCACGCCCATGCGGGTGCCGAGATGCCCCGCGGAGAACAGGGCCACGAGGTCGACGCCGAGCGCGGCGTACTCGTCGATGACCTCTTGAGGGAACTTCACTTGCTGCTGCTCGCCCATGGGGCCCGGCTCCGTTCGTCGATCCACGTCACGCGACGACTGAGCAAACGCTCAGTCGGTCGTCGATTGTTCCAGACGGACCACGACGGACTTACTGGCCGGGGTGTTGCTGGTGTCGGCGGTGGCGTCCAGCGGGACCAGCACGTTGGTCTCCGGGTAGTAGGCGGCCGCACAGCCCCGCGTGGTCGGGTACACCACGACACGGAAACCGGGCGCCCGCCGCTCCACGCCGTCCTCCCACTCGCTCACCAGGTCCACGTAGGAGCCGTCGGCGAGCCCGGACGCGCGCGCGTCCTCGGCGTTGACCAGGACGACCCGGCGGCCGTTCCTGATGCCCCGGTAGCGGTCGTCGAGGCCGTAGATCGTGGTGTTGTACTGATCGTGCGAGCGCAGCGTCTGCAGCAGCAGCCGGCCCTCGGGCAGCTTCGGGTACTCCACCGGCGCGGCGGTGAAGTTGGCCTTGCCGGTGGCCGTCGGGAAGCGGCGCTCGTCGCGCGGGGCGTGCGGGAGCGTGAAGCCGCCGGGGCGCGCCACGCGCGTGTTGAAGTCCTGGAAGCCGGGGATCACGCGCGCGATGCGGTCGCGGATCGCCGCGTAGTCCCTCTCGAACTCCTCCCACGGCACCTTGCTGTTCTCGCCGAGCACACGCCGGGCGAGCCGGCAGACGATGGCCGGCTCCGACAGCAGGTGGTCGCTCGCGGGCGCCAGGCGCCCGCGCGAGGCGTGCACCATGCCCATGGAGTCCTCGACGGTCACGAACTGCTCGCCGCCGTCCTGGAGGTCGCGCTCGGTGCGGCCGAGCGTCGGCAGGATCAGGGCACGCGCGCCCGTGACGACGTGCGAGCGGTTGAGCTTCGTCGACACGTGCACCGTCAGCCGCGCGCGCCGCATGGCCGCCTCGGTCACCTCGGTGTCGGGGGAGGCGGCGACGAAGTTGCCGCCCATGGCGAAGAACAGCTTCGCCTCGCCGTCGCGCAGGGCGCGGATGGCCCGTACGACGTCGTAGCCGTGCTCGCGCGGGGGCGCGAAGCCGAACTCCTTCTCCAGGGCGTCCAGGAAGGCCGGGGCGGGGCGCTCGAAGATGCCCATGGTGCGGTCGCCCTGCACGTTCGAGTGGCCGCGCACCGGGCACACGCCCGCGCCCGGGCGGCCGATGTTGCCGCGCAGGAGGAGGAAGTTGACCACCTCGCGGATGGTCGGCACGGAGTGCTTGTGCTGGGTGAGTCCCATGGCCCAGCAGACGATGGTGCGCTCGGAGGCGAGCACCATGCGCAGGGTCTCCTCGATCTCCGCGCGCGTGAGGCCCGTCGCGGTGAGCGTCTCGTCCCAGTCGGCGGCGCGGGCGGCCTCGGCGAACTCCTCGAAGCCATGGGTGTGTTCGGCGATGAACGCGTCGTCCAGGGCGCCCTCGGTCTCGAGGAGCAGCTTGTTGAGCAGGCGGAAGAGGGCCTGGTCGCCGCCGATGCGGATCTGCAGGAAGAGGTCGGTGAGCGCCGTGCCCGCGGTGAGGCCCTTGGGGGTCTGCGGGTTCTTGAAGCGCTCCAGGCCCGCCTCGGGCAGTGGGTTGACGCTGATGATCCTCGCGCCGCCCGCCTTCGCCTTCTCCAGTGCGGAGAGCATCCGCGGGTGGTTCGTCCCCGGGTTCTGGCCGGCGACGATGATCAGGTCGGCCCGGTAGAGGTCCTCCAGCAGGACGCTGCCCTTGCCGATGCCGATGGTCTCCGACAGGGCCGAACCGGAGGACTCGTGGCACATGTTGGAGCAGTCCGGCAGGTTGTTCGTGCCGAGCTCACGCGCGAAGAGCTGGTAGAGGAAGGCGGCCTCGTTGCTGGTGCGGCCCGAGGTGTAGAAGACGGCCTCGTCGGGGGAGGAGAGCGCGGCCGTCTCCTCGGCGATGATGCCGAAGGCGCGCTCCCAGGTGACGGGCTCGTAGTGCGTGCCGCCCTCGGGGAGGTACATGGGGTGGGTGAGCCGCCCCTGCTGGCCGAGCCAGTAGCCGCTGCGGCCGGCGAGGTCGGCGACGGGGTGGGCGGCGAAGAACTCCGGGGTGACCCGGCGCAGGGTCGCCTCCTCGGCCACCGCCTTCGCGCCGTTCTCGCAGAACTCCGCCGCGTGCCGGTGGTCCGGCTCCGGCCAGGCGCAGCCCGGGCAGTCGAAGCCGTCCTTCTGGTTGACCCGCAGCAGGGTCAGCGCGGTGCGCTTCACGCCCATCTGCTGCTGCGCCATGCGCAGGGTGTGACCGATGGCCGGCAGGCCCGCCGCCGCATGCTGGGGCTCGGCGACCTGCGGCGCGTCCTGGACCGGGTCGGCCTTGGGCGGCTTCGTTGCCATCGCTGCGCTCTCCTTCGCCGGCACGTGCACTGCTCTGTCCTCGATCCTCGCACGCACCGCCGACAGCCTGGCCGGCCGGTGCGTGCGGAGGACGGACCCATGGTTGCGCAATGAGCAATGGTTGCGGAAGAGGCAACCCGTCTGGGTCGACGGGACGGCGGCCGGGGCCGAGTGTCAGTGGGGCGTGGCAGGATCGGGGGCGTGGCAGAGACAGCATCGAAGAAGACCGACACCCCCTCCGGCGGCAGTCGCCCGCGCCTGATGCTCATGGACGGGCACTCGCTGGCCTACCGAGCGTTCTTCGCGCTGCCCGCGGAGAATTTCACCACCGCGACGGGCCAGCCGACGAACGCGATCTACGGCTTCGCGTCGATGCTGGCCAACACCCTGCGTGACGAGGCGCCCACGCATTTCGCGGTGGCCTTCGACGTCTCCCGCAAGACCTGGCGCTCCGAGGAGTTCACCGAGTACAAGGCGAACCGCTCGAAGACCCCGGACGAGTTCAAGGGCCAGGTCGAACTGATCGGCGAGCTGCTCGACGCGATGCACGTCTCGCGGTTCGCCGTCGACGGCTTCGAGGCCGACGACGTCATCGCCACCCTCGCCACCCAGGCCGAGGCCGAGGGATTCGAGGTGCTGATCGTCACCGGCGACCGCGACTCCTTCCAGCTGGTCAGCGAGCACACCACGGTGCTGTACCCGACGAAGGGCGTCTCGGAGCTGACCCGGTTCACCCCGGAGAAGGTCTTCGAGAAGTACGGGTTGACGCCCGCCCAGTACCCCGACTTCGCGGCGCTGCGCGGCGACCCGTCCGACAACCTCCCGGGCATCCCCGGTGTCGGCGAGAAGACGGCCGCGAAGTGGATCAACCAGTTCGGTTCGTTCGCGGAGCTGGTCGAGCGCGTCGAAGAGGTCAAGGGCAAGGCCGGGCAGAACCTCCGCGACCACCTGGAGGCGGTCAAGCTCAACCGCCGCCTCACCGAGATGGTCCGTACGGTCGAGCTGCCCAAGGCGGTCGCCGATCTGGAGCGCGCCCCGTACGACCGCACGGCCGTCGCGATGGTCCTGGACACTTTGGAGATCCGCAACCCGTCCCTGCGCGAGCGGCTCCTCGCCGTCGACCCGGGCGGCGCCGAGGCCGAGACGACTCCGGTGATCACCGGCGGTGTGCAGCTGGACGGCACCGTGCTGGGCACGGGCGAGCTGGCCGGCTGGCTCACCGAGCACGGCGGCGAGCCGCTCGGCGTCGCCACCGTCGACACCTGGGCGCTGGGCACCGGCTCGGTCGCCGAAGTCGCGCTGGCCACCGCCGCCGGACCGGCCGCCTGGTTCGACCCGTCCCAGCTGGACGAGGCCGACGAGAACGCGTGGGTGGCCTGGCTGGCCGCCGAGGACCGCCCCAAGGTCCTGCACAACGTCAAGGGCGCCATGCGCGTGTTCGCCGAGCACGGCTGGACGGTCACCGGCGTCCGGATGGACACCGCCCTCGCCGCCTACCTGGTCAAGCCGGGCCGGCGCTCCTTCGACCTGGACGCGCTGTCCCTGGAGTACCTGGGCCGTGAGCTGGCCCCCGCCGCCACCGCCGACGGCCAGCTCGCCTTCGGCGCGGACGACGGCGCCGAGGCCGAGGCCCTCATGGTGCAGGCCCGCGCGATCCTCGACCTCGGCGAGGCCTTCACGGGCAAGCTCGAGGAGGTCGGCGCGGCGGACCTCCTCCAGGACGTGGAACTGCCCACCTCCGCCCTCCTCGCCCGCATGGAGCGGCACGGCATCGCGGCCGACCGCGCCCATCTGGAGGCCATGGAGCAGATGTTCGCGGGCGCCGTCCAGCAGGCCGTGAAGGAGGCGCACGCGGCCGCCGGACACGAGTTCAACCTGGGCTCGCCCAAGCAGCTCCAGGAGGTCCTCTTCGGCGAGCTGGGCCTGCCCAGGACCAAGAAGACCAAGACCGGCTACACCACCGACGCCGACGCCCTGGCCTGGCTCGCCACCCAGACGGACAACGAGCTGCCGGTGATCATGCTGCGCCACCGCGAGCAGGCGAAGCTCCGCGTCACCGTGGAGGGCCTGATCAAGACCATCGCCGCCGACGGCCGCATCCACACCACGTTCAACCAGACGGTCGCCGCGACCGGCCGCCTGTCGTCCACCGACCCGAACCTGCAGAACATCCCGGTCCGCACGGACGAGGGCCGGGCGATCCGCCGCGGCTTCGTCGTCGGCGAGGGCTTCGAGTCCCTGATGACCGCCGACTACAGCCAGATCGAACTGCGGGTGATGGCCCACCTCTCCGAGGACGAGGGCCTCATCGAGGCGTTCACCTCCGGCGAGGACCTGCACACCACGGCCGCCTCCCAGGTGTTCGGCGTCGAGCCCACCGCGGTGGACGCCGAGATGCGCCGCAAGATCAAGGCCATGTCGTACGGCCTGGCCTACGGTCTGTCGGCGTTCGGGCTGTCGCAGCAGCTGAACATCGAGGCGGCGGAGGCACGCGCCCTGATGGACGCGTACTTCGAGCGCTTCGGCGGCGTCCGCGACTATCTGCGCCGGGCCGTCGACGAGGCCCGGGCGACGGGCTACACGGCGACCCTCTTCGGCCGCCGCCGCTACCTCCCCGACCTCAACAGCGACAACCGCCAGCGCCGTGAGGCGGCCGAGCGCATGGCCCTCAACGCACCCATCCAGGGCACCGCGGCCGACATCGTCAAGATCGCCATGCTGAAGGTGGACGGCGCGCTGCGCGCGGCGGACCTCACCTCCCGCATGCTGCTCCAGGTCCACGACGAAATCGTGCTGGAGATCGCCCCCGGCGAGCGCGCGGCCGTCGAGGAACTGGTCCGTCGCGAGATGACCGGCGCCGTCCACCTCAGGGCCCCGCTGGACGTCTCGGTCGGCGCGGGTCCGGACTGGGAGTCGGCGGCGCACTAGCCTCCGGCGAAGGAGCGGGAGCCGTACGCGAGGGCCGCCGGGCAGCCCTCGTCGGCTAAGGCATGTCGACGAGGGGCCCTGTCGGAAGGCAGGGCCCTGGCCGCCGGTCCTCCGCCCGTCCGTCACTCCCGGTGCTTCGCCCGAAGGGCCCTCACCCGCGTGGCCCCCGAGAACACGCCCCCGAAGCCCTCCGGCCGCCAGGATGCGGCCATGGGTATACGCATGCACCACCGCCGGACGGCCACCGCACGCGTTCACGCCACGGCGACCGCGGATCCGCGGGCCGACCCCGACGCGGTCACCGCCCCGCGACCGCTCCCCGCCCGCGCGCCCGGCGCCGCCACACCCCGCGTCCCCGGCACCCCGGCCACCGCCCTGCGCGTGGCCGCCGCCCGCCTGATCCGCCCCCGGCCGACCCGGCGCCCGGCCCGGCTCGTGACCCGGTTCCTGGTCCGGCTCGTCCCCCGGGACGGCGGTCCGCGTCCGTGGGCCGAGCGGGCCCGTGGCCGTCTGTGCCTCGCGCTCGGCGCCCTGAGCCGGCTGCGCGGCCCCCGCCGGCCCCGCCGTATCAAGGTCTTCGTCGCGACGACGGCACCCCTCAGCGCACGCCCTGACGGCTCCGCCGCGCCCCGACCTCCGAGGGGCGCCCGGTGACGGCACCCCGGGCGGCCGGACGCCACACGCGCACGCCGACGGCGTACAGCAGCAGCCCCAGCACCAGGCCCGCGCCCGCGCCGAAGCAGACCGTCGGGACCACCTCCCACGGCTTGGCGTCCCGCGGCTCCCGGTAAGCCCACCACAGCGTCACCCTCTGCGCGGCCCCCGCCAGCGCGCAGCCGCCGATCACCGCCCCGGCCCACCACCGGTCCCGTGCGGACAGCGACGGCACCCCGACCGGGTCGCCGGCGGGCGCCCGGCGCAGCGCGCACCCGACGAACACGGCGAGCACGACGGCGGCCACGGCCGAACCGCCGTACTGCAGATACCAGTAGAGCGGAGAGCCCGCGACCTTCTCGCCCAGGACCGGGAACAGCCGCATGCCCCAGCGGTCGAGGTGCGTGAACGCGTCCCACACCACGTGGGTCAGCGCGCCGAGCACCGCGGAGACGTACCACCACGCCACGGCGGCGGGCCGTACGCGCGCGCGTGGTGTTCCACAGCGGGTCAGCGCGGCCGTCCCGGCCTGCCGGGACGACGGCAGCAGGGCCACCAGCGGTTCACGCAGCAGCAGCCAGAGCCCCACCAGCGCCCAGGCGATGAGCACGTCGACGGTGAGGACGCCGGGGAAGGAGTGCGTGACGTCGCCGAACTCCATGGCCCCGGACAGGACGCTCGCCGCGTAGTAGGTCATGTCGGGGGCGAACGAACCCGCCACGAGGACGGCCGGCACCAGCCGTCCGCGGCCGGTTCCGTCGGTGCGCACGGCGGGCAGCACCGCCGCCGCGTGGCTCAGAGTGAACGGCAACGCGGCTCCCTGTGGCGCATGGTGCGGTTTTCGACGGGCACGGTGACCGAAGACGTCCAGTATGCGGGAGTGGTTCCCGTGCGAACGCGCCCCGGCCAACCGGTGAAATGGAGGGTCCAACGGGTGCCGGTGCAAAAGAAGTTGTCGTAGGGTCGCTGGGGTTACCGCGCCGTACGGCGCAGTCGAACAAAAGAACAGACCAGCGCGGTCCGCTCCGGGTGCAACCCTCGGGGCGGGTCGATCGTCACAACAGCCACAGGCATCTCACGGTGGCCACGGACGTGGTGCAGACAAGGACACGGGCGCTCGGGCGTCCACGGGAGGGGTTCACTTCATGTCGTCGGCGCATTTCGGCAGCAGGCTGCGCAAGGGAGCGGTCAACACCACCGTGGCCGCACTGGCGGTCGCGGCCCTGGCCGCGTCCCAGGCCCCGGACGTGACGGCCGGCGGTGTGGGCGGACGGGCCGCCGCCGACACCCCCGCCACGGACGCGAGCACCGACGACAGCGCCACCGGCAACTCGCCGTACTACACGGACCTGCCGCCGCTGAACAGCCCGAACCCCGCGCCGAGCGAGGGCGCCACCACCCCGGTCGGCACGGGCGGTTCCGAGGCCGGCATCCCCGCGACCGTCCTGGACGCCTACAAGAAGGCCGAGGCGGAGCTGGCCGAGTCCAAGCCCGGCTGCAACCTGCCCTGGCAGCTCCTCGCCGCGATCGGCAAGGTCGAGTCGGGCCAGGCCCGCGGCGGCAACGTCACCGCCGACGGCACCACGATCACCCCCATCCTCGGCCCCGTCCTCGACGGCAACGGCTTCGCGAACATCAGCGACACCGACGACGGCGCCTACGACGGCGACTCCACCCACGACCGCGCCGTCGGCCCCATGCAGTTCATCCCCTCCACCTGGGCGTGGGCGGGCCGCGACGGCAACGGCGACGGCAAGAAGGACCCCAACAACATCTACGACGCCGCGCTCGCCGCCGGCCACTACCTGTGCCGCAACAGCTGGGACATGTCGACCACGTCGGGCATGCGCAGCGCGATCCTCAGCTACAACAACTCGACGGACTACTACAACACCGTCATGTCGTGGCTGGAGTACTACCGCAAGGGCACCCACGAGATCCCCGACGGCACCGGCTCCGTACCGTCCAACCGCAGCGACGGCGACGACACCGGGTCCACCCCGTCGACGCCGTCGACGCCGTCCACGCCGCCCACCCCGTCGACGCCCCCCAGCACGCCGCCGACCCCCGACACCCCCAGCACGCCGCCCACACCGAGCACCCCGACCGACACGGTCGACCACCTGGAGGACGCGGGCACGGCGAAGCTCACCGCGATGGCGGGCGACGCGTTCACCTCGAAGATCAGCACCCGTACGGAGACGGCGGCCGGCAAGGCCGTCGCCAAGGTCAGGGTCCGCTTCACGATCGTCGGCGACACCGACGCCACCTTCACCGGCGGCGAGAGCGTCGCCGCGGTCGTCACCAACAGCAAGGGCGTCGCCGTCGCGCCCGCGCTCCAGGCGGGCGAGAAGACGGGCACGTTCACCGTCCGTGCCACCATCGTGGGCCGCACGATCACCGCCCTCGACTACAAGGCCACCGTCACCGCGCGCGCCGCCGACACCCTCGCCCGTACCGGCACCACCGCGCCGACCTGTGTCGCGGGCGGCGAGTTCGCCGACCAGATCGAGGTGAAGGCCACCTACAAGGGGGCCGTCGCCGACAAGGTCGCCGCGACCGCCACCCTGGTGAAGTCGGCCGACGACCCGACCGCCAACGACAAGGGCCCCTACTTCAAGGACGCCTCCGGCAACCCCGTCCGCACCCTGACGGGTCTTCAGACCGACGCCAACGGCCTCCTGAAGCTGCCGAAGCTGTACGCGGACGACACCACCGGGACGTTCCTGCTGCGCCTCACCACCACGGGCGGAGCGACCCTCACGGTCGAACTGACCGTCACCGCCCCCGCGTCCGAGTCGCCCGACCCGACGCCCAGCGAGCCGTCGAGCGACCCGACGACCGACCCGAGCGCGAGCGCCTCCCCGAGCGGGTCCTCCACCACCGGCTCGTAACCGCCGGCGCGGACGACCACCCGACGACCACTGCGGCGCCCCTCCCGGCGGAGGGGCGCCGCAGTGGTGTCCGACGTGTTCTCATCTCGACCGCCCGTTGCTACGGTGCCGCATCTGACGTCATGTCAGCTCGTGAGGTCGGCCGTTTCTCCCGGGAGGCCCGTATGCGCGCCCTGATCGCCGCCACCACCGGACTCGCCGTCGCGCTCGCCCTGGTCCTCACCCTCACCGCGCTCGGCACACCGACCGGGAAGACCTCACCGAAGCCCCTGCTCACGACGGTGCCCGCACACCCCTAACCGCCCGGAGGGAGGCCGAGATGCGCCGCAAGGCAAGCCTGGTCCTGCTCGCCCTCGCCGTGTTCTTCGCGGCGCTGTCCCCGCTGCTGCGCTGGTACGCCTTCCCGCGCCTGGCCAAGATCCCCGCGAACGAGTACCAGACGATGGTCCTGGAGGCGAAGAACGCGACCCTCCTCGACTACGGCACGATGACCGCCCGCACGGTCCCCGAGGTCACCGTCGTGCAGACCCTCAAGGGGGACGTGGAGGCATCCGAGAAGATCGAGAAGACCGCGGGGCGGGACGTCGTCGTCTGGGACGGCCTGTCCTACGTGCAGGGCCCCGACGGCAAGATGGTCTCCAAGGTCCCCGAGCGCTACATCTTCGACGCCCACACCCAGGAACCCGTCCACGCCACCGGAGAGACCGTCGACGGCGACCCGGTCCGCCGCGAGGGCATCGAGTTCAAGTGGCCCTTCATGACGGAGAAACGGGACTACGAGTACTTCGACGCCCAGGCCCGCACCACCGCCCCCATCCACTACCGGGGCACCCGGGACTTCCGCGGGGTGAAGGTCTACTACTTCGAGCAGACGATCCCCTGGACCAAGGTCCCCATGCCGAAGACCATGCCCGTCGCCGGCATCACCCCCGAAACCGTCGCCAGGACCGGCACCACCCGCTGGTACACCACGGTCCGCAGATTCTGGGTGGAGCCCCTGACCGGCGCGCCCGTCTACGGCGAGGAGATCCACAAGGAGGAGCTGCGCGGCGGTTCCCTCCTGGGCGGCCGCGCCAAGGTCACGGCCTTCGCGGGCCACGTGAAGATGCGCGAGGACTACACCGAGCACACCGTGGCCCTGGTCAAGCACAACCGCACCCTGGTCCTGCTGATGACCTCCCACCTGCCCCGGGGCTTCCTCACCCTGGGTGCCCTGCTGCTCGCCCTGTCGCTGTACCTGGAGGCCCGCGGCCGCCGCCCGGCGGACCCGCCACCGGTCAGGACGGCCGAACGGGAACCGGTCACCGCCTGAGCCGCGCGTTGGTGTGCCGCGTCGGCTCGGCGGACGCCGGGTCCTCCGGCCACGGATGCTTCGGATACCGCCCCCGCAGTTCCGCCCGCACCCCCTTGTACCCGTCCCTCCAGAACGACGCGAGATCGGCGGTGACGGCGGCCGGCCGCCCGGCGGGCGACAGCAGATGCACCAGCAGTGGCACCCCCGCGACCCGCGGCGACTCCTGCAGCCCGAACATCTCCTGCAGCTTCACCGCCAGGACCGGCCGCTCGGGATCGGTGTAGTCGATCCGGATCCTGGACCCACTCGGTACGGTCATCCGCTCCGGCGCCAGTTCGTCGAGCCGGGCCGCCTCCCCGGATGCCCAGGGCAGCAGCCGCCTGAGCGCCTCCCCGGCGTCGATCCGCGCGAGATCGGCCCGCCGCCGGGCCCGCCCCAGCTCCGGCTCGAGCCACTCGTCCACGCGCGCGTGGAGCGCCGCGTCCGACACGTCGGGCCAGGGCTCGCCCAGACGCAGCCGCAGAAACGCCAGCCGCTGCCGCAGCGCCTCCGCCTCGGCGGACCACCGCAGCAACCGGAATCCTTCCTGCCGCAGCCCGTCGAGCAGTGCGCCGCGCACGAGACCGTCGCCGGCGTCCGTGAGAGGACGCACCGCCAGCTCCACGGCCCCGAGCCGCTCGACCCGCCGCGCGACGACGTCCCCGCCCGCCCAGCGCACCTCGTCCCGCTCGTCGCGCAGCGCACCCGCCGCCCGTCGCGCCACCTCCTCGTCGACGACCGCCGCGAGCTGCACCCGCGCGTGACCCTTCGCCACGGGCCGGTCGGCGACCGCGACGGCGAGCCAGGGGGAGGAGCGCAGGGAGGAGCCTTCGCGGAGTTCGGCGCGCGTTCCGGAGACCATGAGGTAGGACCCGCCGTCGAACGTGGCGATCCGCTCCGGAAACGCGAGCGCGGCGACGAGTCCGGCGACCTGATCGTCCCCGGCGCCAGGCCCGGCCGGGACGCCGGCCTGGGGCCGGGAGCCACCGGAGGGCGGCAGGGAGGCGTCGGCGGGCGGCAGGGAGGCGTCGACGTCCGTGGCGACGACGGACCGCAGCCGCCGGACCTCTGAACGCCACCTCCCGGAATAGGCGTCACCCCCGCGCCGGGCACTGCGCAGAGCGGCGCCCAGATCGTCGCCGTACTCCCGCGGAGCCTCCTCGCTCAGCAGCGCGACGACCTCCGCGGCCCGCTCCACCCCCACCAGCGAGGCCCCGTCCAGCAACGCCCGCCCCAGCCGGGGGTGCAGCCCCAGCCGGGCCAGCCGCACCCCCCTGCGCGTGGCCCGGCCGGCGGCGTCGACCGCTCCGACGGCCGTCAGCAGAGCCCGCGCCGCCGCCATCGCGCCGTCCGGCGGCGGATCCAGCAACGCCAGCCCCGTCGCCTCGGGGTCGCCCCAGCAGGCCGCCTGAAGGGCGAACGCGGCGAGGTCGGCCACCTTGATCTCCGGTGCGGGAAAACGCGGCAGCCGGGCGTCCTCCGCCTCCGTCCAGCAGCGGTAGACCGCGCCCGGCGCCTCACGCCCGGCACGTCCGGCCCGCTGCCGCGCCGCCGCCCGCGAGGCCCGTACGGTCGTCAGCGCGCTCAGCCCGCGCGCGTGGTCCACCCGCGGCTCCCGCGCCAGCCCCGAGTCGACGACCACCCGCACCCCGGGGACCGTCAGCGAGGACTCCGCCACGGACGTCGCCAGCACCACCCGGCGCCGCCCACCCGGCGAGAGCACCGCGTCCTGCACGGCCGCCGGAGCCCGCCCGTGCACCTGGAGCACGTCCACGCCGTCCGGCGCGCCGAGCAGCCCCGCCACCCGGGCGATCTCGCCGACGCCCGGCAGGAAGCACAGCACGTCCCCGGACCGCTCGGCCAGCGCCCGCCGCACCACCGAGGCCACGTGCGCCAGCAGCGCCGGATCGACCCGCATCTCGTGCGGCGGCCGTACCGGACGGGCCGGGGGAGCCCAGACCACCTCCACGTCGTAGGAGGAGCCGTGCGCCTCCACCACCGGCGCCCCGCCCAGCAGCCCCGCCCACCCCGCCGTGTCCGTCGTCGCGGAGGCGGCCACCAGCCGCAGCCCGGGCCGCAGCGTCTCGCGCACGTCCCACAGGAAGGCGGCCGACGTGTCCGCGTCCAGATGCCGCTCGTGGCACTCGTCGAGCATCACGACGTCGACACCCGTCAGCTCCTGGTCGCGCTGGAGCCGTTGCAGCAGCACGCCGGTCGTGACGACCTCCACGCGCGTGTGCCGCCCGACGGACCGCTCCCCGCGCACGGTGAAGCCGACGCTCTCGCCGGTTCTCTCTCCCAGCAGCCACGCCATCCGCCGGGCCGCCGCCCGAGCCGCGATCCGCCTCGGCTCGGCCACGACCACCCGCCGCGCGGGCCCCTCACCCAGCAGCCCGGCCAGCGCCAGCGGCACCAGCGTGGTCTTGCCGGTGCCCGGCGGCGCGGCCAGCACGGCGGTGCCGGGCCCGTCCAGGGCCTCGTTCAGGGCGGGCAGGGCGGTGCGCACGGGCAGCGCGTCCAGGGCGTCGGTACGGAGGATCACGCCCCCAGTGTCGTACGACCGCGACATCGCGCCCCACGCGCGCGTACGTCACCCGCGCGTGCGTCACCCGCGCCCACGCGCGCGCGTTGTCTAACGAGAGCGGTCGCGCTCCCGGCCGCGCTCACAGACGAAGATCGCGGTGCCCGGGATCAGGTTCCCGCGCAGCGGCGACCAGCCGCCCCACTCGGACGTGTTCCAGGCCGGCCACTCCGGCTCGACCAGGTCCACCAGACGGAAACCGGCGGCCACCAGATCGCGGACCCGGTCGCCGATCGTGCGGTGGTGCTCGACGTAGACCGCCTGGCCCCGCTCGTCCACCTCCACGTACGGCGTACGGTCGAAATAGGAGGCGGAGACCGACAGACCCTCCGGGCCCGGCTCGTCCGGGAACGCCCAGCGGATCGGATGGGTCACCGAGAACACGAACCGGCCGCCGGGGCGCAGGACTCGGTGGACCTCCTTCAGCACCAGCACCGGATCGGCCACGAAGGGCAGCGCCCCGTACGCCGAGCAGGCCAGGTCGAAGGAGCCGTCCGCGAAGGGCAGCGCACCCGCGTCGGCGCACACCAGCGGGAAGCCCCCACCGATGCGCAGCGCGTGCTGGAGCTGCCGGTGCGAGAGGTCCAGGGCGACCGGGCGCGCGCCCTGGGCGGCCAGCCAGCGCGAACACTGGGCGGCGCCGGCGCCGATCTCCAGGACGTCCTGGCCCTTGAGGTCCTCGGGCGGCCCGAGCAGCTCGGCCTCCACCTCGTCGAGACCCTCGGGACCCCACACGAAGCGGTCGTCGCCGAGGAAGGTGCCGTGCTCGGTCTGGTACTCGTCCGCGTTGCGGTCCCACCAGCCCCGGTTGGCCCGGGAGCTCTCCGTGACGTCGGCGTCGCGCCGGGTGGCCTCGGGCTCGAAGTCCGGCTCGGGGACCTGTGCGGGCGATACGGGCTCTTGGATGATCGGCTCCCTCGTCGTACTCTTCCGTGCAACCCGCCCGACGGTGCCACCGGAGTGTCACCGGAGGGGCTTCCTGCGGCCTGCGTGGCCTCAGGAGAAAGGTTGTGTGCCGGGTATGCGGCGTTCTGCCCCGGGTGTGCGCCTTCGCGCATTGACCCTGCCCGGCTGCCCCCGTATGCTACAAGTTGCGCTGCGGGCCTGCGCACCTCAGACGGAGCAGGCTGCGCTCGCATCTGTTGTATGTCCCCTCGGTTGTCGAGGCGCATCGCCAGTTCGCTGGTGGGGCGCTTCTTGAGCTGTCCGGCTTCTTCAGAGCGATACGGGCTCCCGGCGTAGCAGTACCTACGACTTCAATGTCCGTACCGGAGCCCTTTCCCACATGACGAGCAGCACCGAGACCACCGCCACCACCCCGCAGGTTGCGGTCAACGACATCGGTAACGAGGAAGCCTTCCTCGCCGCGATCGACGAGACGATCAAGTACTTCAACGACGGCGACATCGTCGACGGCGTCATCGTGAAGGTCGACCGGGACGAGGTCCTGCTCGACATCGGTTACAAGACCGAAGGTGTCATCCCGAGCCGAGAGCTCTCGATCAAGCACGACGTCGACCCGAACGAGGTCGTCGCCGTCGGTGACGAGATCGAGGCCCTGGTCCTCCAGAAGGAGGACAAGGAAGGCCGCCTGATCCTCTCGAAGAAGCGCGCCCAGTACGAGCGTGCCTGGGGCACCATCGAGAAGATCAAGGAAGAGGACGGCATCGTCACCGGTACCGTCATCGAGGTCGTCAAGGGTGGCCTCATCCTCGACATCGGCCTCCGTGGCTTCCTCCCGGCCTCCCTGGTCGAGATGCGCCGCGTCCGCGACCTCCAGCCCTACGTGGGCAAGGAGCTCGAGGCGAAGATCATCGAGCTGGACAAGAACCGCAACAACGTGGTCCTGTCCCGCCGTGCCTGGCTGGAGCAGACCCAGTCCGAGGTCCGCCAGACGTTCCTCACGACCCTCCAGAAGGGTCAGGTCCGTTCCGGTGTGGTCTCCTCGATCGTCAACTTCGGTGCCTTCGTGGACCTGGGTGGCGTCGACGGTCTGGTCCACGTCTCCGAGCTGTCCTGGAAGCACATCGACCACCCCTCCGAGGTCGTCGAGGTCGGCCAGGAGGTCACGGTCGAGGTCCTCGACGTCGACATGGACCGCGAGCGCGTCTCCCTGTCGCTGAAGGCGACCCAGGAAGACCCGTGGCAGCAGTTCGCCCGCACCCACCAGATCGGCCAGGTCGTGCCCGGCAAGGTCACGAAGCTGGTTCCGTTCGGTGCGTTCGTCCGCGTGGACGAGGGCATCGAGGGTCTGGTCCACATCTCCGAGCTGGCCGAGCGCCACGTGGAGATCCCGGAGCAGGTCGTCCAGGTCAACGACGAGATCTTCGTCAAGGTCATCGACATCGACCTCGAGCGCCGTCGCATCAGCCTCTCGCTGAAGCAGGCCAACGAGTCCTTCGGTGCCGACCCGGCCTCGGTCGAGTTCGACCCGACCCTGTACGGCATGGCCGCGTCGTACGACGACCAGGGCAACTACATCTACCCCGAGGGCTTCGACCCCGAGACCAACGACTGGCTCGAGGGCTACGAGAAGCAGCGCGAGGAGTGGGAGCGCCAGTACGCCGAGGCGCAGACCCGCTTCGAGCAGCACCAGCAGCAGGTCATCAAGTCCCGCGAGGCCGACGCGGCTGCTGCCGCCGAGGGCGGCGAGGCTGCGGCTCCGGCCGCGTCCGGTGGCGGCTCGTACTCCTCCGAGGGTGCGGACACCTCCGGTGCGCTGGCCTCGGACGAGGCGCTCGCCGCGCTTCGCGAGAAGCTGGCCGGCGGCCAGAGCTGAACGCCGCTCACTGAGCTGTAGCTCCTGACCGAGGGGCCGTACCTTTCGAGGTGCGGCCCCTCGGTGTCGTTCTGCCCTCCCGTCAGGAGACGGCGGTGAGAGCCGGCTGATCATGGGCCGGGGTGGGAATGACCCTGCCTCCACGCGCGTTGAGATGTACGAACACGAGGAGGAGCGGTCCAAGTGCTTGATCCGCAGGGTTTGTACGCATGGGAGCCGAAGGGGCTGGCCGTCGTCGACATGGCGCTGGCCCAGGAGTCGGCCGGACTTGTCATGCTCTACCACTTCGACGGATACATCGACGCGGGCGAGACCGGCGACCAGATCGTCGACCGGCTCCTCGACTCGCTGCCCCACCAACTCGTCGCCCGCTTCGACCACGACCGACTGGTGGACTACCGCGCGCGCCGGCCGCTGCTGACCTTCCAGCGCGACCGCTGGACGGAGTACGAGGAGCCCGCCATCGAGGTGCGGCTTCTCCAGGACACCACCGGAGCGCCCTTCCTGCTGCTGTCCGGGCCCGAGCCGGACGTCGAGTGGGAGCGCTTCGCCCTGGCCGTGAAGCAGATCGTGGAGCGGCTGGGCGTACGCCTGTCGGTGAACTTCCACGGCATCCCCATGGGCGTCCCGCACACACGCCCGGTGGGCCTGACCCCGCACGGCAACCGCACGGACCTGGTGCCGGGCCACCGCAGCCCCTTCGACGAGGCCCAGGTGCCCGGCAGCGCGGCGGCGCTCGTCGAGTACCGCCTCGTGGAGGCCGGCCACGACGTCCTGGGCGTCGCCGCGCACGTCCCGCACTACATCGCCCGCTCCGCGTACCCGGACGCGGCGCTGACCGTCCTGGAGGCGATCACCGCGGCGACCGGCCTGGTCCTGCCGGGCATCGCGCACAGCCTGCGTACGGACGCCCACCGGACCCAGACCGAGATCGACCGGCAGATCCAGGAGGGCGACGAGGAGCTCACCGCGCTGGTCCAGGGTCTTGAACACCAGTACGACGCGGCGGCGGGCGCCGAGACCCGGGGCAACATGCTCGCCGAGCCGGTGGACATCCCGTCGGCCGACGAGATCGGCCAGGAGTTCGAGCGTTTCCTGGCGGAGCGCGAGGGCGACAACTGACCACCGCCTCGCCCGGGGCCTGCCGGAGGCGCCGCCGGCGGCAGGCCCTAAGCTTCCGCTCATGCTGAAGGTGGGCCTGACCGGCGGGATCGGCGCCGGCAAGAGCGAGGTGTCGCGGCTGCTCGTCGAGTGCGGGGCCGTGCTGATCGACGCGGACCGCATCGCGCGCGACGTCGTCGCGCCGGGCACGCCGGGACTCGCGGCGGTCGTCGACGCCTTCGGGGAGGACGTCCTCGCCCCGGACGGCGGCCTCGACCGCCCCAGACTGGGTTCGATCGTCTTCGCCGACCCGGAGAAGCTGGCCGTCCTCAACGCGATCGTGCACCCCCTGGTCGGCGCCCGCTCCCGCGAACTGGAGACGGCCGCCCCCGAGGACGCCGTGGTCGTCCACGACGTCCCCCTCCTCACCGAGAACGGCCTCGCCCCGCTGTACGACCTCGTGGTCGTGGTCGACGCCGCTCCCGAGACGCAGCTCGACCGGCTGGTCCGGCTGCGCGGCATGAGCGAGCAGGACGCCCGCGCCAGGATGGCCGCCCAGGCGACCCGGGAGCAGCGCCGGGAGATCGCCGACGTCGTGATCGACAACGACGTGCCGCTGCCGGAGCTGCGGCGGCGGGTGGAGGACGTGTGGGCCGAGCTGGTGCGCAGGGCGCACGAGGAGCACCGGACCACGCGGTAGCCCTCGCGGAGACAGGGGCCCACGGAACGCTCACGGCGACAGGGCGCGCGGAATAGGAGGCCTCGCTCCGCGCGTTGAACCCTCCCAGCAAGGGAAGGATTTTTCCGTGCCCGATATCAGCGGTTCGACCGGACGTACTCCGGAGACGCACGTCATCGACTTCCGTGCCGCGGAGCAACTGCTCGCCGCACGGGACCCGCGGGGCGCGGTGAAACTGCTCGACCGTGTCATCGCCGCACATCCCGAGAACACCGCCGCACGCCTGCTGCGCGCCCGCGCCTTCTTCGCCGCCGCGCAACTCAGGCCCGCCGAGCTGGAGTTCACCGTCGTCCTGGAGCGGGAGCCGGACAACGCGTTCGCGCACTTCGCGCTCGCCCGCACCTACGAGCGGCAGGGACGCGGTGACCAGGCCAAACGCCACTTCCGCCTGGCGGCCGCGCTGGACCCCAACCCGCAGTACCTCAAGGCGGCACGCTTCGAGACCTGAGCGGCACCCCCCCGGGTACCGGCCCCGGTCGGCCGGACCTCACGGGTGGTGCTCCGGCGGCCGGTACGGTGGGATGTCACGGCCCGGCTGGTAGTGCGGGCCCTGCCGGATGTGCCGGAGGACCATCACCAGATCCACGGTGACCACCAGCCAGAGCACCCCGCAGGCGGCCGCCCACCCGGGACGGCCCGCGAGAGCGAACGCCGCCGTCCCGAAGACGGCCCAGAGCAGTCCCCACACGCTCAGCCAGAAACGCACCCGCAGGGCACTGCGCGCTGTCGTCGGTTCACTGCCCGTACGCATCGGAACCATCACTCCTCCCTGGCAACGTACTCTTCCGTGCGGACGTTCTCCAAGGGAGACAGAGAGGGTGGGGGCCGTGCTGCCGGACGCCGACGAACTGGCCGAGACGCTCCTCGACCTCGCCGTACCGCACGAGGACATCGACGAGGCCGTGCGCCTGAGCCGGCGGATCGCGGGGGACGCGGAGGCGCTGCGGATCCTGGAGGAGACCGTCGCGGAACTCGTGCGGGGGATGGGCCGGATCCGCGGGGGAGTGGACCTGCCCGCGCTGGACGCACCGGATCCGTCGGCGCGCTACTTCCCCCTGTACGTGTTCGCGGCGGCGCTGCCGCGGGTGCGGGCCCACCACCGCGAGCGGGGCGTTCCGGAGGAGGTCGGCCGGCGGACCCTCGCGGACGTCGGGCGGTGCGTCGCCCTGCACCGGCGCCGGCACGGCACGGGCGGGGTGCTGGCACCCGGCTGGCTCACGCTGCACTTCCACGGCGAGCTCTACCAGTTGGGGCGGCTGCAGTTCCAGCGGGACCGGATCGGCAGCCGGACGAGCGACTCGGCCGTCGCGGCCGGCCTCCCCCTGGGACCCGGAGACCCGGGGCTGAACCTGCACGTGCCGGACTTCATGGGGCCGTTGTCCCCCGAGGCCGTCGACCGCTCCCTCGCCCTGGCCCGGGACTTCTTCGCCCGCCACTATCCCGACGAGCCCTACACGGTGGCGACCTGCGGTTCCTGGCTGCTCGACCCGCAGCTGAAGCGGTATCTGCCCGAGGACTCCAACATCGTGCGCTTCCAGGAACGGTTCCGTCTCAGCCGGCTGCCGGCCGAACCGGAGGACACCGTGCCGCTCCGCTTCGTCTTCGGCACCACCGGCATCCCTCTCGACCGGCTGCCGCGCGACACACCTCTCCAGCGGGCGGTCGTGGACCATCTGCGGGAGGGCGGGAACTGGTTCGTCCGACACGGCTGGCTGCCCCTGTAGCTCGAACGGGTGAACCGGTGCGGGGCGGGAACGGCTGTCCGAGACCGGGCCGTTGGACGGGCATGAGGCTGGACATGCGAGAGGGATACGAAGGCACGGGGCCCGGTGCGATCACCCCGGACGGCTGCGCGGTCGAGCTCTACTCCCGGCTGCCCGTCAGGGACGAGCCGGATGTCGTCTCCGCGGCGGTGCCCGCGGGCGCCCACATCCTGGAACTGGGGAGCGGGGTCGGCCGGGTGACCCACGCCCTCCTGGAGCGCGGGTTCACGGTCACGGCGGTCGACGAGTCCGCCGAGATGCTGGAGCGCGTCCGCGGAGCGCGCACGATATGCGCCTCGATCGAGACCCTCGACCTGGGCGAGACCTTCGACGTGGTGATGCTCGCGTCGTTCCTCGTGCACAGCGGGGACGCCGATGTCCGGCGGGGTCTGCTGCGCGCCTGCGCCCGGCACGTGGCCGACGGCGGGTGCGTGCTGATCCAGCGCGAGGGGGCGGACTACCACACCGACCTGCCCCGCGAGCGCGTCGACCCGAGCGGCTTCACCGTGCGGATGGTCTCCTCGGAACCGGTCGGCGACGGAGTCCACTCGGTCCGCGCGGAGTACGTGTTCCCGGACGCGGTGTGGACCCAGACCTTCCGCTCCAGACCCCTGACCGAGGAACAGTTCGAGGAGGCGCTGGCGGAAGCGGGCCTGGGAGTGGACCGGCATCTGACGGAGGACGGGATCTGGGTGAGGGCGGTACGTCGCCGAGCCGCCTGAGGGGAGGGGCGGGAACCGGCCGTACGGTGGAGGCATGGACGCCCCGCACCGCTCCGGGCCCCTGGGGCCCACCGGTCTCGCCGGTCTCGACCGGCGGGTCGTGGGGTGCCGGGCCTGCCCCCGGCTGGTGGCCTGGCGTGAGGAGGTGGCCCGTACCAAGCGGGCGTCCTTCGCCGACTGGACGTACTGGGGCCGTCCGGTCCCCGGCTTCGGCCCGCCGGACGCCCGGCTGCTGATCGTCGGGCTCGCCCCGGCAGCGCACGGCGGCAACCGCACCGGCCGCATGTTCACCGGCGACCGCTCCGGTGACGTGCTGTACCGGGCGCTGTACGACGTGGGGCTCGCCTCGCAGCCCACGTCCGTCTCCGCCGACGACGGACTGGAGCTGTACGGCGTGCGGGTGACCGCGCCGGTGCACTGCGCACCGCCCGCCAACAAGCCCACCCCCGCGGAGCGGGACACCTGCCGGCCCTGGCTCGTCCAGGAGCTGCGCCTGCTGCGGCCGACACTGCGCGCGGTCGTCGTTCTCGGCGCGTTCGGCTGGCAGGCAGCGCTCCCCGCCTTCGCCGAGGCGGGCTGGACGGTACCCCGGCCACGGCCGGTCTTCACCCACGGGACGCGGGTGACGCTGGAAAGAACGGAAGGGGACGACGGACTGGAGCATCCGGAAGGGCAGGGGAGACCCGGAGGTGCGGGAGATCCGGGAGGGCTGGAGCTGTTCGGCTGTTTCCACGTCAGTCAGCGCAACACCTTCACCGGCCGTCTCACCCCCGAGATGCTGAGGGATGTGCTGCGCAGGGCGGCGGAGGCGGCGGGGCCGGCCGGACAGGGCACCGCTGAGGAGGGGGAGGACGCCCGGGCCCGACGGCGGTAAAGGGCGTGCTCCCGGCGGCGTACGGCCTCTAGGGTGCCCGGATGAGTCCGTATCCGGAGATCGAACCGTACGACCACGGCATGCTCGATGTCGGGGACGGCAACCGGGTCTACTGGGAGACCTGCGGGAACCCGCGCGGCAAGCCCGCGCTGGTGCTGCACGGGGGCCCGGGCTCCGGGGCCGGCCCCTGGGCGCGGCGGCTGTTCGACCCGGAGGCGTACCGGATCGTGCTGCTCGACCAGCGGGGCTGCGGGCGGTCCACGCCGAGCGCCGGCGCGTACGACACCGACATGAGCGTCAACACGACGGCGCACCTCCTGGCCGACCTGGAGCTGCTGCGTGAGCGGCTGGGGATCGGGCGGTGGCTGGTGTGGGGCGTGTCGTGGGGGTCGGTGCTGGCGCTGCGGTACGCGCAGACGCACCCCGGCGTGGTGAGCGAGCTGGTGCTGACCGGGGTCGCGACCGGTTCCGACGCCGAGGTGGAGCTGCTGACCAGAGGGCTCGGGAAGATCTTCCCGGAGGCCTTCGAACGGTTCCTGGCGGGGCTGCCGGAGGGCACCGCGCGGGAGGGGAACCTCGCGGCCGCGTACAACCGGCTCCTGGAGTCGCCCGACCCACGGGTGCGGGAGCGGGCGGCGCGGGCGTGGACCGACTGGGAGACGGCGACCATCCCGGCGCCCCCGCGGTCGGTGGAGCGTTTCGAGGATCCGGCGTTCCGTATGGGGTTCGCCCGAACCGTCACGCACTACTGGGGCAACGGCCACTTCCTGGGCGAGGGGGGTGCGGAGGGCGTGGTCCTGCGCGACGCGCCTCTCCTCGGGGGAGTGCCCGGCACCCTGGTCCAGGGCAGCCTCGACTTCGGCAACCTCCTCGGTGTCGTCTGGCGGCTCCACCATGCCTGGCCGGGCAGCGAGTTGGTGGTCGTGGACCAGGCCGGGCACAACGCGACGGCGCCGGGCGTGGCGGAGGCGCTGGTCGCGGCCACCGACGCGTACGCCCGGCGCTGACGCAGGCTCACACGACGCGGGCCGCCGACACCGGCGCTCCGTCCCGCCCGGTCCCGTCCGTGTGCCGTCATCACGACCTCCCCCGTCGTCACGCCGAGTGACTCCTCCCTTGACAGCGCGTCGCACTGACAATCGCCCGGACCGGCCGCCGCCGATATCCGGTCGACAACCGAGGCGCTGCCCAGCCACCCTTGCCTGCGCGTCTGCGGCGCGCACAGGGCGTGCGCCGCCACGAACCGAGGAGGCGGATGCCCGTGCCCGTCCGTAGCGACACCGAGTTCCTCGACACCACCGCCGGCCGTCTCGCCGCCCTCCCCGGCGTCCGGGCCGTGGCGCTCGGCGGTTCCCGGGCCCAGGGCACGCACCGCGGCGACAGCGACTGGGACCTGGCCGTGTACTACCGGGGTGCCTTCGACCCCGACGACCTGCGGGCCGTCGGCTGGGAGGGGGAGGTGTCGGAGATCGGCGGATGGGGCGGTGGGGTGTTCAACGGGGGCGCCTGGCTGACGGTCGACGGGCGGCGCGTCGACGTGCACTACCGGGACCTCGACGTCGTCGAACACGAGTGGGCGGAGGCGGAGGAGGGGCGGTTCCGGGTGGAGCCGCTGATGTTCCATCTCGCCGGGATCCCGAGCTATCTGGTCGTCGCCGAGCTCGCCGTCAACGGGGTGCTGCGCGGTGAGCTGCGGCAGCCCGTGGCGTACCCCGCGGAGCTTCGCCGTACCGCTCCCGAACGCTGGTGCGGAACCGCCCGCGCCACCCTCGGCTACGCCAAGGCCGCTCATGCGCCCGCCGGGCGGCGTACCGAGACGGCCGGGGCGCTCGCCGTGGCGGCGGCGCAGGTGGGGCACGCGGTGCTGGCGGCGCGCGGGGAGTGGGTGACGAACGAGAAGAGGTTGCTGGAAAGGGCGGGGCTGCGCGGCGTCGACGAACTCGTCGGCCTTCTCGGGAGCGCCGAATCCGGTGAGCTCGTGAACGTCGTCGAAAGGGCGGAGTCGCTCTTCGCGGAATGCGTACGGGCGGCCTCGGAAAAGCACGGCGTCGAATAATCGTTGGAGACGGACGAGTTGGCGTTGCTACGGTCCTTCTCGTGGCGAAACTCAATCAGATCATCGCAGTCGAGAAGGGCATCAAGTCCAAGGCTCACCAGGACCTGACCGCGGCTCACCACGGGCTCCAGAAGCCCGCGTTGCTGGCCGGCATCTCGCGGACCTACCAGCCCAAGGACGAGGAGGGCGAGCAGCTGCCGCCCGAGTCGACGCGCGTGCAGGTGCAGGCCGAGGACGTGCTGCGGGAGACCGCGGCCACGCTGACCCGGCTGTTCGACGTGACCGCCACCAAGGACTGGGCCAACTGCACGGCCCGCGCGGACGTGAAGGTGGACGGGCGGGTCCTCGTCGCCGACGTGCCCGTGTCCTACCTGCTCTTCCTCGAGAAGCAGCTCGTCGACCTCCATGCGTTCGTGCGCAAGCTGCCCGTCCTCGACGCCTCCGAGGCCTGGGTGCGGGACCCCTCCACCGACGCGTGGAAGACCGAGCCGGTGCGGACCCTGCGCACCAAGAAGGTCCCGCGCAACCATGTGAAGGCGGAGGCGACCGACAAGCACCCGGCGCAGGTCGAGGTGTACTACGAGGACGTGCCGGTCGGATACTGGACGACCGTGAAGTTCTCCGGAGCCCTTCCGGCCCGCCGGATCAATGAAATCCTGGCCCGGGTCGAGAAGGTGCAGCAGGCCGTGAAATTCGCGCGGGAAGAGGCGAATGGCGTCGAGGTCGTCGACCAGCGGGTCGGTGACGCGGTGTTCGGTTACCTCTTCGAGTAACCATGTGAGACCCCCGGCCCACTGCGGCCGGGGTGCGCGAGGAGCGCAAGCTGAAGCTGAAGCTTGTCGTGACGAAACGGTCCGTACCCCACAGCGTGTCGGGGCGGGACCGCGATGAATCTCAGACTCTCGCTCCAGACTCAGCATTCGCCGCCGATCGCCGGATCGACCGGGCCCAGGCCCCCGGACGTCGAAGTGCCGGTTCAAGTCCGGCCCGCGCAGCTCGATGCGCGGTGGTCCAAAGGCAGGACACGACGACATGAGATTGACCTGGGTCCTCAAGCGTGCCGGCGTGCCACCTGGGCGGCATCGACAGGGGCCGGGGGCAGGCTACGCCTCCGGCCCCGCTCCCGCTTTCCCGTCCTTCCGGCACCGGAAGTGCCGTCCCGGGACGGGTTCATCCATGCCCTTCCGGGAGTTGCGTTCATAAAGAAAGCGGGATTCGTCCAAGCCGTCACCTCCCCGAAACGCAACTGCCCTGTTTCCTCCGAGGCCACCCCGTACCGTGGACACCACAGCTCACCGCTGACCGCCCCGGCCACCGTCGCCCGAGAGCACACCCCGCCCTCGCCACGACAGGAGCTTCGTGTCACCGCGTTCCACCGTTGCCCTTCGCACAGTTCTGCCGCCCTGGCTCGCCCACGCCCTGCGCGCCCAGCGCGGACCCGTCCCATGGAGTGCCGTGACGCGGGGTGCGCTGGCCGCCGGTCCGCTGCTGCTCGTCGCGGTCCTCGCCGGGCGGGTGTCCCTCGGGGTCGTCGCCGCCATCGCCGCCATGCTGGCCGGGATCAACGACCGGCCCGGCAGCAGGCGGGCCGCCGTCAAGCGGCTCGGGGCGCCCGCGCTGGCCGGAGCGGGCGGCATGCTCGCCGGGACGTACGTCGGGGACCACGTGGGCGCCCTCGCGCTGACGGCCGTCCTCACCGGACTGGGGCTTCTCGCCGGCGGGCTGAGCGCCATCGGGCCCGTCGCCTCCGGCGCCGGGACACAGCTGCTCGTCGCGGCGGCCGTCGGCGCCGGGATGCCGGTGCCGGAGGCCGGGTGGACGCGCGCCCTCGCCTTCGTCGCGGGCGCCGGCTGGCTGCTCGCGCTGCGGCTCGCCCTGCCCACGCCCGGCGCGATGACCGGCGACTTCCGCTTCGACGGCGAGCGCGACGCGGTGGCCGGGGTGTACGACGCCGTCGCCGAACTCCTCGACGCCACCGGCACCGGGCACGCCACCGCCCGCCGCGCCGCCCTCACCGCCGCTCTCGACCACGCCCAGGACGCCCTCGCCGGCCCCCGTCTGCGCCGCTGCGCCGGCTCGGCCGCCGAACGGCGGCTGCACGCCCAGTACGCCGCCGCCCTGCCTCTCGCCGAGGCCGCGACCGCCCTGGCCTGGGCCGGGGAACCCCTCACCGGACGTGCCGCGGAAGGCCCCCGGCGGCTCGCCGCCGCCGTACGCGAGAACAGCCGCACCGGTCCGCTGCCCGCGCCCACCCGGTCCGCGCCCGCCCTGCGCGCCCTCGACGACGCGCTGCTGCACGCCGCGGAGGCCTTCGACCGGGGCGGCGGAGGCGATCTGCACACCCGCCGGCGCAGCGCCCGCGACCTGCTGCGGACCGCGTTCGGCGCCGGCGGCCGCGAGTACGGGCTGCGGGTCGCCCTCTGCTTCGGGGCCAGCGCGGCCATCGCCCAGGCCCTGCACCACTCCCACTGGTACGGCCGGCACACCCACTGGTACTGGCTGCCCGCCACCGCCGTCTTCCTCGTCAAGCCCGACCTCGGCCCCCTGGTGTCCCGGGTGCTGTGCCGGGCCGCGGGGACCGTGCTCGGGGCGCTGCTGTTCGCCGGGTTCGCCGCCGTCCTGCCCCGTCCGGAGGGGCTCGTCGCGCTGGTCGCCGTCTGCGGGGCGCTCGTCCCCGTCTCCACCCGGCACTTCGCCGCGCAGACCGCCGTCGTCACCGTGCTCGTGCTGTCCCTCGTGATGGTCGGCGGCGAGCCGCAGGCCTCCGTCAGCCGGATCGTGGAAACCTTGCTGGCCTGCGCGATCGTGCTGATCGTCGGGCATCTGCCGATGCCGGGGGAGCGCGGCGGCCAGGTGCGCGCCCGGCTCGCCGCGGCCGGTGACGCCGCGCAGGCCTACCTCGTCCACGTCCTCGAGGGCTCCGACGACCGTGCCGCCCGCTGGACCCTGCGGCGGGAGGCCTACCGCACCCTCGCCGAGGCCCGTACCGCCATCGCCCTCGCCGCCCACGAACTGCCCGCCCTCGCCCGTCACACGGAGGGCACGGACGAGGTCGCCGCCGTCCTCGAACGCCTCGTCGACACGACCACCGCCTGCGCCGTCCACCTCGACGACACCGGCCGGCTCGCCCCGGGGCACCGGGCCGAGCTCGCCGAACTCCTCGGCGAACTCGCCGTGCGCCGGGACCGAGCGGGACTGACGGCGCCGGTGCCCGCGCTGCCGCTCGCGGTCTAGCGGCTACGCCGGGTGTCACGACGCGTACGGCTTCCGGCACACCCGGTGCGCGCGATGTTCGGAATGTGACCGAATGCTCACGGTCCGCCCCGAATCCGTGTCGACTACGTCTCAGTAGCGCAACTGGCCGAGCCGCTCGGCCTCCGGACGGCGTTAACTCCTACAAGTACGACGCTTTCTGGAGGTGCGAGATGGTGAACGGGCGAACCGTGCTCGAGCGCTTTCCCGCAGGCGGGCCGCGCGGATCGTGGCCCGCGGAGGAGTTCGCGCACGCACGACGTATGGAGGGGCTGGCCGCCGAGGTCGTCATGGACCTCGCGACCGACACGTTCCTGGTGATCGTGCGGGGCGGCGAGGCCGCCGACTGAGCCGTCAGCCGACCTGCGACGTGGGCAGCTTCTCCGGGACGGCGCGCGCCGGCACCTGCACCGTGAACTGCTCCGCCTGCAGCGCGTACAGCTCCGCGTAGACGCCCCCGCGGGCCAGCAGCTCGTCCGGGGTCCCCGACTCCACCAGCCGGCCCTGGTCCAGGACGTGCACCAGGTCCGCGTGCCGTACCGACGCCAGCCGGTGGGTGATCAGGACGACCGTCTGGCCGGTGCCCGCCAGCGCCCGGATCTTCTCGAACACCTCCAGCTCGGCCCGGGCGTCCAGGGCCGCCGTCGGCTCGTCCACGATCAGGATGTGACCGCGCCGGTACGCGGCCCGCGCGATGCCGAGGCGCTGCCACTGGCCGCCGGACAGCTCGTGGCCGCCGCTGAAGTGCCGGGCCAGCAGGGTGTCCAGACCGCGCGGCAGATCCGCGACCACCTCCTCGGCGCCGGCCTCCGCGATCGAGCCGGTCAGCCGTTCCTCGGTCAGCGGCGCCGACGAACGCCCCACCGCCACGTTCACCCGTGCCGTGAACGGCCAGCGCTTGAAGTCCTGCGCCACCATCGCGATGCGCTCGGCCAGTTGGTGCCGGTCCGCGTCCGCCGCGTCCACCTCGTCCCACAGGATCCGCCCTCGGTCCGGCCTGTACAGCCCGGCCAGCAGTTTCACCAGGGTCGTCTTGCCGGAGCCGTTCTCCCCGACCAGCGCGATGATCCGGCCGAGGGGCAGGGACAGCGTGACGTCGTCGAGGGCGGGCCGCGTCGACTCGCCCGGATAGCCGAACGTGACGTTCTCGAAGCGGATCTCCCGCGGCTCGTCCGGCAGGGCCGCGCCGCCCACCGGGATCGCCCGTTCGGCCGCCTCGACGTACAGGCGCTGCAGATCGCCCACGAACAGGGCCTCCTCGTGCAGCTGGTTGACCTCCAGAACGAGGGTGTTCAGGCTCGTGGAGCCGCTGCGGATCGCGATGACCGCGGTGCCCGCGACCGCCAGCGCCATCGTCCCGGTGAGCAGCAGCCCGCCGAGCGTGGCGTACGTCGCGACGGTCGCCAGCCCCGTCCAGGTGGCCGCGATCAGACCGGTCCGGGCGGCGAGCCGGGCCAGCCGGGCCTGCTCCGCCTCCGCGGTCTCCGACATCGCGCGGAAGTGCTTCAGCAGGAACGGGCCGACACCGTGCACACGGATCTCGGGCGCGGCCGCCGGCTCGGTGAGGAGACTGGCGATGAGATGACCCGCGCGCGCGTGCTGCACCCAGGTGTGGAACGACTCGTAGCGGCGCCGGGCGTTCGTCAGGGCGCTCCACGCGCTGGGCAGGGTCATGGTGACCAGCAGGGGCAGCAGGAGCGGGTGCAGCACCGTCAGCACACCGGCCGCCGCCATCAGCGAGATCATCGCGTTCACCACGCGCGTGCCGTACATGATCATGCGACGGGCGGACGCGGCGCCGTACTGCGCGGTGTCCAGCAGCTTGTGGAAGGCGTGGTCCTCGATCGCGGCCAGCTCCACCGCCGCCGCCCGTTCCAGGTACAGCTCGGTCGCCACCCGCTCCACCTTGGGTTCCAGACGCCCGGTCGCATACGTCGACGCGGCCCGCAGCAGCGCTCCGAGGAGGAGGACCGCGGCCATGACGAGCAGGGCGGGAAGGGCGCCGCGCAGCCGGTCCTCGATCGGGCCGCCGGCGATCAGCCGGCCCAGCACCGAGTTCACCGCGAGCAGGCTCACCGCCTGGGCCGCACCGCGGCCGGTCTCCGCGCCCAGCACGATCCGGGCGGCCCTGGGGTCGGCCTGCCGGGCCAGCCGCAGGCTCGCCGCCAGCAGGGAGGGCAGCCGGGTCACCATGGCGCGGAAGCTCAGTTCGAGGAAGGCGTCGCGGTGCTGGTTCCAGCCCATGTCGTAGCGGAGCGGGCCACCGAAGAGCAGCCGCTCGGACTCGGACACCTCGCGTTCGTCGGGACCGTTCGGTTTGTGTGCCTTCCCCACCTTTTCCGCCTCCCGCGATCGTGGACGAACGGCCACTATCGCGGCAGGGGACGGGTGAGGACAGGGCGCGGGGCGCGGAGGAGGCATGCGCGCGGGCGTACGCCCGGGTGCGGGAGAGCGCCACCGCCCGGGGCCGGTGGTGCGCCGGGTCCGCCGGGTTCCGGTAGGGGCGCACGCGCGGGGCCGGGGGAGGGCCGGGGAGGCGCGGAAGGCGTCCGCCCGCACCGGCTGTGGATTACGCGCTGATCGGCCGTGACCAGGTGGGCGTCGTGCCCGTGAGGCGGCACAGGGCCAGATAGAGGGGGATCGGCGGGGTGTACGGAAGCGTACCGTCCGGTCGGTGGATGAGATCGGGGACCGGCACGGCGTCCGGGACGATCGCCCCCCGCGTGTAGCGCACCGGGGCGGGCCACTCCAGGGCGTAGTCGGAGTCGGACGGGACGAGCCACCACCAGTGCGCCTCGTCGGCGTACACGCAGCCCACGCGGGGCAGCCGGGGCATGAGCAGCGGGCCGATCCCGGCGGGGACGGCCACGGCGTCGCAGCCCAGCGGTGCGGTCATGCCGTCCGGCACGGCGAGCCGGCGCGGGGGCTCCGGAGCCGTGCCCAGGCCGCGCCGCACACGGACGAGGGTGTCGAGGGAGCGCACCGGCCGGGGGCGGGGTGCGCCGCTCACGCCCTCCCTCGCTCTCGGCTTCTTTCGAGCGCGGGGAGCCCGGTGCCGCCCGGCCCGGCACCGCCGCCGGGGAACGGACGCGGCGCGGGGGCCTCGCCGGCGGGGGCGGGGGAGTGGCCCGGTACCTGATGCGCCGGGATGCGGTGCTCGGTGCCGAGCTGGTCCGGGACGTGGTGGTCGAGGGCCCGGTGGTCCGGTGTGCGGTGGTCCGGTGTGCGCTGGTTCAGCGGGGCGTGGCCGAGCGGGGCGTGAGTGAAGGGAGTGTGGTCCAGCGCGTGGTGGCTCGGGCCGTGGTGGTCGAGGACGCAGAGGTCGGGCACGTGCTGGCCCGGGCTGCGCCGGTCCGGACCGAAGGGGTTGAAGGCGCGGTGGTCCGGGCCGAGGGCCCCCAGGGTGCGGGGGTCCGGGACGCGCGGGCTCGGTCCCTGGCGTTCCGGGGCGTGAGACTGCGGGGCGTGTGACTGCGGGGCGTGCTGGTCCCGGTCGGCGGTGCCCTGGGGGTGGTGAGCCGTGTCGCGGTGGCGCGCGGCGGGGGAGGCGGCGGCGCCGTCGTGATCCGGTGCGTGTCGCTGCGGCGGGTGCTGGTCCGCGCGGTCCCTGCCGAGGTGCTCCGGGCCGTGGTTGCGCTGGGGTACCACCTGCGGAGATCGGATGCCGGGCTCCGGGGCGGGGCGAGTCGGATGGCCGGCGTGGGTCCCGGGCTCCGGGGCGTCCTGCGGGGTGGGGCGAGCGGTGCGGGCCGGGCGGCGGGGGTCCGTTTCGAGGGCGTCGTGCGAGGCCGGGCGGATCAGCTCCGCCGCGTACGCCTCCGTCGCGCCGTGCGAGGGCGCCGGGGACGTCGCACGCGTCTCCGCACCCGCCGTGCGGTCGTGCTGATGGCCCACCCGGGGCGCCGGTGTGCCGCTCAGCCCCGCCCGCAGGGACTGCTCCTCGGACTCGTCCTCGTCCCCGGAGCCGTCGGCGGTGCCGGGCTTGGGGCGGGCACCCCAGCCGAGGTCGTCGCGCGGCTCCGCGGGGTCGCGGACCGGGTCGGCGCTCACGCTGTCACCGGCCTCGGCGGGCTCGGCGGCCGCGGTGGGCGCGTCGGCACCGCGCGGCAGATCCGCCCAGACCAGCAGGCCGGAACCGTGTTCCTGGGCGCCCCAGGACTGACAGAGGGCCTCGACGAGGAGCAACCCCCTCCCGTGCTCCTCCTCGGGGCGCTGCGGAGAGGGATGCGGGTCGTCGGGAGAGCAGCCCTGGTCCCGCACGGCTATGCGCACCACGTCGTCGCCGTCGAGCAGCTCGCACACGACGATGTCGCTGGCCGTGTGCACGATCGCGTTGGTGACCAGCTCGGATATGACGAGCAGCGCGGTGTCGCAGGTGTCCTCGCACACCGACCAGCCGGTCAGTCGCGCCCGTGCCAGGCGTCTGGCCTGGGCGGGGGAACCCGGGTGTGCGGCCAGCTCGAAGCGGAACCGGCGCTCGGCAGCGGCCTGGTCGGGGCCGGCTCCCTCCCCCACTCCCGAACCGACTCGAGCGGGGATACCCCCATCGGCGGCACCGAGACCCTGGGGGCGGCCTGCGGCGGCGTCTGTTCCTAAGGGCGCGGACGGAATCACGCTTGCCACTATCGCCCCGCCGTGAACACTTGGCAAGTGTCACTCTGAAAAATGCAGAGTGCTGTGTGACGCAGTGGAACGCCGTGGCACACTGCTCGCAACAGCACGTTGAGCGGCGCCAGTTGGGATCGCCGGAGATCCGTACATAGTCGTACAGGTCTTCGAATGGGTCTTCGAATGGCGCCGTAAGGCTTGTCAGGATTCGTTTCGGTACCGGCCGGTCGGGGCCCAGTGCGGCCAAGGCGACCGGCCTGCCGGGCTCTTCGTGGAGGTGGAGCGTGAGCGAACCGCGGTCCGCGCCGACCGTCGGACAGGTCGTCCTCGGCCGGCGCCTGCTGGACCTGCGGGAACGCGCAGGGCTCAAGCGCGAGGAGGCGGCCCGAATCCTCCGCGTCGCACCCGCCACCGTCCGCCGTATGGAGATGGCCGAGGTCGGCCTCAAAATTCCGTACCTCCAGCTGCTGCTGAAGGCGTACGGCGTCACCGACGAGGAGGCGGACGGGTTCGTGCAGCTGGCCGAGGAGGCCAACAAGCCCGGCTGGTGGCAGCGGTTCCACGACGTCCTGCCCGGCTGGTTCTCGATGCACGTCAGCCTGGAGGGCGCGGCCGCCCTGATCCGCCAGTACGAACCGCACTTCGTCCCCGGTCTGCTCCAGACCGAGGACTACGCGCGTGGTGTCCTGAGGTCCGGTGCCATCGGCCAGACGCGGCCGGAGGACATCGAGGGTCTCGTCGCCCTGCGCATGCAACGCCAGGAACTGCTCACTCGTCAGGACGCGCCCCGGTTGTGGGTCGTGATGGACGAGACGGTGCTGCGCCGCCCGGTCGGCGGCCCGGAGGTGATGCGCGCGCAGATCGACAAACTGCTCGAGGCGACGAAGCTGCCCAATGTGACGCTGCAGGTCGCCCCGTTCGCGGGCGGGCCGCACCCCGGCACCTACGGGCCCTTCGTGCTGTTCCGATTCGCCATGCCGGAGCTTCCGGACATGGTCTACAGCGAGTACCTGACCGGCGCCGTCTATCTCGACGCGCGCTCCGAGGTGGCGACCCACCTCGAGGTCATGGACCGCATGGCGGCGCAGGCCGCTACTGCACATCGCACGAAGGAGATCCTCAGGGATTTCCGCAAGGAGCTGTGAATGGATCGCATCAAGCCGCGCAAACGGGTCTACAACGGCATGCCCGCGCGGGACTTGGGCAGCGAAGGCTGGCACAAGCCATGGAGCGGCGGCAACGGAGGCAACTGCCTGGAGGCGATGAAGCTCGCCGACGGCCGGATCGCCGTACGGCAGTCGACCGACCCGGACGGTCCGGCGCTGATCTACACCACCGACGAGATGACGGCGTTCATCGAGGGTGCCAAGGCGGGGGAGGCGGACTTCCTGCTGTCGTGACCCGGCTGTCCCGTACCTTGCCTTTCGATTGTCGCTTTCTCGTTCAACTTCCCTATTTTGGTGCTGACTTGCTTACTCTTTGTGTCTTACGGAGGGCCTCATGACCGGGCAGGAACCCACCCCCGGCGTCCAGATCGACACCAGCAGACCCCATCCGGCGCGGATGTACGACTGGTACCTCGGCGGCAAGGACAACTACCCCGTCGACGAGGCGATGGGCCGGCAGATGCTCGCGCTCGACCCGCGCGTGCCGGTGATGGCACGAGTCAACCGTGCCTTCATGCACCGCGCCACGCGCTGGCTGGCCGGGAACGGCATACGCCAGTTCCTGGACGTCGGCACGGGCATCCCCACCGAGCCCAACCTGCATCAGGTCGCCCAGGGGATCGCGCCGGACGCCCGGGTCGTCTACTGCGACAACGACCCGATCGTGCTGGCCCACGCGGCGGCCCTGCTGCGCAGCACACCCGACGGCGTCACGGAGTACCTTCAGGCGGACGTCCGGGACCCGGCCGCCATCGTCGAAGGGGCCGGGAAGATCCTGGACTTCAGCCGGCCGGTGGCCCTGTCGCTGGTCGCGCTGCTGCACTTCGTCTCCGACGAGGACGGCGCCCACGATCTCGTCGGACGGCTGCTCGCCGAGCTTCCCTCGGGCAGCTACCTGATGATGACCCACGCCACCGCCGACTTCACCCCGCAGGAGTCCGCGGCGGCCACCGAGAAGCTCAGGGCGGCGGGCGTCACGCTGGCCCTGCGCTCCCGCGAGGAGTTCAGCCGGTTCTTCGACGGCCTCGACCTGGTCGACCCGGGCGTGGTGGTCGTCCCCGACTGGCACCCCGAGCTCGGCGAACCGGTCCCCGGTCAGGACGACGGGGTCATCCCGGGCTACGGGGCGGTGGCCCGCAAGCCGTGATCCCGCGCGGGCCGGCGGGCCGGGCGAAAGGCCAGGCCGCGGCCCGGAGGGGCAGAACCAGGTCAGCATGCGCCGTGGGGCGTCCACCGGACGGCTCACGGCGACCACCGGCAGCGGCGGCTGCTCGGCCTCGGTGCGTTCGAGGTGCAGCCCGTAGTGGATCTGCTCGATCGACGGCGGTTCGACCGCGAGGTTGCGCCGGACCGCCCCCGAGGCGGACTCCTGCCCCGTCTCCACGAGGTACGCGGCCGCCACCGTGCCGGTGCGGCCCACTCCGGCGCCGCAGTGCGCGAACACCTTCCCGGGTCCCTGCGTGACGGCCGCGAGGAACCGCTACACCTGCTCGGGCCTGGGTGTCTGTCCGTCACGGATGGGCAGGCGAACGACGTTCAGCCCGGCGTCACGCGGGTGGGCGAGCTGGGCCGCGCTCAGGTCCTCGGCACGCAGGTCGATGACGGTCGTGAAGCCCAGGCCAGCCAGTGCGCGGTACCCGGCCGGGGAAGGGGCCGCACCGCGCCACAGCCGCCCCTGGGTGCCCACCGGCTGGACGTTGTGAATGCCCTGCACCGTCCGCGTTCCCGCGGGTGCGGAGGTCTCCTCACGGGCCCAGTACGACAGAGCCGCGATACCGCCGGCTCCGGCGGCCCGGCTGCACGAGCACCGCCACGGGCGCCGTGGCCCCGTCCGGCCGGTGCGCCGAGTCGAGCACGCTGCGCACCGCCGCACGGAAGGCGGGCCAGCCGCGTACGTCGAGCACGGAGACGAACCGGCCGGCCAGCGAGGACTCCCTGGTGTCCTCCTGCGGGGACGGGGAGCGTCGACGAGCGGGCGGTCGCCGCCCTCCGAGAGTCCGTCCCAGGCCCGCCAGAGGGCCACCGGATGGCCGCCCGCCTGGCACGGGATCACCGATCCGGGGAGGACGGGCGCGGCGCGGGCTGCGCGGGCGAGGTTCCCAGCCTCGGATCCCGCCTGCCCGGGGATCGCGGCCGCCGGGCTCCTGCGAGTAGGGCGTAAGGGTGGAAAATCGGCGCGAGGCCGTCAGGACTGTCACCTCGTCGCCGAGGGCGGCCTAGACGCTCATGGGCCGGTCGTACGGCGATATGGGCGCCGGCAGCCGCGAACTGCCCGACAGATGGCGGTCGACGGCCGCCGCGACCGCGCGCCCCTCCGCGATCGCCCACACGATCAGCGACTGTCCGCGCGCCGCGTCCCCGGCGGCGAACACCCCGGGGACGTTCGTCGCGAAGCCGGCGTCCCGCGCGATCGTGCCGCGCGGTTCCAGCGCCAGCTCCAGCTGGTCCACGAGCCCGTCCTCGCGGTCGGGCCCGGAGAACCCCAGCGCCAGCAGGACCAGGTCCACGGGCAGTGCCCGCCCGCTGCCCGTCACCGGCCGGCGCAGCGCGTCGACCTCGACGAGGTGCAGCGCCCGCACCCGCCCGTCCTCGTCGCCGGTGAAGCGGAGCGTGGAGGCGGCGAACAGGCGCGCGTCCGCGTCGGCCGCCGGCGCGCTGCGCAGGTCGCGCGCCTCCTCGTGCGCGGCCGACAGCCGGTAGATCTTCGGGTACGTCGGCCAGGGGTCGACGTCCTCGTCCCGGTCCACGCCGGGCTGGGCGTAGATGTCCAGCTGGGTCACCGAGGCCGCGCCCTCGCGGACCGCCGTCCCCAGACAGTCGGCCCCGGTGTCGCCCCCGCCGACGATCACGACGTGCTTGCCGGCGGCGGACAGCGGCGAGACCTCCAGATCGCCCTCGCACACCCGGTTGGCCAGCGGCAGGTACTCCATCGCCTGGTGTATTCCGGCCAACTCCCGTCCCGGCACGGGCAGTTCCCGCCAGGCCGTGGCCCCGGTGGCGATCACCACCGCGTCGTAGCGGGCCCGCAGCTCCGCGGCACCGACGTCCCGGCCGACCGCCGTCCCCGTACGGAACCGGGTCCCCTCGGCGCGCATCTGCTCGATCCGCCGCTCCAGATGGTGCTTCTCCATCTTGAACGCGGGGATGCCGTACCGCATGAGACCGCCGATCCGGTCGTCCCTCTCGTACACGGCGACCGTGTGCCCGGCCCGGGTCAGCTGCTGCGCCGCGGCCAGCCCGGTCGGTCCGGAACCGATCACCGCCACGGTCTTCCCCGAGAGCCGGTCCGGCGGCCGCGGCGGCGTGAACCCCTCCTCCCAGGCCCGGTCGGCGATCGCCACCTCGACGTTCTTGATGGTCACGGCGGGCTGGTTGATGGCGAGGACGCACCCCGCCTCGCACGGCGCCGGACACAACCGCCCGGTGAACTCCGGGAAGTTGTTCGTCGCGTGCAGCCGGTCGCTCGCCGCCCGCCAGTCCTCCCGCGACACCAGGTCGTTCCACTCCGGGATCAGGTTGCCGAGCGGACACGCGTCGTGACAGAACGGGATGCCGCAGTCCATGCAGCGGTCGGCCTGCTTGCTGATGATGGGCAGAAGGGCCCCGGGGACGTAGACCTCGTCCCAGTCCCGGACCCGCTCCCCGACCGGCCGCCGGGGCCAGTCCTGGCGGGGCGTGGTCATGAATCCCTTGGGATCGGCCATGGGCGTCTTCCTTGCGTACGCGTGGACAGGCCGAGCGTCATCGGGCGGCACTCTTTCGGCCACGATACGTCCCGCCGGCCCCCCGCGCAGAGAGTCAGAGCAGGGCCAGCGCGTACACGATCGCCGCCGCCGCAGAGGCGATCGCCCGCACATGGTTCCACCGCGTCCACTCGCGCACGTACGTCGGCCAGTACGTGACCGCCTCGGGCGTGTCCGGCTCCAGCTTTCTCAGCGCCTCGTTGCGCGGCACGTTCGCCGTCACCGTCACCCCGAACGCACCGACCAGATACAGAGCGCTGCCCAGCAGCAGCGGGACCCCGCCCTCGTCCGGCCACAGCAGGAACGTCACCACGGCGATTCCCGCGCACAGCCCCGCCGAGCCGAGGAACAGCGCCATGAACGCCGGGGTGATCGCCGAGGAGTTGATCGCCCGCATCGCGGCGACGCCCTGCGCGGGCGGCAACGCGGCGAGACCTCGCATCACCAGCACCGAGAAGGCACAGAACACCCCCGCCATCAGCCCCGTCGCCAGTACTCCCAGCAGCGCGAGCATCGGATACGGCCCTTCTGTCATCAATGTCGACTCCCCGTGTCGTGCGCAGATCCTGCCCGCTCGGATCAGTCACCTCAAGTGAAATCCCGTACATGCCCGGTGACCGCGGCCGGGACGCGGGAGGTCATGTGCGGTCGTCTCCTGGTGGTCGCGCGGGAGCCCTACGCGGCGGTCCCGGTGTCTTCCGGCAGGCCGGCCTCCGTGCCCTCCGGCGAGCCGGCTCCGGCGCTCTCCCGCCATTCCCGCAGCCTTCGCTCCGTCCGCGCGGCGATCCGCCGCCTCGCCTCGTTGCGCGGCACGCCGCTCATCAGCAGGTCGTCGTACGGCGTGTCCAGATGCCGTACGGACGCCGCGACCGCCGAGACGACCGCGCCCTCGGACAACGCCCGCCCGGCCGCGCTGCGCCCCACCCGCCCGCTGCCCCGCACCGAGGCGTGCGCCGCGATCTCCCCGGCCCGCTCCGCGGGGCAGCCGGGGAACAGCCGCAGGATCTCCGCCGCGAAGGCCTCCGCGAACCGCGCGTCCTGTGCGGCCCGCCGCCGCGCGTCACGCAGCCGGCGCCGCCGCCGCGCCTCGGCGTCGGCCAGGCACCGCTCCTCGGCCCGGGCGAGTCCCGCCTCCTCGACCAGGACGCCCTGCCGTTCGTACCGCCCCTTGCGCCGGTTGAACCGCACCACCACCGCAGAGAGCGCGCTCTCCTCCCGCGACCTGCGTGTCAGTGCGGTGTCGCCGCGCGGCAGGAACACCAGGTGCCCCAGATCGGCACAGTCCAGGCAGCGCGGGCCGCCCTCGTCCAGGACCAGCATCGGCTGCGGTCCCCGGCGGCACCCGGCACAGTGCCTGCGCCGAAGCGGCTGTACGACGAGGAGCCCGGTGCGGGACGGGGGAGTCGTGACTGCTGCCATGAGGGCTTCATTCCCGCTGGTGGGCGCGGTATCCGGCACCGCGTGGTCAGGTGCTGCGGTCCGCCCGGCCCGGGCAGGCCCGGTGCGCGCGGGTCGTGGCCCCCTGCGCGCGGACCCCGCCGCGTCCGGGCCGGCACCTGACGCATCATGGGCCGTGTGCGACTCGAAGCGATCACCTGGGAACGGCTCGGCGACCTTCTCGCCGAGCGGCTGCTCGACCTCAAGCCGGCGGACGGCAGCCCCTGGCCCCGCGTCGCCTTCGACGGAGCTCCGGCGGCCCGCCCCGGAGACCTCGCCGCACGCGTCGCGGAAGCGCTGCGGACACGAGGCCGTGCGTCCCGCGTCGTCGACGCGCACGGCTTCCTGCGCCCCGCCTCCCTTCGACTGGAGTACGGCCGTCACGACGTGGAGGCCTACTACAACGGCTGGTTCGACACCGGCGCCCTCTGGCGCGAGGTGTTCGGCCCCCTCGAACCCGGCGGCGACGGACGGATCCTCCCCGACTTCTGGGACCCGGCCACCGACCGCGCCACGCGCAGTCCCTACGTCCGACTCCCGCCCGGCGGCATTCTGTTGCTGCACGGCCCCCTCCTGCTGCGGCACTGGTTCCCGTTCGACCTCACCGTCCATGTCCAGCTCTCCCCGGCCGCCCTGCGCCGGCGCACCCCGGAGGCGGACCGGTGGACACTGCCCGCCTTCGACAGCTACGCCGAGGAGACCGATCCCGCCGCCACGGCCGACGTCCTCGTCCGGGCGGACGATCCGCGCCATCCGGCGTGGGGCGGGTGAGCCGGTCCCGGGGACGGGCGATTCACCGCGACCCCGTGTCCTCCCCTCCGCCAGGCAGCGCACCCCTTCTGCCCGCCCGCGCCGTGCAGTTGCGACCCGGGCGCCGGACGCAGCCGGGTGAGATGCGGGTGTCCGGAAGCCCGACGAGAATGGAGGGGCCGCCGGGACCAGCGGTGCCCTCCGCGCCGCGCCGGCCGTCCGGCACCGGGAGGTATCCATGACCACAGCCGGAGACATCATGCACCGGGGCGCCCGCTGGATCCCCGTTCACGAAACACTCGACCGTGCCGCACAGTTGATGCGCGAACTCAATGTCGGAGCCCTGCCGATCAGCGACGAGAACGAGCGGCTCTGCGGCATCCTCACCGACCGCGACATCGTCGTCGGCTGCGTGGCCATGGGCCGCGACCCGTCGAGGGTCACCGCGGGCGAGATGGCCCAGGGCACTCCGCGCTGGATCGAGGCGAGCGCCGACGTCGGCGACGTGCTCCGCGAGATGCGGGACCACCAGATCCGCCGGCTGCCCGTCATCGAGAACAAGCGCCTGGTGGGCATGATCAGCGAGGCCGACCTCGCCCGGAACCTGAGCGAGGACCAGATCGCCTCCTGGGCCGAGAGCGTCTACGCCACGACCGGCTCCACCCCGTACTGACGTCCTGCCGGCGCCGCCCCGTCTCCGGGCGACGCCCCCTCAGAGCCAGCCGTTGCGCCGGAAGCCGCGGTACAGCACCAGGCAGGCCACGGATATCACGCCGATGACCAGGGGGTAGCCGAACCTCCAGTGCAGCTCCGGCATGTGATCGAAGTTCATGCCGTACACCCCGCAGACCATCGTCGGCACCGCGATCACCGCGGCCCAGGCCGTGATCTTCCGCATGTCCTCGTTCTGCGCGACCGTGACCTGCGCCAGATGCGCCTGCAAGATCGAGTTCAGCAACTCGTCGAACGCGGCGATCTGCTCGGTGGCCCGCAGCAGGTGGTCGGAGACGTCCCGGAAGTACGCCTGTATCTCCGGGTCGACCACCCGCACCGGCCGGTCGGCGAGGTCCGTCAGTGGGCGCTTGAGCGGCACCACCGCCCGCTTCAGCTCCAGCAGCTCACGCTTGAGCTGATATATGCGTCCCGGGTCGGCCCGTGCGCCGTTCTCCGCGAAGACGTCCGCCTCGACCTGGTCGATGTCGGCCTGCACGGCGTCCGTGACGTTCAGATAGTCGTCGACGACATGGTCCGCGATCGCGTGCAGCACCGCCGACGGCCCCTTGGCGAGCTGGGCCGGATCCGACTCCAGCTCCTCGCGCAGCGGACCCAGCGAGCCGTGCCGCCCGTGCCGGACCGTGACCACGAAGTCCTGGCCGACGAACACCATGATCTCGCCGGTGTTCACCACCTCGCTCGTCGCCGTGAGCTCCTCGTGCTCGACGTAGCACACCGTCTTGAACACCGCGAAGAGCGTCTCGCCGTACCGCTCGACCTTGGGGCGCTGGTGGGCCTCGACGGCGTCCTCCACGGCCAGCGGATGCAGGTCGAAGAGCTCGGCGATCCCCGCGAACTCGTCGTTCGTCGGCTCGTGCAGGCCGAGCCAGACGAATCCGTGGCCGCTCTTGCGCACCCGCTCCACCGTCTCGACCAGATCGTCACTGACGGGGGTCCGGACGCCGTCCCTGTACGTCACGCAGTTCACCACCGAGGACCCCAGCGGGGAGCGCGCGGGGTGGCTGAGGTCGACCCGGGCACGCCGCCGGGCCAACCGCGCCACCTTCCGCAGGCCGCCGACCCCTCCGAGGCCGGTGACCTTCCGCAGATTCCCCGCCATGGTCATCTGGATCTCCTTGCGTACATCTCCTCGCGTCGCGCTCCTGCGCCCTGGCCAGCCAGTCTGCCAGGCTCGCGCCTGCCGTGGGAAAGCCTGTGGAAAGGGTCGGTTCCGCTTTGTTCCCGCCTGTGGACGACGGGACTTCGGGTCACCACCGGGACGGACTGCCCGGCCGCTCCGACGCGGCTGCCGGCCGCCCACGCCCTGGATTCCACGCCCTGTCACCGTGGGCGCGACGAGCGATCCGGGCCGCGTCGACCGCCCGCGGCAAGCGGGACAACTGGGATGATCGGCACATGACGCGAACCGACGGGTACCTTCTCGACAACCAGCAGACCGAGGCGGGGGAACGCTTCGACGCCTTCGCCGCCCTCTTCGACCCCACGACGTTCCGCCACCTCGAAGGGCTGGGCGTCGGCCCCGGCTGGCGCTGCTGGGAGGTCGGGGCCGGCGGTACCTCCGTCGTGACCTGGCTGGCGAAGAAGGTCGGACCCACCGGCAAGGTCGTCGCCACCGACATCGACACCTCCCGGCTGACCCCGGCCGCCCGGCCGCCGGTCGAGGTGCGCGTCCACGACGTCGGCGTCGACGAACCCCCCACCGAGGGCTTCGACCTGGTGCACGCCCGGCTCGTCCTGGTCCATGTCCCGGACCGGGAGCGGGCCTTGCGCTCGATGGTCAAGGCCCTGCGCCCCGGCGGACGTCTCCTGATCGAGGACGGGGACCCCGCGCTGCAGCCCCTGCTCTGCCCCGACGAGCACGGTCCCGAACAACAGTTGGCGAACCGGCTGCGGCACGGCTTCCGCAAGCTGCTCGCCGACCGGGGAGCCGACCTCTCCTACGGCCGTAAGCTGCCGCGTCTGCTCCGCGAGGCCGGGCTGCGGCGCGTCGAGGCCGACGCCTATTTCCCGGTCACCTCACCGGCCTGCGCGGCCCTGGAGTCGGCGACCGTCCGGCAGATCCGGGGCGGACTCGTCAGCGCCGGCCTGGCGACGGACGAGGAGATCGAGCGCCACCTGGCCAACGTCGCCTCCGGCACCATGGACCTGGCCACGGCACCGATGATCTCGGCGTGGGGGCGGAAGGATTAGGGGCGAGGCGACGAGGCGCGGCGACGGCCGCCCGGGGCGGTCTGCCCGCCCGCGAGCGAAGTGCTCCTCAGCGCTGACACGACCCCCGGCCCCGGCCTCAGCCGACGCGGCGCCGACCCGTTCGACCGCCCGGGCCCCGCTCTGCACCGCTCCGCCGCCGCTGCCCCGGCCCCGGCCTCAGCCGACCCGGGTTCCGTCCGCGATCCTCGGTGTCGACGCGGTGCCGGACGCGGGTGGTCGCGCGCCGACCTGTTCGACCGCCGGGGCTCCCGCTCTGCACCCCCGCCGCCGCTGCTTCCGGCCGCACCCGCCCCTGCCTCAGCCGACGCGGGTCCCGTCCGCGATCCTCGGCGTCGACATGTCACCGGACGCGGGTGGTCGCGCGCCGACCTGTTCGACCGCCCGGGCTCCCGCTCTGCACCCCTCCGCCGCCGAGGCCCCGGGCTCCGCGCCGGTGAGCAGGGCGGCCAGGAACGCGCCCGTGAAGGCGTCGCCGGCGCCCGTGGTGTCCCGGGGCGTCGCCGCGACGGCGGGGACGCGGGTGAGGACGGTGCCGTCCCGCGCGATCAGCGCCCCCGCCGCGCCCTCCTTGGCCACCACCAGCGGGACACGGCGGCTCAGTTCGGCAGCGGCGTCCGCCCCGTCGGGCAGCCCGGTCAGCAGACACGCCTCGTCACGGCTGGGCAGCAGCACGTCCACCCCCTCCACCAGGTCCAGGAAACGGTCGACGCCCAGTGCGGCCAGGAATCCCGCCGACGCCGGATCGAGGCTCACCGGTACTCCACGGGCGCGCGCCGCCGCCACCGCCGTACGCACCAGCGCGCGACCGGACCCGGAGAACATCAGGTAGCCCGACAGGTGCAGCCGGCCGGCCCCGTCAAGGAGCGCGTCCGACCAGTCGTCGGGTGCGAGCCGCAGCGAGGCGCCGCTGTCGGTGAGGAAGGTGCGCTCGGCCGCGGCGTCCGCGTCGACCAGACAGATGACCGTCCCGGTCGGCGCCTGCGGGTCGACGACGAGCCGGGGCCGTACCCCGCAGGCGGTCAGCTCCCGTTCGTGCCAGGCCACCGCGTCCTGGCCCACCCGGCCGAGCAGCCGTACGTCCGCACACCCCCAATGCGCGGCCCAGCACGCCACATTGGCGCCCGCCCCGCCCGGCAGGGTCCGGATCGCGGCGGCCGTGTCCGTCCCCGCCGCCAGGGGCCCCCGATGGCGCGCGACGACATCCGTCACCACGTCCCCGACGACCAGAAGCGCCCCGCCCGGAGCCGGAGCCGACGCCGGAGCCGGCCCGCCGTGCGCGCGTTCCGTTCCGCCCGGCCGCCCGGTCACACCTCGGCCCAGGCCGTGGCGATCCGCGCCGCAAGCCGCACGTTGCCGCGCACCGCCGCCAGATTGGCGCTCAGGGACGCCCCGTCGGTGTGCCGGACCAGGTGGTCGAGGAGGAACGGTGTGACGCCCTGGCCGGTGACGCCCTCCTCCTCGCACGCCTGCAGCGCCTCGGCGAGCACCCGCGCGTGCAGCCCGGGATCGAGCTGCTCCTCCACGGGCACCGGGTTGGCGACGATCAACGCCGACTCCGGTACGCCGAGCGCGTCCTGAGCCCGCATCACGTCGGCCACCTGCGCGGGCGTGTCCAGCGTCCACTCCACCGGATGCCCCGAGTCGGACAGGTAGAAGCCCGGGAAGCGGTCCGTGCCGTAACCGGCGACGGCCACCCCCAGCGTCTCGAGACGCTGCAGGGTCGCCGGAACGTCCAGGATCGACTTCACCCCCGCGCACACCACGGTGATCCGGGTACGCGCCAGCAGCCCCAGGTCGGCGGACTCGTCCTGGGTCACCGTCCATTCCCGGTGCACCCCGCCGAGCCCGCCCGTCGCGAACACCCGGACACCCGCCAGTGCCGCCAGCAGTGCCGTCGCCGACACCGTCGTCGCCCCGCTCGCCCCCGAGGCCACCGCGAGCGGCAGGTCGCGATGGCCCAGCTTGCGTATCCCGTCCTCGTTGGCGACCCGCTCCAACTGCTCCTTGTCCAGACCGACATGGGGCCGCCCGTCCAGGACGGCGATGGTCGCCGGAACGGCACCCTCCGCGCGGACGACCGACTCCAGCTCCAGTGCCACCTGGAGGTTGCGCGGGCGCGGCAGCCCGTGCGCGATGATCGTGGACTCCAGCGCGACCACGGGTCGACGCGCGTCGACCGCATCCCGCACCTCTTCCGACACCACCAGCACCATGCGCCTGTCTCCTGTCCTCGGGTCTTCCCTCATCTCTGGCGGGCGGCGCGCCCGGCCAAACCCCGACGGCCTGTGGGGGACGCCACCGGCCCGCGAGGCATGGCGGACGGAACCCCGTTCACGCGGGCCCGAGGCGATCCTCAGAACAGCGGCTCGGGCAGCACCCCTTCCAGCGCGAGCAGCCTCCGCTTGGTCTCCAGACCGCCGCCGAACCCGCCGATACCGCCGTCGCTCTCGACGACCCGGTGACAGGGCACGACGACCGGCAGCGGATTGGCGCCCATGGCCGTGCCCACCGCCTGCGCCGCCCCCGGCTGCCCGACCCGCTTGGCCAGGTCGCCGTACCCGACGACCGCGCCGTACGGCACGCCGGTGGCTAGTTCGCGCAGGACCTGGCGGTTGAAGCCCGAGATCAGCGACCAGTCCAGAGGCAGCTCGAAGTCGCGCCGGTCACCCGCGAAGTAGGCGTCGACCTGGCGTATCGCCTCGGCCAGCAGAGGGGAACCGGGGGCCTCGACCGGGTCCGTGCCCAGCCTGTCCGCCAGCCTGCCCAGAGCCGTGTCGCGGACCGCGTCGGTGGCGTGGAACACGACGTTGACCACGCCCTTTCCGGTCGCGGCCAGCAGCAGTGGACCGATGGCGGTGCCGACGACGGCCCACACGACCTGCTGCTCGTCCTGCCCGTGGCTGTTCATGCGACCCACCGTACGGCCCGCCACTGACAACGGGGTCGGTACGCCGGGGTCAGTACCAGTACAGGGCCCTGCGCACCACGTCGGGTCTGTTCGTGATGACGCCGTCGACGCCGTATCCGGCGACGGTCCTCGCGGTGGAGGCGTCGTCGACGGTCCAGACGAAGACCCGCACCGGTCGGCCGTGCGGTCCCGTCAGCGCGTGCACGGCGTCCACGTAGTCCCGGGAGAGGGCGTTGTACGACGGGTTGATCAGGTCGGCGAAGCCCGCGTACCGGGCCAGGTCCGCCGCGGCCGGCGCACCCAGCAGACCGGTCCGCACGCCCGGCTTCAGCTCGTGCACGGTGCGCAGACTCTCCGCACTGAAGCTCTGCACGATCAGGCGGGCGCTGAGATGCCGCCGGTCGAGCCAGCCCTCGTTGCTCAGGAGTTTCAGCGTCTGCTGCTCGATCCCCGGGTAGAGCGCGGGGTTCTTGATCTCCAGGAGCAGCTTCTGGTGGTTGCGCTCCACCCGCTCGACGTACTGCTCGAGCGTCGGCACACGCGCGCCCGCGTACGTCTCACCGAACCAGCTGCCCGCGTCCAGCCGCGCGATCTCGGCCGCGGTGAAGTCCTTCACCTTCCAGGGGGCACGGTCGGGGAAGACCTCCTCGACGTCGGTCGTACGGCGGAGAGTGTCGTCGTGGATCACCACGAGCTCGCCGTCCTTGGTGCGCTGGACGTCGTTCTCCACCCAGCGGATGCCGAGGGCGGCGGCCTCGTCGACGGCGTCGAGCGTGTTCTCCGGGGCGACCGCGGAGGCCCCCCGGTGGGCGATCACCACGGCCCGGGCGGGGATGCCGGCCCGGGCGTCGTGGACGGGGAGCAGAAGGGCGACGGTGCCCAGGAGCGCGGTGGTCGTGGCGGCAACTGCGCGCGCGTGCATACGTACTCCTCGCGTCGGTTGATCACGTACAGCTCAACTGTGACAGCACAGAGTCAACGACGGAGGGGTGCGGGACGACCACACGATGAACGGAGATGCCCGGGACCGCTCACCGCTGCCGCACATGTGGGGTAAGGGCGTGTTTCTTTGCCGGAAAATCGTTCGACCATTCCGGTGGGGGTCATACTCTCTCTCAGCCTTGGCCGTTCGCGCGGCCCTGGGGAGGGGCGCGTTTCAGGGAAATCAAAGCAAACGGGGCGGAAGGGCAACCGCGCATGCACGGCACGGTCGACGGTTTCAGCTACGGACTCGTCACACCGCTGGTGGCCTACGTCATGGCCTGCCTCGGCGGCGCTCTCGGCCTGCGCTGCACCACCAGAGCCCGGCTCGTCGCCCACTCCTGGCGCCCCGGATGGCTGGCCCTCGGCTCGGCGGCGATCGGCTCCGGCATATGGACCATGCACTTCATCGCGATGATGGGTTTCACGGTCGCGGGAGCCCCGATCCATTACGACAAACCGACGACCTACGCCAGCCTCGGCGTCGCCGTCATCATGGTGGGCGTGGGGATCTTCATCGTCGGCTACCGGGGCGCCACCGGCACCGCGCTGTTCACCGGCGGCACCGTCACCGGCCTGGGCATCGCGTCGATGCACTACCTCGGCATGGCCGGGATGCGCTTCAGTGGAAAGCTGGAATACAACACGTTCACCGTCTCCGTCTCCGTGGCCATAGCCATGGCCGCCGCCACCGCCGCCCTGTGGGCCGCCGGACAGGTCCGGGGCTTCGCGTGGAGCGTGGGCGCCAGCCTCGTCATGGGGCTGGCCGTCACCGGCATGCACTACACGGGCATGGCGGCCCTGAGCGTCCATCTGCACGCGACCGGCACGCCGACCGAGGGCGACTCGCCCGCCGCCCTCCTCGCCCCGATGCTGATCGGACCCCTCGCCTTCCTCCTCCTCGCCGGCGTCGTCGTGGTGTTCGACCCGCTGATGGGCGTGGGCAGGCCCGACCGGACCCGCGCCGAGCACATGCCCGGCGTCCCGGCGCACCCGCCCGTGCGGCACTCCGCCGGCCGTCCGGCGCCGCGCGCCCGCCGCAGGCTGCCCCACCGGGAGTCCCGCACCCCGCAGAACCGCTGATCCGACCTCGTTGTCAGTGGGTGGTCGTACGGTTGATGGCATGCGGCCCGTCTCTCACATCGAACGCACGGTGGCGCCCTTCGAGGTCGTCAGCCCCTACCAGCCCAGCGGCGACCAGCCGGCGGCCATCGCCGAGCTCGCCAAGCGCATCGAAGGCGGCGAGAAGGACGTCGTCCTCCTCGGCGCGACCGGCACCGGCAAGTCCGCCACCACCGCGTGGATGATCGAGAAGCTCCAGCGGCCCACCCTGGTGATGGCCCCGAACAAGACCCTGGCCGCCCAGCTGGCGAACGAGTTCCGGGAACTGCTGCCCAACAACGCGGTCGAGTACTTCGTCTCGTACTACGACTACTACCAGCCCGAGGCGTACGTCCCGCAGTCGGACACCTATATCGAGAAGGACTCCTCGATCAACGAGGAGGTCGAGCGACTGCGCCACTCGGCGACCAACTCGCTGCTCACCCGCCGTGACGTCGTCGTGGTCGCCTCGGTCTCCTGCATCTACGGCCTCGGCACCCCGCAGGAGTACGTGGACCGGATGGTCCCCCTGAAGGTCGGCGAGGAGATCGACCGGGACGAGCTGCTGCGCCGTTTCGTGGACATCCAGTACACGCGCAACGACATGGCGTTCAGCCGGGGCACCTTCCGCGTGCGCGGCGACACCATCGAGATCTTCCCGGTCTACGAGGAGCTCGCCGTCCGCATCGAGATGTTCGGCGACGAGATCGAGGCCCTCTCCACGCTGCACCCGCTCACCGGCGAGATCATCAGCGACGACCAGCAGCTCTACGTCTTCCCGGCCTCCCACTACGTCGCCGGCCCCGAGCGCCTGGAGCGGGCCGTCAACGACATCGAGAAGGAGCTCGGCGAGCGGCTGGCCGAGCTGGAGAAGCAGGGCAAGCTCCTGGAGGCCCAGCGCCTGCGCATGCGCACCACGTACGACATCGAGATGCTCCGCCAGATCGGCTCCTGCTCCGGCGTGGAGAACTACTCGATGCACTTCGACGGCCGCACCCCCGGCTCCCCGCCGAACACCCTGCTCGACTACTTCCCGGACGACTTCCTCCTCGTCATCGACGAGTCCCACGTCACCGTCCCGCAGATCGGCGCCATGTACGAGGGCGACGCCTCCCGCAAGCGCACCCTCGTCGACCACGGCTTCCGCCTGCCCTCCGCCCTCGACAACCGCCCACTGAAGTGGGAGGAGTTCCAGGAGCGCATCGGGCAGACCGTCTATCTGTCGGCGACGCCCGGCAAGTACGAGCTCTCGCGCGGGGACGGCGTCGTCGAGCAGATCATCCGCCCCACCGGCCTCGTCGACCCGGAGGTCGTCGTCAAGCCCACCGAGGGCCAGATCGACGATCTCGTGCACGAGATCCGCAAGCGCACCGAGAAGGACGAGCGCGTCCTGGTCACCACGCTCACCAAGAAGATGGCCGAGGACCTCACGGACTACTTCCTGGAACTCGGCATCCAGGTGCGCTATCTGCACAGTGACGTCGACACGCTGCGCCGCATCGAGCTGCTGCGCGAGCTGCGTGCCGGCGAGTTCGACGTCCTGGTGGGCATCAACCTCCTGCGGGAGGGCCTCGACCTGCCCGAGGTGTCGCTCGTGGCGATCCTCGACGCCGACAAGGAGGGCTTCCTGCGCTCCGGCACCTCCCTGATCCAGACCATCGGCCGCGCCGCTCGTAACGTCTCCGGCCAGGTCCACATGTACGCCGACAAGATCACCCCGGGCATGGAGCGGGCCATCGAGGAGACCAACCGCCGCCGCGAGAAGCAGGTCGCCTACAACAAGGCGAACGGCATCGACCCCCAGCCGCTCCGCAAGAAGATCAACGACATCGTCGCGCAGATCGCGCGCGAGGAGGTCGACACCGAGCAGCTGCTCGGCACCGGCTACCGGGCGAAGAAGGACGGAGGGGGCACCAAGGCGCCGGTGCCCTCCCTCGGCGACAAGGCGGCCAAGGGCGCGAAGGCCAAGTCCGCCAAGGGCAAGGCCAAGGAGACGGTGCCCACCGACCGTCCCGCGGCCGAACTCGCCCAGCAGATCGAGGAGATGACGGAGCGCATGCGGGCCGCCGCCGCCGACCTGCACTTCGAGGTCGCCGCCCGGCTGCGCGACGAGGTCTCCGAGATGAAGAAGGAACTGCGTCAGATGAAGGAGGCCGGCCTGGCCTGACGGACCCGCTCGGTTGCTGCGCCCGGGCCGCACACGCCGAGTGTTGCAAGACCGACACAAAGTGCGTGCCCGGGTACGGCACTGTCAGTGCCTGTGCGTAGGGTTTTCGGCAACCGCGGACTCCGCGGCAACAGGGGACAGTTCGAGAGGGGAATCAGCCCGTGACCGTCAACATGACCAAGGGCCAGGCCATCAGTCTGCAGAAGAACGACGGGGGCAGCCTGACCGCGGTCCGCATGGGTCTCGGCTGGCAGGCGGCGCCCCGGCGCGGCCTCTTCGGCTCCCGCACCCGGGAGATCGACCTCGACGCCTCCGCCGTCCTGTTCGCGGACAAGCAGCCCGTCGACGTCGTCTTCTTCCGCCACCTGGTGAGCGACGACGGCTCCGTCCGGCACACCGGTGACAACCTGGTGGGCGGCGTCGGCCAGGGCGGCGACGACGAGGCGATCCTCGTCGACCTGGCGCGCGTCCCGGTCCACATCGACCAGATCGTCTTCACCGTGAACTCCTTCACCGGGCAGACCTTCCAGGAGGTGCAGAACGCCTTCTGCCGTCTGGTCGACGAGACCAACGGCCAGGAGCTGGCGCGCTACACGCTCGCGGGCGGCGGCGCCTACACGGCCCAGATCATGGCCAAGGTGCACCGCTCGGGCCAGGGCTGGACGATGACGGCCCTCGGCGCCCCGGCCAACGGCCGCACCTTCCAGGACCTGATGCCCACCGTCCTGCCGCTCCTGTAGACACGAGCCGGCCCGCGGACACGACAACACCACACGCGACACAGGGGGACAGGCGATGACGGCCGAGCTGGTGCGGGGGCAGAACCACCCGCTCTCCCGGGTCCGCCTCGAGATCAGGGTCTCGGCCGGCACGCCGGTCGTGGCCGTGGCCACGCTCAGCGACGAGAACGGCAGGGCACAGGACGTCGAGTGGGTGGCCCACCCGGGCTCTCCCACGCTGCCCGGTCTGGAGGTCTCCCGGCAGGCGGCCGCGGACCACCGTCTCGCGGTGGACCTGGACGCCATGCCGGAGAGCGTGCACCGCGTCAACGTCCTGCTCTCCCTGCCCCCGGGCGACGGGGCAGGGCCGGTCAGCTTCGGTTCCGTCCCGCCCCCCGCCGTCGCGGTCACCGGCCTCGACGGCACCGAGGTCGCCACGTACACCCTCACCGGCCTGAGCGCCGAGTCGGCGGTCGTCGCGCTGGAGCTCTACCGGCGCCAGGGCGCATGGAAGGTGCGCGCCGTCGGCCAGGGGTACGCGGGAGGGCTCGCCGAGCTCCTCACCGACCAGGGCCTGCCGCAGGCGCAGCAGCTCGCGGCCGGTATCAACGAGGCGGTGGCCCAGGGGCTGGCCCGCTCGGTGACGGCCCCGCCGCCCCGTACTGCGGACGGCGACCGCGCCCGGCAGGCTGCCGCCTCCGCACTCGGCGGCCCGGACCCGAGCGGCTCCGCGTACGGCGCACAGGGCGCCCAGGGCGTCCCCGGTCCCCACGGGGCGGGCCAGGGCGCCGACGGGCCGTTCGGCACGGGTCAGAGCCCGCAGTCCGGTACGGGGACGGCCTACCCGACGGGCGCGCCGGCGAGTTCCGCGCCCACGGGTTCGGTGCCCACGGGCGCCGCGGCGGGGCCGGTGCAGCCGGACTCCGCGCCTGCGTCGCACCCCCAGTCGACGTCCCCGACCGCCGCCGCGGGCGGCCCGGTCAACTACGTCCACCCCCGTCGGCAGAACGCCGCTCCGCCGCCTCCGCCCACGGCGCCGCCGGCCCAGCCCGGGCAGCCCGCGACGCCCGTCGCGGGTGACGCGACCGGCTGGTCCATGGAGGAGCGGCTGTACAACCAGGTCTGGGGCATGTTCGAGGACCTGGCCCGCACCACGGCCGCCTATCGCAGTGCCGTCGACTTCGCCGACACGCGCCTGGAGAAGGAGCTGGACCAGGTCCTGTCCGACCCACGCAGCAGGATCGGCGGCCAGGGCGACGCCGCCCGCGAAGCGGCCCAGGCCAGGCACATCCAGCTCGTCGACCAGGCCCGGGAGGCGTTGGACCGGGACCTCGTCCAGCTCACCGCCGAGGCCGACGTCGTCGAACCCGCGCTGCCGCCGGCCTACGCCCGCTGGGACAACCCCGTCTGGCACGCCTACCGCGTCCCCATGGAGATGCCCATGGCGCTGCGCCTGGGCGACCTCCACCTGCCCGAGAGCGACCCTCTGCGCATCCCGTTGCTGGTCCGCCTCCCGCTGGAGCGCGGGCTGTGGATCGACAGCGGAACCACGCAGTCGTCCGAGGACTCCCTGCTCGACTCCCATGAGCTGCGGCACCTCGCCCTGGTGTCCGCGGTGGCCCACACCGCCAGGCTGCTGGCGGCGTACCCGGCGGGCGAGTTCACCGTGCACGTCATCGACCCGGCCGGGGCGGGCGCGCAGGCGCTGGCACCGCTCGTGCGGTCCGGAGTGCTCGCCGCCCCGCCGGCCGCGGGCGCGGCGGGTGTGGCGGACGTCCTGGGCCGGCTGACCCAGCGCGTCGACCTGGTGCAGATGGCGGTGCGCGGCGGCGCGGCCGACTCCCTCCCGCCGGGCTTCGACACCTCCCAGCAGCTCCTGGTGGTCAACGACTTCCCGCACGGCTTCGACGACCGCGCGGTGAACCAGCTCCGCTACCTCGCGGACGAGGGCCCCTCCGTCGGCGTCCATCTGATGCTGGTCGCCGACCGGGAGGACGCCGCCGGTTACGGTCCGTTGCTCGACCCGCTGTGGCGCGGGTTGCTCCGGCTGACCCCGGTGCCCGACGACCACCTGGCGGATCCCTGGGTCGGGCACGCCTGGACGTACGAACCGGCGCTCGTACCCCCGGGGAGCCAGGTGCTCCAGCAGGTGCTGGCCCAGGTCGCGACGGCCCGCACCAAGTACACGTAAAGAACTCTGACCTGGGAACTTGGCACTTCTTTTGCCAATCACTTTACCTTTCCTTGGTGATTGGGGTACTGTCTTCCTCACGGAGGGGAGTACTCCCTGCTGCGGCGCACCCGTCAATACGGATCGACTCGATCCCGGGGCGTCGGCCCGGGACCGGGCGGAAGAGACCTCCGGCAGCGCGACGACGCTGATTACCTGCCGTTACGTACTGCCGGAGGCGCAGTGGATGTTTCCCTGAACCTGTGGGTTCTCACCATCGTGGGCCTGGCCGCCCTGATCGCGGTCGACTTCTTCATCGGCCGCAAGCCGCATGACGTGTCGATCAAGGAAGCCGGTATCTGGACCGTCGTCTGGATCGCCCTGGCCGGGCTCTTCGGACTCGGCCTGCTCGTCTTCGGCGGTGGCCGGCCCGCCGGAGAGTTCTTCGCCGGCTTCATCACCGAGAAGTCGCTCAGCGTCGACAACCTCTTCGTCTTCGTGCTGATCATGGCGAAGTTCGCGGTCCCGTCGCAGTACCAGCAGCGGGTCCTGCTGATAGGCGTCCTCATAGCCCTGGTCCTGCGGGCCGTCTTCATCGCCGCGGGCGCCGCGATCCTCGCCAGCTTCTCCTGGGTGTTCTACCTCTTCGGCGCCTTCCTGATCTGGACCGCCTGGAAGCTCGTCCAGGAGGCACGGGCCGACGAGGAGGACGAGGAGTTCGAGGAGAACAAGCTGCTCAAGGCCGCCGAGCGCCGGTTCGGCGTCGCCGACCGCTACCACGGCACCAAGCTGTGGATCCAGCAGAACGGCAAGCGGGTCATGACCCCGATGCTGGTCGTCATGCTCGCGATCGGCACCACCGACGTGCTGTTCGCCCTCGACTCCATCCCCGCGATCTTCGGCCTCACCCAGGACCCGTACATCGTGTTCACCGCCAACGCCTTCGCGCTGATGGGCCTGAGGCAGCTGTACTTCCTCATCGGCGGCCTGCTGAAGAAGCTGGTCCACCTCAGCTACGGCCTGTCGATCATCCTGGGCTTCATCGGCGTCAAGCTGGTGCTGCACGCGCTGCACGAGTCCGGGGTCCACGTCCCCGAGATCAGCATCCCGGTCTCGCTCGGCGTCATCTGCTCCGTCCTGATCGTCACCACGATCACCAGCCTGCGCGCCTCGAAGAAGCAGGCGGCGGCCGAGGCGGCGCAGACGGCGAGCGAAGGCGCTCCGAAGGACAGCATCCAGGCCTGACCACGGACGACGTAGGAACAACCAGCCCGGGAGTGGTGCGCGGCGCATTGCCGGGCACCGCTCCCGGTGCTTCGTTGGAACACGGGCGTTCTCCATCCGGAGACACCCGCTACCGGCGGAGGCACCATGGGCACTGCACCGAGGTTCGTACAGATCATCGACTTCGAGACCGACCGCATCGACGAGATGCGGGCGCTCGCCGAGGAGGGGGAGCAGGACCTCGGGAACCGCGCCGACGGCCCCCGGCGCCGTCTCGTCCTCAAGGACAGGAACCAGCCGAACCGCTATCTGGTCCTGGTCGAGTTCGAGTCCCACGAGGCGGCCATGCGCACCAGCGAATCCCCCGAGACGAGCAAGTTCGCGGAGCGGATGGCCGCGCTCTGCACCAGGCCCCCGTCCTTCACCGACTGCGACATCCAGGACACGACCGAGTTCGAGTGACACAGGGCGCGCGCGGGCCCCCGGCAGCCGGAATGCGAAGCCCCGTCAGCTCTGCGACGATCGCTGCATGATCGCTCGGCTCAGGTCGCTCACCACCCGGTGGACGTCCCTCGTGCCGGTGCTCGCAGTCGTCCTCCTGGCCCTGACCTGGGGACGCGACCTGCCCGCGGCGGTCGTCGCGCTGGTGACCGTGGTCCTCGCCGGAGCCGTGCTGGCCGCCGTGCACCACGCCGAGGTCGTCGCCCACCGGGTCGGTGAGCCCTTCGGCTCCCTCGTCCTCGCGGTCGCCGTGACGGTCATCGAGGTCGCCCTGATCGTGACCTTGATGGTGGACGGCGGCGACAAGAGCGCGACCCTGGCGAGGGACACGGTCTTCGCGGCCGTGATGATCACCTGCAACGGCATCGTGGGCCTGTGCCTGCTGACCGCCTCCCTGCGGCACGGCACGGCCGTCTTCAACCCCGAGGGCACCGGCGCGGCCCTGGCCACCGTCGCGACCCTGGCCACGCTCAGTCTGGTCCTGCCGACCTTCACGACCAGCAAACCGGGCCCGGAGTTCTCCACCGTCCAGCTCACCTTCGCCGCGCTGTCCTCGCTGATCCTGTACGGACTGTTCGTGGCGACCCAGACCGTCAGACACCGCGACTACTTCCTGCCGGTCACCCGGAAGGGAGAAGTGATCACCGCCGCCGACCACGCGGGCGCACCGTCCTCCCGGACCGCCCTGATCAGTCTGGGGCTCCTCGGCCTCGCCCTGATCGGAGTGGTCGGTCTCGCGAAGGGTGTCTCGCCCACGATCGAGTCCGGGGTGGACGCGGCCGGCCTGCACCAAGCCGTCGTCGGCGTGGTCATCGCCCTGCTCGTGCTGCTTCCCGAGACCATCGCCGCACTGCGCTCCGCCCGCCGGGACCGCGTGCAGACCAGCCTCAACCTCGCGCTCGGCTCCGCCATGGCCAGCATCGGGCTGACCATCCCCGCCGTCGCCCTCGCCTCCGTCTGGCTCTCCGGCCCGCTCGTCCTCGGCCTGGGCGCCACCTACGTGGTGCTGCTCGCACTGACCGTCGTGGTCAGTTCCCTGACGGTGGTGCCGGGACGGGCCACCCCCCTTCAGGGCGGCGTGCACCTCGTGCTGTTCGCCGCCTACCTGGAACTGGCGATCAACCCCTGACCGACGGCGCGGCACCCCGCCGACGACGGGCGGCCCCTCCCGCCGGCGGTCAGTCCAGGACGGGTCGCACGGCCGCCACCGGCACCGGCCGTGTCTCCGGCAGCAGCGCGAAGCAGCCGAGGCTGAGCAGGGCGATCGCGGTGAGATACGCGCCCACGGCCCAGGGGACCCGCCCCGAGTGCTCCGCCAGCGCCGTCGCCGCGATCGGCGTCAACGCGCCCCCGAGGACACCGCCGAGGTTGTAGCCGACGGCCGCGCCCGTGCAGCGCACCCTCGGCTCGTACAGTTCGGGCAGGTAGGCCGCGATCACCCCGAACATCGTGACGAACGCGACCAGCGCTCCGAGGAAGCCCAGGAACATCGGCAGGGGAGCCCCGGTCGCCAGCAGCGCCACCATCGGCAGCATCCACAGCGCGGCCGCCGCGCACCCCACCAGACACAGCGGCCGCCGTCCGAAACGGTCCCCGAGCATCGCCGCCACGGGTGTCAGCGCGCCCTTCACCACCACCGCGGCCATGATGCAGGCCAGCATGACGGTCCGGCTCACCCCCAGCCGCTCGGTGGCGTAGGCCAGGGACCAGGTCGTCACGGCGTAGAAGATCGCGTATCCGACGGCGAGGCCGCCGGCGGTCAGCAGGACCAGTCGCCAGTGGTCGCGCACCACTTCCGCGAGCGGCACACGCGCGTGCTCGCCGATCTCCAGGAACCGCGGGCTCTCCGGGAGCGACGACCTCAGCCACAGCCCGAGCACGGCCAGCACCCCGGCGGCCCAGAACGGCACCCGCCACCCCCACCGGGCGAACTGCGCCTCCGTCAGCGTCGCCGACAGCACCAGAACCACCCCGTTGGCGAACAGGAACCCGAGGGCGGGCCCGACCTGCGGGAAGCTCGACCAGAGCCCGCGCCGCTCGGCAGGCGCGTGTTCCGCCGTGAGCAGCACCGCGCCACCCCACTCCCCGCCGAGCCCGAGCCCCTGCAGAAAGCGCAGCACGAGCAGCAGCAGGGGCGCGGCCACGCCGATGCTGTCGAACACCGGCAGGCACCCGACCGCGACCGTCGACGCCCCGGTCAGCAGCAGCGAGCCGACGAGGACCGGGCGGCGTCCGTGCCGGTCCCCGACATGTCCGAACAGCACCGACCCGAGCGGGCGCGCCACGAAGCCCACGCCGAACGTCCCGAACGCGGCCAGCGTCCCGGCCAGCGGCGAGAACGTCGGGAAGAACAACGGCCCCAGGACCAGCGCGGCCGCGGTCCCGTAGACGAAGAAGTCGTAGAACTCGATGGCCGTTCCCGCGAGCGAGGCGGCGGCGAGCCGTGGCAGGGAGGGCGCCCTTACGGTGCGTACATCGTGCATGTCGCGTCAACTACCCACGGTGACGGACGGTTACGGGGGCGCGCGGGGGTGACGGGGGCGGACGACGGGTGACGGACACGGCCTCTCGCCGCGCCCTCGCACCGTGATAGACCGGGTCCGAGCAGCGGTCCCCGGCGGACCGCCCCCGAACGGACCGGAGGAACCGTGCCCCGCACCCTCGCCCAAGCCCCGATCATGATCCTGAACGGCCCCAACCTGAACCTCCTGGGTCAGCGCCAGCCTGAGATCTACGGGTCCGACACGCTCGCCGACGTCGAGGCGATGTGCGCGAAGGCGGCGGCGGCGCACGGCGGCACGGTGGACTTCCGGCAGTCCAACCATGAGGGGCAACTCGTCGACTGGATCCACGAGGCACGCCTCGGCCACTGCGGCATCGTGATCAACCCGGGCGCCTACTCGCACACCTCGGTCGCGATCCTGGACGCGCTCAACACCTGCGACGGCCTGCCGGTCCTGGAGGTCCACATCTCCAACATCCACAAACGGGAGACGTTCCGTCACCACTCGTACGTCTCCCTGCGCGCCGACGGTGTCATCGCGGGGTGCGGGGTGCAGGGGTACGTGTTCGGGGTGGAGCGCGTCGCCGCGCTCGCCGGGGCGGGACAGGCGGACGCGTAAGCACCGGCCTCCTGGCGTACGCCCCTTACAGGCGGCCCGCCTCCACGATCCGCCGCAGGAACCGCCGCGTGCGCTCCTGCCGCGGATCACCGAAGACCCGCTCGGCCGTGCCGCGCTCCAGCACCACGCCTCCGTCCAGGAAGCAGACCTGGTCGGCGACCTCGCGGGCGAAGCCCATCTCGTGCGTGGCCAGCACCATGGTCATGCCGTCGTCCTTCAGATCGCGCACGACGTTCAGGACCTCGCCGACCAGTTCCGGGTCCAGGGCCGCGGTGACCTCGTCGAGCAGCAGCAGCCGGGGACGTACGGCGAGGGCCCGCGCGATGGCCACGCGCTGCTGCTGGCCGCCGCTGAGCCGGTCGGGGTACTCGCCCGCCTTGGCGCCCAGCCCCAGCCGCTCCAGCAGCCCCCTGGCCTGTTCCTCGGCCTCCGCCCGCGCGACGCCGTGCACACGGCGCGGGGCGAGCGTGATGTTCTCCAGCACCGTCATGTGCGGGAACAGGTTGTACGCCTGGAACACCACGCCGATACGGCGCCGTATCGCGTCCTGGTCGGCACGCGGGTCGGTGATCTCCTCGCCGTCCAGCCAGATCGCGCCGTCGTCGATGTCCTCCAGGAGGTTGGCGCAGCGCAGCAGCGTGGACTTGCCGGAGCCGGAGGCGCCGATCAGGGCGGTCACCGTGTGCGGGGCGACCTCCAGGTCGACGTCCCGCAGGACGACCGAGCCGCCGAAGGTCTTGCGGACCGACTCCATCCGCAGCACCGGGACGTCGCTCATGTCGTTCCTCCCTGGGCCCGCTGACGGTCCATCCGGGCCGTCACCCAGTCAGTGAAGCGGGTCATCGGAATGGTCAGGGCGACGAAGACCAGCCCCGCCACGATGTACGGCGTGTAGTTGAGGCTGCGGCCCACGATGATGTCCGCCGCGCGTACGGCGTCGACGGCGCCGCCGATCGACACGAGACCGGTGTCCTTCTGCAGGGACACCAGGTCGTTCAGCAGGGGCGGCACCTGGCGGCGCACGGCCTGGGGGAGCACCACGTAGCGCAGCGCCTGCCGGTTGGACAGCCCCAGGGAGCGGGCCGCGGCACGCTGGGAGGGGTGCACGGACTCGATGCCGGCGCGGAACACCTCGGCGACGTACGCCGAGTAGGTCAGCGTCAGCGCCGTGCCGCCGAGCAGCACCGGGTCGACGGTCACGCCCTGCAGACGCAGCGCCGGGACGCCCAGGACCACGATCATCAGGTTGATGATCAGCGGCAGTCCGCGGAAGAAGTCAGTGTACGCCGCCGCGAGCACCCGCAGCGGGAAGAAGACGGGGCCGCGCAGGGTGCGGGCCACGGCGATGAGCATGCCGAGCACCAGCACGGCGACGCCGCAGACCAGCAGCAGCCGGAGGTTCAGCCAGAGCCCGTCCAGGACCTTGGGGAACGCCTCGCGCGCGTACTGCCCGTTGAAGAACGTCTCCTTGGTGCGCGGCCAGCCGGGCGCGCTGACGACGACCAGGTAGAGGACGACGGCGGTGACCAGGGTCGACAGCGCGGCGATCGCCGTGGCGCGGCGGGCACGCGTGCGCTTGTGGCGTTCGCGCTCCAGCCGCCGCTGTGACGGGACGTAGGCGTCACCGCTGCCGTCCCCGGTCATGTCGCCCTTGTCGTCCGCGCCCTCCTGGCCGGACTCCTCCTTCGTGACCGTCACTTGAGCACCGGGGCGTCGACGGCGTCGGAGAGCCACCGCTGCTCGATCTTCGCCAGGGTGCCGTCCTCGCGGAGGGCGTCCACGGCGTCCGTCACGCAGGAGGTGAGCGTGCTGCCCTTGTCGAGCACGAGCCCGAACTGCTCCGGCGTACCGCCCTGGTTCTCGAACTGGCCGACGATCCTCGCGTCGGTGACCTCGGCGGCCGTGATGTAGAACGCGGTCGGCAGGTCGGTGACGATCGCGTCGACCTGACCGTTCTTCAGCGCGGACTTCGCCTGGTCGTTCTTCGCGTAGACGGCGGCTTCCCGGGTCGGCTTCACCACGTCGTCGATGTAGTCGAGGCTGGTCGTGCCGACCTGGGCGCCCAGCTTGAGACCCTTGAGATCCGCGATGCTCGTCGCCTGTGCGGCCTTGGTGCCCTTGAGCGCGATGACGGCCTGGCGCACGTCGTAGTAGCCGGACGAGAAGTCCACGGCCTTCTTGCGCTCGTCGCTGATGGACACCTGGTTGATGTCGAAGTCGAAGGTCTTCTCACCCGGCGCGAAGGCCTTGTTGAACGGCACGCTCTGCCAGACGACAGCGCTCTTGCCGTACCCGAGTCGCTGCGCCACGGCGTAGGCCACCGCCGACTCGAAGCCCTCGCCGTTGGACGGCTTGTCGTCCTTGAACCAGGGCTCGTACGCGGGTTCGTCGGTGGCGATCGTCAGCTTGCCCGCGGTCTTGGTCGCCAACTCGCCCTTGGCGCAGGTCGTTCCGGCCGAGCCGGAGGACTTGGCGGACGCGTCGGCCTCGGGCTGCGGAGCGCAGCCGACCGCGGTCGCGAGAAGGGCGACGGTGGCGCCGGCGACGGCGCGGCGCAGAACACGAGGGGCGAGGTGCATGGCGGGAGATTGGCAGCCAGATCCACGTCTGTCCAGGTCACATGGGCGTTTGTCCGCATGCTGGGAACGGGTGTTGCGTTCTCGTGAACAGTGGTGGGACGGCTTGCCCGGGCCGCCGGTCGAGGGCGGGGATCGGAGACCGGCGGCCCGTTCCGCGCCGGAGCCGTCATCCCGCGCGGGGCTGCCACCAGTTGACCGCGCAACCACGTGTGCGGGGAGCGCGCGTGGGGCACCGACACGTGCACGGAATTCACACGGGGCGCGCGTCCAACACCGCGCGCCCCCTGTGAGGAGAACTCACCACCCGCGCGCGTGCCACTCCGGAAGGTGCGGGCGCTCCGCGCCCAGCGTGGTGTCGTTGCCGTGCCCCGGGTACACCCAGGTCTCGTCGGGCAGGACGTCGAAGATCTTCGTCTCGACGTCGTGGATCAGGCTGGCGAACGCCTCGGGGTCCTTGCGGGTGTTGCCGACCCCGCCCGGGAAGAGACAGTCTCCCGTGAAGACGTGGGGATGCCCGTGCGGGTCGTCGTAGACGAGCGCGATCGAGCCGGGCGTGTGTCCGACGAGATGCCGCGCGGTGAGTTCCACGTTCCCCACCCTGATGACATCGCCGTCGTCGACCAGGACGTCGGTCGGCACCGGGATGCCCCCGGCGTCCTCCCGGCCCGCGTACGTACGCGCGCGCGTGGCCGCCACGACCTCGGCGAGCGCCTGCCAGTGGTCGCCGTGCTGATGCGTGGTGACGACGGACGCGATGCCGTCGTCGCCGATCGTCCCGAGCAGCGCCTGCGCGTCGTTGGCCGCGTCGATCAGCAGCTGCTCGTCCGTGGCCCGGCAGCGCAGCAGATAGGCGTTGTTGTTCATCGGGCCGACCGCGATCTTGGTGATCATCAGGTCTTTGAGCTCGTGCACGTCCGCCGGGCCGCCGACCGTCACCTCTCCGCTGTACGTCATGGCGGCAGCCTATAGCGGGGGCAGGGCCGGGAGCGTCCCGCCGGCCACGGTCAGGCCGGTTCCGGCGCGGCGCCCGGCCAGCCAGCCCAGCAGGTCGGCGGGGGACCCCGTGACGGTCACCTCCGGGCCGTCCGCCTCCCGCCCGGTGCGCCACGCGCGCGTGCCGTCGGTCAGACGGGTCGGCGGCACGTCGGGGTGTCCTGCGAACCGCTCCGCGAGGAAGTCGGTCTCCCGCGCGACGAAGTCCGCCGGCAGGTCCTCCAGCCGGTAGCCGATCCCGAGGTCCACGTGGTGGAGCTCGACCTCCACCCAGCGCCGGAAGGGCACCCGCGCGGCGACGTCCGTCACGCCGTTGCGCAGCTCCACCGTGCGCGACCAGTCGGCGGGCACCGCCCCGGTGTCCTGGAAGCGGGCCGCGCTCTCCCTGAGGTCCGTGAGCTGGACCTCCAGGGGGCGCGGGGCGTCCCGCTCGATGTCGGCGTCCCGGACGGAGGCGTCGGCGTACATGGGCCGGCCCTCCAGGACGTTCACCAGGGCGTCCGCGTTGCGGGCGAGGTGGGCGAGGACGTGACCGCGGCTCCAGCCGGGCAGGCGTGACGGCTCTCTCACCGCCGCGTCGTCCATTTTGCCGACTGCGGTGAGCAGCCGCTCGGTCGCGTCATGTACAGACACCAGGTCACGAGCGTGATCAATCATGCTGCTGACCTTAGCCCGGCCACTCCTTCGGGTGAAGGTGTCGGAGCGTGGCCCGAAATCGAATGCACGTGCTATATGGTCGGTGGCGGCGTCGGGCATGCTGGATGGCCGGGGATTGTTGTCAACCGGTGAATCCGACCGGCGTTGTCAGTGGCTCCCCCTAGTCTGAGAAAGACGGGGGCCCCGCCCCTGTCACTTCTCTCAAGAAAGGTGCGGACCGGCGTGGCCGACCGTCTCATCGTCCGTGGCGCGCGCGAGCACAATCTGAAGAATGTCTCGCTCGACCTGCCGCGCGACTCGCTCATCGTCTTCACGGGCCTGTCGGGGTCGGGCAAGTCCTCGCTGGCCTTCGACACCATCTTCGCCGAGGGGCAGCGGCGCTACGTGGAGTCGCTCTCGTCGTACGCCCGCCAGTTCCTCGGCCAGATGGACAAGCCGGACGTCGACTTCATCGAAGGTCTGTCGCCCGCCGTCTCCATCGACCAGAAGTCGACCTCCCGCAACCCGCGGTCGACGGTCGGCACCATCACCGAGGTCTACGACTACCTGCGTCTGCTCTTCGCGCGCATCGGCAAGCCGCACTGTCCCGAGTGCGGCCGCCCGATCTCGCGCCAGTCGCCGCAGGCCATCGTCGACCGGGTCCTGGAGCTGCCGGAGGGGAGCCGCTTCCAGGTGCTCTCGCCGCTGGTGCGCGAGCGCAAGGGCGAGTTCGTCGACCTGTTCGCCGACCTCCAGACCAAGGGCTACTCCCGCGCGCGCGTCGACGGCGAGACGATCCAGCTGTCCAGCCCGCCCACGCTGAAGAAGCAGGAGAAGCACACCATCGAGGTGGTCGTCGACCGCCTCACGGTGAAGGACTCCGCCAAGCGCCGCCTCACCGACTCCGTGGAGACCGCCCTCGGCCTGTCCGGCGGCATGGTCGTGCTCGACTTCGTGGATCTCCCCGAGGACGACCCCGAGCGCGAGCGCATGTTCTCGGAGCACCTGTACTGCCCCTACGACGACCTGTCCTTCGAGGAGCTGGAGCCCCGCTCCTTCTCCTTCAACTCGCCGTTCGGCGCCTGCCCCGAGTGCACCGGCATCGGCACGCGCATGGAGGTCGACCCCGAGCTGATCGTCCCCGACGAGGACAAGTCCCTCGACGAGGGCGCCATCCACCCCTGGTCGCACGGCCACACCAAGGACTACTTCGGCCGCCTGATCGGCGCCCTCGCGGAAGCGCTGGGCTTCCGCACCGACATCCCCTTCGCGGGACTGCCGCAGCGCGCCAGGAAGGCGCTGCTCCACGGCCACAAGACGCAGATCGAGGTCCGCTACCGCAACCGCTACGGCCGCGAGCGCGTGTACACCACGCCCTTCGAGGGCGCCGTGCCGTTCGTCAAGCGCCGGCACAGCGAGGCCGAGAGCGACGCCAGCCGCGAGCGCTTCGAGGGCTACATGCGCGAGGTGCCCTGCCCCACCTGTGAGGGCACGCGCCTGAAGCCGATCGTCCTCGCGGTCACGATCATGGACAAGTCCATCGCCGAGGTCTCCGGCATGTCCATCAGCGACTGCGCCGACTTCCTGGGCGAGCTGAAGCTCAACGCCCGCGACAAGAAGATCGCCGAGCGCGTCCTGAAGGAGGTCAACGAGCGGCTGCGCTTCCTGGTCGACGTCGGCCTCGACTACCTCTCGCTCAACCGCGCGGCCGGCACGCTCTCCGGCGGCGAGGCCCAGCGCATCCGCCTGGCCACCCAGATCGGCTCCGGCCTCGTCGGCGTGCTCTACGTCCTCGACGAGCCGTCCATCGGCCTGCACCAGCGCGACAACCACCGGCTGATCGAGACCCTGGTCCGGCTGCGCGACATGGGCAACACGCTCATCGTCGTCGAGCACGACGAGGACACCATCAAGGTCGCCGACTGGGTCGTCGACATCGGCCCCGGCGCCGGCGAGCACGGCGGCAAGGTCGTGCACAGCGGCTCCCTGAAGGAACTGCTCGCCAACGCCGAGTCGCAGACCGGTCAGTACCTGGCCGGCAAGAAGTCCATCCCGTTGCCGGACATCCGGCGTCCCCGCGACCCGTCCCGCCAGCTCACCGTGCACGGCGCCCGCGAGAACAACCTTCAGGACATCGACGTGTCCTTCCCGCTGGGTGTGTTCACCGCGGTCACCGGCGTCTCCGGCTCCGGCAAGTCCACGCTGGTCAACGACATCCTGTACACCCACCTGGCCCGTGAGCTCAACGGCGCGAGGAACGTACCGGGGCGGCACACGCGCGTGGACGGCGACGACCTCGTCGACAAGGTCGTACACGTCGACCAGTCGCCCATCGGCCGCACCCCCCGCTCCAACCCGGCCACCTACACGGGCGTCTTCGACCACGTCCGCAAGCTGTTCGCCGAGACCACCGAGGCGAAGGTCCGCGGCTACCAGCCCGGCCGCTTCTCCTTCAACGTCAAGGGCGGCCGCTGCGAGAACTGCGCCGGTGACGGCACGATCAAGATCGAGATGAACTTCCTCCCGGACGTGTACGTCCCGTGCGAGGTCTGCCACGGCGCCCGGTACAACCGGGAGACCCTGGAGGTCCACTACAAGGGCAAGTCCATCGCCGACGTGCTGAACATGCCGATCGAGGAGGCGACGGAGTTCTTCGAGGCGGTCCCGGCGATCGCCCGCCACCTCAACACCCTGAAGGACGTCGGCCTCGGCTACGTCCGGCTCGGCCAGTCCGCCACGACCCTCTCCGGCGGTGAGGCGCAGCGGGTCAAGCTCGCCAGTGAGCTCCAGCGCCGCTCCACCGGCCGCACGGTCTACGTGCTGGACGAGCCGACCACGGGCCTCCACTTCGAGGACATCAGCAAGCTCCTGAAGGTCCTCTCCGGCCTGGTCGACAAGGGCAACACGGTCATCGTCATCGAGCACAACCTCGACGTGATCAAGACCGCAGACTGGATCGTCGACATGGGCCCCGAGGGCGGCGCCGGCGGCGGCCTCGTCGTCGCCGAGGGCACTCCGGAGGAGGTCGCCGGGGTACCGGCCAGCCACACCGGCAAGTTCCTGCGCGAGATCCTCGGCGCCGACCGCGTCAGCGACGCGGCGCCCGTGAAGGCCCCGCGCAAGGCTGCGGCCAAGAAGGCGGTCGCGGCCGCCTCGACGGCGCGGAAGACGGCGACGGCCAGGACGAGGACCGCCAACAACACCGCCACCAAGAAGGCGGCCGCGGTGACCAAGAAGGCGGCACCCGCGAAGACCACGCGGACCCGCAAGGCCTGAGACGCCCCTCGCGGAGCCGAGCGGACCCGAAGAGTACGGTGCCCCACGGGAACGTCCCGTGGGGCACCGTCCGTTCGCCCGCAACCGCCGACCGGCGTCTAGTCCTCACCCAGTTCCGAGGCGTACGGCGGTTCCGCCCCCGCCCGCGAACAGGTGATCGCCGCCGCGCGCGCGGCGAACCTCAGCAACTCCTGCCAGCCGTCCGCGCCCAGCCCGGCGAGGGCCGCCGGGGACAGGGCGTCCCGCACCGAGAGGCCGTGCAGCAGCGCCGCGTTCACGGTGTCACCGGCGCCTATGGTGTCCACGACGTCGACCCGCTCGCCCGGCACGGCATGCACGGCCCCGTCCCGGGTGATGACGCTGAGCCCGTCGGCGCCATGCGTGATCACGACGGCCGAGGGACCGGCGGACAGCCACTCGTGCGGGGTGCCGCCCAGCCACAGGGCGTCCTCCTCCGAGAGCTTCAGCAGGTCCACCGAGGGCAGCCAGCTCTTGAACCGGGCCCGGTAGGCGTCGGCGTCGGGGATCAGCCCGGGCCGGATGTTGGGGTCGAGCGCGGTGAACACGCCCTGCCCCGACGCGGTCCGCAGCAGCTCCTCGTAGGCGCTCGCGCCCGGCTCCAGAACCAGCGAGCAGGTGCCGAAGGACACCGCGCGCGTCCCCGCGGGAAGGCCGGCCGGGGCGGTGAACAGGCGGTCGGCGGTGCCCTCGACGTAGAAGGAGTAGGCGGCGGAGCCGTTCCCGTCGACGGTGGCGACCGCGAGGGTGGTCGGCTCGGTGCCTCGCTGCACCGCCGACACGTCCACGCCCGACTCCCGCAGCCTGCCGAGCAGGGCCTCCCCGAACGCGTCGTACGAGACGCGGGAGCAGAAGGCGGTGGGGGAGCCGAGGCGGCCGAGGGCGACGGCGGTGTTGAACGGCCCGCCGCCCAGCGCCGGCCGCAGACCCGCGAGGGCACCCGTGCCCTGCGGTACCAGGTCGATCAAAGCCTCACCGGCGACGACGATCACGGGGCGGTTCCTTTCGGGGACGCTGCGGGCTGCTGTGCCTGCTCGGCCTGCTGGGCCGGCTCGGACTGCTTGGTGTGGTCCGACCGCTGGGCCTGCTCGGAAGGCTCGGGCCGGCCGGAGGGTGCGGGCCGGCCGGAGGGTGCGGGCCGCTCGGGGTGCCGGGGCTGCTCGGACGGTGCGGGCCGCTCGGGCCGCTGAGGCTGCTCGGACGGCGCCGGAAGCCGACCCCGCCCGCTCTGCGAGGCGCCCAGGGATGGAGACGCCCCTGCGGGCGGAGACGCCTCCACGGGCGCAGACGTCCCCAAGGACGGAGACGTCCCCACCGGCGGAACGGACGGATCCACGCAGCCGCACGACGTGCGGTGCACGAACGCGCAGGGCAGCCGTACCGTCCGGGCCGGGCGGTCGGGAGCGGCCAGGCGTTCTAGGAGCACCCGCACGGCCTGGGCGCCGATCTCCCTGCTGGGCTGGGCGATCGCGGTGAGCCGGGGCGCGAACAGATCCGCCCACGCGAAGTCGTCGAAACAGCACAGGGCGATGTCGCCGGGCACCGACAGGCCACGGTCGCGCAGGGTGCGCAGGGCGCCGATGGTCATCGCGTTGTTGGCGGTGACGAGGGCGGTGGGCGGGGCAGGCAGGGACAGCAGGGCGGTGGTAGCCCGTTCGGCGCCGGCCGACGCGGAGTCGCCGTGTGCCACGAGGCGCTCGTCGTGGGGGAGCCCGGCGGCGGCCAGGCCGTTCCGGTAGCCGGTGATGCGTTCGGCGGTGGTGCTGAGGCCGGGCAGGCCGGCGACCAGGCCGATGCGGCGGTGGCCCAGCTCGGCGAGGTGGGTGACCAGCCGGGCCGTCGGTCCGGTGTTCTCGGCGCAGACCTGGTCGAAGCGGAGGGAGTCGTCCGCCAAGCCCTCCACCGCGCCCTTTCCCGGGGCGTCGACGAGCCGGTCGAGGAACACGGTGGGGACGGTGTGCCGGGTGAGGTAGGAGAGGAGCCCGCGCGGGTCGGCGGACGGGGCGACGATCATGCCGTCCACGCGGCGCTCGTGCAGGAGCTGGACGACCTTGCGTTCGTGCTCGGGGTCGTCGTGCGGATCGGCGATCAGCAGGCTGTAGCTCGCCTCCAGGGCGGCGGTCTCGACGCCCTGGAGGATCTCCGTGAAGTACGGGTTGCTGATCGCCGACACCGCGAGCCCGATGGAGCGGGTGCGGGAGGTCACCAGGGAGCGGGCCAGGGTGTTGGGCGTGTAGCCGAGCGCGTCGATGGCGTCCAGGACGGCCTGGCGGGTGTGCGGGAGCACCGGGCGGGTGTCGTTCAGCACGTGCGAGACGGTCGCCACGGACACCCCCGCGCGCCGTGCCACATCGGCCATGGTCGGCATCGCGTCTCCTTCCCTGGCCCCGCGGGTGTGGCGGAATTCCGGTACGCCGCACCCGCCGCCCGAGCCCTACGGACGGGAAGCTATCTCATTTCACGGCGCGCGTAAACGCTTGCGCAAACGTTTACGTCTCTGCGGCGCGACCTCCCCTCCGGTGGCCCTCCCGCTCACCCCCGGTTCACTCCCAGTCCCAGCCGATGCCCACCATGCCCGAGCGCACGCGCGGCTCCACGAGATGGACCGAGCGGTGGCGGAAGCTGAGCGGCAGCTCCTGACGCCCGCCGCGCGGCGCCGCCGCCGAGTGCTGGGTGAACCGGTGACAGCGCAGGGGCAGCGCCTGCTCGTCGAACCGGATCTGCAGGGCGTACTGGCCGCCCGCCGCCCCGAAGTCACGGACGTACTCGCGGGAGGCGCCTGCGGTGCCGTCCTCGACGGCGTAGCGGAAGAGGAAGGTGTCGCCGGCCCGCAGCCGGGTGTCGAAGAGGAGCTCGGCGACCACGACACCGGTGTCGTGGTGACGGCGTACCCGGCCGGTGCGGCAGTTCTCGAGGGCGTGCACGGTCATCCGCTCGGGCGCGCAGCCGGGATCCCCCTGGTGGACGGCCACGAAACGGTCGACGCCGTCCCGGTGGGCGCGCACGATGTGCTGCGACTCGCGGCTCAGCAGCTCGCGGCGCGCCCCGATGCGGACCCGCTCGTGGTGGCCCAGGGCGTGCAGTCCTCCGTCGAGGGGGCACTCCAGTTCGGCGTGCAGCCGTTCAAGGACGTCGGAGGCCTCCAGGAAGGAGCGGTAGGACCGTCCGGAGGGCTGCCCGGCCGCGGAGGCGGCGCCGTCCCGTCCGTCGGTGTCCTCCAGCAGCCGGATCAGTGACTCGTCCGGCAGGTGCAGGATCTCCTCCAGCGCGCGGACGGCCCGCAGCGACTCGGGGCGCTGCGGGCGCCGGGCGCCCTGCTGCCAGTAACTCAGGCTTGTGACGCCGACTTTGACCCCGTGACGCGACAGATGGTGCTGGACACGCTGCAGGGGCAGTCCACGGGCGGCGATCGCGGCGCGCAGCGCGACGTGGAACGGGCCGCCTCGCAGGACCGTGTCCAGGTGCGCGGCGACGACGCCGTCGGCGGCGTCCGCGTGCTGTGTGGCGTGCGGCATGCAGAGGCCTTTCTGTGAATGCTCGCGACGGCTGGTCGGACCGCCGCATGAGGTTTCGGGGCTTCCCCGCTGACGCCGGAGGGCTCCTTCACATCCGTAAGGCGTCCCTCAGTGCCCCGAGTTCCCCCGCATTGAAGCGTGTTGACCAAGTCCCGACAACACCTGATGCCCGAGTGGCACATGCGGTCGGCCGGTCCGAGGGGCCCGCCCCAGGGAGCCGGCCGTGGGCCGGAGCCCGCCGGGCGGACGGTGTCCGGAGTCACACCGGGCGCCGGAGTTGTCCACAGGCCCGCCGGGAGGCCCGTGGTTGTCCACAGGCCCGTCGGAGTGTCACCCCGCGCCAGTAGGGTGTGAGACATGGCCGACCCCTCCAGCTACCGCCCCAAGCCGGGACAGATCCCGGACTCTCCCGGGGTGTACAGGTTCCGCGACGAGCACCGCCGGGTGATCTACGTCGGAAAGGCGAAGAGCCTGCGCCAGCGCCTGGCGAACTACTTCCAGGACCTGGCGGCCCTGCACCCGCGCACCCGGTCGATGGTCACCACGGCCGCGTCCGTGGAGTGGACGGTCGTGTCCACGGAGGTCGAGGCGCTGCAGCTGGAGTACTCCTGGATCAAGGAGTACGACCCCCGGTTCAACGTGAAGTACCGCGACGACAAGAGCTACCCGTACCTCGCGGTGACGATGAACGAGGAGTTCCCGCGCGTGCAGGTGATGCGCGGCCACAAGAAGAAGGGCGTCAGGTACTTCGGGCCGTACGCGCACGCGTGGGCGATCCGGGACACGGTCGACCTGCTTCTGCGCGTCTTCCCCGTGCGCACCTGCTCCGCCGGTGTCTTCAAGAACGCCGCCCGCACCGGCCGGCCGTGCCTGCTCGGTTACATCGGCAAGTGCTCCGCGCCCTGCGTCGGCCGGATCTCCGCCGACGACCACTGGGAACTGGCCGACGAGTTCTGCGACTTCATGGCCGGCCGCACCGGCACCCACCTCCGCCGTCTGGAGAAGCAGATGACGGAGGCGGCCGAGGAGATGGAGTACGAGCGGGCCGCCCGCCTGCGCGACGACATCGAGGCCCTGAAGAAGGCCATGGAGAAGAACGCGGTCGTGCTCGCGGACGCCACCGACGCCGACCTGATCGCGGTCGCCGAGGACGAGCTGGAGGCGGCCGTCCAGATCTTCCACGTCCGCGGCGGACGCGTGCGGGGCCAGCGCGGCTGGGTCACCGACAAGGTCGAGGAGATCACCACCGGCGCCCTCGTCGAGCACGCCCTGCAGCAGCTGTACGGCGAGGAGACCGGCGACGCCGTCCCCAAGGAGGTGCTCGTCCCCGCGTTGCCCGACCCGGTCGAGCCCGTCCAGGAGTGGCTCACCGGGCGCCGCGGCTCGGGCGTCTCGCTGCGCGTCCCGCAGCGCGGCGACAAGCGGGCCCTGATGGAGACCGTGGAGCGCAACGCCCAGCAGGCGCTCGTCCTGCACAAGACCAAGCGCGCCTCCGACCTGACCACGCGCTCGCGTGCCCTGGAGGAGATCGCCGAGGCCCTCGACCTGGACAGCGCCCCCCTGCGCATCGAGTGCTACGACATCTCGCACCTGCAGGGCGACGACGTGGTGGCCTCCATGGTCGTCTTCGAGGACGGCCTGGCGCGCAAGAGCGAGTACCGCCGCTTCCAGATCAAGGGCTTCGAGGGCCAGGACGACGTCCGCTCCATGCACGAGGTGATCACCCGCCGCTTCCGGCGCTACCTCGCCGAGAAGGAGCGCACGGGCGAGTGGGCCGACGGCGAGGACGCCCTCACCGACGGCAGCACGCTCACCGACGGCACCGCCCTCGCGGACGGCGGCGGTCCCGCCGCCGACGGCTCCCCGACCGACGGCTCGCAAGCCTCCCTCGCCCGCGGTCCCAAGGACGACGAGGGCCGCCCCAAGCGCTTCGCCTACCCGCCCCAGCTCGTCGTCGTCGACGGCGGCCGGCCCCAGGTCGCGGCCGCCCGGCGCGCCCTCGACGAGCTCGGGATCGACGACATCGCCGTCTGCGGTCTCGCCAAGCGACTGGAGGAGGTCTGGCTGCCGCAGGACGACGACCCGGTCGTCCTGCCCCGCACCAGCGAGGGCCTCTACCTCCTCCAGCGCGTGCGCGACGAGGCCCACCGCTTCGCGATCACCTACCAGCGCACCAAGCGGGCCAAGCGGTTCCGGGCAGGCCCCCTGGACGAGGTGCCGGGCCTCGGCGAGACCCGCAAGCAGGCGCTGATCAAGCACTTCGGCTCGGTGAGGAAACTGCGAGCCGCGACGATCGACCAGATCTGCGAGGTCCCGGGCATAGGCCGCAAGACCGCGGAGACCATCGCCGTGGCCCTCGCCCAGGCGGCTCCGCCGGCCCCCGCCGTGAACACGGCGACCGGAGAGATCATTGAAGAAGAGGAACCCGGAACGACGACCGGTTCCCCCGGAGATCCCGTGACAGCGGGCGCCCCGGAAGAACGACGGGGGCAGGAGACATGACCGAGCACGAGCACGACGCACATCCCACGGACGAGCGAGATCAGGCGCAGGTCGCGGCGCCGCACGAAGACGGCGCACGCCACGAAGACGGAGCACAGGTGAGTACGGACAGCACGCCGCCCGGGATCCCCGAGGCGGCCATCCCCGAGCTGGTGATCATCTCCGGCATGTCCGGGGCCGGCCGCTCGACGGCCGCCAAGTGTCTGGAGGACCTCGGCTGGTTCGTGGTCGACAACCTCCCGCCCGCCCTGATCCCCACCATGGTGGAGCTGGGCGCCCGCTCCCAGGGCAACGTCGCGCGGATCGCTGTCGTCGTGGACGTCCGCGGCCGCCGCTTCTTCGACAACCTCCGCGAGTCCCTCGCCGACCTGGAGTCGAAGAACGTCACGCGGCGGATCGTCTTCCTGGAGTCCTCCGACGACGCCCTGGTGCGGCGCTTCGAGTCGGTGCGCCGCCCGCACCCCCTGCAGGGCGACGGCCGGATCGTCGACGGCATCGCCGCCGAGCGCGAGCTGCTGCGCGAGCTGCGCGGCGACGCCGACCTGGTGATCGACACCTCCAGCCTCAACGTGCACGAGCTGCGCGCCAAGATGGACGCCCAGTTCGCGGGGGAGGAGGAGCCCGAGCTGCGGGCGACCGTCATGTCGTTCGGCTTCAAGTACGGCCTCCCGGTCGACGCCGACCTGGTCGTGGACATGCGCTTCCTGCCCAACCCGCACTGGGTCCCGGAGCTGCGCCCCTACACCGGCCTCAACGAGGAGGTCGCGGCGTACGTCCTCAACCAGCCCGGTGCGAAGGAGTTCCTCGACCGGTACGCGGAGCTCCTCCAGCTGGTTGCCGCGGGCTACCGCCGGGAGGGCAAGCGCTATGTGACCATCGCGGTCGGCTGTACGGGCGGCAAGCACCGTTCGGTCGCGATGTCGGAGAAGCTCGCCGCGCGTCTCGCGGCCGAGGGCGTGGAGACGGTGGTCGTGCACCGGGACATGGGACGGGAATGACAGGACGTACTCCGCGGCTGAGCCGGCTGCGCAGGGTGGCGCCCGAGGGGCGGGTGAGCCGGCCGGTGGAGGCACGGGGCGCCAGGCCGCGCCGGCGCGGTGCCCAGCCCAAGGTCGTCGCCCTCGGCGGCGGCATGGGCCTGTCCGCCTCGCTCGCCGCACTGCGCCGGATCACCGGCGACCTCACCGCCGTCGTGACGGTGGCCGACGACGGCGGCTCCAGCGGACGGCTGCGGGACGAGCTGGGCGTGCTGCCGCCCGGCGACCTGCGCAAGGCGCTGGCCGCACTGTGCGGTGACGACGACTGGGGCCAGACCTGGGCCCGGGTCATCCAGCACCGCTTCCAGTCGCAGGGCGAGATCAACGGGCACGCGGTCGGCAATCTGCTGATCGTCGCGCTCTGGGAGCAGCTCGGCGACCACGTCCAGGCCCTGGACCTGGTCGGCAGGCTGCTGGGCGCGCACGGGCGCGTGCTGCCCATGTCCGCCGTACCGCTGGAGCTGCAGGCCCTGGTCAAGGGGCACGACCCCCGGCGGCCGGAGGACGTCGGCACCGTGCGCGGGCAGGCGACCGTGGCCCTCACGCCCGGCGAGGTCCAGTCCGTGCACCTCGTGCCGCACGACCCGCCGGCGGTCCCCGAGGCGGTGGCGGCCGTCCTGGACGCGGACTGGGTGGTCCTCGGCCCCGGCTCCTGGTTCTCCTCGGTCATCCCGCACCTCCTGGTGCCCGAACTGCTGGACGCCCTCATGGAGACCAAGGCGCGCCGGGTACTCTCGCTGAACCTCGCGCCGCAGCCGGGAGAAACCGAGGGCTTCTCCCCGCAGCGTCATTTGGAGGTTTTGGGACGACACGCCCCTAAACTCGCCCTGGACGTGGTGCTGGCCGACGAGGCCGCCGTGCCCGACCGCGACTCCCTGACCGACGCCGCCACCCGGTTCGGGGCCGCTGTCGAGCTGGCGACGGTGGCCCGGACCGACGGAACGCCCCGGCACGACCCGGAGCTCCTCGCCGCCGCGTACGACCGTATTTTTCGGATGCATGGAAGGATCGGCCCATGGCGATGACGGCAGCGGTGAAGGACGAGATCTCCCGGCTCCCCGTCACCCGGACCTGCTGCAGAAAGGCGGAGGTCTCCGCCATCCTGCGGTTCGCCGGCGGCCTCCACCTGGTGAGCGGCCGCATCGTGATCGAGGCGGAGCTGGACACGGCGATGGCGGCCCGCCGGCTCAAGCGGGACATCCTGGAGATCTTCGGCCACAGCTCGGAACTGATCGTGATGGCTCCCGGCGGTCTGCGCCGCGGCTCGCGCTACGTCGTCCGAGTGGTCGCCGGCGGTGACCAGCTGGCCCGCCAGACCGGCCTGGTCGACGGCCGGGGACGTCCGATCCGGGGGCTTCCCCCGCAGGTGGTCTCCGGTGCGACCTGTGACGCCGAGGCGGCCTGGCGCGGAGCCTTCCTGGCACACGGCTCGCTCACCGAGCCCGGCCGTTCCTCCTCCCTGGAGGTGACCTGCCCCGGTCCCGAGGCCGCGCTCGCGCTGGTCGGCGCCGCGCGCCGGCTGTCGATCGCCGCGAAGGCCCGCGAGGTGCGCGGGGTCGACCGGGTCGTCGTCCGTGACGGCGACGCGATCGGCGCCCTGCTCACCCGCCTCGGCGCGCACGAGTCGGTGCTGGCCTGGGAGGAGCGCCGGATGCGCCGCGAGGTGCGCGCCACGGCGAACCGGCTCGCCAACTTCGACGACGCCAACCTGCGCCGCTCCGCCCGTGCGGCCGTGGCCGCCGGGGCCCGCGTCCAGCGCGCCCTGGAGATCCTCGGCGACGAGGTGCCCGAGCATCTCGCGGCGGCTGGCCGGCTGCGCATGGAGCACAAGCAGGCCTCCCTGGAGGAGCTGGGCGCGCTCGCCGACCCGCCGCTGACCAAGGACGCGGTCGCCGGCCGGATCCGCCGCCTGCTGGCGATGGCCGACAAGCGCGCCGCGGACCTCGGGATTCCGGGCACGGAGGCCAATCTCAGCGAGGAGCTGGCCGACAACCTCGTGGGCTGACGGTCCCTCAGGACGCCGGTGGTGTGCCCCGATCGGGTGATGCCACCGGCGTTTTGCTGTCTTCGAGGCGCCCTTGACTGGATCATGAACTGTCATGAGCCTGGCAGAGTTCGCTGCTGTGGCGAACCTACGCAAGGGGGGTTCATGAGACGCAGAGCGAGATCGATCCTCGCCGTCGGCGCACTCCTGCTCGGCGGAGCGGCACTCGCACCCATCGCCCAGGCGCAGCCCGCGGACGCACCGAAACCCGACCCGGACGAGGTCAAGGTGTTCCGCGCCGAAGTCACCAAGAAGCAGGTACCCCTGCTGCTGGCGGCCGGTCAGGACGGGCACGAACTCAGTGAGCAGGCGCCCGAGAAGGGCACCGCGACCGTCGAGGTCTACCTCACCGACAAGCAGGCCCACAAGCTCGAGAAGCAGGGCGTCGAGCTCACCGAGCACACCCTTTCGGCCAAGGCCGAGGACCGGGTCGAGGCGGCCTCCGACGGAGTGTTCCGCCCCTACAGCGGCAGCGGCGGCCTGAAGGAGGAGCTGCTGCGCACAGGGCAGCAGAACCCGGGCCTCACCAAGGTCGTCTCCATCGGCAAGACGGTCAACGGCCAGGACATCCTCGCGCTCAAACTGACCAAGAACGCGAAGAAGACCAAGGACGGCTCCAAGCCCTCCGTCCTGTACGTGTCCAACCAGCACGCGCGCGAGTGGATCACGCCGGAGATGACCCGCCGGCTGATGCACCACTACCTGGACCACTACCGGACCGACCCGCGCATCAAGAAGATCGTCGACTCCACCGAGCTGTGGTTCGTGCTGTCGGCCAACCCCGACGGCTACGACTACACCTTCCAGAGCGCCGACAACCGCCTGTGGCGCAAGAACCTGCGGGACGTCAACGGCGACGGCGCGATCTCCACCGGCGACGGCGTCGACCTCAACCGCAACTTCCCCTTCAAGTGGGGCTACGACGACGAGGGTTCGTCCCCCAACCCCACCAGCCAGACCTACCGCGGCGCGAGCCCCGGTTCCGAGCCCGAGACCAAGGCGCTCGACGCCTTCGAGAAGCGGATCGGGTTCACGTACGGCATCAACTACCACTCCGCCGCCGAACTGCTGCTCTACGGCGTCGGCTGGCAGGTCGCCACCGACACCCCGGACGACGTCCTCTACAAGGCGCTCGCCGGCACCCCCGAGGACTCCGCGATCCCGGGCTACCACCCGCAGGTGTCCTCGGAGCTGTACACGACGAACGGCGAGGCGGACGGCCACGCGGCGAACGTCAACGGCACGGCGATGTTCACCCCGGAGATGTCGACCTGCCAGACCGCGTCGAACATCGACCCGAACGACCAGTGGAACGCCTCCGACTGCCAGTCGGTGTTCAACTTCCCGGACGACGAGAAGCTGATCCAGCAGGAGTTCACCAAGAACATCCCGTTCGCGCTCTCCGTCGCCGAGTCCGCCGCGCGCCCCGACCAGCCGAAGTCCGCGGTCGGCCGCACCGCCGCCGACTTCACCCCCGCGCCGTTCAGCACGTCGTACTCGCGCGGCGCGGACCAGGAGGTCTCCGTCGTCGTACGGAAGGCGGTCCGCGACAAGGAGCTCAAGTACCGCGTCAACGGCGGCCGTACGCACGACCGGGCGCTCAGGGCCTGGAAGGGCGGCGAGACCTTCGGAGGGGACGACAACCTCTACTTCGACGAGTACCGCGCCAAGGTGCGGGACGGCGAGCCGGGCGACAAGGTCGAGGTGTGGTTCACCGGTCGGACCAGGGCCGGCAAGAAGGTCTCCAGCGCGCACTTCACCTACACGGTCGCCGCGCGGCCCAAGGCCGACACCCTGGTCGTCGCCGAGGAGGGCGCGGCCGCCACGCAGGCGCGGGCCTACGTCGACGCGCTGAAGGCCAACGGGCGCAAGGCGGTCGTCTGGGACGTCGCCACCCAGGGCGTGCCCGACGCGCTCGGCGTACTGCGCCACTTCAGGACCGTCGTCCACTACACGGGCGCGAGCGCCCCCGGCAACCCGACCCAGCTCGCGCTGCGCGCCTTCCTCAACGAGGGCGGCAAGCTGATCGAGGCGGGCGAGCTGGCCGGCGGCACCGTCGACCTCGGCGACGGCACGCCGTCCGACGACTTCAGCCAGTACTACCTGGGCGCCTACTCCCGTACGTCGACCCCCGGCGCCACCGGCTTCACCGGCTCCGGCGCGCTCGCGGGCGCCGGCGGGGCCCTCGGCGCCGCCACCGGCAACCCGCTGGACAAGGCGGGTACCTACGGCGTCACCTCGGACGAACTGCCGGCCTCCGCGTATCCGCAGTTCACGAGCGCGGGCGCGGGCCGGTTCAGCGGGACGGTCAACCCGTACGGGCCGTACTCGGGCACGTACATGGCCGCCGCGGTGCACACCGACGACGCCTACAAGCGCCTCACCCGCACCATCGACCTCAGCGGTGTCGGCGCGGCGAGCAAGCCGGCGCTGCGGACCCGGCTGCTGTGGGACACCGAGCCCGGCTACGACAACGCGATCGTCGAGGTCCACACCGTCGGCGCCGACGACTGGACCACGCTGCCCGAGGCGGGCGGCGCCACCGGCACCGCCGTACCGGCGGAGTGCGGCGCCGGCTTCTACATCGGCGAGCATCCCTGGCTCCGGCACTACCTCACCCTCGGGACCAACGACTGCGCCGCGACCGGCACCACCGGCTCCTGGAACGCCCTCACCGGCGCGTCCAGCGGCTGGCAGCAGGTCAGCTTCGACCTGAGCGCCTACGCGGGCAGGAACATCGAGGTCTCGATCAGCTACGTCACCGACCCCGGCACCGGCGGCCACGGCGTCCTCGCCGACGACGCCTCGCTGGTCGTCGGCGGCACCGCCACCGAGGCCGAGGGCTTCGAGACCTCGCTGGGCGCCTGGCAGGCCGCCGGACCGCCCGCGGGCAGCCCGGCCGTCCTGAAGAACTGGACGCGGACCGGAGCGCTGTTCCAGACGTACGGCGCGGTCACCACCGACGACACCGTGCTGCTCGGCTTCGGCCTGGAGCACGTGACCTCGGCGGCCGACCGCTCGGCGCTCATCGGAAAGGCCCTCGCATCACTTGATCAGTGACGCTCCGCCGCACCGTACTTGACGCTCCGTAGCAAAATCGGCCGGAAACACCTTCCGACCAGGGCGGTCCGTACCCCTACTGGCGGGTACGGACCGTCCTGCCGTGTATGGGCGAAGTCGATGTCACCGACGGCGCCTCGGAGAGGTAGGGTCGGGGGTGGTCGGGGACATCCCAAATACAGCTCGCCGGCACCGCATGGCCGGCGTACCAACGAGGAGATCGGTTCGTGACGATCCGCGTAGGCATCAACGGCTTTGGCCGCATCGGTCGTAACTACTTCCGCGCGCTGCTGGAGCAGGGTGCTGACATCGAGATCGTGGCTGTCAACGACCTGGGTGACACCGCGACAACCGCTCACCTGCTCAAGTACGACACCATCCTGGGCCGCCTGAAGGCCGAGGTGTCGCACACCGCCGACACGATCACCGTCGACGGCCACACCATCAAGGTCCTGTCCGAGCGCAACCCCGCCGACATCCCGTGGGGCGACCTCGGCGTCGACATCGTCATCGAGTCGACGGGCATCTTCACGAAGAAGGCCGACGCCGAGAAGCACCTCGCCGGCGGCGCCAAGAAGGTCCTCATCTCGGCTCCGGCCTCCGATGAGGACATCACCATCGTGATGGGCGTCAACCAGGACAAGTACGACGCCGCCAACCACCACGTCATCTCCAACGCCTCGTGCACCACCAACTGTGTGGCGCCGATGGCCAAGGTCCTCGACGAGAACTTCGGCATCGTCAAGGGTCTGATGACCACGGTCCACGCGTACACCAACGACCAGCGCATCCTGGACTTCCCGCACAAGGACCTGCGCCGCGCCCGTGCCGCCGCGGAGAACATCATCCCGACCACGACGGGCGCCGCCAAGGCCACCGCCCTGGTCCTCCCGCAGCTCAAGGGCAAGCTGGACGGCATCGCCATGCGCGTCCCGGTCCCCACCGGCTCGGTCACCGACCTCGTCCTGGAGCTCGGCCGCGAGGTCACCAAGGAGGAGATCAACGCCGCCTTCCAGAAGGCCGCCGAGGGCGAGCTGAAGGGCATCCTCGAGTACACCGAGGACCCGATCGTCTCCTCCGACATCGTCAACGCCCCGGCGTCCTGCACCTTCGACTCCTCCCTGACCATGGTCCAGGAGGGCAAGAACGTGAAGGTCATCGGCTGGTACGACAACGAGTGGGGCTACTCCAACCGTCTCGTCGACCTGACCGTCTTCGTCGGCGGCCAGCTCTGATCGTCGGATCAGGCACCTGAGGTGAGAGCAGGGCTCGGGCGGCGCAGGGACGCGCCGCCCGGGCCCTGACTCACGTACGCAGCGCCCCTGTCTACGATCACGGAGCATCACCAGCCCTCCCGGGAGTCCTTTTCATGAAGACGATCGACGAACTCCTCTCCGAAGGAGTGTCCGGCCGGCGGGTCTTCGTCCGCGCCGACCTCAACGTGCCGCTGGACAACGGCACCATCACCGACGACGGCCGAATCCGCGCCGTCCTGCCGACCGTCAAGGCCCTCGCGGACGCGGGCGCCAAGGTGGTCGTCGCCTCCCACCTGGGCCGCCCCAAGGGCGCCCCGGACCCGGCGTTCTCCCTCGCCCCCGCCGCCTCCCGGCTCGGCGAACTCCTCGGCTCCGCCGTGGCCTTCGCGACCGACACGATCGGCGACTCCGCCCGGGCCACGGTGGCCGGCCTCGCCGACGGCCAGGTCGCCGTCATCGAGAACCTGCGCTTCAACGCGGGCGAGACGTCCAAGGACGACGTCGAGCGCGGCGCCTTCGCCGACCAGCTCGCCCAGCTCGCCGACGTCTACGTCGGCGACGGCTTCGGGGCGGTCCACCGCAAGCACGCCTCCGTGTACGACCTCCCGGCCCGGCTGCCGCACGCCGCGGGCTTCCTCATCGCCACCGAGGTCGGCGTCCTGAAGAAGCTCACCGTGGACGTCCAGCGCCCCTACGTGGTCGCGCTCGGCGGCGCCAAGGTCTCCGACAAGCTCGCCGTCATCGACGAGCTGCTCGCCAAGGCCGACCGCATCCTGATCGGCGGCGGCATGGCGTACACCTTCCTCAAGGCCAAGGGCCACGAGGTCGGCATCTCCCTCCTGCAGGAGGACCAGGTCCCGGCGGTGCAGGAGTACATCGAGCGCGCGGAGAAGACCGGCGTCGAGCTGGTCCTGCCCGTCGACGTCCTCGTCGCCGGCGAGTTCCCGGACCTGAGGACGAAGGCCCCGGCCCACCCCACCACCGTCGCCGCGGACGCGATCCCCGCTGACCAGGAGGGTCTGGACATCGGTCCCGAGACCCGCAAGCTGTACGCCTCGAAGCTCGCCGACGCGGCCACCGTCTTCTGGAACGGCCCGATGGGCGTCTTCGAGCACCCCGACTACGCCGAGGGCACCAAGGCGGTCGCCCAGGCCCTCATCGACTCCCCGGCCTTCACGGTCGTCGGCGGTGGCGACTCCGCCGCCGCCGTCCGCCTCCTGGGCTTCGACGAGAACGCATTCGGCCACATCTCGACCGGCGGCGGCGCCTCCCTCGAATACCTCGAGGGCAAGACGCTCCCCGGCCTCGCCGCACTGGAGGACTGACCCGATGAGCACGCGCACGCCGCTGATGGCGGGCAACTGGAAGATGAACCTCAACCACCTCGAGGCCATCGCGCACACCCAGAAGCTCGCCTTCGCCCTGTCCGACAAGGACTACGAGGCCGTCGAGGTCGCCGTCCTGCCGCCCTTCACCGACCTGCGCTCCGTGCAGACCCTGGTCGAGGGCGACAAGCTCGCCATCAAGTACGGCGCCCAGGACATCTCGGCCCACGAGTCGGGCGCCTACACCGGCGAGATCTCCGGCCCGATGCTCGCCAAGCTGAAGTGCACGTACGTGGCGATCGGCCACTCCGAGCGCCGCCAGTACCACGGCGAGACCGACGAGCTGGTCAACGCCAAGGTCAAGGCCGCCTTCAAGCACGGCATCACCCCCATCCTGTGCGTCGGCGAGGAGCTGGAGGTCCGCGAGGCGGGCAACCACGTCTCCCACACCCTCGCCCAGGTCGAGGGGGGCCTGAAGGACCTCCCGGCCGAGCAGGCCGAGACCGTCGTGATCGCCTACGAGCCCGTCTGGGCCATCGGCACCGGCAAGGTCTGCGGCGCCGCCGACGCCCAGGAGGTCTGCGCCGCGATCCGCGGGAAGATCGCCGAGCTGTACTCGCAGGAGCTGGCCGACAAGGTCCGCATCCAGTACGGCGGCTCCGTCAAGTCCGGCAACGTCGCCGAGATCATGGCGCAGGCCGACATCGACGGCGCGCTGGTCGGGGGCGCCTCCCTGGACGCCGACGAGTTCGTCAAGATCGTGCGGTTCCGCGACCAGTGAGCCGAGCTGTGAGTATGCGGTAGCGGCGATCCGTCGTACCCTTGCGGGGGCACAGCCCAGGTGCTGTGCCCCCGTCGTTATCCGATTCCGAGGAAGTTGGTCCAGCCGTGGTTTTGGGGTTCTCGATCGCCCTGATCGTCTTCAGCCTGCTGCTGATGCTGCTGGTGCTGATGCACAAGGGGAAGGGCGGCGGTCTCTCCGACATGTTCGGTGGCGGCATGCAGTCCTCCGTCGGCGGCTCCTCGGTCGCCGAGCGCAACCTCGACCGCATCACCGTCGTGATCGGTCTGCTCTGGTTCGCCTGCATCATCGTCCTCGGCATTCTCATGAAGACGAACAGCTGATCAGCCTCTCACAGGCACGCACATTCCGTACGTAAGGCCCCATGTTCGGTACGCGCAGCTGAGCGCGGCCTATCATGGGGCTTGCGTCTGGGGTAGGGGAGCTGTAACTCCAGTCACTGGACGCGCGTTGGGCCTTACGTAGACTGAGGCGCTCGCAGCGAAGCGAAACGCCGACTCGCTTTGCGGCACCATTACGCAGGGAGTTACGACCGTGGCAAGTGGCAACGCGATCCGAGGAAGCCGGGTCGGGGCGGGGCCGATGGGCGAGGCCGAGCGGGGCGAGTCCGCGCCCCGTCTGCGCATCTCCTTCTGGTGCTCCAACGGGCACGAGACGCAGCCCAGCTTCGCCAGCGACGCGCAGGTTCCCGACACCTGGGACTGCCCCCGCTGCGGCTTCCCTGCCGGACAGGACCGGGACAACCCCCCGGACCCGCCGCGCACCGAGCCCTACAAGACGCACCTCGCCTATGTGCGGGAGCGGCGCAGCGACGCGGACGGCGAGGCGATCCTCGCCGAGGCGCTCGCCAAACTGCGGGGCGAGATCTAGGAGTTGAGACCGGCCGGGGACCGTGAGGGTGCCTGGCCGGACCGCTTCTCGCTCGTGCGGTGACCGCCGCCGAACCCGTTGTCAGTGGTCTCCTCTACGGTCCTTCGTACGGGTTCCCGCATCCGCGGTGAACCGGTGGACCAGGGGGATGCATGACGGGGGCCGAGGCGGACCGGAGGCATGCGCCGGCGTGGCGCGGAGCGTTCGGGCGGCTGTGGAGCGCCGCCGTGATCTCGCGCTTCGGAGACGCGCTGCGTGCGGCCGCCCTGCCGCTGCTCGCCGTACGGCTCACGGACGAGCCGCTGGTCGTCGCCTCCGTGACCGCCTGCGCCCATCTCCCCTGGCTGCTGTTCGGACTGCTCGGCGGGGCCGTCGCCGACCGGGTGGACCAGCGGCGCGCCATGTGGGCCGTCGACACCGTACGGGGACTGCTCGTCGCCGGATTCGCGCTCGCCGTGGGCCTCGGCCACGCCTCCGTCCCGCTGCTGCTCGCCCTCGCCTTCCTGCTGACCACCCTCCAGACCCTCTTCGACAACGCCTCCACGGCCCTGCTGCCGGCCCTGGTGCCCCGCGCGGCCCTCGGCAGCGCCAACGCACGGCTCATGACCGGTCAGCAGCTCGCCGGCGGCCTGCTCGCCGGACCGTTCGTGCCGCTGCTGCTGGGCGCCGGCGCGTTCCTGCCGTTCGCGGTCGACGCCGGCACCTATCTGCTGGCCGCCGCCCTGGTCGCCTCCCTGCGGACCCGGCCGCCCGAGCGGGAGCCGCGCCCCGCCGGCGGCACCCTGCGGGCGGAGATCGCCGAAGGGCTGCGCCACCTCTGGCGCGACGACGTCCTGCGACCGGTCTGCGCGGCCACCCTGCTCTGCAACATCGGCATGGGCGCCCTCATCGCCACCCTGGTGCTGCACGTGACGCGATGGCTGCACGCGGGCACCACCGGGTACGCCGCCGCCATGACGGTGTACGCGCTCGGCAGCCTCGCCGGCGGCTTCGTCGCCCAGCACGTCGCGCGCCGCACCGGCCGGGCGCGGGCCCTGCTGCTCGGCGGCTGTGTCCAGGTCGGGTCCCTGCTGCTCATGGGCACCGTCCGGCACCTCGCCGCGCTCCTCGTGGGCATGCTGCTGCTCGGGACCATGGGCATGGTGTGGAACGTCAACCAGGTCACGCTCATGCAGCAGCGCAGCCCCGGGCCCATGGTCGGCCGTATCGCCTCCGCCTTCCGCACGGCCTCCACGTCCGGCGCGCCTCTGGGCGCCCTGCTCGGCGGAGCCGCCGCCGACGCCCTCGGGCTCGCCGCCCCCGCGCTGCTCGCGGCCCTGCTCTTCGCCCTGTCCGTCGCCGCGTTGATACCCGCGGGCCGGGCGGACGTACCTGTTGTTGTCCCGCAGGACGGTTCGGCGTCCGCTCGTGCGACGCGCTGATCAACTAGGTTGGGACCGGCGGGGCAAGGCGTGCGCAGCAGCACGGACAGGTGAGGAAGGGCAGAAGTCCGACATGAACGCAGACGGCCGTACGAGGCTCAACCAGACGCCCGAGTGGACGGCGCTGGCCAAGCACCGCGAGGAGCTCGGCGAGGTACAGCTGCGAGAGCTGTTCGCCGCCGACCCGGAGCGCGGCAGCGGGTACACGCTGCAGGTCGGCGACCTGCACATCGACTACTCCAAGCACCTCGTCACCGACGAGACGCTGCGGCTGCTGCGCGAGCTGGCCGCGGCCACCGACGTCTTCGGCCTGCGGGACGCCATGTTCCGCGGCGAGAAGATCAACACCACCGAGCACCGCGCGGTGCTGCACACCGCCCTGCGCGCCCCGCGCGACGCGGTGATCGAGGTCGACGGGGAGAACGTGGTCCCGGCCGTCCACGCCGTCCTGGACAAGATGGCCGACTTCTCGGACCGCGTCCGCTCCGGTGCCTGGACCGGCCACACCGGGCGGCGCATCAGGAACGTGGTCAACATCGGCATCGGCGGCTCCGACCTGGGCCCGGCCATGGCCTACGAGGTGCTGCGCAGCTACACCGACCGCGACCTGACGGTCCGCTTCGTGTCGAACGTCGACGGTGCCGACCTGCACGAGGCCATCCGCGACCTGGACCCGGCCGAGACGCTGTTCATCATCGCCTCCAAGACCTTCACCACCATCGAGACGATCACCAACGCCACCTCGGCCCGCCAGTGGCTGCTGGCCGCCCTGGGCGACGAGGCGGCCGTCGCCCGGCACTTCGTGGCGTTGTCGACCAACGCGGAGAAGGTGGCCGGCTTCGGCATCGACACGGCCAACATGTTCGAGTTCTGGGACTGGGTCGGCGGCCGCTACTCCTACGACTCGGCGATCGGCCTCTCCCTGATGATCGCCATCGGACCGGACCGCTTCCGTGAGATGCTCGACGGCTTCCACCTCGTCGACGAGCACTTCCGCACCGCGCCCGCCGAGGCCAACGTGCCGCTGCTGCTCGGCCTGCTGGGCATCTGGTACGGCAACTTCCACGACGCCCAGTCGCACGCCGTGCTGCCCTACAGCCACTACCTGTCCAAGTTCGCCGCCTACCTCCAGCAGCTGGACATGGAGTCCAACGGCAAGTCCGTCGACCGCGACGGAAAGGGCGTCGACTGGCAGACCGGCCCGGTCGTCTGGGGCACCCCCGGCACCAACGGCCAGCACGCCTACTACCAGTTGATCCACCAGGGCACGAAGCTGATCCCGGCGGACTTCATCGGCTTCGCCCGCCCGGTCGACGAGCTCAGCGCCGAGCTCACGGCGCAGCACGACCTGCTGATGGCCAACTTCTTCGCCCAGACCCAGGCGCTGGCCTTCGGCAAGACGCCCGAGGAGGTGCGCGCGGAGGGCGTGCCGGAGGAGCTGGTCGCCCACAAGACGTTCCGGGGCAACCACCCCACCACGACGATCCTGGCCCGCGAGCTGACCCCCTCGGTCCTCGGCCAGCTCGTCGCGCTCTACGAGCACAAGGTGTTCGTGCAGGGTGCCGTGTGGAACATCGACTCCTTCGACCAGTGGGGCGTGGAGCTGGGCAAGGTCCTCGCCAAGCGGGTCGAGCCCGCGCTGACGGAGGGGGCGGAGGTGCCGGGGCTGGACGCGTCCACCAGGGCGCTGGTGGCCCGGTACCGGGAGCTGCGCGGCCGTAGCTGAGGACGTGCTGCAGGGAAGCGGGCGGCGTACGGCCGTCCGCTTCCCGTAGACTCCCGGGCGATCATGAACACGATCGCTCGGGGGAGCTCAAGATGACGACTGGGCACAGGAGTTGGACCGGCGGCACACTCACCGCCCGCTCGTTCCTGAAGCCGCATCAGGTGGCGCGGGCGGTGTTCCACCCGACGTGGATCCCGCACGCGCTCGACCCGTCCGTGGAACAGCTCAAACGCATCCGGGTCATCGCGGGGGCGGTCGCCGCCCTCGGCGTCTACACCTCTGTGGAGGGCGGCTTCGCCTTCGAGGAGGTACTGGACAACGCGGCCACGGCCTCCGCCGTACTGTTCTTCCTCACCCCGCTGACCATCGGCGTGATGCTCTACGTCTGGCGGCGCGGCGGCACCGTACGCCAGTTGAAGGTGCCGCTTCTCAACTCGCTCAAGCTCCTGCTGTTCTTCATCGGGTCGGTCTTCACGACCGTGATGCTCTTCCGGCTGGGCGACGCGTTCGGGTTCGTCGCGCAACTCCTCCTCACCCTCGCCGGCTTCTGGATGGCTCTGTTCGTCATGGCGGGCGCGGTCAGGCTCACCGGGAACTTCTTCGGCACCGCCGCCGTCCATCGCGCCCTCCCGCCGCTGCTCGCCACGGTGACGACCTGGCTGATGGCCGTCCCCGACCTGGTCACGGGCGACCTGCACGGCCTGAGCCTCACCATGGGCGTCCTGTTCATCCTGGGCGCGCCGGTGACCGTCACGGCGATCGCCTTCCTGGAGACCCGCCGCCTCAAACAGCGCTACGGCATCCGCCTCACGGCCCACCCGGCCACCCTCCCGCCCCTGCCCACGCCGATGCCGCCGACGGCACCGCCGCACGTCCCCCGGCAAGGTGATCCCCGCGGCCACCCGTACGCGCCGGGCGCGGGGCGGCCGTATCCCCAGGCCGGCCCGTACGCGCCCGGTGCGGGGCAGCCGTATCCGCAGGGCAACCCCTACACGGCCGGCGGCGGAAACCCGTACGGCCCGACCCCGCCGTACGCCCCGCCGTACCCCCCGCCCCACCACAACCCCTACGGCGGCTGACGGCAGGAACCCCGGTCAGGCCACCGCGCTCAGGGTGTCCGCGAGCCGGTGCCGGGCCGCTCGGGACGCCGGGACGGCGGCGAGAGCGGACGCCCCCAGCACCGCCGCCGCGCCGAAGAGCGCCAGCAGGCCCGGGGACGGCACCCGGGCGATCCCCGCGCCGATGCCGCTCGACCGGCCCTGGGCGTCGATCAGCCAGTGGGCGAGGGGGGCGCCGAGGGCCGTGGCGGCGAGCACCGCGGCCAGCGCGGTACCGCCCGTGGCCGTGACGGTGACGGCGGTGATCTGCCGCGGGGACAGACCGATGGCCTTGAGCGCGAGCAGGTCGCGCTCGCCCTCGCGCACGGCGCCGCCGATCGCGGTGAGCAACTCGATCAGTCCGATCAGGGCGAGGACGCCGATCAGGCCCGCGACCACCCCGCGCAGCGACGACAGCCCGTCGGCCGGGTTCGGCACGGTGTGCACGTCCAGATGGCCCTGCCCGGCGGTGGTCAGCCGGCCGGCGACCGTACGCGGGTCCGCGCCGGGGCGCAGCCGGAGCTGGTAGAGGGTCGGGCCGAGGTCCGGGTCGTTCTCGCGCAGGGTGTCGAGCGAGGTGGAGATGACCCGGCCGGCGTTCTCCGGCTCGATGCTGCGGCCCACGATGTGCAGGATCTGCGGCTGCTCGCCGACGGTCATCCGCACCCAGTCGCCCACCCGCACGTCGAGCAGGTCGAGCAGGCCCTGCCCGGCCACCGCCTCGTCACGGCCGCGCGCGGGACGGCCCTCCGCCAGGGCGTAGGGGTAGGGGTCCTGGCGGGTGCCGAGGCCGCGCAGGGCGATCGTGGCCGTCTGGCCCGGGACGAGGGCCGCCACCTGGACACCGGGGTAGGCGGCGGCGACCTGCGGATCGCGCTCCAGCAGCGCGCGGGCGTCCGCGTCGGCCAGGCCGGAGTCCGCGTGGACGCTGAGCGCGGCCGGGAGGCCGATCCGCTCGGGCTCGCTGTGGAAGCGGTCGATGGTGGTCCAGGCGCTCATCGCGACCACGATCAGCAGCAGCGGCAGCGTCAGCCGGGCCGTGGTCGCCACCGACCGCGGGCGCCCGGAGAACACCTTGTGCCAGCCGAGGACCAGCGCCGGAGGCAGCCGCAGCCCGAGCGCCCGGCGCGCCAGGCCCGACAGACGCCCGCCCACCGCGGCGGCGGGCCGCGGCACCGGAACCGGGGGCACCCGCCCCGCCCGCCAGGCGGCGAGGCCGGTCGTCGCGCCGATGAAGAGAACCGCCCCCGCCGGCACCACGAACAGCGCCACGGTGGTCCCGGGCAGCCCCTGCCACACGCCGACCGCGTCCCCGAACCGCCCCGGGATCCGGCTGCCCGCGACCTGGGTGAGCGCCGCCGCGGCCACGGCGCCCAGCAGCGCGTAGGCGATGTGCTGGACGAGGAAGACACGGACGACCTGGCCGGGCGTGAAGCCGATCGCCTTCAGGACGGAGATGTCCCGCAGGTGGCCCCGGATGCGGGTGGCGATCGCCCCGTGCACGGCGAGCCCCGCGGCGACCAGCGCGCCGAGCCCGAACAGGCCCAGCACCTGGCCGAGGAGCCGGTTGTCGCCCTGGGCCTCGGCCCGTGCCTGCTGCCAGGTCGAGACCTCGCCGACGGTACCGGCGCCCAGCACCGTGACGGCGCGCTGGACGGCGTAGTCCGTGTCCCCGGGGTCCGCCAGGCGCAGTCCGGTCACCAGGCCGTCCGGGGCGGGCACGGCGGACGGCAGCGCCCACACGAGGCCCGGCCGTTCGCCCGGCCGGTAGCGCGGTTCGGCGCTGTCGGCGATGCCGAGGACGGTCAGTCTGCGGGCCGTGCCGGGAATGGTGAGGGTGTCGCCGGGTTCGGCCAGCAGCGCGCGGGCGAGGCGGCTCTCCAGGACGACGCCGTCCGGAGCGGCCCGGGTCAGCCAGGTGCCGGAGGTGAGCAGCGGTCTGCCCACGGTGGGCTGCTCGGGTGTGCCCCGCAGCTCGACGGAGGCGCGGGCGCCGCGCGAGGCGAGGGTGGCGGCGGCGGTGGGGTACGGCCCTGCCACGGACTCGACGCCGTCCAGCCCCGACAGCTTCCCCACCTGCGCGGACGGACCGGTGTGGATCCACACATGGGCGCCGCGCGCCTGGGTGAAGACCCGCTGCCAGGGGTTGGTGGCGTACCCGAACAGCGCCGTGGCCAGCAGCAGCGAGACGACGATGCCGGCGGTGGCGAGGACGAGGAACAGCGCCTCGCCGCGGTGGGTGCGCAGATCGGAGTGCGCCCAGCGCAGGACGGCTCGCACGGCTCAGCCTCCCGTCTCGTGTGACGCGACGGCGCGTTCGTCCACCCGCATGTCAGTCCCTGAGCTCCAGCACGCCCGACAGCCCGGTCCCGCGCGACGGCGTGCCGTCCAGTGCCGCGTCGTCGGCGATCCGCCCGTCGAAGAAGCTGATCACCCGGTCCGCGGCGCTGGCCAGCCGGGCGTCATGGGTGACCAGCACGATCGTCTGGCCGCGCTGGTGGAAACGGGTCAGCAGCCGCATCACCTCGCGGGTGCCCTTGCTGTCCAGACTGCCCGCGGGCTCGTCGGCCAGCAGCAGCGGCGGCCGGTTGACCAGGGCCCGGGCGAGGGCGACCCGCTGCTGCTCTCCGCCGGAGAGCTCACCCGGCATGCTCCGCTCCTTGCCCGTCAGTCCCAGCTCGGCCAGCAGCTCCTCCCGCTCGGCGCGCGCCTGCCGGGGGGAGGCCTTGGCCAGCAGGGCGGGCAGCTCCACGTTGTCGGCGACCGACAGGTTGGACACCAGGTTGAAGAACTGGAAGACGATCCCGATGCGCCGGCGGCGCTCCACGGCCCAGCGCGCCTCGCTGTAGGCGTCGGTGCACTCGCCGTCCAGCCAGATGCTTCCGCTGTCCGGCCGCTGCAGGCCGCCGAGCAGATGCAGCAGGGTCGACTTGCCGGCACCGGACGGGCCGGTGACCGCCACGAACTCGCCCCGCCCCACACACAGGTCGACGCCCCGCACGGCATGCGCCGGGGCGCCCTCGCCGTGGTGCGTCTTGACCAGGCGCTCGGCGCGCAGCACAGGAGCGGGACTGTCGCTCACTCCAGCTCCTCCAGCTCTTCCTGACACCGTTCCAGCCAGTCGAGGTCGGCCTGCAGGTGCAGCATCGCGCCCTCGATCAGAAGGTGCGCGATGCGGTTGTCCCGGTTCTCGGCGGCGGCCAGCTTCGAGAGGTTGCGCATGGTGTTGAGGTACTGGCGCCGCTGTTTGTTGATGAGGGTGATCTGGTCGGCGAGGCCGGTCTGCGAGGCGAGGGCCAGTTTCATGAAGAACTCGTCCCGCACCCGCGGCTCGTCCGCCGTCTCGTCGTACCAGGCGCGCAGCTCGTCCCGCCCGGCGTCGGTGAGGTGGTAGATCTTCTTGTTGGGCCGGCTCGACTGCTCGACCTCTTCGCCCTCGATGAGTCCCGTCTTCTCGAGGCGGCCGAGGGTGACGTAGATCTGGCCGACGTTCGGCTGAGGGTACGCGGACCCCAGCAGTTGCTCAAGGTCCTGCTTGAGCTCGTAGCCATGGGCCGGGCCGCGCGCGAGGAGGGCCAGCAGGGGCAGGCGCACTCGTGCTGTCCTCCTAGTCTGCGTATTGTGCTCCAGGCCCAGAGGGCCTGGCGTCAAACTCCCGCCTGTCCGGCGGCGTCTGGCCCGCGCGCTCGCGGCGTTGCCGGAGTGCCCACGTGGCTCCGCCACGAGGACACCCCGGCGCCTTGCGAGCGCACGCGCCAGACGCCGCCGGACCCGCCCTTCGGGCGGACGGCGGGAGTTTGACGCCAGGCCCTAGTATCGCCCATACCTAACAGGTATACATGGCCTCTGACTCCGGGCGAAGGTGCCCGGCGCCGGTGTACTGGGAGGAACCTATGCGGTGGATACGTGCCGCGGGTAGGGGCCTCCTTGTTCTCGTCGTGGTCATGACGGGGTACATCGCCTCGGGAGCGCGGGCCGGTGAAGGGGCCGCGGGCGGCCGCGGGCCCCTGACGCTCGCCACCGCCGGAGATCTCACGGGCTACCTCGGCCCCCTCCTGGAGGGCTGGAACCGCACCCACCCGGGGGAGCGGGTCACCCTCGTCGAGCTGCCGGACTCCGCGGACGAGACCCGTGCGCAGATGGCCACCGACCTGCGCGCCGGCGGCCGCAGCCGCTTCGACGTCCTCAACATCGACGTCAACTGGACCCCGGAGTTCGCCGCCGCGGGCTGGATACGTCCGCTCCCGCGCGACCGCTTCCCGCTCGGCAGCTTCCTGCCACCGGTCGTGGACACGGCGACCTACGACGGGCAGCTCTACGCCGTCCCGTACGTGACCAACGCCGGACTGCTCCTCTACCGCAAGGACGTCCTCGCCAAGGAGGGCGTCCCGCCGCCGCGCACCTGGGCCGAACTGGAGCGGGACGCGAAGACCATCGCCCCGAAGTACGGGCTCGACGGGTACGCGGGGCAGTTCCTGCCCTACGAGGGCCTCACGGTCAACGCCGCCGAGGCCGTCTACTCGGCGGGCGGCACGATCCTCGGCGACGAGGGCGCCCGTGTCACCGTGAACTCCGCCGCCGCGCGCGAGGGCATCGGGTTCCTCGCCCGGGGTGTGCGCGAGGGCTGGATACCGCGCCAGGCGCTCACGTACAAGGAGGAGGAGTCCAAGCAGGCCTTCCAGGACGGGCGGCTGCTGTTCCTGCGCAACTGGCCGTACGCCTATGCCGTCGCCTCGGCCGCGGGGTCTCCGGTCGCCGGGAAGATCGGCGCCGTACCGCTGCCCGGACCGGACGGGCCCGGCACGAGCGTCCTCGGCGGGTCCAACCTGGCCGTCGGCACACACGCGCGGCACCCCGACTCGGCCGCGCGTCTGCTCGCGTACCTCACCAGTGAGCCCGTCCAGCGTCAGGTCCTCACGCGCGGCGCGCTGCCGCCCGTGCGGGCCGCGCTGTACGAGGACCCCGCTCTGGTGCGGCGGTTCCCGTACCTGCCGACCCTGCGGGCGAGCGTGCTCGCGGCCGCGCCGCGCCCCAAGAGCCCGCGGTACGACCAGGTCAGTCTGGTCGTGCAGGCGGTCGTGCGCGACGCGATGACCGGGCGCGAGACGCCCGAGGACGCGGTGCGGCGGCTGGCGCGCGAACTCGCCGCCATCTCCGGCCGCTAGTTACATGTTAGGTAACGCAGCGGTCTCACCTTGCCGCCATGTGCCCCGATAAATGGGCATATAAAGGGCCAACCATTCAGTAGCTTCTTCCTGTTCATTGACACCCTTGCGACACGTCTACTTAACATGCATGCATAACTGCTGGCCTCTTACAGAGACGGGTCAATGGGTTGAACAAGCTCCCTTGGTGGCGCGACGCCGTGATCTACCAGGTGTACGTCCGCAGCTTCCTGGACAGCACCGGCGACGGCATCGGCGATCTCGCCGGGGTCAGGGCAGGACTGCCCTACCTGAAGAAGCTGGGCGTCGACGGGATCTGGCTGAGCCCCTTCTACCCCTCGCCACAGCACGACCACGGCTACGACGTGGCCGACTACCGCGACGTCGACCCGACCTTCGGCGACCTCGCCGAGTTCGACCTGCTGATCGCCGCGGCTCGCCGGCTCGGCGTCAAGGTGCTCCTGGACATCGTCCCCAACCACTGCTCCAGCGAGCACCCCTGGTTCCGTGAGGCGCTCGCCGCCGGCCCCGGCAGCGCGGCCCGCGCCCGCTTCCATTTCGCCGACGGCCGCGGCCCGGACGGCGCCGAGCCGCCCAACAACTGGCACGCCATGTTCGGCGGCCCGGCGTGGAGCCGGGTGACGGAGGCCGACGGGCGGCCCGGCCAGTGGTACCTGCACATGTTCACGCCCGAGCAGCCGGACTGGAACTGGCGCAACCCCGAGGTGGTCGAGGAGTTCGACCGGACCCTCCGCTTCTGGCTCGACCGGGGCGTGGACGGCTTCCGCATCGACGTGGCGGCCGGCCTCTTCAAGCACCCCGACCTCCCCGACTCCCCGGACCCGGAGGCCGACGCCCGCACCCGTGACTCGGTCAACCCGCTCGCCTGGAACCAGCCCGAGGTGCACGACGTGTGGCGGCACTGGCGCGCGGTGTGCGACGCCTACGCGGCACGGGACGGGCGCGAGCGGCTGCTGGTCGGCGAGGTCTCGGTGCCCACCGCCCGCGAACACGCCCAGTACGTCCGCCCGGACGAGCTGCACCAGGCCTTCTTCTTCGACCTGCTCGGCGCGCCCTGGGACCCGGACGCCTTCCGCAAGGTCATCTCCGAGGCCATGCAGGACATCGCCGGCACCGGCTCGACGGTCACCTGGGTCCTCAACAACCACGACCAGGTCCGCACCGTCACGCGGTACGGCGAACCCGCCCCCGGCGGCAGCGGCCTCGGCGCCGCCCGCGCCCGCGCCGCCGCGCTGCTGATGCTGGCGCTGCCCGGAGCCGCGTACATCTACCAGGGCGAGGAGCTCGGCCTGCCGGAGGTCGTCGACCTGCCCGACGACGTACTCACCGACCCGATCTTCCGCCGCACCGGCAGCCGCGCCCGCATCCGCGACGGCTGCCGGGTGCCGCTGCCCTGGTCGGGGCAGGCCTCGCCGTTCGGCTTCACCTCCGGCGCCGAGGGCGCCAGGCCGTGGCTGCCGCAGCCCGAGTACTTCGCCGAGTACGCCACCGACCGGGCCCTCGCCGACACCCGCTCCTTCTGGCACCTGTACCGGGACGGCCTTCAACTGCGCTCCGCGCTGCCCCAGTTGGGCGAGGGCACGCTGCACTGGCTGGACAGCCCGCCCGGTGTCCTCGCCTTCACCCGCGGCGACGGCCTCGTCTGCGCCGTCAACTTCGGTACCGCGCCCACACCCGCGCCGGTCTCCGGCACCCCCCTGCTCTCCAGCGGCCCCTGCCCGGCCGGGGTGCTCCCCGGCTCGACCGCCGCCTGGTGGCTCAGCGACCTCTGACCTCCCTGAACGCCCGTCCGTTTCCCACCATCCCCGAAGGGACATCAACGATGATGCGACGACGTACCACCCTGCTCACCAGCTGCACCGCCCTCGCCCTGGCGCTGGGCGCCACCGCCTGCGGAGGCGGCGGCCCGGTCTCGGCCGGCGGCGGCGACAAGGCGCTCAGCGGCCAGACGGTCACCGTGGCCGGCGTCTGGTCCGGCAGCGAGCAGAAGAACTTCCAGAAGGTGCTGGACGCGTTCAGCGAGAAGACCGGCGCCAAGACGCAGTTCGTGTCCACGGGGGACAACGTGTCCACCGTCGTCGGCAGCAAGATAGAAGGCGGCAACGCGCCCGACGTCGTGATGGTCCCGCAGGTCGGCGTGTTGCAGCAGTTCGCCCGGAGCGGCTGGCTCAAGCCGCTGTCCAAGACCGCCGAGAAGGCGGTCGACGCCAACTACGCGGACGTGTGGAAGACGTACGGCAGCGTCGAGGGCACCCTCTACGGCCTCTACTTCAAGGCCGCCCACAAGTCGACGGTCTGGTACAGCCCCGACGCGCTCGCCCAGGCCGGCGTCAAGCCGCCGACGACGTACGACGACATGCTGAAGGCCGGACACACCGTCTCCGACTCCGGTCTCGCCGCCTTCTCGGTGGCCGGGCAGGACGGCTGGACCCTCACCGACTGGTTCGAGAACGTCTACCTCTCCCAGGCCGGACCCGAGAAGTACGACGCCCTCGCCGCCCACGAGCTGAAGTGGACCGACGCGTCGGTGGTCGAGGCCCTGACGACCCTCGGCGCCCTCTTCAAGGACAAGCAGCTGGTGGCGGGCGGCCAGAAGGAGGCCCTGAACACCGACTTCCCGGGCTCGGTGGAGAAGGTGTTCGGACCGGAGCCCAAGGCCGGCATGGTCTACGAGGGCGACTTCGTCGCCGGCGTCGCCAAGGACCAGTTCGGCAAGGTGATCGGCGAGGACGCGAACTTCTTCCCCTTCCCCGCGGTCGGCGGCGGCGAGGCCCCGGTGGTCAGCGGCGGCGACGCGGCCGTGGTGCTCAAGGACGGCAAGAACGCCAAGGCCGGCATGGCGCTCCTGGAATACCTGGCCACCCCCGAGGCCGCGGCCGTGTGGGCGAAGACCGGCGGCTTCCTGTCCCCGAACACCAAGCTCGACCTCGCCTCCTACGGCGACGACGTCACCCGCGCGACCGCCAAGTCCCTGGTGGCGGCCGGGGACTCGGTCCGCTTCGACATGTCCGACCAGGCCCCGGCGGCCTTCGGCGGCACCAAGGGCGCGGGCGAGTGGAAGCTGCTGCAGGACTTCCTGCGCGACCCGTCGGACCCGAAGGGGACCGCGGCGCGGCTCGAGGACGCTGCCGCCAAGGCGTACAAGGGCTGACGGGTCGATGACCGCGACCCTTGTGAAAGAGGCGGGTTCACCGCCCGCCGGTCCCCCCGCCCGTGTACGGCACACGCGGCGGCGGGGCCGGATCATCGCCCTGCTGTTCGCGTTCCCGGCGCTGCTCCTGCTCGGCGCGCTGGTGGTCTACCCGGTGCTCTTCTCGATCGGCCGCAGCTTCTTCGACGCGTCCGGCACCCGTTTCGTGGGCGGCGAGAACTACGGCGAGATGTTCCGCGACCCGGCGACCCTCAAGGCCGTGCGCAACACGGCCGTCTGGGTCGTGGTGGCCCCCACGCTGCTGACCGGCCTGGGACTCGTCCTCGCCGTCCTGGTGGAGAAGGTCCGCTGGGCCACGGCCTTCAAGCTGCTGCTGTTCATGCCGATGGCGGTGTCCTTCCTCGCCGCGGGCATCATCTTCCGGCTCGCCTACGACGAGAACCCCGACAAGGGCGTGCTGAACGCCGCCGTGGTGTCCGTGCACGACGCCTTCAAGGGCACCTCGGCCTATCCGACCGCCCGGGCGCGTGACGGCCAGGGGCTGACCGCGGGGAAGGACGGCTCCTACACGGCGAGCGCCTCGCCGGGAGACGTGATGGCCCTCGGACTGGTCGGGGTCCCGCCGCAGGACCTGCCCGGCGACGCCGGACCCGCGTCCGCGGCCGCCGGCCGCAAGGCGGCGCCGGACGAGCTGCGCGGAGTCGTCTACCTGGACTTCACGCCCGGCGGGGGAGGGGAGCAGGGCGTGGTGGACCGGGGCGAGAGCGGGCTGCCGGGGATCAAGGTCGAGGCGGTGCGCGACGGCACGACGGTCGAGAGCGCCACCACGGCCTCGGACGGCTCCTTCCGTCTGCCGGACCTGGAGTCCGGCGCCTACACGGTGAGGCTGCCCGCGTCGAACTTCGCCCAGCCCTACGACGGCGTCTCCTGGCTGGGACCCGCGCTCGTCACGCCCGCGATCATCGGGGCGTACCTGTGGATCTGGACCGGCTTCGCGATGGTGCTGATCGGCGCCGGGCTCTCGGCACTGCCCCGGGACGCGCTGGAGGCGGCCCGTATGGACGGGGCGAACGAGTGGCAGATCTTCCGGCGGATCACCGTGCCACTGCTGGCGCCCGTCCTGACCGTGGTCTTCGTGACCCTGGTGATCAACGTGATGAAGGTCTTCGACCTCGTCTACATCATCGCGCCGGGCCCCGTGCAGGAGGACGCGACCGTGCTCGCCACCCAGATGTGGCTCGTGTCCTTCGGCGGCGGCAACAACCAGGGGCTGGGCAGCGCCCTCGGCGTCCTGCTGCTTCTCCTCGTCGTCCCCGCCATGGTCTTCAACGTCCGTCGATTCCGAAGGAGCCAGCGATGAACGCGGTACGGCGCGGACTGGGCAACGGTGCCGTGCAGGCCTTCCTCGTGGTCGTCGGCCTGATCTGGCTGACCCCGCTGGCGGGACTGTTCCTGTCCTCCCTGCGATCCGCCCAGGACACCGCGAAGGGCGGCTGGTGGACGGTGTTCGCCAGTCCCGGGCAGCTGTCCTTCGACAACTACTCGGCGCTGCTGAAGAACTCCGGGATGACGCAGGCGTTCTGGAACACGGTGCTGATCTCGGTGCCGACGACCGTCCTGGTCGTGGTCCTCGCGGCACTCGCCGGGTACGCGTTCGCGTGGCTGGACTTCCCGGGCCGGGACGCCGTCTTCCTGGGCGTGGTGGCGCTGCTGGTGGTGCCGGTGCAGATCGGGCTGCTGCCGGTGGCCAAACTCTTCGGGCAGCTGGGGCTGTTCGGCACGATCCCCGGTGTCGTGCTGTTCCACGTGGCCTACGGGCTGCCGTTCGCGGTGTTCCTGCTGCGCAACTACTTCGCGGAGATGCCGAAGGAGATGCTGGAGGCGGCCCGGATGGACGGCGGCGGCGAATGGCGGATCTTCACCCGGCTGGTGCTGCCGGTGGGGCGGCCGGCCATCGCGAGCCTCGCCATCTTCCAGTTCCTGTGGGTGTGGAACGACATGCTCGTGGCCCTGCTGTTCGCGGACAGCTCCGCCCAGCCGCTCACGGTCGCCCTGCAGTCCCAGGTGCGGCAGTTCGGCAGCAACATCGACGTGCTGGCGCCGGGAGCCTTCCTGTCGCTCGTGGTACCGGTGGCCGTGTTCTTCGCGTTCCAGCGGCACTTCGTCCAGGGGGTGATGGCGGGCTCGGTCAAGTGACCGCTCGCGCCGGACGAGTGGGGTGGTGGAGGCGAGAAGCCTCCACCGCCCCACTCGGTCATGGTGACGCCGGCGGGTACAGCGACCTCGGCAGCCGGGAGGCCGCCGCCGTGTCCAGGAGCCACAGGGTCCGGGCGCGGCCCCGGGCGCCCGCCGCCGGGGCCTGGATCTCGCCCGCGCCCGAGAGGGCGATCGCCGCGGCCTGCGCCTTGTCCTCACCGGCCGCCAGCAGCCACACCTCACGGGCCGCCCGGATCGCCGGGAGGGTGAGGGTGACCCGGGTCGGCGGCGGCTTGGGCGCGCCGTGGACGCCGACCACCGTGCGCTCGGTCTCCCGCACGGCCGGCAGCTCGGGGAAGAGCGAGGCCACATGGGTGTCCGGGCCGACGCCCAGCATCAGGACGTCGAAGGTGGGCACGGCGCCGTGGTTCTCGGGGCCGGCCGCGCGGGCCAGCTCCTCGGCGTACGCCTCCGCCGCGGCCTCGACGTCGGCGCCGTGGGGACCGTCGGACGCGGGCATGGCGTGCACGCGCTTCGGGTCCAGCGGCACCGCGTCCAGCAGGGTCTCGCGGGCCTGGGTGACGTTGCGCTCCGGGTCACCCTCGGGCAGGAACCGCTCGTCGCCCCACCACAGGTCGAGCCGGCCCCAGTCGACGGCGTCCCGGGCCGGGGCGGCGGCCAGCGCGGCCAGCAGACCGTTGCCGTTGCGGCCGCCCGTGAGGACCACGGACGCGGAGCCCCGGGAGGCCTGCGCGTCCACGATCTTCGTGATCAGACGGGCCGCCGCGGCCTGCGCCATCAGCTCCTTGTCGTGATGCACGACCAGCTGCGGCGCGCTCACCGCGTGGCCTTCCCGGACAGACCGGAAGGGACCGGGTTCAGCGGTGCCGGCGCCTGCCCTTCCTCCCCGGAAGCTTCCGCAGGGCCTTCGGTGCCGTCCGGTTCTCCTTTGGCCGGCCCGGCGTCCCCCTCGGCCCGCTCCTCTTTGGCCGGCCCGGCGTCCTCCTCGGCCTGCTCCACGGCGGCCCCGGCCTGGACCAGCGCCGCCTCGGCCTTCTCCAGGGCGGCCCTGGCCTTCTCGACCCCGGCCGGCTCCGGCGCCGCCGAGGCCGACGCGTTCAGCCGCTCCACCCCGAACCGCAGGGCCGACGCGTACGTGTCGTCCGGGTCGAGCCGCCGCAGTTCCTCCGCGATCAGCTCGGCCGTGTCGCGGCGCTTGAGCGCCACCGCGCGGTCGGGCTGGCCCTCGATGGAGAGCGTCGCCAGCGAGCCGTCCGCCCGGTCCAGCACGATCGGGCCGGCGGAGGTCGCCATCCGGACCGCGGTGAGCCCGGGGCCGCCCGACAGCGAGCGCTTGACGGGCACGTCCAGCCGGTCCGCGAGCCACATCGCGAGCAGCTCGCAGCTCGGGTTGAACTCCTCGCCCTCCACCTCGACCGACTCCACCGTGCAGGTGACCTGGTCCAGGGCCGCGGCCAGCATCGAGCGCCAGGGCGTGATGCGGGTCCAGGACAGGTCCGTGTCACCCGGGGTGTAGGTGTCGGAGCGGGCGCCGAGCTCGCGCACCGGCTGCTCGGCGGCGTAGGTGTCGGTGACGCGGCGCTGGGCCAGCGCGCCGAGCGGGTCGGCGGCCGGGTCGAGCGGCGCGTTCACCGGCCACCAGACGACGACCGGGGCGTCCGGCAGCAGCAGCGGCAGCACGACGGACTGGGCGTGGTCGGACACCTCGCCGTACAGCCGCAGCACGACCGTCTCGCCGGTGCCCGCGTCCGCGCCCACCCGCACCTCGGCGTCCAGCCGGGACTGGGTGCGGTCGCGGGGGGTGCGGGAGACACGCCTGATCACCACGAGCGTGCGCGAGGGATGCTCGCGCGAGGCGTCGTTGGCGGCCTTGAGCGCGTCGTACGCGTTCTCCTCGTCGGTGACGATGACCAGTGTGAGCACCATGCCCACGGCCGGGGTGCCGATCGCCCGGCGGCCCTGCACCAGCGCCTTGTTGATCTTGCTGGCGGTGGTGTCCGTGAGGTCTATCTTCATGGCCGGCGCCAGCTCCGTCCGTCTCGTTCGAGCATCTGGTCCGCCTCGACGGGACCCCAGGTACCGGCCGGGTACTGCGCGGGCCGCCCGTTCTGGTCCCAGTACCGCTCGATCGGGTCGAGGATCTTCCAGGACAGCTCCACCTCTTCGGTGCGCGGGAAGAGGTTCGAGTCGCCGAGCAGCACGTCGAGGATGAGGCGCTCGTACGCCTCGGGCGAGGACTCCGTGAACGACTCGCCGTAGGCGAAGTCCATGGACACGTCCCGGATCTCCATCGAGGTGCCGGGCACCTTGGAGCCGAAGCGCACGGTCACGCCCTCGTCGGGCTGGACCCGGATGACGATCGCGTTCTTGCCGAGCTCCTCCGTCGCCGTGTGGTCGAAGGGGGAGTGCGGGGCCCGCTGGAAGACGACCGCGATCTCGGTGACCCGTCGGCCGAGCCGCTTGCCGGTGCGCAGGTAGAAGGGGACGCCCGCCCAGCGCCGGTTCTCCACCGACAGCTTGATGGCCGCGTAGGTGTCGGTCTTCGACTGGGGGTCGATGCCGTCCTCTTCGAGGTAGCCGATGGCCTTCTCGCCACCCTGCCACCCGGCCGCGTACTGCCCGCGCACGGTGTCCCGGCCCAGGTCCTCGGGCAGCCGTACCGCCCCGAGCACCTTGGTCTTCTCCGCCGCCAGCGCGTCCGCGTCGAAGGAGGCGGGCTCCTCCATGGCGGTCAGCGCCATCAGCTGCAGCAGGTGGTTCTGGATGACGTCACGGGCGGCGCCGATGCCGTCGTAGTAGCCGGCCCGGCCGCCGATGCCGATGTCCTCGGCCATGGTGATCTGCACGTGGTCCACGAAGGACCGGTTCCAGATCGGCTCGAACATCGTGTTGGCGAACCGCAGCGCCAGGATGTTCTGGACGGTCTCCTTGCCCAGGTAGTGGTCGATGCGGAAGACCTGGTCCGGGGCGAAGACCTCGTGGACGATCGCGTTGAGCTCCTTGGCCGACCCGAGGTCGTGTCCGAAGGGCTTCTCGATGACCGCGCGCCGCCAGGAGTCCTTCGTCTGGTCGGCCAGTCCGTGCTTCTTCAGCTGCTGGATGACCACCGGGAAGGAGCGCGGCGGCACCGACAGGTAGAAGGCGAAGTTGCCGCCCGTGCCCTGCGCCTTGTCGAGCTCGTCGATGGTGGCGCGCAGCCGTTCGAACGCGTCGTCGTCGTCGAAGGTGCCCTGGACGAAGCGCATGCCCTGGATGAGCTGCTGCCAGACCTCCTCGCGGAAGGGCGTGCGGGCGTGCTCCTTGACGGCGTCGTGGACCTCCTGCGCGAAGTCCTCGTTCGCCCACTCGCGGCGGGCGAAGCCCACCAGGGAGAAGCCCGGCGGCAACAGACCCCGGTTGGCGAGGTCGTACACGGCGGGCATGAGCTTCTTGCGGGAGAGATCGCCCGTGACGCCGAAGATGACCAGGCCCGACGGCCCCGCGATGCGCGGGAGCCGTCGGTCCGCGGGGTCACGAAGCGGGTTCGCTCCGGAACCGGAGAAGGGGGACAATTCAGCCCTCCGAGGGGGCGAGGCGCTCCAGCTCCGCCTCGGTCGACTTGAGCAGGTCGTTCCAGGACGCCTCGAACTTCTCGACGCCCTCGTCCTCCAGCAGCTGGACCACGTCGTCGTACGAGATCCCGAGCTTCTCCACCGCGTCGAGGTCGGCGCGAGCCTGCTCGTAGGTGCCCGCGACGGTGTCGCCGGTGATCTCGCCGTGGTCCTCGGTGGCCTGGAGGGTGGCCTCCGGCATGGTGTTGACCGTGTTCGGCGCGACCAGCTCGTCGACGTACAGGGTGTCCTTGTACGCCGGGTCCTTCACACCGGTGGAGGCCCACAGCGGACGCTGCCTGTTGGCGCCCGCGCTCTCCAGCTTGCGCCAGCGGTCGCTCGAGAAGACCTCCTCGTACGCCTGGTAGGCGAGCCGGGCGTTGGCGAGGGCGGCCTTGCCGCGGGCGGCCTTGGCCTCGTCGGTGCCCAGCGCGTCGAGGCGCTTGTCGATCTCGGTGTCCACGCGGGACACGAAGAAGGAGGCCACCGAGTGGATCAGCGAGAGGTCCAGGCCCTTATCGCGGGCCTTCTCCAGGCCCGCCAGGTAGGCGTCCATGACCTCGCGGTAGCGCTCCAGCGAGAAGATCAGCGTGACGTTGACACTGATGCCGTTGCCGATGACCTCGGTGATCGCCGGCAGACCCGCCTTGGTGGCCGGGATCTTGATCAGCGTGTTGGGGCGGTCGACCAGCCAGGCCAGCTGCTTGGCCTCGGCGACCGTCGCCCGGGTGTTGTGCGCCAGGCGCGGGTCCACCTCGATCGACACACGGCCGTCCTGACCGCCGGTGGCGTCGAAGACCGGGCGCAGGATGTCGGCGGCGTCGCGGACGTCCGCCGTGGTGATCATGCGGATGGCCTCTTCGACGGTGACCTTGCGGTGGGCGAGGTCCGTCAGCTGCTGGTCGTAGCCGTCGCCCTGCGAGATCGCCTTCTGGAAGATCGACGGGTTGGTGGTGACGCCCACGACGTGCTGCTGGTCGATCAGCTCGGCGAGGTTGCCGGACGTGATCCGCTTGCGCGACAGGTCGTCCAGCCAGATCGCCACGCCTTCCTCGGAGAGGCGCTTGAGTGCGTCTGTCATGGAATTACATCTCCTACGTGTCGTATGTGAGCGTCAGCGCCGGGCGTCGGCGAGGGATTCCCGCGCCTTCGCGGCCACGTTCTCGGCAGTGAAGCCGTACTCGCGGAAGAGGACCTTGCCGTCGGCCGAAGCACCGAAGTGCTCCAGGGAAACGATGCGGCCGGCGTCCCCGACGTACTTGTGCCAGGTCAGACCGATGCCGGCCTCGACCGCGACCCGAGCCTTCACGGACGGCGGAAGGACGCTGTCCCGGTACCCCTGGTCCTGCTCCTCGAACCACTCCACGGACGGCATGGACACGACCCGGGTCGGGACACCGTCGGCCTCGAGCTGCTCACGCGCCTCGACGGCCACGTGCACCTCGGAGCCGGTCGCGACGAGGATGACCTCCGGGCTGCCGTTCGACGCCTCGAAGAGGACGTAACCGCCCTTCGCGGCGTCCTCGTTGGGCTCGTACGTCGGCACGCCCTGGCGGGTGAGGGCCAGACCGTGCGGGGCGCCCTTGCCGAACTCCTTCGTCCAGCGCTTGAGGATCTCGCGCCAGGCGATCGCGGTCTCGTTGGCGTCGGCCGGGCGGACCACGTTCAGGCCCGGGATGGCGCGCAGCGACGCGAGGTGCTCGACCGGCTGGTGGGTGGGGCCGTCCTCGCCGAGACCGATGGAGTCGTGCGTCCACACGTAGGTCACCGGCAGGTGCATCAGCGCGGACAGCCGCACGGCGTTGCGCATGTAGTCGGAGAACACCAGGAACGTGCCGCCGTAGACGCGGGTGTTGCCGTGCAGGGCGATGCCGTTCATCTCCGCGGCCATGGAGTGCTCGCGGATGCCGAAGTGGATGGTGCGGCCGTACGGGTCCGCCTCGGGCAGCGGGTTGCCCGCCGGGAGGAACGACGACGTCTTGTCGATCGTCGTGTTGTTGGAGCCCGCGAGGTCGGCGGAGCCGCCCCACAGCTCGGGGACGACCGCGCCGAGGGCCTGCAGCACCTTGCCGGAGGCGGCACGCGTGGCGACGCCCTTGCCGGGCTCGAAGACCGGGAGCTTCTCCTCCCAGCCGGCCGGCAGCTCGCCCGCGGCGATCCGGTCGAACTCGGCCGCCCGCTCCGGGTTCTCGTCCCGCCACAGCTGGAAGGACTTCTCCCACTGCGCCTTCGCCTCCGCGCCGCGCTCCAGGGCCTTGCGGGCGTGGGCGATGACCTCGTCGGCGACCTCGAAGCTCTGCTCGGGGTCGAAGCCGAGGACACGCTTGGTGGCCGCGACCTCGTCGTCGCCGAGCGCCGAGCCGTGCGCGGCCTCGGTGTTCTGGGCGTTCGGGGCGGGCCAGGCGATGATCGAGCGCATCGCGATGAAGGACGGCTTGTCCGTCACCTTCTTCGCTTCCTCGATCGCGTTGTAGAGGGCGTGCGGGTCGAGGTCGCCGTCCGGCTTGGGGGCGATCCGCTGCACGTGCCAGCCGTACGACTCGTACCGCTTGACGGTGTCCTCGGACACGGCCGTCTCGGTGTCGCCCTCGATCGAGATGTGGTTGTCGTCCCACAGCAGGACCAGGTTGCCGAGCTTCTGGTGGCCGGCCAGCGAGGACGCCTCCGCGGAGATGCCCTCCTGCAGACAGCCGTCACCGGCGATGACGTAGACGAAGTGGTCGAACGGGGACTCGCCGGCCGGGGCCTCGGGGTCGAACAGACCGCGCTCGTAGCGGGCCGCCATGGCCATGCCGACTGCGTTGGCGACACCCTGGCCGAGCGGGCCGGTCGTCGTCTCCACACCCACCGTGTGGCCGTACTCCGGGTGACCCGGGGTCTTCGAACCCCACGTACGGAACGACTTCAGGTCGTCCAGCTCCAGGCCGAAGCCGGCCAGGTACAGCTGGGTGTAGAGGGTCAGGGACGAGTGGCCCGCGGACAGCACGAAGCGGTCGCGGCCGACCCAGTCGGCGTCCGCCGGGTCGTGCCGCATCACCTTCTGGAAGAGGGTGTAGGCGGCAGGCGCCAGGCTCATCGCCGTACCGGGATGGCCGTTGCCGACCTTCTGTACGGCGTCGGCGGCCAGGACACGGGCGGTGTCGACGGCCCGCTGGTCCAACTCGGTCCACTCGAGGTCTGTGGTGGTCGGCTTGGTGCTCACCCTGGGTCAGGGCTCCTCTCCACATGTCGAATACCGGCTGTTCTGGGCGCGCGCCCACCGGCTGCCGGTGCACTGGATGCCCACCGGCCGCTGTCGAGCCTACCCCCGTGGGGACGTGCGTTTTTTCGAGTCGTTCCAGACTGCCGGGCCTTGCTGCGATCCGCCCGCTGACTGGCCGGAACCGCACTTGGCACTTGAATACGGAGCCGCTCACATGACTGCTCAATCGAGCCTGAGTACGACTCATCCGCGACCCTTCCCGGCGCCCCTCCCAACACGACCCCACCCCCGCGAAGGCCGGGGTATGGGCAACGTCTACAGTGGCGTGGTACGCGCGAGCCTTTACCCCGCATTCACATGGGGAGGCTTGCTGGGAGTCTCTGTCAGGGGTGTGCGTGACGGCCGTTGAATCCCGTCCAGTGGGGATCGTCGGGACGAGCCAGAGCCCGAGCCGGCGGCCGGTGGGGGCCCGGGTCAAGGCGTTCGTGGCGCTGACCAAGCCGCGGATCATCGAGCTGCTGCTGATCACCACCGTTCCGGTGATGTTCCTCGCGCAGCGGGGTGTGCCGGACCTCGGCCTCGTGCTGCTCACCTGCGTCGGCGGCTACCTCTCCGCGGGCGGCGCCAACGCGCTGAACATGTACATCGACCGCGACATCGACGCCCTGATGGACCGCACCTCGCAGCGCCCGCTGGTCACCGGCATGGTCAGCCCGCGCGAGTGCCTCGCGTTCGGCATCACCCTCGCGGTGGTCTCGACGCTGCTGTTCGGCCTCGCCGTCAACTGGCTGTCCGCCTGGCTGTCGCTCGGAGCGCTCCTCTTCTACGTGGTCGTCTACACGATGATCCTGAAGCGGCGGACCTCGCAGAACATCGTGTGGGGCGGCATCGCCGGCTGCATGCCGGTGCTGATCGGCTGGTCGGCCGTGACGAACTCCCTCTCCTGGGCCCCGCTGATCCTCTTCATGGTGATCTTCTTCTGGACGCCGCCGCACTACTGGCCGCTGTCCATGAAGGTCAAGGAGGACTACGCGCGCGTGGGCGTGCCGATGCTGCCGGTCATCGCCTCCAACAAGGTCGTCGCCAGGCAGATCGTGATCTACAGCTGGGTCATGGTCGCCGTCTCGCTCCTGCTGACGCCGCTCGGCTACACCGGCTGGTTCTACACGGCCGTCGCCCTCGCGGCGGGCGGCTGGTGGCTCTGGGAGGCGCACGCCCTGCAGAACCGGGCGAAGGCCGGGGCCACGGGCGGCAAGCTCAAGGAGATGCGCCTGTTCCACTGGTCCATCACGTACGTCTCGCTGCTGTTCGTGGCCGTCGCCGTGGACCCCTTCCTGAGGTGAGCGTCACTCACCCCGGCCGTCGCCGTGCGATCTACCCGTCGGTAGCATCCTGACCATGGCAGACACGCAGCAGGTTGACGCGAAGGACGGGCGCAAGGTCGCCCGGCTCGCCAAGCAGATCAGCGCCTTCTCCCAGCAGCACGGCGGGGCCGAAGGCCAGGTCGCCCACATCGGGGAACGCGGCGCCCGCATCGTCCTCGTCGGCGAGGACGGCGCCTGGGGCGACCTCGTGGCCCCCTCGGTGGAGATCGCCCGGAAGGCCGTGGAGAAGGCCGGGATCACGGCCCACGAGTCCTTCGACGGCGAGTTCGCGGCCAAGGTGAAGACAGGTCCGTACGAGTGGTCCCGCATGGCCGGGATCCAGGTCGGCGGCCCGAAGAACGCCTGAGCGTCTTCTCACGCAACACCTGACACCCGGTTCACCCGTTAGGACCTTCAGGAGTACGAGGTCCAGTCACGGGAGTCCCGATGATCGAAACGCCGTCCCTGGTGGACCAGTACTGCCACGGCGTCCTGAGAACGGAGCTGGGCCTCGGCACCTTCGAGGCCCAGCTGGCCCGCACCGAGGGCCCGCCCGCCACCGGCACGACCCTCTTCGACACCCAGACCGGGTTCGCCGTACGCCGCTGGTGCCCCCCGCTGCTCGGCCTGGAACCGCACTGCCCGCCCGCCCGCTACCTCGCCCGCCGTCGTGAACTCGGCGTACTGGAATCGGGCCGCCGGCTGCTGCGCGGCAGCGGCATCACGACCTACCTGGTCGACACCGGCCTGCCCGGCGATCTCACCGGCCCGGACGAGCTGGCCTCCGCAGGAGCCGCCGAGGCCCGCGAGATCGTGCGCCTGGAACTCCTCGCCGAGCAGGTCGCCGACACCTCCGGCACCGTCGAGTCCTTCCTCGCCAACCTCGCCGAGGCGGTCCACTCGGCCGCCGGGTCCGCCGTCGCCTTCACCTCCGTCGCCGGCGTCCGGCACGGCCTCGCGCTCGCGCCCGAGCCGCCCGGCCCGGGGGAGGTGCGGGGCGCGGCGGGCCGCTGGCTGGCCGCCCGCCGGGTCGGCGGCGAGCTGAGCGACCCCGTGCTGCTACGGCACCTGCTGTGGATCGCCGTCGCCTCCGGACTGCCCCTCCAGCTGCACGCCGGTCTCGGCGAGCCGGGCCTGCGCATCGACCGCACCGACCCCGCGCTGCTCACGGACTTCGTCCGCGCCACGGCCGGCCTGGGCACCGACCTGGTCCTGCTCCACGGCTACCCCTACCACCGCCACGCCGCCCACCTCGCCGGTGTCTTCCCGCACGTCTACGCCGACTCCGGCGCCGCGCTCGTGCGCACCGGCGCCCGTGCCGCGACGGTCCTCGCGGAGATCCTGGAACTGGCCCCCTTCGGCAAGATCCTGTTCTCCAGCGGGGCACAGGCGCTGCCCGAGCTCCACGTCGTCGGCGCCCAGCTGTTCCGCGAGGCGCTCGGGCGGGTGCTGGGCACCTGGGTCGCCGAGGACGCGTGGTCGCTCGCCGACGCGCGGCGGGTGGCCGGGATGGTCGCGTCGGGCAACGCGCACCGGGTGTACGGACTGGGGTGACCGGCCCGGGCCCCGGCTCGGGGCCCCTGCGGCGAGGCCCGTCCGTCCCGCGGCCCGGCAGACCTCAGGCGCGGGAGCCGACGGGTGCCTCGGTCGTCGGACCCGGCAGGTCCAGCGTCGGCCGCCGGCGCTCGCGCAGCGCCAGCAGTACCCGCAGCACCGCGATCCACATCAGGGCCGAACCCAGCATGTGCAGGCCGACCAGGACCTCGGGGAGGTCGGTGAAGTACTGGACGTAGCCGATGACGCCCTGGGCGAGCAGGATCAGGAAGAGGTCGCGGGTGCGGTCCAGCGGGGCCCTGGGGGCGTCCACCGCCTTGAGGACGAACCACAGGGCGAACGTCAGCGACACCACGATCCAGGCCAGCACGGCGTGCACCTTGCTGACCGTCTCCCAGTCGACCGGCATCCGCTCGACCTCGCTGGAGTCGCCCGCGTGCGGCCCCGCACCGGTCACCACCGTGCCGACCAGGATCAGCAGGACCGAGGCCGCGACCAGGAACCACACCAGTTGCCGCACGGACGCGCCGACCAGCGGACGCGGCGCCGCGTCGCCCTCCCGGGTGCGCTGCCACATCACCGTCGCCACCGCGATCAGCGCCGACGTCGCGACGAAGTGCGCGGCGACCGTGTACGGGTTGAGGCCGACCAGGACCACGATCCCGCCGAGGACCGCGTTGCTCATCACGACCCAGAACTGCGCCCAGCCCAGCCGGGTCAGCCCCTGGCGCCGCGGCTTCTCGGACCGCGCCGCGATGATCGCCCAGCCCACCGCCGCGCACAGCACGTACGTCAGCATGCGGTTGCCGAACTCGATGGCGCCGTGGAAGCCCATCGCACCGGTCGCGGTGAGCGAGTCGTCGGTGCACTTGGGCCAGGTCGGGCAGCCGAGCCCGGAGCCGGTGAGCCGCACGGCACCGCCGGTGACCACGATCACCACCGACATCACGAGCGCGGAGAGGGCCGCCCGCTGGACCGTCCGGGGAGCGGGCGTCCAGCGTTCGGCGATGAAGGCGAGCGGGTTGCGCAGGGCCGCCAGGGCGTCGGCGCGGGTCACGTTTGGCACGCACACCATCGTAGGCGGCCGCTTGTGCATGCTTTCACGAGGGTCCGGTCTCCGAGGGGAGCAGGGCGCCGCCCGGCGGCAGCGGATCCGTCAGGGGCGGGGTGTCGAGCCACAGGGCCGCCCCGATCCGCCGGGCCCCGGCCAGGAAGGCCGCCGCCTCGGCCGGATCGTCGGTGCATTCGGCGAGCCGTTCGTAGACCGCCACCAGCGAGGGGTGATCGTCGCCCAGCCGGGCCCGGAAGATGCGTTCGGCCTCCCGCAGCACCATCTCCGCGCCCGCCCGGTCACCGGCCGTGAGCATGACCGGACCGAGCCGGGAGAGCGTCTTCGCGCGGTAGTGGTGGTCGATGCCGTACTTCTGCGTGTAGATGCCGTGGGCCCGGTCGAGGGTGCGCAGGGCCTCCGTCAGCTGTCCCCGCGCGGCCTGCAGCGAGCCCATCTTGTTCAGGCAGGCGGCGTACTTGTGGGGCTCGGCCTCGCTGCGGTTGTAGTGCAGTTCGAGCACCGGTTCCAGCAGCTCGGAGGCGGAGCGCAGCTTCTCCCGCCACTGCCGGCGCAGCTCGCGCCGGTGCAGCGGCTGCCAGACGCCCCGGGCCCGCTCGCGGAGGTCCTCGGCCTGCCGACGCCGTACGTCGGCCAGGAACTTGGCGACCTGCGAGGTCTCGAAGTCCTCCAGCCCCCGGTGCTCCCGGAACACCGCCAGGGCGTCCCCGAGCATGGTCTCCGCCGTGGCCAGGTCACCCCGGTCCTGCGCGACGATGCCGACGTCCCGCCGCAGCATCGCCCGGAACAGCACGTGCCGGGCCGGCACCTGGCTGCCGCGCTGCGGGATGCGCGCCTCGGCGCGGGCGTACGACTCCAGGGCGAGGGAGAGACGGCCCGCGTTGCGGTGGATCATGCCGATCTCCTGCTCGGCGACGGCCCACTCCAGGCTCTCCCAGCCCGGCTCCTGGTGCTCGTAGTTCTCGTAGATCCGGATCGCCTCGCGGACCGCGTCCAGCGCCTCGTCGAAGAGGATCTTCTCGCGCAGCACGCCGCCGTACTGGCGGTGGCAGAGCGCTTCCAGCTCCACGAAGGCCGGACCGTCGCCGGTGTGACGGCGGCACTGCTCCAGCGCCTTCAGGCACTCCTCGTGGGCCTCGTCGAGATGGGCCAGCAGATAGTGCTGGCGGGCCACCGCCAGCTGCGCGGTGACCCGGCCGAGGGCGTCCTCGCCGTCCGGCGCGCCGGAGTCCTGGCGCAGCTCCGCCTCCCACTGGAAGAACGTGAGCGCGCGCGTCCAGTTGCACCGCTGCTCCTGGTAGACGCCGACGCGGTGGAGTAACTCGATCAGCGCCCAGCGGGCCTTGCCGTACTCGATCCGGTCGTCCGACGCCCAGGACACCTCCGTGATCACCGCGTCCGCGTGCGGCATCAGCCGTTCGCAGGCGCTGCGCACCTCCGGCTGCTCCGGCCAGGCCGGGAACGCGGCCTCCACCAGGCGCACCGCGACCTGCGACCACTGCACCCGGGCCTCCTGGTCCATCCTGCTGCGGATGAACTGGCGCACCCGCGGGTGCACCCCGAACGTCAGCGACCCCCTGCGCTGGTCACCGCTCACGGTGAGCAGCGAGTGCTCCACGAGCTCGCGGACCATGGGCCGGAAGACCCGCCGGCTCTCCATCGCCCGCCGCAGCCCCTCCGGCAGGACCGCGCGGTGCTCGTACAGCGCCGCGTGCGGTACGTCCTCGGAGGCCAGGTAGGAGCACAGACGCAGCAGGTTCTCGGCCTCCGGGGCGTCCCGGGAGATCTTCTCGACGGACAGCCGGAAGGTCTCGAAGCCGTTCGTCGAGGTGTGGTCGGGCAGCTGGGCCAGGTACTCCTCGACGGTGATGCCCTCCTGCTCGATGTAGGCCCCGGCCGTCTCCAGGTCGAGCGGCAGCCAGCCCAGCTGCCGGCCCAGCGCGTCCAGCTGTTCGGTGTCCGCGTCCTCGGGGCCGACGTCTATGCGCCGGCGCAGGAAGGCCCGCCCCTCGGTGGGGCCGAGACCGAGCAGCTCCAGGCGGTGATCGGTCAGCTCGGCCCAGCCCTGGCGTACCCGGGTGGTGATCAGGATCGTGCCCTCGCACTGGTCCGGGGGCAGGAACTGCTGCAGCCCGTGGATGCCGTCGGCCGGGGACTCGGCGTCGTCGGTGTCCCGCTGGACGTTGTCGTACACGAGCAGCCAGCCCGGGTTGTCGCGCAGCCAGCCCCACAGACGGGACAGGACGACGTACTCGCTCTCGTGGGCGGGGATGCCCACGATGGCGGCGAGTTCGAGGAGCTTGTCGCGCAGCCGCTCGGTGCTGGTGGCGGGCAGCCACCAGGTCAGGGCGTAGGTGTGGGTCTGCGCGTGGGTGCGGGCGTGCCGCACGGCCAGCTGGGTCTTTCCGGCGCCGCCGATGCCGTGGATGACGACGACGCGGCGGGAGGCCGCCGACTCGGAGGTCCCGGCCAGCATCTCGTCGATGCGCCGGAGTTCCGCGTCCCGGCCGGTGAAGTAGCGCGAGAGGGACGGCAGGTTGTGCGGCGGTATCAGCGGGATCTCGACCGGCTCCTCCTGGGCCGCCGAGCCCCGGCCCAGCGAGTGCCGGGTGAAGAAGGCGGAGGCGGCGGCGAGGACGCCCGTCACCGAGACGACGGCCCACAGCGCGGGCCCGTTCGCATGGTCCGCGACGATCGGCAGGACCGCGACCGAGCCGGTCGTGGCGGTGTACAGGCCGATCCGCAGACCTCGTCGTCGTGTGTCCGCGCTGCTCCTGGCTGCTCCCATGGCGGCTCCCCCGGTGTGAAACTCCCCTGCCCGCACGGTTCAGGTTGAAGCTCCCATTGTCCGGGGGCCATACTCCGTCTTCCATATACGTGCAGCAGAATGTGTTCCGAAGTCTGCGCACCCTCGGATTTTCGCCCTTCGGAGGCGGCGTGGACGGTCAGCCGACAGATCAGAAAATGCACGTGGGACTGGTGCACTGGTCCTTTCCCCCCTGTGTCGGAGGGGTGGAAACGCACCTGTGGCACTTCTCGCGCCTGCTCGCGGCCCACGGAGTCGACGTGACGGTCTTCACCGGGACGCCGGAGGCGGTGGCCCCGGGCCGGACGGGCGTCGAGGGCGAGGGGACGGTCCGCATCGAGCGGCACCCGGGTCTCGACCTGGCCGGCGTCGTGCCGGAGCCGCCGGAGGGGCCCGAACTCGGCGCGTGGTTCCGCGAGTTGATCACCGCCCGGGGGATCCGTGTGGTCCACGGACACAATCTGCACCACTTCTCGGAGGGACCGGCCCGGGCTCTGGCCGAACTGCGCGACGAGCTCGGTGTGCGGCTCGTGCACACGTATCACAGCATCTGGCACGAGGAGGCGAATCCGGCGGCCGAGGCCTGCGCGCGTTGGGATCTCCACTTCGCGGTCTCCGACTTCCTCGCCGAAGCCTGCACCCGGCACCTGGGATTCACCGTGGAGCGCCGGTACCTGGGCATCGACACGGCGACCTATCTGGACGTGCCCGTCGCCGGAGTGCAGGAACCCGGAATGGTGCTGCTGCCTGCGCGGCTGATTCCGGACAAGGGAGCGGAACTGGCGATCAGGGCCGTGCACCACATCATCGAGCACGGTCTGAGCGAAGTGATGCCGCGACTGGTCCTCATGCGGACAGGCGTCGAAAACACGGTCGATTTCCATGGGGAAACGGTCGGTTTCTACAATGAACTGCAGAAACTGCTGAAAAAACTGGAAGTGAAAGAAGGGGTCGTCGAATTCGCCGAGGCCGGCGTGGATCATATGAGGGCCCTCTACGAAAAAGCCTCCGTGGTGGTCTATCCGTCGATGTTCGACGAACCCATGGGGCTCGCGCCGCTGGAGGCGATGTGCGCCGCGCGGCCGGTGGTCGTCACCCGGATGGGCGGACTCGACGAGGGGATCGAGGAGGACGAGGAGATCGGCTTCCTCGTGCCCGACCGCAACGTGTCCAAGCTGGCCGACCGCATCGCCCTGCTGCTCGACGACCCCGCGCTCGCCCAGGCGGTGGGGCGGCGCGCCCGGCAGCACGTCGTGCACCACTTCGATCTGGAGTTCTATCTGCGGCACATGCTCCGCGTGTACCGCGCCCCGCTCAGCCCGCCGTGACCCAGCCGGACGGCAGACCGGTCACCTCGGCCGCGCCCTGTTCGTCCACCCGCACCGACAGTTCCTCGCCGGCCAGCCGCAGCCCCTGGACCTCGAGCGGGCCGAACGGGGTCGGCCGTACGTGCAGGACCCGCCGCCCCGCGTCCGGCCGCAGACCCAGCAGCGCCGACAGCACGGCCACGCCGGACGCCGCCGACCAGCCCTGCGGCCGGCAGGCCGCCGGGTAGGCGAGCGGGGCGGGGGAGTCGCCCGTGCGGGCGTCCCCGCCGTACAGCTCCGGCATCCGGTAGAGGAAATGGGCCGCCGCCTCCAGGAGGCCCTCGGCGAGCCGGGAGGCCTCCGCGTCACAGCCCGCCGCGCACAGCCCCTGGATCGCGATCGCCGTGTCGTGGGTCCAGACCGAACCGCCGTGGTAGCTCATCGGGTTGAAGCCGGGCAGGGCCGCCGAACGGCTGCGCAGTCCCCAGCCCGAGTTCAGTTCGTCCGAGTCCAGCCAGGCCGCCACGTCCCGGCAGCCCCGGCCGTCGAGGATGCCGGTGGCCGGCAACTGGCCCATGTTCGACGCCGGTCCGCTGACCGGGTCCAGGCTCCGGCCGACCGCGATGGCCACATAGCGCGGGGCGGGTCCCCCGGGGGAGGGCAGCCAGAACGCGTCCGTGAAGCGCTTGCGCAGACCCCGCGCCCACAGCCGCAGCCGCTCGGCCTCCTCCCTGCGCCCCCGCGCGGCGAGCAGCCCGGCCAGCCCGCTCGCCGCCTGGTAGGCGTACCCCTGCACCTCGCACAACGCCAGCGGCGGCTCGATCCGGCGGCCCGCCGCGTCCCGCACCGCGTCGTCGCTGTCCTTCCAGGACTGGTGGCGCAGCCCGCCCGCCCGCGGGTAGTAGCGCAGCAGCCCGTCCTCGTCCTCGGCGCTCGTCCGCAGCACCCAGTCCATGGCCCGTTGCGCGTACGGCAGCAGCGCGTCCACGTCCCGTTCCGGCAGCCCCCAGTGCCAGGCCTCCACCAGCAGGGTCACGAAGAGCGGGGTCGCGTCGACCGAGCCGTAGTAGCGCGAGGGCAGGCGCAGCCCGTGCCCGTGCTCGGCGTCCGCGGGGCGCAGCTCGTGCAGGATGCGGCCCGGCGCCTCCTCGCGGAACACGTCGTTGTCCGTGCCCTGCCGGCGGGCCAGCGCCCACAGGGTGCCGCGGGCCAGACCGGTGCCCAGCGGGAGCATCATCCGGGCCGACCAGATCGAGTCCCGGCCGAACAGCGCCAGATACCAGGGGCAGCCCGCCGCGATGAACTGGTCCTCGGGGCCGTCGGGCGCGGTGCGCTCGGGGTCCGCCAGCCGCAGCGCGCGCAGGTCGCCCAGGCCCCGGCGGACCAGGGCCACCAGCCTGCGGTCGCCGCGTACGACCGGCTCGCTCCAGGGGACCTCCGAGGTCGGGGGGCCCGGATGCCCGGGCGGGGTGGGGACCGCGCCGCCGTCGACGGTCAGCCGCAGCTGCCGGCTCTCGCCGGGGCGCAGCAGCAGCCGGGGCCAGGTGAAGGTGCCGCCCTCCGGCCCGTCGGTGATGCCGGGCGGCCGCTCCGGCCCGGCCGCACGGACCTCCGCCCGGCCGGTCGGCGCCTCCCACACCAGAGCGCCCTCGTCCGCGGCGCACCGCACGGGCGCACCGGTACGGCCCCGCTTCACGTCGGCGATGTCCGCCAGGTCGGTGGCGAGCGCCAGCTCGACGTGCAGCAGCCGGGAGACGGTGCCGACGTTGCGCAGCAGGATGCTCTCGCCCCGGCCGGCCGTGCGCACCCGCTCGATGATCACGGTGGGGTCGTCCGTGCGGTCGCGGGGGTAGCGGTGCACCGACGTGAAGCGCACCTGGTCGGGGCCGAGCGGCTGCACGCCGATCGGCTCCGGCTCACGGTGGTCGATCAGCAGACAGGCCGTGTGCAGCAGCCTGCGGTCATGGCCGTAGAAGCCCTCCGCCCGCAGGCCGCGCAGCTGCCCGTCCCGGGGCGAGGCGGCGAAGGCCGGGGCCGCGACACAGATGACCACGTCGTGGAGAAGGGGTTGCAGAGCACGCACACTCGAGGAATCCGCGGACTCGTACACGGGGCGTCTCTTCCCACTTCGCCCGGACGTCACTCGCACGCCGGACGGCGCCGGCCTCCCCAGGGGCCGGAACAAGCCTCACTCCCAGCGGAAGAACCTCCCCGCCGCCCCCAGCCCCAGGACCGCCCACACCGCCAGGATCCCCAGGTCGCCCCAGGGCATGCCCGCGCCGTGCTGGAGCACGTCCCGAAGACCGTCGGAGAGGGCCGAGATCGGCAGCAGGCCGAGAACGTCCTGTGCGGCGGACGGGAACTTGTCCAGCGGGACGACGACCCCGCCGCCCACGAGCAGCAGCAGGAAGACCAGGTTGGCGGCGGCCAGGGTCGCCTCCGCCTTCAGGGTGCCCGCCATCAGCAGGCCGAGGCCGGAGAAGGCGGCCGTGCCGAGGATCAGCAGGAGCAGGACCGCGAGCGGGTCGCCGTGCGGGTTCCAGCCCAGCGCGAAGGCGATCGCCGTCAGCAGGATCACCTGAAGGACCTCCGTGACCAGCACCGACGCGGTCTTCGCCGTCATCAGGCCCCAGCGGGGGAGCGGGGAGGAGGCGAGCCGCTTCAGGACGCCGTAGCGGCGTTCGAAGCCGGTGGCGATGGCCTGGCCGGTGAACGCCGTCGACATCACCGCGAGCGCGAGGATGCCGGGGGCCAGGAAGTCCACCGCCTCACCGGCGCCGGTGTCGATGATGTCCACGCTGCTGAACAGGACCAGCAGCAGCGTCGGGATCACCACGGTGAGCAGCAGCTGCTCGCCGTTGCGCAGGAGCATCTTCGTCTCCAGCGCCGCCTGCGCCGCGATCATGCGGGGCAGAGGCGCCGCGCCCGGCCTCGGGGTGTAGGTGCCAGTGGCGGTCACGAGCGCAGCTCCTTGCCGGTGAGCTCCAGAAAGACGTCTTCGAGGGTGTGCCGTTCCACCGAGATCCGGTCCGGCATCACCCCGTGCTGGGCGCACCACGAGGTGACCGTCGCCAGCAGTTGCGGGTCGACCTTGCCCATCACCCGGTAGGAGCCCGGCGTCAGCTCGGCGGCGGAGCTGTCGGAGGGCAGGGCCTTGAGCAGGGAGCCGACGTCGAGGCCGGGGCGGCCGGTGAAGCGCAGGGTGTTCTCCGCGCCGCCGCGGCACAGCTCCTCGGGGGAGCCCTGGGCGACGACCCGGCCCGCGTCGATGATCGCCACGTCGTCGGCCAGCTGCTCGGCCTCGTCCATGTGGTGGGTGGTCAGGATGACCGAGACGCCGTCCGCGCGCAGGTCCCGGACCAGGTCCCAGGTGGCACGGCGGGCCTGCGGGTCCAGGCCGGCCGTCGGCTCGTCCAGGAACACCAGCTCGGGGCGGCCCACGACCGCCATCGCCAGCGCGAGCCGCTGCTGCTGGCCGCCGGACAGCCGCCGGTAGGCCGTGCGGCCGCAGGAGCCGAGCCCGAGCCGCTCGATCAGCGCGTCCACGTCCAGCGGATGCGCGTGCAGCTTCGCCACGTGCCGCAGCATCTCGTCGGCCCGCGCACCCGAGTACACGCCACCGGACTGCAGCATCACACCGACCCGGGGGCGCAGCTCGACGGCCTGTCTCACGGGGTCGAGGCCGAGGACGCGCACGGTGCCGGAGTGCGGCCGGCGGTATCCCTCACAGGTCTCGACCGTGGTCGTCTTCCCGGCGCCGTTGGGACCCAGCACGGCGGTGACACCCGTCCGGGCCGTCAGGTCGAGGCCGTCCACCGCAGTCTTCGTGCCGTACCGCATCACCAGGGCCTGGACCTGGACCACGGGCTCACTTCGCATGGCCCCGAGTCTAGGTACGCGTCCACCGCTCGTGACCGGCGGGTAGGCCGTCCTCCGGTGCGGCCCTCGTCACGGGCGGCCCACGGCTCTCTCTCCGCACGCAAAGTGGCCCGTTCGGGTGAACAGGCGGCATCCCTCTCATACCGCCCACCCGGGGGTGCTTCACTGGCCATGGCCCGTCCCAGGCGGGCGGCGGACGCCTTCTCCCTTCCGTTGAAAGGCAGTTGAGCCATGACCAGACGTGCCCTGCTCTCCCGGACGAGGGCCGCCGCCGGACTCGTCGCCTCCGCGATGATGTGCGCGGCCCTCGCCGCCCTGCCCGGCCCGGCGAGCGCCGCCACCGGCCACCAGCCGGCCCGGTCCGCGCGGGCCGTCGTCGGTCCGGCGCTGTTCGACGACTTCAACTACGTCTCCGCCACCGATCAGCAGCTCACCCAGCACGGCTGGACCCTGCGCTCGGGCCAGGGCGGGCCCGGTGTGTCCGGCGCCACGTGGAAGCCGCAGAACATCACCTTCGCCACCGCCTCCGGCAACTCCGTCATGACCATGCGCTCCGGCACCAACGGCACGGCGGCCGGCACCGAGCACACCGAGATCTACCAGCAGCGCAAGTTCCTGTACGGCACCTACGCGGCGCGCGTCCGCTTCAGCGACGGCCCCACCATCGGGCCCGACGGCGACCACATGGTGCAGACGTTCTTCACCATCTCGCCGCTCGACTTCCCGCTGGACCCGGCCTACAGCGAGCTCGACTTCGAGTACCTGCCCAACGGCGGATGGGGCATCCCCTCCAGCGCGCTGCTCGCCACGTCCTGGGAGACGTACGCGGAGAACCCGCCGCAGGAGGAGAACGTCTCCACCCAGGAGCGCGCGAGCTTCAACGGCTGGCACGACCTGGTCGTCACCGTCGACAGCACCACCGTCACCTACTACATCGACGGCCGGCTCTTCGCCACGCACGGTGAGCCCTACGTTCCCGAGTCGACCATGAGCATCCGCTTCAACCACTGGCTGATCGACCTGCTCGGGATCAACAGCCGGAAGACGCGCGCCTACGAGCAGAAGGTCGACTACGTGTTCTTCGTCCAGGACCAGCTGCTCACCCCGGCCGCCGTGCAGACCGCCGTCGCCGACTACCGGTCCCAGGGGGTGACCTTCCAGGACACCGTCTGAGCCGCCCGGCGGGGCGGCTCAGGGCGAGGGGGCCGTCTCGTCCGGGGCGGCGATCGGCAGCCGGGCGGTGAAGGTGGTGCCGCGGCCCTCCGCGGAGTCCACCTCCATCTCGCCCCCGTGGTTCGCGACGATGGTGCGGACGATCGTCAGCCCCAGACCGGTGCCGGGAATGGCCGCGTCCGTGGCGTTCGAGGCGCGGAAGAACCGCTGGAAAAGCCTCTCCTGCTCCTCCGCGGGGATGCCGATGCCGGTGTCGCTGACGCTCAGCACCGCATCCCCGTCCCAGGCGTCGGCGCGGACGGTGACCTTCCCGCCCTTCGGGGTGAACTTCACCGCATTGGACAGCAGGTTCATCAGGACCCGGTCTAGCTGGTCGCTGTCCGCCCGCAGCACCAGCGGCTGGGACGGGCAGTGCGTCTCCAGGGTGACGGAGGCGGCCTCCGCGGCCGGCCGGACGGCGTCCGCCGCCGACGTCACCAGCCGGACCAGGTCGACCGGCTCCTTCCTGGAGTTGAACGCCCCCGACTCGATGCGCGACAGGGTCAGCAGGTCCTCGATGAGCGCCCGGAGCCGGTTGGCGTTGCGGTCGACGACGTCCAGCATGTGCCGCTGCGGAGCGGTGAGCGGCCCGGTCTCCTCGTCCTTCAGCAACTCGATGTACCCCACGATGCTGGTCAACGGCGTGCGCAGCTCGTGGGAGACGGTGGACAGGAAGTCGCTCTTGGCCTTGTCCAGCGCGCGCAGCTTGTCGACCAGACGTGTCTCCCTCTCGTAGAGCAGCGCGTTGTGCAGCGCACGGCCGACTCCGGCGGCCATGGACTCGGCGATCTCGATCTCCACCGGCCGCCACGGACGGCCCCGCCGGCCGCGCGCGAGGAAGAGGGCGCCGAGCGGTTCGTCACCGACGCCGACCGGGACGACGAGCACCCCCACCAGGCCCAGCGTCTCGGCCGCCTCCCGGGCGTCCCGCGGCAGACCGTCCTCGCCGAAGGAGCCCGGCGCCCCCGGCAGCGGTGCGCCCTCGGCCAGCACGGCCGGCAGGTCGTTGTGGCACCAGGCCGTTCCCCGCCGGTAGTGCTCGCGCACCACGTCGAGGGGAACGGGCGGGATCGGCTGCTCCTCAGGGGGCAGCAGCCCCGCCTCGGAACTCCAGGCGCGTGCCGTGCGCACGAGAGGGCTGTCCTCCTCGGTGAGCAGGACGAAGGCGTGTTCGGCCGCCAGCCCCTCGCCGATCCCGGCGCAGGCCGTGTCGAGGAGCTGCTCCACACCGAGGTGCTCCCGGATGCGGACACCGACGGTCCGCGCGGTCTGCGCCAGCCGGGTGCGCTCCTGTTCGATCGCCCGCATCCGGTCGCTCTCGTCGGCGAGCGCGTTCACCGACCGCGCCACCGCCCTGATCTCCTCCGGACCCTTCTCCGACGCCCGCGCCGCGTGGTCGCCCGAGGCGAGCCGGTCCAGCGTCCGGGCGGTGCTCCGCAGCGGCCGGGTCAGGGCACGCGTGGTGTGCACCGCCGCGAAGACCGCCAGGGTCCCGCCTGCCGCCAGCAGGACGCCGATGCCCACGATGCTGCCTTCGAGGACGGCGTCGGCCCGGTCCTCGTCCCGCTCGATGGCTCCGTTGAGCTGCGAGTCGAGCCGTCTGTTGACGGTGTCGAAGGCCGCGAACCGCCCGGCGGCCTTCTCGGTCAGCTCCGCCGCCCGGGGGCTGCCGGGTGCGGCCATCGCCTGCTGGTCGGCCACCCGCACGTACGCGCGCAGCTCACGGTCCTGTGCCGCGAGGTTGCGCCGGGTCGCGTCGGTGGCGTTCCGTCCGGCCGCGGCCAGCGTGGCGAACGGCTCGTCGCGCGCCCGGCGGTAGGCGGTCAGCTCCGTCGCGTGCCCGGTGAGCAGATAGGTGCGCACGGCCCGGTGCATCCGGGTGGCCTGCTCACGCACCCGCAGGTTGTCCCGGGCGACCGGCTCCAGCTGCGTGACGACCTCGTCGTGGATCCGGTCCACCACCAGGGCCGCGGTCAGGGCCCCCGCCCCCAGCAGCAGAAGCAGCGCGATCAGCAGCCCGAAGGCCCCGGTCAGCCGGCTTGCCACACGGTCGCCGATGATCCTCATGGGCGGTCCCCGCCCTGCCCGACCCGCTCGCCCGGGCCGAATCCGGTGCGGGTCATCGCCCCCCACACCTGCGGGGCCCGGTGCAGCGCGTCCCACAGCCCGCGCAGCCGCCACCACGCCGTGAACTGCCGGTAGCCGATGTTCTCGACGGCCACGCCGACGAACGCCCCCCACATGTCCCGCCACCGGGAGAAGCGGTGGTAGGCGTACTCCTCGACGGCGACCGACACCAGGCTGACCACCATCGCGTAGGCGTAGGCGGCGAGCAGGAAGCGCCACAGGAAGTCCGTGTCGACCGCGCCGATCAGCACGCCCAGGGGCACCAGAACGAGTCCGGCGAGTTCCACCAGCGGAGCCAGCAGTTCGAAGAGCACGTAGAACGGCAGGGCCAGCAGACCGACCCTGCCGTAGCGCGGGTTGCCGATCATCCGCCGGTGCTTGAGCAGGATCTCCGTCAGGCCGCGCTGCCACCGCCGCCGCTGGCGCCCCAGGACGCGCAGCCCCGAGGGCGCCTCGCTCCAGGAGATCGGCTCGGTGACGAAGACGATGCGGTAGTCGCCGTGGCGGCGGCCCCGTTCCCGCAGGTGGCGGTGGAGACGGACGACGAGTTCGGCGTCCTCGCCGATGCAGTCCGGGTCCATGCCGCCCACCGCCACCACCGCGTCCCGCCGGAACAGGCCGAAGGCCCCGGCGATGATCAGCAGCCCGCCGACCTTGGACCATCCGGTACGGCCGAGGAAGAAGCCGCGCAGATACTCGACGACCTGCGCACGTCCGAGCAGGTCCGTGGGGACGTGCGCCTCGACCACGCGTCCGGCCTCGACGGTGCAGCCGTTGGCGATGCCGACCACACCACCGCTGGCCACCACGCGCAGCGGGTCGTCGCTGAACGGCTTGGCCACGGCCAGCAGGGCCTGGGAGTCGAGGATGGAGTCGGCGTCCACCATGCACAGCAGCGGATAGCGCGCCAGGTTGATCCCGACGTTGAGCGCGTCCGCCTTGCCGCCGTTGGCCTTGCGGGCCACCACCAGCGGCACCGGACCTCCCGTGGGCAGGTGCACCGAGGTGACCGCGCCGCGCACGGGGACGTCCTCGGGCACGACGTGATCCACCGCGGCGAGGTCGAACGCGTCGGTGAGGGCGTCGAGCGTGCCGTCGGTGGAGCCGTCGTCGACGACGACGACCTCGAACACCGGATAGTGCAGCAGGAGCATGGCGCGTACGGCTTCCGTGATGCCCGCCGCCTCGTTGTACGCGGGCACGATCACGGAGATCGGCGGAGTGAACGGACTGCCGGCGGCGTCGTCGTACCCGGCGAAGGCGGCCCGGCGCAGCCGCCGTACGAGCTCCGCGAGGGCGAGGAGGATCAGCACCAGATAGCCGGTGTTGATGGCCAGGAAGTAGAGGATGATCGCGGTGTCGCACACCGCGATCACTCCGTGCAGCGTGCCCAGCAGTCCGTCCCACGGCTGCACGACCGCCGCGCTCACAGGGTCACCTCGACCAGGACGTCGTGGCGGGTGCCGCCGACGGCCCGCTCCGCCAGCGCGGCCCTGGCCTGGGCGGCCGCAGGTGTGCCGGGGCGGCCGTCCGCGGCCTCGCGCAGTGCCGCCTCACCCGTCGGGCCGAGCCGCAGCAGCGATCGCGCCGCGGTGCCCGCCAGGTGGGCGTCGGCGTCGCCGAGCAGCCTCGTCAGGGGGACCGTCGCGGCGACGGCGCCCAGACCGCCCAGGGACCCGGCGGCCACGATGCGCAGGGCGTCGGGCCGGCCGGGCCCGATGGCGTCCAGCAGCGGCGCGAGGCCCTCGGGCATGCCGAGTCTGCCCAGCGCGCGGGCCGCCCGGACCCGCACCTCGGTGTGGGGGTCCTCGCGCAGCGCCCGGACGATCCCGGGGGTCTGCGCGAGTGCGCCGGTCACCCCGAGCACCTCGATGGCCACCGCCCGCACGAGGGGAGCCGGGTCCCGCAGCCCCGCGGCGACGCCGGGCCACGCCCCGGAGCCGAGCGAGGTCAGCGCCGCGGTGACCACCTTGGGGGGCACGGTCCGCGGTCCGTGCAGGCTCCCCAGCAGCCGCGGTACGGCCACCGGATCACCCATGCGGCCCAGGGCCCGCGCCGCGGCGAGCCGCACCTCCGGGTCACGGTCGTCCAGCAGACGGCACAGCGCCGGGACCGCCGGGCGGTGACCGAGCTGTCCCAGCACCTGTGCGGCACGCCCCCGCCGGGGCGCTCTGCGGCTGCTCAGGTCGGCGGCGGCGGTCATCGCGGAGCCGCGCCGCTCGCACAGCAGGACCAGTGCCGCGCGCGCTCGGCCGGTGACCTTGCCCAGCATCGAGGTCACCGTCGGTTCGAGCGCGGCCCAGGTCCGCCGGTCGGTCCCCGCGATGCGGTCCAGCAGCTCGCTCTGCTCGTCGTCCGGGGTGCACAGCAGTTCCAGCAGCAGCCCGCGCACCGGCGCCGCGATCCGCTCGTGCCGGCGCCGGCGGCAGGTCCGGACGCCCCTGATCCCCGCGGTCAGCAGGCCCAGCGCCAGTGCGACGGCCAGCAGGCCCGTCAGCGCGCCGGTGACGAGGCCGGCGGGGACCGGGATCACCGCTCGACCCGGGTGAGCACCGCGGTGACCCGGCTGGACAGCTCACGCGGGCTGAAGGGCTTGACGATGTAGTCGTCGGCGCCCGCGGCGAAGCCGAGTTCGACGTCTCCTTCCTGGGACCGTGCGGTGATGAGGATGACGGGCAGTGACGCGGTGGCGTCGCAGGCGCGCAGCTCCCGGCACACGTCCAGCCCCGACAGCCCCGGCATGCGTATGTCGAGGAGTACGAGGTCCGGCGGCTGCTCCCGCACCGTCCGCAGCGCGGCCATGCCGTCCTCCACGGCGGTGACCTGGTGACCGCTCTGGACCAGCTTGAACGCCACGAGGTCCCGAATGTCGGCGTCGTCGTCGGCGATCAGGACACGAGCCATTACTCCTCCTGCGATACGGAGCTCCGGTAGGAGTCGAGCAGCCGCGCCACCGCCGCCTGCCGGAACGGCTTGGTCAGCATCTCGTCCGTCGCGAGCTCGGACAGGTCCTCCGGGTCGAGCACGGACGACACGACGAGGTGGCACCGCTTGGTCCGCTCGTCGGCTCGCAGTCGGCGGATGACCTCGCGCCCGTCGATTCCGGGCAGCAGTACGTCGACGATGGCCATGTCCGGGGGATCGGCGAACGCCAGGTCCAGCCCCTCCTCACCCGAGTCCGCGATGGTCACCCGGCATCCCAGACCGCTGAGATGCCGCTCCAGCAGGGCGCTGACGTCGTGGTCGTCCTCGACCAGCAGAACGTGTACGCGTGCGTGCGGAGAGTCCATCGCCATCCCGACCGAGTGCGGCAGTTCTTACAAAATAGGAGGGATTCTCCCCTTCTGCCACACCGGGCTCACGGCCCTCAGGAGCCCCGGGACGCCCCCTCCTCCTCACGGATCCGGGGCGGCCCCGGCCGGCGGATCGCTCCGGGCGTCTTCGGCCGACCCGGCCGAGCGGGGGTGTCCCGGGTGGCAAGTGGGCCGGTGGGAGGGGGTGTGGGCATGGCCGGGGAGTGTTTCGGTGGGGGGCCGGAGTGTCCGTGGTTCCCTGGCCCCCTGATCGCCCGCTGATCGTTTCCGCAGGTCAGATTAGGTATGCCTAAGTGACGCAGGGCACCGTCGGGTGATCCGGACGCGGCTTGCCTGGCTCCGAGGAATTACGCAACAATGGCGTTGTGAAAAACGTCGGCGAGGCTCGGGCGACCCCCACGGGTGCCCCTCAGGAGGAGCTCGCGGCTGGGGTGCGCTCGGATCGTTCGACGCGCAACCGGGTCGCGCGGTCCATCCTGGACCACGGGCCGTCGACCGTGACCGAGCTGGCCGGACGGCTGGGGCTCACCCCCGCGGCCGTACGCCGTCACCTCGACGCACTGGTCGCCGACGACGTCGTGGAGGCCCGTGAGCAGCGGGTGTACGGAGCGCGGACCCGCGGGCGCCCCGCCAAGGTCTTCGCCCTCACCGACTGTGGCCGGGACGCCTTCGACCAGTCCTACGACAAGCTCGCCGCGGACGCCCTGCGCTGGATCCAGCAGCGCTTCGGCGGGGACGAGGCCGTCGTCGCCTTCGCGCGCGCGAGGATCGCCGAGCAGGCCGACGCCTACCGCAGGGCCGTCGAGGCCGCCGCCCCCGAGGAGCGGACGGAAGCACTGGCCAAGGCCTTGAGCGCCGACGGGTACGCTGCTACGGCACGCAGCGCGCCGCTCCCCCAGAAGGGCGAGCAGCTCTGCCAGCACCACTGCCCCGTCGCCCATGTAGCGGAAGAGTTTCCGCAGCTCTGCGAGGCCGAGACCGAGATCTTCTCCCAGCTCCTCGGAACGCACGTCCAGCGACTGGCGACCATCGCCCACGGCGACGGCGTCTGCACGACGTTCATCCCCCAGATTTCCCAGACCCATCACCAGAGCCACAACGCATCTGCCAGCACGGCCGGGAGGAACCCCGCATGACTCTCCCCACGGAGACTGCCCACCCCGAACTCGAGGGCCTGGGCAAGTACGAATACGGCTGGGCCGACTCCGACGAGGCCGGTGCAGCGGCGAAGCGCGGTCTGAACGAGGACGTCGTCAAGGACATCTCCGGCAAGAAGTCCGAGCCGGAGTGGATGACGAAGCTGCGCCTCAAGGGCCTGAAGCTCTTCGAGAAGAAGCCCATGCCGAACTGGGGCTCCGACCTCTCCGGTATCGACTTCGACAACATCAAGTACTTCGTGCGCTCCACGGAGAAGCAGGCGGAGTCCTGGGAGGACCTGCCCGAGGACATCAAGAACACGTACGACAAGCTCGGCATCCCCGAGGCGGAGAAGCAGCGCCTGGTCGCCGGTGTCGCCGCGCAGTACGAGTCGGAGGTCGTCTACCACCAGATCCGCGAGGACCTGGAGGAGCAGGGCGTCATCTTCCTCGACACCGACACCGCGCTGAAGGAGCACCCGGAGCTCTTCAAGGAGTACTTCGGGACCGTCATCCCCGCCGGTGACAACAAGTTCGCGGCCCTGAACACCGCCGTGTGGTCCGGTGGCTCCTTCATCTACGTCCCGCCGGGCGTCCACGTGGAGATCCCGCTGCAGGCCTACTTCCGTATCAACACGGAGAACATGGGCCAGTTCGAGCGGACCCTGATCATCGTCGACGAGGGTGCCTACGTGCACTACGTCGAGGGCTGTACCGCTCCGATCTACAAGTCGGACTCGCTGCACTCCGCGGTCGTCGAGATCATCGTCAAGAAGAACGCCCGCTGCCGCTACACGACCATCCAGAACTGGTCGAACAACGTCTACAACCTGGTGACCAAGCGCGCCGTCGCCTACGAGGGCGCCACCATGGAGTGGATCGACGGCAACATCGGCTCCAAGGTGACGATGAAGTACCCGGCCGTCTACCTCATGGGCGAGCACGCCAAGGGCGAGACCCTCTCCATCGCCTTCGCGGGCGAGGGCCAGCACCAGGACGCCGGCTCCAAGATGGTCCACATGGCGCCGAACACCTCCTCCAACATCGTCTCCAAGTCGGTGGCGCGCGGCGGCGGTCGTACCTCCTACCGCGGTCTCGTCGAGATCGGCGAGGGCGCCCACGGCTCGAAGTCCAACGTGCTGTGCGACGCGCTGCTCGTCGACACCATCTCCCGCTCCGACACGTACCCCTACGTGGACGTCCGCGAGGACGACGTGTCCATGGGCCACGAGGCGACCGTCTCCAAGGTCTCCGAGGACCAGCTCTTCTACCTGATGAGCCGTGGCCTCAGCGAGTTCGAGGCGATGGCCATGATCGTGCGCGGCTTCGTCGAGCCCATCGCGAAGGAGCTGCCGATGGAGTACGCGCTGGAGCTCAACCGGCTGATCGAGCTGCAGATGGAAGGCGCGGTCGGTTAAGACCGGTCTCCAGGTAAGCAGCCAGCAATTCTGACGTAGGAAGAGAGCAGACCGACAGCCATGGCTGACGCCCAGAACTCCCCCACCCTCGACTCCGCTCGGGCGGGGGGACCCCCACCGGTGGGCAGCACGACCGCCGGCCAGATCGCGGTGGCCGCCGAGTCGACCGTCGCCACGCGCATGAGCGCGCCCCCGTCCTTCGACGTCGCGGACTTCCCGGTCCCGCACGGCCGCGAGGAGGAGTGGCGGTTCACCCCGCTGGAGCGCCTGCGCGGTCTGCACGACGGCACCGCCGTCGCGACCGGCGAGGGCGTCAAGGTCGCCGTCGAGGCCCCCGAGGGCGTCACGGTCGAGACCGTCGGCCGTGACGACGCCCGGATCGGCAGGGCGGGCACCCCGGTGGACCGCGTCGCCGCCCAGGCGTACTCCGCGTTCGAGAAGGCCGGCGTGGTCACCGTCCCCAAGGAGAAGGTCCTCACCGAGCCGATCCGGATCGCCGTGCACGGCGAGGGCGGGGTCGCCTACGGCCACCAGGTGATCGAGCTGGGAGCCTTCGCCGAGGCCGTCGTCGTCATCGACCACACCGGTGACGCCGTGCTCGCCGCCAACGTCGACTACATCCTGGGCGACGGCGCCAAGCTGACCGTCGTCTCCGTCCAGGACTGGGACGACAAGGCCGTGCACGTGGCCCAGCACAACGCCCTCATCGGGCGGGACGCGAGCTTCAAGTCGGTCGTGGTGACCTTCGGCGGCGACCTCGTACGGCTGCACCCGCGCGTCTCCTACGCCGGCCCCGGCGGCGAGGCCGAGCTGCTCGGGCTGTACTTCACGGACGCCGGCCAGCACCAGGAGCACCGCCTCCTGGTCGACCACAACGTCCCGCACTGCAAGTCCAACGTCGTCTACAAGGGCGCGCTCCAGGGCGACAGCGCCCACGCCGTGTGGATCGGTGACGTGCTCATCGAGGCCGCGGCCGAGGGCACCGACACCTACGAGATGAACCGCAACCTGGTCCTCACGGACGGCGCCCGGGTCGACTCGGTGCCGAACCTGGAGATCGAGACCGGCGAGATCGTCGGCGCCGGGCACGCCTCCGCGACCGGCCGCTTCGACGACGAGCAGCTCTTCTACCTGATGGCCCGCGGCATCCCCGCCGACGAGGCCCGTCGCCTGGTGGTCCGCGGCTTCTTCGCCGAGCTGGTCCAGCAGATCGGCGTCGACGACATCGAGGCGCGACTGCTGGAGAAGATCGACGAGGAGCTGGAGGCGTCGGTCTGATGTCAGCGTTCGTACGCGCCTGTGGGCTGAGCGAGCTGGAGGAGGACACCCCGAAGCGGGTGGAACTCGACGGCACGCCGGTCTCGGTCGTGAAGACCGAGGGCGAGGTGTTCGCGATCCACGACATCTGCTCGCACGCGAACGTCTCCCTCTCCGAGGGCGAGGTGGAGGACTGCCAGATCGAGTGCTGGCTGCACGGCTCCAGCTTCGACCTGCGCACCGGCAAGCCGTCCGGCCTCCCCGCGACGCGCCCCGTCCCCGTATACCCCGTAAAGATCGAAGGGGACGACGTTCTCGTCTCCCTCAACCAGGAGTCCTGAGGCACCCATGGCAACGCTTGAAATCCGAGACCTGCGCGTCACCGTCGAGGCCGACAACGCCACGAAGGAGATCCTCAAGGGCGTCGACCTGACCGTGAAGCAGGGCGAGACGCACGCCATCATGGGCCCCAACGGCTCCGGCAAGTCGACCCTCGCCTACTCCCTCGCGGGCCACCCGAAGTACACGATCACCGGCGGCACCGTCACCCTCGACGGCGAGGACGTCCTGGAGATGTCCGTCGACGAGCGCGCCCGTGCCGGCCTGTTCCTGGCGATGCAGTACCCGGTCGAGGTCCCCGGCGTCTCGGTCTCCAACTTCCTGCGCACCTCCGCCACCGCGATCCGCGGCGAGGCCCCCAAGCTGCGCACCTGGGTGAAGGAGGTCAAGGAGGCCATGGAGCGCCTGCACATGGACTCCGCCTTCGCCGAGCGCAACGTCAACGAGGGCTTCTCCGGCGGTGAGAAGAAGCGCCACGAGATCCTCCAGCTCGAACTGCTCAAGCCGAAGATCGCGATCCTCGACGAGACGGACTCCGGCCTGGACGTCGACGCGCTGCGGGTCGTCTCCGAGGGCGTCAACCGCGTCCGCGAGTCCGGCGAGGTCGGCACCCTGCTGATCACGCACTACACGCGCATCCTGCGCTACATCAAGCCCGACTTCGTCCACGTGTTCTCCGGCGGCCGGATCGTCGAGTCCGGCGGTGCCGAGCTCGCCGACAAGCTGGAGAACGAGGGGTACGAGGCATACACGAAGGGTGGCGTATCCGCGTGACACAGATGCCGGGCCTCCTCGACACCGAGGCGATCCGCAAGGACTTCCCCATCCTGGACCGCCAGGTCCACGACGACCGGAAGCTCGTGTACCTGGACAACGCGGCGACCTCGCAGAAGCCGCGCCAGGTGCTGGACGCCCTGAGCGAGTACTACGAGCGCTACAACGCCAACGTCCACCGCGGTGTGCATGTGCTCGCCGAGGAGGCCACGGCGCTGTACGAGGGCGCGCGCGACAAGGTGGCGGCGTTCATCAACGCGCCCAGCCGCGACGAGGTGATCTTCACCAAGAACGCCTCCGAGTCGCTCAACCTCGTGGCGAACATGCTCGGCTGGGCCGACGAGCCCTACCGGGTGGACCGCGAGACCGAGATCGTCATCACGGAGATGGAGCACCACTCCAACATCGTGCCGTGGCAGCTGCTGGCGCAGCGCACGGGCGCGAAGCTGAAGTGGTTCGGCCTCACCGACGACGGCCGCCTCGACCTGTCCAACATCGACGAGATCATCACGGAGAAGACGAAGATCGTCTCCTTCGTGCTGGTGTCGAACATCCTGGGCACGGTCAACCCGGTCGAGGCGATAGTGCGCCGCGCGCAGGAGGTCGGTGCGCTGGTCTGCATCGACGCCTCGCAGGCCGCGCCGCACATGCCGATGGACGTACAGGCCCTCCAGGCCGACTTCGTGGCCTTCACCGGCCACAAGATGTGCGGCCCGACGGGCATCGGCGTGCTGTGGGGCCGCCAGGAGCTCCTGGAGGACCTGCCTCCGTTCCTCGGCGGCGGCGAGATGATCGAGACGGTGTCGATGCACTCCTCGACCTACGCGCCGGCCCCCCACAAGTTCGAGGCGGGCACGCCCCCGATCGCTCAGGCCGTGGGCCTGGGCGCGGCGATCGACTATCTGCAGTCGATCGGCATGGACAAGATCCTCGCCCACGAGCACGCGCTCACCGAGTACGCGGTGAAGAAGCTGGGCGAGGTCCCCGACCTGCGGATCATCGGCCCGACCACGGCCGAGGACCGGGGCGCGGCGATCTCCTTCACGCTCGGCGACATCCACCCGCACGACGTGGGCCAGGTACTGGACGAGCAGGGCATCGCGGTCCGGGTCGGGCACCACTGCGCCCGCCCCGTGTGCCTCCGGTACGGAATTCCCGCGACCACGCGAGCGTCGTTCTATCTGTACTCCACGCCGGCCGAGATCGACGCACTGGTCGACGGCCTGGAGCACGTACGGAACTTCTTCGGCTGAGGGGCGTGCTGAAAAGGTGAAGCTGGACTCCATGTACCAGGAAGTCATCCTGGACCACTACAAGAACCCGCACGGGCGTGGTCTGCGCGATGGCGACGCCGAGGTGCATCACGTCAATCCCACGTGCGGTGACGAGATCACCCTCCGTGTGAAGTACGACGGCACGAGGATCGAGGACGTCTCGTACGAGGGCCAGGGCTGCTCCATCAGCCAGGCCAGTGCGTCCGTCCTGAACGAACTCCTGGTCGGCAAGGACCTGGTGGACGCGCAGAAGATCCAGGAGACCTTCCTGGAGCTGATGCAGTCCAAGGGCCGGATCGAACCGGACGACGCGATGGAGGAGGTGCTGGAGGACGCGGTCGCGTTCGCCGGTGTCTCCAAGTACCCGGCCCGGGTCAAGTGCGCCCTCCTCAGCTGGATGGCGTGGAAGGACGCGACGGCCCAGGCCCTGGGCGGAGCCGACGCCGAAAGGAAGACGGCATGAGTGAGACCATCGAAATGAAGCCCGCCTCGGAGGAGGAGCTCCGCGAGGCCCTGATGGACGTCGTCGACCCCGAGCTGGGCATCGACGTCGTCAACCTGGGCCTGATCTACGGCATCCACGTCGACGACGCGAACATCGCGACCGTCGACATGACCCTGACCTCGGCGGCGTGTCCGCTGACCGACGTCATCGAGGACCAGGCCAAGTCCGCCACGGACGGCCTCGTCAGCGAACTGCGCATCAACTGGGTCTGGATGCCGCCGTGGGGCCCGGACAAGATCACGGACGACGGCCGCGAGCAGCTGCGCGCGCTCGGCTTCAACGTCTGAGATCACCCGCGAGCACAGCGGTGGGCGGCACCCGGCCGGGGTGCCGCCCACCGCTGTTTTCGTGTCTCAGCCCAGACCGGCCACGAACCGGAAGGAGGAGTCCGCCCGGTACAGGTCCGAGTTCTGGTACGGGTCGAGCCGGATCTGGAAGTCCTTGTGACGCAGGTACCGGCCCGGGTAGTTGACCGACTCCAGCATGACCGCCCCGGAGTAGGAGGAGCCGCGGGAGCAGAAGGTGGCGTCCTGCTTGAACAGGGAGGTTCCGTCGTAGCGTTCGGCGCGCAGGACGAAGCTGCGGTGCCGCAGGTACCTGCCGTCGGAGGTCTTGAACGAGAAACAGGCGCTGTCGGTCAGGCCCCTGACCACGGTGAAGGTGGAGTCCTCGCGCGACTCCGAGCCGCGCACCGGGTCCAGCTTCACCTGATCACTGCTCACATGCCAGTAGCGGTCAGGGTAGTTGACCGAGTTCACCGACCGTTCGTAGCTGGTCGGCGCGGGGTCGGACGGCTTCCTGGTGGCCGAGGCCGAGGCCGAGGCCTTGCCCGAGGGCGTCGGACCGCTGTCCTTCGAGCCGGCGGAGGACGAGGCGGAGGCCGATGCCGAAGCCGACGAAGAGGCCGACGCGGAGGGGCTCTTGCCGCCCTGGTGGCCGGCCGCGGCCGAGGACGCGCCGCCCGCCGAGGGCGTGGCGAACGAGATCAGCCCGTCCGACGTCGCGTCGTCGGACAGGGTCCGCCCCTCGCGGGCGTCCGACCGTTCGTCAGCATCCCGGTCGTTGACGGCGATTGCCGTGACACAGGCGACGACGGTGGCCACGGCGAGGACACCGGCCAGCCAGAGCCGCCGGGTTCCGGGAGCCCGGGAGGTGTCCGGGGCCCAGCCGTGCTCCCACGGTCGATCCTGGGGTGGCCGGGACTTGTTTTCTGGCATGCGCTGTTCCTCCAGCGGCGCTCCTGAAGGCGGCCGCGGCTGCGATGGCCCGGTATGTGAACGGTGAAACAGTAGTGGAACCTGTGGCGCGCGTTCAGCCGTTTGAGGGAGCGCTTTCGATAACGCTTTCATAGCCTCGCCCCGAGGATGCGTACACCCGTACACATCGCTCCTCCCGTTGTGTACGCTCGTACACATGGGTTACCTGACGCTCTCCGGAGCCATCGCCGCCGAGGTGGCCGCGACGACCGCCATGAAGTACAGCGAGGGCTTCAGCAGGCTCTGGCCCACCCTTCTGACGGCCGCCGGATACGTCCTCTCCTTCCTGCTGCTCGCCCAGACCCTCAAGTCCGTCGGGATCGGCACGGCGTACGCGATCTGGGCCGGGGCCGGCACCGCGACCATCGCCGTCATCGGGCTCGCCCTCTTCGGCGAGACCCTCACCCTCACCCGGGTCGTCGGGATCGCGCTGATCATCGGCGGAGTGGTGGTCCTGAACCTCGGGGGTGCGCACTGATGCCCCGCCGTCACGACCCCGAGCGCCGCCAGCGGATCATCGACGCGGCGATCCGCGTGGTGGGCCGCAAGGGCCTGGCCGGGCTCACCCACCGCTCGGTCGCGGCCGAGGCGGACGTCCCCCTGGGCTCCACCACGTACCACTTCACCACCCTCGACGACTTGATGACCGCCGCCCTGCGCCAGGCCAACGAGGGCTTCGCCAAGGTGATCGCGTCCCGCGGCGGCCTCTCCGACCCCCGGGCCGACCTGCCCGCCGAGCTGGCCGGATGGCTGGGCGAATGGCTGGCCGGCGACCGCACCGGCGTGGAGCTGGAGTACGAGCTCTACCTGGCCGCCCTGCGCCGCCCCGCCCTGCGCCCGGTGGCCGCCGAGTGGGCCGACGAGCTGGCCGCCCTGCTCGCCCCCCGCACGGACCCCGCCACGGCCCGCGCCCTGGTCGCCCTCATGGACGGCATCTGCCTCCAGGTCCTGCTCACCGACACCCCCTACGACGAGGAGTACGCCCGCGAGGTCCTGGCCCGGCTCATTCCCCCCGCCCGAGCCGCCGCACGACGCTGAGCGCCGCCTCCACGCTCCCCGCCACGTCCGTCACCGGATACTGCACGTCCCGCACCACCCGCTCCCGGTCGACCACCAGCGTCAGCCGCTTCAGCCGGCTCGCCCCCGCCGCCCGGAACGTGGGCAGCCGCAGCGCCCCGATCAACGACAGCCCGGCGTCCGACAGCAGCGGAAACCCGAGCCCCTCCTTCTCCGAGAACGCCCGCTGTTCGTCAGCCCGTTGGGTGGACACCCCGTGCACGACGGCCCCCGCCGCCCGGAACTCCGCGAGCCGGTCCCGGTACGTACAGGACTCCAGCGTGCACCCCGTGGTCCCGGGAATGTCCGACCAGCCCGGGGGATAGGAGTCGCCGCGCGCGAAGGCGCCGGGAAAGCAGTACACGACGGTGAACGCCGCCCCGCCGTCGACCGGATCCCTCGGCGTGCCCCGGTCGTCGACCAGCCGGAGCTCCGGAACCCGCGTCCCCGCCAGCGCGTGCACCCGCCGCCCCTCGGCGGACGCCTCCTCCGCCGTCGCCGTCGTGCGGCCGTCCCCCAGCACCCAGGCGTCGCCCCAGTCCTGAAGGGCCACCAGCACCGGCAGCAGCGCCCGCCCCTTCGCGGTGAGCCGGTACTCGTACCGCACGGGCCGCTCCTGATACGGCACCCGCGTCAGCACCTCCGCCTCCACCAGCAGGCGCAGCCGCTCGGTCAACACCTTCCGGGACAGCCCGAGTTCATGCTGCAGCGCGTCGAACCGGTGCACACCCCGCGCGGCGTCCCGCACGATCAGCAGCGTCCACCAGTCGCCCACGACGTCCAGCGCCTGCGCGATGGCGCAGCCGGAGTCCTCGAGGCTCGTCCTGCGGGCCATGGCGGGGCTCCTTTCTCCATTGACCGGAGGCTGCCATGCTGACACAGTGAGTTCCCAAAGGGAACTCACTCGGGATCGGGGGACAGGTGCGAGGACTACGGGACCTGCCGCGCGCGGTGTGGCTGCTGGCGGCCGGAACGTTCATCAACATGATCGTCAGCGTCACCTTCGTCTTCCTCTTCCTCTACCTGACCGGCCCGCGCGACATGAGCCCCGGCGCGGCGGGCCTGCTGGTCGGACTGGGCGGCACCGGTCTGGTCGCGGGCAACTTCACCGGCGGCTGGTACGGCGACCATCTGGGCCACCGCCGCGTCCTGCTGACCGCGGCGGCCGCCTCCGGCCTTCTCCTCGCCGCCGTCCCCCTCCTGCCGACCCCCGCCCTCTACCTCGCCCTCCCCCTCGCCCAGTACGCCTCGGGCGTCCAGCGGGCGGCCAACTCCGCGCTGGTCGCCGTGATCGTCCCCGAGGGCACCCGGCGCCAGGCCTTCGCCCTGGTCCGCGCCTCGGCCAACGGCGGCTTCACCATCGGCCCCGTCCTGGGCGCCCTGGTGGCGACCCACCTCTCCTACGACTGGCTCTACGTGGCCGAGGGCCTTGGCGGCCTGACCCTCGCCTGCTGGACCGCCCGCGCGGTCCCCGCCGGACTCGCCCCCCGCACCCGCCCGCCCCGCGACCGGGGCGGCGTGTGGCCGGCCCTGCGCGCCCGGCCGGCGGTCCTGGTCCTGCTCCTCGCCGTCCTCGTGACCGACGTCGTCTACCGGCAGCAGTACTCGACGTTCCCCCTCTTCCTGGCCGACCACCACATGGACGTCGGCGTCTACGGCACCCTGCTCGCGATCAACGGCGGTGTCCTGCTCTGCCTGGAACTGCCGGCGGCACTGGCCCTGCGCCGGCACGCGCCCCTGCGCATCGTGGGCACCGGTCTGCTCCTCGTGGGCGCGGGCTACGCCACCCTGCTCCTCGGACAGACCCTCCTCACCGCGGCGACGATGATGATCCTTCTCACCCTCGGCGAACTCCTCTACAAGACGACGGCCACGGCGTACATGGCCGACGAGGCCCCACCGCACGTCCAGGGCCGCTTCCAGTCCCTGTACGCGGGCGTCTCCATCAGCGGCGTCGTCCTGGCGGCCCCGCTGGGCGGCGCCCTCTACGAAACGGCCCCCGCGGCCCTGTGGCCGCTCTGCGCGATGTCGGCGGTGACAGCGGGAGCGGCCGTCCTGCTCACCAGGCCGCACCGGAGCGGGCCCGACGAGCGGGAAAGCCCGGAAGACCGGGAGACGGCGGTCCCACAAGCCGCCTGACCGGAGCGCGCCGGCGATCAAGGTTTCGTGAAGGCGCCTCCGGTGTCATGATGATCGCGTCCCCACGGGGAGGGGCGCGGGGGACGCGTGTTGACCGCACGCTGCAGACGGGGACTTAGGGGCCGCGAAAGCACGCAAGACCCTCAAGGGGCTGAAGCTCATCATCGACGCTCGGCTCGCCAAGGGCGTGTCGTTCTGCGTGAAGCACAGCTTCGTCGCGGGCACGATGGTGAAGATGGCCGACGGCAGCGTCCGCGCCATCGAGAACGTCACCGCCGGGGACCGGGTCCTCAACGCGCAGCCGGGCGACCCGGCCGTGCAGCGGCACGAGGTGGTGCTGACGCACCGCACGACCACCGACACCCGGTTCACGGACGTGACCGTGGCCACGCCGGGCGGGCGGCGCACCCTCACCGGTACGTCGGACCACCCGTTCTACGACCTCACCACCCGCTCCTGGACGGACGCCGGGCGTCTGCGGGCCGGTGACCGGCTGCAAACCGCGGACCACGGCACCGTCACGGTGGCCGACGTGACCTCGTACACCAAGCCGCAGGTCACCTACGACCTCACGGTGGAGGGCGTCCACTCCTACTTCGTCGCGGCCGGGGACGCGGCCGTGCTGGTGCACAACATCAGCTGCCGTACGATCACGAAGGGGGCGCTCGATCACATCGCGAACCAGCACCTCTGGGGCGGTAAGTACCACGCGGACGGCGTGATGCAGAACGTGTTCGCCGAGGGGATCGACGCCACCAAGCTCAAGAAGCTCATCGAGGAGGCGGCCCAGTTCGGCAAGGAGGTCCCCCGGGCCAAGGGCGACCCGCGCGGAGGCAACTACATCGACTACGCCTTCGACGAGGTCACGACCGGCGTCCACGGCCAGAACGGCATCCGTCTCTTCGTGGACGAGTTCGGCAACCTCAAGAGCGCGCAGCCCAAGAACGTCTGGTAGCCGGAAGGGAGGAACAGTCAGTTGATCACCTTCGCCTTCGAGCCCCGTGCCGAGGACGTCTCCTGGTCGCCCGACTGGCGGCCGGAGAACCGGGACCGACCGGAGCATCCGGAGCTGACGGGCGCGGACTTCTCCGCGAGCTTCTTCCTGGCGAACGTGCAGTGCGTCATCCACGGCGTGGATCTGAGCCTGCGCACCCCGGGGCTGCCGGTGGTCGACTTCGCACTGATGCTGGAGTACGCGAGGGGAGAGCTCGAGACCGCAAGCTGCGTCGCGGTGGAGACGACCGTGACCCAGCACGTGTTCTCCTTCAGCCGCGAAGCGACGACCGTCACCCTCACGACGAACTACACGTCACAGGTGGCCGAGCTGGCCTGGCCCGAGCTGCGGCAGCTCACCGAGCGGGCCAAGGCCGAGGCGTTCCGGCTGATCACCACCGCCCACCCGGAGCTGCGTGACCACGCGTGGCTGAGGGAGACGGTGGGAGGTCTGCCGGCCGCCTGAAACGGCAGCCGCTTGTCGGCCACCGCATGAGCCGAGGGCGCTCCCCGCAAGGGCGAGCGCCCTCGGTGTCGTACCGGGCTCGTGCCCGACGTGTCAGCTGGTGCCGCCGGGAGCGCCGGCGGGCGAGCCGGCGGTGACGAGGACGGTGTCGCCCGCGTCGCAGCGGGCCTCCCCGGTCGTGCTGGTGCCGTCACGGCGTCACTGCCGAGGAGCCCGTTCTCTCGTCCCGCGACCACACCCGAACCTCCGTCCGGATGATCACCCGCTGCCGCTCGGACAGGACCCGGTCTGCCACGCACTGAGACAGCCCCCCGCTGGTTAGCCTCCGAACGCCTCATCCGGTTAGCTTTCCCTCATGACCGACACGACTGCTCCAAGCACCACCGGCGCGGTGGCCGCCGGCCTCGCCACCATCGCCGCCGACGGCACGATCCTCGACACCTGGTTCCCCGCCCCCGAGCTCACCGCGGAGCCCGGCCCCGCGGGCACCGAGCGGCTGTCCGCCGAGCGGGCCGCGGAACTGCTCGGCGGAGCCGCCACGGCGGCGATCGGCCCGGACGCCCGCCGGGGCGTCGACGTCGTGGCGGTCCGCACGGTCATCGCCTCCCTCGACGACAAGCCGCTCGACGCGCACGACGTCTACCTCCGCCTCCACCTCCTCTCGCACCGCCTGGTCAAGCCGCACGGCCAGAACCTGGACGGCGTCTTCGGCCACCTCGCGAACGTCGCCTGGACCTCCCTCGGCCCGGTCGCCGTCGACGACGTCGAGAAGGTCCGCCTGAACGCCCGCGCCGAGGGCCTGCACCTCCAGGTGACGTCCATCGACAAGTTCCCGCGCATGACGGACTACGTCGCCCCCAAGGGCGTCCGCATCGCCGACGCCGACCGCGTCCGCCTCGGCGCGCACCTCGCCGAGGGCACGACGGTCATGCACGAGGGCTTCGTGAACTTCAACGCCGGCACCCTCGGCACCTCGATGGTCGAGGGCCGCATCTCGGCCGGCGTGATCATCGGCGACGGCTCGGACATCGGCGGCGGCGCCTCCACGATGGGCACGCTCTCCGGCGGCGGCAACGTCATCATCTCCATCGGCGAGCGCTGCCTCATCGGCGCCGAGGCGGGCGTCGGCATCGCCCTCGGCGACGAGTGCGTCGTCGAGGCGGGCCTCTACGTCACCGCGGGCACCCGCGTCACGATGCCCGACGGCCAGATCGTCAAGGCCCGCGAACTCTCCGGCGCCTCCCACATCCTCTTCCGCCGCAACTCGGTCACCGGCACGGTCGAGGCCCGCCCGAACAACGCGGTCTGGGGCGGCCTGAACGACATTCTGCACAGCCACAACTGAGGCACCCCGAGCCGGGACCGCGGCAGTCCCGGACCTGACGTCCAGGCGCCCTCCTGCCCCCAGCCGTCGGCAGGAGGGCGCCGCGTCGTGCGGCGGGCGTCATCCGTGCAGGCCGGCCGCGAACGCCGACAGCGTCTCGAAGTCGCCCGCCCGCAGCCCCAGCCGCGGGCTGACGTGGTGCAGGAGTGCCGGGGCGGGGTGGCGGGTGGCGACGTAGGCCGAGTCGGCGGCGGACTGTTCGTCGTCGACCCAGGCGAAGGGGCGGCCCGCCGCGTGGGCGACGAGCGCCTCCGTCTTCCAGTGGACGCCGTCGGGCCGCTCGGCGAGAAGGGCCGCGCCGAAGTCGACGTACGGCAGCTCGGGCAGTCCCACCACCGGCGCGATCCAGCGGTTGGCCTCGGCCATCCAGGTCGTGGCCCAGCACAGGTCGTAGGGAAGACCGAGCAGCGCCGCGCCGTGCCCGGGGTGCAGCCAGACCCGCAGCGGCCGGCCCGGCCGCACGGACGCCCTGATCGTCGTATAGCCGGCGGGGCGCCGCTCGGGCTGGGCGGCGTACGGATTCAGCGGCCCGTCGACGTCGAGGAAAAGCAGCGGCCGGCTCATTCACCCACCGTAGGGCGCCGCCCGCGCCGACGCCCCGGAATTCTCTCGCCGCCGCGGGCATGGCGGCGGCCCGCCGGGAGCGTCACAGAGGGAACGGGGCCGGGCAGCGGGCCCGTTTCCGGGGGAAGAGAAGGTGACGCCGGATGCCGGGGCATCCGCACGCCGGACCCCTGGGAGCCGGGGTTCGTGGGCCGCCGACCCCGTGCTCCCGGGCCGGTCAGCCCACCAGCCGCTCGTAGGCCGCCCGCAGCCCGTCGACCGTCTCGCGGCCGGCGGGCCGCAGCGGCGGGCGGACCGGTCCGGCCGGCAGGCCCAGGTCGCCCAGCAGGGCCTTCGCGGTGACGGTGCCGGGCAGCCCGGCGGCCATCGTCAACTCGATCAGTTCCGTGGCCCGTTGCTGGAGAGCGGCCGCCGCGCCGGTGTCACCGGCGTCGAACAGGTCGAGCACCGCGCGCAGTTGCTCCGGGACCACGTTCGCGACCGTGCTGACGTACCCCGCCCCGCCCACCGCGTACAGGGCGAGATTGTGCTCGTCGCAGCCCGCGTAGTACGCCAGCTCCGTGCGGGCGAGCACCTTCTGCGCACCGAGGAAGTCGTACGAGCAGTCCTTGACGGCGACGATCCGGGGGTGCGCGGCCAGCCGGAGCAGGGTCTCCGGCTCGATCCGGGTGCCGGTCCGGCCGGGGATGTCGTACAGCATCACCGGCAGCCCGCAGGCGTCGGCGACCTCCAGGAAGTGCGCCTCCAGGGCGTCCTGCGGAGGCCTGCTGTAGTACGGGCTGACGACGAGTACGCCGTCCGCGCCCGCCTTCTCGGCCGACCGGGCGAGTTCGGCCGTGTGCCGGGTGTCCGGGGTGCCGACGCCCGCGACGACCGACGCCCGGTCGCCGACCGCCTCCCGCACCGCCGTGACCAGCTCCGCCTTCTCGGCGTCCGAGGTGGTCGGCGACTCGCCCGTCGTCCCGGACAGCACCAGCCCGTCGCAGCCGTGCCCCACCAGCCACGCGGCGAGCCGCTGCGCCCCGTCGAGGTCGAGCGCGCCCGAGCCGGTGAAGGGGGTGACCATCGCGCAGAGGGCACGGCCGAAGGGAGGGTTCAGGGAGGCTGCGTTCGTCATGGCAGCAGTCTCGGCGCCATGACCGTGAAGCTCCACTTAAATCTGCTACAGGATATCGATAAGTATTACTGATGGGTGGAAGGTTCGCCCGGTCGCACCACGGTGGATAGCGGAGGCCGGGCGGGGTACCCGGTGTCCCGCGATCGAGAGGAGGCGGAACACCGTGACCGCGACACAACCAGCCGGGCACCACACCGTCGGTGAACTCGTCAACCAGGCCACCGAACAGCTCTCCCGGCTCGTACGACAGGAACTGACCCTGGCGAAGCTGGAGCTCACCGAGAAGGGCCGGCGGGCCGGACGCGGCGGCGGACTGCTCGGCGCCGCGGGCGCGTTCGCCTATGCCGGGCTGCTCGCCCTCGCCGGAACGGCCGTCGCCGCCCTCTCGCTGGTGCTGCCCGTCTGGGCCGCGGCGCTCATCGTGACGGGGGTGCTGTTCGCGATCGCCGGTCTGCTGGCCGCGACCGGCCGTGCCCAGCTGCGCCGGGCCGCGCCTCCCACCCCCGAGGAGACGCTCGGCAGCGTCAGGGCCGACGTCGAGGAGATCAGGGAAAGGGCGCACCGATGACGGACACGGAAAGGGCGCACCGATGACGGACAAGGAAACGGCGAAGGAAACAGCGGCGCACCTGCGCCGGCAGATCGCCCGCACCAGGAGCCAGCTGGGCGCCACGGTCGAGGAGCTGGCCGGCAAGACGGACGTACGCGGCCGGGCCCGGGCCCGCGCGGCGGACCTCCGGGACCGCGCCGGCGCGATGACCGTGCAGCTGCGCAGCACGGCGGCCCAGGCCGGTCACACGGTCCAGGAGCAGGCGTCGCACGCACGTCACGCCGTCCAGGAGCGGTCGAGCCGGGCCGGTCACGTGCTCCAGGAGCGGTCGACCCGGTCCGGTCACGTGCTCCAGGAACGGTCGACCCGGGCCGGGCACGTGCTCCAGGAGCGGGCGGCCCACGCCGGGCACGTGCTCCAGGAGCGGGCGGCCCGGGCCGGGCAGACAGCTCAGGGCCGGGCGATCGAGGCGGGCCACAGCGCTCACGGACGGATGACCCGCGCGGGTCAGGCCGTGGAGCAGCAGGTGCCGGCCCCCGTCCGCGGGCCCGTGCGGTTCGCGATGCGGCACCCGCGGCCGGTCGCGATCGTCGGCGCGGCGGGTGTGGCGCTCGTGGCGGCGGCGATCCTGGGGAGGCGCCGGGCCAGGCACCAGTAGGGCGTCCGGGGACATCGGCCCGGCATGCGCGGGACGCGGGTGCCGGGCCGATGCACGCCCATTCGCCCGCATGCCCGCAGGAGAGCCACCGAATACTCTTCTCGCCTGGACAAAAAAAGTTTTCGGTGAGACGGTGGACGCATGTTGGACGTCACCGTGATCGAGGACCCCGCGGCCGCCGCCGTCTCCCTGGACCCCGTACGGGCCCGGCTGCTGGCCGAGCTGGCCGCGGGACCCGCGTCGGCGGCGATGCTGGCCGGAAAGGTCGGTCTGCCCCGGCAGAAGGTGAACTACCACCTGAAGGCACTGGAGCGGCACGGCCTGGTCGAGCTGGCCGGCGAACGCCGCAAGGGCAATGTCACCGAGCGGCTGATGCGCGCCACCGCCGCCTCGTACGTCATCTCGCCGCTCGCCCTCGCCGAGGTCCAGCCCGACCCCGACCGCTTCCGCGACCAGCTCTCCGCGCGCTGGCTGCTCGCGCTCGGCGCCCGCCTGGTGCGGGACGTCGGCTCGCTGATCACCGGCGCCACGAAGGCCCGCAAGCGGCTGGCGACGTACGCGCTGGACGGCGAGGTCCGCTTCGCCACCGCCGCCGACCGCGCCGCCTTCATCGAGGAACTGACCGCCGGGGTCACCGCCCTGGTCCGCAAGTACGACGCCCCCGGCGCCGAGGACGGCCGCGACCACCGGATCGTCGTCGCGGTCCATCCCACGGTCAAGCCGGAGAACCCCGAACTCACCGGCCGCTGAGCACACTTCAGGAGAACGACATGTCCAGGGAATTCGAGATCGCCCGCGAGTTCGAGGTCGACGCCACCCCCGAGGAGGTGTGGGAGGCGATCACGAACGGCACCGGCGGGTACCTGTGGCCGATGGAGCCGCCCGAGCCCAAGGTCGGCGGCACGGCGGCCTTCGGCTCCACGGTCACCGTCTACGACCCGCCGCACCACCTCACCCTGCGCAGCGAGGACGTCGGTTTCCCCGTCCAGAGCGTGAACCAGCTCGAGCACGTCATCGAACCGCGCGACGGCGGCCGGCGCGCCTGGGTGCGGTACGTGCACAGCGGGATCTTCACCGACGACTGGGACAACCAGTACGACGGAGCGAGCCGGCACACCGACTTCTATCTGCACACCCTGCGCGAGTACCTCACCCACTTCGCGCCCCGCCCCGTCACGTTCGCCCAGCTCAACGGCCCCGAGGGCAGTGTCACCCCCGGGGCGCTCGGCGAGGTCGAGCGGGCTCTGGGGCTGGCGGAGGACGCCGCCCCGGGCGCCCGGGTGACGGTGCGCGGTCCGCACGAGTTCGACGCCGTGCTCGACTACCGGAACCCGTACTTCGTCGGACTGCGCACCGGCGACGCCCTGATCCGTGTCTTCGGGCGCAACCACTGGGGCGCCCCGGTCGGCGTCAGCGTCCACGACTTCGCGCCGGACGCCGACGCCAAGGCGAACGAGGACGCCTGGCAGGGCTGGCTGGACGGGGTGTTCAGCCGGCCCCGCTGACCGCTGACCGCCGGCCGGAGGTCACGGCTTGAAGCGCAGCACCTGCGGGTCGTGGTCGCTGATCTGGTCGTGGAACTCCGAGTTGATGTGCACGCTGTCGTACTCGACGTCGCAGCCGCGCCGGATCGACGGGCTCACCAGGATCTGGTCCAGGACCTGCTGGTTGCCCTGGTAGTCGTACGTGTACCGCTCGCTCCTGGGCAGCGACTTGATCGCCGACCACAGCTCGCCGTCACCCTCCAGGATCTTCGCGGTGCCGGAGAACTCGAAGTCGTTGATGTCGCCGAGCGCGACCACGTCCGCGTTCCTCTGCGCGTCGAGGACGTCCTTCACGAACGCGTTGACCAGCGTCGCCTGCTGGTGGCGCTGGGTCTCCGAGCTGCGCACCACCGGCTGGTACTGCGCGTGCAGCGACTGGTCGCCGCCCTTGGAGTTGAAGTGGTTGGCGATCACGAAGACCGTGCGGCCGCGGAAGACGAACTCGCCGACCAGCGGCTTGCGGCTGCTCGCCCATGCGGTGTTCCCCGGGTCGATACGGCCCGGCGACGCGGTCAGCTGCGCCTTGCCGTGCGCCTTCGTCACCCCGACGGCCGTCGTCGCGTCGCCGCCCGCGCGGTCCGTGAAGGACACCCGTTCCGGGTTGAACAGGAACACCTGGCGGATGTTGCCGCCCGGCTGGCCGCCGTCGGTGTCGTTGGCCGGGTCGATGGAGCGCCAGTCGTACCGCGGGCCGCCCGCCGCGACGATCGCGTCGATCAGCTTGGTCACGGTGACGTCCGCGGCGGTCGTGCCGTCGTCCTTCGCGCCGTTGTTGTCCTGGATCTCCTCCAGGGACACGATGTCGGGCGACTTCAGGTTGTCCACGATCGCGGAGGCGTGCTCCTCGAAGGTGGCGTCGGACGGGTCGAGGTTCTCGACGTTGTACGTCGCGACCGCCAGCTCGCCCCTCTTCTGCCGCTCGGTCGTCTCCCGCTCCAGGCCGCCGCTCTTCAGCGTGCCGAGGGTGTGCGCGACCAGGGTGTAGCCGCCGAACTGGTTGTAGTCCAGCGGGCCGGTGGTGGTGCCGGCCAGGGTGTCGCCGACGTTCGCCACGGGGAAGCCGGCGGCCGGGCCCAGCGACTGGATCTGCAGCCGGCCGGTGTTCTGCGACGCGTAGGAGCCGTACACCGTGCCGCCGCGCCGGCTGGCGTTCTCCCGCGGCTTCACCGTCACCCACAGCTCGCTGTACGGGTCGGTGGCGGTGACCACCCGGGCGTCGGCGACCTGGACGTTCATGCCCTCCAGGGACTCGTAGTGGTCCAGGGCGTACTTGCCGGGCTCCAGGGTGAGCCCGTTGACGGAGTTGTTCGCGGCGCTGTCGCCGGCCGGGGCGTAGGCGGCCGGGACCGACTTCGCGTCGATCACCGTGGCGGCCGGGACCGCGTTGCCGCCGGAGACGACGGTCACCGTCGGCTTGGTGATCTCGGTGACCGACTGGTTGCCGGACGCAGCGCCGCCGGGGACGTACTCCGTGACCGTGCCGCTCACCGTGACCGAGTCGCCCACCGCGACCTTCGGGGCGGAGCTGGTGAAGACGAAGACGCCCTCGCTGGTGGCCGGGTCGGCGTCCGGGTTCGGATCCTGGATCCAGAAACCTCTGGAGGAGCCGTAGGTGCGTATGCCGGTGACGATTCCGGTCACACCCGTCACCGCCTGGCCGGCGTACGGCGATGTCCGGGTCGTGCCCTGGATGTCATGAACGGCCACCGTGTCCGCCTGCGCGGGGGAGGAGAGGGCGACGGTGGACGCCGCGGAACAGACGGCGGCGACGGTGAGCGCGGCGACGCGCGCGGACTTCTTGCTCGGCAACGTGATCCCTCCGGGGACATGCGTGGGCGCCGGGACGAGGATGGAGCGGGAGCGCGTATGACGCGCGTAGAAATGAGTGAACACTCGTTCCCTCGACTTCTACGCGCGTCAATCTCCTGCTTGATCAGGCCAGTTGTCAAGGAATGAGCCATGTATGGCTCCCTACGGGGAGATGAACCGGACGGGATGGGTCGAAATCCCTCTAGGCTGAACGCCTGAGTGGTACGACGCCCTAGGAGAACCCGCCGATGTCAGACAGCTCCCCCCTGCCGCCCGTACGGCTGCACCCCGAAGCGGAGCTGGCGCGTGACGCGCTGTCCACGCCGTTGCTCTCCCGGGCCGCCCGGCTCGCCCGCTGGGCCGGCCCCGACACCCGCGTCGACACCGGCGGCCAACTGGTCGAGGAACAGCTGCCGGCCGCCGCCGAGGTGCTCGGACTGACCGGTGACGACGCCGCCGCCTACGCGAGCGAGGCCTGGCGGATCGCCATGGACATCGGGCTCGTCGAGCCCGTCGACGAGGAGGCCGGCACCGTCACGGCCGGCGAGGACCTCGCCCGGCTGACCGGCGGCGCCCCGCACGACGTGCTCGGCGTCTGGCTCGGCGCCCTGGAGTCCGTGATCGCCGACGCGGCCGTACCCGACCTCGACGAGCTGATCGACGCCATGGACGAGGGCGGCGCCGTCGACTTCTCCCAGCTGGACTGGGACCCCGAGCGCGAGGCCGAGTTCCTCAACGGTGTGCTCGGCAACCTCTACCTGCTCACCGCCGGCGAGGACGGCCCCGGCGACGGCCCCGTCCCCCTGCCCGCGCTCGCCGCCTCCATGATCGTCCCCGGCGACATGAGCGAGCCGACCAACGACGTCCTGGAACAGGTCTCCGACGCGATGATGCGCCTCGACGACCAGTTCCGGCTCCTGGAGCCGGTCGGCCTCGTCGTCTACCAGCCCGTCGACGAGGCACTGATGGGGGACGCCGAAGAGAGCGCGGAGGACCCCGCCGCGACCCCGGTCGACGAGACCGACGTCTCCCGCTACGGCATGGTCCGCCTCACCCCGCTCGGCCTGTACGGGCTGCGGGCGCGCCTGCTGGAGGCCGGCTTCCAGGCGCCGGCCGTCGGCGAACTCTCCGACAAGGGCGCCGACGTGCTCCTCGACGGCAGCGCCGGCTACGGTCCGAGCGCCGCCCGCGCCGAGACCGAGCAGTGGCTGGCCCGCCGCGAACCCGTCGCCGCCGCACGGGAGTTGCTCGCCGCCGCCCGCGGCTCGGACCCCGGCGCGCCCCTGCGCCGGCTGCGCTGCCAGCAGGCCCTCTCGCTGGTGGGCGCCCAGGCCGAACCCGCCGTCCGCGAGGTCCTCGACGACGCCGAGCTCGGCGGGCTCGCCCGGGTGTGGCTCACCGAGCTGGGCGCCACCGACGTACCGGCCCCGTCCGAGAAGCTGGTCTTCTGGCTCACCATCGACACGGTGGCCGCGCAGCTCGCCGCCGAGGGCAACTCCGAGGAGCTGCAGGCCCTCGTCGAGGGACTCGCCCAGCAGCACAGCGGCTTCTTCGCGGCCGCCTGGCGCGTCGAGCACCCCGCGACCCCGGACGTCCTGGAGGCGATGGGCCGCCTCCACCCGGACAAGCGCATCGCCAAGGAAGCCCGCAAGGCGGCCTTCAAGGCGCGGTCCCAACAGAACGGCTGAGCGGACCCCTGCCGGGCCCGTCGGGGCCGGGGCCTCCGCCCCGTGAGGGAGCGTCACCGGTTCCTGCCCTGGCGGGCGCGTCCCCGGCTTCCGCTGGGCGGGGGGGGGGGGGGAGTTGTTACCCGCCCGGCGGGTGGGCCCCGTCGTGCCTCTGTTCCGGGATGGGGCGTGACCGGTTCTGCCCTGGCGGGGACGGGTCCGCGGCTTCCGCCCGGCGGAGGGTGTCCCGCCTGGCGGGTGGGCCGCGTCGTGTTCCGTTCCGGGATGGGGCGTGACCGGGTTCTGGCCTGGCGGGGCGCGTCCGTGGCTTCCGTCCGACGGGGGGCGTTGTTTCCCGCCCGGCGGGTGGGCCTCGTCGCGTTCCGTTCCGGGAGGGGGCGTGACCGGTTTCCGCGCTGGTGGGGTGGTGTCACCGGCTCTCGCCCGGCGCGGGGCATCTGGTCTCTTGCCCCGGGAGGCTGGGCGTCTTGGCTTCCACGCTGTCCGCGCGGGCCACCGCTTCGGGCTTCCACCCTGGTGAGGGGGCTTTCGGGGGTCCAGTCCCGCCGAGGGGGCCATCTCGGCTCCCGTCCCGTCCAGGGAGGTGGCTTCGGGCCTGTGTGCCGGCCGGGGTGAGGTGTCTGCGGGCTTCGGTCCTGTCCGGTGAGGCGTCCTCGGGCTCCGGTCGCGTTCGGGGAGGCGTTTCGGCTCGTGTCCCGCCCGAGGCGGGGTTCCTCGGGGCTCCGGCCCTGCCGAGGAAGGGCTCGTCGGGGTTCCCGCCGTTTCGGCCCGGCGGCTGGATGCGGGCGGGTTCATGGAACCGGGTCCCCCCGCGCCGTCCTCCGTTCAACCGCTGTTCAGGCGTGGGCGGGACGGTGGCGCCGGAACCGAGGTCCGCCACCCTCCACGGCACACCCACCGTCTCAGGAGACACCATGTCGCTCACCCGCAGGGACTTCGCCAGACACTCCGCGCTCACCGGTGCCGGGGTGGCACTGGCGGGCAGTGTCGGCGCCCTCGCCACCGCGCCGAACGCCCTCGCCTCCACGGAGACCGAGAGCGCGACGGCGGAGTCCGCGGCCGCACACTGCGGGGTCGGCTACGGGCCGCTGGTCCCCGACCCCGACGGCATCCTCGCGCTGCCCGCCGGGTTCACGTACGAGATCATCACCTACAGCGGCAGGACCAAGCTGGAGTCGGGCGAGTTCACCCCCTCCAACCACGACGGCACCTCCACCTTCGACGGCCCGCGCGGGGCGACCCTCCTGGTCAACAACCACGAGCTGAAGGGCCCCCGGTCGGCCTGGAAGTACCCCGTCCCGCTCACCGAGGGCCTGGTCTACGACCCGGCCGCGTCCGGCGGCTGCACGGTCGTCGAGGTGCGTCCCGGCGGCCATGTCGCCGAGTGGGTCGGCATCGCGGGCACCTCCACCAACTGCGCCGGTGGCAACACCCCTTGGGGCACCTGGCTCACCTGCGAGGAGACCGAGGACAAGGCCGGCCAGAACGGCATGACCAAGGACCACGGCTACGTCTTCGAGGTCGACCCCGAGGACCGGCGCGCCAACAGGGACCCCAAGCCCCTCAAGGCGCTGGGCCGTTACGCCCACGAGGCGGTCGTGGTCGATCCCCGGCGCGGCCACCTCTACCTCACCGAGGACGCCTCGGGCCCCAACGGCCTCCTCTACCGCTGGACCCCGCCGGAGGGCTTCCGCCACGGCCGCGGCAGGCTGCGCACCCTCGGCGACGACGCCGGTGTGCTCCAGGCCTTCAAGTGCTTCGACTCCGGCGGCAAGTTCGTGGACGACCTCTCCCGCGCCACGAAGATCGGCACGGTGTACGGCGTGGACTGGGTGACCGTACCCGACCGCGACGCGAAGACCACGTCCGTCCGCAAGCAGTTCACCGACGGCCAGATCACCCGCGCCCGCAAGCTGGAGGGCATGTGGTGGGGCGACGGCGGCACCTACATCGTCTCCTCGTACGCCCGTGACGAGAGCCCCGTCCAGCACGACGGCGCCGTCTGGTTCTACGACCCCAAGCGCCGCACCCTCACCCTGAAGGTCCTGCTCGGCGTCAACCCGGACCCGGACGCGGACGGCCACTTCGACGGCCCGGACAACATCACGGTCTCCCCGTACGGCGGTCTGGTCATCGCGGAGGACGGCGAGGGAATCCAGCATCTCTTCGGCGCCACCGACAGCGGCCGCACCTACCCGATCGCCCGCAACGAACTCAACATCGGCACCGTGGAGGAGCCGGAGTACAGCGAGTTCACCGGCGTCACCTTCTCACCCGACGGCCGGACCCTGTTCGCCAACATCCAGGACCCGGGAATCATGCTGGCGATCACGGGGCCGTGGAAGCGGCAGAAGCGCGGCTGACGTTCCGCCGAATTAATTCGCTCGCTCGGCCCGCGGCCGCCCTCCTAAAGTGATGAACGTCCAGGTGCGAAGGCAGGACCTACTTCCACTGATAATGGGGCGGTCGCGGGTTCGAGTCCCGCCACCGGTACAACCGGCCGGTGTAGCTCAGGGGTCAGAGCACCTACGTCGGTTCCGCCGACCTCGATCTCTGGACACCACAACTTCATCGCACCTCCCGGTGCGCGGGCTGCGGCTACTTCTTTTCCAAAGAGAATCCGATGCCGCCGCCGACCTGATCTCGGGAGGCGCAGCACATGGTGGGTGCCCGGTGCGCAGGCAGCGGATACTTCAGGGACCTGGTCAAGAAATTGGTACGGGTTCGAATCCCGTCGTCGGCCCGGCGCCGATGTGGCGGAACAGGAAGACGCGCCAGGCGTCAGTCCCGTCGCCGACCTCTGACCTCGGACACCCTCCATCTGCTGTGCCTCCCTCCGAAACAGAACCAGAATTCGGGGGAATTCACCATGGCGCGATTCAACACGAAGGGCGCGAAGGCGCAGCCCACTTCGCGGGTGACGTCGACGGGCCGAGTGCTCCGCACCTATGAGGGCGGCCGCGGACACGAGCGCGAGGCGCGCTCCGAGCTCTTCCTGCTCGCCGTCGCCAACTTCGTGTCACAGCAGACCTTCTACGAGACCGGCGCCGACCGCGACGACCGCTTCGCGCGGCTGGTACGGCGGCTCGCCGTCGAGGACCCGGCCTGGACCGCCGGCCTCCTCGGCTGGCTGCGCGGCGAGGGCAACCTCCGTACGGCCTCGATCGTGGGCGCCGCCGAGTACGTGAAGGCACGCCTCGACGCGGGCGCGACCGACGGCCCGTCGAACCGCCAGGTCGTCGCCTCCGTGCTGCAGCGCCCCGACGAGCCCGGCGAACTGCTCGCGTACTGGACGGCGATGTACGGCCGCAACGTGCCCAAGCCCGTCAAGCGGGGGATCGCCGACGCCGTACGGCGCCTGTACCACGGCACGTCGCTGCTGAAGTACGACACCGCGTCCAAGGGCTACCGCTTCGGCGACATCCTCAACCTCGTGCACGCGGCCCCGGACCCGGACAAGCCGTGGCAGGGCGAGCTGTTCCAGTACGCCCTGGACCGCCGGCACCACCCGGACACCGCGGTGCCGCCCGCGTCGAGCCGTGTGCTCACCGCGCACCGTGAGCTGATGGCGCTGCCGGTGGCGGAGCGGCGCGCGGTGGTCACGGCGGCCGACGGTGCCGAGCGGCTGGCCGCGGCCGGCATCACCTGGGAGGCGCTGGCCGGGTGGCTCCAGGGGCCGATGGACAAGGCGGCCTGGGAGGCCGTGATTCCGTCCATGGGCGCCATGGCACTGGTCCGCAACCTGCGGAACTTCGACCAGGCCGGCGTGTCCGACGAGGTCGCGGCCCGGGTGGCGGCCAGGATCAGCGACCCCGCCGAGGTCGCCCGGTCGCGGCAGTTCCCCTTCCGGTACCTCGCCGCGTACCAGCACGCGCCCTCGCTGCGCTGGTCGTACCCGCTGGAGCAGGCGCTCGGCCACTCGCTGGCCAACGTGCCCGCGCTGCCCGGCCGTACGCTGGTGCTCGTCGACCGTTCGGGCTCGATGTTCTACTCGCGGCTGTCGGACCGCTCGGAACTCAACCGGGCCGACGCGGCGGCGATCTTCGGCACGGCGCTGGCGCTGCGGGCGGCGAAGGCGGATCTCGTGGAGTTCGGAACCACGAGCAAGCGCCTCGCGATCCGCAAGGGCGAGTCGGTGCTCAAGATCCTCGGGCGCTTCGGCGACCTGGGCGGCACCGACACCACCGGGGCGATCCGCGCCCACTACCGGGGGCAGGACCGGGTGCTGATCGTCACCGACGAGCAGTACACCCACCACCGCAACGGTGACCCGACCGAGCAGGTGCCGGCGAACGTGCCGGTCTACACCTGGAACCTCGCCGGCCACCGGGCGGGTCACGGCCCGTCGGGCAAGGCGAACCGTCACACCTTCGGAGGTCTCTCGGACGCGGCCTTCCGGCTGGTGCCTCTCCTGGAGGCCGCCCGGGACGCCGACTGGCCCTGGGCTGCCTGAGCGCCGACCGCGTGGCCCGCACTCCCTCGGGGGTGCGGGCCGCACCCTTGTGCACGGCGAGGACTGACATCTAACATTTCAGTCGTGGAGGCCATGCGACCCGTCCAGCGCACCCTGCTCAGGGACCGCGCCTACGCTTCGATCCGGGACGCCATCGTGTCCGGGGAGCTCGAGCCCGGGGCGGTGGTGCGGGACGCCGAGCTCGCCGAGCGGCTCGGGCTGTCGCGGGCGCCGGTGCGGGAGGCGTTCTCGCGGCTGGTGGACGAGGGGCTCCTGGAGAGCAAGCCGCAGAGCTACACACGGGTGACGCCGGTCGTCGCCGCCGACGTGCGGGACGCGGCGGCCGTGGTCGGCGCCATGCACGAGCTGGTCACCCGGGTCGCGGTGCCCCGGCTGTTCGCGGCGGACGTCGAGGGGATGCGCACGGCCAACGAGCGGTTCGCCGCCGCCGTGCGGGCCGGGGACGTGGACGCCGCGCTGAGCGCCGACGACGACCTGCACGACATCCTCGTCCGCGCCGCCGGCAACCGCGCGGCCGCCGCCACCATCGCCCGCTACACCCCCCTGATCCGGCGGCTGGAGCGACGACGCTTCGGCGAGGGCGGCACCTGCCGTTCGGCCGGGCTGCACGGCCGGCTGATCGAGGCCTGCGCCGGCGGTGACGTGGACGAGGCCGTCCAGGTCACGGCGGAGATCTGGCGCACCCTGGCCGACCTGGCCGACACCGACTGAGCCAAGGAGGCTCCATGGCCCCGAAGTCCCTCTCCTCGTACGAGCGTTACCCCCTCCTCTTCGGCCCCTCGCCGGTGCACCCGCTGGAGCGTCTGACCGCCCGTCTCGGCGGGGCGGCCCTCTGGGCCAAGCGGGAGGACTGCAACTCCCCGATCGCGTACGGCGGGAACAAGACCCGCAAGCTGGAGTACCTGGTCGCGGACGCGCTCGCCCAGGGCTGCGACACGCTGGTGTCGATCGGCGGCGTGCAGTCCAACCACACCCGTCAGGTCGCCGCCGTGGCCGCCCGCGCCGGGCTGAAGTGCGTGCTGGTGCAGGAGAGCTGGGTGGAGTGGCCCGACGCCGTGTACGACAAGGTCGGCAACATCCTGATCAGCCGGCTGGCCGGCGCCGACGTACGGCTGGTGCGCGCCGGGTTCGGGATCGGCTTCAAGGAGAGCTGGGAGCAGGCGCTGCGGGAGGTCGAGGAGTCGGGCGGCAAGCCGTACGCCATTCCGGCCGGGGCCTCCGACCATCCGCTGGGCGGCCTCGGCTTCGCCGGCTGGGCGTACGAAGTGGCCGAGCAGGAGCGTGCGGCGGGCGTCTTCTTCGACACCGTGATCGTGTGCTCGGTGACCGGTTCGACCCAGGCCGGCATGGTCGCCGGTTTCGCGGCGCTGGAGGAGGCCGGTGGCCGCCCCCGTCGGGTGATCGGGATCGACGCCTCGGCCAAGCCCGCCGAGACCCGCGAGCAGATCGCCCGTATCGCCCACCGCACCGGCCGCCTCATCGGACTCACCCGCGAGGTGACCGTCGACGACATCGAGCTGGACGAGCGGTACCACGCGGGCGTCTACGGCGTTCCCGACGAGACGACCCTGGAGGCGATGCGGCTCGCCGCCCGGACCGAGGGCATGGTCACCGACCCCGTCTATGAGGGCAAGTCGATGGCCGGCCTCGTCGACCTGGTCACCCGTGGCGAGATCGCCCCCGACTCCACCGTCCTGTACGCCCACCTGGGCGGCCAGCCCGCACTCAACGCGTACAGCGCGCTGTTCTAGCCCGGGGCTTTCACGATGTTGGGCGCTCCGGATGCTGATCCAATGGGTGGAAGCCCTGCTGACCTGGGAGGACGGGGCTGGTCGAAGGCTCCGTCCACCTCGGGGGAGAGGGGCGCCCCGGCTGCTCAGGCGGGGACGGGCTCCAGGTCGGCACCGTCGAATGGTGGATAGGTCTCGTCGCCCAATCGCTCGGCCGCGTGGATGTAGCCGGCAAGAGCGTCGCGGGACTGAGCGAGTCTGTTGATCTGATCGTCCAGTCGCCGCAGCCGTGACCTCATCGCGGCCAGCGACTCGGGACACCCGAGCAGCTCCGGGGCCTCCCCGACCACACAGGGCAGCAAGTACGCGATGTCCTCGCAGGACAAACCGGCACCAAGCAGGTGCCGGATCTGCGTCACCCGCAGCACGGCGTTCTCGGCGTACTCGCGGTATCCGTTCGCACCGCGGTCTGCCTCCAGCAGGCCCTGGGCCTCGTAGTAGCGCAACTGATGGGCATGGACGCCCGTCCGGCGGCTCAGTTCCCCGATTCGCATCGAAACCTCACTTGACCTTCACGCCGGTATCAACGTTGACGATGCTGCCATGAACAACAAACCCGGAACACCCGTGACGGTCATCGGACTTGGACTGATGGGCCAGGCACTCGCCGGAGCGTTCCTGAAAGCCGGGCATCCCACAACCGTGTGGAACCGCACGACCTCCAAGGCCGACCAACTGGTGGCCCTGGGTGCACGGTTGGCGCCAACGGTCGGCGACGCGATCAGGGCAGGTGCCCTGACGATCATCTGCGTCACCGACTACCAGGCCATGCACGAGCTGCTCGGCGCGAGCGATATCGAGCTGCGCGGCACGATGTTGATCAACCTGACCTCGGGCGACTCGACCCAGGCTCGGGAAGCCGCCCAATGGGCCGAGCAGCGCGGCGCCCATTACCTGGACGGCGCCATCATGGCCATCCCGCCGGCGATCGGCAGCGCCGATGCGGTGATCCTGCACAGCGGGCCGCAGTCGGACTTCGAGGCGCACAGGTCAACACTCGACGCGCTCGGCACCGTCACCTACCTTGGCGCGGACCATGGGCTGGCATCCCTGTACGACGTGGCTGGCCTGGCCATGATGTGGAGCGTCCTGAACGCCTGGCTGCAGGGCACCGCCCTGCTCAGGACGGCCGGTGTTGACGCCGCCACGTATGCGCCGTTCGCGCAGCAGATCGCTACCGGTGTGGCCGAATGGCTGCCTGGGTATGCCCAGCAGATCGACAGCGGCTCCTTCCCGGCCGAGGTGTCGGCCCTGGAGACCGACGCGCGGGCGATGGCTCACTTGATCGAGGAGAGCGAGGCGGTGGGTGTCAACGCCGAACTGCCGAAGTTGATCAAGGCGATGGCCGACCGCGCGATCACCGCCGGACACGGTGGGGAGCAGTACCCCGTGCTGATAGAAGAGTTCGGCAAACCCCGCAACGACTGACCGATTGGCGCTCGCGACCGCACTGGGGTGTTTGGTCCGGTGGCCTCGGATCGGACGGTGTCCCGGCTGGTCGATGTCCTGGCCGCGGCTGGGCAGTGGTCCCTGTCCGAGATCCGGGCCGCGCGGGCCGAAGTTCGCGAGCGGGTGTGGCAGCCGGCGGGCGAGGTGGCACCGGACGCGGGCGGGCAGGTGGTCGTGGACATCGACGGAGTGCTGGTCATCGCGCACTCGGACAAGCAGGACGCCGCCGCGACCTGGAAGATGACGTATGGCAAGGAACGTCCGCTCCCCGGCGCCCAGTTGCGCTTCACCGGCGCCGACGGCCATCGGCTGACCTGCTTTGCGTGCCGGCGGGGGTACGTGTGGCGCGATGGCGGGCCGGACCGCAGCGGCGGCGCAAGGCCGGCCGCTGCGGCGGCGGTGTCACCCTCCCGCCGTGGGTGCTACAGGGCCTGGGCCGCCGGCTGGACCATGTTGCGTACCGTGCGCGCCTTCACGAACTGGCCCATCGCCGTCATCTCCCACTCGCCCGAGAACTGGCGGATCAGCTTGGCCATCATCACGCCCGTCTGGGCCTCGGCGTTGGTGAGGTCGAAGCGGACGAGTTCCTCCCCGGAGGCGGCGTCCAGGAGGCGGCAGTACGCCTTGGCGACCTCGGTGAACTTCTGGCCGGAGAAGGAGTTGACGGTGAAGACCAGGCCGGTGACCTCCTGGGGGATCCGCCCCAGGTCGACGACGATCACCTCGTCGTCGCCCCCGCCCTCACCGGTGAGGTTGTCGCCGGAGTGCTTGATCGCGCCGTTCACGATGGACAGCTTGCCGAAGTAGCAGCTGTCGATGTGGTTGCGCTGCGGACCGTAGGCGATGACGGACGCGTCGAGGTCGATGTCCTTGCCGCGGTACGCCGGTTCCCAGCCGAGCCCCATCTTGACCTGCGAGAGCAGCGGGCGGCCGCCCTTGACGAGGGAGACGGTCTGGTTCTTCTGGAGGCTGACGCGGCCCTTGTCCAGGTTGATCTTCCCGGCGCCGGGGGCGGGCGGGGGCGGCGCCTGGGGCATCGGCGGGGCCGGCGGGGTGACCGCTGCCTGCGCCGCGGGCGCCGCGGGCGCCGCGGGCGCCGCGGGCTGGGCCGGTGCCGCCGGTTCCTCCACCGAGACGCCGAAGTCGGTGGCGATGCCGGCCAGACCGTCGGCGTACCCCTGGCCCACCGCACGGGCCTTCCAGACGCCGTTGCGCAGGTAGATCTCCACGACCACCAGTGCCGTCTCGGTGCCGAGCTGCGGGGGTGTGAAGGTCGCCAGGACGCTGTTGTCGTCCGCGCCGCGGATCGTGGCCGTCGGTTCGATGCCCTGGAACGTCTGGCCCGCGGCGTCCGGGCTCGCGGTGACGACGATCTTCTCGATGCCGGGCGGGACCGCGGACGTGTCGACGGTGATCGCGTCGGGTGCCGTGCCGCCGCCCGAGCGGTACGTCACCCCCGGTCCGCTCGGCTGGTTGTAGAAGATGAAGTCGTCGTCGGAGCGCACCTTGCCGTCGGCGGTGAGCAGCAGGCCCGATACGTCGAGCCGCACCGGTGCGGCGACGTCCACCGTCACGCGCACGACGGGGAGAGGGATGTTCGAGCCGGGGGTCATAGCTGTCATGCCGGGTGAACGAACGAGACCACTTTGCCGTTCCCTTACCTGGGCCGAACGGGCCCGCCCGTGCTCCTCGCGTTCAGACGCGGATGACCTGCGGACCGAGCAGCGCGTACCGCTGGGCCTCGGCCGAGGGCAGCAGGGTGCTCGTCACGATCGCCTCCAGCGCGTCGATCCCGGCGAACCGGCAGAAGGTCACCGCTCCGAACTTGGTGTGCACGCCCGCGAACACGGTGCGGCGCGCGGCCCGGATCGCCTGCGCCTTGACCTCGCCGACCGCGGGGTCGGGCGTGGTCAGACCGTGCTCGCGGGAGATGCCGTTGGCGCCGATGTAGGCGAGGTCGACCACGAAGCCGGCCAGCATCTTCGTCGTCCAGTGGTCGACGGTCGCGAGGGTGCCGGGCCGCACCCGGCCGCCGAGCAGCAGCACCGAGGTGTTCTCGGCTTCCGCGAGCGCGCCCGCGACCGGCAGGGAGGCGGTGACCACGGTCAGCGGCCGGTCCCGGGGCAGGGCCTCGGCGATGAGCTGCGGGGTGAAGCCCTCGTCGACGAAGACCGTCTCGGCCTCCCCGAGCAGTCCGGCCGCGGCGGCCGCGATCCGGCGCTTCTCGGGCACGTGACTGGTGGCGCGGTAGGAGAGCGTCGTCTCGAAGCCGACGCTCTCGACGGGATAGGCGCCGCCGTGCGTACGGCGGACCAGGCCGTGGTCCTCCAGGGCGCGCAGATCCCGCCGTACGGTCTCCTTGGCCACACCCAGTTCGGCGGCGAGTGCCGCGACGTCGACGGAGCCGGTGGCACGGGCGGAGCGCACGATCTCCCGCTGCCGCTCCTCCGCCGTTCTCGGGGTCATGACCACACCTCCTCGCTTCCCCCCCCGGACTGCCCGTTCGGGCCCCGCGGGCCCATGGGGGAATTTCTACAGCGGGTGTGCGGCGGTGGACCAGGTCTGTTGCGGACCGGCGGGCCGGGGGACCGGCGGGCCGGGGGACAGGCGGGCCGGGGACAGGCGGGAGGGTGCGTCCCGGCCCGGGGCGGGGCGTCCCGTCAGTACGGCCAGATCGGCGGGTCGCTGACGAAGTGGCCGCCCAGGCAGGCGTGCGCGATGTTGTCCGGGTCCAGCTCTCCCTGCTCGGCGATCAGCTTCTCGGCGTACGGCTCGGAGTCGTCCTGCGGCTCGTAGCCGAGCGCCCGCGCCGACGACAGGTCCCACCACAGGCGGGTGTTGGCGGAGGAGCCGTAAACGACCGTGTGGCCGACGTCCTCGGCGGTCAGGGCCGCGTGCAGGAGACGGGCGCCGTCGGCCGGGCTCATCCACACCGACAGCATCCGCACGCTGGTCGGCTCGGCGAAGCAGGAGCCGATGCGCACCGACACCGTCTCCAGGCCGTGCTTGTCCCAGTAGAGCTGGGCGAGGTCCTCGCCGAAGGACTTGGACAGGCCGTAGAAGGTGTCCGGGCGGTGCGGCGTGTCGACCGGGATCAGGGGGTCGTCGCCGCGGGGGCGGGGGGTGAAGCCGACGGCGTGGTTCGAGGAGGCGAAGACGATCCGTCCGACGCCCTCCTCGCGGGCGGCCTCGTACAGGTTGTACGTCCCCTCGATGTTGGCCTTCAGGATCTTCTCGAAGGGGGCTTCCAGGGAGATGCCCGCGAGGTGGATGATCGCGTCGACGCCCCGGACCGCCTCCCTCAGGGCCTCCCGGTCGGCGAGGTCCGCGACGATCGCGTCCGGCTCGCCCTCGACGGGGCGCAGGTCGAGCAGGCGCAGTGCGTAGCCGTAGTCGGGGAGCAGGTCCCGCATCAGCGTGCCGAGGCCGCCGGCGGCGCCGGTGAGCAGGACGGTACGGGGAGCGGGCATCCTCGGGTCTCCTTGCGGTCGACGGCCGGACCGCCGCATGCACGGACCGCGTTGTACGGCCGCATGCATGGACGATATTCACATGCTTGGACACGCTAAGGATCTCCCGCGTCCTCCGTCAAGTGTCCCGCGGACCTGGCGATTCCGGCCCTGACGTGCCGTGTCCGCGCTTGACCGGGCCGGAACCCGCTCCCTAGGGTGAGCGTGTTCAGAAATGTGGACACTGGTCAGAAGAACGCACGCGTCGTTCCAGGGAGAGCCCGTGACGTCAGCCCCTCTCGCCGCCCCTCTCTCCGCACGCCTCCGCGTCCCCAGCGGACCGCTGTTCTTCCCCGTCACGGCCTACGGCGCCGACGGCTCCGTGAACCTCGACGTCTACCGCGCGCACGTGCGCCGGGGCGTGGAGGCCGGCGCCGCCGCCGTGTTCGCCTGCTGCGGCACGGGGGAGTTCCACGCGCTCACGCCGGAGGAGTTCGAGGCCTGCGTCGGGGCGGCCGTCGAGGAGACCGGCGGACGGGTGCCGGTCGTCGCGGGCGCCGGGTACGGGACCGCCCTCGCCGTGCGCTACGCGAGGCTGGCGCGGGCGGCCGGGGCCGACGGACTGCTCGCCATGCCGCCCTACCTGGTCGTCGCCGCCCAGGAGGGCCTGCTGCGGCATTACCGGGAGGTGGCGGCCGCCACCGGACTGCCCGTGATCGTCTACCAGCGCGACAACGCCGTCTTCACCCCCGCCACCGTCGTCGAACTCGCCCGCACCGACGGGATCATCGGACTCAAGGACGGTCTCGGCGACCTCGACCTCATGCAGCGGATCGTCAGCGCCGTACGCACCGAGGCCCCCGGCGACTTCCTCTACTTCAACGGCCTGCCGACCGCCGAGCAGACCCAGCTCGCGTACCGCGCCCTGGGCATCACCCTCTACTCCTCCGCCGTGTTCTGCTTCGCCCCCGAGATCGCCCTCGCCTTTCACCGCGCGCTCGCCACCGGCGACGAGGCCACCGCCCACCGCCTGCTCGACGGCTTCTACCGCCCCTTCGTCGAACTGCGCGCCCAGGGCCGCGGTTACGCCGTCTCCCTCGTCAAGGCGGGCGTGCGGCTGCGCGGGCTGGACGTCGGCGAAGTCCGCCCGCCGCTGCACGAACCGAGCGAGGATCATGTCAAGCAGCTCGCCCGGGTGATCGAGCGCGGGCACGCGCTCCTGGAGGAGGACAAGTGAAGGCGTCGACGTTCGTCTACCCCTGGGACGTCATCGGCGATCCCGAGGCCCCGGCCCGCATCGCCTCCCTGGGCGTGGAACAGGTGACCCTCGCCGCCGCCTACCACTCCACCCGCGCCCTCACCCCCCGCCACCCGCGCCACCGCATCGTCACCGCCGAGCACGCGGCCGTGCTGTACCCCGTGGACGGCCGCTGGGAGGGCCGGGAGCTGCGCCCGTACGCGGCCGGCGACTGGGCCCCCGGCGACGCGTACGGCGAGGCCGCCCGGGCCCTCGCGGACACCGGCCTGGAGGTGCACACCTGGGTCGTCCTCGCCCACAACTCCCGGCTGGGCGCCGACCATCCGCGGACCTCCGTCGTCAACGCCTACGGCGACCGCTACCCCTGGGCGCCCTGCATCGCCCAGCCCGCCACGCGCGCGTACCTCGTCGACCTCGCCGCCGAGGCCGCGGTACGCCCCGGCGCGCGCGGCACCGAACTGGAGTCCCTCGGCTGGTACGGCCTCCAGCACCTGCACGCCCACGACAAGACCGGTGGGGTCGGTCTCGGCGACGCCGGCCAGTACCTGATGGCGCTCTGCTTCTGCCCCGCCTGCCGGGCCGGATACTGCGCCCAGGGCCTGGACGCCGACGCGCTCGCCGCCGCCGTACGGGAGGCGCTCCGGCCGCTGTGGCAGGGGGAGCCGGACGACGGGGGCTGGGCGGGCGTCGAGAAGCTGCTCGGGGAGGAGACGGCCGCGGCCACACGCGCGTGGCGCGACGAAACCGCCCGCACCCTCCAGGAGGCGGCCGTCGCCGCCGTCCGCGCGGCCGCCCCCGACGGCTTCCAGGTGCTGCTGCACGCCGACCCGGTGACCTACCACGTCGGCGCCAACCCCGGCGTCGACCCCGCCCACGTCCTGTCCGTCGCGGACGGTGTGGTGGTGCCGTGCGCCGGCGGGCCGGGCCTGCTGACCCCCTTCGCCGAACAGGGCGCCGAGGGCGCGGTGATCGCCGCCAACTTCGGCGTCGTCTCCGGCATGGGCGGCAGCCCGCGAACGCTCACGGCCGACGCGGCCCGCGCGCGCGAACTCGGCGCGACGGAGATCCGTCTGTACCACGCGGGCCTCGCCTCCGACGCGGACCTGACAGCCGTGAGGGAGGCGCTGCGCGCCCGCTGAACGGAGGCGCCCAGGGATAGGTGCCGCACATTCCGGCGACGGGGGACCGCCGAACAGGGGCGCCCCGGGGAAAGCCGCAGGGCCGGCGCCTGCGGTGGGCGGGACCGGTGTTTTCGGGGGAGCGATGAGTTCCGGGGGTGCGGGCGGTCCACCCCGTATGACCGACACGACGACCACACTCGACCTCGGACCGCAGACCAGGATCGTGGCGCGCCTCGCGGCGGCCGTCCGGGACGAGCAGCTCGCGGGCGGCACGCCCTGTCCGGGGTGCGCCGTCCGCAACATGCTCGGCCATCTCACGGGCCTGGCCGCCGCCTTCCGGGACGCCGCGCGCAAGGAGCCGGGGTCCCTCACCGACACCGCGCCCGACGCCGCCGCGGCGGATCTCGGACCCGGCTGGCGCACCGCGCTGCCCCGGCTGCTCGACGAACTCGCCGACGCCTGGCGGGACCCCGCCGCCTGGACCGGCATGACCCGTGCGGGCGGCCTCGACATGCCCGGCGCGGTCGCCGCCGCCGTCGCCGCCGACGAGCTGGTGATCCACGGCTGGGACCTGGCCCGGGCCACCGGCCAGGAGTACGCCCCCGACCCGGCGGCGCTGCGGGCGTCGTACGCCTTCCTGCGGGCGGCCGCCGACGGGTCGGACCGGGGCGACGGGATCTTCGGCCCCGTCGTGCCCGTCCCGCAGGACGCCCCGCTGCTCGACCGGGCGGTCGGGCTCAGCGGACGTGATCCGGGCTGGACACCGTAGACGGCCTTGTGAGATTGGCCCAGACATACGGAATAAGGGCGCACCCGGCCGCGGGAGATCCGTACGCTCCCCAGCATGCCCCTCAGTCTCACCGTCCTCGGCACCGCCTCCCCGCACCCCCGGCCGGGCCGCCCCTGCTCCGGCTACCTGCTGCGCGGCGGAGGCGCCGAGATATGGGTGGACGCGGGATCCGGAACGTTCGCCGAGTTGCAGCGGCACACGGATCCGGAGCGGCTCACGGCGATCTGGATCTCCCATCTGCACGCCGACCACAGCGCCGATCTCCTCGCCGCCGCCTACGCGTTCGCCTACGGCGGGATGACCCCGCCCGTCCCCGTCCGGGTGTACGCGCCCACCGACTGCGCCCGGCGCCTGGCCGGCTTCTTCGGGCGTCCCGACGTACGGTTCCTGAGCGGCGTCTTCGACTTCCGTCCCTTGTACGACGGCCACTCCGTCCGGCACTGGAACGTGCGCCTCACCTCCCGCGCGGTGGCGCACGACACCGAGACCTACGGTCTGCGCGCCGAGTCCCAGGGGAGCATCTTCGCGTACTCCGGGGACAGCGGGCCCTGTGACGCCCTCGGTGAACTCGCCTCCGGGGCGGACATGTTCCTGTGCGAGGCCGACACCGACCGGCATCGCGAGGGCGAACAGGTCCACCTCACGCCGGAGGACGCCGGCGACGCCGCCCGCAAGGCGGGTGTGCGCGAGCTGTACATCACGCACGTCGGCCCCACGCTGACCAGGGAGTCCGCGACCGCCCGGGCCGCCGCCGTCTTCGGCGGGCCGACCCGCGCCGCGCGCGAGGGCGAGACCATCCCGTTCTGATCCCCTCCCGATCCCTTCTGACGCCCCATGAGGCGCAACCTCAACTTCCTTTGTCAGAAGCATTGACGAAACACAGGCGCCCTCCTACCTTCAACGCGTCGTACTTCGTACGTCATATATGAGACGCGATATGTGAGATCCGATCCGAGATCCGTGAGATCCGAGAGGCGCGCATGACCTCTGTGCCCACGCCGATCCCGTCCCGCACGCAGTACGTGCTGGAGGAGATCAAACGCCGCATCCTCACCGGGCGGTTGACGCCGGGTCAGGCCCTGGTCGAGACCGAGCTCGCCGCGCAGTTCGGGGTGTCGAAGACCCCGGTGCGCGAGGCGCTCAAGACCCTGGCCGGCACCGGACTGGTCGTGATGAGCCAGTACAAGGGCGTCACGGTGCGCATGGTGGACGCGGACATGGCGCGCGAGGTCTACGACGTACGGCTGCTGCTCGAACCGGAGGCGCTGCGACGGGCCGTGCGCCGCGGAGCCTCGCTGGACGCGGCGCGTTCCGCGCTGACCAGGGCCGACGAGGCGACCGACACCGCCGAACGGTCCCTGGCCAACCGGGAGTTCCACCGCGCGCTGTACCTGCCGTGCGGCAACCCGCTGCTCGGCCGGATGCTCGACGAGGTCCGCGACCAGGCCGCCCTGGTCTCCGCCGTCGCCTGGGCCGCCTCGCCCTCCTGGGAGCGGGAGGCCGGCGAGCACCGCGAGATCCTGCGGCTCGCCCTGACCGGTGACGCGGACGGCGCGGCGCGCGCGCTCCACGCCCACATCGCGTCCTTCGTGCACCGGGCGTTCCCCGAGACCGCCGAGGACATCCAGGCAGAGGAAGGTCAGGAATGAGCAGCGTGGCGTTCGAGACCCAGCGGGCGGCCCTGGCCGACGTGGTGGCGATCCCGGTGACCCCGTTCGCCGAGGACGGCTCCGTGGACCAGGCCGCCCACCGGGCCCTGCTGCGCCGTCTGCTCGACGGCGGGATCACCACCCTCACCCCGAACGGCAACACCGGCGAGTTCTACGCCCTCACCCCCGAGGAGCGGCGGCTCGTCACGGAACTGACGATCGACGAGGCGGGGGAGCGTTCCACCGTCCTCGTCGGGGTCGGCCACGACGTCCCCACCGCCGTCGCCTCCGCCCGGCACGCCCGTGAGCTGGGCGCCCAGATGGTGATGGTCCACCAGCCGGTCCACCCGTACGTCTCGCAGCGCGGCTGGGTCGACTACCACCGGGCCGTCGCCGAGGCCGTGCCCGAACTGGGCGTCGTCCCGTACATCCGCAACGCGCAGCTGCACGGCGAGCGCCTCGCCGAACTCGCCGACGCCTGTCCGAACGTGGTCGGCGTGAAGTACGCCGTCCCGGACGCGGCCCGCTTCGCCGCCTTCGCCCGGGACGCGGGCCTGGAGCGCTTCGTCTGGGTCGCGGGCCTCGCCGAGCCCTACGCCCCCTCCTACTTCTCGGCGGGCGCCACCGGCTTCACCTCGGGGCTCGTGAACGTCGCCCCTGCCGTTTCGCTGAACATGATCGAAGCGCTTCGATCTGGGGACTATCCGGCGGCGATGAAGGTCTGGGAACAGATCCGCCGCTTCGAGGAGCTGCGCGCCGCGAACGGCTCCGCCAACAATGTCGTGGTCGTCAAGGAAGCTCTGGCCTCCCTGGGCCTGTGCCGCCGTGACGTCCGTCCGCCGAGCCGCCCGCTGCCGGAGGGCGAGCGCGCCGAGGTCGCCGCGATCGCCGCGGGGTGGTCCATATGAAGCGCTTCGACGATCATGCCGACGACCGCGCCGAGCGTCCCGTGAAGCGCCCGGAGGAGCTCCGGAGCCACCAGTGGTACGGCACCGAGGGCCTGCGCTCCTTCAGTCATCGCGCCCGCACCCGCCAGCTCGGCTACCTCCCCGAGGAGCACCTCGGCAAGCCGGTCGTCGCGATCCTCAACACCTGGTCGGACATCAACCCCTGTCATGTGCACCTCCGTGACCGCGCCCAGGCGGTCAAGCGGGGCGTGTGGCAGGCGGGCGGCTTCCCGCTGGAGTTCCCGGTCTCCACCCTCAGCGAGACCTTCCAGAAGCCCACGCCCATGCTCTACCGCAACATGCTCGCGATGGAGACCGAGGAGCTGCTGCGCTCGTACCCGGTCGACGGGGCCGTCCTGATGGGCGGCTGCGACAAGACGACCCCCGCCCTGCTCATGGGCGCGGCCAGCGTCGACCTGCCCGCCGTCTTCGTGCCCGCCGGGCCCATGCTGCCGGGCCACTGGCGCAACGAGGTCCTCGGCTCCGGCACCGACATGTGGAAGTACTGGGACGACAAGCGCGCCGGCCTCATCGGCGACTGCGAGATGGCCGAGCTGGAGAACGGTCTCGCGCGTTCGCCGGGCCACTGCATGACGATGGGCACCGCGTCCACGCTGACCGCCGCCGCCGAGGCGCTGGGCGTGACGGTCCCGGGCGCGTCCAGCATCCCGGCCGTGGACTCCGGGCACGACCGGATGGCGGCCAGGGCGGGCATGAGCATCGTCGAGCTCGTCCACCGGGACCGGAAGCTCTCCGACATCCTCACCCGTGACGCCTTCGAGGACGCCGTGACCACCGTCCTCGGCCTCGGCGGCTCCACCAACGCCGTCATCCACCTCATCGCCATGGCCGGCCGCGCCGGCGTCGTCCTCACCCTCGACGACTTCGACCGCATCGCCCGCACGGTCCCGGTCCTCGCCAACGTCCGCCCCGGCGGCCGGACGTACCTCATGGAGGACTTCCACTTCGCCGGCGGTCTGCCCGGATTCCTCTCCCGGATCCCGGACCTGCTCCACCTGGACCGGCCGACCGTCTCGCACGACACGATGCGCGAGCAGATCGCCGGCGCCCGGGTGCACGACGACGACGTCATCCGGACCCGCGACAACCCGGTCGCCGCGGAGGGCGGGGTCGCCGTGCTGCGCGGCAACCTCTGCCCGGACGGCGCCGTCATCAAGCACATCGCGGCCGAGCCGCACCTGCTCAAGCACACCGGTCCCGCGGTCGTCTTCGACGACTACAGGACCATGCAGCGCACCATCAACGACCCCGACCTGGGCATCACCGCCGACAGCGTGCTGGTGCTGCGGAACTCCGGCCCCAAGGGCGGCCCCGGCATGCCCGAGTACGGCATGCTGCCGATCCCCGACCACCTGCTCAGGCAGGGCGTGCGGGACATGGTCCGGATCTCCGACGCCCGCATGAGCGGCACGAGCTACGGCGCCTGCGTCCTGCACGTGGCACCGGAGTCCTACGTCGGCGGCCCGCTCGCCCTGGTCCGCACGGGCGACACGATCACCCTGGACGTCGACGCCCGCACCCTCCATCTCCACGTGGACGACGAGGAACTGGAGCGGCGCCGGGCGGCCTGGACCCCGCCGCCCACCCGCTACGAGCGTGGCTACGGCGCGCTCTACAACGAGCAGATCACCCAGGCCGACACCGGCTGCGACTTCGAGTTCCTGGCCCGCCCGGGCAAGGTCGCGGACCCCTACGCGGGCTGAACCGGCAGCACGACAGCGCACACCCCTGCGCATGGAGAAAGCGCTTCCTGCACGACGTAACCGAGAACGGAGAACAGTCATGGCCCAAGCCGCAGCCGTGGCGAAACCGCCCGCGCCACCCCGGCGGCGCCGTGCCTCCGCCACGCCCCGCAGGCTTCCGTACCTGCTGATCGCGCCGGCGGCCCTGTTGATGCTGGGCTTCATCGCCTACCCGGTGATCAGCGTCTTCTACTACAGCCTGCAGAACTACAACCCCACCAAGCCGTGGCGGAACGGCTACGCGGGCTTCGACAACTTCGTCCACGCCTTCACCGACGACCCGCAGTTCTGGGACACGCTGACCTTCAGCGCCAAGTGGGTCTTCGTCGAGGTCGGACTGCAACTGCTGTTCGGCCTGGCACTGGCGCTGATCGTCAACCAGACCTTCGTGGGCCGTGCGCTGGGCCGCGCCCTGGTCTTCTCCCCGTGGGCCGTCTCGGGCGTGCTCACCTCCGCGATCTGGGTGCTGCTCTACAACTCCCAGACGGGCATCACCCGATACCTCGCCGACCTGGGCATCGGCTCCTACGGCACCAGCTGGCTGTCCGACACCTCCACCGTCTTCCCGGCGGCGATCGTCGCCGACCTGTGGCGCGGTGTCCCGTTCTTCGCGATCCTCATCCTCGCCGACCTCCAGTCCGTCTCCGCGGACCTGTACGAGGCCGCCGAGGTCGACGGGGCGAGCCGGCTCCAGCAGTTCTGGCACATCACCCTGCCCCATCTCAAGGACGCCATCGTCCTGTCCACGCTGCTGCGCGCGGTGTGGGAGTTCAACAACGTCGACCTGCTCTACACGCTCACCGGCGGCGGCCCGGCGGGGGAGACCACCACCCTCCCGCTCTACATCGCCAACACCAGCGTCGACGCCCACAACTTCGGCTACGCGTCCGCCCTCACCACGGTCGCGTTCGTGATCCTGCTCTTCTGCTCGATGGTCTATCTGCGGCTGAGCAAGTTCGGAGGTGAAGGCAAGTGATCACCAAGGAAGCCCCCGAGGTCGCGCCCGCCCCCGTGCCCGTGACCCCCGCCGCCGACCGGCGCCCGCGCGGCAAGCACCGCGCCTGGGACGAGGTCCCCCGCTGGCAGATCTACGTCCCCCTGTCGATCTACCTGGTCTTCACCCTCGTCCCCTTCTACTGGATCCTGCTGTTCGCGCTCCGCCCCGCCGGCTCGACCTCGCTCGTCCCCTGGCCGATGACCTTCGAGCACTTCGAGAAGGTCTGGAACGAGCGGGACTTCGGGATCTACTTCCAGAACAGCGTCCTCACCGGCGTCGCGACCCTGCTGCTCACCACCCTCGTCGCCCTGGCCGGCGGCTACGCCCTGGCCCGCTTCGACTTCACGATCAAACGCGGCTTCATGCTGGCCCTGCTGTGCACCCAGTTCGTCCCGGGCGCGCTGCTCCTGGTCCCGCTCTTCCAGATCTTCGCCGAGCTGCAGATGATCAACTCCCTCGGCAGCGTCATCATCGCCGAGACGGTCTTCCAGCTGCCCCTGTCGATGATCCTGATCAGCGGCTTCATCCGGAACGTGCCCTACTCCCTGGAGGAGGCCGCCTGGGTCGACGGCTGCAACCGGTTCACCGCCTTCCGGATCGTCGTCCTGCCCCTGCTGCGTCCCGGACTGATCGCCGTCGGCTCCTTCGCCTTCGTGCACGCCTGGAACCACTTCCTGTTCGCCCTGATGTTCCTCTCCGACCAGACCAAGCAGACCATCCCGGTCGGCCTGAACACCCTGATGAGCGCCGACAGCGTCGACCTCGGGGCGCTGGCCGCGGGCGGCATCATCGCCGCCGTCCCCGTGGTGATCGTGTTCGCCTTCATCCAGAAGTGGCTGATCACCGGGTTCAGCGCGGGGGCGGTGAAGGGATGAGGATCCGTCAGGCCCCGGCCGCCGCCCCGCTGCGGGTGCCCGGCGTCCCCGCCCACGCCGACTCCCGCGACACCGGCCGCGAGACCCCGGCCGCCGGCGTCGGCCGGACGCCTACCCTGCACGGAAAGATCGACAGCGCCGGGACGGCCGACCGAGCGGTGGCCCACGGCGCGGGCGCAGGGAGGACCCCATGAACACCACCGAGCCGATGAGCGCACCCGTCCCGGTCGTCCTCGCGGGCGCGCGCGGCCACGGCCACTGGCACCTGGACAACATCCGCCGGCTCCAGGACAAGGGGATCGTCCGGCTCGCGGGCATCTGCGAGCTGACGCCGCTCACCCCGGGAGAGCTCCCCGAGGGCCTCGGCACCCCCGAGCAGTCCGCCGACTTCGGCGCGCTCCTCGACTCCACCGGCGCCCGTGTCGCGGTGATCTGCACCCCGATCCCCACCCACACCGACCTGGCCCTCATCGCCGCCGCGCGAGGTGTGCACCTGCTCCTGGAGAAGCCGCCCGCCCCGTCCTACGCCGAGTTCCGCCGGATGGCCGACGGGGTCGCCGAGGCCGGAGTGGTCTGCCAGATCGGCTTCCAGTCGCTGGGCTCGCACGCCGTGCCCGCGATCCGTGAGCTGATCGCCGACGGCGCGATCGGCGAGATCGCCGGGGTCGGCGGCGCCGGGGCCTGGGCCCGCGCCGAAGCGTACTTCCGGCGGGCGCCCTGGGCGGGCAGACGACGGCTGAACGGCGTCGACGTCATCGACGGCGCCCTCACCAACCCGCTCGCGCACGCCGTCGCCACCGCCCTCGCCCTCGCCGGGGCCACCCGCGCCGAGGACGTCACCGGCATCGAGACCGAGCTGGCGCACGCCAACGCCATCGAGTCCGACGACACCTCCTGCGTCCGGATCACCACCGCCGACGGCCTCCCGGTCGTCGTCGCCGCGACCCTGTGCGCCGAGGACCCCGACGATCCGTACGTCGTCGTCCACGGCGACCGGGGCCGGATCACCTACTGGTACAAGCAGGACCGCGTCCTGCTGCAGCGCGCCGGCCACGGCCCCGAGGAGTTCGAGTACGGCCGCACCGACCTGCTGGAGAACCTCGTCGAGCACCTCACCGACGGGACCCGGCTGCTCGTCCCGCCGGCCGCCACCGAGGCCTTCATGCGGGTCGTCGAGGCCATCCGCACCGCCCCCGACCCCGTGCAACTCGACCAGGACACCTGGCACCTGCTGAAGGACGAGGACCGCCGGGTCGTGCCCGGCATCGACGGACTGGTCGCGGCCGCCGCCGACACCCTCGCCCTCTACTCCGAACTGGGCGCCCGCTGGGCGTTCACGACCGCGCATCCGAAAGAGGTGAGCACCTGATGGCACAGCCACCCGACGCACCGGTCGTGCTGCGCGTCGCGGGCCGCCCGGTCGGCCGCTACGTCATCCGGCCCGAGCTGCCCGCCCGGCTCTCCCCGCGCCCCTACCTCCACCCCGTCACCACCCTGGCCGGCACGGCGGTCACCGAACTGACCCCCGCCGACCACACCCACCACCTCGGCGTCGGTGTCGCCGTTCCCGACGTCGAGGGGCACAACTTCTGGGGCGGCCGCACCTACGTCCGCGACCGGGGCCCGACCGAGCTCGACAACCACGGCACCCAGCGGCACAGCTCCTTCCAGCTGCGCGATCCCGACGGCTTCGTGGAGGAACTGCGCTGGGTCGCCTCGGGCACCGAGCTGCTGCGCGAGCGCCGTACCGTCGCGGCCACCGAACTCACCGACACCGCCTGGGCGCTGGACTTCACCTTCTCCCTCACCAACGTCACCCCCGACCCGCTGTCCATCGGCAGCCCGGCGACGAACGGACGCCCGGGCGCGGCCTACGGCGGCTTCTTCTGGCGCGCCCGCAAGGAGGAGACCGCTCCCGAGGTCTTCACCGCCGCCGGCGAGGGCGAGGACGAGGTGCACGGCCGCCCCGCCGACTGGCTGGCCCTGGCCGGCACCGGCTGGACCCTGGTCTTCGCGGGCGCCACCGAAACCACCCGCCGCGACCCCTGGTTCGTCCGCACCACCGAGTACCCGGGCGTCGGCTCCTCCCTCGCCTCGGCGGCCCGGCTGCCGGTCCCGCCCGGAGAGACGGCCGTCCGCCGCGTCGTCACGGTCGTCGCCGACGGCCGCCTGAGCCGGGACGAGGCGGCGGCGCTGGTCCGCAAGGCGGTGAGCCAGTGACGTACGGGACCCCCGAGACGTGTGAGACGTACACGAACCCGATCCTGAACGCCGACTGGTCGGACCCCGACGTCGTCCGCGTCGGCGACGACTTCTATCTCACCGCCTCCAGCTTCGGCCGCGCCCCCGGCCTGCCCCTGCTGCACTCGCGCGACCTGGTGAACTGGACGCTCGTCGGGCACGCGCTCGAACGCCTGGAACCGGCGGCCGAGTTCAGGACGCCGCGCCACGACTGCGGGGTCTGGGCCCCGTCCCTGCGCCATCACGACGACCGCTTCTGGATCTTCTGGGGCGACCCCGACCAGGGGATCTTCCAGGTCAACGCCCCCGAGATCAGAGGCCCTTGGACCCGCCCGCACCTGGTGAAGGAGGGCAGGGGACTCATCGACCCCTGCCCGCTGTGGGACGAGGAGACCGGCGAGGCGTATCTCGTCCACGCCTGGGCGAAGTCCCGCGCGGGGATCAAGAACCGGCTCACCGGTCACCGTATGCACCCCGACGGCACCTCACTCCTCGACGAGGGCAAGCTGATCGTCGACGGGGACCGCATCCCCGGCTGGTTCACCCTCGAAGGACCGAAGCTCTACCAGCACGACGGCTGGTTCTGGATCCTCGCGCCCGCCGGGGGAGTGGAGACCGGCTGGCAGGGCGCCTTCCGCGCCCGGGACTTCTTCGGGCCGTACGAGGAGCGGATCGTCCTGGAACAGAAGGACACCGACGTCAACGGTCCCCACCAGGGCGGCTGGGTGCGCACCCCGTCCGGCGAGGACTGGTTCCTGCACTTCCAGCAGCGCGGCGCCCACGGCCGGGTGGTCCACCTCCAGCCGATGCGCTGGGGCGACGGGAGCACCTCGCGCCCGGGCGGGACCGGGAGCGGGGAAGGCTGGCCGGTGTTCGGCGACGAGGGCGCCCCCGTCCTCGAACACCGGCGTCCCGACCTGCCCCCTCAGCCGCCGGCCGCGCCCGCCACCGACGACGACTTCCCCGGCGGACGCTTCGGCCGCCAGTGGCAGTGGACGGCCAACCCCCGTGCCGGCTGGGCCACCCAGCACTCCGGCGACGGTCTGCGCCTGTCCTGCGTCCGCACGGCGGACGCGCACGACCTGCGCAGACTGCCGAACGTCCTCACCCAGCGGCTGCCCGGAACCCCGTCGGCCGTCGAGGTGGAGCTGGCCCTGCACGGCGAGGAACCGGGCGCCCGCGCCGGACTCGCGGTCCTCGGCGACGCGTTCGGCTGGATCGGCCTCCAGCGCGGCACCGACGGGACGGTCCACCTCGTACACCGCTTCGCCGAACCCGTGGCGGACCGGGAACGGGACGCCGCCCCTCCACGCCTCGCGCCGGAGGGCCGGGCGCGCCTGAGGATCGAGATCGGCGCGGGTGCACGGTGCCGCTTCGCGTACGACCTCGGCGAGGGCCCGCGCTTCTCCGGTCCCGTCTTCGCCGCCACCCCCTGGCGCTGGGTCGGCGCCCTGCTCGGTCTCTTCGCGCTTGCCCCCTCGGGAGCGGGGCACGCCGGAGCGGCCTCGTTCACGGAGTTCCGGATCAGACCGCTCTGACTCTTCCCCCTGTACGCCTCTTGGGAGCCGCAATGACGCACTTCCATAGCAAGCGCTTGCCGAGGACCGGCCTGGTGATGGCCGCGGTCGCCGGTCTCCTCGCCGCCCTCGGCCTCGGCACGGTCGAGGCGAGGGCCGCCGCACCGGTGCCCCCGGCGCCCGCGCCCGCTTCCGCCGCCGACCGCTGGAGCGACCACGCCCACGGTTTCGCCTCCCTCGCCGGCGGCACCACCGGAGGCGCCGGGGGCAAGGTCGTCACCGTCACCGACCGGGCCGCGCTCGCCGAGTACGCGGCCGCCGAGGAGCCGTACGTCATCCGGGTCAAGGGCTCGGTCGCCGTCGAGCCCTTCGGCTCGGACATCGTCGTGGCCTCGGACAAGACCATCATCGGTGTCGGCGACACCGGCGAGATCGTGCACGGGGAGCTGCATCTGAACCCCGGCACGCACAACGTGATCATCCGCAATCTGACCATCCGGGACTCGTACGTCGAGGGCGACTGGGACGGCAAGACCACCGACTTCGACGCGATCCAGATGGACACCGTCGACCACGTCTGGATCGACCACAACCGCTTCACGCACATGGGCGACGGGCTGCTCGACATCCGCAAGGACAGCCAGTACGTCACCGTCTCCTACAACCGGTTCAGCAACCACAACAAGGCGTTCGGAATCGGCTGGACGACGAACGTCCTCACCCAGATCACCATCGACCACAACTGGTTCACCGGCACCAAGCAGCGCAACCCGTCCGCCGACAACTGCGCCTACGCGCATCTGTACAACAACTACCTGTCCGCCCAGGTGACCGACGGCGACCCGGTGTGGACGTACGGGAACTGGTCCCGGGGCCGCACGAGGATGGTCATCGAGAACAGCTACTACGACGGCGTGCAGCACCCGTACCAGGCCGACGCGACGGCCGAGTTGGCGCAGCGCGGATCGGTCCTGAAGAACACGAGCGGGCGGACCGACGAGTGGGGCGCCGCCTTCGACCCGCGCGAGTTCTACGACTACCGGCTGGATCCGGCGGCCGCCGTGCCCGCGCTGGTCGAGCGGTTCTCGGGACCGCAGCGGCGACTCGGCGTCGTGCTCGACGTGCCGGCCGCCTACCCGACCGTCCAGGCCGCCGTGGACGCCGTGCCCGACGGCAACACCGACGCCGTGACCATCGCCGTGGCGCCGGGCACGTACCGCGAGAAGGTCCTCATCCCCGCGACCAAGCCGAACATCGTGCTGCGGGGGACCGGACACGACCGCTCCGACACCGTCATCGTCCACGACACCCCTGCCGCGTACGGGGGTTCGACGGGAAGCGCGACCGTCCGGATCGCCGCGAACGACGTCACCGCCCGCCACCTCACCTTCAGCAACGACTTCGACGAGGCCGCGGTCGAGCTGAACGGCGAGCAGGCCCTCGCCATGAAGACCACCGGTGACCGGATCGTCTTCGAGGACACCGCGTTCCTGGGCAACCAGGACACGTTGATGACCGACAGCCCCAAGCTGACCACGGTCAGCCGGGTCTACATCCGCGACTCCTACATCGAGGGCGACGTCGACTTCGTCTACGGGCGGGCCACGACCGTGATCGAGCGGTCCGTGATCCGGCTGCTGAGCCGGGGCTCCGCCACCAACAACGGCTACCTGACGGCCGCTTCGACCTGGACGGGCAATCCGTACGGCTTCCTGATCACCCGCTCGAAGGTCGTGAGCGACGCCCCCGACCAGAGCTTCCACCTGGGCCGGCCCTGGCATCCGGGCGGTGAGCCGGAGGCGGTCGCGCAGGTGCTGATCCGGGACACCGAGCTGCCGGCGGCGGTCAAGTCGTCGCCGTGGACCGACATGAGCGGCTTCTCGTGGCGGGACGCGCGGTTCGCCGAGTACCGCAACCACGGCCCCGGGGCCGTCCCCTCGGCCGACCGGCCGCAACTGAGCGACGAGGACGCGTCGACGTACACCGTCGCGCACTACCTCGAGGGCGCGGACGGCTGGGCGCCGTACGTCCGCGCCACCCACTGACCCCCCACAACTTCATCACTCCGCTGGATCCGGAAGAAGAGAGCCGACCACATGAAGAGCAGCATCCGCAGAAGCAGGCGCGCCGCCCTGGCCGTCGCCCTGGGCTCCGTGCTCGCGCTGACCGCCACCGCCTGCGGTGACGACGGCAGCGGCAGCGCGGGGGACAAGGGCGACGAGGGCTCGGGCAAGGGCGAGATCACCTTCTGGGACAACAACGGCGGTGTCCGCACCGACATCTGGAAGGAGATCATCGCCGACTTCGAGAAGGCGAACCCGGACATCAAGGTCAAGTACGTCGGTGTCCCGGCCGACAGCGTCCAGTCCAAGTACGACACCGCCATCCAGGGCGGCGGTCTGCCCGACGTCGGCGGCGTGGGCACCGCGATGCTCGCCGAGGTGGCCGCACAGGGCGCCCTCGAACCGCTGGACAGCCGCATCGAGAAGAGCGACCTGAACGGCCAGCTCAACGTGAAGTTCCTGGACAGCGTCAAGGCGGCCGGCATCGACGGCAGGACGTACTCGGTGCCGACCTCGGCCAACAACGGCACCCTGTGGTACCGCACCGACCTCTTCGAGCAGGCGGGGCTGGACGCGCCGACGACCTGGACGAAGTTCTACGCGGCCGCGGACAAGCTCACCGACACGTCGAAGAACGCGTTCGGCTACACCATCCGCGGTGGTGCCGGCTCCATCGCCCAGGCGCTCGACGCCACCTACGGGCAGAGCGGCATCACCGAGTTCTGGAGCGGCGACAAGACCACGGTCAACGACCCCAAGAACGTGGCCGCGCTGGAGAAGTACGTCGGCCTGTACAAGAAGGACACCCCGGCCGCCGACGTCAACAACGACTTCACCAAGATGGTCGCCCAGTGGGACAGCGGCACCATCGGCATGCTGAGCCACAACCTCGGCTCCTACGCCGACCACCAGAAGGCCCTCGCCGGAAAGTTCAAGGGCATCCCCGCGCCGACCCTGGACGACGGCACCCGGGTGCAGGTCTCCAACCCCGTCGACGGGCTCGGGCTGTTCAAGTCCAGCAAGAACAAGGCCGCCGCCTGGAAGTTCATCGAGTTCGCCGCCTCGCACGAGGCGAACAGCAAGTGGAACGAGACGGCCGGGCAGGTGCCGGCGAACCTGGAGGCGGCGCAGGACAGCTGGGTGCAGTCGTCCGAGCCGACGAAGCTCGCCGCCGAGGCGCTGTCCGGGGAGGGCACCAAGATCGTGCAGCTTCCCTACTACCTGCCCGACTGGAACACCATCTCGAAGGCCGACAACGAGCCGAACTTCCAGAAGGTGCTGCTCGGGAAGATGAGCGCGAAGGACTTCCTGGACACGCTCGCCGAGCAGCTGAACGCCGCGCAGGCGGACTGGAAGAAGAACCACGGATAGCCGTTCGGGTGATTGCCGCCGTGGGGAGCTGCGGGTCCGTCGTGGCCGGTCGCGCAGTTCCCCGCGCCCCAGAGAACTCTCGAGAGGTGTGTGTTCGTGTCCCTTACCCGTAGGCAGGTCACCTCGGCGGCACTCGCCGCCCTTCCCCTCGGTGTCGCGGCGGCCGGTACCGCCCGTGCCGGGGGACGCAAGCGGACGATCTACATCGCCGGTGACTCCACCGCCGCCCAGAAGTACTCCGACGCCGCCCCCGAGACGGGGTGGGGCATGGCGCTCCCGTTCTTTCTGCGCGCCGGCCTGCCCGTCGCCAACCACGCGGTGAACGGGCGCAGTTCCAAGAGCTTCATCGACGAGGGGCGGCTCGACGCCGTCCTCGCGGCGATCCGGCCGGGGGACGTCCTCCTGGTCCAGTTCGCGCACAACGACGAGAAGACCACCGACCCCACGCGCTACACCGAGCCCTGGACGACGTACCAGGACCACCTGCGGCAGTACATCGCCGGCGCCCGGGCGAAGGGAGCGCGGCCGGTGCTCGCCACGCCGGTGGAGCGGCGCAGGTTCGACGCGGAGGGGAACGCCGTGCCCACGCACGGGGAGTACCCCGCCGCCATGCGCGCCCTCGCCGAGGAGGAGCGGGTGGCGCTGCTCGACCTCCAGGCGCTGTCGCTGGCGCTCTGGCAGGAGCTGGGGGCCGAGGCGACGAAGACCTACTTCAACTGGACCGACACCGAGCAGGACAACACGCACTTCAATCCGCCGGGCGCGATCGCCGTGGCGCGGCTCGTCGCGCGGGAGCTGCTGCGCACGCGGGTGCTCGGCCCGCGTGACGTGGTCCGGCTGCACGACGAGATCCCCCCGTCCTGGATCACCTGGCCCGAGCCGCTGACGTAACAAGAGGAGACCCGCACAGTGCGTACACAGAAATGTCATGGACGTGTCATAGCGGCCCTGGTGGGGTGCACCGCGCTGGTGCTGTCCGTCACCGGCACCGCCTCCGCCCACGCCGCCTCCCGCGACCTCGGACGGCAGGTCCTGGCCGCGAACGACGGCTGGGCCTCCTCCGGGACCGGGACCACGGGCGGGTCGGCCGCCGACGCCGACCACGTGTACACCGTCACCACCTGGGCCGGGTTCAAGGCCGCCCTCGCCGCCGGCGGCTCCGCCCCGAAGATCATCAAGGTGAAGGGCGTCATCGACGCCGTCGCCGAGGGATGCGACGCCTTCGCCGCACCCGGCTACGACTTCGACGCCTACCTCGCGAAGTACTCGCCCGAGGCGTGGGGGCTGGACACCGACCTGAGTGCCGAGCCCGACGACAGCCCGGAGGGACTGCGGCGCCTCTCCCAGGCCAACCAGGACACCGCCATCAAGGCGAGCGTCCCCGCCAACACCACCATCGTCGGCATCGGCAGGAACGCCGGGTTCAAGGGCGTCAGCCTGCAGATCAAGGCCGTCGACAACGTCATCGTCCGCAACCTGGCCTTCGAGTCGCCCATCGACTGCTTCCCGCAGTGGGACCCGACCGACGGCTCCAACGGCAACTGGAACTCCGAGTACGACACCGCCGTCGTCTACGGCTCCACCCATGTCTGGCTGGACCACAACACCTTCACCGACGGGTCCCACCCCGACAGCGCCGCCCCCACCTACTTCGGGATGCTCTACCAGCAGCACGACGGCGAACTCGACATCGTCCGCGGCTCCGACTACGTGACCGCCTCCTGGAACGTCTTCACCGAGCACGACAAGACGATCCTCATCGGCAACAGCGACAGCGAGTCGACGGCGGCGGGGGACCGCGGGCACCTCAAGGTGACCTTCCACCACAACCTGTTCTCGAACCTCGTCGAACGCGCGCCCCGCGTCCGCTTCGGCCAGGTCGACTCCTACAACAACCACTTCGTCGCGAACAGCGACTACTCCTACAGCTTCGGCATCGGCAAGGAGTCCCGGCTCGTCGCCGAGCACAACGCGTTCACCCTGCCGGACGGGGTCAGCGCGGCCAAGGTGCTCAAGCGCTGGAACGTCTCCCCGCTGACCGCCGACGACAACTACGTCAACGGCGCCGAGACCGACCTGATCGCCGTCCACAACGCCGAGATCCCCGGCGAGGTCCTGGAGTCCGGCGCGGGCTGGACCCCCACCCTGCGCACCAAGGTCGACCCCGCCAGGTCCGTCCCCCGGATCGTCGACTGCGGCGCGGGCGCGGGACGCCTGGGCTGATCCGTCCGTACGCAGCAGGCCGGGGCGGCGGCTCCCGCCGTCACCCCGGTCCCCCGCACGACGGCCGGGCGGCACCCCTCGTCGCCCGGCCCTCCCGCAGAGCCGCACCGCCAAGGAGCACCCGCATGCGCCCCCTTTCCCGAAGGCGGTTCCTCGCCGCGACCGCCGGCACGACCGCCGCCCTGAGCCTCGCCTCCCCGTCCGCCCGGGCCGCCGTCCCCGGCCCACGCGGCCCGTTCGGCCGGCACGGCACCCCGGCCGCCCGCCTCACCCCCCAGACCCTGTACGTCGACCCGCTCGGCCGGGGCGACTTCACCTCCGTCCGCGACGCCGTCGCCGCCACCACCGGCAGCGGCTGGACGCTCGTCCTCGCACCGGGCGTGTACCGCGAGACGGTCGCCGTCGACGCCACCCGCACCGAGGCCACCTGGATCGGCGCCTCCGAGGACCCGCGGGACGTCGTCATCGTCCACGACAACGCGGCCGGCACCCCCAAGCCCGGCGGCGGCACCTACGGCACCACCGGATCGGCCACCACCACCGTGCAGGCCGACGGCTTCACCGCCCGCTGGATCACCTTCGCCAACGACTGGCTGCGCGCCGACCACCCCGACATCACCGGCACCCAGGCCGTCGCCATCAAGATCCAGGGCGACCGCTCCGCCTTCCACCACTGCCGCTTCCTCGGCCACCAGGACACCCTGTACGCCGACTCGATCTCCCTCGCCGTCTTCGCCCGGCAGTACTACGCCCACTGCTACGTCGAGGGAGACGTCGACTTCGTCTTCGGCCGGGCCACGGCCGTCTACGAGAACTGCCACTTCCGCACCCTGAATCGCACCGACCTGGCCGCCGCGCCCTACGGCTTCGTCTTCGCCCCCTCCACGGCCGGCGCCAACCCGCGCGGCTACCTGGTCACGCGCAGCCGGATCAGCAGCGAGGCCCCGGACGCCTTCTACAAGCTGGCCCGCCCCTGGGTGCCCAGCTCCGACACCACCGCCCGCCCGAGCCTCACCGTGCGCGACACCCGCCTGGACGCCGGCATCGACGCGGTCGCGCCCTACACCGACATGTCGGCCTCCTTCCCCTGGCAGGACCAGCGGTTCGCCGAGTACCGCAACACCGGGCCGGGCGCCGAGATCACCGTCCCCGAGAACCGCCCCCAGCTCACCCGCGAACAGGCGCGGTCGGCGACCCGGGAGACCTACCTGGGCGACTGGGAGCCCTGGAAGGAGGAGTGCTGACATGCTGCGCAGACGCACCCTCCTCGCCGGTCTCACCGGCGCCGCCCTGCCCGGGACGACTCCGGCCCACGCGCACAGCCGCCGTGTCCTGCACGTACGCCCCGGCGACTCCGTCCAGGCGGCCGTGGACACGGCCGACGGCCCCGGCTGGACGATCGTCGTGCACCCGGGAACCTACCGGGAGGTCGTGAACATCCCGGCGAGCAAGGGGGAGTTGACCCTGCGGGGCGCAAGCCGGGACCCGCGCGCCGCCGTGATCGTCCACGACAACGCCAACGGCACCCAGCGGCCCGACGGCTCGGGCACCTACGGCACCGCGGGCTCCGCCACCTTCACCTCCGCCGCCCCCGGGCTCACCGTCCGCGACCTCACCCTCGCCAACGACTGGCTGCGCGCCGACCACCCCGACATCACCGGCACCCAGGCCGTCGCCGCCTATGTCACCGGCGACCGCAGCCACTTCGAGAACGTCCGCCTCCTCGCCCACCAGGACACCCTCTTCGCGGACACCACCGCGCTCGACGCCTTCGACCGGCAGTACTACCGCCACTGCTACGTCGAGGGAGACGTCGACTTCGTCTTCGGCCGGGCCCGGGCGGTGTTCGACGCCTGTCACTTCCACACCATCCAGCGGGACGTCACCTTCACCCCCAAGGGCATGGTCTTCGCACCCGCCACCGCCCGGGCCAACCCCTACGGCTTCCTCGCCCTGCGCGGCCGGATCACCTCCGGCGCCGAGGACGCGGCGTACAAGATCGCCCGGCCCTGGGTGCCGACGTACGAGACGACCGCCTGGCCCTCCCTGGTCGTCCGGGACACCTGGATCGGCCCCGGCGTCGACGCCGTCGCCCCCTACACCAACATGCGGGACGCCTACCCCTGGCAGACCATGCGCTTCCGCGAGTACGCCAACTCCGGCCCCGGCGCGCTGATCTCGGTGCCGGAGAACCGCCCGCAGCTCACGGCCGAGGAGGCGGCCACCCACACCCGGCGGACGTACCTCGGGGACTGGAGGCCGGATGAGCGGCGTCCGTGACCCGGTGGGGCGGCGGGCGTTCATGGCCGGGACGGGGGCCGCGCTGCTGGCCGGCACGGCCGCCGCCGACGCGGAGGCGGCCGTCGTGGACGGCCCGCTGCCCGACTTCCACCCCGTCCTCAAGGCCGCCCTGACCTTCCCCCTCGCCTGGGGGAACTCCCCGGTCCGCGACTTCCGCGCCTGGCGCAGGGCCGCCCGCACCAAGGTCGAGGACCTGCTGATCGTGGAGCGCGAGGACGGCACCCCGTACGCCCCCGAGTACGGCCCGCCCGTCCGGCGGGACGGCTACAGCGCCCGGTCGGTCACCCTCTCCCTCACCCGGTACGAACGCGTCCGCGCCGCCCTCCTCACCCCCGACGGACCCGGCCCCTTCCCGGCGGTGCTGCTTCTGCACGACCACGGGGCGAAGTTCGACATCGGCAAGGAGAAGCTGGTCCGGCCCTGGGACGACGACGTCCGGCTCGCCTCCGCGCAGGCGTGGGCGGACCGGTACTTCAGCGGGCGGTTCGTCGGCGACGAACTGGCCCGGCGGGGGTACGTCGTGCTGTGCGCGGACGCCCTCGGCTGGGGCGACCGCGGCCCGCTCGCCTACGACCAGCAGCAGGCCCTCGCCTCGAACCTCTACCACCTCGGCTCCTCGCTCGCCGGACTCATGGCCCGCGAGGACGCCAGGGCCGCCGGATTCCTGGCCGGCCTCGACCACGTGGACGCGCACCGGGTCGCGGCCGTCGGGTTCTCGATGGGCGCCTTCCGCGCCTGGCAGGCGGCCGCGCTCAGCGACGACCTCGCCGCCGCGGCCGCCGTCTGCTGGATGACCGGCCTGAAGGACATGATGGTGCCCGGCAACAACACCCTGCGCGGGCAGTCCTCGTACTGCATGCTCCACCCGGGGCTTCCCCGGTACCTCGACTTCCCCGACGTGGCGAGCATCGCCGCACCCCGGCCGATGCTGTTCTTCGCCGGCGGGCTCGACCCGCTCTTCCCCGCCGACGGCGTCCGTGCCGCCCACGAGAAGCTGCGCGCCGTCTGGCGCTCCCGTCACGCCGAGGAGCGGTTGCACCTGAGGACCTGGCCCGACCTCGGCCACGTCTTCGTCGACCGCATGCAGGACGAGGTCTTCCGCTGGCTCGACACCGTCCTGTGAACCATCCCCCCACCCGCACGAGAAAGGACCGCACTCCATGTCTCGTCGTACCGCTCTCACCGCCCTCGCCGCCCTGTCCCTGGGCGCCGGACTCGCCGTCCTGCCCACCCAGGCCCAGGCCGCGACCGTGGTCGTCAGCAACTCCAGCGACCTCTCCAACGCCCTCAAGAACGCCACCGCCGGCACGGTCATCCAGGTCCGCGGCGGCACCTACTACCCGACGGCCACCCTCCAGTCCACGGCCAACGGCACGTCGTCCTCGCCGATCACGCTCACCGCGTACGGCTCGGAGACGGTGAAGATCGACGGCTCGTCGCTGCCCGACGGCGACTGGATCTTCAAGCTGACCGCCGACTACTGGAACGTCTCCAACATCACCTTCCAGAACTCCCCGGACAGCGCGGTCGTCTGCCAGTCCTGCACCGGCACCGTCTGGAACAACATCAAGACCATCAACGGCGGCGACTCCGGCTTCACCCTCACCGGAGACGGAACGGTCAACAACACCGTCAGGAACATCGACTCCTACGGCCACTACGACGCCGCCAACCACGGCGAGAACGCGGACGGCGTCGCGGTCAAGTACGGCTCGGGCAGCGGCAACCTCATCACCGGCGCCCGCCTCTACAACAACTCGGACGACGGGATCGACTTCTGGTCCTTCTCCTCGCCCGTCACCGTCGAGCACACCTGGTCCTTCGGCAACGGCGTCAACCGCTGGTCCGACTCCGCCTTCGCGGGCGACGGCAACGGCTACAAGCTCGGCGGCGACGGCGAGGTCGTCGCCCACGTCGTCAACAACTCCGCCGCCTGGGGCAACGCCGGAAACGGGTTCACCGAGAACTCCAACACCGGCGCGATCGTCATCAACCGCACCACCGCCTACGCCAACAGCAAGTGGGGCTACTACTTCGCCACCGGCTCCGCCCGCCTCGGCAAGAACCTGGCGGTGAGCAACGGCAGCGGCCTGGTCAGCAAGGGCTCCTCCGTGGTGTCCGCCGGCAACAACTGGGACAGCGGCGTCTCCACGCCGGCCTTCAGGTCGACGGACGCCTCCACCACCTACAACGCCCGCAGCTCCAGCGGAACCCTGCCCGCGACCACGTTCCTGACGACGGGTTCGACGACGATCGGAGCGACGATGGACTGACGCACGGTCCGGCCGTCCCGGGCGCTTGACCCGTTTTTTGCCCGACACGGGGTATCGATCGGGCAACGGGTCTCGCGCTCGACCGCGTGACGCGCGTAGAAACCTGTCATGCATAAGCCACTGCGCATCGCGGCCCTCACCGCCGCCTGTGCCGTCGCCGGTGCCGCGCTCTACGGCGCGGGCGCGGCCACGGCCGGCCAGTCCACGGCCAACTCCACCCACGAGCCCTACAACATCGGGCTCCTGGTGAAGGACATCGACACCTACTACGGCACCACGCTGGACGCCGGCGGCGTCTACCAGGCGTCGCCGACCAGCCCGTACGCCAAGGACCTCGCGACCCTCGACAAGGCCGCGAAGAAGTACATCGACCAGGCGGCCCGCAAGGCCCGCCACAAGGGCGAGAAGCCCGCGGTCGTCTTCGACATCGACGACACGCTGCTGCTCAGCCTCGACTACGAGAAGAAGACCAACTACACCTACAACTCGACCACATGGGCCGAGTACGTGGCCAAGGCGGACCGTCCGGCCGTCTTCGGCAGCCCCGAGCTGGTGCGGTACGCCGAGTCCAAGGGCGTCGAGGTCTTCTACAACTCGGGCCTGAAGGAGTCGCAGCGCGTCTCGGCCGTCGACAACCTGAAGAAGGTCGGCGCCGACGTGAACCTCGACACCGACCACGTCTTCCTCAAGGACGCGGCCAACCCGCCGGCCTACCTGAGCGCCTGCGCCACCCCGGGCAGCTGGACCTGCACCACCGTCCAGTACAAGTCGGGCACCCGCAAGCACATCGAGAAGGACCTCGGGTACGAGATCATCGCCAACTTCGGCGACCAGTACTCGGACCTCGAGGGCGGCTACGCCGACCGCACCTACAAGCTCCCCAACCCGACGTACTACGTCAGCTGACGATCCGTCGCGCCGGCCGCCCGGGGGTGGCCGGCGGCGAGCGTGCCGCACCCGGCGAAAGGTTTCGATCTCTTTCGCGGGGTGCGGCAACCCTTTCCGGTCACGGTGGCGACTGGTGTGCGGAAACGGGCCGGGGCGGCCCCTCCGGCCCGTTTCCTCTCCTCGCCCACACGTGAAAGGAACGCCCGTGCGTTTGAGCACCGGACGCCACCGCAGGACGCGGACCCTCTCGATCGCCGCCGCGGTGGCGCTCGCCGCGGGGGCGGGCGGGGTCCACCTCGGCCTGTCGGGCGGCGGCGCCCGGGCCGCGTCGTCGACGGTCACCGTCTCCACCACCGCGCAGTTGGAGTCGGCCGTGAAGAACGCGGTGGCCGGCACCGTCATCCAGGTGCGCGGCGGCACGTACTATCCGAGGACCACCCTCAAGTCCACGGCCAGCGGCACCGGTTCTTCGCGCATCACACTCCAGGCCCACGCCGGCGAGAAGGTGAGGATCGACGGCTCCAAGCTGGCCGCCGGCTCCTGGCTGGCCGGGATCTACGGCAGCTACTGGACCGTCCAGAACCTCACCTTCCAGAACTCCCCGGCCCAGGGGTTCGTCGTCACCTCGTCCACCGGCGGCGTCTTCAAGAACCTGGTCACGGCCGGCAACGGGGACTCCGGGTTCACCCTGCGCGGCGACAACACCGTCGACAACCTCGTGCAGAACCTGGACAGTCACGGCAACTACGACGCGTCCGGGCACGGCCAGAACGCGGACGGCATCGCCATCAAGTTCGGCTCCGGGAAGGGCAACAAGATCACCGGCGCCCGTCTCTACGACAACTCCGACGACGGCCTCGACCTGTGGCAGTTCTCCACGCCGGTCACCATCGCGCACTCCTGGGCCTTCGGCAACGGCAAGAACCGCTGGAACGACTCCGCGTTCGAGGGCAACGGCAACGGCAACGGCTTCAAGCTGGGCGGCGGGGGCGTCGCCGTCGCGCACGTCGTCAACGACAACGCGGCCTGGGACAACACGCTGAACGGCTTCACCGAGAACTCCAACACCGGTGCGATCGTCCTCAACCGCAACACCGCGTACGCCAACACCGAGGCCGGCTTCTACTTCGCCACCGGCAAGGCGCGGCTCGCCCGCAACCTCGCGGTGAGCGACAAGGGCGGGCTGTCCAAGCTGGGTTCTGCGACCGTGTCGGCCGCCAACAACTGGGACAGCCGGGTGTCCACGCCGTCGTTCGTCTCCAAGGACGCCACGACCGCGTACGGGGCGCGGGCGTCGGACGGTTCGCTGCCGGCGACCACGTTTCTGACCACCGGGTCGACGACGATCGGTGCCACCATGAACTGAGCGGCGAAAAGCCCCCGCCTGACCAAGGGCGGGGGCTTTCCGCTGCCGGCCGGAGAGGGGCTCAGGCCGGCAGGTCGACGACGCCGATCGCGGAGGCCCCGAGCACGCGTCGGCGTGTGAGGTGTCGTCTCCTGTGCGTGCTCATGGGGCCTGCTCCGTGGTTCTTCGAAGGTCCACGCAGTCCGTGGCCGGTGTTCCGATGATCACGTTCTTCAGGACCGCCCCGTCGGCCAGTTCGAAGAGGGGCCCGGGGCGGTGGAGCCCGCGATGAGCGCCCGCCGCTTGGTGACCTTGCGGCGGTGCCGGACGCGGCGGTTGTGCTGGAGCAGCCATGTACCGATTCCTCAGGGGGTGGTGACTCTTGCGCTGTGTGGTCGCCACCGGTGAGGAAGGGGTTGCCGCTGTGCCGGAAGTTTTTTCCGAGGTCTTCTACGAGTCGCCGTCGGCCGCGTCGTGGGAGGCGAAGTCGCCGCCCAGGGAGCGGGCCTCGGCGTCCGACTCGCCCGTGATGACGTAGCTGTCGCCGGCGGCGTCCCGGCCGCCGCGGTCGTGGTCGTACTGCCCGGCGAACACCCACTCGCCCGCGGGGACCGTACGGCCCTCCTTGAGCACCCAGGTGTAGACCAGGAATCCGTCCTGCTCGGTGACCGTGAGCGTGAAGTCGTCCTCGGGCAGCGAGCGCCAGGCCCCGGCCGAGGAGACCCCGCCGGTCTGAGCGATCCTCAGCTGCACGGTGAGCGCGGTGACTTCCTGCTTCGCCTTCAGCGTGACGTTGCTCTGCGCCCAGAAGTCGTTGCTGTGCGGATCCACCGAGCCGTCCGACCAGAGCGGCCCGTCGTCATCGTCGTCCGTGCCCGGCAGCAGGGCGACGGCCGGCGCGGCGGACGTCGCCGGTGCGGAGGGCGTCGGGGAGCCGCTCGGCTGCGCCGACTTCCCGGTGTCACCGCCGGACCCGGAGCTCGGGGTGGCCTTCGGGGAGGCCGGCGGCCGGCTCGTCGCGTCCGGGGACTCCACCGGCGGCGAGGAGACGGCGACCGTCTGCGGCGACGACGTGTCGTCCTTCACCGCGGACGCCACCGCGTAGCCACCGACCGCGAGCATGCCCGCGACCGCTGCCGTGGCGCCCACGATCCGTGTCCAGCCCCAGACCGGCGGGCGGGTCGCGCGGTGCGCGCGCCGGTCCTGGCCCGTCACCTCGCCCGCCATGCCGCGCTCGACCCGGGCGAGGATGCGCTCCCGGTTCGGCTCGTACGCCTCGGCCGCCTCGTGCAGCCGGGCGCGCAGTCCGTCGTGCACGTCCCGCTGCATGGTCATCGGTCCCTTCCCGAGGCCTCGCCGGTGCGGGCCATCGCATGCACCTTGAGAGGAGCTCCCTTGGCGCCGAGCAGCTTCTGCAGCTCGGCCATTCCCTTCGAGGTCTGGCTCTTCACCGTACCGACCGAGACCCCGAGGGCGAGCGCGGTGTCCTTCTCCGAGAGGTCGAAGGCGTGCCGGAGCACCACGCAGGCCCGTTTGCGGAAGGGGAGTCTACGCAGCGCGGACTGGACGTCCACAACGCCCGCCACATCGGGGTTCTCCGTCTTCTCCTCGCGCTGCGACCAGAACAGGGCGATTCTGCGGCGCTCGCGGACGGCGCTGCGGATCCGGGTGCGGGCCAGGTTGGCGACGACGCCACGGGCGTACGCCACCGGATGATCGGCCGCGCGCACCCGGTCCCAGCGGTTCCACAGCGCGAGGAGCGCGTCCGCCGCCAGGTCGTCGGCGGCGTCCGCCTCACCGGTCAGGAGGTGGGCGAGACGGGCCAGTTCGGCGTAGTGGCGATCGAAGAAGGCATGGAATTCCACGGAGGCGGCGTCGTCGACGACTGTGCCCACGGGTGACCTCTTCTCGGTGCGTCTATTCGGCATCTGTACGAAGGCGCCGGCGGTGCATGGCTGTGCCTGTCATGTGAATGACATGGGGATGTCCCGAGAAGGAGTCGGGACGAGATCCGGAAGCGTAGCAGTGATCATCCGCATGCTCTGGTACTGGGGTTCGAACATCATGGGGCACCCCGAGCTGGGACGCAGCCCGATTCCGTAACACGGCGAAAACCTGAGGAGGGTTCGACGAGGGAACAATCCAGCCAGCATCCGCAGACCGTTCCCCCAGGCAGCAAGGAGCAGCACGCCATGTCCGAGACGAAGAAGGTGGCCGCCACCTCGAGCGCACCGCCACCGGCGGTGAACGGCATCGACCGGTTCTTCAGGATCTCCGAACGGGGCTCCACCTTCGGCCGGGAGATACGCGGCGGCTTCGCCACGTTCTTCACGATGGCCTACATCCTTGTCCTGAATCCCATCATCCTCGGCAGTGCGAAGGACAAGTTCGGCCACACCCTGGACAGCGTCCAACTCACCACCGCCACCGCCCTGGTGGCCGCCGTGATGACGATCGTCATGGGCGTCGGCGGCAACCTGCCGCTCGCCCTCGCCGCCGGCCTCGGCCTGAACGCGGTGGTCGCCTTCCAGATCGCCCCGCTGATGAGCTGGGACGACGCGATGGGGCTCATCGTCCTGGAGGGCCTGCTCATCTGCGTGCTGGTGGTGACGGGTCTTCGCGAGGCCGTCATGCACGCCATCCCGCAGCCGCTGAAGCAGGCGATCAGCGTCGGCATCGGTCTGTTCATCGCCTTCATCGGCTTCGTCGACGCCGGCTTCGTCAGCCGGATCCCCGACGCCGCGAACACCACGGTGCCGGTCCAGCTCGGCGGCACCGGCACCCTCTCCGGCTGGCCGGTCCTCGTCTTCTGCCTCGGTGTGCTGCTGACCGTCGCGCTGCTCGCGCGCAAGGTCAAGGGCGCGATCCTGATCAGCATCGTGACCATGACCGTGCTCGCGATCGTCGTCAACTCCCTCGCCGACATCAAGTCCTGGGGCCTGACCACGCCGTCCTGGCCCGACCGGCTCGTCGACACCCCCGACTTCGGCCTGATCGGTCACTTCAGCCTGTTCGGCGCGTTCGGCGAGACCGGCGTCATCACCGTGGTCCTGCTGGTCTTCACCCTCCTCCTGTCCGACTTCTTCGACACCATGGGCACGGTCGTCGGCATCAGCGCGGAGGCCGGACTGCTGGACGAGCAGGGCCAGGTGCCCCACCTGGGCCGCGTGCTGCTGATCGACGGCGCGGCCGCGGTCGCCGGCGGCGCGGCCTCCTCGTCCTCCGCGACCTCCTACATCGAGTCCGCGGCCGGCGTCGGCGAGGGCTCGCGCACCGGCTTCTCCAACCTGGTCACCGGCGGTCTGTTCGGCCTCGCCCTGTTCCTGACCCCGCTTCTGACCATCGTCCCGCTCCAGGCGGCGGCCCCCGCCCTGATCGCCGTCGGCTTCCTGATGATGACCCAGGTCAAGAGCATCGACTGGGACAAGTACGAGATCGCCATCCCGGCGTTCCTCACCATCGCCGTGATGCCGTTCACCTACTCGATCACCAACGGCATCGGCGCGGGGTTCCTGGCCTACGTCCTGATCAAGACGGTTCTGGGCAGGGCGAAGGAGGTCCACTGGCTGCTGTGGGGGGCTTCGGCGCTGTTCGTGGTGTACTTCGCGATCGACCCGATCGAGCAGGTGCTCGGGGTGAAGTGAGGTTCGCTGCGCGGCCGGTCGCGGGTTTCGTCGTGGCCGGTCGCGCAGTTCACCGTGTCCCTCGGCAGGCCCTAACTCAGCGCCGCCTTCATCATGGCCCTCGCCACCGGTGCCGCCAGCCCGTTCCCGCTGACCTCCGAGCGTGCCGCGTCCGACTGCTCGACCACCACCGCCACGGCCACCTCCTTGCCGTCCGTCTTTCCGTAGGACGTGAACCAGGCGTACGGCGCCTTGCTGTTGTTCTCGCCGTTCTGGGCCGTGCCCGTCTTGCCGCCCACGGTGACGCCGTCGATGAGCGCGTTGGTGCCCGTCCCCTTCTCGACCACCGTCTGCATCGCCGACTGCAGTTGCTCGGCGGTGGAGGAGCTGACGATCCGTGTGGTGGACGCCTCGTCGTCGTAGTCCGCGAGCACGTCACCGCCGCTGTCGGTGATCTGCGCGACCATGTGCGGCGAGACCAGCTCCCCGCCGTTGGAGATCGCGGCCGACACCATGGCCATCTGCAGCGGGGTCGCGGTCACGTCGAACTGGCCGATGCCGGTCAGCGCCGTGGACGACTCGTCCATGCCGGAGGGGTACACGCTCGGGTACGCCCGCACCGGCACGTCCAGGCTGTCGTCGTTGAAGCCGAACTTCTCCGCCATCGCCTTCAGCTTGTCCTGCCCCAGCTGCACGGCCATGTGCGCGAACACGTTGTTGCAGGAGTACTGCAGCGCCACCCGGATCGAGGCGTTCTCACAGGGCGCGGAGGTGTTCTCGTTCTTCAGCACCGTCCGCGTGCCCGGCAGCGTGTACGGGTCCTCGCTGTCCGTCTTCTCGTCCACCGAGGAGTACAGCCCGTCCTCCAGCGCGGCCGCCGCCACCACCAGCTTGAACGTCGAACCCGGTGCCAGCGGCTGCCGCAGCGCCCGGTTGACGAGCGGCTTGTCGGAGTCCGCGTTCAGCTTCTTCCAGGCCGCGCCGGCGGTGTTGGCGTCGGTGAGCGAGGACGGGTCGTACGACGGTGTCGACACGACCGCGAGGATCTTGCCGGTCGTCGGATCGATCGCGACCGCCGCGCCCTTCTTGTCACCGAGCGCCTTGTACGCCGCCTTCTGCACGTCCGGATCGATCGTCGTGATCACGTCGCCCGGGTCGGCGCGCTGGTCGGTGACCGTGTCCATCACGGTCTTCAGCCGGCTGTCCGTCCCGTTGAGCAGGTCGGCGTAGATGCCCTCCAGCTGGGTGGGGGCGTAGGCCTGCGAGGCGTAGCCCGTCACCGCCGCGTACAGCTCGCCGTCGGTGTACGTGCGCTTGTATCTGAGGTCGCCGCCCGAGGTGGCGGCGGAGCCGGTGACGGCCTTCCCGGCCACGATGATGTTCCCGAGCGGCTCCGCGTACGTCTCGATCGCGTTGCGCCGGTTGTCCGTGTCGTCCGCGAGTGCCCGGCCTTCGTAGAACTGCACCCAGGTCGCCCGGATCAGCAGGGCGAACACCAGCAGCAGCGCGAAGACCGAGGCGCGCCTGATCGTCTTGTTCATTGCGATCAGGAAGACGAACGGGGCGAACGGGACCGTTCCCTCCGCCCGGCTTTCTCATCGTATGTTCATCGGGGCGGAAGCCGGTCCTCCAGTCGCAGCACGACCTCGTCGATCTCCTCGCCGCGCGCCGCTGCGTACCCCGTGGCCCGCGCGGTCAGGTGGAACCCGCACTTGCCGAGCACCCGCAGGGAGCCGGCGTTGTCCGCCGCCGCCCGCGCGTACAGGGGCCGCTCCGGCACCTCGGCGAGCAGGGCGCGCAGTGCGGCCGTCGCCACGCCCCGCCCCCAGTAGGCGCGGTCCACCCAGTACGTGACCTCGCGTTCGCCGGGCTCGCCGTAGACCGCCGCGTGCCCGACGACGTCCCCGTCGGCCAGCACCGTACGCACCAGGGCGGAGGACCTGACCCGTTTCCAGTGGGCCTCGAAGGCGGCTCGGTCGGCGGGGTCCTCCGGGGTGAACGCGGCCATCCGAAGGGCCTCGGGGTCGTTCATCTGCCGGTAGAACACCGGCAGATCACTGTCGTGGACCTGGCGCAGGGCGATCTCCATGCCCCAGAGCCTACGTCCGTCCGGCTCAGAGCCGGCGGGTCGCCAGCGTCAGCCGGTCCCGCGCGTCGAACAGGGCGTCCTTCACCAGCTGCTCGTGCGCCGGGGTCAGCCGGGCCACCGGCACCGAGCAGCTGATCGCGTCCCTGGCCGGGGTGCGGTACGGGATCGCCACGCCGAAGCAGCGCAGGCCCAGGGTGTTCTCCTCGCGGTCCACGGCGAAGCCCTGCTCGCGGACCTGGTGCAGCTCCTCGATGAGCTTCTCGCGGTCCGTGATCGTGTGCTCGGTGAGCGCCGGGAGCGTCTCCGGGAGCATCTTGCGGACCTGCTCGTCGGTGTAGGTGCTCAGCAGCGCCTTGCCCAGGGAGGTGGAGTGGGCGGGCAGCCGGCGGCCGACGCGGGTGAAGGGGCGCAGGTAGTGCTGGGACTGGCGGGTGGCGAGGTAGACGACGTTCGTGCCGTCGAGCCGGGCCAGGTGGATGGTCTCCGTCGTGTCGTCCGAGAGCCGGTCCAGGGTCGGCCGGGCCGACGCGACCACCTCGTCGCCGTCGATGTAGGAGGTGCCGACGAGCAGCGCCCGCACGCCGATGCCGTACCGCGTGCCGGTGGCGTCCGTCTCGACCCAGCCCAGATCCACGAGCGTGCGCAGCAGCATGTAGAGGCTCGACTTGGGGTAGCCGACGGCCTCCTGGACCGCCGCGAGGGAGTGCATGCCGGGGCGACCGGCGAAGTATTCGAGCAGCTCAACCGTCCGCACCGCGGACTTGACCTGGGACCCGCCCCCCGTCTCGCCAGCCGACATCGCCCTTGACCCCTTCGTTCGACGAGAAGCTGAAGTTATAGTCTCCAACAGCATATTCACCATGAGAGACGCTGTTCAGTATATCGAACATCCCTGGTGGATGAGCCAGTACCTGACGTGGCCAGTAAGCAAGCGTGGAGGGACCCGCGGTGGCAGCAGCACCAGTCTGGAGTGTCGACCCCCGTACCGGGAAGCAGCGTGAACAGGTTGCGGTGGAGGCCACGGCCCAGGAGGTGGACACCGTGGTCCGCGCCGCGCACGCCGTCCGGGACTCCCTCGCCGACCGCACCGTCCGCGCGGCCTTCCTGCGCACGGCCGCGGACAGGCTGGAGGCGGCCAAGGACCAGCTGGTCGAGGTCGCCGACGCCGAGACCGCGCTCGGCCCGGTACGGCTGAACGGCGAGCTCGCCCGCACCTGCTACCAGCTGCGCGCGTTCGCCGGCATCGTCGACGAGGGCGCCTTCCTCGACGTCGTCATCAACCACCCGGACGACACCGCCACCCCGCCCGTCCCGGACCTGCGCCGCTACAAGGTGCCGCTCGGGGTGGTCGCCGTGTACTCGGCGTCCAACTTCCCCTTCGCCTTCTCCGTCGCCGGCGGCGACACCGCGAGCGCGCTGGCCGCCGGCAACCCCGTCGTCGTCAAGGCGCACCCCGACCACCCGGCGCTGTCCGAACTGGTCGCCAAGGTGCTGCGGACGGCCGCGGCCGCGCACGGCATCCCGGCGGACGTCGTCGGTCTCGTGCACGGCTTCGAGGCGGGCGTCGAGCTGATCAGGCATCCGCTGGTGGCCGCGGCCGGCTTCACCGGGTCCATCCGGGGCGGGCGCGCGCTGTTCGACGCGGCGGCGGCCCGGCCGGTGCCGATCCCCTTCCACGGCGAGCTGGGGTCGCTGAACCCCGTCGTGGTCACCGAGGCGGCCGCCGCCGAGCGAGCGGAGGCCATCGGCGCCGGGCTCGCCGGATCGATGACCCTGGGCGTCGGCCAGTTCTGCGTCAAGCCCGGGCTGGTCCTCGTGCCCTCCGGCGCGGCCGGTGACGGGCTGGTCAAGTCGCTCACGGACGCGGTCAGCGACACCGAGGCCGGCGTCCTGCTCGACCACCGGATGCGGGACAACTTCATCGCCGGGGTCGCCGAGCGCGCGGAGCTTCCCGACGTCGAGTCGCCGGTGACGCCCGGCGCGGGCGGGGAGCACACCGTCAGCGCGGGCTTCCTGACGGTGCCGGCGGCCCGGCTGGCCGCCGAGGGCGAGCACGACCTGCTGCTGGAGGAGTGCTTCGGCCCGGTCACCGTCGTGGCCCGCTACGAGGACGAGGGCGAGGTCAAGGCCGTTCTGTCGCGGCTGCCGGGCAACCTCACGGCGACCGTGCAGCTCTCCGACGACGAGGCCGCCGGACAGGGCCGGGGCGGGGAGATCCTCGCCGAGCTGACGCCGCTGGCGGGCCGGGTCCTGGTGAACGGCTGGCCGACCGGTGTCGCGGTGGCCCCGGCCCAGCACCACGGCGGCCCGTACCCGGCGACCACCTCCACGTCCACCTCCGTGGGCGGGACGGCCATCGAGCGCTGGCTGCGGCCGGTGGTCTACCAGAACGCCCCCGAGGCCCTGCTCCCGCCGGAGCTGCGCGACGACAACCCGCTCGGCCTCCCGCGGCGCCTGGACAACCGCCTCGAACGCTGACCCCCGAGTGGCACGGGGAGAAGGGGGGACTGGGAAACTCTGAGGATGGACGTCGAGCTTCCCGAACTCCCCTTCCCCCTCCGTACCTACGGGCCCGACGGGCACTGGTCCCACGAGGACGGGGTGCTCACCGGGTGGGCGGGCCCCCGGCAGGACCGCTTCGTGCCGCCCACCGGGGAGGGGCTGGAGCCCGCGGCCGACGCGCCCCGGCTGCTCGGGGCGCCCGAGGGCGACTTCCAGCTGATCGCCCGGGTCACGGTCGGCTTCAACTGGGCCTTCGACGCGGGGGTGTTGTACGTCCACGTCGGTGAACGGGCCTGGGCCAAGCTCTGTCTGGAGTACTCCCCGGACGTGGCCACCGTCTGCACGGTCGTCACCCGGGGACACTCCGACGACGCCAACTCCTTCACCGTGGACGGCAGTTCGGTCTGGCTGCGGGTGAGCCGCACCGGCCGCGCCTTCGCCTTCCACGCCTCCCGTGACGGCCGTCGCTGGACCTTCGTCCGGCTGTTCACCCTGGGCGAGGAGAAGGAGACCGGTGCCGCCCTGGTCGGCTTCATGACCCAGTCGCCGATGGGGGAGGGCTGTGTGGTGACGTACGACCACATCGAGTTCCGGGACAGCTGGCCGGACGACCTCAGAGACGGCAGCTAGGGGCCCCTAGGGGGTGTTTCGAAAGTCCCGCACAGCACCCGCGGCGCCCGGCACGCACCCTCGCCGCACCGGCCGAAGACCCAAGTAGCTCCGCTACGAGGGCCTTCGGCCGGCACGCCGAGGGCACGCACCGGACACCGCGGGCACCGCACAGGACTTTCGAAACACCCCCTAAGCCCGGAACGGGGGCCGGGGGACCGGGGGGCGGGGAACCGGAACGGCTGCCTCCCCGTCCTTCGTTGCATGATCGCACACCGCACCCCCGCAGGCCGGGTGATCCGTACCGTCGTGCCCGCCGAGGCCGAGGCCGTCGCGGCGCTGCACGCGCGCGCCCGGGCGACCTACTATCCCGAGGGGACCCCGCAGGACGGCACCGACTGGCTCGCCACCTGGCGCACGGCCATCGAGCGGCCCGACGGCACCGTGCTCTGCGTCGTCGAGCAGGGCAGGATCGTCGGCCTCGCCTCCTTCCGGGTGCCGGAGGACACCGGTGCGGAGACGGTCAAGCTGTTCCAGTTCCACGTCGACCCCGATCACTGGCGCTCCGGCGTCGGCGCGGCCCTGCACACGGCGTGCGTGGAGCAGTGGCGGGCGGACGGCCGTCGTACCGCCGTGCTCGACGTGCACGTCGACAACCGCCGCGCCCAGGCCTTCTACGCACGTCAGGGCTGGTTCCCGGACCCGGAGAACCCGCCCGCCGAGGGAGACCACCACCTGTTCCTGCGCTTCTCCGTGAGCGGGGAATGAACCCCGCTGCTTGAACGTTCATGCACTCGGCGGAGGGAGCCTTCGTCCCCGTACGAGCTGGAGAGAGCCGAGAACATGCGCGTCGAGATCTGGTCGGACATCGCCTGTCCCTGGTGCTACGTGGGCAAGGCCCGCTTCGAGAAGGCGCTCGAGGCCTTCCCGCACCGCGACCGGGTCGAGGTCGTGCACCGTTCCTTCGAGCTCGACCCGGGACGCGCCAAGGGCGACGTCCAGCCGGTGATCACGATGCTCACGCGGAAGTACGGCATGAGCGAGGCGCAGGCGCAGGCCGGTGAGGAGAACCTGGGCGCGCAGGCCGCCGCCGAGGGCCTCGACTACCGCACCCGGGGCCGCGACCACGGCAACACCTTCGACATGCACCGGCTGCTGCACTTCGCCAAGGAGCACGGCCGGCAGGACGCGCTCATCCAGCTTCTCTACCGGGCGAACTTCGCCGAGGAGCGGTCCCTGTTCACCGAGGGCGACGAACGGCTCGTGGAGCTGGCCGTCGAGGCCGGCCTGGACGCCGAGGCCGCCCGCGCGGTGCTCGCCGACCCGGCCGCGTACGCCGACGACGTCCGCGCCGACGAGCGCGAGGCCGCGCAGCTCGGCGCCAACGGGGTGCCCTTCTTCGTGCTCGACCGCGCCTACGGCGTCTCCGGCGCCCAGCCCGCCGAGGTCTTCGCCCAGGCCCTCACCCGGGCCTGGGGCGACCGCTCCCCGCTGACGCTGATCGACGAGGGCGGCGCGCAGGCGTGCGGGCCGGACGGGTGCGCGGTGCCGCAGCACTGAACGCGCAGGCCGGAGCGGATCTATAAGCGTTGCTTGGCACTACCGCGAAGAAATCAGCAATGGACGGGGAGATCCGCGGGCCCCACAGTGGAGGCATGGAGACCTTCGAGAGCCTCGTCCGCGCCGAGTTCACCCCGAAGAACACCTACCTGAACACCGCGAGCAACGGCCTGCTGCCGGCCCGTGCCGTGGCGGCCCTGCACGAGGCCGTCCGGCTGCGGGCCGACGGCCGGCCGCTGGGCCCGCTGTACGCCGACGTGGAGGCGGCCCGTGCCGCCTACGCCCGGCTGGCCGGCGTGCCGGCCGAGCGGGTGGCGGCCGGCGTCTCGGTCGCCGCCCACACCGCGGTGATCGCCGCCTCCCTGCCCGCCGGCGCGGAGGTCCTCACCGCCGAGGACGACTTCGCGTCCGTCCTCAACCCGTTCCACGTCCGCGGCGACCTCAAGGTGCGCGCCGTGCCCCTGGAGCGGATCGCGGAGTCCGTCCGCCCGGGCACCGCGCTCGTCGCGGTCAGCGCGGCGCAGTCCGCCGACGGCCGGATCGCCGACCTGCCCGCCCTGCGCGAGGCGGCCCGGGAGCACGGAGCCCGCACCTACGTCGACTTCTCCCAGGCCGCCGGCTGGCTCGCGATGGACGCCGGCGCGTACGACTACAGCGCCGCGGTCTGCTTCAAGTGGCTGCTCGGCCCGCACGGAGCGGCGTTCCTCGTCGTCCCGGAGGATTTCGGCGGACTGACGCCGGTGCTGGCGGGCTGGGTCGCGGGCGAGCGGCCCTGGGACAGCTGCTACGGCCCCGTGACCGAACTCGCCCACTCCGCACGGCGGTTCGACCTCACCCACGCGCTGTTCACCTACGCCGGCCTGCGCCGCTCCCTGGAACTCGTCGAGGAACTCGGCGTGGACGCCGTCCGCGCCCACGACCTGGCCCTCGCCGACCGCTTCCGCACCGGACTCGCGGCCCTCGGCCACGAGCCGGTGCCCTCGCCCGGCTCCGCGATCGTCTCGGTGCCCGGACTCGGCCACCGCCAGCCCGCCTTGAGCGAGGCGGGCATCGAGGTGTCCGACCGTGCGGGCAACCTGCGCGCCTCCTTCCACCTCTACAACACCCCGGCCGACGTCGACCGCCTGCTGGACGTGCTCTCGGGCTGACGGCCCGCGGCCGGGCGGCCGTGGTTCACCGGACCGGGGTGAAATCCCTCGCCCCGATGAACTCCGGCCGCCGCACGGGGGCCGCGAAGGGCTCGACGGCCGTGTTCTCCACGCTGTTGAACACGATGAAGACATTGCTGCGCGGGTACGGCGTGATGTTGTCGCCGGAGCCGTGCATGCAGTTGCAGTCGAACCAGGTGGCCGAGCCCGCCCGGCCGGTGAACAGCCGGATGCCGTGCTGGCCGGCCAGCGCGGTCAGCGCCTCGTCCGAGGGCGTGCCCGCGTCCTGCATCTGCAGGGACTTCTTGTAGTTGTCCTCGGGCGTGGCGCCCGCGCAGCCCAGGAAGGTCCGGTGCGAACCCGGCATGATCATCAGGCCGCCGTTGGTGTCGAGGTTCTCCGTCAGCGCGATCGACACCGACACCGTCCGCATGTTCGGCAGACCGTCCTCGGCGTGCCAGGTCTCGAAGTCGGAGTGCCAGTAGAAGCCGCCGGCCCCGAAGCCCGGCTTGACGTTGATCCGCGACTGGTGGACGTACACGTCCGAGCCGAGGATCTGCCGGGCCCGCCCGACGACGCGCTCGTCGCGCACCAGGGCCGCGAACACCGGACTCAGCTTGTGCACCTCGAAGACGGAGCGGATCTCCTTGGAGCGGGGCTCGACGATCGACCGCTCGTCCGCCCGGATCTCCGGGTCGGCGACCAGCCGCTCCAGCTCCCGCCGGCAGACGGCGACTTCGTCGTCGCTGATGAGCTGCTCGACGGAGAGGAAGCCGTCGCGCTCGTACGCCTGGAGACCGGCCGCCGGGATCGGGCCCGGGGTGCTGGGGGAGCCCCAGACGACGGGGTCCTGGCGGGGGACGGACACCTCGCTGGTGCCGCGGGTGGGATAGAGATCGGTGACGGTGGTCATGTGACGGTCACACCTCCTCGGGTTCGGTGAGCTCGGGCTCGGTGAGCAGGGGATAGACGCCGTTCTCGTCGTGGTCCTCCCGGCCCGTCACGGGCGGGTTGAACACACAGAGGCAGCGGAAGTCCTCCAGGACACGCAGCGTGTGCCGCTCATGGCCGTCCAGGAGGTACATGGTCCCGGGAGTGATCGAGTGGGTCCTCCCGGTCTCGTGGTCGGTGAGCTCGGCGGCGCCCTCCACACAGACCACGGCCTCGATGTGGTTGGCGTACCACATCGACGTCTCGGTGCCGGCGTACAGAATCGTTTCGTGCAGGGAGAATCCGACGCGTTCCCGGGCGAGCACGATCCGCTTGCTCTCCCAGGTGCCGGACGCGGCCCGCACATGCCGGTCGGTGTTCTCGATGTCCTTGAAGGAACGGACGATCATGGGTCCCTCTCTGCTAGACGGTCTCGCGGACGGCACGGGCGAGCATGCTCAGCCCCTCGTCCAGCTCCTCCGGGGTGATGGTCAGGGCGGGGAGCAGCTTGACGACCTCGCTCTCCGGACCGGAGGTCTCGATCAGCAGCCCCAGCTCGAAGGCGCGCCGCGCGACCCGCGACGCCCGCTCCTTCTCGTGGAACTCCAGGCCCCACACCAGACCGCGTCCCCGGTACTCCTTCACATCGGCGAGGTTCTCCTCGGTGATGGAGATCAGCGCCTGCTCCACCTGCTCGCCGCGCGCCCGGGTCTGCTTCTCCATCGCGGACCCGTCGGCCCAGTACGTCTCCAGGGCGGCCGTCGCCGTCACGAAGGCCGGGTTGTTGCCGCGGAAGGTGCCGTTGTGCTCGCCCGGCTCCCAGATGTCCAGCTCGGGCCGGAACAGGCACAGCGACATCGGCAGGCCGTACCCGCTGATGGACTTGGACACGGTGACGATGTCGGGCGTGACCCCGGCCTCCTCGAAGGAGAAGAAGGCCCCGGTGCGCCCGCATCCCATCTGGATGTCGTCGACGATCAGCAGCATGTCCTGCCGCTCGCACAACTCCTTGAGGGCGCGCAGCCATTCGGGCCGGGCCACGTTGATCCCGCCCTCGCCCTGCACGGTCTCCACGATCACCGCGGCGGGCTTGTTGAGCCCGGACCCCTGGTCCTCGAGCAGCCGCTCGAACCACAGGAAGTCGGGGACGGTCCCGTCGAAGTAGTTGTCGAAGGGCATGGGCGTGCCGTGCACCAGCGGTATCCCGGCCCCGGCCCGCTTGAAGGCGTTGCCGGTGACGGCGAGCGAGCCCAGCGACATCCCGTGGAAGGCGTTGGTGAACGACACGATCGCCTCGCGCCCCTTCACCTTGCGGGCCAGCTTCAGCGCGGACTCCACCGCGTTGGTGCCGGTCGGCCCCGGGAACATGACCTTGTACGGCAGGTCGCGCGGCCGCAGCACCAGTTCCTGGAACGTCTCCAGGAACGACCGCTTGGCGACGGTCGACATGTCGAGGGCGTGGGTGACCCCGTCGCGCAGCAGATAGTCGATCAGCGCCCGTTTCAGCACGGGGTTGTTGTGGCCGTAGTTGAGGGACCCGGCGCCGGCGAAGAAGTCGAGGTACCGGTGGCCGTCCTCGTCGTACATGAGGCTGCCCTGCGCACGGTCGAAGACGGCGGGCCAGCCGCGGCAGTAGCTGCGCACCTCGGACTCGAGGGTCTCGAAGACGCTGAGATCGGGCTGGGTGATGGTCACGACGAATCGCTCCTCGGTGTGGGGGAGGGAGGGGTCAGCGGGCGGGGGAGAGGGGGCCGATGCGGTACAGCACCTCGGGGTCGTGCGGTCCGTCCGGGAACAGTCCGGCCCCGAACAGCACCTCACGGGTGACGTCCGCCCCGTGCCGGGCGGCGTACGAGGTGAACAGCCGCTCCGAGGCGGTGTTCCCCGGCGTGATGGTGGTCTCGACGGCGGTGAGCGGACGCTCGGCGGCGAGCCGTGCCGTCAGCCCGTCGAGCAGCGCGGCGGCGAGACCGCGGCCCCGGTACGCGGCGTCGACGGCCACCTGCCAGACGAGCAGGGTGTGGGGCTCCGCCGGCCGTACGTATCCGGTGACGAAGCCGACCGGCGTGCCGTCCTCGGCGCGCGCCACGGCCGAGGTGCCGGCGAAGTCGCGGCACCACAGCAGATAGCTGTAGGACGAGTTCAGATCCAGGTTTCCGGATTCCTTGGCAATACGCCAGAGTGCGGCCCCGTCCGCCACGGAGGGGCGGTCGATGCGGAGGTCTGCTTGTGCGGCAGTCATGCGGAAGGAACTTACCCAGCGAAATTCAAAAACGCATGGAGAGGGCGTGGGGATTCCGTGGTGCCCCTGGGGCCAGGTGCCGTTATGCGGCTTTTGTGGCGGGTCAAAAGCCGCATAACGGCTCGCTTGTGCAATGCGTCACGCACATGTAATCGGTCGGAAATCTTCTGCGTTTAACCGCGGGCGATCCGGGCAGAAGAACTTGGGAAAGCTATCCTGGAGCGGAATTGAATGAGTAACGGTGAATTCAGGCTCCGATAACCCCGTCGATACGCTCCCGGAGAATGTCCGCGTGACCGTTGTGCCGGGCGTACTCCTCGACGAGGTGAATGAGCACCCAGCGCAGACTGACCACGGCCCCGGCCATCGGCCCGTCGGTGATCCGCCCGGTCTCCTCCGGCGACCGCCCGGCGATCAGCTCGCGACCCCGCGCGACCTCCCGCCGCCAGATGTCCAGGGCCTCGCCGAGCCCCCGCTCCGGGTGCAGGGCGTACCCGGTCTCCTCCTCGAAGACCAGCGGCACGTCGAGACCGGCGAACACCCGCTGGAACCAGTTCCGCTCCACCTCGGCGAGGTGCTGGACCAGCCCGAGCAGGGTCAGTGCGGACGGCGCCGCCGAGGCCGTCCGCACCTGCTCGTCGTCCAGCCCCGCGCACTTCAGTTCCAGCGTGGCCCGGTGGAAGTCCAACCAGCTTTCCAGCATGGGAAGTTCCTCACCGGTCAGCAGGGGGACCGGGCGGCCGTCGGGAAGCTTCTGGGGCGTGTCGTTGCTCATCCGGCGAGCATGTCACGCGCCGTCGGCACAGCCCCGACGGCAGGGTCCCGGGGTGCTGTCGGCGGGGTCCCGGGACGGTGCTCCCGGGGTGGTGGTCCCGGGGAGCAAGGGCTACGCCCACGCCTCTTCCGCCGCGCGCAGCGCTCCCGCCACGTCCACGTCCAGCCCCTTCTCCGCCAGCGCGGCGCCCAGCGCCACCAGGCTGCCCCGCACCGCACCGGGTGCCGCGGCCGCGCCGTAGTGGTTGACCCGGATCATCTCCTTGGCCAGTGCGCCCCCGCCCGCCGCCAGCGGCAGGGCGGGGTCCATCGCCAGCGCCCGGGCCACCAGCTCCGACGCCGGCACCTCCGAGGGCGCCCTCAGCGTGGTGGCGACCGGCGCCGCCTCCGCCGCCTCGTACACGTAGGGCTCCAGCCCCCCGCCCAGCGCCGCCGCCCCCGCGCGGGTCGCCGCCGCGGCGGCCGCGTGCCGGCCCATCACGGTGTCCAGCCCCTCCGCCTCGATCCGCCGCACACACGCCTCCAGTGCCAGCATCTCCAGCTGCGCCGGTGCGTGCGGCAGCGCCGCGCGGCCCCCGTCGACCCACCGCTCCTTCCAGTCCAGCAGGGAGAGGTACGAGCGGCGCGGCGCCCTCGGGTTGGCCGCCATCCGCGCCCAGGCCCGCTCGCTCACCGACACCGCCGACACGCCCGCGGGCCCGCCCATCGCCTTCTGGGCGCCGATCACGCACAGGTCCACACCCCACGCGTCCGGCAGCACCGGCTCGGCCCCGACGGAGGCCACGGCGTCCAGGTAGAACAGCGCGCCCCGCTCCCGCACCACCTCGCCGATCTCGGCCACCGGGTTCGTGTTGCCGGTCGCCGCCTCCGCGTGCACCAGCGAGACGAAGTCGATCTCCGGGTGCTCGGCGAAGGCGTCCCGGATCCGCGCGGCCGAGACGGCCGTGTGGAAGGGCACCGCCAGATCGATCACCGTGGCGCCGCAGTCCCGCAGCCAGTCGCCGAAGGTCTGGCCGTAGGGGCCGGTGATGACGTTCAGCGCGGTCGTGCCGGGGCCGGCGGTCCCCCGGATCGCCCCCTCCAGCGGTAGCAGCGCCTCCCCCTGCATGATCACGACGTCCTGCTCGGTGCCCAGCAGCCGCGCGACCCGGTCCTCGATCGACGCGAAGCGAGCGGCACTCAGCGGGGCCAGGTCCAGGAACGGGTGCGTCACGGCGGTGCTCTCTCTTCACTCAGGGGGTAGAGGTCACGAGAGTAACCGGCAGACCCCGCACGACCCTTCCGACTACCGCCCCCCACTCCCGGCGATGACTTCTTAGGTCAGACCGCCTCGCAGCCATCGGATTGGTTTGAGACACCCAAACTTCTCCTTATAATCGGAACCCACAGTTCCCTTACAGGAAGGCCCGCCGTGAACACGCTCCCCGGGCGACGGACCCGCATCCTGGCCGCCACCACCGCGACGGCCGGGCTGATGCTCGTGGCCGCCTGTACCTCCAGCGACGGCGGAGGCAGCGGCTCCAAGACCGCGGCGGGAGGGGTCGAGCTCGTCAAGGCCGGCCGGCTCACCACCTGCACCCACCTGCCCTACCCGCCCTTCCAGTCGGAGATCGACGGCAAGGTGCAGGGCTTCGACGTCTCGCTGATCGACCTCGTCGCCGAGGACCTCGGCGTGAAGCAGCAGATCCTCGACACGCCCTTCGAGAACTTCAAGACCGGCGCGTTCCTCAACTCCGGCGAGTGCGACCTGGCCGCGGCCGGCATGACCATCACCGAGGAGCGCAAGAAGAACGTCGACTTCTCCGACCCGTACTTCGACGCCACCCAGGCCGTCCTGGTCGACAAGGACGCCGGCGTCGGCTCCCTGGCCGAGGTGAAGTCCGAGAAGGTCAAGCTGGGCGCCCAGGCCCAGACCACCGGCGAGGACTACGCCAAGAGCCAGGGCTTCGACCCGGTCTCCTTCGAGTCCTCCGACGCCGTCCTCAACGGCCTGCGCACCGGGCAGGTCAAGGCCGTGATCATCGACTACCCGGTCGTCCAGGGCTGGCTGAAGGACAAGGCCAACGCCGACGCCTTCAAGGTCGTCGACAACCTCAACACCGGTGAGCAGTACGGCTTCACGGTGAAGAAGGGCAACACCGAGCTTCTCGCCGCCGTGAACAAGGCGCTCGCCGACGCGAAGGCCGACGGCACGTACAAGAAGCTGTACGAGAAGTGGATCGGCCCCTACGACGAGTCGGCCGCGTCGCCCTCCGCGTCATGACCGGAACCGGCGTGGACCTCCAGCCCCGCAAGAAGGGCCTGACCAGGCGCCAGAAGCGGCGGCTCTCGCGCGGCGCCCAGTACGTCGTCTTCGTCGCGGCCGTGATCGCCTTCGCGGTCTCGGCCGACTGGGACCGGCTGAAGAACCAGTTCGCCCAGGGCGACATCGCGCGGCAGATGTTCCCCGACGTCATCACGCTGGCGCTGAAGAACACCGTGCTGTACACGCTGTCCGGCTTCGCCGTCGGACTCGTGCTCGGCATGGTGATCGCGCTGATGCGGCTGTCGTCGGTGGGGCCCTACCGCTGGTTCGCCGGCGTCTACATCGAGATCTTCCGCGGTCTGCCCGCCCTGCTGATCTTCATCTTCATCGGCGTGGCCGTCCCGCTGGCCTTCCCGGGCACGGAGATCGTCGGCGGCACCTACGGCAAGGTCGCCCTCGCGCTCGGCCTGGTGGCGGCCGCGTACATGGCGGAGACGATCCGCGCGGGTATCCAGGCCGTGCCGAAGGGGCAGCTGGAGGCGGCCCGCTCGCTGGGCTTCTCGCCCGCCCGGGCCATGGTCTCGATCATCATCCCGCAGGCGTTCCGGATCATCCTGCCGCCGCTCACCAACGAGCTGGTCCTGCTGTTCAAGGACTCCTCGCTGGTGCTGTTCCTCGGGGTCACCCTGGAGGAGCGAGAACTGTCCAAGTACGGGCGCGACCTGGCCAGCCAGACCGCCAACTCCACGCCGATCCTGGTCGCCGGGCTGTGCTACCTGCTGGTGACCATCCCGCTCGGCTTCGTCGTGCGCCGCATGGAGGCCAAGGCCCAGGAGGCCGTGCGATGAGCCGACCGGAGATCCAGGTCAGGGACCTGCACAAGTCGTTCGGCGCCAACGAGGTCCTGCGGGGCATCGACCTGGAGATCGGCCAGGGCGAGGTCGTCTGTGTGATCGGGCCGTCCGGCTCGGGCAAGTCGACCCTGCTGCGGTGCGTCAACCTCCTGGAGGAGCCGACCAAGGGCCAGGTCTTCGTCGGCGGCACCGAGGTCACCGACCCGGACGTCGACATCGACGCCGTACGCCGCCGTATCGGCATGGTGTTCCAGCAGTTCAACCTCTTCCCGCACCTGTCGGTGACCGAGAACCTCACGCTCCCGCAGCGCCGGGTGCTCCGGCGCGACAGGGCGACCGCCGCGAAGGTGGCCGCCGAGAACCTGGAGCGCGTGGGCCTGTCCGAGAAGGCGGACGCCTACCCCTCCTCGCTCTCCGGCGGCCAGCAGCAGCGGGTCGCGATCGCCCGGGCGCTCGCCATGGGGCCCGAGGTGATGCTGTTCGACGAACCGACCTCGGCGCTCGACCCGGAGCTGGTGGGGGACGTCCTGGCCGTCATGCGCATGCTCGCGCACGAGGGCATGACCATGATGGTCGTCACGCACGAGATGACCTTCGCCCGCGAGGTGGCCGACCGGGTCGTCTTCATGGACGGCGGAGTGATCGTCGAGGACGGCACCCCCGCCCAGGTCATCGGCGCCCCCCGGCACGAACGCACCCGCCACTTCCTCTCCCGCCTGCTCGACCCCGCGATGGCGGACGTGGAGGAGGAGACCTCCGACCAGGTGGGCGGGAGCGACTAGCCGGTCACTAGGGTGCGGTACATGAGCGATCAGGCGGTGCTGCACGTGAAGGGCCGGGTCCTCGCCGGACCCGACGACATCCGCGACGAGCTGTGGGTCGTCGACGGCCGGATCTCCTACGACCGTCCCGTCGGCGCCCGCGACGTGCGGAGCGTGACGGGCTGGGCGCTGCCCGGCCTCGTCGACGCCCACTGCCATGTGGGCCTGGGGCCGGACGGCCCGGTGGACGCGGACGTCGCCGAGAAGCAGGCACTGACCGACCGGGAGGCCGGCACCCTGCTGATCCGCGACGCCGGCTCGCCCTCCGACACCCGCTGGGTGGACGAGCGCGAGGACCTCCCGAAGATCATCCGGGCCGGCCGGCACATCGCCCGCACCCGCCGCTACATCCGCGGCTACGCCCACGAGATCGAGCCCGCCGACCTGGTGGCGTACGTCGCCCGGGAAGCCCGGCGGGGCGACGGCTGGGTCAAGCTGGTCGGCGACTGGATCGACCGCGAGGTGGGCGACCTGGCCCCCAGCTGGCCCCGGGAGGCGGCCGAGGCGGCCATCGCCGAGGCGCACCGCCTCGGTGCCCGGGTCACCGCGCACTGCTTCGCCGAGAACTCCCTGCGCGACCTCGTCGAGTCGGGCATCGACTGCATCGAGCACGCGACGGGCCTGACCGAGGACCTGATCCCGCTGTTCGCCGAGCGCGGCGTCGCGATCGTGCCGACGCTCGTCAACATCGCGACCTTCCCGCGGCTCGCGGCGAACGGCGAGGCCAAGTTCCCGCGCTGGTCCGTCCATATGCGCCGGCTCCACGAGCGCCGCTACGACACCGTCCGGTCCGCGTACGACGCCGGCATCCCGGTCTTCGTCGGCACGGACGCGGGCGGCACCCTTCCGCACGGCCTCGTGGCCGCGGAGGTGGCGGAGCTGGTGACGGCGGGGATCCCGCCCCGGGAGGCGCTCTCGGCGACCACGTGGGGCGCGCGCGCCTGGCTCGGGCGCCCGGGGCTCGACGAGGGCGCCCCCGCCGACCTCGTCGTCTACGAGGCGGACCCGCGCGCCGACGTCCGCGTGCTCGCGGCACCTCGCCGGGTGGTCGTGAACGGGAAGGTCCGGGGCTGAGGGAGCCGTCGCCCCGGTGGCCGCGGGAACGTGCGTGCCGGGTGATTCGAATGCCTGCGCGGAAATCTCACGATGGGGTGAACTCCGGTCAGCTCGCTGACCGTTCACCCCTCGTACGCGATTCTTGCGGGGTCCCGAAGCATCTCTTCTGGGGGTCCCACCCATGAGCACCGTGCACGTCCGCATGCCCGCACGCCGTCTCGCCGTCGTCGCGGCGGCCACCGCGCTGGCCACCGGCCCCGCCGCCCTCGCCGGCGCGGGTCCGGCGCACGGGGCCGACGGCCGGGGCGGCGCGAGCGCGGCCGTCCTGCGCACCGGCCTCGACGTCGCCCTCGTCGACGAAGCAGCCGAGGTGCCGCTCGCCGTCGCCCTCAACGAGGTGCGGGCACCGCGGAGCGCCGCGAAGACCGCGCTGACGACCCGGTTGGACGGCGTCGACGGCGGTCAGCCCTTCAGCGTCCTGCGCGCCGACGTCGCGGAGGCGAAGGCCGTCGTCGACGACGCGAAGGCCGAGGCGTCCACCCGCCTCGCCCACGCCCGGCTGCACGTCCCCGGTCTGCCGCTGCTCTCCCTGATCGAGATCGACGCGCTCACCTCCCGGGCGACCTGCGCGGCAGGGAAGACCCCGGTCGCCACCTCCGCCCTGCCCGGCGCCGTGACGGTGTTCGGCAGGAAGGTCTCGGTGAGCGCCGGCGGCCCGGTCGAAGTCGAGGTGCCCGGCGTCGGCGAGGTCCGGCTCGACCTGTCCCGGCGTGAGGTCACCTCCCGCACGGCCGCCGCGACCGCTCTCCGGCTCACCGTCCGGGTGAACCCGCTGAAGATGAACGTCGCCGAGATCACCGGCACCCTGACCCTGGCCGAGGCACGCTGCGAGACCCCGCCCGCCTCCGAGGAGCCGGCCGGGTCGCGGGCGACACCCGAGGCCGACGTCAGGCCGCAGTCCGCCCCCGCCGGGGCCGACCTCGCCCGGACCGGCGGCAGCCCGCTCACCCGCTACCTCGCGGGCGGGGCGGTGGCGCTGCTGGCGGCCGGCGCGGCGGTGATCGCGGCGGCCCGGCGTCGCAATTAGCCCTGCGCGCGGCTGCCGGACGGGGGAAGAACCCTGCGCGTCCCCGTGGGCGCCCCGGAGCGGATGCCGCTGCCTGGCGGCCGGCGGCCCGGTGGCGTGACCGGGTTTGCGTGCGGCTGCTGGGTGGGGGGAGGGAGCCGGCGCGTCGCGGGCGACGGCCCGGCGTCGTAACCGGGGCCGCGTGTGGTTGCTCCGGGCGAGGGGAGGGAGTTGGCGCGTCCTGGGTGGCGCTCCGGGGCGGTGGCGGTGCTTGGCGGCCGGTGGGCCGGTGGGGTGACCGGGTCTGCGGGTGGTTGCTGGGTTGGGGGCAGGGAGCCGGCGCGTCGCGGGCGGCGCCCTGGGGCGGTTGCCGCTGCTTGGCGGCCGGCGGGCTGGTGGTGTGACTGGGTCCGCGTGCGGCTGCTGGGCGAGGGGAGGGAGTTGGCGCGTCCTGGGTGGCGCTCCGGGGCGGTGCCGCTGCTTGGCGGCCGGTGGGCCGGTGGTGTGACCGGGTCTGCGGGTGGTTGCTGGGTGGGGGGAGGGAGCCGGCGCGTCGCGGGCGGCGGCCCGGGGCGGGGGCCGGTGCTCAGCGGTGGGACAGTGTCATCGCCCGGTCCAGCGCCTGGAGGAACGAGTTGACCGTCGCCCGGTCCCGCACCGCCAGCCGCAGCCAGTCCTCGTCGAGCCCGGGGAAGGTGTCCCCGCGCCGGACCGCGAACCCCAGGTCCCGCAGATGCCGGCGCACGGCGGCCGCACGCGGGAGCCGGACGAGGACGAACGGGCCCTCGGCGGGCCCCGCGACCCGCACCCCGTCGGCGGCGAACTCCTCCAGACCGGCGACGAGATGGGCCCGGTCCGTGGCGGCGCGATGCGCGGCATGGGCCGCCTCCGCCAGCGCCCGGGGCGACACGCACACCTCGGCCGCGGCCAGCGCCGGCGTGGACACCGGCCACAGCGGCTGAGCCCGCTCCAGCTCGGCGATCGTCTCCGGGGCGGCGAGGACGTACCCGATCCGCAGCCCGGCCAGACCCCAGGTCTTCGTGAGACTGCGCAGCACGACGAGACCGGGTACGTCCGTGCGCCCGGCGAGGCTCTCGCGCTCGCCGGGCACCGCGTCCATGAACGCCTCGTCGACCACCAGCGTCCGCCCGGCCCGGGCCAGCCGCGCGATCGTCTCCGCCGGATGCAGCACCGAGGTGGGATTGGTCGGGTTGCCGATCACCACCAGGTCGGCGTCCTCGGGAACCGCCGCCGGATCCAGCCGGAAGCCGTCCCCGGCCCGCAGCACCACCCGGTCCACACTGTGCCCGGCGTCCCGCAGCGCCGCCTCCGGTTCCGTGAACTGCGGGTGCACCACCACGGGCCGCCGGACCTTCAGCGCCCGCGCGAGCAGCACGAACGCCTCCGCGGCGCCCGCCGTCAGCAGCACCCGTGCCACCGGCAGCCCGTGCCGCGCCGCCACCGCCGCCCGCGCGGCCCGCCCGTCCGGGTAGGCCGCGAGGCCGGTCAGGGACGCGGCGATGTGCTCGCGCAGCCAGCGCGGCGGCGTGTCCGCGCGGACGTTCACCGCGAGATCGACGAGCGCCGAGCCGTCGTCCCGCACCTCGGCGTCCCCGTGGTGGCGCAGGTCGTGCCCGTCAGTGCGCATGGGCATGTCCGCCGTGATGGTGGTGCCCGTGGTGGTGGTGACCGTGGTGGTGGTGACCGTCCTCGTCCGGGTGGAAGTGCGGCTGCTGCGGCTGCCCCACCTTGTCCTCGAACCCGGGCAGCGCGATCCGGTACACGCACGAGTCGCAGTTCATCCGCAGATCGCCCTCGACCGCCTCCCGGTACCGCTCCATCACCAGGTCGAGCAGCTCCGGCTCGGGCCCGATGACGTCCGCCGACCGCACCTCCGCCTCCGGGTGCGCGGCGGCCCACCCCTCGGTCTGCTGCCGCACCCGCTCCGGGAGGATGCCGGTGAACAGGAAGTAGGGCAGCACGACGATCCGGCGCGCCCCCAGCCGCACACAGCGGTCCAGGCCGCTCGGCACGTCCGGCGCGGCCAGCGACACGAACGCCGTCTCCACGCTCGCGTACCCGCGGCCCTCCCACAGCAGCCGCGCCGCCTTGTACACCTCGGCGTTGGCGTCCGGGTCCGTGGAGCCGCGCCCGACCAGCAGCACGGTGACGTCGGAGCGGTCCTCGGGCGAGCGCCCGGAGGAGCCCAGCGCCTCGTCGAGACGCCGCTCCAGGACCGAGAGCAGCGCCGGGTGCGGACCCAGCGGACGGCCGTAGGTGTACGAGATCCCCGCGTGCCGTTCCTTCTCACGGGCCAGCGCCGCCGGGATGTCTCCCTTGGCGTGCCCGGCGGACACCAGCATCAGCGGCACGGCGGCGAACCTGCGCACCCCACGCTCCACCAGCTCGGTCACGGCCTCGCCCAGCGGGGGCGGGGAGAGCTCGATGAAGCCGCCCGCGACGGGCAGTTCGGGGTGGCGGCGGCCCAGCTCCCGTACGAAGGCGCGGAACGCCTCGGCTCCGGCGTCGTCCCGGGTGCCGTGGCCGGCGATGAGCAGGGCGGGCGGCGGGGTGGTCACGGTTTCTCCTCAGCGAAAAGAACGGGGTGGTCCGGCAGGGGGCGGTTCACGCGGGCTCCTCCTGCCAGCGGTAACCGCGCGGGGTCACCATGCGCCCCGCGATGTTCCGGGTCGCCGTGTTGCCCACGGTCACGACCGTCATCATGTCGACCGTCGCCGGATCGAGTCCGGCCAGGGTCGAGATCCGCGCGGTGCCGTCGGGGCGCGAGGCGTTGCGCACGACACCGACGGGCGTCGAGGGCTCCCGGTGCTCCGCGAGGATCGCGAGCGCCTTGGGCAGCTGCCAGTCGCGGCCCCGGGAGCGGGGGTTGTAGAAGGTGACCACGAGGTCCGCCTCGGCCGCCGCCCGCACCCGCCGCTCGATGACCTCCCACGGCGTGTGCAGGTCGGACAGGCTGATCGACACGTGGTCGTGGCCGAGCGGCGCACCGAGGAGGGCGGCGGCCGCGAGCGCGGCGGTCACGCCCGGTACCCCTACCACGTCGATGTCGTCGGACGCCTCGGCGAGCGCGGGGGAGGCCATGGCGTACACACCGGCGTCCCCGCTGCCGATCAGCGCGACCGCGTGCCCCTTGCGGGCCTCCGCGACAGCCGTCCGGGCCCGCTCCTCCTCGGCGCCGAGCCCCGACTCCAGGATCCGGGTGCCGGGCCGCAGCAGGTCGCGGATCTGGTCGACGTACTGGTCGAGCCCCACGAGCACCGAGGCCCGCCGCAGTTCGTCCTCCGCGCGCGGCGTGAGCAGGTCCCGGGCCCCCGGCCCGAGCCCGACCACCGCGAGCCGCCCGCGCACCGGACGCCGTACGACGGCACAGGTCGCCGTCGCGGGGACCCCGGCCGACTTCCGCTTCGGCACGAGGAGTTCACCCCCGCCGACCAGCGCGGCGGCCTCGGCGACCGAGGGCGTCCCGACGGCGGCGAGCGGCGCGTCCGAGGGGTTCGGCACCTCCACGGCGGCCAGCTCCGCGGCGGAGTACGTCACCACCGGCACCCCGAGCCGCTTCGCGGCCTCCAGGATGCCGGGTTCCTCCGCCTTGGCGTCGACGGTGGCGAGCTCCGCGACGCTCCGGGGAGACAGTCCCGCGTCCCGCAGGGCGCCCTCGACGACCTCCAGCACCTCCTCGGCCGGGGCGCCCCTGGACGCGCCGACGCCGACGACGAGCGACGGCGGCCGCAGCAGCACCTCCCGCGGGGCGGGCTCCACGGCGCGGTCCGTGAGCCGCACGGTGTACGCGCCCCGACCGGCGAACGGCACCGGCGGCAGCGGCCACGCCACCTCCGCGTCCAGCACGACCGGCTCCCCGTCCAGCAGGGCCCGGCTGACCCCGGCGACGTCGCCCTCCACGGGCAGGCCGAGGGTGTCCAGACCGGCGAGGCCGACGGCGTCCGTCGCCGTGGTCACCACGGGCGCGGCCCCCAGCAGCCCGGCCACCTCGGCGGCGAGCGCGTTGGCGCCGCCGGCGTGCCCGCCGACCAGCGACACGGCGAACCGCCCGCCCTCGTCGACGCACACCACGCCCGGGTCCGACGCCTTGTCGCCGAGCAGCGGCGCGACGAGCCGCACGACGGCGCCCGTCGCCAGGAAGCACACGAGCTGCTCGCACTCCGCGAACGCCCGCCGTACGGCCTCCCCCACGGGCCCGTCGTACACGCGCGTGCGGTCCGGCCACGCCACGGCCAGCCGGTCCCGCGCCGCCGCCCCCGCCGCGGTGGCGGAAATGAGGCCGATCACTGGGCAACTCCTTCTTCAGGTACTCGATGGACGGGGGCTCTGGTCCCCCACAGCAGGAAGACGGGGTTGGTCGCCGCGAGCCGGGTGACCTCCCCCGGCAGCGGTGCGAGCCGCGAGGACTGCAGCAGCACGCCGTCGACGCCGAACCCGGCGTCCGCGAGCGCGGCCCGCACCGCCGGGACCCGGTCGAGGGCGGCCATCGCCACCACCACGGTCCGCCGGGCCCGCCGCGCGCACACCTCCACGATGCCGGGCAGCTCCCGCCCGCCCCCGCCGACGAACACGGCGTCGGGGTCGTCGAGCCGGTCCAGCGCCCCGGGCGCCGTGCCGTGCACGACCTGCACGTCCACGCCGTGCGCGCCGGCGTTGGCACGGATCCGCTCGACCCCGTCCGGGGCCCTCTCGACCGCGCTGACGGCGGCGCCGAGCCGCGCGCACTCCACGGCCACGGACCCCGACCCCGAGCCCACGTCCCACACCAGGTCGCCCGGGCGCGGACCGAGCCGGGCCAGGGCCAGCGCCCGCACCTCGAACTTGGTGATCATCGAGTCGCGGTGGGCGAACTCGCCCTCGTCCAGCGCCCACCCCGCGGGACGCCCGCCGCCCGCGAGGGTCCGTACGGGACCGAGCGCCCGCGACTCGTCCAGACACAGGACGACACTCACCGCCGTACCCCAGTCGCGGCCCGCGGCCTCGGCGGGGGAGACCCGCTCCACCCGCTCGGCCACCGGATCGCCCAGCGCGGAGGCGACGACGAGGACGCGGCCGGGCACGGTACGGGCCAGGGCGGCGCCCAGCTCGGCCGGTCCGGCGCCCGGCCCGGTGAGCACGGCGACCTTCGGATGCGCCCGGCAGACGTTGACGGCGGTCCGGGGATCCCGCCCGTGGGCGCTGACCACGACCGCGTCGTCCCAGGTCAGCCCGAGCCGGGCGAAGGCGGCGGCGACGGAGGGGACACCGGGTCGCACCTCCAGCCGCTCCGGTCCGAACCGCTCGGCCAGCGCCCGCACGATCCCGAAGAACCCCGGGTCGCCCGAGGCCAGCACGACCACGCGCCGCTCCTTGGCGACGTACTCCGCGACGACGTCGAGGGCGGGTGCGAGCGGCCCGAGCACGAGCCGCTCGGCGGTCGCGGGCAGCGGTACGGCGTCCAGATGGCGCCGCCCGCCGACGACGAGCTCGGCGCCGGTCAGCTCACCGGGGCCGGGTGGCGCCCCCGTCCCCGTACCGAGGACGGTGATCGGCCGGCTCATGTACGGGCACCCCGCTCGCGCAGCGCCCGGCGGGCCTCCGGGTCGGCCTTGCGGTGGCCGTGGAAGTGACCGGGGTGGTACAGGTGCGAGCGGGTGCCGTGGGCGTCGAGGGCCGCGCCGACCAGGAAGAGGGTGTGCTTCCAGAGCTTGTGCTCCTTGACCGTCTCCTCCAGGGTGCCGATCGTGCACTTCACGATCAGCTCCTCCGGCCAGGTGGCCTGATGGGCGACGACGACGGGGGTGGACGTCGGGTAGCCGCCCTCCAGCAGTTCCCGCACCAGCTGCCCGCTGCGGGCGGCGGACAGGAAGACCGCCATGGTCGTGCCGTGCCGGGCGAACTCCCGCACCTCCTCGCCGGGCGGCATCGGTGTCTTGCCGCCGCCGAGCCGGGTGAGCACCACGGACTGCGCGACCTCGGGGATGGTCAGCTCGCGCCGGGCGAGCGCGGCGACGGCGGAGAAGGACGACACCCCCGGGACGACCTCGGTCCCGATGCCGATCTCGTCGCACCGGTCCAGCTGCTCCTGGGTGCCGCCCCACAGCGCGGGATCGCCGGAGTGGATGCGGGCGACCTTCAGCCCCTCCCGGTGGGCGCGCTCGTACACGGCCACCACGTCCTCCAGGGACATCGTCGCCGAGTCGAGGATCTCCGCGCCCTCCCGGGCGTGTTCGAGGACCTCCGCCTGGACCAGGCTCGCGGCCCAGATCACGATGTCGGCCTCGGCGATGGCGCGCGCGGCACGGAACGTCAGCAGGTCGGCGGCGCCGGGGCCGGCACCGACGAAGGTCACCTTGCCGGTGGGGGCATCGGCCATGGGTTCGGGTCCTCTCATAGCGGGTCCATAGCGGGTCGCAACGGGTCGTAACGGGGTCAGGGCAGTGGCCGGATGTGCGCGGCCGGGGGCTGATCGGATACGAAGGGCCCATGGCTGTCTTCGTCGCGCTCGGCGCGTTCCTCATGACGCTGGCCGGCGGGTGGACGGCACAACGGGTGACCGACCGCCGCCATCTGGTCCTCGGCCTGGCCGGTGGCCTGATGCTGGGTGTCGTCGGCCTGGACCTGCTGCCCGAGGCCCTGGAGGCGGCCGGCACGGAGGTCTTCGGCGTCCCGGCGGCGCTCCTGCTGTTCGTCGCGGGCTTCCTGCTGGCCCACCTGGTGGAACGCCTGCTCGCGGTGCGGCAGGCCGCGCACGGCGCCGAGGAGCGGGACGGCCGGGCCCCCGAGGTGGGCCTGACGGCCGCCGCGGCGATGGTCGGCCACAGCGCCATGGACGGCGTGGCGATCGGCGCGGCCTTCCAGGTGGGCCACGGCATGGGCGTCGCGGTGGCCCTGGCGGTGATCGCCCACGACTTCGCGGACGGCTTCAACACGTACACGATCACGAGCCTGTACGGGAACGCCCGTCGCAGAGCCCTGTTCATGCTGGTCGCGGACGCGGCGGCACCCGTGGCCGGCGCTGCGGCGGCGACCGTCGTCACCATCCCGGAGCGGCTGCTCGGCGCCTATCTCGGCCTCTTCGGCGGCGCCCTGCTCTATCTGGCGGCCGCCGAGATCCTCCCCGAGGCCCACCACGAACACCCCGCGCGCTCGACCGTGCTGTGCACGATCGCGGGCGCGGCCTTCATCTGGCTGGTGGTGGGCATCGCGGCCTGACGTCCGGGGTCTCACAGCTTGCCGCCCCGCCCGCCGTCGCGCCGCGGGGGAGCGATGAGCGTCGAGAGGTACGGCAGCGGCTCCCCGTCCAGCTCGGCGGCCGGCCGGATGAACTCCTCCGCCAGCCCGAGCGCCGACCCCCACACGGCGTCCCCGAGCCGCCCGGTCTCCCGCAGCGCCTCGGCGACCTCGGCGGCCTGCCGCCCGAACTTGTACGCCACGACCGTCCCCGGTCCGGCCAGCGCCTCCTTGAGCGCGGCGGAACCGGCGGTGTGGGGCACCAGCGTCAGCGGCTCGGTGCCCTCGGTCAGCACGGCCCCGGAACGCGCCGCCAGATCCTGCATGGCGGTGATCCCGGGAACGGTGTCGACGACCGTCCCCGGCACCAGCTCCACGACGGTCTGCGCGAGATACGTGAAGGTGGAGTACACGTTCGGGTCACCGATGGTGGCGAAGGCGACGGTCCGGTGCCGCTTCAGCAGCCCGGCGACCCGCTCCCCGGCCGTGTCCCAGGCGGCCTCCCGCCGCGCCCGGTCCGTCCGCTCGTTGAGCGCGAACACGACCCGGACGACCTTCTCCCGCGGCACGTAGTGCAGCACCGTCGCCTCGGCCCGCCCGGGCTCACCGCCGTCCTTTCCGTCGGGCGCGGCCATGACGGGGACGACGACGACCTCGGCGGCCCGCAGCGCGTTGACCCCCTTGACCGTCACCAGCTCCGGATCCCCGGGACCCACCCCGACTCCGACCAGCCTGCTGTCGCTCATGACGTCCGGCACCTCTCCACGAACCGACGGGCCACACCGGGCTCGGCCGCCCAGTGCGTGTGCAGATAACTCGCGTGCACCCCTTGGTGCACGAAGCCTTCGACCCGCCGGTCGGGAGCCCGTACGCCCCACGCGGGGGCCGTCCCCGCGCCGGGCTCGACGACCGTGCGGTGGAACTCGTGCCCCCGCATCCGTGTTCCGGCCGGGGCCAGCACACTGTCGCTCACGGCGACGGCGTCCCGGTAGCCGAGGGTGAGCCGTTCGGACATCCGGGCGGTGGCGTCGAGCACCCCGCACATCGGCAGGCCGTCCAGCTCCCGGCACAGGTACAGCAGCCCGGCGCACTCGGCGGCGACCGGCGCACCGGACTCCGCGAGCGCGGCGACGGCCTTGCGCAGTGGCTCGTTGGCGGACAGTTCGGCGGCGTACACCTCGGGGAAGCCGCCCCCCACGACGAGCCCGGCGGTGCCCTCCGGGAGGGACTCGTCCCGCAGGGGGTCGAAGGTGACGACTTCGGCACCGGCGGCGGCGAGGAGTTCGGTGTGCTCGGCGTAGGAGAAGGTGAACGCCTCCCCACCGGCGACGGCGACGAGCGGCGCCCGCTGCCCGTCCGACCGGGACGGGCGGCCGTGGGCGGGCAGGACGGGGGTCCAGGGGACGGAGCCCCCCGGGACGGCACCCGCAGAACGGGCGAGCGCCTCCAGCGCCGCGAGATCACACCCGTCGGCGACCTGCGCGGCCATGGCCGCGACAGCCTCGACCGCAGCCCCCCGCCGTTCGGCGACGGGAACCAGCCCGAGGTGCCGGGAAGGCGTGTTCACCTGCTCAGCCCGCCGCAGGGCACCCAGCACCGGCACCCCCGCCGAGTCCAGCGCGTCCCGCAGCAACTCCTCGTGCCGGTCCGAGGCGACCTTGTTCAGGATCACGCCCCCGACCCGCACCTCGGGATCCCAGGAGGCGAACCCGTGCACCAGCGCCGCCACCGACCGCGACTGGGACGAGGCGTCCACGACGAGCACCACCGGCGCCCGCAGCAGCTTCGCGACATGAGCGGTGGACGCCAGCTCACCCTCCCCGGCGGCCCCGTCGTACATCCCCATCACGCCCTCGACGACGGCGAGGTCGCACCCGCGCGCCCCGTGCAGGAACAGCGGAGCGACGAGCTCCGGCCCGCACAGGTACGCGTCGAGGTTGCGCCCCGGTCGCCCGGTCGCGAGCGCGTGATACCCGGGGTCGATGTAGTCCGGCCCGACCTTGTGCGGGGACACGGCGAGCCCCCGCGCGGCGAACGCGGCCATCAGCCCGGTGGCGACGGTGGTCTTGCCGCTGCCGGAGGACGGCGCGGCGACGACCAGCCGGGGGACGCAGGACATCACCACTCGATGCCCCTCTGCCCCTTCTGCCCGGCGTCCATCGGATGCTTGACCTTGGACATGTCGGTCACGAGGTCGGCGAAGTCGACGAGCTTCCCGGGCGCGTTCCGTCCGGTGATGACCACATGCTGCGTCCCGGGGCGGTCGCGCAGCACGTCGATCACCTCGTCCGTGTCCACCCAGCCCCAGTGCATCGGGTACGCGAACTCGTCGAGCACGTACAGCCGGTACGTCTCGGCCGCCAGGTCCCGCTTGACCTGCTCCCAGCCCTCCCGGGCCTTCTCCTCGTTGTCCATCTGCGCATCCCGCTGCACCCAGGACCAGCCCTCGCCCATCTTGTGCCAGTCGACGGTCCCGCCCTCGCCGGAGGCGCCGAGCACCCGCAGCGCGTTCTCCTCGCCGACCTTCCACTTCGCCGACTTGACGAACTGGAACACCCCGATGGGCCACCCCTGGTTCCAGGCCCGCAGCGCGAGCCCGAAGGCGGCGGTCGACTTGCCCTTGCCGACGCCCGTGTGCACGACCACGAGCGGCCGGTTGCGACGCTGACGGGTCGTCAGTCCGTCGTCCGGCACGACACTCGGCTGTCCCTGCGGCATTACGCGGCCCTCCTCTGTACGTCCTTCACCAGTCCGGCGATCGAGTCCGCCCGCAGCTCGTCGAGCGTCACCGCCGTTCCGCCGAGCTCACCCGCGAGCTGCCCGGCGAGCCCCAGCCGCACCGGCCCCGACTCGCAGTCCACGACGACCGACGCGACGCCCTCGGCGGCGAACAGCCGCGCGGCCCGCCCCGCGAGCGCCACCGGCTCGGTCCCGCCGGTGGCCCGCCCGTCCGTCACCACCACGACGAGCGCCCGCCGCGCCGGATCCCGCAGCCGCTCCACCCGCAGCACGTCGTGCGCCCTGAGCAGCCCGGCCGCGAGCGGGGTCCGCCCACCGGTCGGCAGCGACTCCAGCCGGGCGGCGGCCGCGTCCACCGACGAGGTCGGCGGCAGCGCCACCTCGGCCGCCGCCCCCCGGAACGTCACCAGCCCCACCTTGTCCCGCCGCTGGTACGCGTCCAGGAGCAGCGACAGCACGGCCCCCTTCACGGCGCTCATCCGCTGCCGGGCCGCCATCGAACCGGAGGCGTCGACCACGAACAGCACGAGGTTCCCCTCACGCCCCTCCCGGGCCGCCTGCCGCAGATCGTCCCGCCGCACCACCAGCCCCGGCCCCGAGCGCCCCCGGGCCCGCTGATGCGGCGCGGCGGCCTGCACGGTCGCCGCCAGGTGCAGCTTGGTGAGGGCCCCCCGGGGCCGCCGGGCCCCCGTGGTCCGCCCGTGCTCGGTCCGCGCCCGCGAACGCCGCCCGGCCGCACCCTCACCGATCCCGGGCACGCTCAGCACCTTCGCACGGAACGGCTCGGCGGCCCGTACGGCCGACTGCTCGCCCGAGCCGGAGGCCTGCGGCTCTCCGCCCTCACCGGCCTCGGTCCGCGCACCCGTGTCACCGCCGTCCCGCGGACCCGCGTCCGGCGACGGCTGTCCGCCACCGCCACCGCCGCCACCGGGGCCGTCGTCGTCGGGACCGGGGTCGTCCTCGCCCGAGAACTCCTCCAGCGTCTCGTCCAGCTTGTCCTCGTCGAGCCCCGGCGCGTCGAAGGGATTGCGGCGCCGGCGGTGCGGCAGCGCCAGCAGCGCCGCCTGCCGCACGTCCTCCGCGAGCACGTCCGTGCGCCCGGCCCAGGCGGCCAGCGCGGTCGCGGTACGCGCCATCACGATGTCGGCGCGCATACCGTCCACCTCGAAGGCCGCACAGGTCGCCGCGATCTGGCGCAGCGCCCCGTCGCCCAGCCGCACCGACGGCAGCAGCTCACGCGCCGCCACGATCCGCGCCCGTACGGCGGCCTCCTCGTCCGCCCAGCGCGCGGCGAAACCGGCGGGGTCGTCGTCGTAGGCGAGCCGGCGCCGTACGACCTCCACCCGCTGGTCGGGCTCCCGGGAGGCGGCCACCTCCACGGTCAGCCCGAACCGGTCGAGCAACTGCGGCCGCAGCTCGCCCTCCTCGGGGTTCATGGTCCCGACGAGCAGGAAACGCGCGGCGTGCCGCACGGAGACGCCCTCGCGCTCCACGTACGAGGCGCCCATCGCCGCCGCGTCGAGGAGCAGGTCGACCAGGTGGTCGTGGAGGAGGTTGACCTCGTCGACGTACAGGATCCCGCGGTGCGCGTCGGCGAGGAGGCCCGGCTCGAAGGCCTTCACGCCCTCGGACAGCGCCCGCTCGATGTCGAGCGCGCCCACCAGCCGGTCCTCCGAGGCGCCCACCGGCAACTCGACCATCCGCGCGGGCCGCGTCTCGAACGCCCCCGGCTCGTGCGGCCCGTCCGGGCAGGCCGGGTCGGGGGAGTCCGGGTCGCAGGAGAACCGGCAGCCGGACACCACGTCCAGCGTGGGCATCAGTGCCGAGAGGGCGCGCACGGCCGTCGACTTGGCGGTGCCCTTCTCGCCCCGCACCAGCACCCCGCCGACCGCCGGTGACACGGCGTTCAGCAGCAGCGCGAGCCGCAGGTCGTCCTGGCCGACGACGGCCGTGAACGGGAACGGGGTACTCACTTCTCGTCGCCCTCCAGATCGCCCTCGAGCTCCAGGTACGTGGCCCGCAGCCGCTCGACGGTGTCGGCGTCCGGCTCCGCCCACAGCCCGCGGTCGGCGGCCTCCAGGAGCCGTTCGGTGATCCCGCGCAGCGCCCACGGGTTGGACTTCTTCATGAAGTCCCGGTTCTCCGCGTCGAAGACGTACTCGGCGCTGAGCTTCTCGTACATCCAGTCGTCGACCACGCCCGCCGTGGCGTCGTAGCCGAAGAGGTAGTCGACGGTCGCCGCCATCTCGAAGGCGCCCTTGTAGCCGTGCCGCCGCATGGCCGCCATCCAGCGCGGGTTGACCACCCGGGCGCGGAACACCCGGTGCGTCTCCTCGCCGAGCGTGCGGGTCTTCACCTGGTCCGGTACGGCGGAGTCACCCACGTACGCCTCGGGGCTGGCGCCGGTCAGGTGCCGCACCATCGCGACCATGCCGCCGTGGTACTGGAAGTAGTCGTCGGCGTCGACGAGGTCGTGCTCACGGGTGTCGACGTTCTTGGCGGCCACGGCGATGCGCTTGAACGCGGTCTCCATGTCGCCCCGCGCCGGCCGCCCGTCGAGCCCGCGCCCGTAGGCGTAGCCGCCCCACACCGCGTACACCTCGGCGAGGTCCGCGTCGGAGCGCCAGTTGCGGGCGTCGATCAGGGGCAGCAGACCCGCACCGTACGCGCCCGGCTTGGAGCCGAAGACGCGGGCCGTGGCCCTGCGCCGGTCGCCGTGCTCGGCGGTGTCCGCGTCGGCGTGCGCCCGCACGAAGTTGCGGTCACCGGGCTCGTCCAGCTCGGCCACCGCCCGCACCGCGTCGTCGATCAGCCCGACGACGTGCGGGAAGGCGTCCCGGAAGAACCCCGAGATACGGACCGTGACGTCGATGCGCGGCCGGCCCAGCTCCTCCAGCGGCACGATGTCGAAGCCGGTCACGCGCCTCGACGCGTCGTCCCACACCGGACGGCAGCCCAGCAGCGCCAGGATCTCGGCGATGTCGTCGCCCTGGGTGCGCATGGCGGACGTGCCCCAGACCGTCAGGCCGACGGACTTCGGGTACGCGCCGGTGTCCTGGAGGTAGCGCTGCACCAGCGAGTCCGCGAGCGACTGGCCGACCTCCCAGCTCAGCCTCGACGGGATGGCCTTGGGGTCGACCGAGTAGAAGTTGCGGCCCGTCGGCAGCACGTTGACCAGACCGCGCGTCGGCGAACCGGACGGCCCCGCCGGGACGTACCCGCCGTCGAGGGCGCGCAGGATGTGCCCGATCTCGTCGGTGGTCCGCTCCAGCCGGGGCACCACCTCGGTGCAGGCGAACTCCAGCACCGCGACGGCCTCCGGGAGTTCGGCGCCGAGCACCGCACGGACGAGGGCGGGGACCGCCGTCACGTCCCACGCCCGCGCCTCCATGCCCTCCGCGACCCGCCGGCACAGCTGCTCCAGCAGGTCGATCGCGTCGGCCGCCGTACGGGACGGCCCCTCGACCAGGTCCGTCAGCTCCGCCGGCAGCTTCACCGGCGCGCCCGGCTCGGCCAGCAGCTCCTTCTCCACCAGCCCGAAGTGCGCGGCGAGCGAGGCCCGCAGACCCGGCAGGGCGTTCGCCTTGCCGCCCCACACCTGCGAGGCGCGCAGCACGGCCAGCACCAGGTTGACGCGCGGCTCGCCGACCGGACCGCCGCCCAGGACGTGCAGCCCGTCCCGGATCTGCACGTCCTTGATCTCGCACAGATAGCCGTCGATGTGCATGACGAACTCGTCGAAGTCGTCGTCGCCGGGCTGCTCGTCCACGTGCAGGTCGTGGTGGAGCTCGGCCGCCTTCACCAGCGTCCAGATCTGGGCGCGGACGGCCGGGGCCTTCGTCGGGTCCAGGTCGGAGACGAGCGCGTACTCGTCGAGCAGCTGCTCCAGCTTGGCCAGGTCGCCGTAGGTGTCGGCGCGCGCCATCGGCGGCACCAGGTGGTCGACGACCGTGGCGTGCCCGCGCCGCTTGGCCTGGGTGCCCTCACCGGGGTCGTTGACGATGAACGGGTAGATCAGCGGCAGGTCGCCGAGGACGGCGTCCGGCGCGCACCGCCCGCTCAGCCCGAGCCCCTTGCCGGGCAGCCACTCCATCGTGCCGTGCTTGCCCATGTGCACGATCGCGTCGGCGCCGAAGCTGTTCTCCAGCCAGCGGTAGGCGGCCATGTAGTGGTGGGACGGCGGCATGTCGGGGTCGTGGTAGATCGCGATCGGGTTCTCCCCGAAGCCGCGCGGCGGCTGGATCATCACGACGACGTTCCCGAACCGCAGGGAGGCCAGCACGATGTCGTCGCCGTCGACGTAGAGGCCGCCCGGCGGCTCGCCCCACGCCTGAAGCATCCCGTCCCGCAGCTCCGGGTCGAGCTTGTCGAACCAGGCCCGGTAGTCGGCGAGCGGCACCCGCGCGGGCGCGGCGGCCAGCTGCTCCTCCGTCAGCCACTCCACGTCGTGACCGCCGGCCTCGATGAGCCGGTGGATCAGCTCGTCGCCGTTGTCGGGGTACTCGGTGAGCGAGTAGCCGGCTTCCCCGAGGGCGTCCAGCACCCGGACCGCCGAGGCGGGCGTGTCCAGCCCGACCGCGTTGCCGACCCGCGAGTGCTTGGTCGGGTAGGCGGTGAAGACGAGTGCGATCTTCTTGTCCGCGTTCGCCGTGTGCCTGAGCCGCGCGTGCCGTACGGCGATCCCGGCGACCCGTGCCGCACGCTCGGGGTCGGCGACGTACACCGGCACGTCGTCGGGGCCCTGCTCCTTGAAGGAGAACGGGACGGTGATGAGACGTCCGTCGAACTCGGGGATCGCGACCTGCATCGCCGCGTCCATGGGGGAGAGGGCCGCGTCGGACTCGTCCCAGGCCGCGTGCGAGGAGGTGAGGCAGAGCCCCTGCAGCACCGGGATGTTCAGCTCGGCGAGCGCCCCGACGTCCCAGGACTCCTCGTCGCCGCCCGCGGAGGCCTGCGAGGCGTGGGTGCCGCCGGCGGCGAGGACGGTGGCGACGAGGGCGTCCGCCCCGCCGAGGATCGTGAAGAGACCGGCGTCGGCACCTCGCAGCGAACCGCAGTACACGGGGAGGGCGTTGGCGCCCCGGGCCTCGATCGCGTCGCACAGGGTGTCCACGAAGGCGGTGTTGCCGCTGAGTTCATGGGCCCGGTAGAAGAGCACGCCGACGGTCGGACGGCCGTCCACGACGACACGCTCGCCGTGAACCCCGTACTCCGGCATCTTCTGCGGTTCGACGAAGCCCTCACCGGTCAGCAGCACGGTGTCGGACAGGAACCGGGCCAGCTCCGTGAGGTTGGCGGGCCCGCCCTCGACGAGGTAGCGCAACGCCTCGGCGACGACACCGGCCGGGACGGACGACTCGGCCATCAACTCCGCGTCCGGCACGGCCTCGCCGCCCAGCAGCACGGTCGGGATGCCGGACGCCTTCAGCGCGGCGAGCCCCTCCTCCCAGGCACGCTTGCCGCCGAGGAGGCGTACGACGGCGATGTCCGCGCCGGCGACGAGGCCGGGCAGCTCCCGCGCCACGTCCACCCGGGTCGGGTTGCCGATCCGGTAGGAGGCACCGGAGGCGGCACGGGCCGCCAGCAGATCGGTGTCGGCGGTCGACAACAACAACACAGTGCTCATGCGGGTGCTCCCGGTGGAATGAAGGGCAGTCCTTGCGGCGCGCCGGACTCGATGAGCCGCCACAGCGCGTCCGTGTCCGCGTGCTGTTCGATCAGGTCGCCGAGCCGGTCGAGCTGCTCCTCGCGCAGCCCGGCGAACGAGGTGTCGGGCGCGGGCACGAAGCGGCGGCCCGCGGCGGCGGCCACCTCGCGCAGGAAGGCCCGCCGGAAACCGTCCGACTCCAGCGAGCCGTGCCAGTGCGTGCCCCAGGTCTGGCCGACCCGGCAGCCGTCCAGGAAGGCTTCCCCGCCGTCCACCTGGGCGACCCCGTGATGGATCTCGTACCCCTCGACCCGCTCGCCGAGGGCTGCGCCCTCCGGCCGGGTGAGGGTCTTCTCGCGGGCGAACCGCACGCGCACGGGAAGGATCCCGAGCCCGTCGACGTTCCCGCGCCGGCTCTCGACCTCGTCCTCGATGTGCTCGCCGAGGACCTGGAAGCCGCCGCAGATGCCGAGGACCGGGCGCCCTTGCGCGGCTCTGCGGACCAGGGCGTCCGCGAGTCCCCGCTCCCGCAGCCACTCCAGCGCCCGGACCGTCCCCCGGGTTCCCGGGATCACGACGAGGTCCGCGTCGGCCAACTCCTCCGGCCGGTCCACGAACCGCACGACGACACCGGGTTCGGCGGCGAGCGCGTCGACGTCGGTGAAGTTCGACATGAGGGGGATCGCGCAGACGGCGACCCGCAGCACGTCCTCCCCGACGGGCGGGGCGACGTTCGACTCCCGCACGGTCCCGCGCAGGGAGACCCGCAGCCCGTCCTCCTCGTCGATCCCGAGCCCGTGGCGGAACGGCAGCACGCCGTAGGTCCGCCGCCCGGTGAGCCCGTGCAGCATGTCGAGCCCCGGCTCCAGCAGACCGACGTCCCCCCGGAACTTGTTGACGAGGAATCCGGCGACGAGCGCCTGGTCCTCGGGGGAGAGGAGCGCGACGGTCCCGAAGAACGACGCGAAGACCCCACCGCGGTCGATGTCGCCGACGACGAGCACGGGGAGCCCGGCGTTCCGGGCGATCCCCATGTTCACGATGTCGGTCCGCCGCAGATTGATCTCGGCGGGAGAACCGGCCCCCTCACAGATCACCGCGTCATACGTGCCCCGCAACTCGGCCAGACAGTCGAGGACCGTCCCGAGAAGCCGTTGCTGGCGCCCGCCGTGATACCCCCGTGCGCTCAGCTCGCCCACCGGCTTCCCGAGCAGCACCACCTGACTGCTCTGCTCGCCACCGGGCTTGAGCAGCACGGGATTCATCAGCGCGGTCGGCTCGATGCGGCAGGCCTGCGCCTGCATGGCCTGCGCCCGCCCGATCTCGGCCCCTTCCTTCGTCACGAACGAATTCAGGGACATGTTCTGCGCCTTGAAGGGGGCGACCTTCACCCCCTGCCGCACCAGCCACCGGCAGATGCCCGCCGTGACGACACTCTTGCCGGCGTCGGAGGTGGTACCGGCGACCAGGAGACCCCCGCTCATGAGCTCCGCCCCTTCGCGATGAGGCGCGCGGCGACGGTGACGCCGAGCGCGAGCAGGCCGACACGGCGGGAGAGCCGTACGGCGCGTTCGATGTCGTGGGCGACGACGGCACGTCCCGCCGTCCCGTTGAGCACGGGCCGGTGCTCCACCCGCCCGGCGTAGGACAGGGTCCCGCCCAGCCGCACCCCGAGCGCACCGGCGAAGGAGGCCTCCACGGGACCGGCGTTGGGACTGGGGTGCAGGTGGGCGTCGTCCCGCCAGGCCCGTACGGCGGCGCGCGGCCGGTCGCCGGCGACGGCGGCGAGGACGGCGGTCAGCCGCGCCCCCGGCCACCCCGCGAGGTCGTCGAGCCGCGCGGAGGCCCACCCGAAGCGCCGGTACCGGGGCGACCTGTGCCCGACCATCGCGTCCAGGGTGTTGACGGCCCGGAACCCGAGCAGCCCCGGCACACCGCCCACGGCGCCCCACACCAGGGCGCCCACCACGGCGTCGGAGGTGTTCTCGGCGACGGACTCGACGACGGCCCGCGCGATCCCGTCGGCGTCGAGGGCCTGCGGATCCCGCCCGCACAGGTGGGGCAGCCGGGCCCGCGCGCCCTCGACGTCCCCCGCCTCCAGGGCGCGCCCGACGGCACGGGCCTCGCGGGCGAGCGAGGTCCCGCCCACCACGGCCCAGGTGGCGGCGGAGGCGAGAGCGACGGAAGCGGCCGGGGAACGCCGTACGGCCCGGTCGGCGGCGGCCCCGAGGACCACGGCCCCACCGGCGCAGACGACGGTGTGCAGGGCGCCCCACCCGCGGTGGTCCCGCCACAGCACCCGCTCCACGGCTCCGGCGGCCCGCCCGAACGCGGCGACCGGATGCCCCCGGCGTGGATCACCGAGGAGCAGGTCACCGAGGAGGCCGAGGGCGGCGCCGTACGCGTGAACGCGATCGGCACGCATCGGCTCAGCCGGCCGCGGGGTCGGGCAGCGAGCTGGTGCTGTACCTCAACGGCCGAGCGAGCATGGCGATATGTCCTCACTCAGGGTGTCCACGCCCTGGTTCGACGAGACCGGCGGCGAGAGTTCCTGGCTCCCGGGGTGGTGCACCCCGGTGACAGTGGCGGGACCGCGCCGGATTCGCACCGGCTTCCTCTTCTGCCGCCGTACATGGCTCCGGCAGTCCACCATGGCCCCGGAAGGGCCGTCAACTTGCCGTTGACCTGCGAGGCTGGAGTGTGCTGAGCCCCACACAGGGGCGGTTCCGGAGGTCACGGAAAAGGGGTGCGGGACGGCGATCCGTCCCGCACCCCGAGGTGTCCGAGCTGGTGGGTCAGGCCACGATCAGGGAGATCCCGTACGCCACCGCCGCCGCGCAGGCCGCGAAGCACGCGTAGGCGCCGGTGACCGCGAGGGTGGCGGAGCCGCCCTGTTCCGCGGCGCGTTCCTGACGGGACAGGCCCATGATGCCGAGGGTGAAGAGGGCCACCAGGGCCACGGTGATCACGAGGCTGACGCCGAAGACGGAGCCGAGGGCCGCCCAGTCGATCTTCATGCTGCTTCTCTTCCTTCGTACCGGGTGGGCGGGTTCAGACCGCGGGGGCCGTGGGCTCGGTGGCCGTGGCGGCCGGGGAGGGGATGGTGGCCGTCAGGCCCTCGGTGACCGTGCCGGCCGGAGGCGGGGCGACGGCGGCGATCGCCGTGGTGACCACGCCCGCCGGCTCCTCGGTCTCGTTGACGTTGGACGCGTCCACGACCTCGCGGCGCGAGATCTTCCAGATCGCCGCGCTGGAGGCGACGAGGAAGACCGCCACGACCGCCGTGCCCCAGTCGCCCAGGTTCGTGACCGACTCGGCCAGCGCGCCCACCAGGGCGGCCGCCGGGAGCGTCAGGCCCCAGGCCACGAACATCCGGGTCGCCGTGGACCAGCGGACCACGCCGCCCTTGCGGCCCAGCCCCGCGCCCATCACCGAACCGGAGACGGAGTGCGTGGTGGAGAGGGAGAAACCGAGGTGGGAGGAGGCCAGGATGACCGTCGCCGCGCTGGTCTGGGCGGCGAAGCCCTGCTGCGGCTGGAGGTCGGTCAGGCCCTTGCCCATGGTGCGGATGATGCGCCAGCCGCCGAGGTAGGTGCCGAGCGCGATGGCCAGGCCGGCGGAGAGGATGACCCAGGTGGGCGGGTCGGAGTCGGGGGCGACGGCACCGCCGGCGACCAGGGCGAGGGTGATGATGCCCATCGTCTTCTGCGCGTCGTTCGTGCCGTGCGCGAGGGAGACCAGGCCGGCCGAGGCGATCTGGCCCGCGCGGTAGCCCTTGTCGGCCGCCTTGCCGTCGGCCTTCTTGCCGAGGGTGTAGGACAGGCGCGTCGCCAGCATCGCCGCGATGCCCGCGACCAGCGGGGCGGCGACCGCCGGGATCAGGACCTTGGTGACCAGGACGTCACCGTGGACCGCGCCCATGCCGGCGGAGGCGATGGTGGCGCCGATCAGACCGCCCATGAGGGCGTGGGAGGAGCTGGAGGGGAGGCCCACCAGCCAGGTCAGCAGGTTCCAGAGGATCGCGCCGACCAGGGCGGCGAAGATGACCTCGGGACGGATGCCGGTCTCGTCGACGAGACCCTTGGAGATCGTGTTGGCGACCTCCACCGAGAGGAATGCGCCCACAAGGTTGAGCACGGCGGACATGGCCACCGCGACCTTGGGCTTGAGTGCACCGGTGGAGATGGTCGTGGCCATCGCGTTGGCGGTGTCGTGAAAACCGTTCGTGAAATCGAACGCGAGTGCGGTTACCACCACAATCGCGAGGATCAGCGAGAAGTTTTCCATTTACCCAGGCAATCGTTCGAGGTCATTGGCTTGTTGAAAGTAGGCAACCTGGGTGAACGGAAGGTGAACTGGGGCAGGCGTCAGGGTGTCCAAATGTGAGCGCCGCCACTCTGTCCGACGCGCCGCCCCAAGCGGGGCCTGCCCCGTGCCGCCTGCGCACCCCGCCGGCCGGTCCGTGGAGCCGCGGAAAGAGATCCTGGTCACCTGATCGGCGGCACTCCGGCCGACCCGGCGTCCCCCTGGCAGGATCGGGGGCATGGGCGAGCAGCGGCGTGACGGACGGCAGGCCCGGGACAGCCGGGACCGCATACAGAACGCGGCCGGGGCGCCGGGAGGATGCGCGCTCCCGGAGGAGGCGCGGGCCTGGGAGGCGCTCGTCGCGACGGCCCGCCGCACCGTCACCGACGGCCTGGTCGTCGGCACCTCCGGCAACGTCTCCGCGCGCGTCGGCGACACCGTGCTGGTCACCCCCTCGGGGGTGCCCTACGACCGCCTCACCCCCGGCGACATCACAGGCGTCGACCTCACCGGCCGGCAGGTGCTCGGCACCCTCACCCCGACCAGCGAACTCCCCATGCACCTCGCCGTCTACCGCCGCACCGACGCCCGCGCCGTCGTCCACACCCACGCCGTCCACGCCACCGCCGTATCCACCCTCGTCACCGTGCTGCCGTCCGTCCACTACATGACCGGCGCCCTCGGCGGCCCCGTCCGCGTCGCCCCCTACGCCACCTACGGCACCGAGGAACTGGCCGAGAACACCCTCCGTGCCCTGGACGGCCGCACCGGCTGCCTCCTGCAGAACCACGGCACCCTCACCTACGGCACCACCCTCGACCAGGCATTCGACCGCACGGCGCAGCTGGAGTGGATGTGCCGCCTGTGGCTGACGGCCTCCTCCGTGCCCGGCCGTACCCCGACCCTCCTCACGGACGCCCAGCTGGCGGAGGCGGGCGAGCGTCTGCGCACCTACGGCCAGCGCCCCTGACCCCGCCCGCACCCCGGGTTCCGGCGCGGCATCGAGGCGGTGCAGGCCCCCGCGCCCCCTCACCTCCACCTTGTTACCACTGGCCGCGAGGAAGGATGCCCAGGACACTGGACGGGTGCGCACTGTCACCGCGACGGCCGCCGCCGTCACCGCAGCCCTGGCCGCCGGCGCCGCCAGCGTCGCCGCCGGCCGGTTCGCCAGCGACGCCGCGCTGAAGGCGCCGCCCGGCCGGCCCCTGCCCACCGAACCCCGGCTCACCGTGCACGGCACGGCCGCCGGCCAGGTGACCCTCACCCGTCACCTCGCCGCCCTGCGCCCCGGCACCTACGGCCTCTCCGGCAACGGCACCCACGCGGTCGTCGGCGCCGTCCTGCCCGACGCCCCGCACTCCGCGGACACCGTCGTACGCCGCCTCGAACGCGTCACGCACGGCGCCCTCGAGCCCGGCGACGCGGTCTGGCTCACCCCCAACCTGTACGTCGGCAACCCCCGCGACACCCTCGGCCTCGACCACACCGAGGTCGAGATCCCCGGCGAACTCGGCACCCTGCCCGCCTGGTTCGTCCCCGGTGCCCGCCGCACCTGGGTCATCGCCGTGCACGGCCTGGGCACCACCCGCGAACACACCCTGAACCTGCTCGCCTTCCTGCACCAGCGCCGCTTCCCCGTGCTCGCCCTCGCCTACCGCGGCGACCTCGGCGCACCCCGCCCCCCGGACGGCCTGAACCACCTCGGCCAGACCGAGTGGCGCGACCTGGACGCGGCGATGCGGCACGCCGTCCGCCACGGCGCCGAACGCCTCGTCCTGCTCGGCTGGTCCATCGGCGCCACCATGGCGCTGCGCGCCGCGGCCCGCTCCGGACCGCGCGGCCTCGTCGCCGGACTCGTCCTGGACTCCCCGGTGCTGAACTGGCAGTCCACCCTGCGCGCCCTCGCCTCCGCCCGGCACACCCCCGGCGTGCTGCTGCCGCTCGCCGTCCGCGCCGCCCAGGGCCGCACCGGACTGCACGGCGCGGCGGACGGCCACGGCGACGAGATCGCCGACCCGGCCCTGCTGACCGTCCCCACGCTGATCTTCCACGGCCCCGACGACACCGTGGCCCCCTGGGACGTCTCCCGCCGCCTCGCCGCCCGCCGCCCCGATCTGGTCGCCCTCCACACCGTCGCGCAGGCCCCGCACGGCGCCATGTGGAACGCCGGCCCCGCCGCCTACGAAGAGGCTCTCCGGCGCTTCCTCACCCCGCTGAGCTGAACCTCTCCACGCCCCCTCGATCCACCGGTGCCGAAGGTTCCGTTTAAGCCCGTACCACTGGCCTGAACCCGCCTGCTCACCGCTCTCCGCACCCCGTGCGTTGGCCAGTCCCGTAGCCCGCCGTGACATTCCGTTTGGGTTTTCGGACCGTCAACCGGAAGACTGCACCCGTGACGTCCCGTATCCCGCGCGACTCCAGGCTTCGACTCGTCCGCCCGCGACCCCTGGCCGCCGCCCCCACAGCTGTGAACCAGCGGCGCCCGCGCCGCCCCGCGCCCCGCCCCCCGGAAGGCACTCCGGCCCCGGCGGAGCTGGCCAGAATGGCACGCTCAGGTCTGGCCGCCGCGGCCCGTGTCGCCCGCTGGGCCGACAGCGCCCTCGGCCCCGGCCGCGACGCCGCCACCGCCGACGGCAAGGCCACCCTCTCCGAGGCGACCGCCGAACGCGCCGCCAGCGATCTGGGCCTGACCCTGGATCAGGTCCGCCACGACTGGGACACCGCCCGCCTGGCCGGCCTCGTCGAGGTGCACGGCGACAGCGCGCGCCCCGGCTGGCGGCTGCGCGCCTGGGACCGCGACGACAGCGCCGTGCTGCGCGGCTGGGTCGCCCTCTTCGACGCCTGGTCGCTCGCCACCCCGGAACCCGCCGACGAGGAGCCCGCCACCGTCGCCGAGGTCGTCTCGGCCATGCCCCAGGTGCTCTCCTTCCTGCAGCTGTCCGCCGGACCCGTCCCCGTGGACCAGCTCCTCGACCTGCTGCGCCAGCGCGTCACCGAACTGCGCACCGAGCGCTGCGAGGTCCCCTACGCCGCCGACGCGGCCGGCCCCCCGGCCCCCACCGCCCCCGAGCCCTCCGCCGACGCCGACCCGGCGGAGCCGGCCCAGGACGCCGAACTGGCCCCCCTCCTCGACTGGGCCCTGCGCGCCCTCGCCTCCGTGGGCGCCCTCACCTGCGGCGACGGCCAGGCCACCCTCACCCCGCTCGGCAGCTGGGCGGTGTGGGTCAAGCTGGAGCAGATCTGCGTCGCCGCGCAGAGCCCGGCCGGGAACATCGAGCAGGCCGCCGAGGACATGCTCCGCGGCTGCGCCCAGCTGCGCCCCAACGCGGCCCGCGCCGAGTACCGCGCCTGGCTCGCCGCCCGCCCCGTCGGCAGCGCCGTCACCGAGCTGCTGGCCGCCGCCCGCGGCGAGGACGCCCTGCTGCGCGGCCTGGCCTTCGAGGCGCTGCGCGTCGTCGGCGCCCCCGCCGAACCCGACGTACGGGCCGTCGTCGACGAGCCCGCCCTCAGGCCGTACGCCCTGCTCTGGCTCGCCGAGCACGACGGCGTCGACCCCGAGGACGCCCACGAGGTGCTCACCCGCGAGGAGGCCACCTGGCTCTGGGTCGACACGGCCGCCGCCGTCGCCGACCACGGCGAGGCCCCGATGCTGGTGCGCCACCTGGAGTCCGCGCTGCAGCCGACCGTGCCCGCGCTGCTGGCCGAGGTGCGCGCCGTCGGACACCCCCGCACCGTGCAGGTGCTGGTGGCGCTCGCCGCCGCGCACCCCGACCCGGCGCTGGCCAAGGCCGTGCGCCGGGCCGCCTTCCAGGTGCACACGGGAGGCTGAGCCCCGCCGGGGCCGGAGTCAGGCCTGTATGTCCGGGGCGTACGTGCCGAAGCTCCAGATGTTGCCCTCGAGGTCCCGGGCCATGTAGTCGCGGGAGCCGTAGTCCTGGTCCGTCGGGGGCATCAGGATCTCGGCGCCGTGCTCCACGGCGCGCCGGTGGTGTGCGTCGACGTCGTCCACGACGACGTACACCCCCGCCGGGCCCGCGCCCTCCATCGCCGCGTCGAAGACGCCGCCGCGGCCCTTCGAACCGAGCATCACCGCGCCGTTGCCGTACACCAGCTCGGCGTGCATCACGGTGCCGGCCTTCTCCTCGTCGCTCTCGTACACCGACAGCTCCGTGAACCCGAAGGCCTCCGTGAGCTGGCGTATCGCCGCCTTCGCGTCGGCGTACAGCAGCGTCGGACAGATGGTCGGACGTGCGCCGTTCGTGCCTGCCATACCGATCACTCCCCTGTGACCACCGCCGGACATGTCACCCACGGCCCAGTCTGGCAGCGGCCACCGACACCGCGCCCGGGAGAGATCGAACACCCGAACCCAGAAAAAGTGCTTGCACTGGGCCGTTAGACTGGCCCCATGGCCATTCTCCTCGCGCATTAGACGGCGGGAACGTCCTCAGCCGCCCAACCCGCCACCGACCCCGCACAGGAGTCTGACCGTGATCTCCGCCTCCGGCATCGAGCTGCGCGCCGGCGCCCGCGTCCTCATCGAGAGCGCCACCTTCCGTGTCGCCAAGGGCGACCGCATCGGCCTGGTCGGCCGCAACGGCGCGGGCAAGACGACCCTGACCAAGGTCCTGGCCGGCGAGGGCATCCCCGCCGCCGGACAGGTCACCCGCTCCGGCGAGGTCGGCTACCTCCCGCAGGACCCCCGCACCGGCGACCTCGACGTCCTCGCCCGCGACCGCATCCTCTCGGCGCGCGGCCTCGACCTGCTGATCCGCAAGATGCGGGACAACGAACAGCGGATCGCCAACGGCCAGGGCGCCACCCGGGAGAAGGCCCTCAGGCAGTACGAGCGCCAGGAGACGGAGTTCCTCACCAAGGGCGGGTACGCCGCCGAGGCCGAGGCCGCCACCATCGCCGCCGCGCTCAACCTGCCCGACCGGGTGCTCGGCCAGCCCCTGCACACGCTCTCCGGCGGTCAGCGGCGCCGCGTGGAGCTGGCCCGCATCCTGTTCTCCGACGCGGACACGCTCCTGCTCGACGAGCCGACCAACCACCTCGACGCCGACTCGATCGTCTGGCTGCGCGACTACCTCAAGACCTACCGCGGCGGCTTCATCGTCATCAGCCACGACGTCGACCTGGTCGAGACGGTCGTCAACAAGGTGTTCTACCTGGACGCCAACCGCTCCCAGATCGACGTCTACAACATGGGCTGGAAGCTCTACCAGCAGCAGCGCGAGGCCGACGAGAAGCGCCGCAAGCGCGAGCGGCAGAACGCCGAGAAGAAGGCCGCCGCCCTGCACTCGCAGGCCGACAAGATGCGCGCCAAGGCCACCAAGACCGTCGCCGCGCAGAACATGGCCAGGCGCGCCGACCGGCTGCTCGCCGGACTCGAGGCGGTCCGGGTCTCCGACAAGGTCGCCAAGCTCCGCTTCCCGGAGCCCGCGCCCTGCGGCAAGACCCCGCTGATGGCCGAGGGCCTGTCGAAGTCGTACGGCTCGCTGGAGATCTTCACCGACGTCGACCTCGCCATCGACAAGGGCTCCCGGGTGGTCATCCTCGGCCTCAACGGCGCCGGCAAGACCACCCTGCTGCGGCTGCTGGGCGGCGTGGAGCAGCCCGACACCGGCGAGGTCCGTCCCGGTCACGGTCTCAAGCTCGGCTACTACGCCCAGGAGCACGAGACCCTCGACCCGGACCGCACGGTCCTGGAGAACATGCGCTCCGCGGCCCCCGACATGGACCTGGTCGAGGTCCGCAAGGTGCTCGGCTCGTTCCTGTTCTCCGGCGACGACGTCGACAAGCCGGCCGGTGTCCTGTCCGGTGGCGAGAAGACCCGCCTCGCCCTGGCCACCCTGGTGGTGTCGTCCGCCAACGTCCTGCTCCTCGACGAGCCGACCAACAACCTCGACCCGGCCAGCCGTGAGGAGATCCTCGGCGCGCTGCGCACCTACAAGGGCGCGGTCGTGCTGGTCACCCACGACGAGGGTGCCGTGGAGGCGCTCCAGCCCGAGCGGATCATCCTGCTGCCCGACGGCGTCGAGGACCTGTGGGGCGCCGACTACGCGGATCTCGTCGCCCTGGCCTGATCTCCGGCGCCAGGGTCACCCCGGCTTGATCGAATGCGTGATCTCCGGCGTATGGATCATTCGGCCCATCGGTGATCCATCATCTGTGTGAGATCTCCTCGTATCGAGGTGTGTCCTACATCCATTTCACGGCCGACCCCTTTGTCGACAAGGGGTCGGCCGTCGCGCGTCCCTGACCTGGCACTTCGCTCAACAACCCGTTCGGCCCCACGAACACCACCGGGCGGAATCACAGGTTCCACTTGTGGGGACGCGCTCCTGTCGTCAAATCCCTCTCGCACGGACCTTGCCGAATGGGTGGCCATCACGCCCCGGAGGGGTGATCATGAGGAGACCAGAGCGCACTTCCCATGAGGAGGCACGGGTGGCCGAGACTCTGAAGAAGGGCAGCCGGGTGACCGGCGCCGCGCGCGACAAGCTCGCGGCAGACCTGAAGAAGAAGTACGACTCCGGTGCGAGCATCCGGGCACTGGCCGAGGAGACCGGCCGCTCGTATGGCTTCGTACACCGGATGCTCAGCGAGTCGGGCGTCACGCTGCGTGGGCGTGGCGGAGCGACGCGGGGCAAGAAGGCCGCCTCGTCCTGATCCGGGCGGCCCGTCGGCTTCGATGGTGACCACCCGGTCGGTCGGCCGATCGGCCGGGTGGTTACTGTGCAGTCACTTAGCATCGCTCCATTGATCGCTCTGTCGACCGCACGCATCGGAGGCGCCCCATGGCCACGCCGGACCAGGAACTCGTTCCCCTGCTCGACAAGGACGGCGTACGGCTCACCGTCGACGACGCGCTCGCCACGGTGACGCTGACCAACCCGGCCAAGCGCAACGCGCAGAGCCCCGCCATGTGGCGGACGCTCGCCGAGGCCGGGCGGCTGCTGCCGGGCTCCGTCCGCGTGGTCGTGCTGCGCGGCGAGGGCAAGTCCTTCTCCGCCGGCCTCGACCGGCAGATGTTCACGCCCGAGGGGATCGAGGGCGAGCCGTCCTTCATCGACCTCGCGCGCAGCGGCGACGCCGAACTCGACGCCGCCATCGCCGGGTACCAGGAGGGCTTCACCTGGTGGCGGCGCAACGACGTCGTGTCCATCGCCGCCGTCCAGGGCCACGCCATCGGCGCGGGCTTCCAGCTGGCGCTCGCCTGCGATGTGCGCGTCGTCGCCGACGACGTGCAGTTCGCCATGCGCGAGACCAGCCTCGGCCTCGTGCCGGACCTCACCGGCACCCACCCCCTCGTCTCCCTCGTCGGCTACGGCCGCGCGGCCGAGATCTGCCTCACCGGGCGGTTCGTGGGCGCCGAAGAGGCCGTGGCGTCGGGGCTCGCCAACGTCGCCGTACCCGCGGCGGAACTCGACGCGAAGGCACGGGAGCTGGCGTCCGCGATTCTTGCCGCGCCCCGTGAGGCCGTGATCGAGACCAAGGCGCTGCTGCGCGGCGCCGGGGACCGGACGTACGACGAGCAGCGCGCCGCCGAGCGTGCTGCCCAGGCCCGCCGGCTGCGGGACCTGGCCGGCCTGGGCGAATGAGCCCTGCGGCGCCGGCTCCTGGCGCGCCGGGCTCTGCCTGCCGGGCGCCGGCGCGTTGCGCCCTGCCCTGCCGGGCGCCGGCGTGCCGGGTATTGCCCGGCCGGGTTCTGCCCTGTCGGGCGCTGGGGTGTTTGCGCCCTGCCCTGCCGGGTCCATCCGTGCCGGGCTCGGGCGCCGGTGTGTGGCGCCCTGCCCTGTCGGGTCCTTCCGTGCCGGGCTCGGGCCCTTCCGTGCCGGGTCCCGCCCTGCCGGGTCCTGGCGTGTCGCGCATGTCTCGGGCCTCGGCCCGGCCGAGCCGTGCCCTGTGCGGCCGGGCGCGGCAGCCGGCGGTCAGCTCACCTCGGTGACCAGGACCGCCACGGTGGGGTGATCCGGCAGGACCTCTCCCACCACCGCGCGGACCGCCCGGGCCACATCCAGTGCCCGGTGGTCCGCGCGCACCACGATCTCCACGCGTGCGTGCCGGTGCGGCAGGGCGGCGGCCGCGCCCTGGATCTCCTCCAGACGGACCGCCCGGCCCAGGACGCCGGTCATGCCGGTCACCCCCGGCACGGACAGGGCCGCCCCGGCCGCGAGGGCCTCCTCGCCGGTGAGCGCCGGCCCGGCCGGGGGCGCGTCCCGCGGCCGTTCGGCCTCCGGTTCCGCCGCTTCGGCACCGAGCAGGTCCGTCACCCGCAGGTCCACCTCGGCCACGACCAGACCGAGCCGCTCCTCGGCAGCCGCCGCCAGCACACCGCGCACGCGTGCCGCGGCGCCCGGCAGGGGCTCGGAGACCGCCGCCGCGAAGTCCGCCGTCACCCGCAGGGGCGCCGGCGGCAAGCCACTCGGCGGAGGCGGTACGACCGGCTCGGAGGCGCCCGCCGGGTCCGCCTGCGCGATCCGGAGCACCCCGAGCCGCACCCCAGGCAGCCCCCGTACCGCCTCCCTCAGCACACGCTCCGCCGCGCCCTCGGTGATCCACGCCCCGTCGCGCGGCCCGCCCAGGGGGAGGAGCCTGCCCGGACCGAGCTGATGCCGTACCGCACTCGTCCACCCGTCCATTCCTCCAGCCTGCCGTATCCCCGGGGCGCGGCAGCGCAACGGCGCTTACCGTGGTCGAAGGGACGACGACCGAAAAGGACGTACGGCCATGACAGAGACAACGGAGCAGACCCGGGGGCAGAACACGGGGGGCGGCACGGAGTCCGTACCGACCCGTGAGGCCACCGGACGAGGCGGTGGGGACCCGGCGGCCCGTGGGCGGACCACCATCGCCGACGGGGTCGTGGAGAAGATCGCGGGCCTCGCCACCCGGGACGTCGTCGGCGTGCACGCGATGGGCAGCGGCCTGAGCCGCACCTTCGGCGCCGTGCGCGACCGGGTGCCCGGCGGGACGAAGTCCGTGGCCCGTGGTGTCAAGGCCGAGGTCGGCGAGGTGCAGACCGCGCTCGACCTGGAGATCGTCGTCGACTACGGAGTGTCGATCACCGAGGTCTCGCGGGACGTCCGGGAGAACGTGATCACGGCGGTGGAGCGGATGACCGGTCTCGAGGTCGTCGAGGTCAACATCGCGGTGAGCGACGTGAAGCTGCCCGACGAAGAGGACGAGGAGTCGGAGCCCCGCATCCAGTGACGCGTCGGCCGACGAGCGGAGGAACACAGCATGAGCATGGCCGTGATCGGGATGGTCGCCGGCATGGCGCTGGGCTTCGCCGGATACTTCGGCGGGTTCGGTGCCTTCCTTCTGGTGGCCGCCCTGGGTGCCGTCGGATTCGTCGTCGGCCGGCTGCTGGAGGGGGACCTGGAACTCGGGGACTTCTTCCGCACACGTGACAACCGGCGCAGGTGACCCGGGTGAGCCAAGGAGGCGCCACCGGCGGCGGACCGGCCGGCGTCCCCCGGGGTGAGCGCGGCGCGACCCGCATCGCGGACCGGGTCGTGGCGAAGATCGCCGCGCAGGCCGCGCGCGAGGCGGTCGGCCCGCTGCCGCCCGCCGCCGCTCCCGCGCACGCCACCGTCGTCGTGCGTCCCCACTCCCACCAGCGGTCGGGCGAGGACGGCCCCGCCGACGCCGCGTACATCCGCGTCCACCTCGAACTCGGCTACCCCACCGACATCGGCCCCCGCTGTCACGAAGTGCGTCGGCATGTCACCGAGCGGGTAGGCGCGTTGGTGGGAATGCAGGTTCCGGAGGTCGCCGTCGAGGTCGAACGGCTCCATCTGACGGCGGCCCCCGGCGTGGCGCACGGGAGGACGCGATGAGCGAGCCCCGGGGCTCGGACGGCACCACCACGCTGCCCGTACTGGAGAAACCGACGGACGCCCCGGCCCCCGAGGCGCCCGGCCCCGGCGGAGGCCGCCGCTTCTGGTCGGCCCGCCGCGTCCCGGCGGCCGTCGTCGCGGTCCTGCTGTTCGTCGTCGCGGGCGCCTTCCTCTACGACGTCGTCGCCGTCCGCGCCGGCCGGTCCGCCCTGACCTGGCGGCGCGAACTGGCCGGGCAACTCGCCGAACGCCCCCTCGACGACACCTGGGTCCTGGTCGGCGCGGGCGTCGCCGCGGCCCTGGGGCTGTGGCTGGTCGTGCTGGCCGTCACCCCCGGTCTGCGGGACGTGCTGCCGATGCGCCGCACCCGTCCCGACGTCCGCGCCGGCCTCCACCGGGGCGCCGTCGCGCTGGTGCTGCGCGACCGGGCCATGGAGGTCGCCGGAGTGCGGTCCGTGACGGTCCGCGCCGGCCGCCGCCGGGCCGACGTCCGCGCGCTCGCCCACTTCCGCGACCTGGACGACGTACGCGCCGACCTGGACGGCGTGCTCCATGAGGCGGTCGAGGGTCTCGGGCTGGTGCACCCGCCCGCCCTGACGCTGCGGGTGCGGCGTCCCGGAAGGAAGGGGTGAGCGCCGTGCTCAGGACCGTCAACCGCGTGCTGCTCGGGGTCGTGGGCCTGGTGCTGATCGCCGTCGGCGGCGCCGTCCTCGCCGTCGGCCTCGGTGCCTCCCCGCCGTCCTGGTGGATCCACGACGGCCCCCACGACGTGCTGCTCAGCACCGCCGAACGCACCCGCCGGCGGGACGAGACATGGTGGTGGCCGACGGTCATCGCCGTCCTGGCGCTCCTCGTCCTGCTCGCCCTGTGGTGGCTGACCTCGGTCCTGCGCCGCCACCTGCTCGGCGAGGTGCTGGTCGACACCGGCGACGGCGCGGGCGCGCTGCTGCGGGGCAAGGCCCTGCAGTCCGTCCTGGCGGGCGAGGCGGCCCAGGTGGAGGGGGTGGCCCGCGCCCATGTCCACCTGACGGGCCGCAGGGACGCCCCCGCGACCCGCCTGCGGCTGCGGCTGGAACCCCATGTGGACCCCGCGACGGCACTGCACCAGCTGACGACCCGGGCCCTGACCCACGCGAAGGACTCGGCGGCCCTGAAGGCGCTGCCCGCGGAGGTGCGGATGAAGGCGGCCAAACACAAGGCGGCAAGGGTCAACTGACCCCACGCCACCCTCTCTCCCGGCACCCCTGCGCCGCCCCTTCCCGAGCCGCCTTCGGGAGCCCCTTCCCGGGCCCCTTCCCGGGCCTCCCTCTGGCGCCCCGTCCGGAGCCCCCGCACCGCCCTTCCGGCAGATCCGGCGGCCGGCCCTCGCGGCGGACCCCGCCGGGCAGAGGCTCAGAAGCCGTGTCGCATGCCGCCGTCCACCGGCAGCATGATCCCGGTCAGGTAGGAGGCGGCGGGCGACAGCAGGAAGGCCGCCGTCCGGCCGAACTCCTCCGGGGTCCCGTACCGCCGCAGCGGGATCCGGGACTCGTTCGCGGCGCGGGTGGCCTCGGGGTCGGCCGACATCCCGTCGAGCTCCCGCACCCGGTCGGTGTCGATGCGCGACGGCAGCAGCCCCACGACCCGGATCCCCCGGGGCCCCAGCTCGTCGGAGAGCGACTTCGCGAACCCCGCGAGCCCCGGCCGCAGGCCGTTGGAGATCGTCAGCCCCGGAATCGGCTCGTGCACCGACCCGGACAGGACGAACCCGATCACGCCGCCGGCCTCCAGCTCGGCCGCGGCCGCCCGCGCGAGCCGCACCGCCCCCAGGAACACCGACTCGAACGCCGACTGCCACTGCTCGTCGGAGTTGTCCGCGACGAACCCCGGCGGCGGGCCGCCCACGCTCACCAGCACCCCGTCGAACCCGCCGAAGGCCTCCCGCGCGGTGGCGATCAGCCGTGCCGCGCCCTCCGGATCGCCGTTGTCCACGCCGACGCCGACCGCGTTCGGCCCCAGCTCGGCCGCCGCGGCGACCGCCCGCTTCTCGTCCCGCCCGGTCAGCACCACCTTCGCGCCGTCCGCGACGAGTTCGCGCGCGGCCGCGTTGCCGAGGCCGCGCGTGGCTCCGGTGACGACGTACACCCGGTCCTTCAGTCCAAGATCCATGGCCCCTATCCTGCCTGCTCTCCCCCGAACAGGGCGAGGGCGGTGTTCACCAGGCCGATGTGGCTGAACGCCTGCGGGAAGTTGCCGAGGTGCCGGCCCGCCACCGGGTCGTACTCCTCCGCCAGCAGCCCCACGTCGTTCACCAGCCCCACCAGCCGCTCGAACAGTTCGCGTGCCTCCTCGGTCCGGCCCGTCATGTGCAGTGCGTCCGCGAGCCAGAACGAGCACGCCAGAAAGGCGCCCTCGTCGCCCGGCAGACCGTCGACGGTGGTGCCGTCGGTGCTGTAGCGGCGCAGCAGACCGTGGTGCCCCAGTTCCTCGCGCACCGCGTCGACGGTGCCGGTCACCCGGGGGTCGTCCGGCGGGAGGAAGCCGACGCGCGGGATGAGCAGCAGGGAGGCGTCGAGGTCGGCCGACCCGTAGAACTGGGTGAAGGTGTTGCGGTCGGGGTCGTAGCCCTTCTCGCACACCTCGCGGTGCACCTCGTCGCGCAGCGCCCGCCAGCCCGCGAGGTCGCCGGGCAGGTCGGGATACTCCTCCAGCGCGCGGACCGCCCGGTCGGCGGCCACCCACACCATCACCTTGGAGTGCACGAACTGGCGCCGGCCGCCGCGCACCTCCCACAGCCCCTCGTCCGGCTGCCGCCAGTTCTCGCTCAGCCAGTCCATCAGCGAGCACTGCAGCGACCACATGTGCGGCCTGGGCGACATGCCCGCGAACCGGGCCAGCGACAGGGAGTCCATGACCTCGCCGTAGACGTCCAGTTGCAGCTGGCCCACGGCGCCGTTGCCGATGCGTACGGGCGTGGAGTCCCCGTAGCCGGACAGCCACGGCAGCTCGCTCTCGGGCAGCCGGCGCTCGCCCGCCAGCCCGTACATGATCTGCAGGTCCGCCGGGTCTCCCGCGACCGCGCGCAGCAGCCAGTTGCGCCACGCCTCGGCCTCCTCCAGGTACCCGGCAGCCAGCAGGGCGCCCAGGGTGAGGGTGGAGTCGCGCAACCAGCAGTAGCGGTAGTCCCAGTTGCGCACCCCGCCCATCTCCTCGGGCAGGGAGGTGGTGAGCGCGGCGACGATGCCGCCGGTCGGGGCGTACGTGAGCGCCTTGAGGGTGATCAGGGAGCGGACGACGACGTCCCGGTGGGGGCCCTGGTAGCGGCAGCGGGACGCCCACGCCTGCCAGTCCTCGACGCTGCTGCGCAGTGCCTCCCGCGGGTCCACGAGCGGCGGACGGGACTCGTGCGAGGGATGCCAGGTCAGCACGAACGCGACCGACTCGCCCTCGGCGACGGTGAACTCGGAGTGGGTGCCGAAGTCCTCGCCCCAGGTGTGCACGGGCGGCTCGCTGCGGAACCAGACCGCGTCGGGCCCGGCGACCGCCACCCGGTGGCCGTCGGTCCGGCGCATCCACGGGACGACCCAGCCGTAGTCGAAGCGCAGCCGCAGGGCGCTGTGCACGGTGACCCGCCCGCGCAACCCCTCCACCACACGGACGACGTCGGGGGCGCGGTCGCGCTGGGGCATCAGGTCGGTGACCCGGATCGCGCCCTCGTCGGTCTCCCACTCGGTGTCCAGGACCAGGGTGCCGGGACGGTAGGCGCGCCGGGTGCAGGAGCCCTCGACGTCCTTGGGGGCGATGCGCCAGTGGCCGTTCTCCTCGTCGCCGAGGAGGCGGGCGAAGCAGGCCCCGGAGTCGAAGCGGGGCAGACAGAGCCAGTCGACGGAACCGTCCCGGCCGACCAGGGCGGCGGTCTGTTCGTCGCCGATGAGGGCGTAGTCCTCGATGGGGGGGTGCACGGGGTTCCGGGTTCCCGGCGACGTCGGGAGGCAATCAGGGCTGCGGCCGGGGGAGTGACGACAGACCCGCCCCGTCGCCGGTGCCCGAGAAGATGACTCCCGGATGCGAGGGCGCCTGGTTCAGCACCCACAGGCCGATCAGGGTGGCCAGCGCGAAGACCACGGCGATCAGCACGGCGAGCACGAGCCGGCGCCGGCGTTCGCGGCGCAGCCACTCGCCGCGCGCCGTGCGGTAGGCGTCGGGAGCGGGCCGTACCCCGCCGGCCAGCGCCTCCAGGGCCTCGCGCAGCTCCCGCTCGGTCCGGTCGGCGGCCGCGGTCTCCCGCGGGAGGGAGGCCGGCGTCGTGCGGTCGGGTGCGGGGTCCCGTGTCATGTGGTCCCGCTCCGTGCGGTCCGGTCCGGTGTCGTTCATCGCCGGGCCTCCATCGCCTGGGTGAGCGCGGCGAGGCCGCGTGAGGTGTGGGTTTTGACGGATCCGCAGGAGATGCCCATCGCGGCGGCGATCTCGCTCTCCTTCAGCCCGAGCCAGTGCCGCAGCACGAGCGCCTCGCGCTGCCGGGCCGGCAACTGCTGGAGCGCGTCGATCAGCACCCGCTGGTCGTCGCGGAGCAGCGCGGTGCTCTCGGCGGAGGCGACGGTCTCGTCGAGGAGTTCCGCAGGGGTCTCCACATGCCTGCGGGCGACCTGGAGGTGGCGTATCCGCATCCGGGTCAGATTGCAGACGGTGGAACGCAGATAGGCCTCCGCCGCCTGGGTGTCCCGCAGCCGCCGCCATTTCCGGTAGATCTGGTAGTACGCCTCGGCGACCACGTTCTCCGGGTCGTCGGCGCCGAGCAGCACGGCGAGCCGCAGCATGGAGGAGTAGTGCTGCTCGAACAGCCGGGCGAGCCCGGCCTCGCGTTCCAGCTCCGCCGGGTCGGTCACGGCGAGCGCGAGCGGCTCGGCACAGGCATCCTGCACGGGCATCGGCTGTCTGCGTCTCACGGGTTGTTCGCTCCCGTCCGGGGACGCCGCCTGACGGTCAGGCGGGAGGGCAGGTCGGTGGTGTCGGCGCCGCGCGGGACGCCGAGGCGTTCCAGGGCCGCGGTGCCGGCCACCGCGACGGTCAGGTTGAGCAGCAGGGCCAGCAGGCCGGCGTAGATCTCCAGCGGTCCGAACCCGAGGGTCACGATGGAGGAGAACCCCTCGCGCACGACCAGGACGGTCCCGGCCGCCATGCCCGTGGCCCACCCGGCGAGCAGCGCGCGCGGATGCAGCCGCCCGGTGAACAGCCCGACGGCCACGGCCGGGAAGATCTGCAGGATCCACACCCCGCCCAGCAGCTGCAGGTTGACGGCGTCCTGGTCGCGCAGCCCGAACACGAACGCCACCGCCCCCACCTTCGCGGTCAGCGACACCGCCTTGGCGATGCGCACCTGCCGCTTGGGTGTGGCCGTCGGCTGCACGTACTCGACGTAGACGTTGCGGACGAAACTCGTGGCGGCCGCGATCGACATCACGGCGGCCGGCACCAGCGCCCCCACCGTGATCGCGGCGAACACCAGCCCGGCCAGCGGCGCCGGCATCAGCCGGTCGACCAGCATCGGTACGGCGGCCTCGGCGCCGCCCTCCGGAGCCCGCACGCCCGCCGCGAGGGCGGCGACACCGAGGAAGCCGAAGAGGGCGAGCAGTCCGGTCCAGGCGGGCAGGGCCACGGAGACCTTGCGCAGGGTGCGCGGTCCGTCCGCGGCGAACCCGGCGGTGAGCACGTGCGGGTACATCAGCAGGGCCAGCGCGGAGCCGAGGGCGAGCGTGGCGTACGCCGGCTGCTGCCCGGGGGAGAGGACCAGCGGGGAGTGCGCCACGTCCGTGCCGCCCAGCCGGCGGGCCGCGCCCTCGAAGACCGGGCCGGGCCCGCCGAGCCGGCGCAGCACCAGCCAGCACACGGCGGTGAGCGACACGAACACCGCCACCGCCTTCAGCGCCGAGATGACCGCCGGCGCCCGCAGCCCGTGCCGGTACGTCGCCACCGCCAGCCCCGCGAACAGCGCCACCATCACCAGGTCCCCGGCCGCGCCGCGCGGATAGACGCCGCCGGCCGTCAGCACCGCCCGTATCCCGAGCAGTTGCAGCGCCAGGTACGGCATCGTCGCGAGGATCCCGGTCAGCGCCACCACGAGGGCCAGCGGCGGCGACCCGTACCGGCCGCGTACGAAGTCGGCGGCGGTCACGTAGCCGTGCCGCCGGGCCACCTCCCACAGCCGGCTCAGCAGGACGAAGGCGAGCGGGCACACGATCACCGTGTACGGCACCGCGAAGAACGCGGGCGCGCCGTTGCCGTACGCCAGTCCCGGTACGGCGGTGAAGGTGTACGCGGTGAAGATCGTGCCGCCGAGCAGCAGCCAGGTCCACACGGGACCGAGGGAGCGGTCGGCCAGCGCCCAGCCCTCCAGGGAGGGCAGCCGGTCGCTCGGACGCAGCCTGCGCGCGGTCACGGCGAGCAGCGACGCCCCGCCGATCACGGCGAGGAACGTCGTCGTCATGGCGCCGTCGGCCATGGGTCACCGCCTTTGGTGTGCCTGAGCCCTCGCCTCTTGGTTGCGCGGACGGCCGCTTCGGATGACACGGAACCGGCGGGAAATCTTCCGGACATCCGCTGTCAACCGGTCTCGGGGGGTGGGCAACTCTTGCACAGACCCACAGCGAAGGGGAGAGCTGCCGCCCGCCGACGGGAGAGCCACCGCCGCTGACCCACGCCCACCTCGGATCTCGAGGTGGCGCGCACCGCCCAGGTGAGGAGCCGCCATGCCTGTGTCCACCCTGCCCGAAAACGGCCGTCCGGTGCCGGAAAAGTCGCCTACATCACTGAAGTCCGTCCTGCTGTGGGCCACGGTCGCCCTGCTCGGCGCGGTCGGCTGGGGCGTCCTCGCGCTCTCCCGCGGCGAGGAGATCTCCGCCGTCTGGCTGGTGGTGGCCGCGCTCGGCTCGTACGCCATCGCCTACCGGTTCTACTCGCGGTTCATCGCCCGCCGGGTCCTGGAGGTCGACGACACCCGCGCCACGCCGGCCGAGCGCCTGGAGGACGGGGTCGACTACCACCCCACCGACCGCCGGGTGCTGTTCGGCCACCACTTCGCGGCCATCGCCGGCGCCGGGCCGCTGGTGGGCCCGGTGCTGGCCGCGCAGATGGGCTATCTGCCGGGCACGATCTGGATCATCACCGGTGTGATCTTCGCCGGCGCGGTCCAGGACATGATCGTCCTCTTCCTCTCCATGCGCCGGGACGGCAAGAGCCTCGGCCAGATGGCCCGGGACGAGATCGGCAGGGTGGGCGGCGCCGCGGCGCTGATCGGCGTCTTCGCCATCATGATCATCCTGCTCGCGGTGCTGGCGATGGTCGTCGTCAACGCGCTGGCGGAGTCCGCCTGGGGCACCTTCTCGGTCGCCATGACCATCCCGATCGCCCTCTTCATGGGCTTCTACCTGCGCTACCTGCGGCCCGGCCGGGTCGTGGAGACCAGCTTCATCGGCGTGGCCCTGCTGCTGCTCGCCATCCTCGGCGGCGGCTGGGTCCAGAACTCGTCCCTGGCCGAGTACTTCGTCTGGAGCCCCACCACGCTGGTCTTCTGCCTGGTCGGCTACGGCTTCGTCGCCTCCGTGCTGCCGGTGTGGATGCTCCTGGCACCGCGCGACTACCTGTCGACGTTCATGAAGGTCGGCACCATCGCCCTGATGGCCGTCGGCGTCGTGATCGCCGCTCCGACCCTCAAGGCCGGGTCGGTGACCGAGTTCGCCTCCACCGGCGCGGGGCCGGTCTTCGCCGGCTCCCTGTTCCCCTTCCTCTTCATCACCATCGCCTGTGGCGCCCTCTCCGGCTTCCACGCGCTGGTCTCCTCCGGCACCACTCCGAAGCTGATCCAGAAGGAGTCCCAGGTCCGGCTGATCGGCTACGGCTCCATGCTCACGGAGTCCTTCGTCGCCGTCATGGCGCTGATCGCCGCCTGCGTCCTCGAACCGGGCCTGTACTACGCGATGAACTCCCCGGCCGCGCTGCTCGGCCCGACCGCGCAGACCGCGTCGGAGGCGGTCAGAGGTCTCGGCTTCGCCATCACCCCGGACCAGTTGACCGCGGCGGCCAGGGCCGTGGAGGAGCAGACGCTGATCGGCCGCTCGGGCGGCGCCCCCACGCTGGCCGTGGGCATGTCGGAGATCTTCTCCAGCGTGTTCGGCAGCGGACTCAAGGCGTTCTGGTACCACTTCGCGATCATGTTCGAGGCGTTGTTCATCCTCACCACGGTGGACGCGGGCACGCGCGTGGGCCGCTTCATGCTCCAGGACATGCTCGGCAACGTCTGGAAGCCGATCGGCCGCGTCACCTGGAAGCCCGGCATCTGGATCACCAGCGCCCTGGTCGTCGGCGCCTGGGGCTACTTCCTGTACGCCGGCGTCACCGACCCGCTGGGCGGGATCAAGCAGCTGTTCCCGCTGTTCGGCATCGCCAACCAGCTGCTCGCCGCCGTCGCCCTGGCCGTCACCACGACCATGCTCGTCAAGGCGGGCAAGGTGCGCTGGGCGTGGGTCACGGGCATCCCGCTGGCCTGGGACGTGGCCGTCACCTTCACCGCGGGCTGGCAGAAGATCTTCTCCGGCAACCCGAAGATCGGCTTCTTCGCCCAGCGTGACGCCTACGCGGACGCCATCGACGCGGGCAAGCTGCTGCCGGGCGCCACGACCATGGACGACATGCACACCATCGTCCTCAACAACACGGTCGACGGCGTGCTCATGGCGATCTTCCTGCTGCTGGTGCTCACGGTGCTCGTCAACTGCGCGGCGGTGTGCGTCCGCGCCCTGCGGGCCCCCGGGCCGCTGCCGACGACCGAGACCCCGTACGTGGAGTCCCGCATCGACGTCCCGGAGCAGCGCGGCAGCGAACCGCTGGTGGGAGCGGGGTCGTGACCGCCGTCCGGAAGCTGCTGCACACCGTGCTCTGGTACGCGCGCGAACTCACCGGCGAGGCCGAGTACGACCGCTACTGCGCACGGCACCGCCGCCACCACCCGCACGCCCCCGTGCCGAGCCGCCGGGAGTACCAGCGGATGCGCACCACACGGCGCGAGTACGAGTCTCCCGGCCGCTGCTGCTGAAAGCCCGTACGACGTCCCTGCCGTACGGCATACCCGGCCCGTGCCGTACCGACCCCCGGGGGTGGGTGACCGTACGGTGCCCGACCGCGCGGCGGGCGTGCCCCTCCCCAGCCCCGACGGCACGCCCGCCCCGTCTCCCGCACCCCCTGCTTCCCGTACTCCCGCCCCTGCCCCCCGCCTCCCGCCCCTGCCCCCCGCCTCCCGCCCCTGCCCCCCGCCCCTTCGCTCCGGGACCGAGATGCTGAGACGCCGACCCTCCCTGCTGATCCGCCCCGAGCTCGACGACGAACCTCTGCACAGGACCCTTCGCGAACTCCGGCCGTCCGGGCAGCTCCACGGGCTCGGAGCGGGCGGCACCCGTCCCGTCTGGGAGCCCGCGGCCCACCTGCTGCGCGCCACCGGACGGGACTGGGACCGCAGGGCGCACCGGGTCTCCGTCCTGGCCCGGAGCCTGCCGGCCGTGGTCGCACAGCGCTGGGCCGCCGACCGGCCCGGCGACGGGGACGCCCTGGTCCTGCGGGCCTGCGTGGAGACGATCCGGGCGCCCGCCGAGGGGCACGCCGCCGTTCGCGCCGCCGAGCGGACGTGTCTGCGCGCCGCCGAGGCCTGCCCCGAGGACCCGACGCCGTGGCTCGCGCTGCTGTCCCTGATGTACTCCTGCGCCGTACCGGTGAAGGACGCGGTGCCCGTGTGGACCGAGGCCGTCCGCCGCGCGCCGTGGCATCGGACGGCCCACCACCGGCTCCTGGAGTACCTGTCCCCGCGCGGACACGGGACCGTCCCGGACATGATGGACTTCGCCTGGCAGGCCGCCGCCCGCGCACCGCACGGATCGCCGGTGGCCCTGCTCCCCGTGGCGGCCCGCGTCGAGCTGACGGCCCATCGTCAGGGGGAGTCGCGGTTCGCGGCCCTCGGCGCGAGCGGCGACTGGAACGAGCCGCGCGCCGTCCAGGAGATCGGCGTGGCCCTGGAGGGCTGGTTCCACAGCGCCGCCGCGGCCCACGCCGAAGCCGTCACCGACCTCAACGTCCTCGCCTTCGCGCTGACCCGCGCGCACCTTCCGGACGAGGCCGCCCCGGTCTTCCGGCGCATCGGCCGCCATATGACCCGCCACCCGTGGGACCTGCTGCCCGACCCGGAACGCACCTTCGTCTACTGGCGGGACCGCCTGACCGCACAGCACGGGAACTGAGAGGCGGGCCCGCCGCGGGGGAGGGGGCGGCCATCACACCTGAGGACGGCCCTGCCGGACGCGCGGTGCGGCACCCTACGCCGGAGTCGGCGCCGTTTCCTTCTCGTCCTCCGTGGCCGCGGCGGCGGCCGCCGCCGCTCGGTCGCGGCGGACCAGGACCACCCAGCCGACGGGGACGCCCGCGGCGAACAGCCACCACTGGATGGCGTAGGCGTAGTTCAGCGCGGCGTCCTCGCGGCCGGGCTCCCCGATCAGCTCCGGGGTGTCGCCCTTGGGCTCGGGAGCGGTCTGCGCGATGTAGCCGCCGAGCACCTCGGCGCCGAGCCGCTCGGCCTGCTCCGCGCTGTTGATCAGCATGATCTGCCGGTCCGGCAGCCCCTTGAGGTCCTTGATGCCGCTCGCCGCGGTCGTCTCGTCGGGCATCAGCCGCCCGGTCACGGTGACCTTGCCCGAGGGCGGCGCGGGGACCTTGGGGAACGCCGTCTGGCTCGGACCGTCCGCGGGGATCCATCCCCGGTTGACCAGCAGGACCTTGCCGTCCGTCAGCACGAACGGGGTCAGGACGTGGAAGCCGACGGTCTCGTCGGAGTTGACCCGGCGGCGTACGACGACCTCGTGCGCGGTGTCGAAGGTGCCGGTCGCGGTCACCCCGCGGTACCGCTCGCCGCGGGTGACGGTGTGACCCGGGGACGTCAGCCGCTCCACGGGCACCGGCTCGGCGGTCAGCGCGTCGGAGACCAGCTGGTTGCGCGCGGTGCGCTCGTCGTAGCGGTGCATCTGCCAGAAGCCCAGGCGGATCATCGTGGGGATGAGGAGGAGGGCGACCAGCGTGAGGATCACCCACTGCCGGGACAACAGGAAGCGGTACACCCCACGACCGTACCTCTCGGGCCGCGGGGTGCTGTCGCAGGGGGTGGGGACGGACGGGTCAGACGCGGTCGACGATCCCCGCCTTCCCCTCCGCCCGCGCGCAGTGGGCGCCGCAGTACCAGTGGCCCTCGACCTCGACGCCCTGACCGATGATCTGGACCCGGCAGTGCTCGCAGATCGGGGCCATGCGATGGATCGCACAGGAGAAGCAGTCGAAGACGTGCACCGCGCCCTGGGCGTGCACCTCGAAGGTCATTCCGTAGTCATTGCCGCAAACTTCGCATCTCGCCATGCGCCACAGGGTGAGCCGTCGCCCCCGCCCGGGCGAGCGGGCGGTGGGCGAGTCGCACGGCAATCACCCGTACGTACGGCTCACCCGAACGCGGGGGTCACTCGCCGGCGGCCTCGACATCGCGCAGCAGCTGCCCGAAGGCCGCCTCGTCCACGACCGGTGTCCCGAACTGCCGCGCCTTCACCACCTTCGACGTGCCGGAGTCCGGGTCGTTGGTGACCAGCAGGCTCGTCAGCCGGGAGATGCTGGTCGCCACGTGCAGCCCCGCCTCGGTCGCACGGTCCTCCAGCAGCTCGCGGTCGACGGACGTGTCGCCCGAGAAGGCGACCCGCATGCCCTGCTTGAGCCTTTTGCCGTCTTCGTACCGCCCGGGGTTGGGATACGGGCAGGCGGGCCGCTTGCGGGACGGCCGCCAACTGGTCGGCCGGTAGCCGCCGTAGTCGCCTCCGCCCTGGCGGCCGACGCGGGGCGCGGGCCGGTCGTTCCACTCCGTCAGCGGCCGGCACTCGTGCAGTGGCAGCCGCACCCCGCCGGCCGCCGCGGCCCGCAGGCTCGGCCGGAAGGCCTCCGCGAGCACGCGGGCGTCGTCGAGGGCGTGATGCGCCTGCCGCTGCACGACACCGAAATGGGCCGCGAGCGACTCCAGCTTGTGGTTGGGCAGCGGAAGCCGCAGCTCCTTGGAGAGCGCGATGGTGCACAATCGCTGCTTCACCGGGGCCTCGCGCTCCGCGCGCGCGTACTCCCGCGCGATCATCTGCCAGTCGAAGACCGCGTTGTGCGCGACGAGCACCCGGTCCGCGAGCCGCGCCGCGAACTCCTCGGCGACGTCCCCGAAGAGGGGCGCGCCCTCCAGCACCTCGCTCGTCAGCCCGTGTATCCACACCGGCCCCGGATCGCGCTCCGGATTGACCAGCGTGTACCAGTGGTCCTCGACCTCACCGCGCGCGTCCAGCCGGTAGACGGCGGCGGAGATGATCCGGTCGTCCCGGGCCAGCCCGGTGGTCTCCACGTCAACGACCGCGTATCCCTGGGGATACGCGGCCGGCCACTCCGTGGGGGAGGACACTGTCGTCGTGTGGTCTGCGAGCATGGTCACTGAGGATACGGGGCGCCACCGACACCGGGTGCGGATGCCCGGGAGACCGGACCGCGGAAGGCCTCCGGACCGCACGGGAGTTCGCTTCCGCGCCCGAACGCCCCCTCACCGCATGCACGCGTGGAGCGTCGGTGCTGCGCGGGCGACCCCTCGGATGTCATCCTCCGTCCCGTGACGGAACGTGAGACGGAACCAGCGGCGGAACCACCCCACGGAGCCCACGAGGAGGCTCACGAGGGCACCCTCGGCTCCCGCCTGAACTGGCTGCGCGCCGCCGTCCTCGGCGCCAACGACGGCATCGTCTCCACCGCCGGCCTGGTCGTCGGCGTGGCCGGCGCGACCGACGAACGCGCGGCGCTGCTGACGGCGGGTCTGGCCGGACTGCTGGCCGGGTCGATGTCCATGGCGGCGGGGGAGTACGTCTCCGTGTCCACCCAACGCGATTCCGAGAAGGCGGCCCTCGCGCTGGAGCGGCGGGAGCTGCGCGAACAGCCCGAAGCCGAACTGGAGGAACTCACCGGGCTCCTGGAGGAACGCGGCCTCACCCGGGAGGTGGCCCGCGAGGCCGCCGTGCAGCTGACGGAACGCGACGCCCTGCGGGCCCACGCCCGCGTGGAACTCGGCATCGACCCCTACGACCTCACCAACCCCTGGCACGCCGCCTGGGCGAGCTTCCTCGCCTTCACGGTGGGCGCGCTGCTGCCGCTGCTCGCGATCGTGCTGCCCCCGGCCGCCTGGCGCCTGCCGGTGACCGTGGTGTCGGTCCTGGTCGCCCTCGTCGGCACGGGTTGGAGCAGTGCCCGGCTGGGAGCGGCCGCGCCGTCGCGCGCGGTCCTGCGGAACGTGGGGGGCGGTGCGCTGGCGATGGGGGTGACGTACGCGGTGGGTGCCCTGCTGGGGGCGGCGGGGGTGTGACCGACGGCACGTCAGCCGAGGGGCGGGACGGTCGACGCCGCCCCCGTCGCCCCGCTCTTGGCGGAGATCACCAAGAAGCAAGCGCATACCCTCGGTAATACTTGTGGGTAACAACGTCTAGCCCCGGACGACCTGCGGTTCTACGGTGCCCCCATGCCGAACCTGCCCGATGTCGTGCTGTGGTCGATACCCGCCTTCGTGCTGCTCACCGTGGTCGAGGTGATCAGCTACCGCGTCCATCCCGACGAGGACGCGGCCGGATACGAGGCGAAGGACGCCGTGACGAGCGTCGGCATGGGGCTCGGGAGCCTCGTCTTCGACTTCCTCTGGAAGATCCCGATCGTCGCCGTCTACACGGCGGTCTACGAACTGACCCCCCTCCGCGTGCCCGTCCTGTGGTGGACCGTCCCGCTCATGCTGCTCGCGCAGGACTTCTTCTACTACTGGTCCCACCGCGGTCACCACGTCATCCGCATCCTGTGGGCCTGCCACGTCGTCCACCACTCCAGCCGCAGGTTCAACCTCACCACCGCCCTGCGCCAGCCCTGGACCACCCTGACCGTGTGGCCGTTCTACGTCCCCCTCGTGGCCGCCGGCGTGCACCCGGCCGCGCTCGCGTTCTGTTCCTCCGCCAACCTCGTCTACCAGTTCTGGATCCACACCGAGCGGATCGACAAGATGCCCCGGTGGTTCGAGTTCGTGTTCAACACGCCCTCGCACCACCGTGTCCACCACGCCTCCCAGGGCGGCTACCTGGACCGCAACTTCGGCGGCATCCTCATCGTCTGGGACCGGCTCTTCGGCTCGTTCGTGCCCGAGGTGGAGCGGCCCGTCTACGGGTTGACCAAGAACATCAACACGTTCAACCCGATCAAGGTCGCCACGCACGAGTACGTCGCGATCGCCAAGGACATCAAGGCGGCGAACAGTTGGCGCGAGCGGGCGGGGCGGGTGTTCCGCGGCCCGGGATGGCAGCCGGCCCAGGCCCCCGCCGGCACGCCGGCGCCGGTCGAGGAGAGCACCGCCGCGTGACCATCCGACCCCGCCCCCTCCTCGCCGCCTTCCTCCTCGCGACCGCTGTCGACCTCGGCTCCCTCGCGGCCGGCTGGCACCCCGGGCACGCCGTCGCCAAGCCGCTTCTCATGCCCCTCCTCGCCACCTGGGCGGCCGTGAGCGGCGCACCCCGACTGCTCCTCGCCGCGCTCCTGTGCGGCTGGGGCGGCGACGTCCTCCTCCTCTCCGACGCCGAGCCCGCCTTCCTCGCCGGCATGGCCTGCTTCGCGGCGGGGCACGTCTGCTACCTCGTGCTCTTCACGCGACACGGCCGCCCTCGCGCGCGTGCCACCGTCCTCACCCCGGCCTACGTCGCCGTCCTGATCGCCACCCTCGCCCTCCTGTGGCCCGATCTCCCGCCCGGCCTGCGCGTCCCCGTCGCCGTGTACAGCACCCTCCTCACCGCCATGGCGTACGGCGCCGCAACCCGCCTGGGCCCCCTCGCCGGCGCCGGCGGCGTGCTCTTCCTGCTCTCCGACACCCTCATCGCGACCGGCGTCGCCGACTGGCCGCAGCCGCCGCGCCCCGACCTGTGGATCATGCTCACCTACGCCGCCGCACAGTTCCTGCTGGCCCGGGGCGCCCTCGGCGAACGGGCGGCGCCGCCGGGGACGTACCGGGAAATGACCTCGACCACGCCCTGATCCCGCCGTCCCCGCCACCCGTACCGGACGGCGACGGGCAGGCCCGTCCACCCGATCAAGTCGATCAACCCGGGGATCCACCCCGTGACGCCCACTCCGCCGGATCGGCTCCCCACGCGCCCGGCGGCCGGGCCCAGCCGCCGGGCCCGCCCTCGAAGGACACGGGCGGCAGCGCGTACCGGAGCCGGCCGAGGGGGCTGTCGGTCTCCGCGAGCCAGGCGTCCGGCCCCGCGTACGCCTCCTCGACCGCCTCCTCGGTCCCCGCGCCCTCCAGCAGCCAGGCCGCCGTCCGCGCCAGCGTCACCCGCACGACCCGGCTCCCGCCGTCGTACGACTGCTCGGTCAGCGCCCGCAGCACGGCCGCCGCCAGCAGATGGCCCGTGCCGTGGTCGAGGGCCTGCGCGGGCAGCGCCCCGGGCCGCTCCGCGGACCCCTCGACGGCCGCGATGCCCGTGGCCACCTGGACGAGGCTGTCGAACCCGCGCCGCCCGCCCCACGGCCCGTACGCACCCCACGCCGACACCTGCGCCACCACCAGCCCGGGCCGGCGCCGGGCCAGCTCCTCGGGGGAGAGCCCGAACCGGTCGAGGGCGCCCGGGCGGTAACCGGTGACGACGACGTCCGCCGCCGCGAGCAGCTCCTCGAAGCGGCGCCGGTCGGCCGTCAGGTCCAGCAGCGCCGAGCGCTTCCCGAAGCCCGTGTCGGCGTGCTGGTCGGGGAGTTCGGGCAGGTGGGGCGCGTCGAGGCGCAGGACGTCCGCGCCCAGCAGGGCGAGCGTGCGGGTGGCGACCGGCCCGGCGAGGACCCGGGTGAGGTCCAGGACGCGCAGCCCGGCGGCGGGCAGCAGGGGAGCACCGCCCCGGAGCGGCGGGAGCGCACGCGCGCGTACGCCGTCCAGCCGGCCTCGTTCCACGAGCGGGCGCTCGGCCACCGCGGACGCCTGCGCGTGCGCGGCCCACTCCTCGGGCGTGCGCAGCGCCACGGCCAGCCCGCCCGCCGCGTACACCGCGTCCTCGACGTCCCGCGCGGTCCGCCCTGCCATGGCCGCTGCGACGGAGTCCGGGTCCCCGGCCGTGCCGAGCGCCCTCAGCAACCGCTCCCGGTGGTGCGGGTAGTTGGCGTGCGTACGCACCCAGCCGTCCGCCGTCCGCTAGAACCGCGACAGCGGCGCGAACAGCAGGGGCGCCCGCCCGTCCACCAGCAGCTGCCGCTCACTGCTGAACGCGGCCGCCACCGCCCCGTCGTCCACCCGCACCCCGGGCACCCGGGCGAGCCCCGCCCGCCGCGCCCCCAGCTCCGCGCCGGCGAGCGCACACACCCCCACACAGGCCCGCGCCAGCTCCCGCACGGGCAGCCGCGCCGCCAGTGCCCCCTCACGGACGACGGCGGACACACGCGCGAGGAGGGCGGGGTCACCGTCCAGCTCCGACCAGACGAACTTGATGGAAGTCATGACTGCATTGTGCAGTATTGATTCAATCAATATATATGGGGCTTGATCAGCCCGGCCGTCCGGATCATGAACATGGACAGGGCCGGACGGAGAATCCCGTCCGGCCCTGTCCCGTACCGCCCGCTGGGGGTTACTTCACGGCGCGCAGCGCGTTCACGATGCCGAAGCCGTAGAAGCCGTTGACCCGCTTGGCGCCCGCGCAGGTCGCGTCCACCACGCCGTCACCGTTGCCGTCGTACGGCTCGGTGGGGCAACCGGGGTTGTCCGCCTGCGCCTTGAGCAGTGCCTGCAGCTGCGCCGGGGAGGCGTACGGGTGCGTGGACTTCAGCAGCGCGGCCACGCCGGCCACGTGCGGGGACGCCATCGACGTGCCCTGGAGGAAGCCGTACGTGTTGTTCGGCAGCGTCGACAGGATGCGGCCGTTGGCCGACGGGGTGTCCGGGATCTGGTACTTGTCGCCACCCGGAGCGGCCACGTCGACGACGCCCAGACCGTACGTGGAGTAGTACGACTTGGCGCCCTTGACGCCCGTGGCGCTGACCGTCACCACACCCGGCAGCTGCGTCGGCACGTCGAAGCACTCGTGCGGGTCGACCGTCCGCGTCACCGGCGTGGAGTCGTCGGGGCTGGAGGAGTCCACCAGGGCGTCGGAGTCGAGGTCGTGGTTGGAGTTGCCCGCCGAGGCCACGTTGAGCGTGCCCTTCTTCTGGGCGTACAGCTGGGCCCTGTTGACCGCGTCGACGATGGCCTTCTGGTCGGGGTCGTCCATGCAGTTGTACAGCCACGGGTCGACGTAGTAGCTGTTGTTGGTGATCTCGACGCCGTGGTCCGCGGCGAACACGAACGCGCAGACCACGTTCTCCGGGTAGAAGAGGCCGTCCTTCGGGTCGCTCACCTTGATGCCGGCGACCTTCACACCGGGAGCGACACCGGCCACGCCGATGCCGTTGCGGGCCGCCGCGATCTCACCGGCGACATGCGTGCCGTGGTAGTCGTCCGCGGTGTACGGCCGCCAGGCGCCCTCGCTGGTGTCCGCGACGCCGCCCACGCAGTTCGCGGACTGGGACGCGGAGAAGTTGGGCGCGAGGTCCGGGTGGGTGTCGTCGACGCCGGTGTCGATCACGGCGACCGTCACCTTCTTGCTGCCCGGGTTGATCCCGGCGGCCTTGTCGGCGCCGATCGCCCGCAGGTCCCACTGGTCGGCCTCGAGCGGCTCGCTCTGGCCCGCCGCGTCGGACGCCTTCTCGATCTTCGCGGCCTCCGCCTTCGACAGGACCTGCGCGGCCCCCTCGTCGGTGGTCCCCGCGGCGGTCAGCGGCGCGGTACGGGTGGCGCCCGCCGACTGCACCCCGCGCACCGCGCGTATCTGCGCGCCGAAGTCGGGGTTCGCCGAGTGCACGACGAGCACGCCGATCCTGTCGTACGACGCCACCAGGGTGCCGCCCGACGTGGCGATCGCCTTCTTCACCGACTCGATCGTGCGGTGGTCCACCTTCGTGTTGACGACGTACGCCAGCGTCCCGGCGTCGGCCGCCTGGGAGGTCGACGCCGTGACGGGAGCCGCGGTGGCGGCCGTCGGCAGGAAACCGACGGCGGCGGTCAGCGACAGCACGACGGGCACCGCGAGAGCGAGGCGGCGTCTGGAAGGCAGATGAGCCATGGGGTCTCCACATCATCCGGAAAACGAAACCGGCCCGAGGGCGGCGGTGTGCTCGGGCAGGTACATGACGGGTTGTGCAGCCCGAAGCTATCTCCCGAACTCGCTGGCCAGCAATGACTTATGGCGACGACTTCCGAAAGAGCCCGACCGAGTTGAACCGGCCCGAGCGCGCCGCCGTGCCCTTGGACAGGAGCCCGTGCACCATCGAGCCCCCGCCGACCCGCCGTCCGCAACGCGAGGAGACCTTGTGGCCACCGAGACACCGCCCCCCTCGAAAACCCAAGCCCAACTCCCCTCCACCGAGGAGTTCGTCGCGGTGCAGGAGAGCGCGGAGTTCGGTGAACTGCGCAGCTCCCACCGCGGCTTCGCCTTCCCCCTGACCGTCGCCTTCATCGCCTGGTACCTGCTCTACGTCCTGCTCTCCAACTACGCGGGCGACTTCATGGGCACCAAGCTCTTCGGCAACATCAATGTGGCCCTCGCCCTGGGCATCGCCCAGTTCCTCACCACGTTCCTCATCGCCTGGTGGTACGCGAGGCACGCCGCCGCCAAGCTCGACCCCAAGGCCGACGCCATCAAGTCCCGGATGGAGGGCGGCGCATGAGCCCCGCACAGCACACCCTGATCGCCGCCGGTGAGGCGAGCGAACACCGGCCGCTGATCATCACCCTGTTCGCGGTGTTCGTCGCCGCGACCCTGGTCATCACCGTCTGGGCGGGCCGCCAGACCAAGGACGCCGCCGACTTCTACGCGGGCGGACGCCAGTTCACCGGCTTCCAGAACGGCCTCGCCGTCTCCGGCGACTACATGTCCGCCGCGTCCTTCCTCGGCATCGCGGGCGCCATCGCCCTCTTCGGCTACGACGGCTTCCTGTACTCCATCGGCTTCCTGGTCGCCTGGCTCGTCGCCCTCCTCCTGGTCGCCGAACCGCTGCGCAACTCCGGCCGCTACACGATGGGCGACGTCCTCGCCTACCGCATGCGTCAGCGCCCCGTCCGCACGGCCGCCGGCACCTCCACCATCGTCGTCTCGATCTTCTACCTGCTGGCCCAGATGGCGGGCGCGGGCGTCCTGGTCTCCCTCCTCCTCGGCATCACCAGCGACGGCGGCAAGATCGGCATCGTCGCCCTGGTCGGCGTCCTGATGATCGTCTACGTCACCATCGGCGGCATGAAGGGCACCACCTGGGTCCAGATGGTCAAGGCCGTCCTGCTGATCGCCGGCGCCCTCCTGCTCACCTTCCTGGTCCTGCTGAAGTTCGACTTCAACGTCTCCGACCTGCTCGGCTCGGCCGCCGACAACAGCGGCAAGGGCGCCGCCTTCCTGGAGCCCGGCCTGAAGTACGGCGCCACCGGCACCACCAAACTGGACTTCATCTCCCTCGGCATCGCCCTGGTGCTGGGCACCGCCGGCCTGCCGCACATCCTGATCCGCTTCTACACGGTCCCCACCGCCAAGGCCGCCCGTAAGTCGGTCATCTGGGCCATCGGCCTGATCGGCGCCTTCTACCTGATGACCCTCGCCCTCGGCTTCGGCGCCGCCGCGCTGATCAAGCCCGACGAGATCATCGCGTCCAACAAGGCGGGCAACACGGCGGCACCCCTGCTCGCCCTCCACCTCGGCGGCGTCGACTCCAACTGGGGCGCGATCCTGCTGGCCACCATCTCGGCGGTCGCCTTCGCCACCATCCTCGCGGTCGTCGCCGGCCTCACCCTGGCCTCGTCCTCCTCCTTCGCCCACGACATCTACGCCAACGTCATCAAGAAGGGGCAGGCCTCCGAGAAGCAGGAGATCAACGCGGCCCGCTGGGCCACCGTCGGCATCGGCGCCGTCTCGATCGTCCTCGGCGCGCTGGCCCGCGACTTGAACGTCGCGGGCCTGGTCGCCCTCGCCTTCGCGGTCGCCGCCTCCGCCAACCTCCCGACCATCCTCTACAGCCTCTTCTGGAAGCGGTTCACCACCTCCGGAGCCCTCTGGTCGATCTACGGCGGCCTGGTCACGGCGGTCGGCCTGGTGCTGTTCTCCCCGGTCGTCTCCGGCAAGCCCACGTCGATGTTCCCGGACGTCGACTTCCACTGGTTCCCGCTGGAGAACCCCGGCATCATCTCCATCCCCGTCGGCTTCCTGCTGGGCGTCGTCGGCACCCTCCTGTCGAAGGAGGAGCCCGACCAGGGGAAGTACGCCGAGCTGGAGGTGCGCTCCCTCACCGGCACCGGCGCCCACTGAACAGCCCGGACAGCGCCCTTCGCGGCCGCGTCGTGGATGTCCGCGACGCGGCCGCGTCCTACGTCGTGGGATCGGGCACCGTGGATGTCAGTGGCGTCGCGTAGGCTCGCAGGTGACGACAGAAAGACGCGATCCGCTACGGGGGAGGGGGCCCACGTGCTCATCGACACCTACGGCCGAGTGGCCACCGACCTGAGGGTCTCACTGACCGACCGGTGCAACCTGCGCTGTACGTACTGCATGCCCGAGGAGGGCCTGCAGTGGCTGGCCAAGCCCGACCTCCTCACGGACGACGAGATCGTCCGCCTCATCGACATAGCCGTCACCACGCTCGGCATCGAGGAGGTCCGCTTCACCGGCGGCGAGCCGCTGCTGCGCCCCGGTCTCGTCGGCATCGTCGAGCGGGTGGCGGCCCTCACCCCGCGCCCCCAGATGTCCCTCACGACGAACGGCATCGGCCTCAAGCGCACCGCCACCGCCCTCAAGGCGGCAGGCCTCGACCGGGTCAACGTCTCCCTCGACACCCTGCGCCCGGACGTCTTCAAGGCCCTCACCCGCCGCGACCGCCACCAGGACGTCCTCGACGGCCTCCAGGCCGCCCGCGACGCCGGGCTCACCCCGGTGAAGGTCAACTCCGTCCTCATGCCGGGCCTCAACGCCGACGAGGCCCCCGACCTCCTCGCCTGGGCGGTCGAGCAGGACTACGAACTGCGCTTCATCGAGCAGATGCCCCTGGACGCCCAGCACGGCTGGAAGCGCGAGGGCATGGTCACCGCGGGGGACATCCTCGCCTCGCTGCGCACCCGCTTCGACCTCACCCCCGAGGGCAAGGACGAGCGCGGCTCGGCCCCGGCCGAACGCTGGCTGGTCGACGGCGGCCCGCAGCGCGTCGGCGTCATCGCCTCCGTCACCCGGCCCTTCTGCGCGGCCTGCGACCGCACCCGCCTCACCGCCGACGGCCAGATCCGCACCTGCCTCTTCGCCCGCGAGGAGACCGACCTGCGCGCGGCCCTGCGCTCCGGCGCCCCCGACGAGGAGATAGCCCGCGTCTGGCGCCTGGCGATGTGGGGCAAGAAGGCGGGCGCGGGCCTGGACGACCCGTCGTTCGTCCAGCCGGACCGGCCCATGTCCGCCATCGGGGGCTGAGGGCGCCACACGGGAGGGGTCCGAGGCCGGCGTGCGGCCTCAGACGTCCTGCTGCTCCCATTCCTTCAGGGCGACGACATCCTTGAGGAACCCCCGGACACCGAGGAACTGCGACAGATGCTCGCGATGCTCCTCGCACGCGAGCCACGTCTTGCGCCGCTCCGGCGTGTGGATCTTCGGGTTGTTCCACGCCAGCACCCACACCGCGTCGACACGGCAGCCCTTGGCGGAACAGAGGGGAGTCTCACTCACAGTTTCGTCTCACAGATGCGCACAAAAGGCGACGCCGAGCAGCCACGGGGGGAGCTGCCCGGCGTCGGTCCGTCGCTCCGACGGGGGATGCGGAGCGCGTACGAAGTATGTCACGGCCGACCCGTCGCGGGGCACCGGAACAGCATGATTGATCTGAGCTTTTCCTGAGCTTGGCGCACAGCCCTCTCATGGCCGGCGCTCAGCCTGTGAGGACTCCGATCTCCCGCGGGCGGATTCCGTGCAGCGCTCCTCTTCCGGAACCGATTCCGCCGGCCCGTCCGCCCGCGGCGCGATCATGGGCCGCACCGGGGTCGTGACGAACGTGGAGGGCAGGCCGGGCGCGTTCTCCCGCCCGGCATTGGCGATCACCACCGCGATGTAGGGCAGGACCGCCCCCAACACCAGTGCCACGACGGCGACATGACGTTCCACGTTCCAGAGCGTCGCCGCGAGGATCACCGACATCGTACGGATCGTCATCGAGATCACGTACCGCCGCTGCCTGCCGCGCACGTCCTCCTGGAGCCCCTGCCGGGCACCGGTGATCCGGAACACCTGGACGTTGCCGCCGCCACCCTGCTTCCGCATCGCATTCCACCGTCCGCCAGCTTCGAACTCTCCCCGGCACTCCACGTTACGCCGGGGCTGCGCCGCCTTCGAGACCGGGTCGTCTCCCGCCAGGACGAACGTCCTGCGCCCTACCGCGTACGGCCGCACCCGACATGCGCCGTACCAGGCGCGGAACCAGACTGAGGGCAATGCTCACGTCGAGCCGTACGAGGAGGCAGCCATGGGCTGGTTGTGGGCGATCATCGTGGGATTCGTGCTCGGTCTGCTCGCCAAGGCGATCATCCCCGGCAAGCAGCACAGCCCCCTCTGGCTGACCACCATCTTCGGCATGCTGGGCGCGATCGCGGGCAACGCCATCGCCCGCGGATTCGGCGTCGAGGCCACCTCGGGCATCGACTGGTGGCGCCACATCTTCCAGCTCGTCGCCGCGATCGTCATCGTGGCCCTGGGGGACGCCGCGTACATGGCGACCTGGGGCAAGCGGAAGCGCGAGCGGGCCTGAGCGGACGTACGAGGGCGGGGTGGGGCCCCCCCCCCGCGGGGGCCCCCCCCCCCCCCCCGCCCCCCCCCCCCCCGCCCCCCCCCCCCCCCCCCCCCCGCGCCCGCGGGCCTGGCCGTGATGGGCGTCGTCGGCGCCGATCAGTGCCGACTCCGTC
>NZ_JBIAWO010000001.1:0-28904 GCF_042895685.1 Streptomyces sp. NPDC001381 | reverse complement strand
CCCGCGGGCCCGCGGGGGCGGGGGGGGCGGGGCGGGCGGGGGGGGGGGGGGGGGGGGGGGGGGGGGGGGGGGCCCCCCCCCCGGCCCCCCCCCCCCCCCCCCCGCCCCGGCGTACCGCCCTGCGCTCAGCCCGTGACCTCGACCGCGGCGAGGTTCCTCTTGCCCCGCCGCAGCACCAGCCACCGCCCGTGCAGCAGCTCCGAGGCGTCCGGCACCGCGTCCTCGGCCGTGACCTTCACGTTGTTCACGTAGGCCCCGCCCTCCTTCACGGTGCGCCGCGCGGCGGACTTGCTGGCGACGAGCCCGACCTCGGCGAACAGATCCACCACCAGGCCCGGCTCGGCGACCTGGATGTGCGGCACCTCGGAGAGCGCCGCGGCCAGGGTGCGGTCGTCGAGCTCGGCCAGCTCGCCCTGCCCGAAGAGGGCACGGCTCGCGGCGATCACGGCGGCCGTCTGGCCGGCGCCGTGCACCAGCGTCGTCAGCTCCTCGGCCAGCGCCCGCTGCGCGGCCCGCGCCTGCGGCCGCTCCTCGGTCTGCCTCTCCAGCTCCTCCAGTTCCTCACGGGACTTGAAGGACAGGATCCGCATGTACTTCGAGATGTCCCGGTCGTCCACGTTCAGCCAGAACTGGTAGAACGCGTACGGCGTCGTCATCTCCGGGTCGAGCCAGACCGCGCCGCCCTCGGTCTTGCCGAACTTGGTGCCGTCCGCCTTGGTCATCAGCGGCGTCGCCAGCGCGTGCACCGACGCGTGCGGCTCCAGCCGGTGGATCAGGTCCAGGCCGGCCGTGAGGTTGCCCCACTGGTCGCTGCCGCCCTGCTGGAGCGTGCAGCCGTAGCGCCGGTAGAGCTGGAGGAAGTCCATGCCCTGGAGGATCTGGTAGCTGAACTCGGTGTAGCTGATGCCCTGGTCCGACTCCAGACGCCGGGCCACGGAGTCCTTCGTCAGCATCTTGTTGACGCGGAAGTGCTTGCCGATGTCACGCAGGAACTCGATGGCGGACAGACCGGCGGTCCAGTCGAGGTTGTTGACCATCACCGCGGCGTTCTCGCCCTCGAAGGACAGGAACGGCTCGATCTGGGCGCGCAGCTTGCCGACCCAGCCGGCGACGGTCTCCGGGTCGTTCAGCGTGCGCTCCGCCGTCGGCCGCGGGTCGCCGATCAGGCCCGTCGCCCCGCCGACCAGTGCCAGCGGCCGGTGACCGGCCTGCTGGAGCCGGCGCACGGTGAGCACCTGCACCAGATGCCCGACGTGCAGGGACGGCGCGGTCGGGTCGAACCCGCAATAGAACGTGACGGGACCGTCCGCGAGCGCCTTGCGCAAAGCGTCCTCGTCAGTGGACAGGGCGAACAGCCCGCGCCACTTCAGCTCGTCGACGATGTCCGTCACGGTTCTCGTATCTCCTTGATGATCTTCTTGACGCTCTTCGGCCGGTCGGGCGACCGCCGGCTACGAGGTTATACGCCCTGACTGACAGAGCTCATATTGAAGTCCGGCACCCTCAGCGCGGGCATCGCAGCCCTAGTGAACCAGTCGCTCCACTCGCGGGGCAGCGTCTTTTCCGTGCGCCCCGCCTCCGTGGCCCGGCCCAGCAGGCCGACCGGCGACTCGTTGAACCGGAAGTTGTTCACCTCGCCCACGACCTCGCCGTCCTCGACGAGGTAGACGCCGTCCCGGGTCAGACCGGTCAGCAGGAGGGTCGCCGGGTCCACCTCGCGGATGTACCACAGGCAGGTCAGCAGCAGCCCGCGCGCGGTGTTCGCGACCATCTCCTCCAGGGAGCGGTCCGCACCGCCGTCGAGGATCAGGTTGTCGATCCCCGGGGCCGTCGGCAGCCCGGTCACGCCCGCCGTGTGCCGGGTGGTGAGCAGGTGCTTCAGCTCACCCTCGCTGAGCCACTCGGTGGCGGCCAGCGGCAGCCCGTTGTCGAACACCGACGAGTCGCTACCGGAGGAGTGGGCGATCACGAAGGGCGCCGACTCCAGGCCCGGCTCGTTCGGGTCGCTGCGCAGGGTCAGCGGCAGCTCGGACAGCTTCTCGCCGAGCCGGGTGCCGCCGCCGGGCTGGGAGAACACCGTCCGGCCCTCGGCCGCGTCCCGGCCCGACGCCGACCACATCTGGTAGATCAGCAGGTCCGCCACGGCGGTCGGCGGCAGCAGCGTCTCGTACCGCCCGGCGGGCAGCTCGATCCGCCGCTCCGCCCAGCCGAGCCGTACGGCGAGCTCGGCGTCGAGCGCCGCCGGGTCGACGTCCTTGAAGTCCCGGGTCGAGCGCCCCGCCCAGGCCGAGCGGGTACGGTCCGGGGACTTGGCGTTGAGCTCCAGCGTTCCGTTGGGCTGGTCGTGCCGCAGCCGCAGCCCCGTCGACGTGCCCATGTACGTCGACACCACCTCGTGATTGGCGAAGCCGTACAGTTCGCGGCCGCCGGCACGCGCGCGTGCGAAGGCCTCGCCCAGCGCGGGCGCGAAGTCGGCGAACACCGCGGACGAGGTCTCCGCGGGTGCCTCGGTGAACTCGGGGGACGCCGGCACGCCCCTGACCAGCGGCTGCGCGTCCTCGGCGGGACCGGCGCCGTGCGCGGCGGCCTCGGCGGCCCGCACCAGCGGCTCCAGCTCGTCCGCGGTGACCGCGGCCCGTGAGACGACCCCGGAGGCGGTGCCCTCCTTGCCGTCGACCGTCGCGATCACGGTGAGCGTACGCGTGCGCGTGACGCCGTTGGTCGTCAGCGCGTTGCCTGCCCAGCGCAGGTTCGCCGTCGACTGCTCGTCGGCGATGACGACACACCCGTCGGCCCGCGACAGCTCGAGGGCGCGCTCCACGACCTCGTGCGGCTTGTTGGTACGGGCGCTCATCGGCCGGCCTCCTGCGTGGTGTTGAGGATGTTGACGCCCTTGAACAGGGCCGACGGGCAGCCGTGCGACACGGCCGCGACCTGACCCGGCTGGGCCTTGCCGCAGTTGAACGCGCCGCCGAGGACGTACGTCTGCGGGCCGCCCACCGCGGCCATGGAACCCCAGAAGTCGGTGGTCGTCGCCTGGTAGGCCACGTCCCGCAGCTGCCCGGTGATCCGCCCGTTCTCGATCCTGAAGAACCGCTGGCCGGTGAACTGGAAGTTGTACCGCTGCATGTCGATGGACCAGGACCGGTCACCGACGACGTAGATGCCCCGGTCGACGCTCCCGATCAGATCCTCCGTCGACATCCCCGCCGGATCCGGCCGCAGCGACACGTTCGCCATGCGCTGCACCGGCACATGCCCGGGGGAGTCGGCGAAGGCGCACCCGTTGGAGCGCCCGAGCCCGGTGAGCCTGGCGATCCGCCGGTCCAGCTGGTAGCCGACGAGCGTGCCGTCCTTCACCAGGTCCCAGGACTGCCCCTCGACGCCCTCGTCGTCGTAGCCGATCGTCGCCAGGCCGTGCTCGGCGGTCCGGTCACCGGTGACGTTCATCAGGTCGGAGCCGTAGCGCAGCTTGCCGAGCTGGTCGAAGGTGGCGAAGGAGGTGCCGGCGTAGGCGGCCTCGTAGCCGAGCGCGCGGTCCAGCTCGGTGGCGTGCCCGATGGACTCGTGGATGGTCAGCCACAGGTTGGACGGGTCGACGACCAGGTCGTACAGCCCCGGGTCCACGCTGGGGGCGCGCATCTTCTCGGCGAGCAGCTCGGGCATCCGCTCCAGTTCCTCGTCCCAGTCCCAGCCGGTGCCGGTGAGGTACTCCCAGCCGCGCCCGACGGGCGGCGCGATCGTCCGCATCGAGTCGAACTCGCCGCTGGACTCGTCGACCGAGACGGCCGTCAGCGACGGATGCAGCCGCACCCGCTGCTGGGTGGTCACCGTGCCGGCCGTGTCGGCGTAGAACTTGTTCTCGTGGACGGTGAGCAGCGTGGCGTCGACGTGATTCACGCCGTTCGCCGCCAGCAGCCGCCTGCTCCACTCCGCGAGCAGCGCGGCCTTCTCCTCGTCGGGCACCGTGAACGGGTCGATCTCGTACGACGACACCCATGTCTTCTCGGCGTGCACCGGCTCGTCGGCCAGCTCCACCCGCTCGTCCGACCCGGCCGCCCTGATCACCTGCGCGGACAGCTTGGCCATCGCCACGGCCTGGGCGGCCACCTTGGCGGCCGCGTCCATCGTCAGGTCCACGCCGGACGCGAACCCCCACGTACCGCCGTGCACCACCCGCACCGCGTATCCCAGGTCGGTCGTGTCCGACGACCCGGCGGGCTTGGCGTCCCGCAACCGCCAGGACGCGCTGCGCACCCGCTCGAACCGGAAGTCCGCGTGCTCGGCCCCGAGCGCACGCGCGCGTGCGAGGGCGGCGTCGGCGAGGGCGCGTAGGGGTAGGGCCGTGAAACTTTCATCGATGGTATGAGGCACCTACGTATCTCCCTGATGTCGTCGCCTGTGAGGCTCCGATCATGTCGCGCCGAGCAGCCCCCGGACCACACCCTTTCCGACCGGCGTCGGCAATTTTCTGTAGAGACCCCACAGTCAGTCCCGTAACCCACTGTCGGTGCCCGAATGTCCGCGCGCGGGGGCGGACCGATAGGTTTCGGAGGAAGCCGCCTGCCGTCAAGGTCCCGGGCAGGTGTGCCAGACCCCTATTCGAAAGGGTGATCCGTTGAGCCGCTCGGTTCTCGTCACCGGAGGAAACCGGGGCATCGGCCTCGCCATCGCCCGCGCGTTCGCCGACGCCGGCGACAAGGTCGCGATCACGTACCGCTCGGGCGAGCCGCCGGCCGGCTTCCTTGCCGTCAAGTGCGACATCACCGACCCCGAGCAGGTGGAGCAGGCCTACAAGGAGATCGAGGCCGAGCACGGCCCCGTCGAGGTCCTGATCGCCAACGCCGGCATCACCAAGGACCAGCTCCTGATGCGCATGTCCGAGGAGGACTTCACCTCGGTCATCGACACCAACCTCACCGGCACCTTCCGCGTCGTCAAGCGCGCCAACCGCGCCATGCTGCGCGCCAAGAAGGGCCGGGTCGTCCTGATCTCGTCGGTCGTGGGGCTCTACGGCTCGCCCGGGCAGGCCAACTACGCGGCCTCCAAGGCCGCCCTCGTCGGCTTCGCGCGCTCCCTCGCCCGTGAGCTGGGCTCGCGCAACATCACCTTCAACGTCGTCGCGCCCGGCTTCGTCGACACCGACATGACCAAGGTGCTCACCGACGAGCAGCGCGCGGGCATCGTCTCGCAGGTCCCGCTCGGCCGGTACGCGAAGCCGGAGGAGGTCGCCGCGACGGTGCGGTTCCTCGCCTCGGACGACGCCTCGTACATCACTGGAGCCGTCATCCCCGTTGACGGCGGACTGGGAATGGGTCACTGATCACCATGAGCGGAATTCTCGAGGGCAAGCGCGTCCTGATCTCCGGTGTGCTGATGGAGTCCTCCATCGCCTTCCACGCCGCCAAGCTGGCCCAGGAGCAGGGTGCCGAGATCATCCTGACCGCGTTCCCGCGGCCCACGCTGACCGAGCGCATCGCCAGGAAGCTCCCCAAGCCCACCAAGGTCATCGAGCTCGACGTCACCAACGACGAGCACCTGGGCCGCCTGGCCGACCTGGTCGGCGAGGAGCTCGGCGGCCTCGACGGCGTCGTGCACTCCATCGGCTTCGCCCCGCAGGACGCGCTCGGCGGCAACTTCCTGAACACGCCGTTCGAGTCGGTCGCCACCGCCATGCACGTCTCGGCGTACTCCCTGAAGTCGCTGACCATGGCCTGCCTGCCGCTGATGCAGAACGGCGGCTCGGTCGTCGGCCTCACCTTCGACGCGCAGTTCGCGTGGCCGCAGTACGACTGGATGGGCCCGGCCAAGGCCGCCCTGGAGGCCACCAGCCGCTACATCGCGCGCGACCTGGGCAAGCAGAACATCCGCTGCAACCTGATCTCGGCGGGCCCGCTCGGCTCCATGGCCGCCAAGTCCATCCCGGGCTTCGGCGAGCTGGCCTCCGTGTGGGACACCCGCTCCCCGCTGGAGTGGGACCTGAAGGACCCCGAGCCGGCCGGCCGCGGCATCGTCGCCCTGCTGAGCGACTGGTTCCCGAAGACCACCGGCGAGATCATCCACGTGGACGGCGGTCTGCACGCCATCGGCGCCTGATCTCCGGTTGTGCTTCCGACGCCCCGTCTCCCGCCCCGCGCGGGAGGCGGGGCGTCACCCGTCCGGCGTAGCTGACCGGGCGGTGGAGTGCTCCGGGCAGGCACGCTGAAGTGCGCGTTCCTTCACGCGCTTCCCTCCCCAGCTCTGCCGAGGAGGTTCCCTTGTGCGCCTGTTCCGTAGCCTCGCCCCAGTGACCGCCGCCGTCGCCCTCGTCTTCTGTCTGCCGTACGAGGCGCTTCCGCACGCGCGCGTGGGAGACCACCCCGAGCCGTTCGGCGCGGAGTGCCGCACCGGCGTCCGTGGCTCCCACGTCGTCGCCCACTGCCACAACCCCTACGCCGACACCGACCGCGTCCGCCTGCACATCGAGTGCGAGCGCTGGTGGGACCTCGACACCGACGGCGCCCCCGTCGACGCCGGGCCCGCCATGACCGTCCGGCTGACGGGCCGCTGCTGGAAGGAGGTCCGCTCGGCCTGGGTCAGCCACGAGAAGCCGTGAACCCGGCCGGGGCGGGCCGTGGGGGCCGGGCCACCGCCCCGCCGCCGGGCCGGGTCACTGGTCGCCGGACGCGGTGAACCGGCCCGGCCGGCACACGAGCGGATAGCCGGCGGCCTCCGCCGCGGCCGTCTCCGCGTCGCCCGCGCGGATCGCGTCCACCAGCCGCGTGTGGTCCATGTACGTCTCCGGCGTCAGCTCCTCGCCGACGTCCTCCCGCAGCCAGTCCCGCAGCACCTCGCCCAGGTCCGCGTGCATCGCCGTCATGACGTCGTTGTGGGAAGCGGCCACCACCGCCAGGTGGAAGGTCGCGTCGGCCGTCACGAAGGCCTCCTTGTCGCCCGACTCCCAGGCCTCCTCGCGTCGCAGCAACAGCGCGTCGAGCTGCTTGAGGTCCTTCTCGGTGCGCCGCTCGGCCGCCAGCCGTGCCGCCCCCGACTCCAGGTTCGAACGCAGCTCGGCGATGTGCCGGGGGTCCGCGTCGGCGAACCGGCGGTGCATCACGCCCGCCAGCTCACTGGTCGCCACGACGTACGTCCCCGAGCCCTGCCGGATGGCCAGCAGCCCGTTGTGCGCGAGCGCGCGGACGGCCTCGCGGACCGTGTTGCGGGCGACACCGAGCTGCTCGACCAGCTCGGGCTCCGTGGGGATGCGGGAGCCGACCGGCCACTCGCCCGACGTGATCTGGGTGCGCAGCGCGGCGATGACCTGCTCGGAGAGCGCCGAGCGACGGGGATGGCTCAGGGGCATGGCACACCTTCGCACGGGCCGGGCGGGGGAGGAGCACCCGGGGATGGACAGGTAATCATCCCATGATTCTATGATGGGCCCCATGCCAGGCGAGGAGATCCGGACGACGACACGCACGCCCCTCGGTACGCCGGCGGCCGCCGAGCCCCCGGGCACGGCCACGCGCGCGTGGCACCACCGATGGCTCATGGCCGGCATCGTGCTGGCCGCGCTGAACCTGCGGCCGGCCATCACCAGCCTCGGCGCGCTGCTCGAAGAGGTCCGCGACGGCCTCGGCATGAGCGGCAGCGTGGCCGGGCTCCTCACCTCCGTGCCCCCGCTCTGCTTCGCCGTCTTCGGGGTCACGGCCCCGCGCCTCGCCCGCCGCTTCGGCGCGGGCGCGGTGGTGTGCGCGGGCATGGCGGCGATCGGCGCGGGGCTGCTCGTACGGCCGTACACGGGCGGCACGGCCGGGTTCCTGGCCGCCAGCGCCCTGGCCCTGATGGGCATCGCCGTCAGCAACGTGCTGATGCCGGTCATCGTCAAGCGGCACTTCCCCGACCGGGTCGGTTCCATGACCGGCCTGTACTCGATGGCCCTCGCCCTCGGCACCTCGGCCGCCGCCGCGCTCACCGTCCCCATGACCGGGGCGCTGGGCGGCGGCTGGCAGCCCGGGCTCGCGCTCTGGGCTGCTCTGGCGGCGGTGGCCGTGCCGCCGTGGCTGCCGTTCCTCCGCGGGCGGCGGGACACGGCGGGGGAGGCCGAGAGCTCCGTACGGCTCCCGGAGACCTCACCCGCCCCGCGCACGCACGCGCGTGCGGAGCCGTCGGCCGGCCCGCGCATCACTCGCAGCCCCACCGCCTGGGCCCTCGCCGTCTTCTTCGGACTCCAGGCCACCGCCGCCTACATCACCATGGGCTGGATGGCCCAGATCTTCCGGGACGCGGGGGTGCCCGCGGGCGAGGCCGGGCTGCTGCTCGCCGTCACCATGGTGATGGGCGTGCCCCTGGCCTTCGTCATCCCGCGCGTCGCGACCCGGCTGCCGCAGCAGGGCCCGATCGTGGTCGCGCTCGGCGTCTGCGGCCTCGCCGGCTACGCGGGCCTGTATCTCGCCCCCGCCGAGGGAGCCTGGGTCTGGGCCGTGCTGCTCGGCATCGCCAACTGTGCCTTCCCGCTCGCCCTCACGATGGTCGGCATGCGCGCCAGGACCGGCGTGGGCGTGGCCCGGCTCTCCGCCTTCGCACAGAGCACCGGCTACCTGATCTCGATCCCGGGCCCCCTCCTGGTCGGCGTGCTCTACCAGCACAGCGGCGGCTGGGGCCTTCCCCTCGCCCTGATGGCGGCGCTCATGCTCCCCCAGATGGTCGCGGGCATCCTGGCGGGCCGCCCCCGCACGATCGAGGACGAACCCCCGGCCCCCTGACCTCCGAGGCCACACCCCACGGCGACCTCCGAGGCCACACCCCACGGCCGCCCCGCCCGGTCGGCCGTCGGTTCCGGTGACCGCCGTACCCGCCGGCGGCCCCGACCCCGGCGGCCGGGGGACCGGTGGTGGGTGCGAGACTGGGTGGCATGCCAGTGCTCGACCCGAACCCCCAGAACGGCCAGAAGAAGATGCTGATCGTCTTCGGCTCGTTCCTCGCCATCTTCGTGATCATCGCCGTCATCGCGACGATCGCCTCGCCCTGACCTGCCGGCGACGGCCCGGAGGACCCCGCCACGACCCGGGCCTTCACGGCGATGGTGGGGTTGACCCCCCTGTCCCCTAGGGGGTGAGGGTCAGGGTCAAGTGGGTGGATCACCGGATGGGCCGCGGGCCGCCGGTTCCGTAGCTTCGAGATGTGGCCGCGCGAGGCGGACCACGGACCCCTCGGAGACGACCGGAGGCACCCATGTCGGCCCCTGCGCTCACCCGGCCCCGCCGCCCGGCCGCCGCCCCGGCCCGCGTGGACACCCGGCTGCCCTGGTGGGCCCTCGCCCTTCCCACGCTCGCCTTCGCCGTCCTGCTCGTCCTGATGGCCAACCCGTCCGACGCGCACGCCGCGACCGGGGACCCGGCGATCACCCACCTCGTCGAGCGCGTGCAGGAGCTGCTGGCGCGCCGGCAGTGACCGGCACGCCCCGAAGACGCTCCACACCCCGGGGACGACCGGAGAAGCCGCATGTCAACTCCCTGCGCCCCGTGGCCTGTTTCATGCGAAGCTGGGACGCATGAGCGTCGCAGAACCCCGCAAGATCGTCCTCTTCCGGCATGCGAAAGCCGACTGGCCACAGGTGAACGACCACGACCGACCGCTCGCCGAGCGGGGCCGGATGGACGCCGCCGTCGCCGGACGCAAGCTGGCCGACAGCGGCATCCCGCTCGACCTGGCTCTGTGCTCCACCGCGGTCCGGACCAGGGAGACGTGGAAGCTCGCCGTCCATGAACTCCCGCACCGGCCGAAAACGGTCTACGAGGAGCGGATCTACGAGGCATCCCCGGGCGAGCTGATCGCCCTGCTCAACGAGACCCCGGACGACGTCCACAGCGTCATCCTGATCGGCCACAACCCGGGCGTCCACGCCCTCGCCGACATCCTCGCCGACTCGGCCGAGAGCGACGCACGCGAGCGGATGACGCGCCGCGGCTTCCCGGCCTCCTCCTACGCCGTCCTCACCTTCGACGGCTCCTGGAAGGCCCTGGAACCGGCCATGGCCAGGCTCACCGACTACTGGGAGCCCTCCGAGTAACCGTCCGGCACGCGCGAGGGCCCGGCACCCCGGTGGCGCCGGGCCCTCGCGCGTCGTACGGGGCCGCCCTCGGACCGGGGCGCTACTCGGTGTGGGTGTCCGCCGCCTCGACCTCTTCGCGGGTGATGCCCAGCAGGTACAGGACGGTGTCGAGGAACGGCACGTTCACCGCGGTGTGCGCCGCCTCGCGCACCACCGGCTTGGCGTTGAAGGCGACCCCGAGCCCGGCCGCGTTGAGCATGTCCAGGTCGTTGGCGCCGTCACCGATCGCCACGGTCTGCGAGAGCGGTACGCCGGCCTCCGCGGCGAAGCGACGCAGCAGCCGCGCCTTGCCCGCGCGGTCCACGATCTCACCGGTGACCCGGCCGGTCAGCTTCCCGTCGACGATCTCCAGCGTGTTGGCCTGGGCGAAGTCCAGCCCGAGCCGTTCCTTCAGATCGTCGGTGACCTGGGTGAAGCCGCCGGAGACGACCCCCACCTGGTAGCCGAGTCGTTTCAGCGTCCTGATCAGCGTGCGCGCGCCCGGCGTCAGCCGCACCTCGGCGCGCACCTTGTCCACCACCGAGGCGTCCAGCCCCTCCAGCAGCGCCACGCGCGCGTGCAGCGACTGCTCGAAGTCCAGCTCACCGCGCATCGCGGCCGCCGTCACCTCGGCGACCCGGTCCTCGCAGCCGGCGTGCGCGGCGAACAGCTCGATGACCTCGTCCTGGATCAGGGTCGAGTCGACGTCCATGACCACGAGCCGCTGGGCCCGCCGGTGCAGACCCGCGTCCACGACGGCGACGTCCACACCCAGCGCGCCCGCGTCCGTGACCAGCGCGGTGCGCAGCGGCTCGGCCGCCACACCGGAGATGGCGAACTCGACGGCCGTGACGGGGTACTTGGCGAGCCGGAAGATACGGTCGATGTTGCCGCCGGCCTTGGTGATCTTGGCGGCGATCGCGGCCGTGGCCTCCGCGGTGAGCGGGTGGCCGAGCACGGTCACCAGGGAGCGGCCGACGCCGCGCGGACGGTTGTCACCGAGGCCCGAGATGATCTCCGCCTGCATCTTGATCGACTCGGCCCAGCTGTGGACCGTGCGGCGGAGGTCCCCCTCCAGCGATCGCGGCGGCGCGGTCACGAGCGCGCACAGCACCATGCGGCCACGGGTGACCACCTGCTCGATGTCGACCACGTCGACGGAGTAGGCCGCGAGGGTGTCGAAGAGACCGGCCGTGATGCCCGGCCGGTCCTTGCCGAAGATCTTGACAAGGAGGGTGGGGACATCAGAGGACGAGGTCGGCGAAGTCTGCGAAGCGCTCATGATGTATCCCACCGTATCGGGCACCCAGTGCCTTTCGCCTCAGAGGTCCGTCCAGCGGACACGGAACACTGGGCGAACCGGAGATGTCGGGCATGCGAAGGCCGCCCGTCGCCGGTCCGCCGCACCGGTCACCGCGGCCGCTCGGGCCGCTTCGGCGGGAGCGGGGGAGGGGGCGGCGGAGGGGGAGGCGGCCGGTCCTCCCCGAAGGCGTCCCCGGGCCGCCGCGGCCCGGGCCCGACCGGCCCCACGACGGTCGGCGCACCGTACACGTCCCCCTGCCCTCCGGCTCCCGTTCCGCCTCCGTGCGGCCGCTCGCCCGCCCGGCCCTCGCCACCGGACCCCTGCGACCCGCCCGCGCCAGGCCCCTCCGCGCCCGTGGAGCCGCCCGGCCCACCGCCCCCGAGAGGCACCCCTTGGCCGGACCCGCCACGCCCCCGACCCGCACCCGACGAGCGCCCGCCCGGCCTGTCGCCTCCGTACCCGCCCGGCCCGTCGCCTCCGTGCCGACGCGGCCGGTCCGACCAGCCGGGCCCGCCGTCAGGGCGCGCGTCCTCGGGTTCCCGCAGTTCCTCCGGGACCCGGAGATACGGGTTGGTCGCGGGGTTCGGTGCCCGGTAGGAGGCACTCGGTGCATACGGCCCCGCCTCCGCGCCGGTGTGCCGGGCGCCGCCGCCCTCGCCCCCGTGCTGCGCACGCCCACCGGGCCGCCGTGCGGCTCCCGCCGTCACGTCACCCAGTGCCAGTGGGGCCGCCCGTCGCCCGGCCGCTCCCGTGGCGCACGCCAGCAGCGCGCCCACGGCCCCCGCCCCGGCCCCCCAGGCGGCACCGAGGAGCACCGCGGGCCCGAGGTGTCCGTGCAACTCGATCCCCGCCCCGAACGCGTCGAACCCCAGCACGGACAGCGAGGCGTCCACGGACAGCCCCGCCAGCCGGCCGAGCAACGGCAGGGCCACCGCGGTCACCACGGCCAACCGCACCGCGCACCGCCCGACGAAACCCCCGACCCCGGACCCCCGCGCATCCGCCCCCCGCACCCCCGCCGACGCCACCCCCACCGGCGTCCGCACCGCCGCCAACACCCCCGCGAACAGCATCATCACCGCCGCGGCCACCCCCAGCAGCCATACCCGCCCGTCCAGTTCGGCCAGTCGGCCCAGCGTCACCGGCTGGTCGGTCCCGACCCGCAGCAGGTCGTCGAGCGGGTCCGGCAGCAGGTTCGTCAGGGCGCCGGTGGCCCGGCCGTCCCAGGGCACGAACAGGCCGACCGAGACGCCCAGCCACACCCCGTTCGGCGCGCCGAGCAGCGCCGCTCCGGCGATCCGCCCCGGGTGGTCGTCGCCGGTCGCCGCGTACGCCGCGGCCGCGAGCCCCGCCGCCACGGCCACCAGCAGCACGGTGACGACGGCGGACACCGCGGGCCGTACCACCTGGTGCACCGCCTCCCAGCCGGGCGGCAGCGGGGTCCGCCGCGAGGCCAGCAGGGCGATCAGCAGGACCGCCGCCGACCAGACGAGCCCGCCGAGCAGGGTGGGCACCGTGTCGACGGTGAAGCCGACCGCCGCCTTCGCGTCGACGAGGTCGCCGAGCCGGTCGGGCAGCAGCCCCCCGATGTCGCCCACGTCCCCGAGCCCGGGGATCTCCAGACCCCCGCCGCCCCCGCCCCCGCCCACGCCGGGCACGTCGTCCAGCCCGAGCGAGCCGCCGTCGAGCGTGATGACGTCGTGCCCCGCCCAGGCCAGCCCGCCCAGCATCGCCACGAACAGCACGACCACCGCGCCCGCCCGCGCGAGGAGTTCGGCCGGCGCGACCACAACTCCGGCCGCCCGCAGGGACCGTAGGAAGAACCACGACAGCAGCAGGGCGCCGACCAGGCTCACGCCCAGTGGCGCGATCTCGATGGCGGTGTCCGCTTCGGCTCCCGTGAGGCCGAAGGCCGACACGTCGCCCGACGGCGTGACGGAGCCGCCCGCACCCAGGGCCACCACCGCCGCCGTCATCGGGCCCAACGAGCCCGCCGTGTCCGCTCCCAGCAGATGCAGACCGAGCGCCGCCGTCCCCGCCATCCCGATCAACGCCCAGCTCACCGCGGCTACCGCGGCCAGGGCGACGTCCACCCACGGCACGCCCCCGCCGTACCCCGCGCGTCCGTTGCTCTCGATCCCTGTGCCGGCACTCATGCAGACCCCCCGATCCGCGGCGCGGTTCGGCGAAGATCGCCGCATCCGTCCCCCTCGCGTGCGTTTACCACTCTCCGGGGCGATTTCAACCCCGTCAACGGGAACGGCCGATGTGCTGGTGCAAGCTCATCACGAGGCCCGACTTTCGGTCAGGGGGCCGCTACTGAAATAGTTCCCGACGATGTTCGACATCCCTAGACTCCCTGTGATGGGGGTAACTCGGGGGACTACTCAGTGGGGCATGGAGTGCCGGAACTCGTACTGGAATTGAACGGACGCACCTGGACGCTCGATCCGTCCAGGTCATACACCCTCGGACGCGATCCGCAGGGGGACATCGTGTTCGAGGACGCCAGGGTCTCCTGGCGTCACGCCACGGTCAGCTTCAACGGCCGCAGTTGGGTCATCGAGGACCACGGCAGCACGAACGGCACGTTCGCGCAGGGACGGCGTGTCAGCCAGCTGGAGATCGGCCCCGGCTCGGCGCTGCACCTCGGCAACGCGACCGACGGCCCGCGCGTGAGCCTTTCGGGGGCGCAGGCGCCCGCCGCGCAGCCCCAGCAGCAGCCCTACGCCGCCCAGGCCGCGAACCCGGGCTGGGCCGGCCAGCAGGCGCCGCAGCCGGCGCAGGCCGGCTGGCAGCCGCCGCAGCAGCCCGCGCAGGTCCCGCAGCAGCAGGGGCCGAACACGCCGTACGCGCAGCAGATCCCCGGTGGTGGCGCGGGGGCGCCGCCGGTCTACGGCGACCGCAGCCCGACCACGTTCCACCAGTTCTCCCTCGGCCGTGTGATGCGTATCGGCCGTGCCCTGGAGAACGACCTGGTCGTCTCGGACCTGCAGGTCTCCCGCAACCACGCCGAGTTCCACTCGACGCCCGACGGGCGCATGGAGATCCGCGACCTCGGCTCGCACAACGGCACCTACGTCAACGGCCAGCCCATCCCCAAGGGCGGCACCCAGCTCCTGGGCCCGGCGGACATCGTCGGCGTCGGTCACTCGACGTTCCGGATCGTCGGCGACCGGCTCGAGGAGTTCGTCGACACCGGTGAGGTCTCCTTCTCCGCCCGCCATCTGACCGTCACGGTCGACGGCGGCAAGCAGATCCTCAAGGACGTCTCGTTCGGCGTTCCGGAGAAGTCACTGATCGCGGTCATCGGACCGTCCGGTTCCGGCAAGTCGACGCTGCTCAAGGCGCTGACGGGCTACCGTCCCGCCAACCAGGGCGACGTCCTCTACGACAACCGCAACCTGTACAAGCAGTTCGCCGAGCTGCGCCAGCGCATCGGTCTGGTCCCGCAGGACGACATCCTGCACAAGGAACTGACCGTCAAGAAGGCCCTCAAGTACGCGGCCAAGCTCCGCTTCCCGTCCGACACCACGCCCGCCGAGCGCGAGGCCCGCATCGACGAGGTGCTGCGCGAGCTGAAGCTGGACATCCACAAGGAGAAGAAGGTCACCTCCCTCTCCGGCGGCCAGCGCAAGCGTGTCTCCGTGGCCCTGGAGCTGCTGACCAAGCCGTCGCTGATCTTCCTGGACGAGCCCACCTCGGGCCTCGACCCGGGCATGGACCGTGACGTCATGCAGTTGCTGCGCGGCCTCGCCGACGACGGCCGTATGGTCCTCGTCGTCACCCACTCCGTCGCCGAGCTCGCGCTGTGCGACAAGCTGCTGGTGATGGCCCCGGGCGGCGCGGTCGCCTACTTCGGTCCGCCCGAGGAGGCACTGAACTTCTTCGGCTACGACACCTGGGCCGACGTCTTCTCCGCCTTCGAGAACTACCGCGACTACGACTGGGCGGGCCGCTGGAAGGGCTCGCAGCACTACCAGATGTACGCCGCGGACATCGACGCCGTGGCGCCGCAGTCCGTACAGATGCCGCCGATGCAGGCGATGAAGCCGCCGAAGCCGCAGGGCTGGATGTCCCAGTTCGTCACGCTGGTGCGCCGCTATGTGTCGGTGATCGCCTCCGACAAGGGCTTCCTCGCCCTGTCGGTGATCCTGCCGGTCGTCCTCGGCTCGGTGAGCCTGCTCATCGACTCCGGGAACAGCCTGCTGCCCAACCCGGTGAACCCGAAGACCGGCCGGGTCATCCCCAACGGCACGGCCACCACGGTCCTGCTGATCCTCGCGGTCGGCGCGTGCTTCGCGGGCGCGGCGAACTCGGTCCGTGAGCTGATCAAGGAACGGGTCATCTACGAGCGTGAGCGCGCCACCGGCCTGTCCCGCTCGGCGTACCTGATGTCCAAGGTGTTCGTGCTCGGCCTGGTCACCGTGCTGCAGGGGCTGCTGGTCGGCGTCATCGGCTTCTCCAGCCGGGAGATCCCGGAGGAGGGCCTGGTCATCGGCAACACGCTGGTGGAGCTGTGCCTGCCGATCATGGCGCTGGGCTTCACCTCGATGATGTTCGGTCTGATCATCTCCTCGCTGGTGAAGACCGCCGAGAAGACCATGCCGCTGCTGGTCATGTTCGCGATCATCCAGGTGGTCTTCACGGGCTGCCTGTTCGCCCTGAACGGCTCGATCGGCGTCAACGAGTTCTCGTACCTGATGCCGTCGCGCTGGGCGGTCGGCGCCGCGGGCGCCACGCTGGACTTCAACAACATCAGCCCGCCCAAGGACGGCGGTGACACCGACCCGCTGTGGGAGCACACCGTCGGTGCCTGGGGCATGGACATGGCCGCTCTGATCGTCCTGGGCGTGATCTGCGGCTTCTTCGTGGCCCGCTTCCTGCGCCGCCACGAGCCGGAGGTCATGCGCAAGTAGTCGCCTCCGCACGCCCCGAAGGGCGGCACCCCGTCAGGTGGGGTGCCGCCCTTCGGCGTCTTCAGCCGCGAAAGAGGTCCGCGCGGTCTCAGTAGGCGCTGTTGACGTTGTCCATGGAGCCGTACTTGTCGGCCGCGTAGTTGCAGGCGGCGGTGATGTTGGCGACCGGGTCGTAGATGTTCCAGGACGTGCCGGCGACGTGGTAGGCGTTGAAGGTCGGCGGGATGACCTGCAGCAGGCCCTTCGACGGGATGCCGTTGATGGCGTTGATGTCCCAGTCGTTGATGGCGTTCGGGTTGCCCGAGGACTCGCGCATGATGTTGCGCTTGATGCCGTCGTAGGAGCCCGGGATGCCGTGCTTCTTCATGATGTCGAGCGACTCACGGATCCAGCCGTCGAGGTTGTTGGCGTAGCTCTTGGCGGCGACCGGCCTGACGGCGGCGCGCTTCACCGAGCGGCTCGCGGCCTCCCTGGCCTTGTGCGCGGCTGCCGCCTTCTTCTTGGCGGCGGCCTCGGCGGCGGCCTTCTGCTTCGCGGCGGCGGCCTTCCGGGCGGCCTCGGCTGCCGCCTTCTTCTTGGCGGCGGCCTCCGCGGCGGCCTTCTTCTTCGCCTCGATCGCCTCGACCTTCACGTTCGAACCGGCGAGCTGGTCGGTCACGCTGCCCTTCACGTCGCGCACCGGCTCGGTGCTGTAGGCGACACGGGACGAGGAGACGGCGTCCGTCGTCGTCGTGTGCGCGTCGGCCGGCACCACGGAGAAGGCGAGGGCGGCGGCACCGAGCACGCCGGCACCGGCGATCGCGATCTTGTGAGTGTTCTTGGGCATGGCGAAGGACCTCTTCGTAATAGCGCGGAGGTCGCTCGTCCGACGGTGGACACGGTGCTCTTGGCACGAACGACGCCGCGGGCGGAAACCCGCGGCGCTGAGCGACGTGAGCAATTCTTAGCGGCCGCAAAATGCCCAGGCAAAGGTGTGACCTACGATCCCCGGTAGTGGATCAGGGAAGGGCAAAACGGGACAGACCAGACTGTCTGTCCCGTTCACCGGGGGCCCGTTTATCTCCTAATGTCTTTCGTACGTGATGTGGGCCCTATGCGAGGCCTCACATCGCCCGCCTCCCCTTCTCACCCGCGGTTGCCGAAGCAATGCCCTGTGTGAGGACCTACGAGGGGAGGAGGAGATGCACGTCCCCGAACTCGTGCCACAGATAGCGCCCGCGCAGCGCCTCGTCGTAGCCCCGGTCGATCGCGGCCCGCCCCGCCACCGCCTCCAGCATCAGCAGGTGCGAGGCCTCCGGCTCGTGCAGCCCGGTCAGCAGCCCGTCCACCACCCCCACCCCGCGCTCCGGGGTGACCACCAGATCCGTCCACCCCTCACGCGCGCGTACGACCCCGTCCGTCCCCGCGGCCGACTCCACCGCCCGTACGGCCGTCGTCCCCACGCCGATCACCCGCCCGCCCCCGGCCCGCGCCGCGTTGATCAACCGCGCGGACGCCTCCGGCACCGCGAAACGTTCCGGATACGGCGGCTCGTGCACCTCCGCCGAGGCGACCCCCGTGTGCAACGTGACCGGCGCGAACTGCACCCCCCGGCTCACCAGCGCCGCCACCAGCCCCGCCGTGAAGGGCCGCGCCGCACTCGGCATCTCCGCGCTGCCCGCGCCCTCGGCCGACGCCAGCGCGAACACCGTCTGGTACACGGACAGCGGCTGGTCCCGCTCCGTATAGGAGTAACGGATGGGCCGCCCGTACTCCCGCAGCAGCCCCGGCACACCCCCGCCCGCCCCCGTGCCGCCCTCCACCCGCGCCCACCACAACCGCCCGCTCCCGGGACTCAGCGGCTCCTCCAGCACCAGCCGCGCACCCCCGGCCAACCGCACCGGCGTCCCCGCGGGCCCTCCCGCACGCGCGCGTGTCGTGCCCCGCCCGTCGGGATCCCGCAGCTCGACCGCCCACCGCCCGTCGTCCCCGCGCGTGGAGAAGTGCACCACCACGCGCGTGTGCCCGATCCGCCCGTCCACGGCCGCCGCGAGCGTCGGTGACGTGTTCACCACCAGCAGGTCCCCCGCCCGCAGCAGCGACGGCAGCTCCCGGAACACGTGGTGCGCCACCTCCGTCCCCCGCGAGACCAGCAGCCGTACGTCGTCCCGCCCCCGCCCCGGCCCCCGCTGCTCGGCCGGCACCCGCGCCGACAGATCCTCCGGCACCCGCACGGCCAGCGTCATCGCCGTCCCCCCAGCAGCGCCGGAGCGCCGAAGCGGCCACTCGCCGGACGCTCGTCCAGCAGCCGCAGGAAGGCCGGCACCACACTGCCCGGCTCCGGCCGCGGATCGTCGTCGTCCGGTACGGCCGCCGCGTACAGATCCGTGGCCATGTCCCCGGGATCCACCGCCCACACCCGCAGACCCGGCTCCTCCTGCCCGAGCACCGCCCCGAGCTGGTCCAGGGCCGCCTTGGACGCCCCGTAACCGCCCCAGGTCTCGTACGCCTCGGCGGCCGCGTCCGAGCTGACGTTGATCACCGCGCCCGCCCGCGCCGCCCGCAGCAGCGGCAGCGCCTCCTGCACCAGGCCCAGCGCCGCCACCACGTTCACCTCCAGTGCCCGCCGCAGCCCGTCCAGGGGCAGCTCCGTCAGCCGCACCAGGGGCTCGGCGCCCAGCGCGCTGGCGTTGTTCACCACCAGGTCGCACCCGCCGAGCTGCCGGGCGGCCGCCACCAGCGCCGACCGGTGAGCGGAGTCCGTGACGTCCCCCGCGAGCACCCGCACGTCCGTCCCGTGCGCCGCGACCGAGACACCCGCCTCCTTCAGCACGCCCTCGTTCCTGGCGTCCAGCACCAGGTCCCAGCCCCGCGCGGCCAGCGCCTCGGCCAGTGCCCGCCCCAGCCCCCTCGAGGCTCCCGTGATGATCGCTACCGGCATGACTACCGTCCCCTCGATCCATCCGCCTCCGTCGGCGGTGATCCCAACCTAGGAACCGGCCCCACGGCCCCGCCTCGGACGTGGGACGGGGCCCGCCGGGGCCCTTCGACGTACGCCCGCACACCTGCTCCCCGCGCCCTACGCCGCCGTACCTGGGACTTCCGCCCTAGGTCCCCCGCCCTACCCCTGGCCGTCACAGGTCGGATCCGCGCCGTCACCACCCGCCGGTACCGTGAAGACATGAGCCAAGGTCCCCGGTCCGGCCTCGCCGCGGTGAGTTCCGCGCTGCTGGCCATGAGCAGGCATCTCGAGGTGCGCGACGTCCTCAAGACGATCGTCGCCTCCGCCCGCGAGCTGCTCGACGCGCAGTACGCCGCGCTCGGCGTCCCGGACGACCACGGCGGCTTCGCCCAGTTCGTGGTCGACGGCGTCGGCGAGGAGCAGTGGAAGGCCATCGGCCCCCTGCCCCGCCAGCACGGCATCCTGGCCGCGATGCTCCAGGAGGCCCGCTTCGAGCGCCTGGCCGACGTACGCAAGGACCCCCGCTTCGAGGGCTGGCCGTCCGCCCACCCCGAGATGTCCGACTTCCTGGGCCTGCCCATCCGCGACGGCGACGAGGTCATCGGCGCCCTGTTCCTCGCGAACAAGAACTGCCCGAAGCCGGAGGGGAGCTGCGGCTTCACCGAAGAGGACGAGGACCTGCTTTCCATCCTCGCCCAGCACGCCGCGATCGCCCTCACCAACGCCCGCCTGTACGAGCGCAGCCGCGAACTGACCATCGCGGAGGAACGCTCGCGGCTGGCCCACGAGCTGCACGACGCGGTGGCCCAGAAGCTGTTCTCCCTGCGTCTGACGGCACAGGCCGCCGCCGCCCTCGTCGACCGCGACCCCTCCCGCGCCAAGGGGGAGCTGCAGCAGGTCGCCGCGCTCGCCGCCGAGGCCGCCGACGAACTGCGCGCCGCCGTCGTCGAGCTGCGTCCCGCGGCCCTGGACGAGGACGGCCTCGTCGCCACCCTGCGCACCCAGGTCCAGGTCCTCGACCGCGCCCACACCGCGCGCGTGACCTTCACCAGCCAGGGCGTGCGCGCCCTGCCCGCCGCCCAGGAGGAGGCCCTGCTCAGGGTCGCCCAGGAAGCCCTGCACAACGCGCTGCGCCACTCCGCCGCCCAGCACGTGGAGGTGACCCTCCACAAGCGCGGCCCCGCCACGGTCCTGCGCGTCACGGACGACGGCACCGGCTTCGACCCCACCGCGGTCCGCCGGGCCGGCCGTCACCTCGGCCTGGTGTCCATGCGGGACCGGGCGAGCGGGATCGGCGGCGGCCTGACGGTGGAATCGGCGCCCGGCAAGGGCACCACGATCGAGATGGAGGCCCCGGGTGGCTGACGCAATCAAGGTGCTGCTCGTCGACGACCACCAGGTCGTCCGCCGCGGACTGCGCACCTTCCTGGAGGTCCAGGACGACATCGAGGTCGTCGGTGAGGCCGCCGACGGCGCCGAGGGAGTCGAGCGCGCCGAGGAACTGAAACCCGACGTCGTCCTGATGGACGTCAAGATGCCCGGCCTGGACGGTGTCGAGGCCCTGCGCAGACTCCGCGAACTGGACAACCCCGCGCGCGTGCTGATCGTCACCAGCTTCACCGAACAGCGCACCGTGGTCCCGGCCCTGCGCGCGGGGGCCGCCGGCTACGTCTACAAGGACGTGGACCCCGACGCCCTCGCTGGCGCCATCCGCTCGGTCCACGCGGGCCACATCCTGCTCCAGCCGGAGGTCGCCGGCGCCCTGCTCTCCCAGGAGGAGGCCAACTCCGGCCAGGGCAGAGGGGGTTCCCTCACCGAGCGGGAGCGCGAGGTGCTCGGCCTGATAGCGGACGGCCGCTCCAACCGCGAGATCGCCCGTGCCCTGGTCCTCTCCGAGAAGACCGTCAAGACGCACGTCTCGAACATCCTGATGAAACTCGACCTCGCCGACCGCACCCAGGCCGCGCTGTGGGCCGTACGCCATGGTGTGACCGGCTGACCGGCAATTCGGAGTGTCGCCCTCCGGGCTGAGATTCATACCGTCGTGGGAATGTCCCCCGGATGGCGCAACCACGGGGGAGTCCCGCCGTTCTCCAGTGCGTGCCGCGGCGACTGCCGCCGGCAATCGCTAGGAGGGCTCGAGAAGTGAAGAACCTGAAGAAGGCAGCGGCCGTGACGATGGTGGCCGGCGGTCTGCTGGCCGCGGGAGCCGGCATCGCCTCCGCCCACGGCGGTGCCACGGCCCTCGGCGAGGCCAAGGGCTCGCCGGGCGTCGGCTCGGGCAACCTCGTCCAGGCCCCGGTCCACGTGCCGGTCAACGTCGTCGGCAACAGCGTCAACGTGTCCGGCGTGCTGAACCCGGCCTTCGGCAACCAGGGCCTCAACCGCTGACGTCCCGCCCGGACCCGCCGTGACCTCGGCCTCCCCCGGCCCTCACCGGGGGAGGCCGTCCGCTTGTCACACCATCCTCCTGTCACCCCAATGATCCGAACGGGCTGTCCCCGGCACGCGCCCCGCACCGTTCCCGATCACTCCCGCGTTGGTCAGCGCACGACCCCCGGCCGGGTCGGACCCGCACACGTTGGAGGATCGCAACCCATGAACATCGCCAAGAAGGCCGCCCTGGCCCTCACCGTCGCCGGCATCGCCGCCGGCGCCTCGGCCGGAGCCGCTGTCGCCGACGCCGGTGCCGAGGGCGCGGCCGTGAAGTCGCCGGGCGTCGGCTCGGGCAACCTCGTCCAGCTCCCCGTCCACATCCCGGTCAACGCCGTGGGCAACTCGATCACCGGCGTCGGCACCATGAACCCGGCCTTCGGCAACACGGGCGTGAACCGCTGAGGCAGCCGGCACCCGCGAGGGGCTCCGTACGTCGAGGACGACGTACGGAGCCCCTCGTCCCTGTCCGCGCGCGCCAAGGCTTCGAGGCGCCCCGTCAGCGCCGGGCCGCGCGCCCCCCGAGCCCCCCAGGCTCACGCACTCCCCACGCGCGCCTCACCGCGCCCCGCGCTCCAACTCCTCCACATACGCGTTGTAAGCGGCGACCCGCGCCCTGCGAGCCGTACGCTCCACAGGCCGCAGCGCCTCCGCACGCGCCGCCATCTCGGCTGAGCTGACCGCACCCCCGTGCCCGTTCTCCCGGGCGAGGGACACCAGCAGCGCCACCCGCTGCGCCAGCTCCAGCACCCGCACCGCCCGGGGCGGATACCCCGGCGCGAGCACCTCCCGCCCCCGCTCCGCCCTGGCCCGGTACGCGTCGATGGCAGCCTCCGCCACCGGCCCCGACCCCGCCACGTCCAGCCGCGACAGCACCGCCGTCGCCTCCCGCAACGCCTCCGCCAGCTCCCGCTCCGCCTCACCCAGCGACGGCACATCGGCCGGCGGCGCCTCCCGCACCGCCAGGCAGTGCCACACCACCTCGACATGGACGTCGCCCGCGGGCCCGGCCTCGTACACCTCCGGCACCAGGCCCAGCGCGGCCCCGTGACAGACCACCGCCTCCTCCGCCTCCAGCGCCCGCGCGTTGAACTCCGGCGGCCCGCTCAGCCCCAGCGGGTGCCCCGGCGCGGGCAGCGCCACCCGCAGCCCCCGCACCCCCAGCGCCCGCAGCCGCCCCAGCGCCAGCGTGAGCCCGACGGGCGCCGTTTCCCCCGGCAGCCCCTCCACCCGGTGCACGGCGTCCTCACCGACCACGGCGAGCACGGCGTCGTCCGGAGAGACAAGTCCGGCCAACAGGGCATTTCCCCAAGCGGCGAGGCGACCAGAGCGCGGTTCCGAGAACATCCCCCCACCCTAAGGACCGGACCGATGGAACGGCCCACCCGACCAGTGGCGTAGATTTTCCCGAGGGGCCGCGCCCACCCGCGCGCGGCGGTCCGAGCCACAGGCACCCGCGACAACCGAGACCGGCCACACTGCAAGGGGAGACAACGCGCTCATGAGCGATGTTCTGGAGCTTCAGGACGTATCCGTGGTCCGTGAGGGCCGGGCTCTGGTGGACCAGGTCTCCTGGTCGGTCAAGGAGGGCGAGCGCTGGGTCATCCTCGGCCCCAACGGGGCCGGCAAGACCACCCTCCTGAACATCGCCTCCACCTACCTCTTCCCCAGCTCGGGCACCGTCTCCGTCCTCGGCGAGACCCTCGGCGAGCCCGGCACCGACGTCTTCGAGCTGCGCCCGCGCATCGGCATCGCCGGCATCGCCCTCGCCGACAAGCTGCCCAAGCGCCAGACCGTCCTGCAGACCGTCCTGACCGCCGCGTACGGCATGACGGCCGGCTGGCAGGAGGAGTACGAGGACGTCGACGAGCAGCGCGCCCGCGCCTTCCTCGACCGCCTCGGCATGAGCGAGTACCTCGACCGGAAGTTCGGCACCCTCTCCGAGGGCGAGCGCAAGCGCACCCTCATCGCCCGCGCCCTGATGACCGACCCCGAGCTGCTGCTCCTGGACGAGCCGGCCGCCGGACTCGACCTCGGCGGCCGCGAGGACCTCGTCCGCCGCCTCGGCCGCCTCGCCCGCGACCCCATCGCCCCCTCGATGATCATGGTCACGCACCACGTCGAGGAGATCGCCCCCGGCTTCACCCACGTCCTCATGATCCGCCAGGGCAAGGTCCTCGCCGCGGGCCCGGTCGAACTCGAACTCACCTCCCGCAACCTCTCCCTCTGCTTCGGCCTCCCGCTCGTCGTGGAACAGGTCGGCGACCGCTGGACCGCCCAGGGCCTGCCGCTGTCCTGACCCCGTGCCGCCCCCTTTGCGCCCTGTCCGCGACAGGACGTACGGCCCTACCATGACCGTGTGAACGACATCGACGCGTGGGTGTGGTGGCTAGTCGGCGCGGCAGCGCTCGGAATCCCGCTCGTGGTCACCGCCATGCCGGAGTTCGGCATGCTCGCGGTCGGCGCGGTCGCCGCCGCGATCGGCGCAGGCATCGGTCTCGGCGCCGTCGCCCAGGTGCTCGTCTTCATCGTCGTCTCGGTCGCCCTCATCGCCGTCGTGCGGCCGATCGCGGCCCGCCACAGCGCACAGCGCCCCCAACTCGCCACGGGAGTGGACGCGTTGAAGGGCAAGCAGGCCGTCGTCCTGGAGCGCGTCGACAACTCCGGAAACGGCCGGATCAAACTCGCCGGAGAGATCTGGTCGGCCCGCGCTCTCGACACCGACCGGGCCTACGAAGTCGGGGAGGAAGTCGACGTCGTGGACATCGAGGGGGCCACGGCGATCGTCATCTGACCTTGCGCAACTCCCGCACCACGCAAGTGAGGCGAAGACCTCCCGAGGCAGGCGACGGTCTGTCAGACTCGACCAGCAAGATCTTCGACAACCATAAGATCTTCCCAAGCGCTCGAGGCGGAAAAGCGGAGAAGGGGACGGGGAAACACGATGGAACCGGTCATCATCGTCTTGATCATTCTGGTGGTGTTGGTCTTCATCGCCCTGATCAAGACGATCCAGGTCATCCCACAGGCGAGCGCCGCCATCGTCGAGCGCTTCGGCCGCTACACGCGGACACTGAACGCGGGCCTCAACATCGTCGTTCCGTTCATCGACACCATCCGCAACCGCATCGACCTCCGCGAACAGGTCGTGCCGTTCCCTCCGCAGCCGGTGATCACCCAGGACAACCTGGTCGTCAACATCGACACCGTCATCTACTACCAGGTGACCGACGCCCGGGCCGCGACCTACGAGGTCGCCAGCTACATCCAGGCCATCGAGCAGCTCACCGTCACCACCCTCCGCAACATCATCGGCGGCATGGACCTGGAGCGCACCCTGACCTCCCGCGAGGAGATCAACGCGGCCCTGCGCGGCGTCCTCGACGAGGCCACCGGCAAGTGGGGCATCCGCGTCAACCGCGTCGAGCTCAAGGCGATCGAACCGCCCACCTCCATCCAGGACTCGATGGAGAAGCAGATGCGCGCCGACCGTGACAAGCGCGCCGCGATCCTCACCGCCGAAGGTACGCGCCAGGCCGCCATCCTCACCGCGGAAGGCGAGAAGCAGTCCCAGATCCTGCGCGCCGAAGGTGAGGCCAAGGCCGCCGCCCTGCGCGCCGAGGGCGAGGCCCAGGCCGTCCGCACGGTCTTCGAGGCCATCCACGCCGGCGACCCCGACCAGAAGCTCCTCAGCTACCAGTACCTCCAGATGCTCCCCAAGATCGCCGAGGGCGACGCCAACAAGCTCTGGATCGTCCCCAGCGAAATCGGCGACGCCCTCAAGGGCCTCTCCGGCGCCATGGGCAACTTCGGGGCGATGGGCGGCGGTTCGGGCTCGAACGGCGGAGGCACCGAGAAGAAGATCCCGGAACGCCGGGAGAAGCCGTCGATCGACTGACCCCGTCCGGATGTCAGTGGGGCCCACCTCCCGACAGGAGGTGGGCCCCACTCACGTCACCGGCTCACGCCGCGTCCACCGACAACCACTCCGGCAGCCCCGCCAAGTCGTCCCGGCCCAGGGCCAGAAGCATCGCGTCCTGCGGAGTCGGCTCGAACGGCTGCCGCAGCAACGGCATCCCCGCCTGCTCCGGCGTCCGGTCCGCCTTGCGGTGGTTGTCCTCCGAGCAGGAGGCCACCGTGTTGAGCCAGGTGTCCTGGCCACCCTGCGCCCGCGGCACCACATGGTCCACGGTCGTCGCCCGCCTGCCGCAGTACGCGCACCTGTGCCGGTCCCTGACCAGCACCCCCCGCCGCGACCACGGCGCTTGTCTTCGGAACGGCACCCGTACGTATCTGCAGAGCCTGATCACCCGGGGCGCCGGTATGTCGACCTCGGCACCCCGCATGCGCAGTTCGGGGTGGGCCTGCTCGACGACGGCCTTGTCCTGCAGCACCAGAACGACGGCACGGTTCAACGTCACCGTAGACAGCGGCTCGAAGCTCGCGTTCAGGACCAACGTGTCACGCATCCAGCCCACCTCCCCTTGCACCTGCCCACCCCCCGGCGGGCTCGGATCAACTCTGGACGGGCGCGCCGAGATGGACAACGCAATAAAAAATGCCCGCCCCTGATCACTTCCAAGACCAGAGGCGGGCAAACGTTCCATGAACGATGAGCGGACCTATCCCTTCGAGGGATTCTCGTACTCACCGATCAGCTGCGCGCGGGCGATCGTGTGGAACCGCAGGTTGAACCCGACGGCGGCAGGGGAGGCGTCGGAGTCCGGGCCGAGCTTCTCCCGGTCCACGGCGTACACCGTGAAGACGTACCGGTGCGGCCCGTCCCCGGGCGGCGGCGCGGCACCGCCGAAGTCCTTGGTGCCGTAGTCGTTGCGCGCGTGCACGGCACCCGCGGGCAGCCCCGCGAACGTGCCGCCGCCCGCACCCGCCGGCAGCTCGGTCACCGAGGCCGGGATGTCGAACAGGACCCAGTGCCAGAATCCGCTGCCCGTCGGAGCGTCCGGGTCGTAGCAGGTCACGGCGAAACTCCTGGTCTCGGCCGGGAAGCCCGCCCACCGCAGCTGCGGCGAGGTGTTGCCCTCCGAGTGGACCTGCGCGTCCTTGAGCGTCGCGCCCTCCTGCACGTCCTCACTCGTGACCGTGAACGACGGCACCGGCGGATGGAAGTCGTGGGGCAGCGGCCGCCTCTTCAACTCGGTCACCGCGACACCTCCTGATCGATCGGGAACCAAATCCAATGGCGAGCCTACGACTTCACACGAAGAGGGCCCGGACCCCACGCGGGGTCCGGGCCCTCCCGGCCGCTCAGAACCAGTTGCGCTTGCTGCCGACCTCCGACAGCCACTGGTTGAGGTACGCCGCCCAGTCCGTCCCCTGGAAGTCGTTCAGACCCACCTGGAACGAGCGGAAGGTGTCGCTGCCCTCGCTGAACAGCCCCGGCTTCTTGTCCATCTCCAGCACGACGTCCATCGCGTGCTCGTCGGCCACGAAGCTCAGCTCGACCTGGTTCAGCCCGCGGTACTGCGACGGCGGGAAGAACTCGATCTCCTGGTAGAACGGCAGCTTCTGCCGCGTACCCCGGATGTGCCCGCGCTCCATGTCCGCGTTCTTGAAGCGGAAGCCCAGCTGGATGAAGGCGTCGAGGATCGCCTTCTGCGCCGGCAGCGGGTGCACGTTGATGGGGTCGAGGTCACCGGAGTCCACGGCCCGCGCGATCGCCAGCTCGGTCGTCACCCCGATGTTCATCCCGCGCAGGGCCTGCCCGTCGATCATCGTGATCGGCGTCTCCCAGGGGATCTCCAGCCCGAACGGCACCGCGTGCACGGCGTTCGCCTGGAGCTCGAAGGCACCGCCGAGCTGCAGCTTGGTGAACTCGATGTTCTGCTTGTACTCCTCGTCGCCGCTCTCGACCTCGACCTTGGCCTGGAGTCCGACGGACAGTCCCTCGATGTTCTGGTTCACGGACCCGCCCTGGATCCGCACCTCGCCCTGGACGACACCGCCCGGAACGACGTTGACCTCCGTCAGCACCGTCTCGACCGAAGCCCCGCCGGCCCCCAGACTCGCGAGCAGCTTCTTGAACGCCATGTCTCTCCCTCTACGACTTCTACTGACGGGATCCCTTGATCCCTAGAAACGCGATCCGGCCGTGACCGGTTCCGTGTCCACACCCTGGCAAGCCGAGTGCCCGCTGACCACCCCGACGCACCGGCCGTTCTCCACTACGCTCGGAGGGCATGATCGCGACCCCCGACCGTACGCCCCTGCCCAGGGCCTTCTTCGACCGCCCTGTCCTGGACGTGGCCCCCGACCTCCTCGGCCGCCTCCTCGTCCGTACGACCCCCGACGGTCCGATCACCCTCCGCCTCACGGAGGTCGAGGCCTACGACGGCCCGAACGACCCCGGCTCCCACGCCTACCAGGGCCGCACCGCCCGCAACGACGTGATGTTCGGTCCCCCCGGTCGTGTGTACGTCTACTTCACCTACGGCATGTGGCACTGCATGAACCTCGTCTGCGGCCCCGAGGGCAGGGCGAGCGCCGTGCTGCTCCGCGCCGGCGAGGTGATCGAGGGCGCCGAACTGGCCCGCACACGCCGACTCTCGGCCCGCGACGACAAGGAACTGGCCAAAGGCCCTGCCCGCCTGGCCACGGCCCTGGACGTGGACCGGGCCCTCGACGGTACGGACGCGTGCGCCCCCGAGAAGACACCGCTGAGGATGCTGACCGGCACGCCCGTGCCCTCCGACCAGGTACGCAACGGTCCGCGCACCGGCGTCGCGGGTGAGGGCGGCAACGGGGACGCCCACCCCTGGCGCTTCTGGGTGGCCGACGACCCGACGGTGAGCCCGTACCGGGCCCATGTCCCCAGGCGCCGCCGAAGTTGACTCGCCCTTGACGGGGGCGTAACGTAGCCCGAGCCGCTTGAACCGGGTACGGCATTCGCCTGCAGCCGGAAGCGGCCAACCCACTACCTACGACATCCCTCAGCGGGATCGATTTCGGCGTGCCCGCATGCCCGAATTCGAACGCGCAGGAACTCGATTATGAGTTGCCACGGGAATCGGCTAACGTAGTGAATGTCGAAAGGCCGACGGGCGAAAGCCCAAAGCCCGCAGACAAATCCCGCCGACCGGGAATCGGACGCCGAAAGGATCTGATAGAGTCGGAAACGCAAGACCGAAGGGAAGCGCCCGGAGGAAAGCCCGAGAGGGTGAGTACAAAGGAAGCGTCCGTTCCTTGAGAACTCAACAGCGTGCCAAAAATCAACGCCAG